>JAFPVJ010000005.1 GCA_017400135.1 Bacteroidales bacterium
CTCTACAAGCCGTTCATCATCCGCAAGCTCATCGAGCGCGGCATCGTCAAGACCGTCAAGTCGGCCAAGAAGATCGTCGACCGCAAGGATCCCGTCATCTGGGACATCCTTGAGAACGTGATGAAGGGCCATCCCGTGCTCCTCAACCGTGCGCCGACCCTGCACCGCCTCGGTATCCAGGCTTTCCAGCCCCGGATGATCGAAGGCAAGGCCATCCAGCTGCACCCGCTCGCCTGTACGGCTTTCAACGCCGACTTCGACGGTGACCAGATGGCCGTGCACCTCCCGCTCGGCAACGCGGCGATCATGGAAGCCCAGCTGCTGATGCTCGGCTCACAGAACATCCTCAACCCGGCCAACGGAGCTCCTATCACCGTTCCTTCGCAGGACATGGTTCTCGGTCTGTACTACATCACCAAGATCCGTCCCGGCGCCAAGGGTACCGGCATGAGCTTCTACGGTCCGGAAGAGGTCATCATCGCCTACAACGAAAAGGCGATCGAGATGCACGCCAAGATCAACGTCCGCATCCCCGTGGACAAGCAGGACGCTTCCAAGGGGACGCAGATGGTTGAGACCACGGCGGGACGCATCATTGTCAACCAGTATGTACCCGACGAGGTGCCCTTCGTCAACGAAGTGCTCGGCAAGAAGGCCCTCCGCAAGATCATCACCGAAGTCATCAAGAACACCGGCGTGACCCGCACGGCCAAGTTCCTCGACGACATCAAGAACCTCGGTTACGACCAGGCCTTCCGGGCCGGCATCTCCTTCAACCTCGGCGACGTCCTCGTCCCCGCGGAAAAGGTGAAGCTGATCGACGAAGGCTACCGTCAGGTGGAAGACATCAAGAACAACTATGCGATGGGCTTTATCACCAACAACGAGCGTTACAACAAGGTGATCGACCTGTGGACCGCCATCGACAACAACCTGACCGAGATCGTCACCAAGCAGATCTCCGCCGACCAGCAGGGATTCAATCCCGTCTACATGATGCTGGACTCCGGAGCGCGTGGTTCCACCCAGCAGATCAAGCAGCTGTGCGGCATGCGCGGCCTGATGGCGAAACCCCAGAAGTCCGGTGCTGCCGGCGCCGAGATCATCGAGAACCCGATCGTTTCCAACCTGAAGGAGGGAATGACGGTGCTCGAGTACTTCATCTCGACCCACGGTGCCCGTAAGGGTCTGGCCGATACCGCCCTGAAGACGGCTGACGCAGGTTACCTGACCCGCCGTCTCGTGGACGTGTCCCATGACGTCATCATCACCGAAGAAGACTGCGGCACGCTCCGCGGCCTGATCGCCACGGCCATCAAGAACAAGGACGACGTCGTCGAGTCCCTCGGCGAGCGTATCCTCGGACGTACTTCCGTGCACGACATCCACAACCCGCTCACGGGCGAGTTGATCATCCGTGCCGGCGAGGAAATCCGCGAAGATGCCGCGCGCATGATCGACAACCTCCCCATCGAGCAGGTCGAGATCCGTTCCGTCCTCACTTGCGAGAGCCGCAAGGGCGTCTGCGCCAAGTGTTATGGACGCAACCTCGCCACCAGCCGCATGGTGGAGAAGGGCGAAGTCGTCGGCGTCATCGCTGCGCAGTCCATCGGTGAGCCGGGTACCCAGCTGACCCTCCGTACGTTCCACGTCGGTGGTGTCGCGGGTGGTGCGGCGGTCGATTCATCCATCACCGCCAAGTACGACGGCAAGCTCGTATTCACGGATCTCCGTACCATCGCACGCGTCAACGACGCGGGCGAGAAGGAGAACGTGGTCGTCAGCCGTTCCACCGAGGTCCGCGTCATGGACGAGAACACCGGCTACACCTACTCCCAGTACGACATTCCTTACGGCGCCGTATTGTACAAGGCTGACGGCGACAAGGTGGCCAAGGGTGACCTGATCTGCGATTGGGACCCTACAACGCCATCACCATCGTCGAAACGGCCGGTACGATCAAGTACGAGCACATGATCGAGGGTGTCACTTACCGCGAGGAGATCGCCGACGAGTTCAGCGTCAACCGCGACCGTGTCATCATCGAGGCCCGCGACAGGACCAAGAACCCGACCCTCAACATCGTCGATGACAAGGGCAACATCATCAAGCAGTTCAACCTGCCTGTGGGCGCCCACGTCATCGCCGAGAACGGCAAGAAGGTCAAGGCCGGCGAAATCATCATCAAGATTCCCCGTGCCATCGGCAAGGCGAGCGATATCACCGGCGGTCTGCCGCGTGTCACCGAGCTCTTCGAAGCCCGCAACCCGTCCAACCCGGCCATCATCTCCGAAATCAACGGAGAGGTCATCATGGGCAAGACCAAGCGTGGCAACCGTGAGATCGTCGTCAAGAACAAGTCCGGCGTCGAGAAGCACTACCTGGTGCCCCTCTCGAAGCAGATCCTGGTCCAGGAGAACGACTATGTCCGTGCGGGAAGCCGCCTCTCAGACGGCGGAGTCTCCCCTTCCGACATCCTCAACATCCTCGGCCCGGTCAAGGCTCAGGAATACATCGTCAATGAAGTCCAGGCCGTCTACCGCCTCCAGGGTGTGAAGATCAACGACAAGCACTTCGAAATCATCGTTCGTCAGATGATGCGCAAGGTCGAGATCGTCAACCCCGGCGACACGGACTTCCTCCAGGAAGAACTGGTCGACAAGTGGACGTTCATGGACACCAACGACGCCATCTACGGCAAGTATTTCATCCTTGACGGCGGTGATTCGCCCAAGTTCGCTCCCGGCGACATCATTGATGCCCGCACGCTCCGCAACGAGAATTCCTCGCTCGAGCGCCAGGGACTCAAGCTGCTCGTCGCCCGCGAAGCCCAGCCGGCTACGGCCCGTCTGGTCCTCCAGGGTATCACCCGCGCCGCTCTCCGCACCAACAGCTTCATCAGTGCGGCATCCTTCCAGGAGACCACCAAGGTGCTCAGCGAGGCCGCGATCCGCGCCCGCATCGACAAGCTTGAAGGCCTCAAGGAGAATGTCATCTGCGGTCATCTGATCCCTGCCGGCACCGGCCTGAACGACTATCAGGACATCATTGTCGGCCGCAAGGACGAGATGGTCCAGGAACTCAGCGAGCTGTAGGCCCGTACAGGTTGACTCCTTTTCAACCGGTCCGTCATCCAGGCGGACCGGTTTTTTGTATATTTTCCTTTCTTTTGTTATCTTTGAAACTTGTATAAAAGGCGAAACTGATGAATAAAAGACTTTTGATACTCGTCCTGAGCGCCCTCCTTCTCCCCGTTTTCGCGGCGGCCCAGTCCATCAGCGAGATCGAGGCGGCCAAGGCGATGGCCAAGTCCTACGGTTACAGCGAAAGTGAGATCGAAGCGTTGCTGAACGATCCCAGCAAGGCCAAGACCAGTACCGAGACCACCACCTTGGACTCCTCCCCGGAGCCGGAAGGCGTGATCCAGCTCAAGCAGGCAAAGAAAGGCGAAGAAGAGGAAAAAGATCCCAACCGGATCTACGGCCACGACTTTTTCTCCTCCAAGGGACTCAGCATCATCCCCAGCATCAACGCACCCGCTCCCGCCAACTACATCTTGGGGCCCGGGGATGACATCACCATCGACGTATGGGGCAACACCACGGCCAAGATCAACAGCGTGATCGGCCGGGACGGCACCATCCTGGTCAACGGAGTGGGTCCCGTGGCGATCGGAGGTATGACGATAAAGCGGGCCGAAAGCACCCTGAAGACCCGTCTCTCCCGGATCTACGGCGACATCGGCAGCAGCACCCACATCAAGCTCAGCCTCAACCGGGCCCGTTCCATCACGGTCAACGTGGTGGGTGACGTGGTCGTACCCGGCGCTTACGCGCTTCCTGCGCTTGCCCAGATAACTTCCGCCCTCTTCATGGCCGGCGGCGTCGAGGAGACGGCTTCCGTCCGTGACATCCGCCTGTACCGCGACGGCAAGTTCACCGGCAGTTTCGACCTGTATGACTTTGTCTTCCACGGAGCCTATTCCGAAGACCTGAAACTGCAGGACGGGGATATCATTTCCGTCCCCTCCTACCATTCCGTCGTCACCGTGGACGGCGACGCCAAGCGCCCGATGCGTTACGAATCCCTGGAGGGAGAAACAGTCGCCGACCTGATCACCTACGCGGGCGGTTTCAGCGACGATGCCGCCACCGACCGGGTCTATCTTGAGCGCCGCGGCGAGACGAAGGGACAGTCCTTCGAGATCCTCAACAGCGAAATGTTCTCCTTCGCCGTGACGCACGGCGACCTCATCTACATCAACAGCCGCACCGTTGAATTCGCCAACCGCGTCTGTATCCGCGGTTCCGTCCGGCAGCCCGGTTTCTATCCCATCTCCGAGCGTATTCCGGATGTCAAGGCCCTCATCGAAGCGGCCGGCGGACTCGCTGAGGATGCATACAAGAGCCGCGCGACCCTGTTCCGCAAAGATGCGGACATGCAGCCGAGCTCGGTCAACCTCAACCTCGAAGACATCCTGAACGGCAGGACACGGATGCTGCTTGCCCGGGAAGACAGCCTCCATGTCTATTCCGCCAGCGAGCTCCGCGACTCCACCTTCATCAGAATCTACGGAGAGGTCAGGAATGAAGGAGAACTGGCTTTCCGGACCGGCATGTCCGTCTATGACGCCATCATGGAAGCCGGCGGCTTCACCGAAGGCGCAGATCAGAGCAACATCGAAGTGGCCCGCAAGGGCCGCGGGGAGAAAGGGTTTGTCAGCCGGATCAACCTGGTCGACAATCCGGAAGCCGGCGCCGAGCCGCTGCAGCCCGAAGACGCCATCTTCATCCGCAGCCAGCTCTACTACCGGGAGCCGCAGACCATCGTCATCAACGGCGAAGTCAACTATCCGGGCACCTACGTCATCGACAAGAACGTCGTGCGCCTCTCCGACATCATCGAGCGGGCCGGCAAGTTCACTTCCGACGCCTACGTCAAGGGCGCGCAGCTCGAGCGGACCATCACCAAGGTGGAAAAGGCCCGGATGGAAGTGGCCATCGAGCTGGCCGGACAGGAGATGAAAGCCAAGGACAAGGATGCGATCATCGACTCCCTCAAGAACAAGGTCAAGGACCTGTATACCATCGGTATCGATCTGGAGAAGGCCCTGAAGAACCCCGGATCGGATGCGGATGTCATCCTGCGCACGGGTGACATCATCACCGTCCCCGTCATGAACAACACCGTCAAGATCTCCGGCGCCGTGTTCTATCCCAACACGGTCGTATTCAATCCCAAGTACACCTGGCGGGACTACATCAACCAGGCTGGCGGTCGCCGCAGGAATACAAAATCCAACAAGATCTACGCCGTCTACATGAATGGCCTGGTCGCCAAGAAGGGCAGCGCCAATTTCAAGATGGAGCCGGGTATGGAGCTGGTCGTCACCAGTGAGCCGAGGGAAGACCGCAAGCTGACCACCGCCGAGCTCGTGACCATCGCCTCCTCGTCGACCTCCATCGCCTATATGATCACGGCCCTGGTCAGAATGTTTATCTAGCAGTTATGGACAATTACGAAGAAGAGAGGGAGATCGATCTCCTCGCCTTGTTCCGCACCCTCTGGAAACGGAAAAAGACCGTCCTGATCGTCACGGGCGTTTTCACCCTCCTGGGACTGATCGCCGCCCTCGCGACGGAGCACCGCTATGTCACGAAGATCGCCTTCGTCCCGCAATACAACTCCAGCATGAGCAGCCGGCTTTCTTCGCTGGCTTCCCTTGCAGGCGTCAGCCTGGATGACGGCACCAGCGACGGTCCCATTTCGCCCGTCGTCTATCCCAAGGTCATCTCCAACCTGGATCTGCTGAAGGAGCTTGCCTACACGCCGATCCACTTCAAAGGCTACGAAGAGCCCATCCCGCTGATCGACTGGTTCAACGACGAACAGTACCAGAAAAAGAACTTCTTCAAGGGTCTGGTCCGCTATACGGTCGGCCTGCCCGGCGTCATCCGGGATGCCATCGAGGCCAACAAGAAAGAGGATCCCACGTTTGCGGCGGACAGTGCCGGCATCAACGCGCCCGCTCTGACTAAGGAAGAAGCCGTCACCATCAAGGCGTTGCGCAACTGCCTGGATCTGGATGTCATCAAATCCGAGAAACATGCGGTGCTGAGCGCCACGATGAACGAGTCCACCGCCTCCGCCGAGCTGGCCATCGCGGCCTACGACCTGTTCAAGGAGTATATCTCCCGTTTCAAGGTCAAGAAGGCCTCCGACAATCTCGAATACCTGGAGAAGCAATACGCCACCGCCAAGGCGGATTATGAGAAGAAACAGGCCTCCCTGGCCTGGCTCAAGGACCGCCACCAGGGCAAGCGCACCGCCGCCGCGGAAGTCGAATACCAGCGGCTGAGCACGGAGACCGAGCTGGCGCGCATGCTCTACCTCGAACTGGCCAAGAACTGTCTTTCCGCCCGGGTGAAAGTCGAGGAAGACAACGTGGCTTTCACCGAACTGACGCCCGCCTACGTCCCCCGCAAGTCCGCCAATTCGAGAAAGACCGTCCTGCTGATCTGGATGATTGCCGGTCTGCTGATCGGCTGCGGCTGGGCCCTGGTCAAGGAGCACGCCGAAACGAAGAAAGATAATTGAGATGAGAGAAGTATTTCTTACCAATACGCTCAGCCACCGCAAGGAGCTGTTCAAGCCCGTCCGGGAGGGATTCGTGGGCATGTATGTCTGCGGCCCGACCGTCTACGGGGACGCGCACCTCGGACACGCCCGCCCGGGCGTGACCTTCGACGTGTTGCAGCGCCTGTTCCGGCACCTGGGATACAAGGTCCGCTACGTGCGCAACATCACGGACGTGGGCCATCTGGAGCACGACGCCGATGAAGGCGAAGACAAGATCGCCAAAAAGGCCCGCATCGAGCAACTGGAGCCGATGGAGGTCGTCCAGACCTACACCCTGCGCTACCACGAGGCGATGCGCCGGCTAAACGTCGCTCCCCCGTCTATCGAGCCCCGCGCCTCCGGGCACATCCTGGAGCAGATCGAGGCCGTCAAGACCATCCTGGACAGCAGCTATGCCTACATCAGCAACGGCAGCGTCTATTTCGACGTGCGTAAATACAACCAGGACCATCACTACGGCATCCTGAGCGGCCGCAACCTCGACGACACGCTCGAGGGCACCCGCTCCCTCGACGGCCAGGACGACAAGCGCGCCCCCTACGACTTCGCCATCTGGAAGAAGGCGGAGCCCCAGCACATCATGAAATGGCCCTCCCCCTGGAGCGTCGGATTCCCCGGCTGGCACCTCGAGTGCTCGGTGATGGGAGAGAAATACCTCGGCTCCGAGTTCGACATCCACGGCGGCGGCATGGACCTGATGTTCCCGCACCACGAGTGCGAAATCGCCCAGAACGTCGCCTGCCGCGGCACCCAGGGCGTACGCTACTGGGTCCACAACAACATGATCACCATCAACGGGCAGAAGATGGGCAAGTCCCTGGGTAACTTCATCACCCTCCCCGAGCTCTTCGCGGGCGATCACCCGAAACTCGAGCAGGCCTACAGCCCGATGACCATCCGCTTCTTCATCCTGCAGGCGCATTACCGCGGCACCCTGGACTTCAGCAACGAAGCCCTCCAGGCGGCCGAAAAGGGTCTCAAGCGCATCCTACAGGGAGCGAAGGACCTCTTTGCGATGGCGGGCCGCGCCTTGCCCGTCCGCGAATACGGCGACTACGGCACGTCCGTGGCGCCCGACTCCTGCCCGGCGGACAATCCGGAGGTCAAGGCCATCTTCGACGGCGTCTATGACGCCCTCTGCGACGACATGAACACCCCGGTCGCGCTTTCCCATCTCTTCGACGCCGTGCGCCTGATCAACATCGCCAAGGATAAGAAGCTCACGCTGACGAAAGGCGACCTGGATACCCTGGTGCAGCTTTTCGACGACATCGTCTTCGGCGTACTCGGGCTCGTTCCGGAAGAGGAGGAAAGCGGCAAGGCGGGCAAGACCATCGCCGGCCTGATGGATATGGTCCTGGAGCAGCGTGCGGCGGCCAAGGCGGCCAAGGACTGGACGACGTCCGACCATATCCGCGATGCCCTCAAGGCCCTGGGTATCAGCGTCAAGGACACCAAGGACGGGGCCGAGTGGACCCTCGAATAGCCATGAGATTCATCAGTTGGAACGTCAACGGCCTGCGGGCTGTCGCCGGCAAGGGATTCGCCGACACCTTTACCGAGTTGGATGCCGACTTCTTCTGTCTGCAGGAGACCAAGCTTCAGGCCGGGCAGATCGACCTGGAGTTCCTGGGTTACACTTCCTACTGGAACTACGCCGACAAGAAGGGTTATTCCGGGACGGCGATCTATACGAAGCACACTCCCCTCTCCGTTTCGTACGGCATCGGCGTGGACGAGCACGACCACGAGGGCCGCGTCGTGACGCTGGAGATGGAGGATTTCTTCCTGGTCTGCGTCTATACGCCCAATTCGCAGGACGGCCTTCGGCGCCTGGACTACCGGATGCAGTGGGAGGATGCGTTCCGTGCTTATCTTTGCAGCTTGGCTTCCAGGAAGGGCGTGGTCGTCTGCGGCGACATGAACGTGGCGCACGAGGAGATTGACCTGAAGAACCCGGCCACGAACCATTTCAACGCCGGCTTCTCCGATGAGGAGCGGGCCAAGATGACGGAGCTGCTTGCCGCGGGTTTCACCGACAGCTGGCGTTTCCTGCACCCGCAGGAGGTCAAGTACAGCTGGTGGTCGTACCGGATGGCGGCGCGGGAGCGGAACGTGGGGTGGCGCATCGATTACTTCCTTGTCTCCGACGCGCTCAAGGACCGCATCGTCTCTGCAGAGATCCACAACGACATCTTCGGTTCCGATCACTGCCCGGTGGAGCTGGTGCTCCAATAATCCGTTTTTCCGCTTATGAAAAAGATAGTTTGCCTAATCGCTCTTTGTCTCGCGGCTATTTCGCTGCAGGCACAAGGAAACATGTCCTATTCCCTGGAATTGGTGGCCGGTGCCGGCGTGGGAAAGGGTCCTCAGTTTATCGTGACGCCTGAATTTGTCGCTCAATATCAATGGGACGGCGGCTTCAGGACCGGCCTTGGAGCGGGGATACGCTACGCCCGTCCCATTGTGTCTTATACAGTCAAAAACGGAAAGCACACCCATTCCACTTTCAGTAACGAAGTGGACATCCCCGTCTTTCTGCGTTTCGGATATGGCAAAGGGAAACTCTTCGCCAATCTGGATGCCGGATATGCGATTGACATTCTATCTTTTTATGACTCAGATTGGTACCCCGGCGGGAAAAAAGACCCCACATACAATGGATTATTCCTGGAGAACCAGCTGGGTTGGAAGTTCGGTCGTCACAGTGCACTGGCCCTGGGATTGCTGCTGCAGCAAAACATCGTAACGGATCGTACCATCGTCGAAATCGGAACCATCGATTCTCCCGACTATAAACTCTCCGAAGCAAGCGTCGGTCACAAACAACTGACACCGGCCATCACCCTCCGGTACGTTCTCCTTTTCTAGCGATCTCTCTTGGTAAAAGTCTCCTGCAGATAGCTGGCGCCGCCGGTGATGAGCATGGTGAGCGCCTGGGATTCGTGGGCGAGGGTGGCGAAAACGATGCCGACGCCCGCCTGCGGGAAACCGTAGAGGACGAAGAGGGCCGTGGAGATGATGAAATGGTAGGCGCCGAAGCCGCCGGGGACCGGCAGGCAGGAGGCGAAACTCCCGACCAGCATCAGGAAAAGGCAGTCGAGTACGCCCAGGCCCGACACGGCCGGGAGGGCTTCCTTGATGAAGACCATCTGCAGCCAGTACATTCCCCAGATCAATGCCGTATAAAGGAAGAACAAGCCCTTGTCCTTCATCCGGAAGCAACTGACGAAACCTTGCAGGAAGTGCAGGCATACGTCGCAGATTTTCCGGCAGAAGGTGCTGCGCTTGCGGAAATGGAACACGGCCCAGACGCCTGCAGCCCCGGTCAGGACGATGCCGGCGACGGCCCAGCCGATTCCGCCGCGCAATGAATTCGCGATGGGCCCGAAGATGTGTTCGACCAGGAATCCGCCGAATTCCGTCCATTTGAACAGCAGCAACACCACCAGCAGGATGACGACGGACAGGATGTCCCAGCCGCGCTCCAGGATCGCCGTGCCCAGCACCCGGTCGTAGGAGGCCCGGTGCCTTCCTGTCTCGGGATCGATGGGACTGTGGCGCGTGACTACGCCGCAGCGGACCAACTCGCCCGAGTACGGAATGACCATGTTGGCGACGTTGGAGATGTTGATTCCGTTGATGCAGGGAAGGCGTCGGGTCGAAGGGTCCAGGGGATGGAGGATCCTGCGCCAGCGCAGGCCGCGGATGATGAAAGCCAGGGCGCCCGCCAGCATGGACAGCAGCACATAGCCCCAGTGGCAATGGCGGATCTCGGCGAAAAAGTCCTTCCAGTCCACTCCCTTGAAAGAATACCAGAGCAGCACCGCGGCCAGGGCCACGGAGAGCAGGGTCTTCAGGAATTTGGACAGCTTGCCGTTCACGGGCGCAAATATACCGATAAAATTGATTAAATTTGTCAGTTAATCCTTGCAAGCGACATGAAATCGATCCTCGGCATCGGCAACGCCCTCACCGACATCCTGGCTATCCTGCCGGATGACTCGTTCCTCGAGAAATACCACCTGCCCAAGGGCAGCATGCAGCACGTCGACATGGAGACCGGCGACAAGATCTGGTCCGCCCTCAAGCCCCTCGGCGTCAAGTACGTGGCCGGCGGCAGCGCGGCCAACACGATCACCTGCACCGCCATCTTCGGGATGCCCTCCGCCTTCATCGGCAAGATCGGCGACGACGAACTGGGCCTGCTCTTCAAGAGCGACCAGGAGCAGTACGGCGTCCATTCCCTGCTTCTCAAGAGCGAGAAATCCAGCGGACGCTCGATGGTCTTCGTCAGCGGCGGCAACGCCGAGCGCACCTTCGCCGTCTATCTCGGCGCCGCGCTGGACCTGGTCCCCGAGGACCTCAAGCCCGAATACTTCCAGGGTCACGATTATTTCCACATCGAGGGCTATCTGGTCCAGAATCAGAACCTGATCCGCCGCGCCGTGGAGCTGGCACACGAGGCCGGCTGCATCATCAGCATCGACATGGCGTCCTACAACGTCGTCGAGTCCAACTTCGCCTTCCTGCACGACATCGTGGACAAGTACGTGGACATCGTCTTCGCCAATGAGACCGAGGCCAAGGCCTTCACGCGGATCCAGGAGCCGATAGAGGCGCTGGAAGAGATCTCGAAGCAGTGCAAGATCGCCGTCGTGAAGGTCGGCAAGGACGGCAGCTGGCTCCAGTCCGGAGACGAGCGCCATTACATACCGGCCTGGCCGGCGGACCCCGTGGACGCCACCGGCGCTGGAGATACCTATGCGGCGGGCTTCCTCTACGCCCATTCCCTCGGAATGCCGCTCAAGGTCTGCGGGGAGGTCGGTTCCATCATCGCGGCCAAAGTCGTGGAGATCGTCGGCACCAAGATCGACATCCCCCGCTGGAAAGCCGCCAAACAGGAGATCCGCGAACTGATCGCCCAATACAGCCCCGCCACGGACCCGACAAACGCAGACTGACGTGTTCAAGAAATACCTGATCGTTTTCCTGATTTCGATGGTGCCGTTGATCGAGTTGCGCGGTGCCATTCCATACGCAGTGGGGTTCAACCTGCCCATCGTCCCGTCCTGCATCGTCGCGGTCCTGGGCAACATGCTGCCGGTCCCCTTCATCTTCCTATTCGCCCGCAAACTGTTGGAATGGGGCAAGGACAAGCCCGTGATCGGCGGCTTTTTCCGCTGGTGTCTGACCAAGGGTGAAAAGGCGGTCAAAAAGATGGAGGAAAAGGCCGGGAACGGCCTCTACATCGCCCTGTTGCTCTTCGTCGGCATCCCGCTCCCGGGCACGGGGGCTTGGACCGGAACCCTGGCGGCCAGTCTGCTGAACATGGATTTCAAGAAGAGTGTGATCTTTGTGATGCTGGGCGTGCTGCTGGCCGGGGCCATCATGCTCGCCGCCTCCCTGGGCGTCTTCGGCGCCATCTCCCTGGTAAAATCGCGACTGCATACATGCGGCCAGGGGCCGTGCAGTTTGGACAGCAGAAATGAACCCTCATGGGGAATGCTGTCCAAACTGCACGGCCCCTGACCGCTATCGGACGCCCTGCGTCAAACGGTCGTCAGACCAGATTCGAGAGTGCGTCCTCCGTGATGATGGTCAGCCCTGCGCGGGCGATGGCCTCACGGGCCTTGTCGGCCTTGTCGGTGCGGAAGACCAGCGCACCCTTGCCCTGGATACGGAAGGAATACAGGTAAGCGATGCTGATCCCCTCCTTGGCAAAGACCGCGATGGCGTCGGCCGCCCGACCGGGCTCGTCATCCAGTTCGACGGCGAACACCTCCGACATCGACACGGCCACACCGGCCGCCTTCAGCACCTCGAACGCCCGGGCCGGCTCGCTGCAGATGATGCGGCAGATGCCGTATTCGGCCGTATCCGCGATAGTGATGGCGATCAGCTGGATGCCCTCATCCTTAAAAAGCTTCAGGACCTTCACCAGGGTCCCGGACTTGTTCTCCAAGAAAACGGAAAGTTGATGTACTGTCATATCTTTCTGGATTTTAATATTGTTTGCGTAAATCTTTCACCCGGACCGCCTTTCCTTCCGACACGGGCAGGGTCCCCTTCGGGACGAGCCGCACCAGCGGCGTAACCAGGATCTCATCGCGCAGACGGCGCGTGATATCCCGCTCCAGGTTCTGCAGCCTGGCATAATCGTCCAGGTACTCCTCCTTGAACTCGACCTCGACCCTCATCATGTCGTTGTCCTCGTGGCTCTCCAACGTGATCAGGTAATCCGACGCCAGCTCCTGATACTTCATCAGCACGGTCTCGATCTGGATCGGGAAGATGTTGACGCCCTTGAGGATGATCATATCGTCGCTACGTCCCTTCATCCGGTCGAGACGCTTATGGGCTCGCCCGCAAGGGCAGTCGCCCGGCAAGATACGGGTCAGGTCGCGCGTGCGGTAGCGCAGCAACGGCATCGCCTCACGGTTGATCGTCGTCAGGACGAGCTCACCCACTTCCCCGTCCGGGACGGGCTCCAGGGTGTCGGGATCGACGATCTCGACGATGTAGTAGTCCTCCCAGATGTGCATGCCGTTCTGCTCGGGGCACTCGAATGCCACGCCGGGACCGCACATCTCAGACATGCCGAAAGAGTTGTAGGCCTTGACGCCCAGCATGTCCTCGATGCGGCGGCGCGTGTCCTCGCTGTGCGGTTCCGCGCCGATGACCAGGGTCCGCAGCTTCGTGTCCCGGCGCGGGTCGATGCCGTTCTGGCACATCACCTCATACAGGCGGCCCGCATAGGACGGAATGGCGTGGACGACGGTCGTCCCGAAATCCGTAAAGAACTTGATCTGGCGGAGCGTATTGCCGGCCCCGGCCGGAACGGTCAGCATCCCCAGCCTTTCGGCGCCGTACTGGAACCCCAGGCCGCCGGTGAACATCCCGTAGCCGGAGGAATTCTGGAACACGTCGTCCGGCCGGCAGCCCACCATCCACAGGCAGCGCGCCACGGCCTCCGCCCACTGGTCCAGGTCGCGGGCCGAGTGCAGGACGACCGTCGGATTGCCCGTCGTCCCGCTGGACGAATGCAGCCTCACGCACTTCTCCAGCGGCACCGAAGCGATGCCGAAAGGATAGGTGTCGCGCAGGTCCTGCTTGGTCGTGAAGGGAATCTTATACAGGTCGGCGGGGGTGCGGATGTCGTCCGGCGTCAGGCCGCATTCGGCGAAACGCTTCTTGTAAAAGGGCGAATTCATGCAATGCCGCACCGTCGCGCGCAGTCGCTCGGACTGCAAGGCCTCGATCCCGCTGCGGGAAAGGGTCTCCATTTCCGGATGGAAGTAAGGGGAAACGCTCATAGTATTATTTCAGTACTCGGTTGTCGATGACGAATTTGCTCTTGCCCTGGCTGCGCTCCAGCGTACCGGGTTCCTTGACCTGAACCTTCGCATTGATACTCAGCACGCTGCGCAACTTGGCGGCCAGTTCGCGCTCGAGTTTGAAGATGGGTTCGAAGGTATCGTAGCCCTGGGCGAAGAAGTCCTGCCGGACCTCCACCTGGACGGTGAGGGTGTCGAGATTGTCCACGCGGTCCACCACCAGCAGGAAATGCGGCGCGCACTCCGGCATGCTGAGGATGACGCTCTCGACCTGGGACGGGAAGACATTGATGCCCCGGATGATGAGCATGTCGTCGCTGCGGCCCATGATGCGGCCCATGCGCACGGCGGTGCGGCCGCAGGGGCAGGGATCGTTGTACAGGGCGCAGAGGTCGCGGGTGCGGTAGCGCAGCAGCGGCATACCTTCCTTCGTCAGGGTCGTGAACACCAGCTCGCCCGGCTGCCCGTACGGCAGCGGCTCGAGGGTCTCGGGATCGACGACCTCGGGGAAGAAATGGTCCTCGCAGATGTGAGAGCCGTTCTGCTCCTCGCACTCATAGCTGACGCAAGGGCCCATGATCTCGCTGAGGCCGTAGATGTTGTAGCCTTTCAGGCCCAGGCGTTTCTCGATCTCCTGGCGCATGCTCTCCGTCCAGGGTTCGGCGCCGAACGCTCCGGTCCGAAGCTTGATCTGGTCCACGGAGACGCCCATTTTTTCCATTGTTTCGGCGAGGTACAGGGCGTAGGAAGGGGTGCAGGCGATGCCGGTCACACCCAGGTCGCGGAGCAGGCGGACGTGTTTCTCCGTATTTCCCGTAGAAGTCGGGAGTACGGCGGCGCCCAGATTCTCCACGCCGTAGTGGACGCCCAGGCCGCCGGTGAAGAGACCGTAGCCATACGCGACGCTGAACAGGTCGTCCCGCGTCACGCCAAAAGCAGTCAGGCAGCGGGACATGCACTCGCTCCAGACACCCACGTCCTTGCGGGTATAACCCACGATGGTCGGATTGCCGGTCGTACCGGAGGATGCGTGGAAACGGATGACCTCGCTGTGCGGGGCGGCCTGGAGGCCGAAGGGATAGTTGTCCCGGAGGTCCTGCTTGGTCGTAAAGGGAAGCTTCACGATGTCGTCGATCGAGGTGATGTCCTCGGGTTTGATGTCCATCTGCTGAAGCTTGTCGCGGTAGAACGGGACGTTGTGATACACATAGTCCACGATCTTGTGCAAGCGCTTGCCCTGGAGCATTCTCATCTGCTCACGGGGCATGCATTCTTTGTTGTTGTTCCAGATCATATACTACTAACTAACTGATTATTATTCATTTTCCGCTCGCCTGCAAGCCCAGGTCGAAGGCCAGCAGGTCGGCTTCGACAACGGCCTCCCCTTTCGGGGCGAACACGCGGGCGACGGCAGCGCGCAAGGCCTCGGGCGTCAGGATGCCCAGGAAGGGAGCGGTCATCCCGAGCAGGACCATGTTGGCCCCGCGAGGCACCTTATTCTCCAAGGCGACCGTCTCTATGTCCATCATAGAAACGTTCGGCAGGGCTTCCAGTTCCGCGATGATGTCCGCCAGGTCCGGATAATCCGGGATGTTGACCAGGGGCTTGGAAGCCGTCACCACGCGCCCTTCCGGAGACAGGTAAGGAAGATAGCGCAACGCCTCCATCGGTTCCATCGAAATGATGAGGTCGGCCTGTCCCTTCGGGATCAGGTCACTCCAGATTGGCTCGGTGGAGAGACGCAGATTGCTCTGCACGTCACCGCCGCGCTGGCTCATACCGTGAACTTCCGCCTGTTTCAACTGCAGTCCGCTCGCCGTGGCGGCCTCTCCAAGAACCGTCGCGATGGACAGGATGCCCTGTCCTCCGACTCCGCACAGGATGATATCGGTTTTCATTTCTTCTTGCGTTTAAGGGTCTGCATGCATTCGCGGCGCGGGATGATGACCGACACGCCCTTGTAGGCGATCTCTTCGCGTAGGATGCGCGTGATCTCGGGGATGTTGGTCGGGGTCGGGACAACGACACGCACATGGGCCGGATCCACGCCGAGGCCCGTACAGATCGCCTCATATTTGCTGGTCCCGGCCGAATCCTGCCCGCCCGTCATCGCGGTCGTGAGGTTGTCAGAAATGACGACCGTGAGGGGAGAACCGTCGTTCACGGCATCCAGCAGGCCGGTCATCCCGGAATGCGTGAAGGTCGAGTCGCCGATGACCGCGATGGCCGGGAAGAGACCGGCGTCCGCGGCGCCCTTCGCCATCGTGATTGACGCACCCATGTCCACACAGCTGGCCAACGCCCGGAAAGGCGGCAGAGCGCCCAGGGTATAGCAGCCGATATCGCCGAAAATCCTCGCTCCGGGGTACTCGGCGGCCACTTCGTTCAGGGCCTTGTACACATCCCTGTGCCCGCATCCGGGGCAGAGCTGCGGCGGACGGGCGGCCAGGGTCTTCGCTGCGGGAAGACCCGCCGCGCCTTTCACGCCCAAAGAAGCCGCCACGCTGTCCGGATCCAGTTCGCCGGTACGCGGCAAGTCGCCGGTCAGGCGTCCCCGGACGGGGTAGCCCGCACCGAGCAGGGCCTTGACATCCTGCTCCACGACAGGCTGCCCGTCCTCCACGACCAGGATTTCCCGGCAGGAAGCAGCCAGTTCCCGCAAAGCCCCGGCGGGCAGCGGGTATTGGGACAGTTTCAGGATGGAAGCCTTTCGCGCCGGATCGGCGGAAAGCGCTTCTTTCACGTAGTTATAGGCGATGCCGCAGGCGACGACGCCCAGGTCCGCATCTTCCTTCTCCAGGCGGTTGAAAGCGGACCAGGCGGAGGCTTCCTCCATCTGCGGCTGCTTTTCGATCAGTTTCACATACTGCCGGCGCGCGATGGCGGGCAACAGCACCCACCCCCGGTCTTCAGACGGGCGGAAATCATTCTCAGCGTGGGCCTCTCCCAATTCCACCGCCGCGCGGGAATGCGCCAGGCGCGTGACGACCCGCATCAGGACAGGTGTCTTCAGTTCCTCGGAAAGGGTAAAGGCCTTGGCGACCATGTCGTAGGCTTCCTGCTGGTTCGAGGGCTCGAAGACGGGCACCATGGCGAACTTGGCGTAGAAGCGGCTGTCCTGCTCGTTCTGGGAAGAATGCATCGAAGGGTCGTCGGCCGCGAGCACGACCAGTCCCCCGTTCACGCCGGTGACGGCGCTGTTGACGAAGGCGTCGGCGCAGACGTTCATGCCTACGTGCTTCATGCAGACGAGGGCCCGCTTGCCGGCATAAGACATGCCGAGGGCCGCTTCCATCGCGGTTTTTTCGTTGGTGCACCAGCGGCTGTGGATGCCGCGCTCCCGCGCGACGGGATCCTTCTGGATAAACTCCGTGATCTCGGTCGAAGGCGTGCCGGGGTAGGCGTATACGCCGGACAGGCCGGCGTGGATCGCTCCCAGCGCGATGGCTTCATCGCCGAGGAGAAGCTTGCGTATGCTCATTTGATCTTACTGACTTTGAAAGGTTTCTTGACGGCGGCGGCAGCGGATTTCTGCGCCGCTTCCACTTCCTCCTCGCTCACATACTGGGGGCGGAAGGCATTGCCCACCACACTCTCGCCGAAGAGGGTCTGGTACCAGGTGCAGGCGGCAGCGTAGCAGCCGAGCGGGTTGAGATGGAACCCGTCCTTCGTGACGTTGTCGCCGACGAAGGTGCCCCGCAGGTTCTGCATCGTCGTGCCGCAGGGGATGACGGGGAGCTTGTGCTCCTTGCAGGCCTTGGCGGAAGCCGCCATGATCATCGCGTACATCTTGTCCTGGTCCTTGTCGTAGTCGGGGAAGGCCTTGTGCGTCGATGTCGTGGCATACGCCCAGGTCTGATGCCACCACAACTGCGTGCCGGCGGGGACGCGCGCCCTGACATATTCAATCAGTTCGCCCAGGTAGGGTTCGTATGTGTCCGGGAATCCGGAGAAATGGCTGGCCTGCTGGAACGTCACGATGTCCCAGGGCTCATCCGCCAGGGCCTTCTCGAGCGTGTAGTTCTTGAAGGAAGTCTTGACGTCGTATTGGTTGATCTTGCGATAGGAATAATCGTCATTGTCCGTTTGCGCATTCTTCCAGTGGCGCTCCAGCGAGCAGCCGCCGATGTACATGTTGCCGATGATGGCGCATTTCCCGTCCGCGAGCGCGATGGCGCTGAGGTTCTGCTCGACCGCATTCCACGAGAAACTGTTGCCGATCGCCAGGATCCGGAGGGTATCCTTCTGCGCTCCCCAGGCCGTCATGACCGTCAGCACCAGCGCAAACAAAGAGACAAATAACCTTTTCATATCCGTGTTGTAATTATCATCTTTCAAATATAGACAAAAACTTGTTAAATTTGCCTTGATTCAGACAAATCGAATTATGAAAGCAACTTTTACGATTGAATACCGGACCGAATGGGGCGAGAGCCTGGTCCTGGTCTCCGGTGGAAAGAAATACCCGATGCAGTGGAGCGAGGGAGGCCTGTGGAGCGTCACGATCGATCCCTGCCCCAAAGTCCTGCTGCAGAAATATGGCTATGAGGTGATCCGCGAAGGCCTCGTCGCCCGCCAGGAATGGACCTCCCACAGCCGGAAGCCCGGACGCGGCGAGACGCAGTTCCGCGACAGTTGGATCGATCCGCCGGCGGGCGCCGCTTTCCTGCGGGCCCATTCCAACGCGGCCTTCGACCGTCCTGGATACCGGGGCGCCGGCACGGCCATTCCCGTTTTCTCGCTGCGCAGCGAAGAGGACTTCGGCGTCGGCGAATTCTACGACCTCAAGAAGATGGCCGACTGGGCGGCGCGCACCGGCCAGGGCGTGCTCCAGCTCCTCCCGATCAACGATACCACGATGACCCGGGACTGGATGGATTCCTATCCCTACAATGCCAATTCGACCTTCGCCCTGCACCCTCAGTTTCTCAACCTGCCCGCGGCCGGCGTGCCCCGGACGGCGGAATACAAGAAGTTGCAGGCCGAGCTCAACGCACTTCCTAAAATCGACTATGTCCGCGTCAACGAAGCCAAGACCCGCCTGCTCAAAAAGGTCTTCCAGGGCGCCAAGGGCCGTGAAGTCCTCGAGAGCGCGGCCTACAAGGACTTCGTCAAGGCCAACGAAGACTGGCTCCTCCCCTACGCCGTCTTCTGCGCCCTGCGGGACGCTTACGGCACCCCCGATTTCTCCCAATGGGGCGAATGGGCCGTCTATTCTCCGAAAAAGGCAAAGGCCTACCAGGACGCGCATCCCGAAGAAGTGGGCTTCGCCTGCTTCCAGCAGTACCATCTGGACAAGCAGTTGAAAGAGGTCTGCGCCTACGCCCGTGCCAAGGGCGTCGTGTTCAAGGGCGACCTGCCCATCGGCATCAGCCCCACCAGCGTGGACGCCTGGTGCCACCCGGAGCTCTTCAACATGGACTCGCAGGCCGGCGCACCGCCGGACGCCTTCGCGGAAGACGGCCAGAACTGGGGCTTCCCGACCTATAACTGGGACGAGATGGCCAAGGACGGCTACGCCTGGTGGAAGAGCCGCCTGGGCAAGATGGCTGAGTACTTTGACGCCTTCCGCATCGACCACATCCTGGGTTTCTTCCGCATCTGGGAGATCCCCCAGCCGGAAAAGAGCGGCCTGATGGGGCACTTCAGTCCCGCCCTGCCGTTCGCCACGGGCGAAATCGAGGCCAAGGGGCTTCCAGTCAAGGAGTTGTTCCTCCAGGACCCGCACCGCCCCGGCCGCTGGCATCCCCGCATCAACGGCCGCAAGACGGCCGCCTACGCCGCCCTGGACGAGGGCCGCAAGCGCGCCTTCGACGCGATGTACGACGACTTCTTCTACCGCCGCCACAACCATTACTGGAAACAGCAGGCCCTGCGCAAGCTGCCCGAGCTGCTCGGCTCCACCGGCATGCTCGCCTGCGGCGAGGACCTGGGCATGATTCCCGCCTGCGTACCAGAAGTGATGGACGCCCAGCGCATCCTTTCCCTGGAGATCCAGCGCATGCCGAAAGACCCGGCCCAGACCTTCGCCATCCCGGCTCAGTACCCCTACCTCTGCGTCTGCACCACCTCCACCCACGACATGACCCCGATCCGGGCCTGGTGGGAAGAGGAAGACAAAAACCTCATCCAGCGCTACTGGAACGAGGTCCTCGGCCGTCCCGGCCAGGCGCCCGCCGCCCTGGATCCCGATGCCTGCGAGCAGATCGTCCGGCAGCACCTCGCCTCCCCCGCCATGTTCACCATCCTGCCCCTGCAGGACTGGCTCGCCATCGACGGCAACTTGCGTTACGCCAAGCCCGAGGAGGAGCGCATCAACGTCCCCGCCATCTGTCCCTGGTACTGGCGCTACCGCATGCACCTCAGCCTCGAGACGCTCCTGCAGCAAGGCGCTTTCAACGAGAAAGTCCTTTCGCTGGTTAGGAGCAGCAGCAGGTAGACGCTATACCTTTACCCATCCGTTTTGCGACAAATCGTAAGCACAAGTGCGATTTGTCGCAAAATTTATAATTTATTGATAAATTATATCTACATTTGCAGGCTACACTAAAACTGAATCGCCATGCAAAAACGCGACTTGACCTCCCGGCAACTGTGGGACCTGAGCTTCGGATTCTTCGGAGTCCAGATCGCATACGCGCTGCAAAGTGCCAATATCAGCCGCATCTTCGCGACGCTGGGTGCCGACCCGCACCAGCTCAGTTTCTTCTGGATCCTGCCCCCGCTGATGGGAATGATCGTCCAGCCCCTGATCGGTCGCTGGTCCGACCGGACCTGGAACCGTCTCGGCCGCCGCAAGCCCTATCTGCTCGTCGGCGCGCTGGTCGCCGTCCTGGTCATGGCCTTCCTGCCCAACGCCGGCAGCCTCAACTTCTCGACCCGTCTCCTGCTTGGCCTGAACGGGGCGATGTGGTTCGGCCTCTTCTCGCTGATCTTCCTCGACACCTCCATCAACGTGGCGATGCAGCCTTTCAAGATGATGGTCGGAGACATGGTCAATGAGCAGCAGAAGGCCAAGGCCTACTCCATCCAGAGTTTCCTGTGCAACGCCGGCTCTTTCGCAGGCTACCTCTTCCCCATCTTCTTCACCTGGATCGGTATCGCCAACACGGCCCCCGAGGGCGTCATCCCCGACTCTGTGAAGTGGAGCTTCTATGTCGGCGCCGCCATCCTCATCCTCTGCGTCCTCTATACCTTCATGAGGGTCAAGGAGATGAATCCGCAGGAATATGCCGAATTCCACGGCATCGACCCCCAGAAACAGGAGCAGAAGAAGGGCGAAGGCCTGCTGACCCTCCTGAAACATGCGCCGAAGACCTTCTGGACCGTCGGTCTCGTGCAGTTCTTCTGCTGGGCCGCGTTCCTCTACATGTGGACCTATACCAACGGCACCCTGGCCGCCAACGTCTGGGGGACGACCGATCCCGCCTCCGAAGGCTATCAGGCCGCCGGCAACTGGGTGGGTGTCGTCTTCGCCGTCCAGGCCGTCGGTTCCATGCTCTGGGCGCTGGTGATCCCGCGCTTCAAGCGCCTCAAGACCGCCTATGTCGTCAGCCTGCTGCTCGGTGCGCTCGGCTTCGCCTCGGTCTTCTTCGTCCACGACAAGTTCGTCCTCTTCGCCTCCTTCCTGCTCATCGGAGCGGCCTGGGCGGCGATGCTGGCCCTGCCTTTCACCCTGCTCACCAACTCCCTGAGCGGCGAGCACATGGGTGAATACCTGGGCCTGTTCAACTGCACGATCTGCCTGCCGCAGATCGTCGCGGCGGCCACCGGCGGCCTCGTCCTGAAGCTGGTCGGCGGCAGCCAGGCCGCGATGCTCCTGCTCGCCGGCGTGCTGCTGGTCGCAGGCGCCCTCTGCGTCGGACTCGTCAACGAGAAAGCCAAACAATCATAAACCAATATCAACTAATAAAAACATCCAAATGAATAGGATCAAAACGCTCGTGTCGATCGCAGCCCTGTTGCTGCTCGGCACAACCTTGTCCGCCCAGAACGGATACAAGGTCAAGGGCGTAGTCGTCGACGACATGGGTCCGGTCATCGGAGCCACCGTGATGGAGCAAGGCACCACCACCGGCACCACGACCGGCCTCGACGGTGACTACGAACTGACCGTGTCCGGTCCGGACGCCACGGTGGTCATCAGCTGCATCGGCTACACCACCCAGACATTCAAGGCATCACAGGTCCCTGCCACCCTTACTTTCGTCACTGACACCGAGTTCCTTGACGATGTGGTCGTCATCGGTTACGGTACCGTGAAGAAGAGTGACATGACAGGTTCCGTCGTGGCCGTCAAGGCCGACAACGTCAACCGCGGCGCGATCACAAGCCCCGCCCAGGCCCTCGTGGGTAAGGTATCGGGACTCAACATCACGCCCGCTTCCGGTGAACCCGGCGCGAAATCCGCCTTCCGCATCCGCGGCGGCTCTTCGCTGACCGCCAGCAACGACCCGCTCATCGTCATCGACGGCGTGCCTATCACCAAGGAAGGCGGCGCCTTCATGGGCGACCCTCTCGCCTCCGTCAACCCCAACGACATCGAGAGCTTCTCCGTCCTCAAGGACGCTTCCGCGACCGCGATCTACGGTTCCCGCGCTTCGAACGGCGTCATCATCATCACCACCAAGAAAGGTACGAAGGGCGACGGCGTGCGCGTCAGCTACAACGGCAGCTTCTCCGCCAAGCACAACTACCGCACCATCGACGTGATGAATGGCGCCCAGTTCACGGACTACATCAACCAGACCTGGCCCCAGAAAGCCTCCCTGCTCGGCACCGCCGACACCGACTGGCAGAAGGAGATCTACCGCATCGGTCTCACCACCGACCACAACGTAAGCGTGATGGCCGGCAAGAAACTCCCTGTGCGCTTCAGCCTGGGCTACAACTACGACCAGGGTACCCTCAAGGTGGGTGACGCTTCCCGCTACAACGCCGACCTGAACCTGGCGCCCAAGTTCCTGGACGACCATCTCCAGCTCAACGTCAACCTCAAGGGCATCTATTCCAAATTCAACTGGGGAGACAGCGGAGCCATCGGCAACGCCATCGCTTTCAACCCCACGATGCCCGTTTACCGTGAGGACGGCAAGCTGTCCAACTGGTACAACTCCGACGGCAGCGCCAACACCCTGTCTTCGGTGAACCCTCTGTCGCTGCTCTACGATGTGAGCAACACCGGCGACCTGCTCCGCTCCATCGGCAGTTTCCAGGCCGACTATCGCGTGCATGGTTTCGAGGACCTCAGGTTCAACCTCAACCTCGGTTACGATATCGCCGACAGCCACAGTCAGTATTACCGCGAACTCGGTTCCTTCCTTGCCAACAAGATGGCCGCCACCACCGGTGACTACGCCAGCCTGTCCGGCAACTACAACCTCAACACCCTGCTCGAGTTCTACGCCGACTACAACCATGAGTTCAAGCACTCCAACCTCGATGTCATGGCCGGTTATTCCTGGCAGCACAACTACTACCGCTGGCAGGGTACCGACTACTACAACAACGAGCAGCGCTTCAGCGAAGGCAACGAGTACAAGATCAACCCCACCTCGGCCCGCGAGTACTACCTGATCTCCTTCTTCGGACGTATCAATTACTCCATCGCCTCGAAGTATCTCTTCACCTTCACGCTCCGTGACGACGCCACTTCGCGCTTCTCCAAGAAGAACCGCTGGGGTCTCTTCCCGTCCGCGGCTTTCGCCTGGAACATCAAGAACGAGGCCTTCCTCGCCCAGGTTCCTTCCGTTTCAGCCCTCAAGCTCCGTCTCGGATGGGGCCAGACCGGTCAGCAGGATATCGGTGACGACTACTACCAGTACCTCGCCCGCTACTATGCGGCCACCGACCCCAGGATGCAGTACAACATGGGCGGCGTCAACGTGAACGCCCTCGCGCCCCAGGGTTACAACCCGAATATCAAATGGGAGACCACGACCACGTGGAACGCCGGTCTCGATTTCGGTTTCATCGAAGACCGCATCACCGGTACCGTCGAGGCTTATTACCGTGAGACCACCGACCTGCTGAACAGCGTCAGCGTCCCTCTCGGAAGCAACTTCACCAACTACCTCGTCCAGAACATCGGCTCCATGGTCAACAAGGGTGTCGAACTCACCCTCAACGCCATTCCCGTAGAGACCGAAGACTGGCACTGGAGCATCGGCGGCAACGTCACCTTCCAGGACACCCGGATCACCAAGCTCACCGCCGGCACTTCCGCCAGCTACAAGGGCGTCGAGACCGGACCCAAGCTCAGCGGTACCGACGGCTACAGCGCCCTGCACCGCGTGGGCCAGTCTCCCAACGTCTTCTACATGTTCGAGCAGCTCTATGACGCCGACGGCAAGCCGATTCAGAACGGTCTCGTGGACCGCAACGGCGACGGTATCATCAACCAGTCCGACCGCTTCGTGACGGGCTACAGCCCCATCCCCAGCATGTACTACGGTCTCAACACCCGCCTGAGCTACCGCAACTGGGACTTCAGCGTCAACGCCCACGGCTCAGCCGGCAACTACGTCATCAACAACGTGCGCAAGGGCTACTCCTCTTCCAACAGCGACGACCACACGAAGGGTTACCTCAACAACTTCGTCAACACCTACCTCATCAAGGATTGGACGAACGTCAGCGGTGATTACCAGAACTACTCCAACATGTGGATCGAGGACGCCTCCTTCTTCAAGGTGGACGACATCAACCTCGGTTACACCTTCAAGTTCAAGAAGGCCATCGAATCGATGCGCGTCGCGGCTTCCGTCCAGAACGTCTGCATTCTTACCAAGTACAGCGGCCTGGATCCCGAGCTTTACACCACCGACAACATCAGCAACGGCGTGGACAACAACATCGTCCCCCGCCCTCGCTTCTACACGATTCGTCTCAGTATCAACTTCTAAAAACGGACGGATATGAAAAAGATATACATCATACTAGCCATCGCAGCGGCGGCCCTGACCCTTACTTCCTGCATCAAAGACCTGGACACCCTTCCGCTCAACGAGACCGACACCACTTCCGAGACCGCATATGACAGCGAGAACAGCTACCTCCAGGGCCTGACCTACATCAACGCCTACTGGATCTTCGTGAGCCAGACCGACCCGGGTAACGCCGACATCGTGGCTCCAGACGCCGGACAGAGCGAGCTGCTCCGCCAGGTCATCAATCTCCAGGAGATGACCACGGACTCCTTCAAGTGCACCTGGACCGGTGACCCCTATGTACCGGACCTGTGCTATAACATTTGGACGTCCTCCAACACCGGTTCCAACATCGCTTACACCCGCTGCCTCAAAGGCATCGCCCTGGCGAACGAGTTCCTGCTCCAGACCGAGGACGACAAGGTTAACGCCCGCGGCCACGGCGCCATGCTGGATGCCATCCACGAGTACAGGGCGGAAGCCCGTTTCCACAGGGCACTCTTCTTCTATACCCTGATGGACCTGTTCGGCAATCCCCCCTTCCCCATGCCGGAGAACATCGGCGGCGAACTGCCCGACCAGATCCAGCGGGCAGAACTCTTCAAATGGATTGAGACAGAGTGCATCGACCTCCTGAAAGACGACAGCGACATGCCCAAGAAGGGCGAAGTCAAGTACCCCCGCCCGACGCAGGGCTCCGTTGCGGCCCTCCTTGCCAGGATGTACCTCAATGCCGAGGTCTACACCGGCACCGCCCGTTGGCAGGACGCCAAGGACATGGCCTCCAAGGTCATCGGCATGGGTTACAAGATCCATCCCGTCTACGAAGAGCTCTTCATGCAGGACAACACCGAGACCGGTGCCGCAGAAGATGAGTTCATCTTCGCCATCGATTACGACCGCGACCATGCACAGAGCTGGGGCGGCACGACCACCCTTGCAAGCGCCTTCTTTGACGATGACCGCATCAAAGTCGGCCAGATGCTCGGCCTCGACGGCCCCGTCGTCCCTGAGACTTGGAACGGTTACCACTGCTCCGACGAATTCGTGAGCATCTTCAAACTCAACGGCGTTAATTGGGATGGAACCGGCCTCGGCTACGACCGTGAGCGTTCCGACAAGCGCGCGTTCTTCTACAACCAGGGTCTCAAGGACTTCGACAACACCAAGACCGAGACCGGCTGGAGGTGCTGGAAATTCAGCGGACGCTTCTCCAACGGCACTGTCAATACCCAGTCTTTCTCTTCGATGGACTTCCCCATCTTCCGTCTCGCCGAGATGTACCTGATCTATGCCGAGGCTGACGCCCGCCTGAACGGCGGAGTGGTCAGTTCGGCTGAGGCCAAGAATTACATCAAGGCCCTGCGCGACCGTGCCGGCGTCCAGATGCCTGCCGACGATGCCCTCACCCTCGACTGGCTGCTCGACGAGCGCGCCCGCGAGCTGATGCTCGAAGGCCACCGCCGCACCGACCTCATCCGTTATGGCTACTACACCGCCATGTCCTTCCCCTGGCCCTATAAGGGCGGAATCAAGGACGGCAAGGTCAACCTGCCGGCCTGGCGTTGCCTCTTCCCCATCAACGAGTCTGACATCGAAGCCAATGGGAAAATCGTCCAGAACACGGGCTATTGATCCTTCAAATTATGACAGTTATGAAAAAAGCATTCTATATAGCATTCGCTGCCGCGCTGCTTTGCTTCTCTTCCTGCGACATCTACGAATTCGGAGGAGCATCCGGTCCTTCCGACACCGTCGTCGTCGGCCAGACCCGTCTTGCAGCCGAGAAGGACTTCGTAGCACCGCGACTGCAGGAAATGAACGATATCATTGTCGACAATACCAACAATACGGAAAGCGTTACCTTCCTGTGGACTCCGGCGGACTTCGGCGCTCCCGTGTCGATAGCCTACAGCGTCTACCTCGAAGGCAATGGAAACAAGGCCCTCGTCGGTACGTCCAAGACCAATTCCCTGACCATCACGAAGGCCGACCTCAACGGCATCGTGGTAAACAGCCTCGGGGTCAAGGCCAATGAAGCCGCTGATGTCAGCGCGTCTGTCGAAGCCACCGTCGCCGACACGGACATCAATGCCGTCAAATCGGCCAACACCGTGTCTTTCAACGTGAAGACCTTCAAGGCCAAGCTCAACTTCCTCTACATCTGCGGACAGTTCCAGAACGGCTGGGATGTCGCAAACGCTCCCCAATTCTGGGAGACCGGCGGCGGCACCAAGATCTACAGCATCATGATCGACTATCTCGCCGGCGGCACCATCACCCCCGGTGAAGACCAGGGCTTCAAGATCCTTTCCCAGCGTGCCTGGGCGGGCGATTACTGGGGATACAGCGGGCTTACACCTTCTTGGGAGTGCCCTGAGAACAACGATCAGAACTTCCAGTTCGGCACGACGGCCAAGAACATCTACCACCTCACCGTCAACCTCAAGGACAAGAAAATATCCGCTATGGGATATGACTCTGTCAGCCTTATCGGCAACTTCGCCGAGAGCGGCTGGAATACCGATGTCGACTTTGTCTACGATTGCGTCGAAAATGTCTGGAACGCGGGTCCCGCCACCTTCTCCGGCGGCAACAACGGCTTCCTCATCCGCTTCGACCACGGCTGGGGCAAGAATCTCGGCACCGCGACCAAGGCCAGTGACGACGTTGAGAACGGCTTCGAACTCGAAGACGGCGGCGCCGACATGAACGTCCCCGGCGACGGTACATACATCATGAAACTCTATGCCAACCGGACTCCTTTCGTCCTGGTCATGGAAAAACAGTAAAAACGAAGAACGGACATGAAAAAGATACTCAGTTTCGTTTCAACCGCTGCCCTGTGCCTCGCCTTTGCGGCCTGCCAGGTGCCCCAGCCGGAAGACGTTTTCTCCACTGCACCCGTTGCTCCCGAACTCCAGGCCCATGGCGACATCCTCCTTACCACCGGTACAACCGATGAGGACATCGTTTTCGTCTGGACTGCATACCGCAACCTCCCCGCAGGGCTCAACTATGAGTTCTTCATGGAGCACGGCGAATCCCCCGTTTCCCTTTCGAACGGGCATGACACCTATTATAAGACTGGCAAGGCCGCTTTCCGCGACCTGGTCCTGTCCAGCTTCAACGACCTGCCTGAGAACGACACGTTCCCTCTTACGTTCTACGTACGCGTGACGAACGACGGCACCGTCTATAAGTCCAACTCTCTCTCCGTCAACGTGTATGCCTATGGTGACGGTGTGGCTCCCGAAGTCAGCGTGATATCCGATGCCGTCGAGCTCGACCCTGCCAATCCCACAGGGGAAGTGGCACTCCTGACCTGGAGCCCCGCCCGTCTCGTGTTCGGCGAGGAAGTAACCTACAATGTCTATATGGTCGTCGGTGACGGCGAGCCCGTGCTTCTCAAAGAAGGTCTTACCGAGACCTCCTACAGCACCACGGTTGACGAGCTCAACGAGGCTGTCATCGCAGCCGGCGGTGCAGAGGATGCCGAAGTGCCCGTCAAGTTCATCGTGGAGGCCGTCTGCGAGTCCTTGCCCAACGGCGTGGAGGCCGCGGCCGCCGAGATGACCGTCAAGACCTACGTGTCCACATTCCCGGAGGTGCTCTACATTCCCGGAAGCCACCAGGGCTGGGATCCCAAGACGGCTCCGACCATCGCCCTGTCCTCCAAGGTCAAGGGCTACTATGAGGGCATCGTGAACCTCACGACCGCCGACAACAGCGACGTGGAATTCAAGTTCTGCGTCATTCCCGACTGGGGCGGCGATTTTGGCGGCAAAGTGACCGTCGGCGGCAAGGACGGCGTGTATGTGAGCGCCGAGGGCACCGTCGGTGTCTCCGACAACATCAAGGTCCCTTCGGGCAAGTATGTCATCAAGCTCAACAAGAAGTTCAACACGATTTCGATGGTCAGCATCGCCAGCGTCGGCATCATCGGCACGGCCGTGGGCGGCTGGGGCGATGAGATCCCGATGACCTGGAACGAGCAAACCAACGTCTTTACCGTGGAGACGGCCCTCGTGCCCGGCGAATACAAGTTCCGTCTCAACAACGACTGGGACTTCTCCATCGATGATACGTACGGTGTCAACGGCGGCGGCGGCAACTTCAACACCTCCAACGAAGGCAACTACAAGATCCAGCTCGATATGAACAAGCACCCGTACACGGTCAAGTTCATCAACCTCTCCTTCCCGGAGTCCGTCGGCGTGACCGGCAGCCACCAGGGATGGAATCCCGCCTCCGCACCGCGACTGAACGGTGACGGCGAGGGCCACTACGAGGGCTTCCTCAACATGGTCAATCCTGATGACGCGAATGTTGAGTTCAAATTCACCCCGAAGCTGGATTGGAGCGCTGAATATGCCGGAACCCTGGACAACCTCGTGACCAGCGGCGGCGCCAACATCAAGTTGCCTAACGGCTACTACAAGCTCACGCTCGACCTGACCGAGATGAAGGGCACGGCAACCTTGATCAATACCGTCGAGGTCGTCGGCAGCTTCACCGGCTGGGGCACGGACGAGAATTACCTGATGACTTACGATGCCGGAAGCGACAGCTGGGTACTCCGCAACGCTGAGATCCCGGCCGGCGGCCAATGGAAGTTCCGCATGAACAGCGACTGGGCCGTCAATGTCGGCGGCGCGGTGGACAACCTCGTCCAGGACGGCGGCAACATCGCCGACACCGATCCCGGCTTCTATGATATCGAGCTTTTCCTGGCCACGACGCCTTACCATGCCGTCCTCACCAAGACCGGCGAAAGCGACAAGCCGAAGTGGGGCGACCGTCTGGTCGTCGCGGG
Organism: Bacteroidales bacterium; assembly: GCA_017400135.1. Taxonomy (GTDB): domain Bacteria; phylum Bacteroidota; class Bacteroidia; order Bacteroidales; family UBA932; genus Cryptobacteroides. The sequence continues at coordinate 29,721 of JAFPVJ010000005.1, forward strand.
TGACTATTCCGGCCACAGCTGGGACGGCGCCAACGACCCGAAACTGCGCGGTGACTTCAGCGGCAAGTTCCAGGGTCCCCTGACCATGTACAACATGACCTACGGCTTCAAGTTCGTCCATGACGGCAGCTGGACCGGCATGGCTATGGCTGACGGGCTCAATTGGACCCTCGCCGTCGGTGCCGGTGACAACCTGACCTTACCCAACGGCACCTATTGGTTCAATGTCGACATGGAGGCCGCGACTGCCACGGCTTTCGAGATTACGAAGGTCGGCCTGATCGGCTCGTTCAACGGCTGGAGCGACGACGTCGAGATGACGTTCGACCGGGAGACGCTGACCTATGTCGGCACGATTGCCTTGGAGGACAATGCCGAATTCAAGGTGCGGTTCAACGGTAATTGGGATTATTCCCTGGGTGATGACCCGGCCGACCTGAACTGCATCAACGCCGGCAACGTCAAGGTCGAGAAGGGCGGCACGTACAAAATCGTCCTCGACATGGCGCACGCCTCGCCGAACCTGACCATCACGGCGCAGTAGCCATCCTATTTAAGCAACAGTGCGGCGGACTTTTCACAAAGTTCGTCGCACTGTTGTTTTACGCCGGTGGTAGAGGGACTCTGAGAGGCGTGTCCACCCCCGGACACTGACATGACCCCCAAAAGTTAGACAAAAACTTTTGGAGGTCATTATTATGAGTAAACACAGTATTGAGGAAAGACTATCCGCCGTTAAGAGATATCTAAACGGCGAAGCATCCACTTTTA
>JAFPVJ010000006.1 GCA_017400135.1 Bacteroidales bacterium
ATGCAAGGACAGGTTTGCTCTGTGTCTATAAAAGAAAACCACATGACAACGTTCCGCAAGATTGGATTGCTGATTCAGTAATTACTCCGTTATTCTCTGACATGGAAAGATTGAAGGTTATCTTGATAAGTAAGGATAATGGTGTTACTCGTATCGTTCGAGGGCTTTGGGATAAGACTATTGAATTCTTTTACTGTGATAATAGCGATTCTTTAGAGTCGGTTCGTGACTCAATCCAAACTGTCAGATCCGGTTCAATTATAAGATCGGGGCAGACTGATAGGTCTTATTGGGCAATCTATCCATATAATCCAAACGACAGGTTTGAGTAAATCCGTAAATGGTGGCAAGGTATCTTCCTTGCCACCATTTGTATCTATCCTCTATAGATTAGGATTGTATTTCAGGTAGTGTTCCATCCAGTGTGTTTCGAGGAGTAAACGATCTGAAAAGATACGGGAACTCCGGCCTGGAGAACATTCTATCGTTCAACCACGACGGAAACCGGATGACCTCTCTGAGCGATGCCCACGCCACGGGAACCGAAGCCGGGGACAAGTCCTTCACCTACGACGCCAACGGGAGCAGAAAGGTTCTGGAGAATTGTCCAGGAGCCTGCTATAGGGTATCACTGATAGTCTTTTGGGGAAGGTATCAGCTATTTTTGTACTTGCGGTTCGGGAAATATTGATTATCTTCGTTTTTGTTTGCGATAATTGTTCCCATGAACCTCCTGCCTGTCCTTTTCCTGTGCCTTGCCGTCCTGTTTCCGGGACGGCGGGTGCATTATGCGGATTTCGTGGATACGAGCGTGGGAGTCATTGACAAGGGAGCGTCGAATTGCGTGATAGGGCCGATGCTGCCTTACGGGAGTATCAATCCTTCGCCGCAGAGCAACAAGGGGACTTCGGACGGGTATAAGCCGAAGGAGCCGATCCGGGGATTCGGGCAGCTGCACGTCAGCGGGACGGGCTGGCCGACCTACGGCAATTTCCTCATTTCGCCGCAGACGGGGCTGGAAACGGATCTGCTGGCCCACGAATCGGAGCACCAGGACCTGGTCACCAAGCCCTATCTTTTCGCCACGCGGCTGGAGCGCTACGGCATCACGGTGGAGGTCTCCCCGGCCCATTACAGCGCGATGTACCGGCTGACTTATCCGGCTTCGGAGCAGTCCAGTGTCGTCTTTGACGCCATCCATTCCATCGCCGGAGACATCTTCCCCAAGGCAGCCAAGACCGTCATCAGCGGTGCGTCGGAGATCGATCCGGTAGCCGGGGTCATCCGGATGCGCATCGAGATGATCGGCGGCTGGCCGGAGCAGCCCCATGCGCTCTGGTGCGTCGCCAAGATCGATAAGACAGACTGGACGGAATACGGCAGCTGGTCTGCCGAAGAATACGGCTCCAAGGAGCGCAAGGGCATCGCGGCGGCCGGCCAGGCAACCCTCGACCTTCCCCATCACGACCTGGCCTTCAATTACGGACGCTACCCCGGACAGACAGAGATCAAAGCCATCCCCGGCTGCAACGACCATGTCGGTTCCTATTGCACCTTTGCCACGGAGGAAGGCGAAACCGTCCTTATCAAACTCGCGACCTCCTTCGTCGGCTACGAACAGGCCGAGGCCCTGCTGGATGCCGAGATCCCGGACTGGGACTTCGAAGCCGTCCGAGACAACGCGCGAAAGGCTTGGGACCGCAAACTCGCGACCATACAGGTAGATGCCCTCAGCGACGAGGATCGCACCATCTTCTACAGCGGCCTGTACCGCTTCTTCACCTTCGCCCACGACCGCAGCCTGGACCGCCCGGGGGTGCAGGTCAACCGGCAAATGGCCCAACGATTGATCGAAGGCAAGCCCGTCCGCCAGGACGCCGCCGGAGCACCTATCAAGCCCTACTGGGACGACAATTACGCCTACTGGGACACCTTCCGCACCGTCTATCCCCTGCTGACACTCCTCGATGAAGACGCCTATCGCGACAACGTCTTGGCCCTGATCGAACGCTTCGAGACGCGGGGCGGGGTGTGGGATTCCTTTGTCGCAGGCACCGACCGTAAGTCGGACCAGGGCGGCAACAATGTGGACTGCCTGCTCGCCGACGGATTCGCCAAGGGCATCCCCGGCATCGACTGGGAGCGGGCATACGCCATCGTCAAGCACGACGCTGACTCCCAGCGTCTGGGCCACGAACAGGACGGGGACGACAGTGCCCACCTGCGCTACAAGGAACTGGGTTGGATCCCCGCCTGCCTGATGAGCTCCTCGCAGACGCTCGAATTCGCCTATAACGACTGGTGCGCGGCGCAGATGGCCGAAGGCCTGGGACACGCCGAAGATGCCCAAAGGTATCTGGAGCGCAGCCAAGGCTGGATCAACCTCTGGAACCCCGACCTCGAGAGCCACGGCTATAAAGGTTTCATCGACGCCCGACGCGCCGACAGCAGTTTCGTCTTCCTCGATCCTGCGAAATGGAATGGCTCCTGGGTCTCCCCCTTCTACGAGGGCAAGACCTGGACCTACAGCTATTACGTGCCGCACGATATGCCTCGGCTGATCGAACTGATGGGCGGTCCCGAAGCCTTCGTGGAGCGCCTCAACTACGGCTACGAGCACAAGCTCACCGAATACGACAACGAGCCCGGCTTTCTCACCCTGCGCGCCTTCACGGACGCGGGCCGGCCGGACCTTTCCTCCTTCTGGGCGCACAAGCTGATGAACGAGAAGTTTTCCCTCAAGGGCTATCCCGACAACGAAGACACCGGCTCCATGGGCTCCTGGTACGCCTTCTGCGCCCTCGGCCTCTTCCCCAACGCCGGCCAAGACTTCTATTACTTGAATGCGCCCAAATTCCGTCGCGCGGTCCTGCGCCTGCCCCGCGGTAAGCGACTCGTCATTGATGCCGACGCCGCCCGCGAGAACGTATACATCCGCTCCTGCACCTTCCGCGGCCGTCCGGTCGAAGGCGCCCGGATCACGCACCGCGATCTGCTTCGAGGCGGCACCCTCAAAATGCAACTTGACTCCATTCCCCCTGCCTTATGACACACAACGCATACCGACATCTCGACACCCTGATCGCCCGCTACCCCATCCTCGCCATCGCACGGGAGGAAATCGCGCGCGCCTTTGAAATCCTGGCGGCCTCTTACGCCGCGGGCGGCCAGCTGCTCGTCGCGGGCAACGGCGGTTCGGCGGCCGACGCCGAGCACATCGTCGGCGAACTGATGAAGTCCTTCTGCCTGCCCCGGCCGGTAAGCACCTCGTTCCGGGAAGCCGCCGAAGCCATTGACCCCGAGATGGGACACGCCCTCGCCGAAGGCCTGCAGCAGGGTCTGCCGGCGCTTGCGCTGAGCGCCCATACCGCGCTCGGGACGGCCTGGAATAACGACTGCGACCCCGCGCTGGTCTTTGCCCAGCAGGTGGCCGGTTACGGCCGCCCCGGCGACGTGCTGCTGGCCATCACCACCTCCGGCAACAGCCTCAACGTCCGCTATGCCGCCGTCGCGGCCCGTGCGACCGGACTCAAAGTCATCTCCCTTACCGGCGCCCCCGGCGGAAAGATCGGAGCCCTGTCGGATGTCTGCATCCACGTCCCCGCGACCGAGACCTTCAAGGTCCAGGAGCTCCACCTCCCGGTCTACCATTGCCTGTGCCTGATGCTGGAAGAACGCTTCTTCGGATGAAATTCAAGATAGAATCCTCCTACAAGCCCTCCGGCGACCAGCCCGAGGCGATCGAGCAGCTCTGCAGCGCCCTGGACCAGGGCGTGGGCGACATCACGCTGCTCGGCGTCACCGGATCCGGCAAGACCTTCACGATGGCCAACGTCATCGAACGCCTCCAGCGGCCCGCGCTCGTCCTGAGCCACAACAAGACGCTGGCGGCCCAGCTCTACGGCGAATTCAAAGCCTTCTTCCCCAACAACGCCGTCGAGTACTTCGTTTCCTATTACGACTACTACCAGCCCGAGGCCTACATCCCCTCGAGCGACACCTACATCGAAAAAGACCTGAGCATCAACGACCAGGTCGAAAAACTGCGCTTGAGCGCCGCCAGCGCCCTGATGAGCGGGCGCCGGGACGTCATCGTCGTCTCCTCGGTGTCCTGTCTCTACGGCATCGGCAACCCGGAAGACTTCCACGCCCAGACCACCGTCGTACGGCGCGGCGAGCGGCGCAGCCTGACGGGTCTGCTGTACCAGTTGGTGGATGCCCTGTATTCCCGGACCGAGACCGAATTCGCCCGGGGCACCTTCCGCGTGCGCGGGGACACGGTGGATATCTATCTGAGCGGCTCCGACGATGCGATCCGCATCGAATTCTTCGGAGACGAGGTGGACGAGATCAGCGTGATCGACCCCGTCACGGGCGCCCGCATCGAGTCCGTGGACGAGATCAACATCTACCCCGCCCGCAACTTCGTGACCACCCGGGAACGCGGCATCAAGGCCGTCAGCGAGATCCAGGACGACCTCGTGAAGCAGCTGGAGTTTTTCGAGAGCATCGGCAAAACGCTCGAGGCCAAGCGCCTCAAACAACGGGTGGAATACGACCTGGAGATGATTAAGGAAATGGGCTACTGCCCCGGCATCGAGAACTACTCGCGCTATTTCGACGGGCGCAAGCCCGGCCAGCGGCCGTTCTGCCTGATCGATTATTTCCCGAAAGATTTCATCACCTTCATCGACGAGAGTCACGTCACGCTGCCGCAAGTGCACGCGATGTTCGGCGGCGACCACAGCCGCAAGTCCGTGCTGGTCGAGTACGGTTTCCGCCTCCCGGCGGCCTCCGACAACCGCCCGCTGACCTTCGAGGAATTCGAGTCGATCACGGGCCAGAAGGTCTACGTCAGCGCCACGCCTTCCGACTACGAGCTGGAGAAATCCGAAGGTCTCGTAGTGGAACAGGTGGTGCGGCCCACCGGCCTCCTGGACCCGCCCATCGAGGTGCGTCCCATCGAGCACCAGGTGGACGACCTGGTCGAAGAGGTCCGTACCCGAGCCGAACGGGACGAGCGCACGCTCGTGACCACCCTGACCAAGCGCATGGCCGAGGACCTGGACGAATACATGGCCAAGATCGGCATCCGCTGCCGCTACATCCACTCCGACGTGGACACCTCCGAGCGCGTCGAAATCATCGAGGACTTCAAGAACGGACTCTTCGACGTGCTGATCGGCGTCAACCTGCTCCGCGAGGGCCTGGACATCCCGACCGTGTCGCTGGTGGCCATCCTGGATGCCGACAAGGAGGGTTTCCTCCGGACGACCAAGGCCCTGACGCAGACCGCCGGACGCGCCGCGCGCAACGTCAACGGCCTCGTGATCATGTACGCCGACCAGGTCACCCAGTCCATGGAAGAAACGATACGGGAGACCAACCGCCGCCGCGCCAAGCAGATGGCTTACAACAAGTTGCACAACATCACGCCTACGCAGGTCGAGGTCCGGAGCAACATCCTGGCCTTCGAAATGGGAGAGATGCGCGGGCGCCAGGTCAACCCGGTGCTGGCCAATTCGCCCAGCGGGCGGGTCAGCGCCGCCAATTCGGTGGACGATCCGACCTACGTGCCCAGCCCGAGCGAACTGGGCCGCGGCAACGTCGTCGTCGGTTTCGGCCACGACGCGAAGCGCGAAGGCAACAGCGCCTACGTGGACGGCTACATCAGCGCCGACCTGGCCGCCGTGCTCCAGGATCCCGTCATCCGCGCGATGAGCCGGCCCCAGGTCGAAAAGATGGTGGAGGAAGCCAAGCGCAAGATGAAGGCGGCGGCCGCCGCCCTGGAGTTCACCGCCGCGGCGAAATACCGCGACGAAATGTGGGCGTTGCAACAATACCTCAAAGTCTGGAAGGACGCGTGATTGTATTGGATTTTTGTTAAATTCGCAGTATGATGCAAAGAATGTCGACCGGTCTGAAGCCGTTGTTCCTGGCTGCCTCGATCCTCGTGGCGGCGGTGCTGCTGCGTGCGGACATCAGCCCCCAGCAGCGTTACGTGAACCGCTTCGCCGCCCTGGCCGTGACGGAAATGTACCGCAGCGGCGTGCCGGCCAGCATCACCCTCTCCCAGGGCCTGCTGGAGTCGCGCTACGGCCTCTCGGCCCTCGCCGCGGAGGGGCACAACCATTTCGGCATCAAGTGCCACAACGACTGGAAGGGCAAGACGATGAAGGTCGACGACGACCTGAAGGACGAATGCTTCCGTGTCTATGACGCCGACATAGATTCCTTCCACGACCACTCCGACTTCCTGCGCTACCGCGACCGCTACAAGTTCCTTTTCGACTTCCCGGTCACGGATTACAAGGCCTGGGCGAACGGCCTGAAGAAGGCCGGCTATGCCACGGATCCCGCCTACCCCGCCAAGCTGATCAAGTTGATCGAGGACTACGACCTGAGCCGCTTCGACAAGGCCAAGCCGTCGGATTTCGAGCCGGGCGGGAAGTATGCGGACCTGGGCGCCGAGGCGTCTCCCACGGTCTCCTCCGACAAGGATAAACCGCTGGATGACAGAGCCTTGTTCCCCAAGCAGACCAAGCCGGAGCAGAAGACCACTCCGGCCCATAAGGAAACGAAAGCGGAAAAGAAGGCCCGCCAGAAAGCAGAAAAGGAAGCGAAGAAGGCCCGGCAGCATCCCAAGCCGGTGGAAACCGTCCCGGAAGTCCTTCCCGAATCCCCCAACGCCCTGGAGGAAGCCGTGGTCGCGGAAGAGAAAGAACTGCGCGAGGTGTTCCATTTCCAGATGGGCCGCAAGATCTACAAGCAGAACGGCGTGCCCTTCCTCTATGCCCTGGAAGGGGAAGACTATCGCATCATCGCGGAGGAGAACAACATCATCCACAAGCAGTTGCTGCGCTACAATGACCTCTCCTCGGACGAGAAGTTGCTCCCCGGTACGGTGGTCTATCTCCAGGCCAAGAAAAACCAGACCCGCAAGGGCCTCGACAAATACATCGTCGAACGGGACGGCGAGTCCCTGCGCGACATCTGCCAGCGCTTCGGCGTGAAGCAGAAATCCATTCAGAAACTCAACGGTTTCGCCCCTTCGCACACCCTGCGTGAGGGTGATACCATCTTACTCCGGAAATAAATGGCCAGAAAGAAAAAGAATAAGATCGACCGGAAAGTGCTGATCGGCGGTCTCATCGCAGCCGTCGTGCTGCTTGGGCTCTTCACCAAGGTATGGCGCTGGCTCAGCGACAACCGCATTCCCAATTTCCGCAAGGAGGCGGTCCTATTCGTCCGCCCGGAGACGAGCATCGGCGAAGTCTACGGCACCCTCATCGGACAGGCGGGCGTCAAGCGTCCCTACAGTCTCAACCGGGCCTTCAACTCCAAGAAGGTCGCCGAGAACCTGCAGCCGGGCCGCTACCTGATCAAGCCGGACTACACGAGCGTCTATGTCGCGCGCATGCTCAACAACGGCTGGCAGACCCCGGCCCGTCTGACGCTCTCCGGCACCCTGCGTAAGAAATCCGACCTCGCCTCCAAGATCAGCAAGCAATTGATGATCGACTCCCTGGACGTCATCAAGGCGCTGAACGACAAGGCGATGCTCTCGGCTTACGGCTTCACGCCGGAGAACGTTTTTTCCCTCTTCTTCCCCGACACCTACGAGATGTACTGGACCTCCACGATGAAGGATGTCCTGGACAAGCAGAAAGAGACCTGGGACAAGTTCTGGACGGCCGACCGCGTCGAAAAGGCAAAGGCCCAGGGCCTCACGCCCAAACAGGCCTCCATCCTGGCCTCCATCGTCAAGGGCGAGACCAACTACGAGCCGGAGATGCCCAAGGTCGCCGGCGTCTACCTCAACCGACTCAAGAAGGGGATGAAACTCCAGGCCGACCCGACGGTCGCCTACTGCTTCGACTACGAGCCCAACCGCATCCTGCTGAAGCACCTCCAGGTCGAGTCCCCCTACAACACCTACAAATACGCAGGACTGCCTCCGGGACCGATTGCCGTCCCCACCAAGGCCTGCCTCGAAGCGGTTCTCAACCCCGAAGGGGATTATCTGTATTTCTGCGCCAGTTCCGACTTTGACGGCACCCACAAGTTCGCCAAAGACCTCAATGGGCATTCAAAGAATGCGCGCGCCTTCCAGTCCGAACTCAACAAGCGCGCCGCGGAAAAGAAGAAAAAATAGGATATGGCAGAGTACGACGCCGACATCGTTCAACACGCCCGCGCCATCGCCTTCCAGGCGTTGCGCGACGACCTGAGAAGCAACGGCAGGCCCTTCATCGAGCATGCCGACGGGGTCGCGCGCATCGCCGCCGACGAGATCGGCCTGGGTGTGGAGTGCCTGGCGGCCGTCTATCTCCACGAGGCAACCCGTTTCCACAAGGATGTCGATATCTCCAGATTCCCGGAGGAGATCCTGAAGATGGTGGAAGGCCTCAACAACATCGCCACCATCCGTCCCAAGGACACCCGCCTGGAGGCGGAGAATTACAAGAAACTCATCGTCCAGTACTCCACCGACCCGCGCGTGACCGTACTCAAGATTGCGGACCGGCTGGAGGTGATGCGCAACCTCCATATATTCCCCAAGGCCTCACGAGACCAGAAGATCCTCGAGACCCTGATGCTCTACATCCCGCTGGCCCACCAGCTGGGCCTGTACAACATCAAGAGCGAGATGGAGGACATTTATTTCCGTTTCGCCGAGCCGGAGCAGTACCGCGCCATCACGCGTAAGCTCAAGGCCACGGAGAAGGACCGCACCCGGCTGATGAACGAATTCATCAAGCCCCTGGAGAAAGAGCTGTCCGAGGCCGGCATCCGCTACAAGCTGAAGATCCGGACCAAGACCGCCTATTCGATCTACCGCAAGATGCTGAAGCAGGACGTGCCCTTCGAGAAGGTCTACGACGTGTTCGCCATCCGCTTCATCATCGACTGCGAGGCGGACCGCAAGACCGAGCAGGACCTCTGCTGGAAGGTCTATTCCTACGTCACGAAAGAATACGAACCGGACACGAAGCGCCTGCGCGACTGGGTGACCAATCCCAAGCCCAACGGCTACGAGTCCCTGCACATCACGGTCAAGAACGCGCAGGGAGCCTATCTGGAAGTGCAGATCCGCACCAAGCGGATGGACGACATCGCGGAGAACGGACTGGCCTCCCACTGGTCCTACAAGGGCATCAAGAAAGACGACACCCTGACCAGCTGGCTGGGCACGGTCCGCTACCGGCTGGAGCATCCTTTCGAGACCAAGGATGAGGACCTGCCCGTACCCCCTTCCAAGGATATCTTCGTCTTCACCCCCACCGGGGAACTGAAGATGCTGCCCGTCGGCTCCTCCGTCCTCGATTTCGCCTTCTCCATCCACACCACCCTGGGCTGCCGCTGCACCGGCGGCCGCATCAACGGCAAGGTGGCCTCCATCAAGGAGAAGCTCAAGACCGGCGATGTCGTGGAGATCCTGACCAGCAAGAACCAGAAGCCCAACGCAGACTGGCTGAACTGGGTCGTATCGCACAAAGCCCGATCCAAGATCAAGCTGGAACTGGACGCCGAGGTGCGCAAGAAGGCCGCCGAGGGCCGCGAACTGCTGGAGCGCCGGCTCAAGAACTGGAAACTGACCCTGCCGGACGCCCTCCTGCACGACATCATGCATTATCTCAAGTACTCGTCCGTCATCAGCTTCATGGCGGCCGTCGGCGACGGCACCATCGGCGTGGACGAGATCAAGAGTTATATCCTCAACCCGGGCCAGCTGGTGTACCGGACGGAGCGGGAGGAGGAGAAAAAGGCAGAAGCGTACAAGGAGTGGAAGTCCGACGACGAAATCCTGGTCATCAACGCCAAGGGCGTGAAGGGCCTCGAATACAAGATGGCGCCCTGCTGCAATCCCCGCTACGGGGACGAGGTCTTCGGCTTCGTGACCCGTACCGACGGCATCAAGATCCACAAGGAGTCTTGCCCCAACGCCGCGACGCTCAAGGAGCGCTTCCCCTACCGGGTCCAGCGCGTCGTCTGGCAGGAGAAAGAGAGCAAATGATTTAACACACCCATAATTATGAACAAGAAAACTGCAATCCTGCCCGTCCTCTTCGCCTTCGTGGTGATGGGATTCGGCGATGTGGCCGGTATCGTGACGAGCCACGTGAAGGAAGACTTCCAGCTGAGCGAGACGCTGGCCGGAATGATTCCGATGGCGATCTTCGTCTGGTTTCTGCTGCTGAGCGCCCCGACCGCGCTGATGATGAACAAGATCGGCCGCAAGGCGACCGTCCAGGTCAGCAATGTCATCACCTTCATCGGCATGCTGATCCCCCTGTTCAGCTACAACCTGACGACCTGCCTGATCGCCTGCGCCATGCTGGGCATCGGCAACACCATCATCCAGGTGGCCCTCAATCCCCTGCTCTCCGACGTCGTCAGCGGCAAGGGATCGCTGTCCAGCTACATCTCCACCGGACAGGTGCTGAAGGCCCTTTCCGCCTGCGCCGCGCCTTATCTGGCCCTGGGCTGCGCGGCCTGGTTCGGTTCCTGGAAATACATGTTCCCGGCCTTCGCCATCATCACCCTGCTCTCTTCCGCCTGGCTGCTCTTCACCAGGATCGAGGAAAGCCCGGCCGAGGGAGGATCCTCCCTGGGCGATCTGTTGAAGCTCCTGGGAGAGAACTACATCCTCTGCTGCTTCTTCGCCATCTTTACCGTCGTGGGTCTCGACGTGGGCTGCAACGTGATCACGCCCAAGCTCCTGATCGAGCGCTGCGGCATGGATACCGACCACGCCCAGCTCGGCATCACCGTCTATTTCATCTGCAAGACCGTCGGCGCCTTCGTGGGGGCCTTCCTGCTCAGTAAGATGGCCGACCGCAAGTTCTTCCAGCTGGCCATCCTCATCGTGGCGGCCGCCCTCGCCGCGCTGTTCTTCGCACAGGGAAAGGGATTGATCCTGACGCTCGTGGGCATCATCGGTTTCTTCGGCGCCAGCATGTTCTCCGTCATCATCTCCCTTGGCATCAATCACTTGCCCGCCAAGGCCAATGAGATTTCCGGTCTGATGGTCATGGGTATCGTGGGCGGTGGCGTCGTGTCGCTGCTGATGGGCCTGACCGCCGACAAGATGGGCTCCCAGATCGGTTCACTCGCCGTCATCGCGGTATGCGTGGCGTACCTGGCGCTCTGCGCCTTCGTGCTGCTGCGGCCGCGCAAAGCCGTGGAGGCATAACCATGGGAAGACATTGGATCCTGAGTCTCGCCGCGCTGCTCTGTGCGGCGGGACTTTTCGCCCAGCCGCGCATCCTCGCCCACCGGGGCGGACGGGCTGAGCAGGAGGAGAACACCCTCGCTGCGTTCAAGGCCACCTACGAGGCCGGTTGCCACGGCTTCGAGACGGACATCCACATCACCGCCGACGGGCAGTACGTCATCATGCACGACCATACGCTGGAGCGCATGACGGACGGGACCGGGCGCATCGAACAGACGCAGGCCCCCTATATCCGCACGCTGAAGACCAAGGGCGGCAGCCCGGTACTGTTCCTGGACGACCTGCTGGCCTTCTTCAAGGACTGCGAAGGCCTGTATGTGGAATGGGAGATGAAGACCAATGAGAAGGACTATCCCCTGCTGCTGATGCAACAGTACTGCGAGGATGTTTATGCGAAGGTGATGGCCTCGAAACCGGCCGATGCGCTCTATGTCTTCTCGTCCTTCGACCCGCGTCCCCTGCTCTATCTGCGGGAGCGCCATCCGGATGCCGAGGTGATGCTGATCACGGGCAAGCCCTGCTCGAAGGAAACGGTGGATCTCGTCAAGATGCTGGGGCTTCACCGCGTGGCGGCGAACCTGGGCGGGACTTCCCGTTCGGACATCAAGTACGCTCACGAGAAGGGCGTGCTGGTCAATCTCTGGCCCGGCGAAAAGACCGCCGACACGCATCTGGCCTATCTGCTAGGCGCAGATTACCTCTGCACCGACATCCCGCAGGAGGTGATGCGTTTCATCGCCGACAACGGCTTGGACATCCGCTGCCGCTAAGGCACAATAGAAAGACGGCTACATGTTGCAGGGTGTAGGGATTTAACCCTTCGGGGAATGCACCCTGCAACTTGCAGCCGTCTTTCTGTAACCAGCGTCAGTGCTTGATAAGCGGCAGGTCGAAGAGGTCGCCGTCGCTGAGAAGGACGGTGTCGGGGAAGATGGCCTGCGCCTCGGTGAGGAGCGGGGACAGGTCTTTGAGACGGGAAGAAAAGTGCCCCAGCAGCAACTTCCCGGCGCCGGCTTCCAGGGCGCAGCGGGCGGCCTGGGCGGCCGTCGAATGATGGCGCTGGCGGGCCTGGTCGGCAAATTCCTCGGGATAGGTCGCCTCGTGGTACAGAAGCGTGACACCCTTCACCCACTCCGCCAACTCCGGGAAACTCCTCGTGTCGCTGCAATAGGCATACGAGCGCGGCACGTAGGGCTTGTACGCCGCCACGGCGGCAGGAATCACGGTCCCGTCTTCACGGACGACGTCCTCTCCCCGCTTGAGCGTCCCGATCTCGGTCAGCGTCAGCCCATACTCCGGAATGCATTCCTTGCGGACGTTGAAAGGCGGCTCCTTCTCCCGGAAAAGGAACCCGAAGGTATCGATCTTATGATCCAGCGGGAAAGCCGAGATCTCCACGCTCTTGGTCTTGTACACCACTTCCGGCGCCTTCATGTCCAGCGCGACGTGCCGGATCTCGAAGGCCAGTCCCTCCCCGAAATAGGACAGGAAGAACTTCAGGATGGGTCCGAAGTTCGCCGGCGCGTAGATGTTGAGCGGGGCCGTACGGGCCTGCAGCCCCATCGTCGAGAGCAGGGGGAACAGGCCGAAAAGGTGATCGCCGTGCACGTGGGAAAGAAAGATCGAATCGATCTTCATCATCGGCACACGGTAACGGAGAAGCTGCCGCTGGACAGCCTCTCCGCAATCGATCAAAAAGAAGCGCCCGTGTACGGAAAGTACCTGGGCGCTCTGATGTCTGTCGGGCACGGGCTTCGCCGAAGCGGTGCCCAGCACCCTGAGCGTGAAGTTCATTATTCGCCTTTCTCGAGTTTCTCCTTGAGGGCGGCCAGGGCGTCGATGTCGCCGAGGGTGGTCTTCTCGACCGCGGCGTTGACCTTCTTGACAGCCTTCTTGGTGTTCTCGGCCTCAGCGGCGACGGCCTTTTCCTTCACCTCGGCGTAGGTACGCACGTGGGAAACGAGGATGCGGCGGGTGCTGCGGCGGAGCTCAATGACCTTGAACGGAAGCGTCTCACCGGCGACGGCCTGCTTGCCATCCTCCTTGACGAGCTCGCGGGTGTAGGCAAAGCCTTCGGCCTCGGAGCCTTCGAAGGTGATGATGGCGCCCTTGTCGGTCACATTGGCGACGGTGCCTTCCACGACGGAACCGACGGGGAAGTTCTTCTCGACCAGATCCCAAGGGTTCGGCAGGGTCTGCTTGTGACCCAGGCTGAGCTTGTGGTTCTGCTCGTCGAAATCGAGGATCATCACGTCGATGACATCGCCGGGAGCGAGCATCTCCGAAGGATGCTTGATCTTGTTCCAGCTGAGGTCGCTGATGTGGATGAGACCTTCGACACCGTCCTCCAGCTCGGCGAACACGCCGAAGTTGGTGATGTTGCGGACAGTCGCTTTCTGCTGGCTGCCGACGGGATACTTCTCGCGGATGGACTCCCAAGGGTTCGCGGTGAGCTGCTTGAGTCCGAGGGACATCTTGCGGCTCTCGCGGTCCAGGGTGAGGATCTGGGCCTCGACCTCGTCACCGACCTTCAGGAATTCCTGAGCGGAGTGGAGGCGGGGGCTCCAGGACATCTCGGAGACGTGGATGAGACCCTCGACACCGGGCTCGACCTCCACGAATGCGCCGTAGTCGGCGATGAGGACGACCTTACCCTTCACGGTGTCGCCGACCTTGAGGTTGGCGTCAAGGTTGTCCCAAGGATGAGCGGTCAGCTGCTTCAGGCCAAGGGCGATGCGCTTCTGCTGCTCGTTGAAGTCAAGGACGACGACCTTGATCTTTTCATCGAGGGTGACGACCTCTTCGGGGTGGTTGATGCGGCCCCAGCTGAGATCGGTAATATGAATAAGACCGTCCACGCCGCCCAGGTCGACGAACACGCCGTAGTTGGTGATGTTCTTGACGGTGCCTTCGAGGACCTGTCCTTTCTCGAGCTTGCTGATGAGCTCGGCTCTCTTCTGCTCCTGCTCGGCCTCGAGAAGGGCTTTGTGGGAAACGACCACGTTGCGGAACTCCTGATTGATCTTGACGATCTTGAAGTCGATGGTCTGGTTCACGTACGCGTCATAATCGCGGATGGGCTTGATGTCGATCTGGGAACCGGGGAGGAAAGCCTCGATGCCGAACACGTCGACGATCATGCCGCCCTTGGTGCGGGTCTTGACGAAGCCCTTGACAATCTCGTTGTTGTTGTAAGCCTCGTTGACACGGTCCCAGGACTTGAGGGCGCGGGCCTTGCGGTGGGAAATCACGAGCTGGCCTTTCTTGTCTTCGGCGTTCTCGACATAGACTTCCACCTTGTCACCGACCTTCAGGTCCGGATTGTAACGGAATTCGGGGGCGCTAATGACGCCTTCGCTCTTGCCACCGATGGAAACGGTGACCTCGCGCTTGTTGATCGAGGTGACCTCACCTTCGACCACTTCATTTTCGACGACCTTGGAAAGGGTCTGGCCGTATGCAGCCTCGATCTCTTCCTTGTTTTCGGTGCCGTAGACGTCTCCGCCTTCAAATGCCGCCCAGTCGAACTCCTCGGGAGCGATGGACGCGTTGAGAACCTTCTTGGTCTCTTGTTCTAAGTTTTCTGCCATAATTGTTTTTGATTAACAAACTAGGGGTTTAACATTATGTCTTGTGCCTGTCCGGGGGCGCGCCCCCGAAAAAAGCGTGCAAATATACGAAAAATGAGCGGATTGGCAAGAGGGAATAAAAAATAATTTCTATATTTGCGGGCTGACTTCTCCGTAACGTCGGCTAACCCGTAAGTTTAACCCTTCCGACGCACTTAGTGCCGGGACAATCAGGAAGGAAAGATGATCAACATTTTCTACAGACTTGGCTCCGAAATTGTTTTCGCCCAGTCCGAAACGGAGTTCGCCCGCCTGCAGCGGGATTCGGTCCTTTGGATCGACCTGCTCGAACCCAGCGGCGAAGAGAAAAGAGCCACCGAGATGTTCCTCGGTACCGAAATCCAGAGTCGCGCCCAAGCCGAAGAGATCGAGAGTTCCTCCCGTTTCTCCGAGTCCCACGACGCCATTTTCGCCAATACCAACTTCATTTCCCCGGAGAGTGACGAGCTCGTCCAGGATCCCGTGTCGTTCACCCTGGTGGACGGGATCCTGACCACCCTGAGAGAGATCCCGCTGCGCAGCTTCACCAGCCTGCAGCGCCGCTTGCTGGCCCGCCCGGCCCAGTTCAAGAACGGCTACTACCTGTTCGTCACCATCATGGACCAGCGCGTGGACCTGGACGCCGACATCATCGAGCTGATGTCCAAGGACACCGCCCAGTTCAGCAAGCGCATCAACCAGAAGGAAGATATCAACGAAGACTTCCTCCTGGACATCAACCAGTTGCAGGAAAATGCGATGCTCGTCCGCGAGAACGTGGTCGACAAGCAGCGTCTGATCTCCAACATCCTGAAGAGCGACCGTTTCCCGGAGGAGCTGGAGGGGCGGCTTTCTGTCCTTTTGCAGGACATCTCGTCCCTGATCAACCACACCAACTTCACCTTCGAGCGTCTGGAATACCTGCAGGACACCGTGGTCGGTCTGATCAACCTGGATCAGAACAACATCATGAAGATCTTCACCTTCATCTCCCTGCTCCTGATGCCTGCGACGCTCGTGGCCAGTTTCTACGGCATGAACGTCAAGCTCCCCATCGCCGAGTACTGGTGGGCCTGGCTCGCCATCCTCGGCCTGATGCTGATGCTCATCATCGGCCTCTGGGTCATCTTCCGCCGGAAGAAGATGCTGTAGCGGCTAACGCCCACTCGAAATTCTCCTTCCCCGCACCGACCTCAAAGTGGTACTTGACAATCACCAGGTCGATCTGGGTGTAGCCGATCATGGAAAAGAGGGACTTGGCCGAGTATTACCGGCAGCGAATCGCCCGGCTGGAATCCCTCGATGAAGAGGGGAAGGATGAGGTGGAATGGCTCCTGGCCCAGAGCCGCGCCCATGAGGCCTTCGCGAAATTCTTCCTGTATCATGGCCGCCTCAGGGAAGCCTACATCGAGTTCAGCAAGGCGGCGGAAGTCTGCACCGACTGCTCGGACTTGCTTTGGATCGATGGCGACGACTGTTGTTTTCCCGTTCTTCCTCTGTTCAACCGTTTTCTTACCATGCATCGTGAATGCGTCCGGCTGACTCAAAGAGACAAGTTCCTGGCATGCTGCTACGAAGGGAGCGACCTTCAGAAGCAATACCGGTTTTACACCACCGACCTTCGGGAATGGGAACGGGAGGACGAGGAAAGCTTCGAAAGCCTCAAAGCCTGGCGGTTCGGCAAGACAACCTGAGTCCTACCCCGCCGCGCGGCTGCGGCTGACCAGGATGACGCCGGCGACGATCAGGAAGGCGGAGAGGATCTTCTGCCAGGAAAGGGTGTCCATGCCGATCCAGACGCTGATGATGGCGGCGATGACGGGCTGGAGGTAAGTGTACAGGCTGACCAGGGTGGGACGGATGCGTTTCTGACCGAAGGGGATGAGGAAATAGGCCACGAAGGTGGCGAAGAAGATCAGGTATCCTATCTCCCAGCCGACCTTCGGAGGAATCGCGCCGAAGTCCAAGGCCAGAAGCCCCTTCAAAGAGAAAGGCAGCGCCATCAGCGGCGAAAAGAGAAACATCCATTTCATGAAGGTCACGACGGAATAGCGCGAGATCAGTGGCCGGAAGGCCCCGAGGTACAGCGCGAAGCTGAGGCTGTTGAGCAGCAGGAGCGCGAAACCCATCGGGGTCGTGGAGGCCGGGCCGGCCGCATGGACAGAATTGAGCACCAGTAGGAGCACGCCCGCAAAACTGAGCGCGACGCCCCCGGCCTTCTTGAAGGTGATCGGCTCCTTCAGGAAGAAAAAAGCGAAGAACATCGTGAAGATGGGCCCGAGCGTCCCAAGGATGCCCGTGTCGAGTGGCGTGGCCATCGTGATGGCAGAAAGGAAGGTCATCTGCGGGACGAAAAGACCCGTGAAGGAAGCCAGCACGATCAGGCCCATATCCCCCCGTGCGATCCGTTCCCCGGGCAGGAACAGCGAGATCAGCCAGAACAGCGCGCTGGCACCCGCGGCCCGCAGCGTAAACAGGACGATGGGCGGGACGGCCTCCGCATTCGCGATATCCTTGCAGAAGATCAGGTTCAGCCCGAAGATCGTGTAGGTCGCCGCGACAGCCAGATGCCCTGCCAGTTTATCCCGCCTCATCCGTTCAGATCAAAAACGAAACTCCGATCCCGATCAGCACCAGACCGCCGAGGATTTCGGCCCAGTGGCCGAAGTGGCGCCCCAACACCTTTCCACCCAGCAGACC
>JAFPVJ010000007.1 GCA_017400135.1 Bacteroidales bacterium
AGATAAGGACTTTTTCTTTCTTCCCAAACTTTTTGGGATTTTTTTTAGAGAAATCCGTAAATTTGTTTTCCCGCTTTATGGACAGTCAAATCTCACTTGCAAAAATCTTCGCCGTTTTCGCCAAAATCGGTGCTTTCACCATCGGCGGAGGCTATATGATGGTGCCCGCGATCCAGAACGAAATGAGCAAGCGGGGCTGGATCAGCGATGAGGAACTTCCTGACATCGTGGCCATCGCGCAGGGGGCTCCGGGCCTGCTCACGGTCAACATGGCCATCTTTGCCGGATACAAGCTGCGCGGCGTCAAGGGCAGCATCGTGGCCACCCTGGGCAGCATCACCCCGCCCTTCCTGATCATCCTGCTGATCGCGATGCTGGCTACCAATTTCAAGGACAGTCCCATCGTATACAAGATCCTCCAGGGCGTGCGTCCCGTCTCGGTCGCCATCATCGCGGCCTATACGCTCAAGCTCTCGAAGACCAATTGCCGGAACTGGTGGCAATGGGCCATCGCCGTCGTGACCCTGGCGCTGGTCGCCCTGCTCAAGGTCTCCCCCATCTGGATCCTGCTCACGCTCATCGTACTGGCCGTCGCGCTGACGGCCTGGAAAGAAAGGAGGACGCGCTGATGGACTTGACCCTGCTCCTCCTCGAAATCTTCTGGACCTTCTTCGTCATCGGGATGTTCACCTTCGGCGGCGGCTACGCCATCATGTCCCTGATACAGGCGCAGGTGGTGTTCGGCAAGGCCTGGATTACCGAAGAGACCTTCATCGACATCGTCGCCATCTCCCAGATGACCCCCGGCCCAGTCGGACTCAACTGCTCGACCTACGTGGGCTATGAGGTGATGCGGGCGGCAGGATACGGCCAGGCGCTGTCCGTGACCGGTTCCCTGATTGCCTCGCTCGCCATCGTCCTCCCCTCCTTCCTGATCGTGCTGGCCATTGCCAAAGCCTACGCCAAGTTCCACGAAAACACCCTTTTCAAAGGGGCGATGAGCGCCTTGCGGCCGGCGGTGGTCGGTCTGATCGGCGCGGCCGCCCTCGTTATGATCTTTCGCATCTCGCTCGGCGGCGGGACCCCGGCCTTCACCCTGATCCGGGAGAACTTCCCCGACTGGAAGAGCTGGGCGCTGTTCGCCGCGGCCTTTGTCGCTTCCTGGCGATTCAAGGCCGATCCGGTCGTCATTCTCCTGGCCGGCGCCGTGCTGGGACTCTTCCTTTATTGAAACGATTTTCCTATTTTTGTCTCCGGACTATAACATTCAAACACAGATATGCGTTCCAAGAGATTCCTTGCCGTCTGCGTAGCCTTGATGGCCGCCGTCGGTCTCATCGCCAAAGAGAGCGAACCCCTCCATGTCATCCCCTACCCGCAGAGCGTGGAGATGCAGAAGGGCAGTTTCAAGGCGCGCGGCGCCCAGTTCAACTGCGACCCGTCCGTCGATCCCTTCAGCCAGCGGGCCATCCGAGGCTTTGCCATCCAGCTGTCCAAGATCAGCGGCAAGACCAGTTCGTTCGCCACGCCCATCGGCATCGCCAAGACCGTCCAGAACGGCACCGCCAAGGGATTCGCCTTCTACGGAGACCCGTCCCTGAAGAGCGGTGAATACAGGATCAACGTCGGCAAGAAAGCCGTCACCGTCGCCGCTTCGGACCGCTATGGATTCCTCTATGCCATCCAGACGATCAAGCAGATGCTGCCCGTCGAGATCTACGGCTCCAAACCGGCCTCCGACAAGGTAAAATGGAATCTGCCCGCCGTCATCATCAAGGATGCGCCGCGCTTCGGATACCGGGGCGCGCACCTCGACTGCTGCCGCCATTTCTTCAGCGTCGCGGAGGTGAAGAAGTACCTCGACGTGATGGCGATGTACAAGCTCAACCGTTTCCACTGGCATCTGACCGAAGACCAGGGCTGGAGGATCGAGCTCAAGCGTTATCCCGAGCTGACCGAGATCGGCGCCTTCCGCAACGGCACCATGATCGGCAAGGACTGGGAGAGCAACGACGGCGTCCGCTACGGCGGCTACTACACCCAGGACCAGATCCGGGACATTATCGCTTATGCAGATGAACTCGGCATCACCGTCATTCCCGAAATTGACCTGCCCGGCCACATGGTAGCGGCGCTGGCCACGTATCCGGAGCTCGGCTGCGGCACGGGTCCCTACGAGGTGCGCACGACCTGGGGTATCGCGAAACAGGTCCTCAACGTCGGCAAGGAAGAGACGATGGTCTTCCTGGAGAATGTCCTGGACGAAGTGGCGGATCTCTTCCCGTCGGAATACTTCCATATCGGCGGCGACGAATGTCCCAAGGATGAGTGGAAGAACAGCCCCGAGTGCCAGGCCAAGATCAAGGAACTGGGGCTCAAGGACGACGAGCATGGCACCGCCGAGCAGCACCTGCAGAACTATGTGACCTACCGGATGCAGAAGTTCCTGGAGAAGAAGGGAAAGAAGATCATCGGCTGGGACGAGATCCTCGAAGGCAAACTCGAGCCCGGTGCGACCGTGATGTCCTGGCGGGGTGCGAAAGGTGGCATCCAGGCCGCCCAGGCCGGTTTCGACGTCATCATGACCCCCAACAGCCACTGCTACCTTGACTATTATCAGGCCGAGGACAAGATTCATGAGCCCCTCGCCATCGGCGGCTATCTTCCGATAGAAAAGGTATACGAACTGGAGCCGACCGACCAGATCGCTCCGGAGAACCAGCACCACGTGCTCGGCGCCCAGGCCAATCTCTGGACCGAATACATTCCCACCCCGCAGCAGCTGGAATACATGCTCCTGCCGCGCCTGCTGGCCCTCAGCGAGGTGGCCTGGTGCCAGCCTGAAGTCAAGAATTTCGAGCGCTTCAAGCAGACGGTGATCTCCCACGAATTCCCCATCCTGAAGAGTCTGGGCTATTCGTACTGCCTCCAGATCGAGAAATAAAGCGTCTCGCTTTTTTCATGAAACGCCGTTCGCTGCTATCCCTCGGCCTGCTGGCTGCGGCCACCGGCGCCTGGGCGCAGGAGAGGCCCAACATCGTCCTCTTCCTGGTGGACGACATGGGGATGATGGACACCTCCGTTCCCTTCCTGACCGATGGAGCCGGGAAGCCGGTCCGTTACCCCCTCAACGAACGCTATCGGACGCCGAACATGGAGCGGCTCGCCAAGCAGGGCACGCGTTTCTCCCAGTTCTATGCCCAGGGGGTCAGTTCCCCTTCCCGGGCGTCCCTGATGACCGGTCAGGATGCAGCCCGGCACCGGGTCACGAACTGGATCCGTAGCGAAAGCAACAACCGGGACGACTACGGGCCGTATGACTGGAACTGGGAGGGTCTCCGCAGTTCGGATTGGACGCTCCCCCGGATCCTGCAGGCCGTCGGCTACCGGACCATCCACGTGGGCAAGGGTCATTTCGGGCCCTTCGGCAGCGAAGGGGAACGGCCGGAGAATCTGGGCTTCGACGTCAATGTCGCCGGATCTTCCATCGGCGAGCCGGGCAGCTATTTCGGAGAGAACGGATATGGACTGATCCGCGGTACGCGCTCCCGGGCGGTCCCCGGCCTGGAAAAATACCACGGGACAGATACCTTCCTGACGGAGGCCCTGACGCTGGAAGCGAAGGCTCAGCTTGATACGGCCGTCGCCGCCGGGCAGCCGTTCTTCCTGTACCTATCCCACTACGCAGTCCATAATCCCTTCGAGACGGATCCCCGCTTCGCGGCTCATTATCAGAACAGTACGTACAGCGATGCCGCCCGCGGCTATGCCTCGCTGATCGAGGGGATGGATAAGTCCCTCGGCGACATCCTGGACCATCTGCAGGCCCTTGGCGTGGCGGAGAATACGCTGGTCATCTTCCTGGGCGACAATGGTTCCGATGCGCCCCTCGGAGGGGCCTCCGACATCGGATCATCCGCCCCGCTGCGGGGCAAGAAAGGCTCCGAGTTCGAGGGCGGCACCCGCGTACCGTGCATATTCGCCTGGGCGCAGCCCCGCCAGGATATTCCCGTCCAGCGGCGCTACCCGATACGCGAAAACTTCCTCTCTCTGGAAATCGCGACCATCATGGATATCTATCCCACGCTGAATGCGCTGACGGGAGCCCTGCCTCCGCTCCCGCCGGCTTACATTGTAGACGGGGATCTTCTTTGGGGCCTGCTGGAGGGAAATCACGACCCCTGGCATAGAGACACTTTCCTCTGCCATTTTCCTCACGAGCACAGGGGCAGCTTTTTCACGACCTGGCGGCATGGGGACTGGAAACTCATCTATTATTATAACCCTGAGCATCCGGACGAGCCTCACTGCTCCCTGTTCAACCTGAAAAAAGACCCGTCGGAAAGCAACGACGTCCTACGGAAGCACCGGCGCATCGCCCGTCGCCTCCTGAAGGAGATGACCGAAAGGCTGGAGCGCGAGGACGCCTGCTATCCCGTCGACTCCCTCGGCCGGACCCTCCGGCCTCAGAAGTCCGTCCTGAAAGGCCAGGCGGGAAGACCCGCCGAGTTATAGAGATTGCAGACCGGATTGTCGGCCCAGCCGTAGCGCACGGCCACCGGGTTCAGGACCTCCTGACTGGAAACGATGACGTACTGGGGCCCAAAGGGTTTCTTCAGCGGCACGATCTGAGCCACGGCCCAGTGCCAGACCCCGTCGGGACCGGCGATCTGGAAGCCGGTCGGCACGCCGCTCTCGGCCTGTTTCACCAGATCCAGATCCATCGCAGCCTTGCCGTAACGCGCTTCGGCGTAGGGACCGGACGGGCGGGTGCATAAACCCATCCCCACATCTCTGAAACACAATTCGACGGCTCCGTCCTTGATTACATACGATAGAAGCCGCGGCCCGTCGCAGATCACTTTGGACTGATAATACCGCTTGGAGAGCGCCAGCAGGGCCAGCCGCTCCCCTGCCTCCTGCTTGCGCACCGGATGCACGTCTTCCGCTTCACCCAGATCGATGATACAGGCCTGCTCCACACCCTCTTCGTGAAGGGCCGTCAGCGACTGGGCCTCCCGAAGTTCCGCCCAGGTTGACTCGGCCGGTTCCGGAAGGACGGCGTGGTAATTCGCAATCTGCGTGATAAGGAAGGGGAAATCATACCCCCAGGTCCGGCGCCAGTCCGTGACCATCGTCGGCATCAGATCGCGGTAGCGGGCTGCCCGTTCGGCATTGGACTCGCCCTGGTACCAGATGACGCCCGCAATGCGATAGGGCGCAAGGGGTCTGACCATGGCGTTGTAAAGGACCGACATGCGGTTGGGCTCGCGGGCAGGATTCTGCGGGACATATTCGAAGGATACAGCCAATTGTACCTTCCATTCGTTGTCCAGCCGGATCTTGCGGCCGTCAGGGCCCTGGACAAAGAGTTGCTCCGCCGCCCCGTACAGGCCGCCGTCGCCGTGGTCGTCGGTGTTGCGCAGGGCAATGACGGTCTTGCCGGCATGTACCAGGCGCCCGGGGATGGTGTATTCGCGCGGCAGGTTCCAGACGCTGCCACTCCCCACGGGCTCCCCGTCCCAGTATGTTTCATCGAAATCATCGACGGGGCCCAGGCTGAGCGTCAGGTCCTTGCCGGCCCATTCCGCGGGAACGTCGATTCCCTTGCGGAACCAATACACGCCGTTGATTCCTTTCCAAAGGGTTTGGATCTTGGCGGGCAGGACGATGCCGGGCCAGTCCGCATCCGGCTGGGAAGGGCGCTCCCAGTGCTCCCGCAGACCCGCATCTTCTTCCCGCGCCTGGCGCATCAGGGCGTCGACGGCATCCTGGAAGGTCTGTTCGCGCGCGCTCTCCCCTTCCGCCATTGACTGCACTTCGGCCAGTTTTTCGCGCAGTTCGGGGAATTCCGAGATGGCGCCGGCACTCATCCAGGCCTCGATGATGGTCCCGCCCCAGCTGCTATGGATCAGGCCCACCGGGACTTTCAATTCCTGCTGCAACTTGCGGCCGAAGTACCAGGCGATGGCAGAGAAATTCCGCACGGTCTTGGGCGAAGAGGGCTGCCAGCCACCGAAATCGGCAGCAAACGACTCCCGCTCGGAAAGACCGGTGGCCCGGCTCACCTGCAGCAGGCGCAGGTCCGGATACTGACCGGAGGTGGCGATGTCCTCCTGGTTCAGGCGCACCGCCTGCCAGCTCTCCATCGGCATCTGCATGTTGGACTGGCCGGCGCAGAACCACACTTCTCCGATCAGGACGTCCTGGAGAATGACGGGCTCGACGCCGTCGTCAATCTTGACCGTATGCTTCTTGAAACTGCCTTTGGGAGTCGTGAGCAGGACGCTCCACCTGCCGTCGGCGTCCGCCTGCGCCGTTTCGGCTTTCCGGCTCCAGGATGGCTTGACGCTGACCGTCGCACCGGGCGCCGCCTTGCCCCAGACAGGCACCTCGGTCTGGCGCTGGAGCACGATATGGTCGGTAAACAAAGGATTGAGCTGCACCTGGGCCGAGACGGGAACCAGGGCCGCCAGAACCAGCAGGGAGAGGAAAAGCCTTTTCATCATCGATCGAATTGTCTTGTCTTTTCAAAAATACGAAGAAAGATTGACTATCTTTGCGTTGTATGAAAAAAGTGAAGATCACCGCGGTTCGCAGGACCGAATATCCCGACCTGATGGCACGGTACGAAAACCCTATCGAGCATGCATGCGAGACCTGCCTGGGGCAGACTTGGATTTCAGTGGGCGGCCGGAAGCCGGAAGGCCTGTGCTCTGCCGCCTGGACTTCCATGCGTCCCTTCGTCCGAGCCCTCGCCCGCGGCGAAGGCAACTTCTACGACGGCTGGATGAAAGATCCCTTCAGCGCCATGATCAGCTGCAACGACGGCTTCCGCCCGGTCAGTTTTTATCTGGAAACGCTGGATCAGTAGCAATACAAAACCGTGTGCCAGACGGCCACGAACTCTACGATGGTCAGATATCCGTCCAGGGTGAAACGGACGTCTGAATTGTAATTGGACGTCCCGTCGTAGACCTTTCCGTCCCGGATATTGGCCAGGACGTCGGAATTGTAGATGGAGGTGCCCTTATAGATCTTCCCGTCGCGGATCGTCATCACGATGTCGGAGTTGTAGCTGGAGGTCCCCCTGTACACTTTTCCGTCCCGGACGGTGTACAGGACATCCGAGCGGTAGACGCTGGTTCCCTTGAATACCTGGTCCTTCCGGACGGTGCAGACGACGTCTGAATTGTACACGGAAGTTTTCTTGTAAACCTTTCCGTCGCGAACGGTGCAGATCACGTCGCTGTTGTAGCGGCTCGTGCCTTTGTATACTTTCACATCCATGGGAGCAGCCTGGGTAAAGACCGATATAAGCAGTAATAATATGACGGCCAATTTCTTGAGCATGGTAACGGTGCGCTTGGGATAAAGATATGAAATTTTTCTTATTTTTGTTCATTACTAATCAGCTATAACCAAACTCCTATGCTTAACAAGCCCGAGACCGTCAGTCCGGACGCACGAGCCTATTTGGCCCCCGCCGTCATCATTATCCCCATCTGTCCCGAAGATCTCATCTGCGAAAGCCCCCTCCCCGGCGGCAACGAAGGGATCGGCTTTGAGAACTGGAACTAAACGGAAGGAGGACTGAATCATGAGAAAGAGTCTTTTCTTTGGGCTGATCGCTGCCCTGACGCTTGTTGTTTCCTGCACGTTTGAGCCGCAGGACCCGTATTTGTTCACCAAAGACATGGCTCTTACGGCCATCACGGAGCAGCCGACGGGGACCAGAACCATCGTGGAATCCGGCAACCAGGTCTGGTGGGAACCGGGAGACGAGATTGCCGTATTCTGGAAGGGCTGGTGCGGCAAATTTGTCTCCGACCTTTCCGCCCCGGCATCGACGGCCACGTTCCTGGGGTCGCTGGCGGGCTGGACGGGAGGCTCGGAGATCTGGGCCGTGTATCCCTATTCGGATGAAGCGAGTTTCGACGGGCAATGCATTACGACGACGCTCCCCTCCCGGCAAACTGCCCGGGCCGGTTCCTTCGCCAAGGACATGAACCTGGCCATCGCAAAATCCGTCAACCGCACGCTCGAGTTCTACAATGTGGGAGGCGGCGTCTGCTTCAGCGTAGCCGAAGACAGCGTCAAGAAGGTGATTTTTGAAGGCCTGAACGACGAGATGCTCGCCGGCAAGGTCAAAGTCGGGTTCGAGAACGGACGTCCGAAAGTGATGGAAGTGACCGAAGGCAGCCGCTATATCACGCTCCTTCCCCCGGACGGAGAAACCTTCCAGAAAAACCAATGGTACTATATCATTGCCGTTCCTGGGGCGCTGGAGAAGGGTTTCAAGATGAGGTTCTACAAGAGTTCCGTTTATGCCCAGAAAGTCTCGGAGGCCGCGGTGACCATCAAGCGCAGCATTTATGGCTGTTTGGAAGGTGCGGATGAGGGACTGGAGTATGTGCCGGTGCCGGAGCTGACGGAGTGGACGACAGACAAGACGATGCGTGGGATCCAGTATGAGGAGAAAGGTGGTGGTGAAGGAGAGGGGGATGAGATTGTTCAGATGCGCCCTGAGGCATTATTCGTGATGGATGACCTGAACAATCTGTTGGTTTCCTTTGATGACAAGAACTGGACGATCACCTATCGCAACGGGCCAGCCCTGACCGATGCTGATATCAAGGTGGGGGATGTCCTGTATTCCATGCCGGTTGGGGAAATCGCCCCTGACGGTTATTTACTGCGTGTGATACATGTCCGCAAAGAGGGAGACCGGGTGGTATTCGATGTGGAGCCGACCGGTCTGGCGGCGGCGTTTGATCACCTTTCAACCGACATCCCTGTTGATGTAAATCAGTTAACGGAAGATTGCCTTACCTTTTACGACATTCTGGAGCAACCCGATCAGTCATGGCAGATTGGAAATTTTGACGCGAATATCAATTCACCCGTCTCAATTCCCACCCGCTCCATCTTTGAAGACTGGAGCGTTGACTTTAGCGCTGTTACGGATACCAACAAACTGAAAATCAAATTTGATGCTGAGGAAGCTAGCGTGTCCTATGTTTTGGCGGATGGTGATAAGAATCCAAAAACTACTTACGATCAAATCCGCCTGGTCATCAGATTTGAATATGGATTCGATGATTGTTTCCACTTCGAATTTGATGCCTCCAGGGAATTCTTGTCGCTGGAGTTCTCACCGTCATTAGGCATCACCTGTGGCTTTCAGTACGGAGGGAAAGGGACCTTAGATCAAGTTCTAGACTTCTTGGATATCGGTGATGCTACTCCTCAATTGTGGGATGCAGGGACTGTCCGTGAGATGAGAGCCATGCAGGAAAAACTGATGGGAAAAAGAATCAGAATCTGTTCCATCGACTTGGCAAAGGGGATGAAAGCGGTTAAGGCTATCGTTCGGCCGACAATTGATCTTTACGCCTATTTCAAGATCAGTTTGGAGGGCAACCTGGAAGTAGCGTTCGGTTTTGAGAAAACTCGTTGGCATCTAGGTATAGAAAACATTCCTTACTCATTTCAGCCGAACCTCAATAAGATGTTGCATCTTGCCGATCATTTAACCCCGGTAGCCAAGTTCATCTGTTCAGCAGAGTTTAAAGGTTCCACAGGACTTGGATTAGGCTTAGTGGCTCGCCTTCCCTCAGTAGCTGAGAAGGTTAGTTATAAGGATCCAACAACGAAAGAGGTAGAGGTACCCTGGATGGGCTTCTTCTGTGAGTGGGGATTGAATGCAAAAGCAAAGACAAAGAATTGGGTCGATGTGCCCAGTGGGAAACTCCATACAGATCTCAGTGTTGATGTTTATAATGAGATTAATGGTTATCTAGAAGCGTTTGCTCATCTTAAAAACGACTTGTTATTTAACCCCAAGGTTGATCTCATACATAAGAGAATCCCGGAAGAGTCGGTTTATAAATACGAGTATTCATGGGAGACAGAGCAGCGTTATCCACTGCCAATCCTGATTTCGCCTTCAAATCGTGAGGCAATTGAAGATAATAGCGTTTCATTGCAATGGAAGATTCCGAAACCGGATAAATCATTCCTCGCGGCAAATGAACAATTCCAAGATCTTACATTCTATGTTTATGCGGGGACGAATAAAAATGCAGTCAACTCACTTAACGAATCATGCATTGTCGGCTATATACAGAATCCGAATGATACTACCAGGTTTGACTTGAAATCAATGGACTTTACCATTGAGAACATGAAAACCTATTGGTGGAAAGTGGTGTGCATAAATAGGAAGGGAGAGACCTATGAAAGTCCGTTGAGTACTTTCGACTGTGGATATGATGGAAAGCTTGATTTTGATTTGGATCTGAAACGATGGCTGTCGGATCATTTCGAAGCCTTGGGAGACGTGTACATCCAAACGGATGGAACTATCCTCAGAACCCTTTCCAACATCAATGCATTAGCTGCGTTGAAGACTTTGGAAATAAAGGATGGCGGAGCCCACTACCACATTAAGTCCATCGATGCACTCTTGCAAAACCTCCCAGCCCTTGAGACCCTGGATTGCCGGAATAATAAAATCACGTCACTAGATCTTTCTCATAATCCCAAACTGACTTCAATTGTCTGCAATGGCAATCAAATAAGCAGCCTGGATCTTAGCCGCAACCGTCAGTTGAATAATGTATCTTGCAAGAATAATCAATTGACAGAACTGAACCTGGCCAATTTAAGCAAATTGGAAAACCTCAGTTGTTCCGGCAACACTGATTTCGAGGATCTTGATATCAGCGCCTGTCCTTCACTGGCTACCATGAAATGCGACAGTTGCAATTTCCGCACACTGGACCTAAGTAATAATCAAAACTTGATTGGTCTATTTGCTACTAACAATCGCATAGATTCTCTTGACATCAGCCGTTGTCCCATTCTGATCCGTCTGGATGTGTATGATCAATATGCCGTTCCACTGATGATATTGCGTTTGACCCATGCCCAGCATGATGGATTCGCACTTTTCAAAAGGCATGTATACATGGACCTCCAGTATGTGGATGTTTCCGGAATCGAAACCGAAGAGGCCACTGACATCACCAACCACAGTGCCGTCATTAAGGTCAATGCCCTGGACCGGAAGAATTACTCTTCTCTTAGGGTTTATTATGCCTATAAAGAGTATTATCTGGAGCACGACTCCGAGTTTGCCAAATCCGAGATCGTCTATGACAAAGTCTCCCATTCGTTCTTGTTGGACAAACTCCTGCCTGACACTGACTATTACGCCCGCGGTTGCGGCTATGACTCGGAATCTAAGCAATTTGTCTACGGCAATACGATTCATTTCAAGACCCTGCCGGGAGATCCTGCACCCCAATTCTCGGACAGCGTTGATGAAGATGAATACGATGCTTTCAAAACCGTGCTTGTCGGAACGCGGGCCACGCAAAAGGTGACCATAACCAACACGGGACAGCTGGACCTGGTATATCAAGTCATCAATAACGAGAATTCGCCCTTCAGGTTGACACCAACTACGGAGTGTACTCTCGCGCCTGGCGCCAGCAAGATACACACAATGTCCTTTACCCCCACCCAGGCCGGTGATTTCTACGATATCATCACCATCCGCTCCAACGATCCCAAGGGCGACATTCACTATTATGTGTGGGGAACTGCGATTGGAGATGATCTGCCTGCCGGAACACCGAGAATCGTCGACCTGGGACTCTCCGTTCATTGGGCATCTTATAACCTCGGCGCCTCAAGGCCGGAAAGTCTCGGTAAGAAGTTTGCCTGGGGAGAAACGAACACCTGGAAGAATCATTCCGGAGTCGAGAATCCATGGGCTTATTATAAATGGAGTGATGCTGATGATCCTGACTTGGCCGAGGGGTCTCTCCTAACTAAGTATTGCTCATACCATGACGAAAAAACTGTCCTCGACCCGGAAGACGATGCCGCATATCAGTATCTCGGTGGTCATTGGAGAATGCCGACAAGGGAAGAATGGTCGGAGCTTTCCTACAGCTGTGACAAGACTTGGAGCTCCAATGTAGTTCAGTTTACAAGCCGGATCAATGGGGAGAGTATCTACCTGCCCATCACTTCCTATTGGACATCATCTCTCTACTGGGACGATTATGGTGCCAGCGTTGAAATAAACGAAACCTCAATCAAGACCAGCTATTGTTATGAGGAACGTTGGAAAGGACTTGCGATCCGACCCGTCTATTTCGTCCCGATAGAAAGTGTATCCCTTAATAAATCACTAATTGAGGTTAATAATTTTGAAAGGGATGTTGTGCTGAAGGCAACTGTGACTCCAGCCGATGCCACGAGAAAGCATTTTGTCTGGGAAGTTGATACTCCAAACATCGTGAACTATATCCCTCAAGACGGCGGAGACACCCGAACCGTTTCATTCGACTGGGCCATAGGATCCACAGATATTACCGTGTATGCCGATGACGGAAAGAACCCGGCAAAGACTGCCACATGCCGGGTTGTATCCAAGATTTATATTGAAGGAGCGGAGATTATTACTCCCAATATAGAGACCTCTCCCAACTATTATGATGACCATACCTTTCATATAATTCCAGGTGAGAAGTTATCGTTCAGCTCCATTTATCATCCGGAGAACGCATCAGAGTTCACAGACAGCAGACAATGGATAAGTGATGATCCGTCCGTTGCTTTCATTAGCGAGAATGGACTCGTTACGGGTATCAAATCCGGATCTACTACCATTCGGGTTCGATATAAATCTTGGAACAACACCTTTAAGGAAGACTCCTGTGCGATCATAGTCTCAGATCCTGAAGGCTCCCACGAAGGATTTGGAAATGAACATTGGGATTAAATCGGAATGCCATGAAAATAGTTAATAATATCTTCTTTTCTATCTGTTTCTTTTGCGCATTTGTTTCATGCCAAGTGAAAGACGTTGCCGAGTCACAAGAGTCCCTTTTGACTTTTTATGCTTCCGGTGAAATTGAGACGAGGACTCAACTTGGTGAAGGCAAATGGGGAAGCACAAGCGTCTTATGGAGCCCTTTTGACGAAATCAACATCTATTGTAAAAGCGGCGGCGGAAAGTTTGTATCCTCCAATACTGAACCAACAAATGAAACGGTAAAATTTGTAGGTTCCTTATCCAATGTCACAGATAGAGGTAAGAATCCTTACTGGGCCGTATATCCGTATTCAGAGAGTAACATCTTTGACGGCAATGCCATCGAAGTTAGTCTCCCTTCGGAACAAGAGGCAATTGCCAAAGATATTACCAAAGGGCTGCTGATCAGCATGGCTCGATCCAATGATAATAACTTGTATTTCTATAATCTTTGCAGTTGTATTGGCATCGGAGTCTTTGAGGAAGGAATCACCAAAATTATATTCAAGGGCAATGACAATGAGCCTCTGGCGGGAAGAGTTCGAGCATCTTTTGACGAATCCGGCATTCCTTATGTGACAGAATTCAAGGATGCGGCCCATCAAATCACTTTGCTGGCTCCTGAGGGCGGTGTTTTTACAACCGAAGAAGAGTATTATGTGGTATGCTTTCCCGGCTCTTTTCCCCAAGGATATACCATTGAGCTATACCGTGGCGAGGATTTGATTTCCATGAAAAGGATTGAGACGCCCGTCAACCTGCCACGGGCACGGAAAGTACCCCTGTATAGTTTATACTCCGGAGGGACTATATATAGCACTGAAAGAAACGGAAAGAATTACTCAATTAAGTATAGTGTTTATGTCGGTTGGCCTAATAAGGCCCACTACTGGGTTACCATCGATGGTAGGGATTTTGAAATCCCGGAAGAGTTTGAATCCTACCAATCAGCCCTGTCACAACAAAGTCCTACTAAGATGGGGCCGGCTGTCGCCATTGATACAGATCGAGATATCATCTATTTCGCCAGACTGAAAGAGACGTCCTATGGGAATTTGGATGATGGTGTCGTGTATACTATCACGTCTTCCGGTATTGAGAAAGATATAATACCCGTTGGTTACTATCCTTATTTTCATTGGGATGAGAAACAAGAAAGACTGGAACTTCATTCCTTTTCTTCTTTGTCTGAAGATCGAACCTGTAATCGTTTCGTTTCTTATTTAGACTTTGACGGGAGATGGGTCTCTATTTACAGCTACTCTTCTTCCTGTGAATACGCGTCTTCTGGATATAACAATAAAAGACTCTCCGACGTTTTATTATGGTTTACCGGAAAGGACCCTTCTTCTCCTCCCATGGATGCCGTTGAACTGGGTCTCTCCATCAAATGGGCTACTCGTAATCTGGGTGCGGACTCTCCTGAAAAATTTGGTTTCTACTATTCTTGGGGAGAGTTAAATCCGAAACACGATTACTCGCTGGACACTTACCGGTTTTACGCGGGAGAGGGAACTTATGACTGGTATGGACGGTTTACGCCCACACTCACCAAGTATTATCTGGAAGACCAGAAGTATGCCCTAGATGACGAAGATGATGTTGCGCTGGCACAACTGGGCGATAAATGGAGACTCCCAACCCCGGATGAATGGCAGGAACTCATGGATAATTGTTCCTGGGATTGGATCTCTCAATCTGGAGTTCTTGGTTACAAAGTGACCGGAGATAACGGCAACAGCATCTTTCTCCCCGCTGCAGCTTATCGTAATGGTTCTTTCTTGACCCAAAGTGACATGTACTATGGGGAAGAATTCACTGGAGACTATCTCTCTTCGCATACCACCCACGATTGGTATGATAACCCTCCGACCCATTCTGACTATTACATGGGCGCCTGGATATTCCGTTTTGACGAATATGGCGGCGAAGGTTTCGATTACGGAACCCGATGGTTTGGTTATTCCGTCCGGCCCGTCTATGATGAATACACCCACTCCGGTGGGAATGAAGGGATCACTCCCGATGATGACATTAATTTATAATCAGGAGGAAACAAGATGAAACAGACTATTATATCCATCAGCATATTGTTCTCCCTGATTGTCTTTTCCAGCTGTCAGAAACAGCAGGAAAATACAGCCACTACGGAAGTCAAACGGGCCCAAAGTATCCTGACGGCCACTTTGGAAGGTGGCAAGGAAACACGTACGGGTCTTGACAACCCCGAGAACGGTGTATATTATCCTCATTGGATAGAGACCGATAAGATAGCCGTATATGGCAGAAACGGGAAACAAGCGGATAAGTTTCTCCTGCATACCGGCGCCGGAACGGCTACAGCCACTTTTGCCGGTCCGGAACCGGGAGACAATCCAGTTGGGCTATACCCTTATTCCGACATTACTGAAGAAGGCCTGAACGACAATGTCCTGACGCTTGAACTTCCGGCCATCCAAGAATATTCCTATCGGTCGTTTGGAGACGGAGCCTATCCAATGCTGGCCGTGAGCCAGTCGGGCAATCTCGAATTCAAGAACCTGTGTTCCGTTCTGATCATTCCACTGACGGGAACGACAACCCCGGTGGAATCCATTCGTTTCATTGCCCATGATGATAATACGCCCGTGAGCGGAAAAGCAACTGTCCGGACTGATTTTGACACGGAGCCGGAACTCATCATGAAAGAGGGAGAGTCCCGGGCTGTCACTCTCCAGTGCGGAGGTGTCTATCTACTCCGGGATGTTCCCACCTATTTCTTCCTGGTCATTCCACCCGGAACCTATAAAGGCGGATTTGACTTGAAAATCATATCTTCGGCCGGATCTTTAACCCGTAGCGTCAATACTGACGTTACTTTCCGCCGTTCCAAATACCGTTCGATCTCCACAATCGACTTTATCCCAGAGGAACCTTACACACCGGTTCCCGACATCGTTGACCTTGGACTTTCCGTTCCATGGGCATCCTGCAATCTGGGCGCATTGAGATCGGATGAAGAGGGATATTATTATGCATGGGGCGAGACACAGAAGAAAGAATCTTATTCCTGGAGTAATTATGCGTTCGGCAGCAGCAGTTCGAGTCTGAATAAATATACTTCTTCGGACGGGAAAAGTATCCTGGAGCCGGAGGATGATGCCGCCGCAGTACAATTGGGAGACAAATGGAGGATTCCAACGGAGGCAGAATTCCAGGAACTCCTTGAAAAATGCAGTTGGACTTGGAAGGAAAGCCGATATAGCTATCTTGTCACCGGCCCTAATGGCAATTCCATCTACATTCCGGCAGCAGCCTCCTCCGAAGGAACAGACGGGTATGGTTCAACGGAATTCGGATGGTACTGGTCCTCCTGTCTTAATGTGGAAGATGGGAAAAACCGGCCTTACTACCTCTATTTTTCAGAGGCGTTTTCCGGCCCGGCGCTATACGGCAACGGTTACCGTCCTACGGGAGCATCCATCCGTCCAGTCTATGGCAATCCTCCCATACATGCAAGCAGTGTCAGTCTGGACCACACCGAATTGGAACTGACAATTGGGGAGCAGGTGCAACTCAAAGCCACGGTTCTTCCGGAAAATACATCTGTCAAACTCGTCTCTTGGTTCAGTTCTGACAACTCCATTGCAAGCGTTTCCACCGATGGTCTCGTGACCGGTACCGGAAACGGAACGGCAACCATTACGGTCAAAACCGTTGACGGAGGAAAGAAAGCAAACTGTAAGGTTACAGTCGGAACTGGTGGGACGGACAGTCCCAGCATTGTCGACATGGGTCTGTCCGTGGGTTGGGCATCGTTCAATCTGGGTGCGTCAAAACCGGAAGAACCCGGTTACCATTTTGCCTGGGGAGAATTGACGGAAAAGGCTTTATATCAATGGTCAACGTACAAGTGGTGTAACGGCACAAATAAGAGTCTGACCAAGTATAACAACCTGGCCGAATATGGCTATAATGGCTTCGTGGATAATCTGATGGAGTTGGATCCCGAAGATGATGCCGCACAAGTATATCTCGGGCAAAAATGGCGGATGCCCACATGGGATGAGTGGATTGAACTCTGCGACAACACCACATGGACATGGACAACAGTCGGAGACATGGGGGGATACAAGGTTGTCAGTACCATCAATGGCAATTCGCTCTTCTTCCCTGCGGCAGGCTATGGACCTTATTCCCAGTATCCTTCAGCGGTTGGAGAGGCTGCTTGCTACTGGTCCAATACCATCGTCGATTTCCAGCCCAGTTCAGCTTACGCCATTTATTTCGATACGGAAAGGAAGCCTTGGCCACGTGCTGATTACGAAGGAAGGGAGGGTCGCTATTCCATCCGTCCCGTATTCGGAGATTCGGCATTTACACCCAGCATATCCTTAGACCATTTAGAACTGGAATTGTCTGTCGGAGGAAGAAAGAAACTGATTGCTACGGTTCTTCCGGAGAGCGCCTCCGACTCTGATAAGGAAGTCCATTGGTCCAGTTCCGATCGTTCCGTCGCAATCATCGATTATGACGGCATTGTGTGTGGCTTAAGTGAAGGAACCGCCATTATCACCGCAACGGCATTTAATGGAAGGAGGGAAGCGACCTGTCGCGTGACCGTAGAGAATAAGACCATTGGCGTGCCCGAAGCGGTTGATTTGGGCCTGTCCGTGCAATGGTCAACCTTTAACCTGGGCGCAGCGGCGCCGGAGGACGACGGTCTGTATTATGCCTGGGGCGAAACTACACCGAATGCATTTGTTTCCAGTTCCAATTATAAATGGTACTCCTATCAAGATAGGACTTATCTGAAATATAATTGGATAGAGGGATCCGGGACCGTTGACTACAAGTATTATCTGGATTTAGAAGATGATGCCGCTCATTATAATCTTCATGGAGATTGGCGTATGCCTACCGCCTTTGAACAGATGGAATTAATGTATCACTGCGAATGGACCTATGTCAAGAACTATCAAGGAAGTGGCATCTCTGGTTGTATTGTCCACGGAGCGACGGAAGAAACCTGCGACAATACTATTTTTATTCCTTCCGGTTCTTATCAGAGCTCCACACTTGAGTTTTCAAAGTCGTATATCCAAGGCCCCTATGCTCAAAACGGTATGGTTACAGGGGATGATGCTTTGGAATATGGGGATTATTATTATTCAGCTTGCGCCATGCATCGTTTATCTTCTTTCTTAATTCGTCCTGTTTCCGGCCCGCGTGTCGCTTGGTCCGCCATCCCCGGGGATCTGGAATTCGGCAATGTCCCAGTAGGGTCAACTGCCACTAAACCGCTAATAGTCAAGAATACAGGAGAATCAACGATAGAGATGAATGTGGAAGCTAGAGATCCGTTCTCCATGGATGTCTATTCCGTAACCCTCGCGCCCGGTGAATCGCAGACGATCAATGTTTCGTTCTCTCCTACCGAAAAAAGGGATTACAAGGGATCGACAAGCATCGCTGTACGTGGAATGGGCAGGCCTTGGATCAATATATTTGGTACAGGCATTTAAGTTGACCGACAAACCTGCACCGACTAAATTATCATACTCAGCAGTACAACGTAACTGAAAAAAGTATTATATTGGTGGAACTAATTACAAGAAAATGACAAACCAAGACTACAAGAATGCGGCTCTGGCCGCTCTCAAAGGCAGATGGGCGCCGGCGGTGCTGGCCACGGTCGTGATTTTCCTGCTGATGGCCCCCTATTATGCATTTTCCTTTGGAACACAGGACATTACGGCGGCCATCCAGGCAGATCCCATTGGCGGTGCGCCTTCCTGGTACTGGTGGACCTATGCAGGTGTCCTGCTCTTTTTCCTGATCGTTGTCAATCCCGCGCAAGTCGGCTACAACAATGCCTGCAAGCATCTTCTGGTCGAAGGCGACGACCGGGTGACGGCCAATATGTTCAAGATCGGCTTCAGCCGCTGGCTCCGGAATGTCTGGGGTATCTTCCTGATGGGGCTGAAGGTGTTCCTGTGGGCCCTGCTTTTCATCATCCCCGGCCTTGTCAAGGTATTCGGCTATGCCCTCACGCCCTTCCTGCTGGTTGATTGTCCCGACCTCTCCCCGCTGCAGTGCATCAAACTCAGCGACCGGATGATGAAGGGGCATAAGTTCGACCTCTTCTATCTATACCTGAGTTTCATCGGCTGGTTCCTCCTCGGCCTCCTGACGCTGGGCATCGGCTATCTGTGGCTCACGCCCTACGTGGAGACCTCCTTTGCCTCCTTCTACCTTGACGTCAAGGAGCAATACCGCGCCCAGCTCGACCCCCCGGTGCAAACCCCGACCGAAGCCCCGGTGGAAACTCCGGCCGAATAAACGACAAAACCAATTAAAACCAATAAGTTATGGCAAAAATCATTTACATCCTTGGTATCATCATCGCCATCTGGTGCGTCCTCGACATCTTCAAGAAGACTTCGATCGGCATCATCGGCAAGATCCTCCTCTCCATCGCCGTCCTTGCGTTCAGCTGGATTGGATTCCTCGTGTATTATTTCCTGATCAAGGACAAGATCTAGAGATCCAGGAGTCCGTCCGGAATCTCCATTTCGAGCATCCGGGCGTCGGGATCTGCCGAAAGGATCAGATCCTCGTGGAACGGGACCAGTACGCTGGTTCCGTTCTTCGTTTCCACCTCCAGACAGGGGTTGGCGGGGATGTCGAGGAAGCCGGTGATCCGGCCCGCCCCGGCGAGGGTCCATCCGACGAGGTCCCCGAGACCTTCCTCGTCACCCTCTCCCTCTTCCCAATCCACCCAGATGCTCTGGCCGACCAGTTCTTCGGCATCCTCCAACGACGAAACGTCGTTGAGGTGGACGACGGCGCGGCTGTTGCCCCTCCGGGTCAGGGAAGAAATAAAAAATGGAACCGGTAATCCATCGAAATAGATGAATACCGGTTCCCCAAGCGAAATATCTTCAGGGTCGATGTCGCGGAATCCGACGAGGAGTCCGCCATCTGTCCCATTGGACTTAAGAACCTTGGCTATCTGCTGCAGGGGCATAAACTATGCCTCGGGAGCGACCTCGGCCTCTTCAGCGGTCTCGGCGGCAGCTTCGGCGGCCTTCTCGGCGGCTTCAGCCTCAGCCTCTGCGCGCTTCTTGGCGATAGCCTCGGCCCTCTGCTCAGAAACCTTGATCTCCGCAGCCTTCGCAGCCTTGGCGGCCTCGATGGCGGCCATGGTCAGGTTGGACTTCTTAGCGGCGATCTTGGCATCCCTCTGAGCCTTCCAGTCGTTCCATTTCTGATCTGCCACTTCCTGCGTGAGAGCTCCCTTGGCGACGCCACCGTCGAGGTGGTGCTTGAGGAGGACACCCTCGTAGGAGAGGATGCGGCGAGCGGTGAGCGTGGGCTGGGCACCAACCTTCAGCCAAGCCAGGGCACGGTCAAACTTGAGGTTGATCGTGGCGGGGTTGGTGTTGGGGTTGTAGGAGCCGATCTGCTCGATGTAACGACCGTCGCGAGGTGCGCGAGCGTCTGCCACAACAATGTGGAAGAATGCGAAATTCTTCTTTCCGTGGCGCTGTAAACGAATCTTAACAGCCATTGTGAATCTGTTTTTTGTTTAATAAAGTTATACCTTGGCGTCCCTTCCCGAGGGACAAAAAACTCTGAGAAAGCTCCCAGAGTCTTGTGCGGTAGGTGAGAGTCGAACTCACACAGGCCAATGCCCACTACCCCCTCAAAGTAGCGTGTCTACCATTTCACCACTACCGCAAAATATGTCTCCCTTCATTACATAAGGGACTGCAAAGATACACCAAAAACTCTAATCCGCAAATATTTCCGACATATTTTTATAGATACAGGCGGTTTTCGCCCGGGCGCAGGGGACGGGTACGGCCGTTCCAGATGAAGATGCCTTCCACGCCTTCGGGAAGGGTGACCGTCGCGTTGAGTTTGCCCGTGGAGCTTCGCTTATAGGCGACCGTTACCGTTCCCCGCGGATGCGGGATGCTCCCGGAGACCTCCTGGAGCGTGCCGAGGGCCGGAGCGACCCGCACTTTGCGGAAACCGGCGGAGACAGCGTCGATCCCCAGTACGGTGCGGAAGAATTCGATGTTGGGACTGGACCCCCAAGCGTGGCAGTCGGAACGCGAAGGCTCGGGCATCTCGGCCCAGGTCGTCAGGCCCAGGGCCATCTGGTCATGCAGGAAGCCCAGGCTGGAGAGGTATTCCTCGCCGCAGCCGCTGTGAGCCATGGCGCGCTGCAGGTAATAGCGGAAATAAATCGTGCAGGGGCGCAAGTCCTTGTCATTCAGGGTGCGTTTCAGCAGGTCGGCGCTCTCGGGACCGGTCACCAGGTCCGCAAGGATGGCGAGGGCGTTGACGTGCTGGGAGAAGGCCTTACGCGCGCCGTCATCGGCGAAAAGCTGCTTCTCCGGGACCCAATAGGCGCTCTTGGCCGCAGTGACCGCTTTCTCCGCCGTCCGGCGATAACCCGCCGCAAACCAGGGATCCCCGAAGGCATCTTCCATCTCCGCGGCATCCCGAAGGGCGAGGATGTGGATCAGGTCCAGGTAGGCGCTCCTTCCTTCCGCGTCGGTCGGGAAGGATCCGTTGGCCAGGTTCGCCCAGTCGGCGAAATTCCACGAAGGGACGTGGTGCAACAGACCGTCGGGACCGAGCCGCTCGCTGAACCAGCGCAGGGTGCTGCGCATCGCGGGCAGGAGGGTCTTGAGATAGCTCTCGTCGCCGCGGTACATCCACCAGTCGTGGCAGGTATTGAGCCAGAAGAGCGCGTAGGGCGCGATGTCCTGGAGGATGTGGGAAGGATAACGGCTGGCCATCAGGCCATCCGCATTGAGGGACTGTCTCCCCTGCTCCAGCAGGTTGCGGACCAGGCAGGTGTCACGAGTGTTGAACATGGTCACGAGGGCCTGGATGCGGGCGTCGCCGAAATACTGCAACTGCTCATAGTACGGGCAATCCATATAGGTCTCGTGGGCGCAGAGGCGGGCCGTGCGCCAGCCGATGTCGAGCATCTGCTTCAATGACGGATCTTCCCGGGTTTCGAAAGTGCTCTCGCGTTCGAAGGGATACATGGAGGAGACAGCAGTCAGTGAATCGAGGATCAGAGGCTCGTCCGCAGTGTTGACGGTCAGTTGGAGGTAGCGCCAGGTGCGCCACCACAACGGTTCGAAACTTCTGCCTTCGCCCCCATCGGGAAGGATCACATCCCGGTACCCGACGAAAACCTTGCCCTCCGTGACGTTCCGGTCGCCCTTGGCCCAGCCATTGCTTTGCTCGAAGAGGGCTTCGGCATAACCGAGCGTAATCTCGGCGCCTGCGCCACCGCTGAAATGCAGGCGGGGATATCCGGTCGTAAGTTCCTTGTTGTCAATAAGGAAGGAAGCGGTACTCCCGGCAGGAATGACCTTTCCGTTCAGGCCATGCTGCATCTGAATGGGCTTGACTTCCATCGGCGGAATGGGCCGGGGAACCAGGTACCACAGATGATAGTTGCCGGCGCCTTTCAGGGCGGCCTGACTCAGGGTTCGAGCAGCGCTCCAGCTGCTGTCGGCGAAGGCGCACGTATCACCAGGAGCGGCAGGTTGCTCCCAGCCCCAGGGATACTTCTCTCCGTCCAGGCGGTCGGTGCAGCCGGCGGCGTAATATCCTCTCACCTGCACGGGCTCCGGGCTGTAGGCATCCGTTTTGAGGACCTTCCACTCCTTGCCCGTATCCAGCGCCCGTTCCGCTTCCGTATTTCCCTGGACCAGGAATCCGCTCTGTCCCAGACTCATGAGTGCCACGGGGCGCTGCTCCGCGAAGTTCCAGACCACGGCGGCGACCAGGTTGTCCCCGGCCTTCAGCCAGGGCGCGATGTCGACCGTATCGAAACTCCAGTTGCGCACGTCGCCCTTGGCGGGACCGGCCGCGACCTGGGTGCCATTGACGTAGAGTTTGTAACGGTTGTCCGCGGAAACGTGTATGATGAACCGGTCGGGCTTCTCGCCGAGCGTCAGGCTCTTTCGGAAGAAACGGACCCCGTAGCCGCAGTCCGCATCCGGGCTGGTGATCCAGGACGCGCTCCAGCGGCCGTTGTTGTGGCCATTCCCTGCCGACCAGGCGTCCAGGAGTTCAGGGTTGATGCGCTGATCATACGCCGGCAGGCGGATCTGGGCGGTCAATGGATTCGCTATGATAACCGATAACAGAAAAGCCGCCAACACGGGGAGGCAAAGGGTGGAAAAGATAGTTTTTGACGGCTTATGATTCGTATTCATGATTATGTTGCTCGAACGGTTCATTTCACGAAGATAAACATTATTTCTAAACCTGAAGGCTATTCTGATGAGGGCGGTGCTTCCCCCTCCGATAACACCTTCAGGATCTCCAGCCCGAACTTCTTCCAGAGTTCCGGGCCGAACCCCCAGACTTCAAGCAACTGCGCCCGCGAATCGGGCTTGGCGTCGGCGATGCCCATCAGGGTTTTCTGATGGAGGACACAATAGGACGGGACACCGAGTTCTTTAGCCTTCTCGCGGCGCCAGGCGATGAGTTTCTCCACCAGCTCGGGGTGGCGGTTGTCGTTGTAGACATCCCGGGTCTCGACGGGTTTCGGCCGGGCGGTTTTTCGGGATTTCTTCCCATCCTCCAGCAGCGCCGCCAGCCGCAGGCTCCGGTAGGCCTGGGAATCAAAACCTTCCGCCTGGACCTCCCGGAGGGTGTCCCGGTGGATCTGCAGCTGTGGCAGGAGCTCGGCCGACAGGTTCTTGATCCGCTTCTTCACCTCGGCGTTGTCCACTTCCACGGAAAGGATCTTTTCCATTTCGAGGCCATCCACAAGGGGCAGGAAGTAATCGCAGGCCTTCGCAATGCGCTCCGCACGCTTGTCGGGATCGTTGCGGAGGGCCTGGAGCTGCTTGCGGAACCGAGCGGCCACATCCTCCATTTCCACCGCCGTATCGGCATCCTTCTCCAGTTTTTCCGTCAGCGCGGAATAGGTCCCCGGCAGCGCCGAATCCTTCCAGACCTTCTTCAGCGATAGGATCAGGCGCCGGAGTTCCCCGAAGTCAAAGCATGCGCAGACCTGCTCCACTTTATAGTCCTGACGGAAACGGTCGAGCGCTCCTTCCACCGCTTCTTCCGAGGGGAATGAGGCATTGAAGGCCGCCACATCGGCGTCTGAAAGCAGCAGGGAGGGGCTGATTGGGGTCGTCAGGGAAATCCTTTCCAGCGACCGACAGCGAGACAGCGCCACGTAGACCTGCCCGAAGGCAAAGGCGGCCCCGGCGTCGATGACCACATGGTCGAAAGTCAGGCCCTGGCTCTTGTGGATGGTCACGGCCCAGGCGGGACGCAGGGGGAACTGGCGGAATACGCCTTTCACCTCCTGCTCGATTTCGCCGGTCTCGGCGTTCAGCGCATAGTTGAGATTCTCCCAGTCGACGCGCTCCAGATCGACATCCAGCCCTTCATCATCCGTCACGACGATGGCTCCCGCCTCAATGGATTTGACCGTCCCCAGCTTGCCGTTGAAGAAGCGCCCGTCGGCGTCGTTCCGGATGAACATCACGCGGGCACCCTCCTTCAGGGAAAGGGTCGGGGCTGCAGGATAAAGGTTCTCCGGGAAGTCGCCGTCGATCTCCGCGGAAAGCAGATGCATGTCGCCGGGCAGGCCTTCCATTCTCCGGTTATTGATGCCGTCCGCCTGGGCGTTGTGGGTCGTGAGCCGGATCCAGTCGTCGCCGGCCGGGGCCCCGACGCGAGCGTTGAGACGCATCAGCTGCTGCCGTGTCAGATGTGCGTCCCGCACGGCGTTGAGGATTTCGATGAAATCGGCATCTTCCTGACGGTGAATCGTTTCCAGCTCAATGGTCACGAACGGGAGTTGCTGCAGGGCCTTGCTGTGGAAGAAATAGGGAGACGGATAGATGCGGCCGATGAAAGACCGTTCGGCCTCCGTCACGACCGGGGAGAGCTGCCGGGCGTCTCCGATCATCAGCAACTGGACGCCGCCGAAAGGCTTGGACGAACGACGGTAACGCCGAA
The DNA here is from genome assembly GCA_017400135.1 of Bacteroidales bacterium. Classification (GTDB taxonomy): domain Bacteria; phylum Bacteroidota; class Bacteroidia; order Bacteroidales; family UBA932; genus Cryptobacteroides. The sequence continues at coordinate 24,836 of JAFPVJ010000007.1, forward strand.
GGGTCGCATCCACGGCATCCAGCAGGTCGGCGCGCACCATCGAGATCTCGTCGATGATGAGCAGGTCCAGGGTTCGGATGATCTTGATCTTTTCCTTCTTGAGCTTTCGGAGCCGCTCCGGCATCTGGTACTCCGTCTTGAGTTCGGGAACATCCGGGAGATAGGGACAAAGCGGAAGGGAGAAGAAGGAATGGATCGTGCTGCCTTGGGCATTGACGGCAGCGACGCCGGTCGGGGCCAGCACCACGCAGCGCTTCGAGGTTTTCTCCACGATGTAGCGCAGGAACGTGGTTTTCCCTGTCCCCGCCTTCCCCGTAAGGAACACGGAGACGGAGGTCTCTTCCACATATTTCTCCGCCAGGTCGAACTGCCGGTCCCGGATGATGGTTTCCATGATGCGAAGATAGCGATTATTCTGAATCTAGCAGCCTGGCGGCCTCATCGTAAGTTAGTCCTGTAACTCGGGCCAGCTGATGGGCGTTGGACGAGAAGCGGTATCGTAATTGCCTGAGTATCTCTGTCTTCTGTGAATCCGCAAGTTCCTTGAAAGTAAAATATCCAAACAGTTTGTAACATAATTCAGGCAAGACCGAGAGTAAAGTCTGATCCTTGAAAGAGGGTTGTGTTTCCGGGCCGGATTCCAGTCTCTGTCGTGCCTTGGACGAATTTTTCAGGAAGTAATCCATTCGTTTTGGGGTGCGAAACAGTTTTTCTACAAGATCGAGCCTTACAAATGAGGAAGGAAGAATGTAACCATCTTCCCCGACCAGCCAGTGTCCTGGAAAAACTGCTTTGGTGTGTAACAATCGGAATCTTTCCCTTTCTGATAATGAATCTACACGCATACCCTTAGGGGGCGTCGCATTGAAATAAAGGTTACCGGTCCCCCAGGGATACTGGGTCGGCTGGAGACAGATGTTAGCCGCAATGCAATTCATCAGCACGTATGCAATAGCCCGTTCGGGCTTCTCTTCCTCAAAGGGAACGAGTTTGACATCGACCTTGTTTTGTTTCAAAAACTTAGTCGTGCCATATTTATACTGGAAATACTTGGAATAGCGCCTTTTGAACTCATTGATAAACGCTTCTGCATCCTTTTTAGTCCCCAATAAGAGGAAATGTACATGATTTGACATCAAGATGAATGCCAGGACAAAAGATGGTGAACCAGCAGCGATGGCGGCCACATAATTCATTCCCACTTTGAAATCTTCCTCCTCCCTGAACCACAAGTTGTCTTCCAGATGATCCGTTGTAACAAGCCAAAAGCTAACCTTCTTCTTCATATCCATTGTCCTCAAAGCCTTTTTTATTTTCGAGCCCAAAATAGGACTCAAAATGATTAATTCCTAACAAAAACATATATTCTCGTGCTCCCAATAGACATTATTTTACGCCATTGGGTGCAAATAAAGCCGAAAATGCGCCCAATGGAAAGAAAAACAAGCCATTGGGCGCACTAAGGACGACTAAGGTCCAATATTCAAATCTTATTCCCCGAGCGGAACGACCGGCTCTCCCTTGGCCAGGCGCTCTTTGCGGACGAGGGCTTCGATGAAGTAATAGTCGGCGTAGTTGAGAGGCACGCTGACCTCCACGTTGCCGGGCCGGTGGCCGACACTCGAGTTGGTGAGGAAGCCATGCAATTCGCCCACGCCATTCCGGTATTTCTCCGAGATGCTTTTGACGATCTTGTCGGCCGCAGCGAGATACTGCCCGCCGTTGGTCTCCGACATCGTCGAGAGTTCATACAGGGCCGAGGCGGCAATGGCGGAAGCAGAAACGTCGCGCGGCTCATCCGGGATCTCCGGCGCATCGAAATCCCAGTAGAATACGCCATCCTCCGGCCAGTTTTTGTTGTTCAGGATAAACTGGGCGATGCCCTCCGCCTGCTTCAGGTAGTTGGGATCGCCGGTCTCGCGGTAACACATCGTGAAACCGTACAGGCCCCAGGCCTGTCCGCGGCCCCAGGCCGATTCGTCGGCATAGCCTTGATGGGTGTTGAATTGGATCGGCTTGCCGTCGCCGGCGGCGTCATAGTCGACGACGTGATAGGAGCTGTAATCAGGGCGGAAATGGTTCGCCATCGTCGTATTGGCGTGGGTGACCGCAATGTCGCGGAACACGGGATCCCCGCTGACCTTCGAGGCCCAGAACAGGAGTTCCAGATTCATCATGTTGTCGATGATCACCGGGAACTGCCATTTCCCGCCATCCCAGGAACGGATACAGCCGACGGTGGGGTTGAAACGCGTGCTGAGCGAACGGGCCGCTTCGAGCATGATGTCCTTATACCCGGGGACATCGGCCAGGCGCAGGCCGTTGCCGTAACTGCAGTTGATCATGAAGCCCAGGTCGTGCGTTCCCTTGAAGGTCTTGACCGATTCGAGGTAATCGGTGAACTTGATCGCCTTCTCTTTCCAGAACGCATCCCCGCTCTTCTCATACATATACCAGAGCGTGCCCGGGAAAAAGCCGGAGGTCCAGTCTCTCGGAGTGGCGAGCAGCAGTGCGCCATCCGGGCTGATCGTCCGGGGCTCGACCTTCGTCGTTTCGGTGATGGTCACCGTATCCAAAGCCGCTTCCGTCTCGTTCAGCAGCACGCGCAGCTGCTCATCGGCAAAAACGAAATTGTCCCGGACCAGGGGATCCTGGATCGATGAATAGCTGGCCTTGGGAGCCGTGCAGGCGACCAGACAAAGCGGCAATAAAAACAACAGGCGTTTCATTTTCAAGTTTTTTGTTTACCCAATATAGCCATTATTTGTAAAAAACAATCATTGCTCCTTGCGAAAGAATCGCTAACTTCGCGTTGTTAAAGCTATTTTGCCATGAGACCCATCGTCACCCACTTCACGGACAACGACCTGTACACCTTCACCTGCCAGTACTATATCCTGATGAAATACCCCCGTGCCGAAGTGGAATATACCTTCTTCGACCGCAACGGCACCTGCTATCCCAAGGGTTTCGACAAGCTGCTGCGGGAGCAGCTCGACCACATGGCCGAGGTCGTGTGCACCCAGGAGGAAGCCGACTACATGCGCGACGCGTGCTACTTCCTTCCCCTGTGGTATTTCACCTTCCTGAAGGGCTACCGTTTCAACCCCAGGGAGGTCAGCATCCATCAGGATGAAGAAGGGCATCTGGAGATCACCGTGAGGGGCAAATGGTTCTCCACCATCATGTGGGAGATGCCCATCCTTTCCACCATCTCCGAGCTGATGCACGAACTGCAGGGCGATTTCGAGAAATACGATCCCGTCTTGGAGCGCAAACGCGCCGTCGAGAAGTCCGAGCGCATCTTCGGCGCCGGCCTGACCTTCGGTGACATGGGCACGCGCCGGCGTTTCAGCTTCGAGCACCAGGACATGGTCATCGGCGTCATGAAAGAGGTGTACAATTCCCGGAAGTGGCCGGGCATCTTCACCGGCACCAGCAATGTCTGGCTCGCGATGAAGCACGGCACCAAGTGCCTCGGCACGATGTCCCACCAGCTCATCTCCTTCGAGGAAATCGTCAGCGGCGTCTTCGAGTGCAATTTCAACGTGATGCGCAAGTTCAGCGACGTCTACGACGGCGACAACGGCATCTACCTCTACGACTGCTTCGGTGACAAGGTCTTCTTCAACAATCTCTCGAAGCGCATGGCCATGATGTACAAGGGCCTGCGCGTGGACAGCGGCGACGAGGCCGAGCAGACGGAGAAAATCATCGCCAAGTATAAGTCCCTGGGCATCGATCCCGCGACCAAGCAGGTGGTCTATTCCAACGGCCTGGACATCGACAAGGCCATCGAAATCCACAAGATGTGCGCGGGCCGGGTGCAGGATTCGTATGGCGTAGGCACGCATATCACCTGCGACATCGTGGGCGTCAAGCCGATGAACATCGTCGTGAAGCTGACCCGCGGCCGCATCACGGAGCTGCGCGAATGGCACGACTGCATCAAGCTCTCCTGCGACAAGGGCAAGACCCTGGGCAATCCGGACAAGTGCAAGTATATCCTGTCCATCGTGGGTGATTAATCTTCCTCTGCCATGGATATCAGGATCGGTCAGGGTTATGACGTGCACGTGCTGCAGTCGGGGCTTCCGATGTGGCTCGGTGGCGTGAAGATTCTTTCGGACAAGGGATTCGTCGCGCATAGCGACGGGGACGTGGCGATCCACGCGCTCTGCGACGCCCTGCTGGGGGCGCTGGCCCTTGGCGACATCGGGCATCATTTCCCGGACACTTCCGACGAATGGAAGGGCGTGGACAGCAAGCTGCTGCTCTCCAAAGTCTGCGCACTGGTCGCGGAGAAGGGATATGCGGTGTCGAACGTGGACGTCACGATCGCCCTGCAGGCGCCGAAGATCGGGCGTTATGTCCCGCAGATGCGGGAATGCCTGGCATCGGTGATGGGGATTGCCGTGGACCGCGTGTCCGTCAAGGCGACCACGACCGAACGGCTCGGTTTCGTGGGGCGCGGCGAGGGTTGCGAGGTCTGGGCCGTGGCGCTGCTGACCACTCTTTGACGCGTCCCCTCAACTTTTTCGGACAAAAGGGCGGATTTTTTTTGCAATTAATTAAAAGTGTTGTACTTTTGCACTCCCGTTTTGAGCGGGGACAGACATTGAGATATGGTGTAATGGTAGCACTACAGATTCTGGCTCTGTCAGTGAGGGTTCGAGTCCTTCTATCTCAACAAGTCGGCAACCGGTGCGTCCGGTTGTTTTTTTGACAGCAAGTGTGTTGGCGGGGTAGCTCAGCTGGTTAGAGCGTCGGATTCATAATCCGGAGGTCGTGGGATCGTGACCCACTCCCGCTACGAAATATATGTAAGTGGCAAGTACGAAGCCCCTTACACCGAAAACCTTCAGCATATAGTCCCCGGCGCAGTACCTTGCGGCGGTTTTTTTGTATATTGTGCCGGATATAAAGACGGATAAGATTTGACTATCTTTGTCAAGACGATATAATGTAATTCAACATGGCAAGCAACGCGGATTTCGTACAATATATCGTGGACCAGTGCTCCGGTGCCGGGGAGATTACCGTCAAGAAGATGATGGGCGATTATTGCATATACTGCGACGGAGTCATTTTCGGCCTTATCTGCGATAACAACCTGTTTATCAAGCCGACCGACCCGGGCGCGGTCCGCTTGAAGGAGGTCGTGATGCGTTCTCCTTACCCCGGGGCCAGGGAACATTTCCTGATCAATGATGTAGATGACAGGGATTATCTGGTGGCTATCATCAAGGCGACAATTCCGGCTCTGCCGAAGCCAAAGTCAAAAAAGAATCCGATGGCGGAACGGAAGATCAAATAGGATGTCATGGACGTTTACAAGAGCAACTTGGACGCAGTCAAATAAACAATGGGCAAGACCTACCATTCGAAATATGAATTCAAAAAACTAGTGAAGGAACTGAGTGTCCGAGCTGCAAAAGCCAGGGCATCCAGGCATCCGGAGGGAACGCGTGCAAAGGGACTGAGGAAGCTGTCACAGGATAAGATCCATATCGCAGATGATAGGAACCGTTTTGGCGATGCCTACGAGAAGAGTTCCCGGATGCGACGGATCCGACGATATATTAATCATTCCGCTCGGCAAGAAAAACAGAATGGTATTTAACGCTCACTCTTCCGGTGGGCGTATTTTTGTCCGGTCAACAGGCAATCCTTCATCTTTTGTAGATGCTGCCACAATCTGGTGGGGTAAAGGTTGGAGAACACCGACATATAGTGAATTGAATAAATTTTGTCAAACGGATTCTTTTACCTGGGAATGGGATAATTCAATTAAGTGTTACAAAGTTACTTGCAAGGCCAACAACAACAGTATCCTTCTTCCCGCTGCTGGATATCGTAACGGAACGACTCATGACCGTTTTGGTACTCAGGGGTTCTATTGGTCTTCCGAGTTGTATGGAGGATCTGCAAGATTTCTCTATTTCAATTCTGCGAACAATACTTATACTATGGATGGAAACAGTTGTTATTATGGTCAACCTATTCGTCCCATAGTCGCCGAGTAAACGAAATCACATACAAGTTTTTCAAGAGAACCAGATTACAAGTCTGGTTCTCTTTTTATTTGCGGATGGTTCTGATGACCAGCATGGTGAGGTCGTCGCTCTGCTCGGCGTCGCCGACGAAGGATTCGACGGCGGCGCTAATATGGGCGACGATGTCTTTGGAGGAAGTCGTGGCGTTCAGGCCGGTGAGGCAGGAGAATACCCTCTCTTCCCCGAAAAGGGAACCGTCCACGCGGGCGGCTTCCGTCAGCCCGTCCGTGTAGAGGAAGAGGGTCGATCCGGGTGAAAGCACCGTCGACTGCAGGGAGTATTTCCAGTCGGACATGATGCCGACCGGAACGTTCGCATCCGTCTCCAGGAAGCGAGGAACCCCGTCCTCCAGGACAACCGGGACGTTGTGTCCGGCGTTGCAGTATTTCAGTTCTCCGGTCTCCAGATCAAGCGCACCGGCAAAGAGCGTGACGAACATCAGGCTCTCATTGCGGGCGGCCATGGAAGAATTAATGACGGACATCAGTCTCTCCGGGTTGTCTTCAGAAGCTGAAAGGGTCCTGAACAGGGAACTGATAACGGTCATGACCAGGGAAGCCGGAACGCCCTTGCCGGAGACGTCGCCGATGCAGAAATACAACCTGCCGTCACGCAGGCAGAAATCGTACAGGTCGCCTCCAACGGCTTTCGCCGGGGTGACGCTGCCGTAGATGTCGATGTCGTTCCGGTCGGGGAATGCCGGCCAGGTGATCGGAAGCATGGACATCTGGATCTTCCTCGCGACATCCAATTCGTTTTCCATCGAAGCCTTCTGGGCCGTCGTTTCGGTCAGGTCTGCGATATATTTGGAGAGCGACTGTTGCATATTGTCGAAGGAGTCGCGAAGCAGCCGTATCTCGTCCTCGGTCTTGATGACGGGAAGCGGAGTGTCGAACTTTCCCCGGGCCACTTCCGTGGCCGAATCGGCGAGTTTCACCAGGGGCCTGGTGAACTTCTTGATGGCCCTGTGACTGATCAGGGACGCAATGATCAGTCCCAGAAGAGATAGCAGGAGGATGGCGGCGCCGAAAGAAAGAGCCGGTCCCAGGAGACTGATCAACGGCACTGCGATCGCCATGGACCAGCCGGAATCCGAGAGCGGAGCGTAGAAAACTTCATACCGTCGATCATCCATCAGCACGATGTCTTCTCCGGTCTTTCCATCACACATGGCCTCCCCCAGTTTCCGGTATTGGCCGAAGTCACCATCATCCGCATAATCGAAGAAATTCTTCCCATTGAGGAAACGTGCCCTGTCCGGATGCGCGATATATTCTCCGTCTGGTCCTAAAATGAAGCTGTAGATCCCCCGATCCTTGTTCCCCATGATCGAAGGCAACAGGCCCGATTCGTTCTCCCTGACGTCTATGGCGTGCATGAGCTCTGTCAGCCAAATCAGGGACAAGTCCGCACCGAGCACGCCTGCAATCTCTCCGTCGGCATTGATAATAGGCAGACTGTAGGTGCAGAGCAGGGTATGGGCCCCATCCGTGTCCAAATAGGGTCTGGACCAGATTCCGTCGCGAGTGGACAGACCCGAGGTATACCATTCACACTGATGATAATCATGGGAATCAGAGCCGATGTCTTGAACGGAAGCCCCGTTTTCCGTATACTGGGCGTATGGCTCGAACCATCTTCCCTTTTCCGGGAAATAGTCGGGGACGAAGCCGACCCCGCATCCGGTCAAGGTTCGGTTCACCTCGATCTCATACAGCAAGGTCGATGTGACGATCTCAGGGGAGGTAATATGCCAGGTGACCTCATCGGCGATATTGGCTGCTGCGATTTCGACCTTCTCGAGGTTCAGGGTGATGTTGCTGCTTATGTTGTCGATGGCATCCACGAAATGCTCCCGGAAAGACTTATAAAACGCGCTTGCCGTCAGGATGAAGGCCAGGAATGAAATGATGGTCATCGACACCAGGACAATGATAACGATGATCCGGGTCAGTCTGCCGGAGAAGGATTTCATGGGCTTGCTCATAACAACATCATCTTGATAAGGTGGCTATCGGGCGAAAAGGGCGAAGAGGGCGGAGCCGCTGCCGGACATGGAGGCGTAGAGGGCGCCGTCGTCGTAGAGGCGCTGCTTGAGGGCGGCGAGTTCCGGGTGAGCGGCGAAGACGGTGGTTTCGAAGTCGTTGACGAGGGTGTCGCGCCATTGCTCCACGGGTCGGGAGAGGGTTTCTCGGAGAGATATTCCCTCGCGGGGGACAATGCCGCGGTATGCTTCGGCGGTGCTGACGGCGATGCCGTCGGGGACGATGACGCGGAGGTCGAAGGCGGAGAGATCAAGGTCGTAGGGAGTCAGGATTTCGCCGCGGCCCTCCCCCATCATCGGGCGGTCGTGGAGGAAGAAGGCGCAGTCGCTGCCCAGGCGGGCGGCATAGGCGGCCAAGGCCTCCTCTCCGAGGTCCAGTCCGGCCAGGTCTGCAATCATCCGCAGCGCGAAAGCGGCATCCGACGAGCCGCCGCCGAGGCCGGCCCCGACGGGGGCGGTCTTCTCCAGAAAGATCTTCATCGGCGGCAGTTTGAAGTCAGCCGCCAGCAGGGCGTAGGCGCGGGCCGTCAGGTCCTTCAGCGGATCCCAGTCCACACCGCCGCGGCGCGCGAGGGTCACCATCAGCGAGCCGTCGGGCGCGATCGCCTGCGCGATCTCGGAGGACGCATAGCGGGCGAAGAGCGAAGCCGACGTCTCGCTCCAGTCATCGCCCACGATGATTTCCAGGGTGTCGGACAGGCCGTGGTAAGGCACGAACAGCGTCTCGATGTCGTGGTACCCGTCCGGGCGCCGGCGCAGGACCGACAGGCCCAGGTTGATCTTGACGTGCGGATGGGTAATCATAGGCCGCGGACCGCCGCCTCCACCTCGGCCGAAAGACGATCCCGTTCGCCGGCATCGCCGATGCGTGCCAGGACGGGAGAGAGGAAAGATATCATCTGCAGCACCCGTGCCTCCGACTCCGGAATGCCCCGGGAACGCATATAGAACTGCTCCTCAGCGCTCAGGAAGCCCGTCGTGGCGCCGTGCGAGCACTCCACATCGTCGGCATAGATCTCCAGCTGGGGCGTCGTCTCCACGCGTGCTTCCTCACTCAGCAGGATGTTGTGATTCTCTTGGAAGGCCTTGATCCGCTGGGCGCCTTCCTGCACCAGGATGCGACCGTGGAAGGCAGCGCGTGAAGTCCCTCCGGCAATGCCGTTGAAGAACTGGTGCGAGTGTGAATCTCCCGCATTGTGCCGGACTTCGATGTCGAAGGAGACACGCTCGTCGCCCCCGCAGAGATACAGGCCGGAAAGGCGCACCTCGGCCCCCGGTCCGTCGATGTCGACAGTCAGGGGAATGTCAGCGCTCACGCCCGGCAGTACGATGAACACCCAGTCGAGGACCTCGTCCCGACCGACGCTCACCTGCTGCGGCAGTTCGCTCTTTCCGACGATGAATACCCGGCTCATACGATGCTTTCGAATCCTTCTTTCCAAATCTGTTCGGCCAGTTCGCGGCCGGCGGTGCGCACGATGCGGCCTTCTTTCAATACATGGACTACATCCGGTACGATGTATTCCAGAAGTTTCTGGTAATGGGTGATGATCAGGACGGACTTTTCAGGGGTGCGGAGGGCATTGACCCCGGCCGCCACGACCTTGAGAGCATCCACGTCCAGGCCGCTGTCCGTCTCGTCCAGGATGGATAGGACCGGATCGAGCATCGCCATCTGGAAGATCTCGTTGCGTTTTTTCTCGCCGCCGGAAAAGCCGACGTTGACCTCGCGCTTGGCCATTTCGCCCTTCATCTGGACGAAGGCCATCTTCTCCTTCATCAACTTCAGGAACTCGCCGGCCTTCATTTCCTCAAGGCCCTGGGCCTTCCGGCGGGCGTTCACCGCGGCCTTCATGAAATTGGTGATCGACACGCCGGGGATCTCGACCGGATACTGGAAGGACAGGAAGAGGCCCGCCCAGGCGCGCTCCTCGGGCGCCATCGTCAAAAGGTCCCGGCCGTCGAAGGTCACGGTCCCTTCGGTCACCTCATAGCCCGGACGGCCCGTCAGGACGGCGCCCAGGGTGGATTTGCCCGCTCCATTGGGACCCATGATGGCATGGACTTCACCCCGGCCGACCGTCAGGTCGATCCCCCGGAGGATTTCTTTGCCTTCCACCGATGCATGAAGGTTTTTTATCTCTAAAAGACTCATATCGTGTTATGCTTTTTTCTGATACAGTTTCCACCAGGACCAGAGCGACCAGAGGCCGTTGATCAGGTATAGCGCGCAGACGATCGGCATGAAGACGTTGCCCACGCTGACGTGCAGGATGATCTGCGTCACGTTGACCAGCAGCCAGGCGATCCAGCAGTCCCATTTCTTCAGGGCAGACAACAGTTGCGCCGTCAGGATCAGCACGGTCACGCAGCAGTCCAGGTAGGGGTGCGGGTCTGCAGGGAAAAGCGAATCCATCGCCCAGCCCCAGACCAGTGCCACTACGAGGATTGCGCCGATGACGAAACCGCGCCCCCGCCAGCTCAGCATGCTGACCTTCAGCCGGCTGCTGTCCTCGGAAGACTGTTCCGACTCCCGGGGATGCGTCCAGCGCCAATGACCCAGGACATTGATGGCCAGGGAAATGGGCTGCAGCAGGAGGTTGGCGTAGAGGTTGCGGCTCCAGAACAGGAAGAACAGGGCGGCCGTATACAGGTAGCCGACCCAGAAGTTGTATTTCGAGTTGCGCCCCGCCAGGAAGACGCAGGTCAGTCCCAGCAATGAACTCACCAGGTCCACCAGCAGCACCGGCTTCCCGCCCAGGGTAAACAACACGAGTTCAGTCCATTCCATACGCTATCCTATCGATCCTTCCAAAGACACTTGCAACAGTTTCTGCGCCTCGACGGCAAACTCCATCGGCAGGCGTGAAAGCACTTCCCGGGCATATCCGTTCACAATCAGCCCCACCGCCTCTTCGGGACCCAAGCCCCGCTGGTTGCAGTAGAAAAGCTGGTCCTCGCTGATCTTGGAGGTCGTCGCCTCGTGCTCCACGACCGCCGTCGGGTTCATGCTCCGGATCACGGGGAAGGTGTGTGCCCCGCAGCGCGAGCCGATCAGCAGGCTGTCGCACTGCGAATAGTTCCGTGCCCCCTCGGCACCCGGATTCATCTGCACCAGGCCCCGGTAGCTGTTTTGGCTATAGCCGGCGGAGATGCCCTTGCTGACGATGCGGCTGCGGGTCCCCTTCCCCAGATGGATCATCTTGGTGCCGGTGTCGGCCTGCTGGCGGTTGTTGGTCACCGCGACGGAATAGAACTCCGAGGTGCTGCGGTCTCCCTTCAGGATGGTGCTGGGGTATTTCCAGGTCACGGCGGAACCGGTCTCGACCTGGGTCCAGCTCAAATGGGCGCCCTCTCCGCGGCAGATGCCGCGCTTGGTGACCAGATTCAAGATACCCCCGCGCCCCTCGGCGTCGCCCGGATACCAGTTCTGGACGGTGCTGTAACGCACGTCCGCGTCCTTTTCGACGATGATCTCGACCACGGCGGCGTGCAGCTGGTTTTCGTCCCGCATCGGGGCCGTGCAGCCTTCCATATAGCTCAAGGACGAGCCCTCGTCCGCGACGATGAGCGTGCGCTCGAACTGCCCCGTGCCTGCGGCATTGATGCGGAAATAACTGCTCAGGTCCATCGGGCACTTCACGCCTTTCGGGATGTAGCAGAAGGAACCGTCGCTGAAGACGGCGCTGTTGAGCGCCGCGAAATAATTGTCCCCCGCCGGAACCACGCTCGCCAGGTACTTGCGGACCAGGTCTGGATGCTCGCGCACCGCTTCCGAGAAGGAGCAGAAAATGATGCCCTTCTCCGCGAGGGTCTTGCGGAAGGTCGTGGTCACCGAGACGGAGTCAAAGACGGCATCCACCGCCACCACGCCGGCCAGCGCCTCCCGCTCCCGCACCGGAATGCCCAGTTTCTCAAAAGTCTCGGCCAGGGCCGGGTCGATTTCCTTGGGGCGGTCGGCGTCCTTCTTGGGCGCGGCGTAGTAGATAATGTCCTGGTAATCAATCGGGGGAAGGGTAAGATGGCCCCAGGAGGGCTGCTTCATTCCCTGCCATTTACGAAACGCGTCCAGGCGGAAATCCAGGAGCCAGTCCGGCTCCTCTTTCTTGGCGGAAATCAAGCGGATGATATCCTCGTTCAGGCCCTTGGGTACGAACTCCTGTTCGACTTCCGTGACGAAGCCTTCCTTGTACTCCTGGGCCGTTATATCCTTGATGATTTCATCCATAGGATACAAAGATACACACTATTTCCATATTTTTCTTACCTTTGTTTCCGCGAGAAACTAAAGCCAGAACCCATGATAGAAATTGTCGAGACCCTGACCCGCCGTCAGCAGCTTGATTTCTTGAATTTCCCCAACCGCCTCTTCAAAGGCAACCCCTGCTATGTCCCGCCGCTCTGGATGGACGAGAAAAAAATCTTCCGGAAGGACTATCTCTATTATGAGACCTGCGAGGCCGTCTATTACAACGCCTACAAGGACGGCGTGATGGCCGGACGCATCAGCGGCATCCTCCAGAAAGCTTCCAACGAGAAGATGGGCCAGAAGCGCATCCGCTTCACCCGCTTCGACTGCATCGAGGACTTCGAGGTCGCGAAGGCCCTTTTCGAGAAAGTGGAGGCCTGGGCCAAGTCGAAAGGAATGGACACGGTCTGCGGCCCGCTGGGCTTCTCGGACCTGGAGCGCGAAGGCCTGCTGGTCGATGGCTTCGAAGAGCCGGAGACCTTCGAAGAGCAGTACAATCCCCCTTATTACGTGGATTTCATCGAGCGGCTGGGTTACGTCAAGGAAGTGGACTGGCTGGAATCCCGCGTCTATGCGGCGGATCCCCAGACGGAGAAGCAGATGTTCGAGATGTCCGAGTTCATCATGAAGCGCTACAACCTGCGTTTCGGCCCCGCCAAGAACGGCCGCGACTTCATCAAGCGCTATGTGGACGGTTTCTTCGAGATCCTGGACAAGTCCTACGAACACATCTATGGCACCGTTCCCTTCACCGAGAGCATGAAACAGCTGATGGTGGACAATTTCACCCTGCTGGTGGATGAGAAGCATGCCGCCGTGGTCCTGGACGAGAATGACAAAGTCGTCCTCATCGCCCTCTGCCTGCCGAGCATCGCGAAAGCCATGCAGCGAAGCGGCGGTCGTCTCACACCCCGCGCCTTGATCGAAATCCTCCGGGCCAAGCGCCGGCCGGAGATCATCGACTTCGCCCTGATCGGCGTGGATCCCGCCTGGATGAACCGGGGCGTCAGCGTCTGCATCGCGGCCCGGCTCTCAGAGCGCCTGCGCACTTCCCCGGGCCTGAAATACGGCGAGACCAACCTCAACCTGGAAGACAACGCCGCCATCCTGCACCTGTGGAAACGCTTCCGGCACGAAACCGTGAAGCGCAGGCGGGCCTACGTCAAGACGCTGGCCTGAAATCTGTCGGCAGCTAATAAGTATGGACGCTGATGCCTCGGGCAGACGGCAAATAATTGACACCCCACCAGCACATCTGGAGAAGCAGGAAGCAAAGGATCAGGGCCAGGAAGGCCCGAAGGGCGTTGCGACGGCTGACGACATCGAACGACAAGGCATTGTCTCCCGCAGGACCTGAAGGATCCGGAGCGTGAATGACGCCGGCGGGCCCGCGGCGCAAATGCAGATAACCCAGATAGCCCAGCCAGGTAGCCAACGCCCAGGTTTCCTTCGGGTCCCAGCTCCACCAGTCTCCCCAGGCCTCCTTGGCCCAGAGCGCCCCCATCACCATTCCGAAGGTTAGAAAGGCCCATCCGATCCGCACCAGGATGTCGCAGCGCCGCATCTCCTCCGGCAGCGGCGTCTGTTTCTTCATCCGTATCCATAGCCAGATCGCGTACAGAGTCACGGCTCCCAGCAGCGCGTAGGCGAACATATATACGATCACGTGCGGCACGAACCAGGGACTCTGCAACGCCGGCATCAGCGGCCGGTCGTGTATCTCGGGCTTAAAGAGATTGATGCAGAGGAAAACGACCGCCATCACGGTCCCGTACGGCAAGATCCACTTGTAGCGCCAGCTCAGATAGATGACGGCGCCTATCAGCGACAGGAAAAACGAATACCAGAGCCGCGTCTCCCCCATCGTGCGCATCGGCGGGCGCTTCAGCGTCACCCACATCCCTACGATGAAAACCAGCAAAGCGGCCGTTCCCAGCAGGAACAGCGCCGCCCCCGGTCCCGTCTTTTTCGAGAAGATGGAGACCACGGATCCAAGGACCCAGCACAAAGCCGCAAAAGCGGCGAACCAGACGAACAGATCCCAACTCATCGCGGCAGATCCTCCTTTTTCCGGCGACCGCCGGCCGTCAAAAACATTAGTATACCTGCAGCGAGCAGCAGCCACAGTCCTGCGGCAATCACGGGATACCAGCCGTCCTTGACACAAAGCAATTCACTGTAACGGCTCTCCTTGCCCTGTGACATATCATAACCATACTGATAGATCCGCCAGGGTCCCTGGCGGACCGGATGGTTGACCGAGATGTCGACTTTCCGCTCCCCTTTCCCGGTCCGCAGCGTCACGTCGGAAAGATAACGTTTGGGGAAACGGGGAGGCATCGTCACCACCCTTCCGTCCTCCATTCTCACCGTGTCGACCGGCCCCGTGACCGGGTATTCTTCGATGGTGAAATCGTTCAGGACCAGCATGAAAGGCAGTTCCACCAATGCGCCGGCCTCATCCTCGCCGACCGCGACCGGCTGTCCCCGCTCCGCCGTCACCAGCGCCTCAACCTTGTCCCCGCTGCCGAAAAATGATCCGGCCAGGACCAGATAGACGGCGACATGGGACAGCGTCGAAGCCAGACGGCCGGACTTCAGATGCAGGAGTCCCGATACCGCCGAGATCCCGATCCCGGTCATCAGATAAAGCGCCAGGAAGTTGAAAGCCCAGGAAGAGCGCATGTCCGTCCAGCCCAGCGCCGCGACAACTCCCTTCCCATCCGGGACCTGGGGAACCAAGCCGAACAGTACGCAGAGCGCCGTGAATGAGACAACCGAAGCGACGCTCGCATAACGGTCGTACAGGCGCCTCAGGCGGGGAAAACGGTCTGACAGCGTGAAGATCAGGACCAGCCCGTAAGTATAGACCAGCGCCGCGACGGCGCTCCAGGGATACTGCAGCAGCCGGGGCGGAATCCCTCCCCACAATAACTGAAAAACTGTGCCCAGCAGAAAAAGCAGGGCACAGCAGATGAAAGCGCGTTTGTATCCCCAGGGGAGCATGGCCTCAAAGGAGATCAGGCCTCAGCCCACTGGTCACGAAGCAACTGCACCGCCGCGGGAACCAGGACCTCCCGGTCGCCGCCGCAGCCACATTCGAAGCTGACGAAATGCTCATAATGGATCTCCTTGAGAGCCCGGAATCCCTGGACGTACGTATCCGTATCCGGGAACTCGCCAGGCATCGTCCGGTCTCCCTTGGACGCGATGTGGACGTGGCGCAGATAACCCCAACCGGCGGCCATGAAGGCGGCGTAGTCGGAAGTCTCTTCCTTCATGTGCCAGAAGTCGCCCATGCACTTGACACCCTCGCACTGGACATCCCGGCAGATAGCGGCCGCATCGGCCACCTGGCGCAGATAGAACGCCTCCTTGCGGTTGAGCGGCTCCAGGATCACGGTCGTACCGTGCTGCAGGGCATATTGGCCCAATTCGCGGAGCTGGGCGACCAGATAGTCGCGAGTCTCCATCGTATGGGGCAGGCAGGGCTTCTGTCCGTTGAACGCCGGCACCATGATGACGCCGACCGAGCCGATCTGGCCCGCTGCGTCGATGATCTCACGCATCGAAGAGTCGAAGGCGGCCTTCACGGCCGGATCTTCGGCCAGGATGAACCCGTCGAAACCCGCACAGATGGCCGAAACCTTGATGTCGCGGCCGCGCAGGTTCTGCTCGATCTCATTGTAGTGCGAAAGCAGGTATTTGCCGCCGGGCTCGTAGCCTTCGATCCCGAGTTTCTCCATGTAATCGAATTTCTCGGCCAGGCTTTCGCCGGGAGGCGTGCCGTGCTGGAAGGAAAGGTGCAGCTTTACGTCGGACTTCTTCGCCTTCGGGGCGCAGCCGGAAAGCAGACCCAGGGGCGAAGAGGCTGCCGCAACGGCACCCGCCCCCAGGAGGGAAGTCTTGAAGAAATCTCTTCTATCCATAAGCCGTCTTATTTAGCCTTGCCCGGCACCTGGACGGTGTATTTGGACATATCCATCGGACCCATCTCCAGTTTCTCAGGCATGTAGTCGATCTGGGAGGCGTTGATCTCGTCCCAGGTCACGGACTCACCCGTGTAAGCAGCCTCACGGCCCATGACGCCGGCCAAGCAGGAGATGGCCGTTTCCTCGGCCTCGACGTGCATCTCGCCCTTGCGGATATGGTTGACCCAGTCGACGTGCTCCAGGACGTACGGATTGTTCTGGGTGTGCTCCGCCTTCTCGGCTTCCTCGTCATATTTCCAGAGCACATTGCCCTTGAGGTCATAGATTTCCTTCTTGTCGCTGCGCCAGTAGCCCTTCGTGCCGTGCACTTCCTCGCGGACGGCGGTGGTGCAGCCGTCGATCTGGCGGCACATGCTGTGGCAGTGGACGCCGTTGCCGAACTGGAAGTCAACGCTGAACTGGTCATACTGGTCGCCGGTGATACGGCGATGCCGGGCACCAACCGCGTGGGCGCGAGTCGGCTTGAGACCGGACATCCAGAGGAAAACATCGATGTTGTGGACGTGCTGCTCGACGATGTGGTCGCCGGAGAGCCATTTCCAGTTGACCCAGTCACGGATCATCCATTCCATGTCGCTCCAACCCTTCTGACGCTCACGATACCAGAGCATGCCCTGGTTCCAGTAGACATTGCCGCCGGTGATCTCGCCGATCAGGCCTTCGGAAATCTTCTGATAGGCCTCGACATACTCGCGCTGGTGGTGGCGCTGGGTGCCGGTGACGACGCACAGGCCCTTCGCCTCGGCCTGCTTGGAAGCGGCCACGCAGGTGCGGTAGCCCTTGGGATCCACGCAGATCGGCTTCTCCAGGAAGGAATGGACACCCTTCTCGACCGCATACTTGAACTGGTCGGGACGGAAGACGGGCGGCGTGGTGAGGATCACCATGTCGACCATGTCGATAACCTTCTTGTAGGCGTCGAAGCCCACGAAGCAGTTCTCGTCCGGGACGACCTGTCCTCGCTTGTCAAGCATCGCCTTGACATCGGCGATCCGGTCCTGGAAGACATCGCCCAACGCAACGACCTTGATGCCGTCAGCGGCATCCAGCAGGTTCTGGATGGCACCCGAGCCACGGCCGCCGCAACCGACGAGACCGACTTTCAGTTCCTTGCCGTCAATGGCCTTGTCGGGGAGTTCAGGCACATAATAGCTGCCCGGCTGGCGGAGCGGAGTGATTCTTTCTTTTTTGCTGCAGGAAGAGAGGCCGACGACGCCCGCTGCGCCGAGGACCGCGGAATAAGAGAGAAACTCTCTTCTACCCATTTTGTTGTCGCTCATACTATCTCTTGTTTTAGTTATTGTTTCAGTTCGTCGGGTACCTCGCAGACCACCCGGAAGCCGATGCCCTTGATGTCGGAGTACCACCAGATGCTCTTCGGGTTCTGCGGATCCGTCCGCAGCCAGGCATCGTGCTCGGTAGGGCGCCGGGAGGCGCTGCGCACGTCGGCCGCATCATCGGCGTAATTACCGCCGCGGACCACATGCTCTTTTCCGCTCTCCGGCCCCTTGGGATCCACGGCGCCATCCTGGAGCCGCACATACGCATCGGGGGCATACCAGTCGGCACAATACTCGAGGACGTTGCCACTCATGTTCTTCAGGCCGAAGGGATTGGAGCGTACCCGGGAAGGCTCGGCCGTCCGGCTCTTGCTGTTGGCCGCATAAATGACGTTGCTCGCAATGACGGAGGTATCCGCCTTCGCGAAACGGCGCCAGAAGCCTCGGTCGGAGAACTTCTTGGGACTGCCCTCGAAGAAATAAGGCGTATCGGTACCGCCGCGGGCCGCATATTCCCATTCCGCTTCCGTCGGGAGGCGGTAGTGCTTACCCGTCTTGAGGGAAAGCCATTCGCAGAAGACGGTGGCCGCATAGTGCGTCATCGTCAGGGCGGGACGGTCGCCCATGCCCCAGCCCTGGTCGGGATTGCCGAAAGGCGGGGTCGGGCCGCTGATTGCATCCAGCTCCCAGCGCGCATTGTTGGCATAGACGGTCTCCGGAGGCGTCCGGCCCTCGGACATAGTCTCACCGTAGAAGGCCCAGTACTGGTCCCAGGTCACCTCGACCTCACCCATGAAGAAGGGGGAAACGGTCACGCTCTTTTGCGGGGACTCGTCTTCTCCGTGAAATGGCTCCCCTTCCGGGCTGCCGATCCGGAAGGAACCGCCCGGCACGGCGACCATGCGCAGAGACACGGGGGTACCCGGAATGGTCTCCGTGAAATTCTCAAAGGCGCTGACGGGACAGGGTTCCGTGTAGACTTCGGCATTGGCATCCGCACGGACCGGCACGCCGGTCATCTTCTTGTGCTGGTAGTTGGGGTTGTAGTGACCGACGTCCAGATGACAGCTGATGCACTGTAGGCCCAGCTTTTCCTCATTCTCTTCATAATAGAGATGGGCGATCACGCCGTCGTCGGAGATCCCCTCCGGGAAGAGGTTGACATGGCATTCCTTGCAGGAGGCGTTGTAGACGATCGTGACCGCGTGGTCCAGCTCCTTCTTGCTCTCGAAGTCGAGGTCTTCCTTCTTTTTGGTGTGGAAGGCCCAGACATCCTTGAGCCCGCTCTTGACCTTGGCGGCATAATAGCCCCTGCTGCCCTTCGGAGGCAGGTGGCAGGCCGCGCAGTCGGTCTTGGTGCCGCTGGGATTGTTGTAGTGGGAAGAAAGCTTCCAGGCCGCATCGGCGTCCGGATGGACGTGGCAGGACATGCAGTACGCGTTGGTCGAGGTCTTCTGCATGGTCGAGTCGAACAGGATCATCAGCGCCACGCCGAGCACGAGGCCGGCGAGCGCCACCAGAAGATATTTGTTCTTTTTCGACATCCGTTTTACTTTACGCGTAATCGTACAAATTTATCTTTTTTTTCTTTCACTTCCAATTTTACTTCGATTTCTCCGATTTGATAATAATTGTTATCTTTGTACGCTTGATTAAATCATTTCACCATGAATCTCAGAGACATCAAAAAAGACATCGAGTATGTGCTGGGCGCATTCATCGACGACTGCGGCGTATTCGCTACGATCAACGCAAAGGCCTCCGACGAGGATCTCGCCGGGCTGTTTGAGGAAGCGGCGGATCTCTACAACGAGTTGAAGGACAAGGTCAACGCGAAGGTGGAAGGCAGCAAGAAGGCCTATTACACCGCACTCCGCAAGGAGGTCCTCGACAAGACAGACGCCTTGTACGAGAAGCTCAGCGAGGTTGTGAAGAAAGCAAAGGCTGAAGCATAGAAACACCCAAAAAGACCATTTCGAGGGCGCCTGCGCGGCACCCTCTTTTATTTTGATGATTGCGACGATGAGAAAGACGGCGATCCTTCTGATCACGCTTGCGCTGGCCCTCCCGGCCTCCGCACAGACCTCCCTCCGTACCACGGTCCGCCAGCTGCAGGGCCATGCGGCGCTGAAAGGCGCGACCTGGGGCGTCCTGGCCTTACGTCTGAGCGGCGATACGCTGGCCGCCTACAATGCGGACCGGAGGATGGTGCCGGCTTCCAACGTCAAGGTCATCACCGCCGGCACCGCACTGCACGCTCTCGGCTCCGACTACCGTTTCCGGACCGACATCGCCTATAGCGGCAGGATCATGGACGGGGTGCTGCAGGGAGATATCTATATCGTCGGCGGCGGAGACCCGACCACGGCCTCCAAATACGACTGCGCCGTCCCGACGGAAGAACTGTTCGCCGAATGGAAGAGCATCATCGAGGCTGCGGGCATCCGTGCCATCGAAGGCACCATCATCGGCGACGGCCGCGGCTGGGGCGGCAGGGTCCCGTGCAAGGACTGGAGCGGCGAGGACCTGGGATTCTACTACGGCGCCGCGCCGGGCGCCCTCAATTTCTACGAAAACGCCCAGGACTTTACCGTTGCCCCCGCGGACACTGTCGGCCATCCGATTTCGGTCACCCCTTTCTTCCCGGATGCCCCCTGGATGATTTTCAACCACGCCGCCGTCACCGGAGCGCAGGGCAGCGGCGACCAGCTTCTGTATGACGCCTCGAGCGCCGGGCCTTTCGGCCGTATGTACGGCAAGTTCGGCATCGACCGCAAATCCAAGGTCGAGGAGTGCATCAATCTCTTCCCGGAATATACTTGCGCTTATTATTTCCACAATTACCTGGTGGAGCATGGGATGGAGGTGAGCAACGCCTTCGCCGAAATCAGCCCATACGGCCTGATCCGGCGCGACATGTTCCTCTACGACGACGGTGAGCCCGCCGCCACGACGCGGGAGATGACCCGCCTGGGCGGCACGCAGTCTCCCCCGCTGATCCGCATCGTCGGCGAGATGATGAAGCGCAGCGACAATTTCTATGCGGAGGCCGTGCTCAAGGCCTTGGGCCAGGACACCTACGGACGGGCGGTCCTGGATTCCGCCCTGCTGGCGGAAAAACGCATCCTGGGCCAGCTGGGGCTCAAGACGGACGGAGTGGCCCAGCTGCGTGACGGCAGCGGCCTGGCGCGTACCAACTACGTCTCCCCCGCCTTCTTCGTTCAGTTCCTGCGCACGATGGCGCGCCAGAGCGAATACCGGGAGTTCCGGCAGTGTTTTCCGCAGCCCGGACAGGGTACGCTGGCCGCCCGGATGTCAAAAGCCGACCCGTCCCTCAAGAGACGGGTCTACATGAAAAGCGGTTCGATGAATGGGGTTCGCTGCTTCTGCGGCTATGTCACCCCTGCCGACGGGCGCAATGAGAGTACGATTGTCTTTTCCCTGATGATCAACGGGGCCACGGCGACTTCCGCCACCCTGAACCCCGTCATCGACCAGCTCTTGACCGCTATTGCGAGTCAATAGCGCCTTAACAGAAATCATTCTGAAACAGGACGGATCGGATGTCCTTCACAACGGGGAAACGCCCGTAAAACTTCCACTTCAGAATAATCTTGATACAGGCAAAGCCCTTCAGACAATGCTGAATCAGGATAATTGGCAACGTGAGTTTGAGCCAGGGAAGAGGACCGGTATGGATAATGGGTCCAGCTGCTTCCCCGAGCCGGGATAAAGATACTGTTTTCATTCCGACCCGTGACGCGATAACCGCTCGCCCCGTTCTGGGTAACCCATTCCCAGGTGCAGTTATGGATCAACTCCCGCCACTCGTCCATCGTCGGCGTCCGCCAATTATCACCGAGTAAGACATGGGCGGCGTCATCTTCCGGATCCAGGACAACCTTGTTGTCAGTACAATACTTGGTCAACGAATACATGGATCCATCGCACCACTTATAGTTGGACCATTCAAAATACTCTTTCGGCTTCGTCTCTCCCCAGGCATACAGGCATCCTCTTCCCTCGGGTTCCGAAGCCCCCAGATTGAATGATGCCCATTTGACGGAAAGGCCCAGGTCAACAGCTTCCGGGACAGCCTTGACGGTGACTTCGCAGGTGGCCATCTTGCCGCCATCCAGGGCAGTAACCGTAATTGTTGCGAAACCGCCCGAGACGCCCGTCACAATGATTTGGTCTCCATTTCCCAATGCTGCCTTCGCCACTTTGGTGTCGCTGGACGATATAATCCTTCTGCTTCTGAAGATTGCGTTTTCCGGCTGGATCGTATTCTCCAGCGTCACTGTTTCACCCACGCCTATGACAATCTCCGTCTTATCCAGCGTAACACTCTCCACGGGGATATAAGGCCGCCCGGAAACAGGACGGATCGTCAAGCCGTAACGCCGGTACCAGCCTGAAATCCAACAGACTCCCTCTGCGTCAAAATTCACGGCGACGGACAGATCCGGCCTGGTTGTATAAAGAGAGGATGTCCAATATAAACCTTCAGCATTCAAGAGCTCGATGGACGTGTTATATCTTTCTCCTGCGGCGGGGAGGAAAATACTATTGCCGTTGGGACCCGTCACCTTGTACCCGTTGACACCGCCCTGCATCGTCCATTCCCAGAAACACTCATCCTTCAGCTCATTCATTTCCGCCCAGGATGGCATCCTCCAGTCTCCTCCGAACGCCACATGCGCCACATCGTCTTCCGGATCCAGGACCGTCTTTCCATCCGTGAACCCATCGTATCCATATACGGCCCTTGTGCAATATTTTGACAAATCCCTGGAATCCCACATGTAAAACTTATAGGCATTCCAATCATATCCTCCTTCAAAAGACTTTTCCCCATAATCACTCCAATCTTCGGGCTTCCAAACCGGGAAATCCGACTGTGCATATCCGGGTTCATAATGGGTTATCGTTTCGCCCCAGGCATAATAGTCACCATAGTCCTCCGGTCGGGAAGCACCTATATTGAAAGATGCCCATTTGACCCCTGAAGGAAGCCCCAGATCTACCGGATCGGGACAGCCGACCCTGACCGTGCATTGGGCCACCTTCGAGCCATCCATGAGAAGGGCGTAAATGACGGTTTCCCCGAGGCCGACACCTTTCACTTCGCCTGTGGAGGATACGGTAGCGACCTTCTCCCTGTCACTGATCCAAAGAATCGCCTTATGGGTCGTATTTTCCGGAAGGACGGAAGCATTCAGGGTAAGCGTTTCTCCGATCTTGAGATCGAGTTCGGTCTTATCCAACGAGAAGCTTTCGGCAAAAACAGGAGCAGGACCGAAGACCGGACGGATGGATATGCCAGAACAAAGATCGACCCCCGGCTCAGTCAGGAGGCAACGGTCTTGATAAGGAAAATCATAATCATTTTCGTCCCATTCGTCCATTTCCGGAGTAAATCCGAAAATCCAACCACCGACCTCTCCATCTTCAACACTGAGTTCGGTAGAAGCCCAGAATACTCCCAGCTCACCAACGTCACTGATATCGGAACCATCTCCCGCGCCACCGCCGGGAGGAAGGATGATGCTGTTGCCGTTGGGACCGGTCAGTTTCGCGCAAGTCACTCCACCCAGGGTGACCCATTCCCGGGTGCACAGGCGAGCCAACTCATCCCATTCCCCGGCAGTGGGCATACGCCAATCTTCTCCGAGATGCACATGGGCGGCGTCATCTTCCGGATCCAGCAGCCATTTGCCATCCTGGAATCCATCAAATCCGACATCGGGATCAGAACAGTATTTCGTCAGTCCATGGGCCCCTTCTTCTATCCTGTACCACTTGTACGTTCTCCAATTGAACACCGACTTCGGTTCTGTTTCACCCCAGGAATAATAATTGCCGTACTCCTCCGGTTTCGAGGCGCCCAGGTTGAAGGATGCCCACTTGGTGCCGGAAGGAAGGCCCAGATCCACGGCCTCGGGGACTTCGTAGGAAGGCTCTTCCGTGGCCCGGATCCGCTCAGCATATTCGTTCCAGGCCGAGACATACTGGTCCACGACATCCTCAGGGACGGAGATGGGGCAGTTACCGGAGTTGGCGAATGCATCCGTTCCGATGGCGGGCGGCGTGGGAGACAGTACTATGATGGACTGGAGACCGGTACAGCCGTTGAAGGCGTTGTCACCGATGGATGTGACGGTTTCCGGAATGGTGACAGAAGTCAACTGCTCGCAGCCGGCAAAGGCGCCGTCTTCGATCCGGGTCAGACCGGTGAAATAGACCATCTCATCGAAGGATGTGATGTCGGTTCCAGCGAAGATGCTCACCTTATCGTCATCGGCACGGGTCTGGGACTTGTCCACCAGGAAAGAGCGGACGATTGCCGCTTCACGGACCGAAATCCTGCCGTCTCCGGTCACGTCAAAATGGCTGGCCAAAATAGACTTCACCTTCTCGTCCTTGAAGGCGATGATGCCGTCCGCGCAGGGCACATAGCTTACACCTTCGTCCGCACGGGTCACGGTCCCGTAGATGCTCCGCTTGATCGTGACGGACTTGTCGAAGACGCGGCCTCCGTGCGTGTCCTCCTTGAAGAAATCCAGGGCGAAACCCTTCTCCAGCGCACCCGGAATGGCGACAAAGTAATACCAGGTGTCTTTTACGAAAGATTGGCCGTAAGGGGCGGTGAGTATGATGGCCTGCTTGCCTTCCACGACATCCAGGACCGCCGGCTCGTCGTTCTGGAAACCGACCTGGATCTTACCGGCTAGGACTTCGCCGTCCAATCCCTGCAGGATCACCTCCTTGATGCCCTCTTCCTGGACAGAGAAACGTACACCGCCGCCCACGTTGTAAAACTGAATCGTATTGGAAGTGGTATGGGCGATGGCAAGATTCGCGTCACGCGCGAAAGTGCCCGGCTGGGCCTGCTGCCGGGAAGGCAGAACCGCCGTGAGGACCCCGTCCTCAAAACTCGCTTCCCAAGAATCGGGATACAGGGCCCAAACGTCCATGCCGGGTTCCCAAATGCCTGTTTCGAAGTAACCCCGGAAAGGCGCCGTCTCGCAAGGCTCGGAAATCTGCGAGTAAAAATATCCTCTTTGTCCGCCACTGAAAGCCACAAATGAATCTCCCGGTTGCCAGTAGATCCGGGCGGAGGTTTCATCACTTTCAGCCACCAGGGTTCTCGTCCCGGCCGGACACTCCGTCAAAGCCGTAAAAGTCACATTGGCCTCGGGTTTAAGATCCTCTTCGGGGCCCCGGACACACGCGACAAGGGAAACAAGGGCAAACGAAAGGCCCAAAATCATGCTTCTTTTCATACAGCGATCCTCCTTCCGTTTAATTCCAAGGTTCAAAGCCGATACCCTCATTCCCTCCAGGCAAAGGGCTTTCACATAAAACGTTTTCCATCTGGAATGGAAGAATCGTGGACTCCGGCGCTACATACACGCGGTCCTGCTCAGTTATTTGTTTCATAGTAGAAAGTTAAATGTCAATCTTTTACGGAAACTATTCCCCCGCCAGGTGCTTTTCCCAGGCCCAGGCGGAAGCGAGGGTCTCCTCGACGGTGCGGGTGGCTTTCCAGCCGAGCTTTTCGTTCGCGAGGGTCGGATCGGCCCAGATGGCGGTCACGTCGCCGGGGCGGCGCGGGGCGTATTTCCAGTTGAGCTTCACGCCGTTGACCTTCTCGAAGGCGTTGACCAGCTCCAACACTGAAATGGGGCGGCCGGTGCCGACATTGTAGATTTCGTACGGCTCCTCCATTTTCCCGTCCAACATGCGCGCCACGGCGCAGACGTGTGCCCGAGCCAGGTCCACGATGTCGATGTAGTCCCGCTGGCAGGTGCCGTCGGGGGTCGGATAATCGTTGCCGAAGATTGAAAGGCATTCGCGCTTGCCGATCGCAGTCTGGGTGATGAAGGGGACCAGATTGTTGGGCACGCCGCGGGGCAGCTCGCCGATCAGGGCCGAAGGATGGGCCCCGATGGGGTTGAAATAGCGCAGGGCGATACCCTTGATGCCGGGATAGGCCTTCACGCTGTCGCGCAGGATGTCCTCGCAGATCTGCTTGGTGTTGCCGTAGGGCGAGGTGGCCGGCTGCCGGGGCGATTGTTCGGTAACAGGCAGCACATCCGTCTCGCCATAGACGGTCGCAGAGGAGGAGAACAGCACGTTGCAACCCTTCCGGCGCGCGACTTCCAGCAGGTTCAGGAAACTCAGCAAATTGTTCTTGTAGTACAGGATCGGTTCCGCAACCGACTCCCCCACCGCCTTGTAGGCCGCGAAATGGATAACGGCATCTATTTGATAGTCAGCGAAAAGCCGCTCCACCGCGGCCAGGTCGCAGAAATCCATCTCCACCAGGGGCGGGCGGCATCCCAGGATCTTGCACACGCCTTCGTAACAGGTCTTGTCACAGTTGGAGAAATTGTCCGCCACGACCACGTCGAAACCCGCCTGCACGAGTTCGACCGTCACATGGCTCCCGATGAATCCGGCACCGCCGGAAACCAGCACTTGCTTTGCCATATCTTATTTGAATAAACTCTTGACCAGGGCGGGCACATCCGCCACCTTGACAACCTTGATCCCTGCCGGAGTCTTCTGCTCCAGGGACGAGAAAGCGGAAACGAAAATGCGGCTGAATCCCATCCGGGCCGCCTCCGAGATGCGGCGGTCGGTCTGGCCGACCGGCCGGATCTCGCCGCTCAGTCCTACCTCGCCCGCGAAGCAGACGTCGGAGGGGATGGCGAAATCGAAATTGGACGAAAGGACCGCACAGATCACCGCCAGGTCGCAGGCGGGATCCGTGACCCGCAGGCCGCCCGCCATGTTGAGGAACACATCCTTGGCGCTCAGATGGAAGCCGGCACGCTTCTCCAACACCGCCAGCAACATATTGAGCCGCCGCACGTCGTAGCCCGTCGCGCTGCGCTGAGCCGTACCGTACACGGCGCTGCTGACCAAGGCCTGGACCTCGAACAAAAAAGATCTTGTCCCGTCCAGCATGGCCGCGACCGCCGTTCCGCTGAGTCCCTGCTCGTGCATGGGCATCAGCAGTTCGGAAGGATTCAAGACCGGACGCAACCCGGTGCCCGTCATCTCGAAGACCGCCAGTTCAGCCGTGGAGCCGAAGCGGTTCTTGATGCTTCGCAGGACGCGGTAGGAGCCTCTGTTCTCGCCTTCGAACTGCAGCACGACGTCGACGATGTGCTCCAGGATCTTCGGGCCGGCGATGTAACCGTCCTTGGTGATGTGGCCGATCAGGATCACGGCCACCCCGCTCTCTTTGGCGAAACGCAGGAGCGTCGCCGCCACTTCCTTGATCTGGGTGACGGAGCCCGGCGTGGACTCCACGCTGCCCGTGTACATGGTCTGGACCGAGTCAACGATCATCAGCTGGGGCTTCACGGCCTCCGCTTCTTCCAGGATGTTTTCGATACAAGTCTCGCTGAAAATCAGGCAGTCGCTGCCGTCTCCGCCGAGGCGGTCGGCGCGCATCTTGACCTGGCGCACGCTTTCTTCACCGGTGACATAAAGGGTCTTCAGCTCCGGGCAGCCCAGGGGAATCTGGAGGGAAAGGGTGGACTTGCCAATGCCCGGCTCACCGCCGATCAGCACCAGCGACCCCGGCACGATGCCGCCGCCCAGGATGCGGTCCACCTCGGCGTTGCCCAGGGAGATGCGGGGTTCGTCCGCCGTCTGGATCTCCTTGAGCCGCTGCGGCCGGCGTACCGACCCCGCGGAAGTGTTCCGCGCCCGCTGAGGTCCGGCCTCCAGCACCTTCTCCACCATCGTATTCCATTCCCCGCAGGCAGGACAGCGTCCCATCCACTTGCTGCTCTCGTTGCCGCACGAAGTGCAGTACCAGAGCGATTTGCTTTTCGATCCCATCGTCGCCATTGTACAAAGCAGCCCTTTCGTGGGCTGGAAGACAAATTTAATAATTAAATGTGAAGTATTTTCATTATTTTTGTTCGATCACCGAAGACAAAAAGAGTTATGGGTATTTTCAATATGTTCGGCGAGCAGGAACACCGCGTGTTCAACTACAAGCCAATTTACTACGACGAGAAGAAAGAAGAGCGGAAACGCATGTTCGGGGCCGTGGACGGATCCCTGGACCGCGAGATGGAGAAAGCGAAGGAAGACGGCACCTACGTGCCCGGATCCTTCATTAAGGAATCGATGCGGGAAGGACGCGAGCGCCGGACCCGTTCGCACGCCAACAAGGCCCAGAACATCATCGGCCTCGTGGGCCTGCTGCTGATCTTCATCGTCCTCTTCTACATCGCCAAGTTCTATACCCTCCTGTAATGGGCGCGCTAAAGATCCTACCCGGCAACATCGCCAACATGATCGCGGCGGGCGAAGTCGTGCAGCGGCCCGCTTCCGTCGTGAAGGAATTGATGGAGAATGCCGTCGATGCCGGCGCCACCTCCGTGACCGTGGCCGTCACGGATGCGGGCCGGACTTTGATTCAGGTGATCGACAACGGCAGCGGCATGTCGCCGGACGACGCCCTGCTCTGCTTCGAGCGTCACGCGACCTCCAAGATCGCCACGGCCGAAGACCTGGAAAAAATCCTGACATACGGGTTCCGCGGAGAGGCCCTGGCCTCGATCGCAGCCGTTGCAGAGGTCACGCTGAAGACCCGCCGCCCCAAGGACGAAGTGGGTACGCAGGTGCGCATCACTTCCTTCAACCATATCGAGACGTCGCAGGTCGCCGCTCCGGTCGGATCCAATTTCGCGGTGCGCAACCTGTTCTACAACACGCCGGCGCGGCGCAAGTTCCTCAAGAGTGACAACGTCGAGCTGAAGCACATCGTCGAGGAGTTCTCGCGCATCGCCCTGACCCGCCCGGACATCGCTTTCTCCCTGTCGCACAACGGGCGCGACCTCTATGTCCTGAAGCCGGCCAAGTCCCTGAAATTCAGGGCGCAGGACCTGCTGGGGGCCAACGTGGTCGGCGAGTTGGTGGACATCGAGGCCCAGACTTCGCTGGTGCGCATCACCGGTTTCGTCGGCCGGCCCGACACCGCCAAGAAGACGCTCGGCAACCAGTTCTTCTTCGTCAACGGGCGCTATTTCCGCAGTCCCTACCTGCACAAGGCGGTCATGAAGGCCTACGAGGATTTCATCCCGGAGGGATTCACCCCGTCCTACTTCCTGTATCTGGACGTCGATCCGCATTCGGTGGACGTCAACATCCATCCGACCAAGACGGAGATCAAGTTCGAGGATGACTCGCTGGTCTTCCAGGTCCTGTACGCCAGCATCAAGGAGACCCTGGGCAAGCACGCCTTCGGGGCCAGCATCGACTTCAACACCGAAGGCGCCGTGCAGATGCCCGTGCTGGGACCCAATTTCGACCAATATCATCCCACGACCTCGCCGGCGGTGGATTTCGATCCGAATTATAATCCTTTCGAGTCGTCCGGACCCGCTCCTTCCTTCGATTTCCCGCAGCAGACGGAGGCCGACCGACAGGCGGAGCGGAACGGCGGGAGCGGCTACGGAGGCGGAGGCATACTTCCGAAGACGCAGAACTACGGCAAGCTCTTCGAGGAAAGCGTTCTGCCTTCGACGCGCCTGCTTCTGATCCAGGACAAGTTCATCCTCACGCCCGTGAAGTCCGGCGTGATGGTCATCCGGGTCCGCCGGGCGCAGGAGCGCATCCTGTACGACCGTTTCCTGCGGGCGATGAACGCCGAACACCACGTGACCCAGACGGCCTTGTTCCCGGTCCAGGTCCAGGTGGGCGTGGAGAACCGCCTGCTCTTTGACGCCAATGCGGAACTGTTGCAGCGCCTGGGCTTCGACATCACGCCCTTCGGTACCGACACCATCGTCGTGAGCGGCGTGCCGGAAGGGTATTCCTGCGAAGCGGGCAAGATTGAGACGATGGTCTACGACCTGCTGCTGATCCTGAGCGACAGCAGCAAGAGCCTCAAGGAGATGATGGACAGTTCGACGGCGTTGAAGTTCGCCAAGCTGGGCGCTTCGACCGGCCGGAACATCGGTTCCACCCAGGAGGCGCAGGCCCTGGTCGACGCCCTGCTGAACTGCGAGAACGCGGAATTCACCCCTTCGGGCCAGCGCATCCTCTCGATCCTGACCCTCGATGAATTGGAAAAAAGATTTTAGACATGGCTTTTCTTGACAATGTCCCGAAAGTGACGCGCAACCTCATCATCATCAACGTGCTGATGTTCATCGGCACGCTGCTGGCCGAGGAAACGATGATCAAGACTTTCGCGTTGTTTTATCCAACTTCACCCTTTTTCCACTGGTGGCAGTACATCACGCACATGTTCATGCACGGCGGGTGGTGGCACATCTTCTTCAACATGTATTCCCTGTTCATCTTCGGCTCTGTCCTGGAGCGGATCATCGGGGAGAAGAAGTTCCTGATCTTCTATTTCGTCTGCGGACTGGGAGCGGTCGCGCTCCACACGGGGGTCCAGTATCTCCAGGCGCAGAGCTACATGGCGGAGATCGCGAAAGGCTCGAAAGAGGCGATGGAGGCTTACCAGGTTTTGAAGATGACGCCGACGGTTGGCGCCTCGGGTGCCATCTACGGCCTGCTGATCGGTTATGCGATGCTGTTCCCGAACGCGCAGCTGACGCTGATCTTCCCGCCCATCACGCTGAGCGCGAAGTGGTGGATCATCATTTTTGCCGCAATCGAGCTGGTGACGGGCGTGACCGGGGTCGCTTCGGGCATCGCGCATTTCGCGCACCTGGGCGGCATGTTGTTCGGTTTCTTGCTAATCCGGTACTGGCGCAGGAAGGGGACGTTGTTCCCGAATTCTTATTAGCGTATGAATACGGCTGAGGTTTTGAAGGAGGCGCTTGCGGCGCTGAGGGCTGGGGGCGTGATCCTGTATCCGACCGATACGGTCTGGGGCATCGGGTGCGACGCGACGAATCCGGAGGCGGTCTCACGGGTGTATGCGATCAAGCGGCGAAGTGAGGCGAAGTCGCTGGTGCTACTGGCGTCGGATCTGGATATGGTGGCGCGGTATGTGAAGGCGGTGCCGAACATTGCAATCGATCTGGTG
Source organism: Bacteroidales bacterium (assembly GCA_017400135.1). GTDB lineage: Bacteria > Bacteroidota > Bacteroidia > Bacteroidales > UBA932 > Cryptobacteroides. Next base: position 55,490 of record JAFPVJ010000007.1, read on the forward strand.
GAGGTGAACGACCGGCCGATGACGCTGATCTATCCCGGCGCAATCGTTGGAGCTTATGGTTTGGCCGAAAATGTCGTTGCAGAAGACGGGAGTGTCGGGATAAGAATACCGATGATGGATTTCTGTCGGGAGTTGGTCCGTAAGCTGGGGCGGCCGCTGGTGTCGACTTCGGCCAATGTTTCCGGAGAGGCGACGCCGCGACGGTTTGCGGAGATTCCGGAGGAGATACGCTCAGCGGTGGACTATGTCGTGCCGGCAGCGCTGGAGCGCGGGGCGACCGGGACCGCTTCGCAGATCATCAAGGTAGGGCTGGGCGGCGAAGTTGAAATCATCCGGGCCTGATATGGAAGTTTTTTATTCACGGTCTTTCGAAGGCGGCTTTTGCACGTTGGATCTGGAGGAGTCCGGACACTGCGTGCGGGTGCTGCGGCACCGCGAGGGTGACGAGATCTTCGTCATCGACGGCGAAGGGACCCTGTACACCTGCGTGCTGACGGAGGCTTCGCCCAAGGCGGCCGTGGCGAGGGTGGTCAAGGAGGAGCCCGACTGGGGGGCGCATCCGTATTGGCTGCAGATGGCGGTATGTCCGACCAAGAATCTGGACCGTTACGAGTGGTTCGCGGAGAAAGCGACGGAGCTGGGCCTGGATGAAATCGTGCCGGTGATTGGGGAGCATTCGGAGCGTCGGGTCTTCAAGCCGGAGCGCCTGCGCCGCATCTTGCTCTCGGCCTCCAAGCAGTCGCTGAAGGGCGCCATCCCGACGGTCGCCGAGCCCCTTTCGGTGAAGGAATTCATCCGCGCCTCCTCCCCCGACGACCTCCGTCTGATCTGCTGCTGCTTCGAAGGCGAAGTCCCCCGCCTATCCATCAACGACGTCCTGGCCGGTGGGCAAGCACGTATCGTCGTGCTGATCGGGCCGGAAGGCGATTTTTCGAGAGAAGAAGCGGCCCTGGCGATCCAGGCCGGCTTCATCCCCGTCCACCTCGGCCCCTCCCGCCTCCGCACCGAAACCGCCGCCCTCACCGCCGTCGAAGCCGTCTACCTTCACCACATCTAGTCCCCGCCAGAACCATGTACATCGGCCTCCTCTCCGACACCCACGGCGTCTTCGACCCCGCCTTCAAGGAATTCCTCCAGCCCTGCGACCAACTCTGGCACGCCGGAGACTTCGGCGGCGGCCTGGAGACCGCCAAGGAGATTGCGGCCTTCAAGCCCCTGATCGGCGTCTACGGCAACTGCGACGACTACAACCTGCGTTACGAATATCCCGGCCACCGCTTCTTCGAATGCGAAGGAATGACCGTCCTGATGACCCATATCGGCGGACATCCCGGGCGCTATGACTACCGCGCCCAGGCGCTTATCGAGCGCTTCCGGCCCCAGGTCTTCGTCTGCGGCCATTCCCACATCCTGCGGGTCGAATACGACAAGCACTACGAGATGATGACCCTCAATCCCGGCGCCGCCGGCATCCAGGGCTGGCACACCGTCCGCACCGCCCTCCGCTTCCGCATTGAGGCCGGCGAAATCAAAGACATGGAAGTCCTCAACGTCCCCCGCTAGAACGTCAGCGGACGGCCGCGGTAGAAGTCAATCAGACGGGACTGGTAGAGTTGCTCGTAGCGGGCACGGGCACAGTTGGAAGCTGCCTCGAGATAACGGGCTTTGGCTTCGTTGAATTCCGTGATGTTCGCCTGCCCGATCTCATATTTGGCAGAAGTCAGACGGAAAGCCTCCTCGGCGGAACGCGCAGCCTCTTCGCTGCTGCGGTACTTCTCCTGAGAAGCGACGGCATTGTAATACGCCTGCTGAATCTCCTTGTACAAGCTCTTCTTGACATTCTCCAGCTGCAGTTCCTGGTTCCGGTATGACAGTTCGGCCGAACGGAGATTGTTGCGGTTGGAGAAACGCGTGAAGATCGGCACGCTCAGGCTCAGGCCCAGGTACTGGCTGAAGTTATTCTTCATCTGGTCGATGAACTTGGCGGATCCCAGGCCCGAAGAAGTATAATAGTTGGAGCCGATGCCCCCGCTCAGCGACAGGGAAGGAAGGAAAGCACCCTTTGCCAGGTCGATGTTGGTCTTGGCATAATCCAGCCGAATTCTCTCCGCCTCGATGGCCGGCTTGACCGACACCGCCTCGGCGTAGATGTCCTCCGGAAGCGGCAACAGGCCCGGCAGCAGCGACTCCTCGGAAGGCACGACCACGTCGAAACCCTCGGGCGAAGGCAGCTCCAGCAACTGGGTCAGCTCCAGCAAAGCCAGGGACAGCGTCCCCTCCGCCTGCACAGCCGTCGAACGGCTCTGGGCAAGCGTCGCCTTCTGGGCGGCCACCTCGGCACCGGACGCACGGCCCAGCCGGGCCATTTCCTCCAGCCGGTCTACCTGAAGAGAATCGATGTCCACCTGCCTCAAAGCCACGTCCAGGATCTCCTTGTCGTAGAGAATCTGCACGTATGCCTGCGCCACGGCGACCCGGATGTCGTCGCGCGCCTTCTCCAGGTCCACCGTCGCCGCAGCCAGGTTCAGCTTGCTCAGCGCGATGTTGTTCTTGATCTGGAAACCTTGGAAAAGCGGCACGTCCGATCCCAGGCTGAAACCTGTGGACGTCGTATTGGTATTGGCGTAGGTATTGTCCGCGGTCAGGCCGCGGCCGAAAGAGAAGTTCTGCGAGGCGCTGCCGCTCAGGGAAGGCAGGCGCCGTGCCTCGGCCGTATTGAGCTCGATCTCGCGCTGGGCGGTGTTGAGTTCGTTCTGCTGGACCGTGATATTGTGGTCCAGCGCATAGTCGATGCATTGCGACAGGGTCCAGGGACCTTCCTGCGCCCCGGCGCCGGCAGCCAAAACAAGGGCCGCCACTGCCAAAATCATCCGTCTCATCTTACTTCTTTTTCTTTTCTTCGAAAATCTGGTTGCCCCGGACCGTCTGGCCCAGATTCACCCCCTCCTTGATCTCGATACGGATGCCGTCGCTCAGACCCGTCTTGACCGGCGTACGCACATAGTCGGCGCCCTCCCCTTTCACATAGACGAAGGTCGAATCACCGGCGAATTCCAGCGCGCTCTCCGGCACGGAAAGCACCTGGGCGACTTCCTGAAGGACAATCTCGGCATTGGCGCTGTATCCCGAGCGTATCGTCTGGTCCGCCGGGACCGTGACCGCCGCCTTGATCTCGAACTGGTTGGTGCCGTTGTTCTCCACCGCCTTCGGCGAAATGTACTCCAGGGTCGCATCGAAGGAATAATCCTGCAGGGCGCCGATGGTGATGATCACGGGCATCCCTTCCGACAGGGAGCCGACCTCGGTCTCGTCGATGTTGCCGTCGAAGATCAGGTCGTTCATGTTCGCCACCGTAGCGACCGTGGTACCCTCGTTGAGCGTATTGGCCTGGATGACGGAATTACCCACTTTGACCGGGATGTCCAGGATCAGGCCCGAGATCGTCGAGCGCACCAGGGTGGAACTCCCGGTCTTGTTGGACGAGGAGACACCGTCCCGGATGACCTCCAGGGCGTCCTTGGCGGCCGCACGTTCCTCTTTCGCCTGATTTAGCGCCTGGAGCACTTTCTCGTACTCGTCCGCACTTACCAGTTTCTGGTCGTAGAGCGCCTTTTCACGGTCGTAGTTGGTCTGCGCCTGCCTGAGATTGATGTCAGCAAGCCGTACGCGGCTCTGGGCGGAACTCAGGGAATTCATGTCCGGAATCACCTTCAACTTGGCGATGACCTCGTTTTCCTTCACTTCCTGGCCCGCTTCCTTGTACAGTTCGGAAATGATGCCGTTGATCTGGGGCTTGATGTTGACCTCGTCGCGCGGCTGGATCTTGCCCGTCACGACGGTCGTGCGCCGGATGTCGGCGTTCTCGACCTGCAAATCCTGATACTTGACCTCCTTCGGACGGGATTTCTTGTACAGGAAGACAAAGGTCCCGATGAAGAGCAACGCCACCAGGGCGATCAAAAAATACCTGAAAAACTTTTTCATATCGTTTACTTATTATCATTCATCTCTCATGGCATCCACCGGTTTGACGGCCATCGCACGCGTGGCCGGAGCCAAGCCCGCCAGCACACCCAGGACCGCCAGGAGCAGCAGGGCGCCGACCGCGGTCCAGAAGCCGATCTGGAAGCCCGCGTCCGGTTTCAGCGCATCCGCGCCCGAAAGGATCAGTACCGAAATCACTATGCCGAACATGCCCGCGACCAGGGTCAGCGTCATGCTCTCCAGCATGATCTGGCCCAGGATGTCCCGCGGCGTGGCGCCGATGGCCCGGCGAATGCCGATCTCCGTGGTCCGCTCGCGCACCGTCACCATCATGATGTTGCTGACACCAATCGCACCGGCCAGCAAGGTACCGAGCCCGACCAGCAGGATCAGGAAATTCAGACCCCGGAACAGGTTGTCCACCATGGTGAACAGCTGCTCCGTGTTGATCATGAACAGCGCCTGCTCGTCCGTAGGATCGAAAAGGTGCTCCCGGGCCATGATGCTACGCAGGCGGCTGTTGAGGGTGGACATCTGCACGCCCTTCTTGCCCGTCAGGCAGATCAGGTCCACGTAATTGCCCCGGTGGTAGATCTTCTGGGCGACCGTGAGCGGAATCGTGACCGTCTCGTCGGCCCGCCCGTTGATGCTCATGTTGCCGGCATTGACATCCACGCCCACGACCTGATAGTAAATGGGACCCGCCTGAATGTAGGTGCCGCATGGATCTTCCCCTCCAGGGAACAGGGACTCGTAAATGCGCCTGCCGATGACGCAGACCTTGCGTTCCTGCTGCACGTCGGTCTCATTGATATAGCGTCCGTAGAGGAGTTTCGGCGTCTCGACCTGGTTATAATCGGCCTTTACTCCCTTGACGGAGCAATTGGCCGTCTTCTTGTCATACAGGGCCGTCTGGCCCCAGTTGCTGACGACGGGTGTCACGACGTCCAGTTCGGGAACCATCAGCTTCAGCCGGTCCACGTCCTTGTAGTACAGGCGCCAGTGACGGTTCTCCTTGAGTCCCTTCCAGGGTTTGGTGGTCGTTCCGTCGACGAGGATGACCGTGTTGGTGGCGAATCCCTCGAAGTTGGTCATCAGCAACGACTTCAGCCCCTGTCCTCCGCCCAGCATCGCGAGCAGCATGAACAGACCCCAGAAGATGCCGAAACCGGTCAGCAGGGTACGGCTCTTGTTGCGCAAGAGCGTATCCAGGATTTCCTTGAAACTGTCACGGTCGAACTTCATGTCATTCTGCCCTCAGGGCTTCTATGGGTCTAACACGGGCCGCCTTGACGGCCGGGAACAAGCCGGCGACGGTTCCTGCCACGATCAACAGGAGGGTGGCTTCCAGGGCCACGTCCACGCCGACGAAGGGGTCTTTCAGCATTTGGACGGACTCTCCCAACAATTCCATGCGGGATGCGCCCACGGTCGCGTTCAGTACTTCACAGGCCACCAGTCCCAGGATCATCCCGACATAGCCGAATACGGCCGTGATCGAGACGCTCTCCGCGATGATCAGCTTGGTGATCTGCCAGGGATTGGCACCGATCGCCTTGCGGATGCCGAATTCACGCGTGCGCTCCTTGACCGTGATGAGCATAATGTTGCTCACGCCCACGATGCCGCTCAGCAGGGTGAACAGGCCGATGATCCAGAGGGCGGTCCGCAGGATGCCGGTCGCCTTCTCCATCTGTAGGTTCTGCGTGTAGCGGTTCCAGATCCAGAGGGCGGCCTTGTCGCCCGGATCTGCACGGTGGCGGGTCAGGATGGCAGCCCGGTAACTATCTTCGAACGCGGTGTTTTCCTTCTCCGTATCCAAGCCGTGGAAGGTGAAATGGATGCTTTCCAGCACATCGCCCTTTTGATATATGGTACGCAGGGTGGTGAAGGGGAGATAGATGGATTCCCACATCGAATCCTCCCGCGACTTGTACACGCCGACCACCCGGTACATCAGGTTGCCGATCTTGATGTAGCGGCCCACCATCCCCTCGTAATCCGTCTTCCCGTCCAGCAGGTTCTTCACGTGGCTCATCGCCAGCAGGGCGACCTTCTTGCTGCCGGAAATGTCCTGCGGATTGAGCGGGCGGCCGGCCACGATCTCGATCTTGTTCATTTCCTCATACTCAGGGTAGATGCCGCGCAGATGGCCATCCATATTGCGCTTGCCATAGTTGACCTTCATTCCGCTCTGGTCGATCGATGCGCTGACATGGTCGATGTTTTCCGAGAAAAGGCTGCTTCGGGTGATGGCCAGGTCCTTCTGGTCCAGGCGGATGTAACGTCCGCTTTTCAGGCCGTCGTGAGGGATTGAGGTGAACCAGCCGTTGATCTCCATCGTATTGACCAGGACATCGTCACCCTGACTCAGGAATGCGTTCATCAGGCCGTTTCCCGCGCCCAGCAGCACGATGATCATGAAGATGCCCCACGCCACCGAGAAGCCGGTGAGCGCGGTGCGCAGCTTGTTGCGCCGCAGGGATTCGAGGATTTCGGTCAGGAGGTCACGCATTATTTCATCACGGTATCGCGGCCGAAGGCGGAGGCCTCGTGGCGTTTGTTCATTTCAATCTCACCGATGATACCGTCCTTGATGTGGATGATCTTATCAGTGCAGTTGGCCACCCCGCTCTCGTGGGTCACGACGATGATCGTCATTCCCTCCTGCTTGTTGAGCGAGGTCAGCAAGTCCATCACCTCGACGCTGGTCTTGGAATCGAGGGCACCGGTCGGCTCGTCGGCCAGGATGATGCGGGGCCGGGTGATCAGGGCACGGGCGATCGCCACGCGCTGTTTCTGCCCGCCGGACATCTCGTTGGGATAATGGTGGGACCAGTCCTTCAGCCCCAGCTTGTCCAGGTATTCCATCGCCTGCTCGTGACGCTTCTTGCGCGGAACGCCCTGGTAGAAGAGCGGCAGTTCCACGTTCTCCACAGCCGTCTTGAAGGGGATCAGGTTGAAGGACTGGAAGATGAATCCGATCATCCGGTTCCTGTAATCGGCGGCCTCCCGCTCGCTCAGGTTCCGGATCAGGGCACCGTCCAACCAGTACTCGCCCGTATCGTAATTGTCCAGGATTCCCAGGATATTGAGCAGGGTCGACTTGCCGGACCCGGACGCGCCCATGATGGAGACGAATTCGCCTTTATCAATGGAAAGGTCTATCCCCTTCAGCACATGGAGCGGCTGTCCGTTGTCGTAGGTCTTGTTGACACCTTTCAGTTCAATCAGCATAAAAAACTACTGTATTAGTTCAATAGGACACTGCAAAGGTAAGAAGAAAAAAGTATCCTGCAAATTTTTTCATCAAAAAGTATGCAGAAAAATGCAGGATTTGGGAAAAAGCGGACCGAATCCGCCTATTTGATATAGGATTTGACGATGCCTTCTATGACTTTGTACGCATCCATCGTCAGATGGACGCCGTCGGGGCTGTATTCCGGGCGGATGCCGTTGGTCGGGCTCTTGAGCGCGTCAAAGTAATTGACGTAGGTGACACCGCGGGTCTTGGCGGCGTAGGCTGCCAGTTCGGCGTTGATACCCATGATGATCTCCGACGGGTCCTCGGTCATCAGTTTGGACCAATGGTAGCGGTTGACGGGGGTGATGGAGCAAAGCAGCACCTTGATCTTGTTGGCACGGGCCAGCTCGCACATCGAGATGAGGTTTTCGACGATCTTTTCCGGAGCAATCAGGCCGTTGTTGCCCGCAATGTCATTCGTGCCGGCCAGGATGGCGACATATTTCGGATGCAGGTTGATGACGTCCGAACGGAAGCGGACCAGCATCTGGGCGGTCGTCTGGCCGCTGATGCCGCGCGCCTGGTAATTGTTGTCAGTAAAGAAGGCGGCGTCCCTCCACCACTGCTCGGTGATGGAATCCCCCATGAAAACAGCCTTCGGCCGGACGGTCACGGCGGCATTGTCCGCGGCATAGCGGTCGGTGTGGGCCCAGTCCTTGACCGGCTCCTGCGCCAGCGCAGTGGAAGCAAGCAGTAAGCTCATGGCAATCAGTATCAGTTTCTTCATGGCACAATACGGTTTTAGCTGAAAACAAATTTAACAATAATTACGTAAATTTGTCACGATGAACCTGAAGAATCCCAAATTCACCACCCAGACCAAACTCGCCGAGATGCTCGACCGGGATCCTTCCCTGCTCGATGTCCTGGACCGTCTGGGCATACGCCTGGGTTTCGGCGAGCGCACCCTGGGCGAGGCGGCCGAATGCGCCGGACTGGATCCGGAAACGACCTGCCTGATCTGCAACGTTTACACCTTCGAAGACTACAAGCCCGACCCGGAAACGCTCCTGCGCGGCCGGATCACTGATGTCGTCAAATATATCCGCCATTCGCACCAAAGCTATCTGACCACCGAACTGGTCTGGCTGGAGCGCTCGATCGGCACCCTTATCGCCCCTTTCGGCGAGAAGCAGCAGAAGGTCATCTGGCGCTTCTTCAACGAGTACAAGGCCGAGCTTGAAAAGCATTTCGCCTTTGAGGAAGAAGAGGTGCTGCCCTACATCCAGGACCTCCTGTTCGGCCGTGATACCAAGGGTTTCACGATCTCGCAGTTCGCCGACAACCACAGCAACATCGACGAGAAGCTCGGCGACCTCAAAAACCTGGTGATGAAGACCTTGCCAGAGACGGGCGACGACGCGCTGCGCGGCGAGGTCCTGCGCTTTCTTTTCCGGCTGCAGCATGACCTGGAGTGCCATACGCTCGTCGAGGACCGCATCCTGACCCCGATGGCCTGGTACATCGAGCATCCGCAGACCGTGCGGAGCCGTGACAGGCAGGAGCACACGGAACGGGAAGAACTTTCCGAACGCGAGAAGGAGATCCTCGTCAGCGTGGCGAAGGGCATGCTCAACAAGGAAATCGCCGACCAGTACAACATTTCGATCCATACCGTCATCTCGCACCGCAAGAACATCACCCGAAAGACCGGCATCAAGACGGTCGCTGGCCTGACGGTCTATGCCCTGCTCAACGGACTGATCGACATCAACACGGTAGAATGAAAAAGAAGCGCACGGAGGCTGTGGGCATCGCGTCCGAGGTGCCCGGCGGCGGGAGTCAAGTCCTGCTGCACGCCTGTTGCGCGCCTTGCGCCTCAGCCATCGTGGAATGCCTGGTCCAGGGAGGCGTCGAGCCCGTGCTCTTTTATTCCAATTCCAATATCGTCCCGCGGGAAGAGTATGAGCACCGGCGGGACGAGTGCGCGCGCTACGCCCTGCACTGGGGCCTCCCCTTCGTCGAAGACGAATACGACCACGAGGCCTGGCGGGCGGCCGTAAAAGGCCTGGAAGACGAACCGGAGCGCGGCGCCCGCTGCCTGCAGTGTTTCCGCTACCGCCTCTCCCGGGCGGCGGCATACTCGCAGGACCACGGCCTGAAGGTGCTTTCCACCACCCTGGCGTCTTCCCGCTGGAAGCGGCTGGACCAAGTCGGCCAGGCCGGCGCCGAAGCTTGCGAGGCCTTCCCGGAAGTCTGCTGGTGGGACCGCAACTGGCGTAAGGGCGGTCTCCAGGAACGTCGGGGCGAGCTCATACGGGAGATGGATTTCTACAATCAGCGCTACTGCGGCTGCGAGTTCAGCCAGGCCCATTTGAAAGAAGATGAACAACCTTGAGATAGAACGCAAGTTCCTGGTATCCGGGGACTTCAAGAGTGAAGCGGTCAGCTCGACCCACATCCGCCAGGCCTACATCAACCAGGCCGGAGGCCGGACTGTGCGCGTGCGCATCCGCGACGAAAAGGCTTACCTGACCATCAAGGGGCCAAGCCTCGACGGCGGTCTGAGCCGTTTCGAGTGGGAAATCGAGATCCCAGTCACGGATGCGGAGCAGCTGCTCGAACTGCGCGTGTCGGCTGTCATCGACAAACGACGCTACCTTGTCCCTTTCGGCGGCCACACCTTCGAGGTGGATGAGTTTTACGGGGACAACGAAGGGCTGGTGATGGCGGAAGTAGAGCTTGCGGAGCCCTCCGAGACCTTTGAGAAGCCGGACTGGCTCGGACAGGAGGTGACCGGCGACACCCACTACTACAATTCGCACCTATCGCGTCATCCTTATAAAGAATGGGCGGAATGAATACTTTTCTGAAGAATTACGGCTCCACGCTCCTGCTGCTCGCCGGCATCATCCTGGGCGCCCTGTGCGGCGTTTTCTGGCCCCAGGCGGCCCATGCCGTCAAGCCAATCGGTGAGATATTCCTCAACCTCATCTTCGTGATGATCGTCCCGCTGGTGTTTTTCAGCACGGCGTCATCCATCTGCAAGCTGCGGGGTTCCGGCATGCTGGGGCGCACGGTCGTCACCATCCTGGCGGTATTCCTCGGGATGTCTCTGATCGCGGCCCTGGTCGGACTCCTGGGCACGGCGCGGGTCCAGCTGGTGCTGCCCTCGGAATGGGACTGGATGCCCGGATCGGTGCAGGAAGGGGCTGGCCAGGGAACCGTTCCGATCGCAGAGGCTATCGTCGGGGCGCTGACCGCCTCGGACTTCAGCCTCCTGCTCTCGAAGGAGCACATGCTGGCCCTGGTGATCTTCTCGGCCCTGTTCGGCTATGCCGTCGGGGCAGCCGGGGAAAAGGGCGCAGTCATGGAGCGTTTCATCCTGTCGGGGAGCGAAGTGATGATGAAGATGGTGTCGCTCGTGATGGTGCTGGCGCCCATCGGTCTGGGCTGCTATTTCGCCGATACGATCGCGTCCGTGGGGGCCAGCCTGCTGGGCGGCTACCTGCGGGTGTTGCTGCTTTACCTGGCGCTGACGCTGCTGTTCTTCTTTGTCATCAACAGTTTGTATGTGTGGCTCGCCGGAGGGCGTGGCCGGAGCCGCTGGGAGACCTTGAAGACATATTGGGCCCATATCTGGGAGCCGGCGGCCACGGCGGCGGGTACGGTCAGCAGCGCGGCGACGATGCCTTCCGCGATGGCAGCCACGCAGCGGATGGGAGTCGCGCCTGAAATCGCCGAATCGGTCATTCCGCTGGGGACAAACATCCATAAGGACGGATCCGTGCTGGGCGCCGTGTTCAAGATCGTCTTCCTGATGGCGCTGGTCGGGCGTCCGGTCAGCGGGGCGGGCACGCTGCTCGCCATCGTGGGCGTCGCCTTGCTGGAGGCCGTCGTGCTGAGCGCGGTTCCGAGCGGCGGCCTGACAGGCGAGGTGTTCATCTGCTCCGTGATGGGCTTCAGCCCCGAGATGGTCGGTATCATCGTCGTGATCGGGGCCATCATCGACATTCCGGCGACCCTGCTCAATGTCAACGGCAATGTCGTGGCTGCGCTACTGGTGGACCGGCTGGGGATGCGGAAGAAAACGAAAGAAGAATAAAAAGCACGAATTATTGGAAATATAAAAATAAGTCGTATCTTTGCAGTCCCAATGGGGTATTAGCTCAGTTGGTAGAGCGTTTGAATGGCATTCAAAAGGTCAGCGGTTCGATTCCGCTATGCTCCACAAAAAAGGTCCGGACAGCCGTCCGGGCCTTTTTTGTTGGAGCATGTATACCTCTATAGAATCTGCAGGGCGATGCGGGCGCAGGCTTCGGCGTCTGAAAGGGCGTGGTGGTGATGCGTCAGGTTGAAACCGCAGGCGGCGGCGACGGTCTGGAGCTGGTGGTTGGGCAGGCTCCAACCGAAAGTGCGGCGCGACGCAGCCAGCGTATCGTAGAATCGATAGTCCGGATAATCCATCTGATAGACCCGGAAGACCGCCCGCAGACAACCCTCGTCGAAACGGGCGTTATGTGCGACAAGCGGCAGACCCTCAATCAGCGGTTCGATCCGCTCCCAGACATACGGGAACACCGGGGCCTCATCCGTGTCTTCCGGGCCCAGGCCATGGACCCGACGGCAGAACCACTGGTAGTATTCCGGCTCCGGATGGATCAGACTATAAAAGGAATCGACGATCTTCCCGCCCCGTACAACCACAACCCCCACGCTGCACACGCTGGACGGGCACTCGTTAGCCGTTTCGAAATCAATCGCCGCGAAGTCGGTCATCATCTGCAGAAACTATCTTTCCTCCCGTTCCGCCAGGCGCTTCAGGCGTTTGCGGTCATAGACCTTCTTGGATTTCTGAATGGTCGTGCGGAAGGTGACGGGCTTCCCGTGCGCGGCGATCTCCTCAAGCCGCGCGGCCCTGCGCTGGGCCAGCAGATAGTCGGCCTCGGTGATGCGCAGTACCTTCTGTTTCTTTTTCCGCTTCATTCTTTCCCCATGCGGGCTTTGAGGCGCTGTTTCGCCTTGGTGACGGAAGCGGGTGAGATGCCCATCATCGTGGCCATTTGCTGGCCGGAGAAACGGTAGCGCAGCAGGACGGCGGTGCGCAGCTCGGCCTGGGTCATTTCCGGCCAGCGCTCCCGCAGACGGGCGCAGTACCCGTCGCAAACCTGATCCAGCAGGTCCTCCAGCCGTTCCCAGTCGGCATCCTGCAGATAGCGGGGCTTCGCGTGCAGGCCGGCGACGAAGGGGTCGCGGTCCATCAGCACGCTCCGGAGCTCTTCCCGGTCCTGTTCGCTCTCCCGGATCTCACTGTCCTTGGCCTGGATCTCGGAATCCAGCGCCCGTACCCGAGATTCGAGCCGCAGCAGCGTGCGGCGGTAAAGCAGGATGATGACCGCCAGAGCCAGCAGTTGCAGGGCCAGCGCGGCCAGGACTGTCACGACCAGGGTCCCCGTAGGAATGGCGGCCAGCGCATCAACAACCGACCTTGCCCTCGAGCAGGAGCTCAGGAGCAAGGTCGTTGCCGTCAATGCGGATAGTTGTCTTGCAGTCATTCCACTGCAAATATACAACTCTATTCGTTTTCAATCAACTTGACCGGTTCCTTCGGAATCACGATGTAAGCGATGATGTAGGCGATCAGGCCACCGCCGGCGCAGAAGACCGCGACCAGCCAGGCCAGACGGACGATCGTAGGATCGATGTCAAAATACTCGGCGATGCCGCCGCAGACGCCGCCGAGGGTCTTCTCGGTGCGGCTCTTGTACAATCTCTTTTTCATCTTATTATCAGTTTTAACGTTGGTCATCAGATAGAGGGCTATAGCCACAAGGATCAGCCACGGGATCGAACCCACGCACAATCTCCAAAAGAAATGCCAGTTGATCATGTTACCAGACCTTTACTCGGTTCTCGGGGGCGACATACAGGCTGTCACCGGGCTGGATGTCGAAGGCATCGTACCAGTAGTCGCACTGGGCCAGGGCGCCGTTGATACGGAGACGGTCGATGGAATGCACGTCCATCATCGTCAGATAGCGGAGGATCTCGTCGGAAGCAGTACCCGCCCAGACGTTCGCATAGGAAAGGAAGAAGCGCTGCTCGGGGGTGAAGCCGTTGTCGTCCGGAAGACGTCCGTGCTTCTTCTGCCACATCTGGAAGGCGTTGTAAGCCACATTCAGACCACCGTGGTCTGCAATATTCTCACCCAGGCAGAGGGCGCCGTTGGCCTTGAGTTCACCGGGAATGACCCACAGGCTGCTGAAATACTCGGCCATCGCGTCGCAAGGCTTCTTGAAAGCCTCGGCGTCCGCCTCGCTCCACCATTCGTTGAGATTGCCCGTCTTGTCGTACAGGCGGCCCTGGTCGTCGAAGCCGTGGGTCATCTCGTGGCCGATCACCACGCCGATGGCACCGTAATTGGCGGCGGCATCCGCATTGAGGTCGAAGAGTGGCGGCTGCAGGAAACCGGCCGGGAACACGATCTCGTTGTTGGTAGGATTGTAATAGGCATTGACCATCTGGGCCGGCATCTCCCATTCGCTCTTATCCACAGGCTTGTCGTAATGCTTGCTGTAGTCAAGATCCCAGTAGAACTTGCGGGCGACGCGGAGGTTCTCGATCAGATTCTTGGAAGGATCCACGACCAGGCCGCTCAGGTCGTCCCATTTATCGGGATAACCGACCTTCACCTTGTAGGCGGCGAGTTTGTCCAGGGCGGTCGCCTTGGTCTCGTCACTCATCCACTCCTGGGCCTTGATGCGCTCGGCCAAGGACTTGCGAAGGTTCTCGATCAGCTCGAGCATTTCGTCCTTCGCAGCTTTCGGGAAGTATTTCTCGACATAGATCTGTCCGATGGCGTCGGACATCAGGTTCTCCGCCAGGCTTTCGGCGTTCTTCCAGCGAGGGGTCTTTTCCTGTACGCCGAACATCTTGCGGCTGTAGTCGAAGTCCTCGTCCGCAAAGTCATCCGAGAGCACGCCGGAATAGGAGTTGATCAGGCGCCAGACAAATGCGGTCTTGAGATCCTCCAGCGGGAGGTTCATCAGCAGTTCGCAAGACTTGGCGACCGGCTCCGGCTGGCCCAGGTCCACGACCTCGGTCCTGTCATAGCGGTAATCCTTCAAATACTGCTTCCAGGGAAAACCGCCGCAGATTTCGACCAGCGAGTCGACGCTGACCTTGTGGTAGTTCTCCTCGGGAATGCGCTGGCGCTCCTTGGAATAATACGGCACGGCAATCGTCTCTTCGATCTCCCAGATGCGGGCGACCTTGACCGCGGCATCCGCCTCCGGATAACCGGTGAGGACGAAGAGATTCTTCATGTGTTCCTTCATCAGTTCGCGGGCGTGCACGTTCTGGGGATCGTCGGAAAGATAGTAGTCGCGGTTGCCCATCGACAGGCCGCTCTGAGAGATGCAGACGATGTTGTTGTCAGCATCCTTCTCGTCCGTGGACACGAACATCGAGAAGAAGAGGTTGTTATGCTCCGTGGCCAGGTACTTCAGGAAGTCCTCCCGGGTACCGATGACATCCACTTCGGCGATCAGGGCCTTGAGCGGCGCCGCACCGTCGGCGTTGAGCCGGGTGGAGTCCATCATCATGTTGTAGAGGTCCCCGATCTTCTGGGCGACACTCCCCTTCTCGTTATCCTGGGCGGCGATGTCCTGGATCATGGCGGCGAGGGTCTTGACATTGTCATCGGCGACCTTCATCGTGGTACCCCACATGGGATATTCCATGGGCTGGGGATTAAAATCGCCCCAATGTCCCGTCGCATAGCGGGCGAAATCGTCGCCCGGACGCGCGGTCGTATCCATGTAGGCATAGTTGATGCCGGCGGTTTTGGCCGGCTTGGGGTTGCACGCGGCGAACACGGTCGCAGCGGCAGCCAGAATGAAAAACAATCTTTTCATATCGTGATGTTTTGACTTTGTCACAGTGCAAAGGTACGATGGATTACAAGTAAAACAATGAACCGAACATGGACAACTCGAAAACGTAAGAATCTGTCAATCACATTGATGCATTGTCCGTATATGGACAATTTCTTTTTTTTCTTATTTTTGTGTGTAACACGAAACTATTTCTCATGATGACCATTGGCTTTTTCAGCGCCGGGCTGGATACGTACTGGAATCAGTTCCAGGGATTACTGGACAATCTTACTTCTTATGGAAACGAAATCGCGGGCTGGATCCGTCAGGAGGATGTGCAGGTGTGCAACATCGGAATGGTGGATTCTCCGGCGAAAGCCAGGGAGGGAGCCGCCCGGCTGAAAAGCGCCGGAGCGGACATCGTCTTTGCGCATATTGCCACCTATTGCCTATCCTCCACCATCCTTCCCATCGCGCTGGAAACGGGCTGCCCGATGATCCTGCTGAATATCCAGCCGGCACCGGCCATCGATTATGCGACCATCAATGCCCTCGGCGACCGGGGAGCGATGACCGGCCTGTGGCTGGAAAGCTGCACCGCCTGCTCCATCCCGGAAATCGCCGGGGTTTTCAACGGCGCCGGGATCCGGTACGACATCGTTTCCGGCTATCTGACAGATCCCGCCACGCGCCGGGAAATCTCGGCCTGGGTGTCGGCTGCGAAGGTCTGGAAATCCCTCAGGGGCAGCCGGCTGGGCTTATTGGGCCATTATTACTGTGGCATGGTGGACGTCTATACGGATCTCCGGCGAATCAGTTCCACGTTTGGCACGCATATCGACCTGCTGGAGATGGACGAACTGGCCACTTTGAGAAAGGGCGTCAAGGCCAGCGAGACCGAAAACAAGGTCAAAGAGTTCCACCGCGCATTCTCGGTCAGTGAAGCTTGCGCTCCGGACGAACTGGAACGCGCCGCCCGGACTTCCGTCGCCCTGGACAAATTGGTGGCAGCGCATAGGCTGGATGCCATGGCCTATTATTATGAAGGTGCCCCCGGGGGTGAGCACGAGAACATCGTGACTTCCGTCATCGCCGGGAATACTCTGCTCACGGGCCGCGGCATCCCTGTGGCCGGAGAATATGAAGTCAAGAACGCCGTAGCGATGAAGATTCTAAGCCTGCTGGGGGCGGGAGGATCTTTTTCGGAGTTCTACGCCATGGACTTCGACAGCGACGTGGTACTGCTGGGACACGATGGACCCGCCCATTACCTGATGGCCGACGGCAAGGTCGGCCTGGTGCCGCTGCCCGTCTATCACGGAAAGCCCGGCAAGGGACTGTCTATTCAAATGAGCGTAAAAGAAGGGGACGTGACCCTTCTGTCCGTCTGTGAAGGAAAGGACGGGATCTTCCTGCTGGTCGCCGAAGGAGCCGCCGTGCCGGGTGAAGTGCTTCAGATCGGCAATACCAACAGCCGGTACTCCTTCCCCTGCGGCATGCGGAGTTTCTTCGACCAGTGGTGCAAGGCCGGCCCGTCACACCACTGCGCCATCGGAATCGGCCACCGGGCCGAAGAACTGAAAAAACTATCCTTCCTGCTGGGAATCAAAATGATACAGGTACAATGAAGCTGAAGTCCGCCCTTGTTATCGCACTACTGCTCTGCTGCGTTTCCGCCCATTCCCAACCACTCGAGAGCCTTTGGCAAGATCCGCCGCGAGACAGCCGCCCCTGGAATTTCTGGTACTGGATGTACGGTGCCTTCACCCGCGAAGGCATCACCGCCGACCTGCAAGCGATGAAGGAGAACGGCCTGGGAGGTGCTTATCAGTTTACGATCCGGGGCGTCCCGGACCCGCCGCACATCGAGCCCTCCTACAACCAGCTGACCTCGGAATGGTGGGATATCTGGAGCTATGCCGTGCGCGAGGCCGACCGGCTGGGCGTACAGCTTTCCTTCAACGCCTGCGACGGATGGGCGGTGGCCGGCGGACCCTGGATCACGCCGGAGATGTCCATGCAGGTCGTCACCTCATCCCAGACCACCCTGACGGGCGGGTCGAAAGTCAGCGTCAAACTGCCCCAGCCCCCGTCCAACCGCGATTATTACCGGGACATCGCCACCTTCGCCTATCCGTCCCGTCCTGGAGACGGCGTCAATTCCCGCGACCTGCGCCCCAAGATCACTTCCGACCGGGGCAAGGACCTTTCTTTCTTGAATGATTTCGGCAACACGACGCCGCTGAACTCCACGAAAGCCTGCCACATCGACATGCAGTTCGAAGAGCCGTTCACGGTGCGGAGCATCTACATCCGCCCGCGCAACTGCAACTACCAGGCGCTCCGCATGATCATGCAGGTCAGTGACGACGGCGTAAACTACCGGGACGTGGTCCGCATGGAACCTCCCCGGCTCGGCTGGTACAGCTGGATCGTCCCGGCTTTCACCTACGCCGTCCCGGAAACCACTTCCCGCTGGTTCCGTTTCGTGAACGATCCCACCGGCGGAGAGGTGATGGACGAGGATAACGACAAGTCCAAGGCTTTCGAATATTTCTCCATCCTGGAAATCAACCTACAGTCCTACGCCCTGATCGACCAGTTCGAGAGCAAGAACGGTGAATCCTGGCGGGTCGCCGCGGCCACTCCGAAAGCGCTTGTGAGCCGCAGGGACTGTGTCCCCAGGCGCAAGCTCCTCAATATCTCCGAATTCGTCTCGGAAGACGGCACCCTGGAATGGGACGCGCCGGAAGGCGAATGGACGATTCTCCGTATGGGTTATACCACCAACGGGGCCGAAAACCGTCCCGCCGGCGGCGCCATCGGCCTGGAATGCGACCGCTTCAACCCCGAGGCCGTCCGGCTCCAGATGGAGTCCTGGATCGGCCACCTCCGGGAAATCGTAGGCCCGGAGGTTTTCGGCCGCGTGGTCAAGTACGTCCACGTGGACAGCTGGGAATGCGGTTCCCAGAACTGGTCGCCGGTATTCCGCGAGGAATTCCGGAAGAGAAAAGGATACGACATCGTGGACGTCCTGCCCGTGATGGCGGGCCTTCCCGTGCAATCCGTTGAATATACGGAAAAAGTACTTCGCGACGTCCGCGAGGTCGTTTCCCAGCTGATCAGCGATGTCTTTTTCCAGGGAATCGCCGAATATGCGCACGGCATCGGCTGCTCCTTCAGCTGCGAAGCCCTGGCGCCGGTCACCGTGAGTGACGACATGCTGCATTACCAATGGGCGGACATGCCCATGGGCGAATTCTGGCTCAATTCCCCGACCCAGGACAAGCCCTCGGACATCTTGGACGCCGTTTCCGGCGCCCATGTGTACGGAAAGACCGTCATTGGAGCCGAAGCGTTCACCGAAACCAGCATCCGCTGGGACGAGTATCCCGGGATGCTGAAGGCGCAGCAGGACTTCGAGTATGCCGTCGGCATCAACCGCTTCGTCTTCCACGTGAACGCACACAATCCCTGGACCCGGGACCGTTATGTGGGCATGACGCTCGATAAATACGGCCTGTATTTCCAGCGCGACCAGACCTGGTGGAAACTGGGCAAGGCCTGGATGGACTATACCATCCGCTGCCAGGCCCTGCTGCAGGCAGGCGTCCCGGTCGTGGACCTGGCCGTGTGGACAGGAGACGATTATCCGCGCAGGGCGGTCCACCCGGAAAGGCTGGTGCCCCTCATGCCGGGAATCTTCGGACCGGAGCGCGTGCTGGCGGAAGAGGAAAGGCTTGCGGCGGATCCGATGGAACGGGACACCAGCGCCTGCGGCGTCGTTTACCCCAAGCACGCTTCCCTGCCGCAGGACTGGATCGATCCCATGCACGGCTACCATTATGACAGTTTCAACTCCGATGCTCTCCTGAACCGGGTCGCGGCTAAGAAAAAACGTATCCGGCTCAACGGCGGAATGGAATACGGCGTACTGGCGGTACTCCCGAAGGACATCCACAATCCCAACGGTGTCATGACCCGGGAGTCCCGGAGGGCGATCCGGCGCCTGAAACGGGCCGGGGTTCCGGTGATCGACCGTTTCCCGTTCACCGACGGGGATCTTTCCGGTCTCGGCATTCAGCCGGATTTCCTGGCTTACGACGCAGAAGGAGCCCGTGTCGAGGGCCTGAATTTCTGCCACCGGCGCACGGAGCAGGAGGATATCTATTTCGTTGCCAACCACGACGCACGCATCAAGGAATTCACAGCCTCGTTCCGCGTGGAAGGACGGGTCCCGGAGATCTGGGTTCCGGCGAGCGGGGACATCATCCGGGAAACGGAGTTTGCCGAAGAGAACGGGCGGATGTCCATGCCCCTGCGGCTGGATGCGAGCGAGTCCCTGTTCATCGTCTTCAAGGATGGGGAAAAGGCATCCGTTCCGGGAGGCAATGTCCTTTGCACGGAAACGGTATCCATCCTTGACCGGGCCTGGAAGATTCAGTTCGATTTCCGGGGACAAAAGAAAGAGATCACGACCTGTGATTTGTTTGACTGGAAAGACAGCGGCGACCCGTTCATGAAATACTATTCCGGTACGGCCGCCTATTCCACCAGTTTTCCGGCTGACAAAGCCGCGGGCGAGCGTTATTTCCTCGAATTCGGGAACATCTGCAACATCGCCGAGATTTTCGTGAACGGGAAATCCTGCGGCACGCTCTGGACCCCCCCGTATCGGATCGATATTACGGACAATCTCCTCAACGGAGAGAATGAGCTGGAAATCCAGGTCGCCAACACCTGGGCGAACCACATCAAAGGCATCAACGAGAAAAAAGTCTCTTCCGCCGGTTTCTGGACCCTGGTCCCCTACTGGCCCGAGGTCCCGCTCCAAAGCAGCGGCATCCTGGGACCTGTCAGGCTGACAAAGCAAAACTTGGCAGCCCCCCTTGATAGAACAAATAATTATTTTGTTTATTTTTGACTGACTGATTCGAATAACCGATTCAACATATTAACCAAATTATCTTAAGCCAATGACCAAGAGAATTATTCGGACCCTGGCAGTCGCTCTTGTCCTGGCTCTCGCCGGATTCACGGCGGCAGCGCAGAACAGGACTGTCACGGGTAAAGTGCTCGACGCCCAGGGATTTCCCATTCCGGGCGTCGCGGTCATTCTCGACGGCACGACGAACGGCACGATGACACTTGACGACGGTTCCTTCAGTTTGAGGGTCCCCGCAGGTGACGCCGCGCTCACCTTCACCTCTCTCGGCTATTTCGAGAAGAAGGTCACGGTCCCGGGATCGCAGAGCATCCTGGACGTCGCGCTCGAGGAAGACAACCAGCTCCTTGAGGAGATTGTGGTCGTCGGTTACGGCACGCAGAAAAAGGTCAACTTGACCGGCGCCGTCACCGCAGTCGACAGCAAGGCCTTGGAGAACCGTTCGGCGCATTCGCTTTCCACGATGCTCCAGGGTTCCGTACCGGGCCTCAACATCTCCACCTCCGCGGGTAATCCGGGCTCCACCGGAAGCCTGAACATCCGAGGCATCACGTCCATCAACGATGCGGGTCCGCTCGTCCTCATCGACGGAGCCATCGGGGACATCAACCGCGTCAATCCCAACGACGTGGAGTCCATCTCCGTCATCAAGGATGCCGCAGCCGCAGCCGTCTATGGCGCCCGCGCCGCATACGGCGTGATCCTCGTCACCACCAAGAACGGTGCCGCAAGGGAAGGAAAAGCCACCGTACGCTACTCCGGCCGCTGGGGCTGGGAAGAGCCTACCACTTCCACAGATTACGAGACCCGTGGTTACTGGTCCGTCTATACCGTCGACAAGTTCTGGCAGGCGGGCGGACTCGGCAAATACACCACCTATACGGACTACGACATGGCTCAGCTCCTCGCGCGCGTCAACGACGTCACCGAGGATCCTTCCCGTCCCTGGATCGTGGAAGAGGTCCGCAACGGCCGGAACCAGTGGGTCTACTATTGCAACACCGACTGGTACCACGAACTCTACACCGACCGGCACGCCGCGACCACCCAGTCCGTTTCCGTGAGCGGCGGCAACAAGGCGGTCCGGTACTTCCTGTCAGGCGGTTACGACCGGCAGAACGGTATCATCAAGACCCGGCCCGACGTGTTCACGAAGTACAACCTCCGTTCGAAGATCGACTTCCAGGTCAACAAGTACATGAGCCTGTCCAACAACACGTCGTTCTACAGTTCCACTTACGACTTCCCCGGAACCGGTACCGGCAACATCCAGGATACGTTCCGCTATGCTTCCCGCCACGCGCTCGCATCGTTCCCGCCCAAGAACCCCGACGGTTCCTGGGTCTACGGCACCCCGATGATCAGCGGATCTTACAACGTGGCCAACGGACGGCACATCATCTTCGGCTCGGATACCCAGAAGAACATCCAGAAGAGGAATGACTTCTCCAACACGACCCAGCTGGTCATCACACCGGTCCGGCCCTGGAGCATCACCGCCAATTTCACCTACCGTCTCTACCAGAACCTGAACACCACGCGTACCACCAACTTCTCCTGGAGAAGATATCCGGAGGCGGAACTCGAGTGGTATACCACGGGAGCCGGCATCGATGAGCTCACCGAGACCATCACCACCTACAATTACAAGGCGGCCAATATCTTCACGAACTATGAGGACACCTTCGCCGACGCCCATCACCTTACCCTGATGGCCGGTATGAACTGGGAGGACTGGCGGAGCAAGAACGTCGAAGCATCCGCCCAGAACCTGCTCAGCCTGACGCTCAACGACCTGAATCTCGTGGGTACGGATGCCAGCGGCGCCGTCATCACCAATGTGGCCGGCGGCCAGAATTCCTACGGCATCCTCGGTTTCTTCGGCCGTATCAACTACGACTACAAGGGCCGCTACCTCTTCGAGGCTTCCGCCCGTTATGACGGATCCTCCCGTTTCGGCAAATACCACCGCTGGGGCTTCTTCCCTTCGGCGTCCGTGGGCTGGCGTATCTCCGAGGAACCTTTCTTCCACCCGCTCAAGCGGACCATCAACAACCTCAAGCTCCGCGCCTCCTACGGCAGCCTCGGCAACCAGAACGTAGGCTATTACGACTACCTCCGTACGATCTCCATTGCCGATTACAAGTATTCCTTCGGAGAAAGCGCGTCCTACCCCAAGAAGGCCACGATGTCCGCTCCCGTGGCAGGCGACCTGACCTGGGAGACCTCGCAGCAGTACAATGTCGGTATCGACATCGCCGCGTTCAACAACCGGCTTGAGTTCACCGCTGAGGCCTATATCCGCGACACCAAGGACATGCTCACAGCGGGCATGAAACTTCCTGCGGTCTATGGAGCCAGCTCTCCGAATGTGAACAACGCCGACCTACGCACCAAGGGCTATGAACTGTCCCTTGCCTGGCGTGACTCGTTCATCCTGGCCGGCCGGCCGTTCTCCTATAGCCTCAAGGGAACCCTCAGCGACTTCAGGTCCTACATCACCAAATACCTGAACAACCCCAACCACCTCCTCTCCGACTATTACGAAGGCATGAGGATCGGCGATATCTGGGGCTACGAAGTCACCGGCCTCTTCGCGACAGACCAAGAGGCGCAGGACTACTACAACAACGTCTGTAACACGGAGGACCTCATCGGCAGCAGCCGTATGGTGGGCGGCACCCTGGCGGGTGACCTCATCTATGTGGACCAGAACGGAAGCAAGGACCTCGATTACGGCAAGGGAACGCTCGAAGACCATGGCGACCTTATCAATCTCGGCAATTCGCTGGCCAGCCTGCAGTACGGTTTCACCTTCGGTGTGAGCTGGCTCGGCTTCGACGCCAGCGCCTTCTTCCAGGGAACCGGCGACCACTACTGGTATCCTTCCAAGATGAACATGGCGTTCTGGGGACCGTATGCTTATTCCTACACATCCTTCCTCCCACGCGATTTCATCCAGAGATGCTGGTCTGAGGAGAATACCGATGCGTACTTCCCCCGGCCCCGCGCCTATTCTTCCACCGGCGGTGAGCTCAAGCTCACCAACAGCAAATACCTGCAGAACATCCGGTATCTCCGCCTGAAGAACCTCACCGTGGGCTACACCATACCGGAAAGCCTCACCGGCAAGATCGGCATCGACAAGGTCCGTTTCTATTTCACCGGCGAGAATCTCTGCTACTGGTCTCCCCTTAAAAAGAACACCCTTTATGTCGATCCCGAGTCCGCATACACCCGGGATACAAGCTCCAACAGCGTAGCGGATGCCATGGCCTATCCCTGGCAGAAAACGATCCTGTTCGGCGTTGACATCACATTCTAACAGGAGGACAGCGATATGAAAAAGATATTCATCATACTAAGTGCAGCTCTGTTCTGCTTCTGCGCATGCGACATTTTCGCTCCTGAGGACCTGCTTGAAAAGACTCCCCAGTCCAAGATCAGTCCCGCAGACTTCTTCTCCAACGAGACGGAACTCCAGCTCTATACCAATCCGCTGTACGACCTCTTCGACAACAGCGTCATGTTCAAGAGGAGTTCGTCCGACCGATTCAGCGACCACTTCGTCGAGAACAATCTTTCCGACGAGCAGGCCGGAACCCGTTCCGCCGTTGAGACCAGCTGGTCCTGGGTTAGCCTCAGAAGGATCAATTCCCTGCTGGCCAACTCCTACAACTGCCCGGACGAAAAGGTCCGCGCCCACTACGAAGGCATAGCCCGTTTCTTCAGGGCCTACTTCTATTTCGCGAAGGTCTTGAAATGGGGCGACGTCCCGTGGGTCGACCACGAGCTCGATTCCGATTCCGAGGACCTCTATGCACCGAGGGATACCCGTGAGACCATCTTCAACCACATGATTGAGGACCTCGATTTCGCCATCGCGAACCTGCCGGAGGGCCTGTCCACCTATCGTGTCAACAAATGGGCCGCGCTCAGCTTCAAGGCCAGGATTTGCCTCTTCGAGGGTACGTTCCGCAAGTATCACAATGCCACCTGTTCCGATGACAACGGCACCGTGATCGGCGGCCGTGCCACCAAAGGCACCGTCATTCCTTACGAGCACGATGCCGACTACTATCTCAAGCTCGCAGCCGATGCGGCCCTGGAGGTGATGAACTGCGGTCTCTACAAACTCGCTCCGGACTACCTCACCCTCTTCGCCGAGATCAACGCAGACCCGAACGAGTACATCCTTGCCGTCAAATACGACAAGACGCTCGACATCATGCATGGTACGACTTCCTACGCCGTCATGCCTACCCAGGGACGCCCGGGTCTCACGAAGAAGTTCGTGGACAGCTACCTGATGAAGGACGGCTCCCGCTTCACCGACAAGGAAGGCTGGCAAACCCTGACGTTCCTCGATGAACTGGCCGACCGTGACCCCCGTCTTTCCTGCACCACCCGCGTGCCGGGCTACACCCGCATCGGAAAGAAGGATGTCGAGCCTTCCCAGATGAGTTGCAGCGCCACCGGGTTCCAGCTCGTGAAGTTCGTCATGGACGGCACCCTGGACGGTATCGACCGCGTCGAGATGTCTTACTGCGACCTTCCGGTTTTCCGTCTCGCGGAGGACTACCTCATCTATGCCGAAGCACTCGCCGAACTCGGAACACTCTCCCAGTTCGACCTTGACAATTCCGTCAATCTCCTTCGCCAGCGCGTGGGGATGCCTTCGCTCGACATGGCCGCGGCCAACGCCAATCCCGATGACAATTACCTGGGATCCGAAAAATACGGCTACACCAACGTCGGAGGCGCCAACAAGGGTGTCATCCTGGAAATCCGCCGCGAGCGCGCCATCGAACTGGCCCAGGAAGGTTTCCGTTCCGCAGACCTGATCCGCTGGCGTGCCGGCAAGTGCGTCGAGCAGGAGATTTACGGTCCGTATTACCCCTCGCTCGGCGGCTATGACCTCACCGGCGACGGAAAGATCAACCTCTATATCTATGAGGGAACCAAGCCCAGCGGCATCGATTCCAGCGTCGACCTCCGGAAGGTCGGAGAGTCCGGCACGGGTATCTACCTGACCGAACAGGGCAAGGGCTACTGCGAACCGTTCCAGCCTCAGAAGAACCAAGGCGTCGTACCCACGTTCAACGAAGACAGGGACTACTTCTACCCGATTCCGGCTGAGGAGATCATCCTCAATCCCAATCTCTCCCAGAACCCGGGTTGGTGATGATTGCATTCAATCTAAATCCCAGTAAGAAATGAAACATTTCAGAACAATCATAATGGCGGCTGCGGCCCTCGTGCTCGCAGCCTGCACGCCGGACAAGACCGAAAGCCTGGCAAGCGCCGTCCTTCCCGAACAGTCGATCCTGACGTTTGCAGCCACTTCCGCCGAGCCGCAGACCATGTGGGTCTATGCCGACGGCGAATGGATGGCCGACGTACCCGTGGATTGGCTTACGGTTTCTCCCGCTTCCGGTATCGGCAACGTCGAGGTTACCTTCTCCGTCACCGACAACGTCAAGAACGGTGCCCAGGACGCCCCGCGTTCCACCCGCGTGAGATTCATGGGCGGTTCGCTGGAGCGGTCCGGTGAAACGCTCATCAACCAGAAGGGAGACACGTATCTCGGAAGTCCCGAGATCAGCGTGACGGAAGTGCTCGCCCTCGAGGACGAGGCCGTCGCCAAGATCCTTTCCTCCACCGTCATGGCGGTATCCAAGAAAGGCCTCATCCTTTCCGATGGCACCAACAACATCTATGTCGTCGGAACCCCGGACGTAAAACCCGGTGACGTCGTCTTTGTCAACGGCACCAAAACGACCCTCTACGGCATGCCCGCCTTCATCATAGACGAGTGCGAAGTGCTCTCTTCCGGAGCGGTCGTCTATCCGCCCGAGAATGACATCACTTCCCGCATCGACGGTTACGTTCCCAAGGGAGTCGAATACTTTACCGTTTCCGGCTCGCTCGTGACCACCACCATCCGCATCCCGGGTGCCAGCACCCGCGTCACGGCGGTGGACGTCCCCGAAGCCCTTGGTTTTGCGGCTGCCGACCTGCACAAGGTCAAGGTGTCCGGCTACTTCATCGGCATCGTCAACAACAAGCCGAGCTTCGTCTGTGCCACCCTCGTCAAGGGATCAGCCGACGACAGCCTCGTCCCCTATCCCGTGAAGTGGCATCTCGGAGACGCCAGCATCAACTTCAACGACACCTGGCCCGACCAGTATGACGACCAGGGCAACAAGCTCGACGAGGACCAGCGCAACGTGGAGGCCGTCCAGGGTCTCGGCTACCTGACCTACGTTCCCGGTGATTTCACCGAGGACAACAGCGCCACCAAGGTCTATCCTCACCGTGACATCAGCGCCTACAACCCCCGCATCACCGGCGCCTGGACCGACGACTACTGGCTCTTCACCGGCACCGGCGCCATCAAGGCCGGTTCCGAGGTGCAGATCATCTTCGAGGCCCGCGTTTCCGCGACCAACCCCAAGTATTGGAAACTCCAGTACTATGACGGCACCGTATGGAAGACCGCCGGCGAGGAGAAGACCACCAACGAGACCGGAAGCCCGCTCACCTACACCCATCAGATGAATGCCGACGGAAACACCAACATCCAGGTGAGCGAAGTCGTCAAGTTCAACAAGAACAACGAGCACTGCCTGTTCCGCTTCCTCTGCATGACCAACTATCAGGCGAACGGCAACGGCCCCCTGAGCGTCCGCAACGGCGGTTCCGCCCGTATCTCCGTGACCGATCCGGCCAGCGAGGACTTCCAGCCCGGAATCTTCATCGTCAAGGAAGGCGACGGCGTGGAGCAGGATGACGTGGAACCCGAGTCCGCCGTTGTCGTCCTTTCCTCCGAACTCCTCACGTTCGAAGGCGTCCCGGCAGGCCCCCAGACCCTCACCGTCAAGTCCGACCACGACTTCACCCTCAGTACCGATGTCGATTGGATCACCCTGGACAAGACCGAGGGTGTCGCCGATGAGTCCACGGACATCAAGGTGACCTGCGCCCAGAGTACGCTCCCCACCCTCCGCCAGGGCCAGATCAAACTCACCTCTGCGGATACCAAGATTTATATCGATGTCGTGCAGAGCGCCTACGGCAAGGAACTCGAGCCGTTCATCTCCATCGTCGGTGGCAACAACGTCCAGGTCGATGCCGATGCGGCGTCCTTCAAGGTCCAGGTACAGTCCAATGTCCCTTATACCGTGGAGATTCCCGAAGAGGTCGACTGGATTGCCACGATCCCGTTCACTCGGGCCACCGTCGACGTGACGGAGCTGGAGCTCTTCTGCGCCGCCAACACGGATGCCGCATCCAGGACGGCGACGGTCTACGTGAAGAACGAGGAGCTTAATCTCGTCGCGCCGGTCATCGTGACCCAAGCCGGCTATGTCGCGCCTCCTTCCGGAATCATCTTCCAGGACAACTTCGACTGGATGCGACCTTACGTGGATTACTACAATGCCAATTCCGGCAAGACCCTCGGCCGTTCCGTCGAAGACAACAACGCCAGCGGAAACGCTCCCAACGCGTACACCGATGCCACGATCAAGGCCAGCGGACTCATGGAAGCATTCGCCGCCCAGGGTTATGTGGACATCAATGCTTCCGTCACGTCCCTGTATCCTCAGGATTGCTATTGGAAGATGGGTAAGTCCAATACCCACACGGGCATCCAGCTTCCTCCGGTCAATTACACCGGCAAGGCGACCATCTCCTTCGACTGGAGTCCCCACATGACCGGCAGCGGCAACATCGACAAGGTCAATACCGTCGTCGAGGTCATCACGGGCGGCGTTTCCGTGGTGAGCGCTCCGTTCCCGAACGACTGGCAGAAGGGCCATCTCGAGTGGAAGACGGCAACCACCACCATCGACATCACGCCCGAGTCCAAGATCATCATCCGTCCCGAATATCTCGAGAACCATGACGGCATCTCCCAGATGAGATGGTATGTGGACAATATCGTGATCCGCGAACCGGAGCCGACGCTCAAGGCCCAGTGGTACTTCGACACCGATCCGAGCAAGGATGCCTATACGGCCACCTTCGGCACCACCGCCGGCACCTTCTCCGACCAGGCGGGTGACAACGGCATGTACATCGATGCCAACGGCGAAAGCGTGGGCACCGGCCGCATCACCTTCGTGCAGGTGGACAAGACCTCATACGGCCTCAAGGACAATCCGAAGTATTACGTCGGCGGAACCGGTCATCCTTACATGACCGGCGTCTGGCCGGGAGACTACTGGCTCTTCACGGCCACCGACGGCAAGGAGTATCCCGCCGGCACCAAACTGCACATCAAGTACCTGACCCGTATCTCCGGCACCGGCCAGAAATACTGGATCCTCGAGTACTGGGACGGCGCCGCCTGGCAACCCGGAGCGGAACTCCAAACCGAAAGCGAGACCGGTACCAGCGTGCAGTACAACTTCATCGAACCGACTTCCAACACGACCGTCGAGGGAACCTTCACCCTCGCTTCGGCCTGCACCGTCATGCAGTTCCGCATGCGCTGCGTCGCCAACTGGCAGTCCAACGGCAAGGGAGCGCTCGCCGCGCCCAACGGAGGCACCTGCCGCCTGGCGGCAGACTCGGCCGACCTGGCGGGCACCAGCCCGGTTTTCGAAGTCGTGGAATAGACGGCTGATACAGACAAGAAAGAGGCTCGCCGGTCGGCGGGCCTCTTTCTTATCATTCGTATATCTGCCTATTGCTTATAAGCATCCGTGGAGAACTCTTTCGGCCGTTTCATCGACTCCGTGTAAACGTTGCCGAAACGGTCGGTGACCTTGATTTCCAGGGTGCTGGTCGCTGAAGACGCCTTGACGCGGAACATATTGCGGTTGAAACCGGTGTCGAAATTGATGCTGCCATCGGAGTTCAACGAAGCATTGGCGTCGAGGCGCTTGGCGGTGTAAGCGATGATGTGGAGCGGATCCCGCTCCGAAGTCAGGTGCGTGACCTGCAGGGCATTGCCGTTCTCCTTGACCTCGATCGTCCAGGAAGGATCATAGTTCCAGATATTGAGATAGACATAATTGTCTCCGCTGAAAGAGCCCCAGGTCGTCGTATACTGAGCCAGAGCCTCTTTGTGTGCGGCATTCCCCTTGGGGACATATTTATTCGCCGTGATCTCTATCTGGTTGCGGTCGTAGGAGCGGAACTGATGCGAGGCGTCCCGGCCCGTTGCCTTATACACCCATTTGAAAGCCGTCCCGTTGATGTCCACGATCGTGTAGCCGCCGGGAGCGCCGTCCGTGCCGATATGCACACCGGGAGTCAGTTTGCCGCTCCACCACCAGGTGGCGCAGACCGCGCCGGCATTGTGCTCGAAAAAGTGCCGGCTGTCCAGCCGGTCCACATTGTAGACCTTGTGGGTGTGGCCCGTGAATACTTGCACCTGGTCGAAACCGGCGAAGGTCGACTCGAACTGGGCGGCCGGTGACATGCTGTAACCGCCGGCGGCGGTATAGAGCGGGGCGTGCATCGTCACGACGACCGGCGTGGACTTGGGCACGAGGGCCAGGTCCTTCGCGAGCCATTCAAATTCCTCACTGACCAGCGCACAGTTGTACGTGCGGGTAAAGGCGCCGTCCGTACGGCCGGAGGCCGGCGTCGAATTGGTGCACTCGATGTCGTCCAGGACGATGTAATGCACCTTGCCGATATTGAAGGAATAGTATGTCGGCGCAATTTTTTCCTTGTACTCTGCAACGGTCTCGAAGTCGCCCTTGAAGTACATGCTGTGGTCGTGGTTGCCGATCGTATGGAAGATCTGGATGCCGTTGATGGTCTTGGCGTCTTCCAGATATTCCGCGAAACCATATTTGTTGTCCTTCCAATACAGGTCCCAGGTCATGTCGCCCAGGGTCAGGGCGTAGATCTTGTCGCTCGCATGAGCCGACGTGTAAGCATTGACGTCCTTGACGAATTCGCTGAACTGCTTCCGGTCGTCATTGCGGTTAGCCAGATGGATGTCGCCGAAGACCAGCATCGTGTGATGATCCTGGCCGGACACCTTCTTCAGGGAGAAATCGATCCGCTCAACGACGGTCGAACTTTTGGTCAACTGTTTGTAGAGCAGGGGGCGTACCCCGTCGGACGGAGCCTCGTAGCCGGACGGCAGGGTGACAAAGACATATCCGTGCTTCTTCTTGGACTTCATCTGATAAACGCCCTTCGCATCGGTCTGTACGACCTCGAATCCGTCGGAGACCGCCACGCCGGACAACGGGGTGCCGTCACAGGCTACCAGACCATAGACCGTGCTGCCGGAGGCCGGTTCCACTCCGTCGCCGGGAATCACGACGTTGATCGTAATCTTTCCTTTTTCCACCTCGTCGGATCCCCGCTTGATGAAGACCGTATACGGACCGTCCGTCAGGAAACCGTTCCATAGATCCCGGATTGAAATCGTAAATTTCGTGACGGAAGTCTCCAGGATGGAGCAGGTCCGCCTGTCACTGCCGGAAGCGAGTACGATCTGGTCGCTCTGCAGCGGCGCCTTCTGGAACTGCACCCGGAATTCCATCGTCTCGGTGCCCTTTTCCAGCGAAAGGCTGGCGGGCACTTCAAACATCACGTCTTTCATCAGGGACTGGGAGTTCTCTTCCGTGGGTGTCTTGCAGGTCGTTACGGCGCAAGACAGCGCAACCGCCAGGAGCGGGATCAGTAACTTTAAGTTTTTCATCATAGCGATAAAGTTACCATTTTTTTTGAAAACAAGGCTTTTTTCCATTTTTTCTTATATTTGCAATAAGAACGTGCAACCAAAACATTCTTATCAATGAAAAAGTTTATTGCCATTGCAGCCGCGATCCTTTGCTTCGCCGCTGTCGCTTCGGCCCAGCCGAAGGCCCTCGGTATCCGTGCCACCTATGGTGCCGAGCTTTCCTATCAACACAACGCCGGCCCCGGCTTCTTCGAGTTTGATGCCGGTCTGTTCGACAAACTCATTGACGTGACTGCCGTCTATGACTTCAACATCGCGCCTATCGGCCCCCTCAATTTCTATGCTGGCCCCGGTGTCTTTGTTGCCACATGGCCCGGTGAAGACGTGATGCACGCCGGCCTCGTCGGTCAGGTCGGTCTGGAGTATACCTTTGATTTCCCGCTCCAGCTTTCTCTTGACTGGCGTCCCTGGTTCAACTTCGTGAACGGATTTGTCGGCCATTATACCGGCGCCGCCCTCGGCATCCGCTACGCCTTCTAGACTGAGCGAAGTTCAGATGAATAAAGGTCGACCCTTGCGGTCGGCCTTTTTTCGTAAATCAACGGTCGATCGGGAGTGTTTCGCCCTCGCTCTTGGCGACCAGCACCGCCACGCAGGTGTCGCCGTAGACATTGACCGCCGTGCGCAGCATATCGAGGATGCGGTCTACGCCGATCACCAGGCCAATGCCCTCCACGGGCAGGCCCACTACGCTCAGGATGATCGCCATCATCACCATCGCCGACATCGGGATGCCAGCCGAACCGATGGCACAAAGAACGGAAGTTAGTGAGATCAGAAGCGTCTGGAGCAGGGTCAGCTGAACGCCGTAGACCTGCGCGACAAAGATGACCGCCACACACTCCAGCAGCGCCGCCCCGTTCATGTTGATCGTGGCACCCAGCGATACCACGAATTGCGAGATGCCCTTCGACACACCGTCCTTCTTTTCCACCGCCTCCAGCGTGAAGGGAAGCGTAGCCCCCGACGAAGCCGTCGAGAAAGCGGTCAGCAGCGGCACGCCCATGTTGCGGAAATGCTGCCAGGGCCGGACTTTTCCGGCGAAACGAAGCAGCAGCGGCAACGTGATGAAAGTCTGGATCGCCAGACCCGCTGCGACCGTCAGCACGTACAACAGCATCCCCTTCAGCAGCCCCCAGGCGTCGCCGACCTTGGCAAACTGCACCGCCACGACGGCGAAAATGCCCAGCGGGGCGAACTTCAGGATCCAGCCCGTCACCTTCATCGTCAGCTCATAGCCGGCCTCCAGGAAATCCATCATCGTCCCCTTCCCCTTCGGCGAAATGCGGGTCACGAAGAAACCGATGACCAGCGACAGGAAGATGACCGGAATCGTATTGTTGCGGCCCAGGGCCGCGATGAAATTGGACGGGATGAATCCGGTCACGATGTCCTTCACACCCGTATGGGTTACGTTATCCGGCACTTCGCCCAAAGCAGCCCCCGCCACGGCACCCACGCCGGGACGAATCCCGTAGACCAGCAGCACGCCGGTCACGACGGCAATTGCCATCGTCAGCAGATACCAGCCGATGGTCTTGCCGCCAATCCGCTTCAACGACCCGTCCGAGCCATCCGCCAGATGCGCGACACTGGTCGAAATCGAGAAAAAGATGATGGGCACGATCAGCAGGCCCAGGGCGTTCATGAAGAGGGTGCCGATCCAGTCGACATAATCCGAGATGCCGGGCCAGAGGCAGCCGGCGGCGATGCCGAGGACCAGGGCAATGATTATCTGAAGGTAGAGCGGTATCTTTTTCATCGTTCAGGCGTATCTTCCACGAAGTTAACGACACTCCTGCTTTTTTCCAAAAAACGCTATCTTTGTTCTGTTGATACGCGCGTTTCTGATATGGATAGAAGAGAGTTTCTGAGAAATTCGGCGGCGCTGACCGCCGCCACCGTCGTTGCACCCGAACTTTTGCAGGCCACCGACAAGCAGGTGCCCTCAACGACCACGGAAGAAGGACAAGGTTCCGCTCCAAAGTTGATTGCATCCGCCCCTATGCTGCAGAATTATGCATCCAACAGCATCGGCGTCGCCTTCGCCGTCAACGACTGGGCCAATGGCTATGTGCTGATTTCCGAGCATCCGGACCTGGCAGACGCGCGCAAGATCAAGTGCGGCGGCTACCGCGTCACGGACCTGACCGACCGCGTGCAGCAGATCCGCGTCACGGGACTCAAGCCCGCCACCCGTTATTACTACCGCATCGGTGCCGACCGCATCCAGTACAAGGCGGGCTACTCGATGAAGATCACCGGCAACGAGGAAGACCCGCGCGTCTATTCCTTCGTAACCGCCGGCAAGGGAGCCGACGGCCATTTCTGCGTCATCAACGACACGCACGCCACTTTCGACACCTTCGACAAGCTGACGGAAAAGATCGCCGCCCTGGCCCCTTCCTGCGTGGTCTGGAACGGAGATGCGACCAATTGCGAGGAGCGCATCGACAGCCAGGTCCGCATCTTCCTGGACCCGCCGATCACCCGCAAGGATTATGCTTCGGAGATTCCTTATCTCTTCGCCCCCGGCAACCACGATTCGCGAGGCATGGCCAACCGCCATTTCGAGCGCCTGTGGATGTGGCGTCAGCCCGAGGAGCGCTCCTCTCGCGACTGGGACCTGGGACGCAATTTTGCGGTTCGGATGGGTGACATCGCGATGATCGGCCTGGACACGGCCGAGGACAAGCAGGACACCAACCCCATCTTCGCCAGTCTCTTCAACAGCGCGGCTTACCGCGAGGCGCAGGTTGCCTGGCTCCAGGATGCCCTGAAACGCAAGGAGATCGCCACAGCGCCTTTCCTCGTCGCCTTCTGCCACATCCCGCTCTTCAGCGACGATCCTACGCACAATCCCGGCGATGTCACGCCGGCCGACTATGATCCGCAGTACAGCGCCGACTTCGCTTATTGGCAGCGCACCTGCGCCAGGCTTTGGACACCCTTGCTGGAAAAGGCGAAATGCCAACTGATCATCACCGCCCACATGCACACCTACCGCTACGACGCTCCGACCGCCACGCGCAAATGGGGGCATCTGGTCGGCGGCGGTCCCAGGCTGAATGAAGCGGCAAAATTCCCGACCGTCATCGAAGGCAAGGCCGAGGGCAGGAAACTGCACATCACCGTCCACAACATACTCACCTGCGCCATCCAGGACGAATACTGGTTCAACGCCCGATAAAACAAATCCGGCCCCCGATTCGCATCGGGGGCCGGTTTGCAATTCTAACCTAATTTTAACCTATGAAAAACTATTCAGGTTAAATCAATTGCAAGGTCTGTGCCAAACTACTCTTCCACAAGCTTGATTTCGATGATCTCCACGGGTTTGACCGGGAAGTCGTTGGGATAGGGCTGATGGTCCTTGTAGGTGCGCACGGTCGCGATCTTGTCGATCACGTCCAGACCGCTGATGGTCTGGCCAAAGACCGTGTAGGCGCCATCCAGCTGGGCGCAGGCCGCCTCGTTCTGAACGATGTAGAACTGCGAGCCGGATGATTCCCGGTAAGGATTGGCCCGGTCGCCCTGGCGAGCGGCGGCAAGAGCACCCTTGGCATGCTTGTATTCCGGAACGAATTCCGCCGGGATCTTGTAGTCCGGACCGCCGGTGCCGTAGCGGGCCACGGCCGTCGTGTCACGGGTCAGCGGATCACCGCCCTGGATCATGAAACCGTTGATCACACGGTGGAACAGCAGGCCGTCATAGTAGCCCTCCAGGGAGAGCTTGGCGAAATTGTCACGGTGTTTGGGCGTCTTGGAAAAGAGCTTGACGCGCATCGTACCGTAGTTGGTGATGATGTCGAAGACCGGTTCGGCCGGCAGGGCGGCGAACTTCTCCGCGGCGACCTTCTTCTTTTCCACTTGCTTGAGGGCCTTGAGGGAATCCTGGGCGGCCTTGACCGCCGCGATGGAGTCTGCGCGGGCCTTTTCCGCCGCCTCGGCGGCTTTCTTGGCACTGCGGCCGCATCCGCTGAAGACCATCAGGATGGCGAGAGCCGCTCCGGCCAGAAGGATAAGATGCTTTTTCATATCTGTAGGGTTTTATGTCCGTTTCGGCAAAGATACTAATAATTGACGAAAAGGGCGGTACGGTCTTTCAGATAAGCACGGACGTCAGACCATTCGTAATAAGGCCCCTGGACCGGGGTCAGATTCCCCAGCCGCGCTTCCTCCCCGTTCAGGAGCACTTTCACCAGCGGTTCTCCGGCCCTGCCGCAGCGGGGCTTGTAGAATACCATCTGGATATTGGCCGCCATCGGGGAACGGAAAGTCTGGAACCAGTACACCAGGTCATCCTGGGACGGCGGATGGTAACCGAAGCCCTCCAGGTCCGTGATCATCAGCAGGGCCATGACCACGTGGTCGTGGCCGAAACGCAGGTCCGCCCCGCGCTCCCCCTTCGAGAGCCGTTCGTCCGCCTTGGCCACCATATCGTCGATGATGGACGAGCAGGGCGTGCAGTAGTACAGGTATTCCCGGAAACGCTCGTAACCGTCCGTTTCCCACAGGGTGGCGAACTCCTCCGGCGTGAGCAGGCCGTCGAGCTCCGAGAGCCGTTCCTCTTCCGGGATGCTGTTCATCCCCGCAACCAGCATGTACAGGTTGAAGAAGACGTCGTATGCGTCCCGTTTCCCGAGCGCTGCCGAAGGATCCTTGAAAAGCCGCGCAAGCACATCCTTGTACCCTGGGAACCGGCGGTAGAAAAAGGCAGGGGAACTCTCCGCGTAGGGCATGAGCGCATCCGGACCCTGGTAACGGAAGGGGTTGGAGCCCGAGTTGGGCCGGGTCGCCTGGACGTCGAGCATGCCCTGGTGGGCATAGACGGAAGCCCGGGGCGCCTCCCGGGAAATGGCCGCGCAGCAGGAACTCATACTGATGATGGCCCGCACGGAAGGAGAAGAACAGGCATCCACCCGGCTCCCCTTTCCGAAAGCCGACGGGAAAGAATGGACCATCGTCTCGGCAATCCCCTGATGCTGCGCCCAGCCCAGCGGCGTCAGGTCGCCGACCTGATACTGCGCCTTCTCCCAGAAAGCTTCCATCTGGGTCAGGAGGGACTGGCCCTTGGGCGTCAGATTATCCGCAGGAGCCCCTTCGCGCAGCATGTCGAGCAGGATTGAATAGGCCTTCGATGTGTAGGCGTAACGGGATCCGTGGCGTCCGTAATGGCTGATGAAGACCGCTTCATATCCTTTCGGAGCCGGTGTCTGCGGCTTGGGAGACAGATCGTAGGGACAATCAAGTCCCGAAGACTTGTTCCAATCCGACAGTACTTCTTCCCTGACGCCCAGCCGGGGCGGTAAAGCGGGCTCGGACAGGGCGGCAGGCAGTTCGGCGATATAGAAATGCGAATTGACCTTGCGCTCGCCGGCGTGGTCATAGAGTTTGTTGTTCGTCGGATAATTGACGACGTGGGTCTGCGCATCCCCTTCCCCGCGGACGCAGAGGGTGGAGGAACCGCCCCCGTCCATGTTCAAGGCGTACTGGGGATGGAAATACCGGACCAGGAAACGTGTCAGCTCCCGGGCGCTCATGCCTTCGCTGAGGCCCGGCCGCCGACCGTCCACCACGATCAGGATCAGATGGTTGTCGGCAGTCTTGGCCACCGCGCTGCGGGGATGCCGCACGCCCTGGTGACGGACCGGATCCTCATATTCCAGCTGCAGCAGGGCCTCCTGCGTCAGGGTCGAATCCGCGAAACGCTCCCCTATCGGATCGAAGTCGTCGACCAGCATCGGGGCGCTCGAGAAGATGTTGGCTTCGGTGCAGGAAGCATAGAACGCCCGCCGGGCGGCGATGTCCAGGCCCTTTCCATCGAAGGAAATGCGTACATCTCTCCCGCCGTCGGTGTAGACAGCAGCCTCACTCTTCCAGTTGGGGACGGGTGTTTCGAACACCGTGTTGTACGGCATGCAGGACCAGAGCCAGCCGTCCACCTTGATCACGGTGGAAGATGCCTCGTAACAGGCATTCATCGCGACGACGGCTCGGTTGCGCAGGAATACGTCCGAAGTTGTCTCCGAAGGGTTTGAATGGGAGAAACGAAGCGCGTAGCGGGGGTTCGACAGGTCCAGGTCGATCGCAAAGACCTGCTGGGGCGAGCCCGACACCTCGTCCTGGCCGAAGAAGTGGTAATAAGTGACGCCCTCGGTGACCGTCTTGACCTCCCAGCCGTCGCCGAAGGTTTGGGCGGCCGAGGGTACCACACCCTGCAGGAGCAGGAGCAGGCAAAGGATGGAATAAAAGCGAAGTTTCATTTCAGGATAGATTCCAGAATAGGTTGAATGACGCCTTCCATGGCGATATAGCCGGCGGCGTTGGGATGGATGCTGTCTTTCTGGTACTCAGCCTTAAGCCCCTTCTGTCCGTCCACCAGGACGCTGTAATAGTCCGCGTACGGGATGTTCTTTTCCGCGGCGTATGCCTTGATCAGGGCATTCAGGGAGATTATCCGGTCCTCCGGACGGAAATCCGGCAACTTGGGGAAATAATTGGAAGGAGGGACCGATCCCAACACGACGGGGATGCCGGCTGCGACGGCCTTCTCCACCATCTGTTTCAGATAACTGAGAATAGCCTCGTCGCTCCGTTGCGCAATGTCATTGGTCCCGCCTTCGATCACGACGCAGTAGGGATCCTGGGCAACCACATCCTCCTGAAAGCGCGAGAGCATCTGGACGGTCGTGTTGCCGCTGATGCCCTTGTTGACATAACCGTGGCTCGTGAAATAAGCGGGATGGAAACCGTCGCGGGTCCACTGCCAGGTAATGCTGTCTCCAATGAAGATGGCCGCAGGACCTTTATGGGAACCGTCCAGCCCCGAAGACGGCGGCGGGGGCAGTTCGGGGGTTTCGGGATTCCCGCAGGAAAGCGCCAGGAGCGCCCCTGCCAGGAAGACAAGACGAATAATACGTGTCAGCATCGCTTATTTCTTGAGAATCACGAAATGGACGTCACGCGCCCGCTCGTGGGTATGGTCGTGGCTGTCCTTGTTGGGAATGTTCTCGCAAGGGTAATTGACCACGTGGGTATTGGGGTCGCCTTCTCCCTTGACACAGAGCGCGGTGGAGCCGCCGCCGTCCATATTGAGCGCATACTGCGGATTGAACCACTTGACCAGGAATTTGGTCAGTTGCCGGGCCGACATACCCTGACTGTAATTGGTACGGCCGTCGACGACGAGCAGGATGAAGTGATTGTTCTCCGTCAGGGCGATGGCGCTGCGGGGATGCAGTGCGCGCTGGTGACGGTCGGGATCCTCACCGTTCAATGCGTTCACTTGGGCGGTGGTCAGCGAATAATTGCAGAAGTTCTCGCCGACCGGCTCGAAATCATCGATCAGCATCGGAGCGCTGGAAATCAGGTTCCGGTTTTTGCCGGCGATGCTCGTAAAATAGTTCCGCTGCAGGGAGACGGCCTCGGCGTAAGTCTTCCCCTTGATGCCGGAAATCTTTCCGTCCCGCTTGGGAGAGCCCGCGAAGACGATGCTCAGGCCCCGCTCGCCGTCGGAGGTGAAAGCCGCTTCGCTCTTCCAGTTGGGGACGTCCGTATCACCGATGGTCACCTTGGGAATCTGGTAATACGTCTTCCCGTCCACCCGGATGAAGATGGAGTTCACCTCGTAATTGGCATTCATCGCCGCTACGGTGTTGGCGTTGCTCTTGAAGGCTTCGGACACATAGACCCGGGGGTTGGTATAGAGCAGTTGGACCTGGTATTGGGACTTTGACAGGTCCAGATCCACGGCAAACACTTCCTCCTTCTGGTTGGAGAGGGCGTCCGTCCCGGAGAAGGAGTAGTACACCACGCCTTCGTCGATGGTCTTGGACGTCCACCCGGCGCCGGAAGGCGTGACCACCTTGCCCCGGTTTTCATCCCAGGGGTTCGAACCGGAAGGGTTGTCATCGTTGCCATTGCCGTTGCCGTTCCCGTTGTCATCGGGCGTGACGACCGGCGGCGGAAGTTCGGGAACGGTATTCCCGCCCCCGCCGCAACCTTGCAGCAGCAGGGGCAGGACAACCGTCCAGACAAACAGTTTTCTGATTTTCATTCTTATTTCAGTTTAGGCATTTCGGCGCTGAAGTCCCAGACCTCTGCGCTCCAGCCGATCCGCTGGGCCACCTGGCTGAGGGTCTCGCCTGCGGCGGAAGCCTTGCCATGATAGCCGAACGCATAGTTGCCGGTACCCGGAGTCATCGGCGAATCCGGATTGGCGTCTTCCTGGTCGAACGGGTCATAGCCGCCCGCCGCGGCGTTGGCCGCACAGACGCTGAAGTCCATATCCACCTTGCGGACACAGCCGACCAGGTAATTCTTGAAGGCCGTCTGACCGACGATGGTGGCGCTGCCGTAGTGCTCGGCCGTATCGGGGACGAAGTCGGAACTGAGCTTGTCATTCCAGGCGATGCAGTACTCGAAGTGGTTCTGCGGATTCTGGTTCGTGCAATTGTTCTTATTGGACTTCTGGCCCGCCACGGCGCGTCCGACGATGCCGCCGTAGATGAACTGGGTCGTCACGCTCATCGTGGAGTAGCTGGTGTAGATCGAGCTGCCCGTCGCAACGATATCTCCCGCGATGCCGCCGCAGATCGAAGACGTGGAGCTCAGGGTACCGGAGGTCCAGCAGTCGCGGATCGTGACACCCAGGCCGGCGTCCGCACCGATCAGGCCGCCACACAGCTGTCCTTTGCTGTCGATGACGACATCGGCGGAACAAGCGGTGATGGTACACTCGCGGGCCGTCCCGAAGAGGCCACCCACGTTGTTGCCGGCCGTACTGGTGACCGTACCCTGGACATGGACCCGGCTCACCTCGCAAGGCTTGTCGGTGGTACCGCCATAACCGCCCAGAATACCGCAGCCCTTGGAAGAGGCGTTGATGGTTGCATTCACAAACTTCACATCGTGGCACTTTCCATACAGCACGCCGAAGAAACTCGGATAGGAGGCGGCGGAGCAACTAAAGTTGGAAATGGTATGGCCGGCGCCGTCGAAGTCGATCTGCTTGTCATACGGGCTGGCCGCGTTGAGCGGATCCCAGTCGATGCCTGTCATGTCGATATCGGCTCCCAACTGGAAGTAGCGGATCTCTCCCGCCGCCAGATCGTCCTTGATGTAGGACATCTGTTCGGGGGTGACGATGATCCAGGGCTTGCTCTCGGTCCCCTTGCCGGAAGCATAGTGGCTGGGCAGCACCCAACCCTTTCCGTCCGGGGCGAAGACATTCACCTTTCCGCTCATCAGCGTGGACTCCCTGGTGAACGCCACCTCTTTCTCGATGTTGTTCTTGTCTGTCTTTACACTGACGACCAGGGCGTCGTCCGCAACGACCACCGCTTCGTTCCAGGAGGTAGTCATCCAGGACGTGAGGATGTGGTCATTTCCCAGAGTGGCATCCGTCAGGTCCAGTTCAAGCTTGCTTACCTTCGCTTCACCGTTGCCCTTGTAGAACAGGGGGCTTTCGGAAGCGATGGAGACATGACTGACCGTCGAGACGCTGTCGGGCAGGGTCAGGACCATCTTTAAGACACCGGTCTGCTGCAGGGTGCCGCCGTGGGCTTCCGCCCATTCGGGGCTGAAAGTGAAGGAGGTATAGTCATCCACACCGTTCAGGGACGCCGCATACTGGAGATGGTCATAGGAGTTGTTTCCCTTCTGGACCTGCTTGCTCCAGTCGAGGCTCCCGGCCTTTTCGTTGGGATACAGGATAGTGAAACTGTTTCCAGCCACGGCTTTTCCCACGAATTCGGCATACTTGGACGTAAAGCCTTCCTTGATGGTAAACACCTGGACATCCTCCTCACTCACGACGGTGAGTCGGTCTCCTTCCGACCAGTACCAAGAGAATCCGTTGTGCGCACCCGCTCTAGAGAGCGGTTCGCTGTCCGGAATCGTGACCCGGATGGTGATCAGATCCTGCGAGTCCTGCGGAGCCGGCAATTCCTGCACCATTTCCCGATTGCAGGAAAGGGCGGCCAGGCCGGCCATCAATGCGATAAGATAAGTATATGTTTTCATATCCGGTCTAGTTTATTGGTAGAACTCGTTTTCATCGAAATCCGGCAGCTGGCCGCCGGGGTTCACATCGGGATTCTCCACGGGTGCGGAAGCGCCCTTGAAGAACGGCAGGTTGCCGGAGAGGTCCCAGACGGACTCGTCCCAACCCAGGGCCTTGGCCACTTGCGAGCACGTGGCGTCCGCAGCCGCGGCCTTGCCGTGGTACGGGTAGTTGTAATTGGTACTGCCGGTGCTCTGCACGGCTTCCTTCAGCGGGGACTCCGGCGATGCGTTCTCCTGGTCATAGAGCACGTTGAAAGAGTTGCCGGGGCAGTCGGAGAAAGACAGGTCGGATTTCCGGACGCAGTCCTGGAGGTAGTTCTTGACCGAGGTGAAGCCCACGATGGCGCCGGCGCTGTAGTGTACGGAAGCATCCGATACATCGGAATAGATGGCTTCGTTCCAGGCGATGCACTTTTCGACGTGGTTCTTCAGGTCGAGTCCTTCTCCAGTCTTCTGTCCCTGGGCGGCGTCTCCCACAATGCCGCCGTACTTGAACTGCGCGTGGACCTTGGCGGTGGAGTAGCAGTTACGGATCACGACTTCGCTATATTTCGCGTTGTTCGCCGCATTGCCTGCGATGCCGCCGACCATGCGGTTGCCGGTGATGTCGCCGGCCGTCCAGCAGTTGGTGATTTTGCTGAACTTCGGAGCCACGGAATTGTCATAGCCATAGATGCCGCCGGAGTCATACTTGTTGGAGGTGATGGTGACATCGGCCGAGCAGGCGTCGATCGTAGCCTCGATGATGACGCCGAAGAGACCACCCGTGCCGTGGGCAGCGGTATTGCTGATCTTGCCCTGCACATAGACGTGGCTCACTTCGACGCTCTGGCCGGTGGCGCCGCCGTAGGCACCGAGGATGCCAACAGGACCGGAAGCGTTGGTGATGTTGGCTTTCTCCACCGTCAGGTCATGAATCTTTCCGACCACGGCGCCGAAGAGGCTGGTGGTGCCGGTGAAGTTGGAAATCGTATGCTCGCCGCCATCGAAATCGAACGCCTTATATGGTTCGAGCCGGTTGACGGGCTCCCAGTCGGTCACGCCGGACAGGTCGATGTCATTCTCCAGGCGGAAATAGACCAGGCTTCCCTCGATCATTTTCTCTCCCATCGCCTTCAGGTCCGCGACCGAAGTGATGGAATAAGGATTATTCTCGGTGCCGGGAGCGTTGGGATCAAAGAAACTCTTGCGGAGCAGGACGTATGCCGCCAGGGTGTCGGCGACCGCCCAGTTGTCCGTCCCGGTGGCCTTGTCGATGGTCACAGGCAGGATGTAGTCCACACCGTCCTCCAGACCGGAAGCGGTGACCTTGATCTTGGCCGTCGTGGAAGACCTCCCGTAACGGGGCATCATCACTTCGTTGGTCACGAACTCGTAGGCCGAACCGGGACACATCTGATAAGAGGTGCCATGGGCGGCATTGAAGGCGTCCACCCGGTCGGGGTCGGCCTTGAAGGTGAAGTTCATCACCACGTCGGAAACCTGTCCGCCCTGGGCGCAGGCCCGCAGGCTGTAGGTCTTGCTGCCGTCAGGGACGATCTCGATCAGCGTTTTCTCGCCGGGGATGTCGGCATAGAAGACGCCCTTCATCTTTCCGGCCGGTTCTTCCTTCTCGCAAATGCCCGCGCAGGAGACTGCGAGGAAGACGAGCGCCAGAGAAAGCAAATAGAATAATATCTTTTTCATAAGGTCGTATCTTAGAAGGTTAAACCGTCGTTCCATCCGGGATTCTGCGTCAGGATCCCGTGCGTGAGATTCCGCTCGTCGGTGGGGATGGGATACAGGTAATCGCGGTCGTCATTCCATTTGCAGGACAGGCCCTTGTAGGGATTGACGTTGCCGGAAGTCCCGTTGCTCAGGATGAAATCCTCACTTCCGATCTTGTAGATGGCAGGGATGGTGCTGGAGGGTTTCTCTTCTCCTTCATAGAGGAGGATGTCCGGAACACCGTCGCTGTTGAGATCATACTCGCCGGGACCCGGGAAATACATTCCGTAGTACTGCTTCTCGAAAATCTTGCCTTCCTTCCAGCGCATGATGTCATAATAACGGAAGCCTTCCTGGGCCAGTTCGACGGCGCGTTCGCGACGGATTTCCAGGATGACGCCCTTGTCGGCGCCGGTCACGTTCTGGTAGCCGCCCCACGCGGGATCGGTGAGGTAAGGATCCGGATTGGCGTTGGCTGCCGTCATATCCAGGTGCGGCAGGCCCACCCGGTCACGAAGCTT
Organism: Bacteroidales bacterium; assembly: GCA_017400135.1. Lineage (GTDB taxonomy): Bacteria > Bacteroidota > Bacteroidia > Bacteroidales > UBA932 > Cryptobacteroides. Next base: position 98,553 of record JAFPVJ010000007.1, read on the forward strand.
GTTGATGGAAATATCCAGGTCAGCCTGGGTGAGCGTGCCGGCCTCGGCCTTCGCCTCGGCATAGTTCAGCAGCACTTCGGCCGTACGGAAGATAATTAGATCCACATCAGAGCCGTTGTAGATGTCTTTCGCGGTCTCCATCACATACTTGACCGGGTGATAGCCGGTCAGGCAGAACAGGAAATTAGGAGCGCAAGGCGTCTTCTCGCCGAGCCGGGTATAGCCAGGCGTACGGATGGTCTGGGCCAGGCGCGGGTCGCGGTTCTGCGTCTCCGTGACGAAGTCCATCGTCTCCCAGCCGGGCTGGTCGGTAAAGCGCGTACCGTCAGCCATCAGATAGCTGGCAACCAGTTTGCGCGTCATGCCGTGGCGGCCCATCGTCGCCGACTGCATCGTGTTGTTGGCACTGTGTACGACGTTGTAGGCGTTGTTGTAATCACGGGCCAGGATGACTTCGTCCATGTTGTCGGTGGCGTTCTGGGTGGTGAACAGACTGTAATAGGCCTTGTTGGCGCCGCCCGCAGTATGGATTCCGTAACCGCTGGAAGCGATGAATTCCGCCGAAGTCTCGGCGCAGAGATCCAGATACCATTTGGCATCGTGCGCACCGGCACCGTAGTCAAACTCCGTGTGATACTTCCGGAAGGTTCCTTCGAACAGGAGGAAGCGGGACTTCAGGGCCATCGCGGTCCATTTGGTCACCTCATAGGCACTCTTGGTCGAAGGCAGGTTCGCGATGGCGAAGTCGATGTCTTCGATCATCTTGCCCATGATGAATTCGCGGCTGTCGCGGGGACGGTTGAGGGCCTCCGTATCAGCCGATCCCACGGGCGCTTCATACCAGGGGACGTCGCCGAAACGTTTCACCTTCTCGAAGTAGAAATAGGCGCGGAAGAAACGTCCCATCGCCTCGTACTTGGTGCGGGCGACCGGGTCGCTGCAGTTGGGCAGGTAGTCCAGCAAGGTATTCACGTTGCGGAGCGCACCCCAGCTCCATCCGTTACCGGAGGGTTCGATCTGACGCGTGCCCTTCAGTTCGTCGGTAAGGCCCATCTGGATGTAGGTATCCGCATCCTCCATAAACAGGGCGGAGCCCGGGAACATCCCGTAGAAGTTCATGCTGAAAGCCTGGAGCTCCTTGTCGTTTTTGAAGAAGGTCTCCGGCGACATACGGTCCTTAGGGAAGACGTCCAGCATATCGTCACAGGAGACGAAGGCGAAGACGGCCAGGACAGGAAGCAGGAAATATGCTATCTTTTTCATATGCGCAATCATTTAAAGGGTGATGTCGACGCCGAACATAATGGTCTTCTGCCAGGGATAGATACGAAGTCTTCCGTTGGTTTGGGCCATTTCCGGATCGATGTATTTGGTGTGCAGGCCAGGGGCCCAGTAGAAGAGGTTCTCACCGGTGAAGTAGAAGCGGAGCTCGCCTATACCCACCTTGCGGGAGAGCTTTTCGGGAATCGTGTAGCCGAAGGTCAGGTTCTTCAGACGCAGGTAACCGATATTCTGCAGGTAACGGTCGTTGACCTCGGTGAGCTCACGGCCCGTGCCGACGCCGGCGACATAACCGCGGGGACGCGGGAAGTAGGCGTCAGGATTCTCCTCGCTCCAATACATCGTATGGAAGTCTTTGGGGATGAAGGTACAGAACGGACGGGCGTAGAGGGACCAGAACTGGCGCACCTCATTCATGGGGTACCAGTCCATGTGACCGATTCCCTGGAAGAACACGGCCAGATCGAATCCCAGCCAGGAAGCACCCAGGTTGACACCGAAATTGTAGCGGGGCTGGCTGTTGCCAATGATCCGATAATCACCGCTGTCGCCCACCTTTTCGGCACCCTGGTTGATGACGCCGTCCCCGTTGTCCCAATACTGCAGGTCACCCGCCCGGAGGCCGGGAGCACCGGTAACGGGGTTGATGTTTCCCGTACTGGCGTTGATGATGCCGTTGACCTTGGACTGGTCCACTTTCTGGGACCAGGCGGCCGCATCCTCATCGGAAGCGAAAAGGCCCACGATGTGATAGCCCCAGATCTCACCGTACTTCTGACCAACCCAGTACTCCTTGGCGAAGAGCTTGTCGGGGTTGTTGAAACGGGTGATGTAGGACACATAGTCGCTCAGGGAACCGCTGATATTGTAATGGAACGGTCTGCCGGCCAGCGGGAAACTGTCCTTCCAACCGATCGAAATCTCATAACCGGAAGTACGCAGGTCTGCGACATTCTCCTTGGGAGCGGTGCTGTAACCGTAGGTTGCGGGGAGCACTTCACCGGCGGTGAGCATATCCTTGGTATCACGGATGTAAGCTTCGGCCGAGAAGTCCAGCCGTCCCTTGAAGAAAGTCATGTCGACGCCGAGGTTGCGCTGGATGGAGCGCTCCCAGGTCAGGCCGGAAGACACCGGCGCAGAGATGGTGGCCAGCGACGGCTTGGCCCCGCCGAGGAGATAGGTGGACTGGGAACCCGTAGAGATGGTACGGATGGCAGGATAGTATTCGCTCAACTGCTGGTTACCCAGCTGGCCGAAGGAAGCACGGAGTTTCAGATTGTCCCACCAGCTCCTGAGGGGAGCGAAGAAAGGCTCCTCACTGATTCTCCAACCCACTGAGACAGAGGGCGAGAAAACCCAGCGGCTGCCGCGCAGGAAACGGGAAGAACCGTCGTAACGGCCGTTCAGTTCCAGCAGGTAGCGACCTTTGTAGTCATAGTTGAGACGGGCGAAGTAACCGGCCGTCTTGTACTCGTTCTGGCCACCGGCCACTTCCATCCGCTTGTTGCCGTCCGCATCCTGACCCGTCAGGTTGAGGTCGTTCAGGTCAAATGAATACAGATCATACCCAATGGCGTCAAGATCCTTGACATAGAAGTGGTCATAGTTGACACCGGCCATCAGCTTAAGGTTGTGGGCTTCGTTCCAGCTATGCTCGTAGGTCGCGTACAGGTTGGCCGCCTTGTAGGTGTTGGTGTTGATGGTCTCCGTCAGCTTGTTCTCAAACGCGTTGCCGGTAGACATGGTCTCGATGATGCCGGGATACTTGGAGTACTCGCCGGGCATGGTACGGTTCGTATATCGGGTAAGCTTCAATTGATAGGTGAAGTCACCTTTGATCGTCATTCCCGGGAAGGGCTTGATCGTGGCATCGACGGTGTTGCTCAGGTTGTCATACCGGTCGGTGTTGTTGTCTCCGTTGGTGAGTGCCATCATCAAACCGTCCATCAGCACGTTGTTGTTGTACCGGGTCGCGTAAATGGCCGTTCCGTCCGGGTTCGTGGCCGGATAACTGGCCGGGGCGTGCGCCGATGCGCCATAGAGGGAATTGTTGATGCCGCCCTGACCCGGATAGAAGTACGTACTGCTGAAGAAACTCAGGTTGTCACCGATGCGCAGCCACTTGGTCACGTCGAAACCGACTTTCACGCGGAGGTTGTAGCGGGTGTAGCGGTCCGGATTGATGTTGAACATACCCTGCTCCGAAGTATAGCCGCCGGAGATGAGGTAGTTTACGTTCTTGGTGGCGCCGCTGGCGGTGAGGGTGTGGCTGGTGGTGGGCTTGATATCCTTGTATAGGACATGCCACCAGTCCGTGTTGGCGTAATAGTTATAGATGTCCTTGCCGGACTGGTCTTGGGTGATGACCACCCACGGACGCTCAGGATTCTCCACCTTGTCATTGCGGCGGGCATATAGCTCCTGCATATCGGCTTCCGAATAGCTGTACAGATCGGAACCGTTGTAGGCCCGCATGAACAGGTTGCTCAGATATACGGAATAATAACCGCGGGTTTCCCAATCGGTGGAAGCCGTCGGGGCGGTGAAGCCGGCACGGCCGCTGTAGTGGACGGTCGCCTTGCCTTCCTTGTCGGAACTGCCGTTCTTGGTCGTGACCAGGATGACGCCGGCGGAACCCTTCGCGCCGTAGATGGCGGCCGCGGCCGCATCCTTGATTACAGAAATGGACTCGACGTCGGCAGGGTTGATGTACTGAATGTCACCCTCTACACCGTCGATCAACACAAGCGGGCTGCCGCCGTTGATGGAGTTGCGGCCACGGATGTTGAGCGTGGCAGCCTGGCCGGGACGGCCGGAAGAAGAAGTAACGTTCAGGCCGGGAACGGAGCCCTGCAGCATGTGACCGACATCCAGGGCGGAACGGTCCTTGAGTTCGTCCGCCTTCACGACCGACACGGCGCCCGTGAGGTTGGCCTTCTTCTGGGTGCCATAACCGACGACGACCAGCTCGTTCAGCAATTCAGTCTCCTCCTCCAGCGTGACATTGATCACGGAGGAGCGGCCGACCGTCACTTCGCGATCCTTGTAGCCGAGTGAAGAGATGGTGAGAACGTCTCCGGGCTCCGCCTCAATGGAAAAACGTCCTTCAAAGTCGGTGGAAACGCCGTTCTTCGTCCCTTTGACGAATACGCCGGCGCCCGGGACGGGTTCACCGGAAGAATCGATGACCCGGCCCCGTACCAGGGCGGGAGCCTTGACATCCTTCTTGGAAAGCACGATCATCTTCCCTTCGATGCGGGCGGAGATGTCGTTTCCCAGGATGGAACGGAGTACGGTTTCAACGGGCGCGCCGTTGAAATCCGCCGTGACAGGGACGGTCTCATCCACCTCGTCGGAACGATAGAAGATGGACAGCCCGGTCTGGGACTCGATGTCCTTGAGCACCGTCTTCAAGTCCTGCCCCGTCCATTTCCGGGTCACGGTCTGCGCGCCGGAAGTGAAACTGACAAGCAGCAGCAAGAGGACGATGATTCCTGTTTTGTGTTGCAATTTCATAAAGGGTGGAAATAATTAGATGTAGATTGTTTATGTTTGTTTACTTTTTGTCCACATACACGTTGTCTCCCTCGATCCGCGTCTTCACGGGAATGATGCGTTCCAGAGCCGAAAGGACATCGGAGAGGGTCTCGTTGTTGCGCAGGGAGATATTGAACTTGTAGTCGAGGTAGTCCGGTGTGTTGAAATGGAACTGCACCGCGTAGGTACGGGACAGCTTGTCGGCCAGTTCGACCAGGTTGATGTTGTCATAGACGAAGCGGCTCTCAGTCCACGCGCACACGTCATCCGGGTTCTCCAGGGAACGGGAGAAGCGCCCGGCGAGCAAGTCATAGTGCGCCGACTGTCCCTTGTACAGGTCCAGCCGGGCGGTCCCGTCGGAGAAGACCACGTGCCCTTCGACGACGCTCGTCATCACATAGCGGTCTTCGGGATAGGCGGAGACGTTGAAACGCGTCCCCTTGACCAAGACAGACACATCGCCGCAGCGCACGGTGAACGGACGGTCGGCGTCGGGTGCGACATCGAAATAACCCTCTCCGACCAGGGTCACGGTGCGTTCTTTCCGATTGTAGGAGTCTTCGAAGGAAAGCTTCGACCCGGAGTTCAGCCACACAATCGAATTATCAGGCAAAGCGACGCGGCACTTCTCTCCGGCGGGCGCCTCCATCGCATACAACTGGGTGGCTTGGGGACGGGGAAGCAGGAAAAACAGGCCGGCGACAACGGCGAGTGCGGCTGCAATAGCTGCAATGGCGCTCCAACGACGGGGAGATGGACGGTCCAGCCGCATCTCCCCTTCTTCGACCGTCTGCCGTACCGCGATGCGGCCCAGCATCCGGGCCCACTGGTCCGCCTGCGAGTCCGACTCGGATCCGAGCCACTCCTTTTCCCATTCGCGCAACTGCGCGGCGTTACGGTCATCTTCTTTCATCCAGGCATTCAGGACGCGCTCGTCCTCTCCGGGGATATCTCCCCGGAAGTAACTGAAAGCCAGTTCTTTATAATTCATTGTAGCAAATTGGTTCTATGTGGTAATGCATATATATAACAACGGGGCGGTCCGAAAACCAACCCCGTTGTCCAAAAAAATCCGATTATTTTCAGGCGATCCCGGCCATCGAGATGTCAAGCCCGGCGAAATGGCGGGCAAAAATATCCAGGGCACGGGCGATATGCTTCTCCACGTTCTGGGTCGAAGTGCCCGTGCGCTCGGCGATTTCGCGCGTGTTCAGTCCCTCGAGGCGGCTCATGCGGAAAACCTCCCGGCACTTCTGGGGAAGGGTGGCCATCACCCTGTCGATCTCGGCCCGGAGCTCGGCAAACATCAGGTCATCTTCCGGCGTCCGGACGGCCAGCGCCGGCGCCGGACTGAGCGCATCGATCGCGGCCCTGCGCTTGAGATAGTTGAAACTGGAATTGCGGACCATCACGAAAAGCAGCGCGCCGGGAGAGACGTCCTTCAGGGTGAAACGCTTCTCATACAGCTTCACGAAGCACTCCTGGACGATGTCGTCGGCCACGGCGCCATCCCCCAGCATCCGGAACGCATAGTTCCGCAAACGGGGATAATACTGCTTGAAAAGAGCCGCGACGTCCAACATGGGATTCCTGTGGTAGTGCGCAAATATAAAAAAATTCCTATATTTGATTGATATGAATCTGAAGTCACTCGCCAAGGATACCGCCCTGTACGGGCTGGTGAGCATCGTAGGCAGGTTTCTGAACTACCTGCTGGTGCCGGTCCACACCTATATGATTCCCGCCGCAAGCGGCGGATACGGTGTCGTGTCCAACCTGTACGCCTACACCGCACTGTTCCTGGCGCTGCTGACCTTCGGGATGGAAACGACGCTATTCCGCTTCGCCAACAAGCCGGATACGGATGACAGAATGGTCTACAGCAACGCGCTGCGCATGGTGGGCGGCGTAGTGGCGGGCTTCCTCGCAATCGTGTTCCTACTGCTGCATCCGATCTCCGGAGCGATGGGCTACACGGCGCATCCAGAGTATGTGGGGATGTTCGCCCTGATCACGGCGCAAGATGCCTTCCAGGCCGTGATGTTCAGCCGCCTGCGGCAGCAGCGCCGGCCCATCCGTTTCGTGGCGCTGAAGTTCGCCTTCATCATCCCGAGCATCCTGCTGAACCTCTTCATCTTCCTCGTGATGCCGAAAGTTCCGGCGTTGCAGGGCATTTTCGAGCAGTTCAATTATGGCGTGGGCCTGATCTTCCTGACGAATCTGGCCTGCACGACGCTGGTGACCCTGCTCTTCATCCCCGAGATCCGCGGCATCGCCTACGGTTTCGACAAAGCGATGGCCAAGGAGATGCTGCGCTATTCCTGGCCCCTGCTGCTCCTGAGCCTCGTGGGCGTACTGAACCAGGTGGCGGACAAGATCTTGCTGCCGAAACTGATGCCGGGCGAGGACGGGTTGGTGCAGTTGGGCATCTACGGAGCCTGCGTCAAGATTGCGATGATCATGTCGCTGCTCACACAGGCCTTCCGCTACGCCTACGAACCCATCGTCTTCGCCGACAACAAGGACAAGAACAGCCCGGCAACCCTGGCCGACGGGACCAAATACTTCATCATCTTTACCTTGCTGGCCTTCCTGGCCGTAGTGGTTTACATGCCTATCCTGCAGCGCTTTGTGGGTGAAGGCTACCGCGAGGGGCTGGGTGTGATCCCCATCGTGATGATGGCGGAAATCTTCATGGGCGTCTATTTCAACCTCTCTTTCTGGTACAAGCTCACGGACCAGAACTGGTGGGGCGCCATCATGAGCGCCATCGGCGTGGCGGTGATGGTTGCCATCAATATCATCTTCGTCCCGAAGATCGGCTACTGGGCCTGCGCCTGGGGCGGCTTCGCCGGCTACGGCATCTCGATGCTGCTAAGCTGGTTCATCGGCCAGAAGAAGTACCCCATTCCGTACGACCTGAAGGCCATCGGCGCCTTCTTCATCCTGGCGATGCTCATCTTCGCCGCCTATACTCTCCTGGGGCGCACCGGCTGGAATTCCATCCTTCTGATGGCCATCGGCACCGTCCTGCTCGTCCCCTACGGTCTCGCCGTCTGGCGTACCATCAAAAAAAGACCGACCCCGTAAAGGATCGGCCTTGAATCCGTAAAGACTGCGCTTAGTCAGCGAGGGAGAAACGCTTGAAGCAAACGACCTTCGCGTCCTTGTCAACGGCGGCCATGGCCTCCTTGACGGACTGCTTGCCGTCGCCCATCTGGTACTCCTGCTCCTCCAGCGTGCTCTCCTTGAAGAACTTCTGGAGACGGCCGTTCGCGATGTTCTGGATCATCTGCTCAGGCAGGGAGGCAGCCTTCTCGGCGCCCACCTTGGCGATGATCTCGCGGGCCTGGTCGGCCTGCTCGGCGGTGATCCAACCCTTGGCGGTGTTGGACTCGATGTGCGCCTCGCTGTCCACGTGGGCCGGGTTGATGCCAACCTTCTTCAGGGCGGCGTCCACGGCCTTCTGGATCATCTCGTCCTTGGTCTTCTGCACGGCCACGGCGAGCTCGTTGTCGATCACGCTCTGCGGGCAGTCGGCCTTGGAAATGGACACGGGGTTCATCGAAGCAACCTGCATCACGACACCCTTGGCGATGTCGGCGGGAACTTCCTTGTTGAAGCCCACCAGCGCGCCCAGCTTGCCGTTGATCTTGTGGATGTACTCGGCCACGAAGGGGGCCTCCACAAGGGCGTAGAAAGCGAGGACGTGCTTCTCGCCGGTCTTGCCGGTCTGAGCCTCGACGGCATCCTCGACAGTCTGGCCGTCGGCCATCTTGCAGGCCTTCAGGCCTTCGAGGTCGGCGGGAGCCTGTGCGATGGCGACGTCGGCGATGGCTTCGGCAAGAGCCTGGAAGTCAGCGTTCCTGGAGACGAAGTCGGTCTCGCAACCGAGGCAGACAAGGATACCCTTGCCACCCTCGATGCGGGCCTTCACGGCGCCTTCCGTGGTCTCACGGTCGGCACGCTTGGCCGCGACGAGCTTGCCCTTCTCGCGGATGATTTCCATCGCCTTGTTGAAATCGCCGTCGGCCTCGACGAGGGCCTTCTTGCAATCCATCATACCGGCGCTGGTCATCTTGCGCAGTTTCATTACGTCAGCTGCAGTGATATTCATAACGGAAACAGATTAATGGTTTATGCCTCAGTGTTTTCAGCGGGAGCCTCTTCGGCGGCGGGAGCCTCCTCCACGGGAGCCTCGGCAACCGGAGCCTCTTCAGCGGCGGGAGCCTCTTCGGCAGCCGCGGCCTCAGCCTCGACGTCGACCGGCTTCGCGCCCTTGCGGGAACGGAGCTTCTTCGTGGTCACCTTGGTCTCGGCCTCTTCGGCGGCCTCTTCCTTGTCCTTCGCGAGCTTCTTCTCCTCAAGGCCTTCCTGGATCGCGGCGCAAAGCACGTTCAGGATGCACTCGATGGACTTCGCTGCGTCGTCGTTCGCCGGTATCACATAATCAATAGGGGTGGGATCGCAACAAGTATCAACCATTGCGAATACCGGGATGTTCAGACGGTTGGCCTCACGGACGGCGTTGGCTTCCTTCTGGATGTCAACGACGAAGAGGGCGGAGGGGAGACGGTTCATGTCGCGGATGGAGCCGAGGTTCTTCTCGAGCTTGGCCCGCTGGCGGTCGATCTGGAGGCGCTCACGCTTGGCGAGCTTCTCGAAGGTGCCGTCTTCTTTCATCTTGTCGATGGTGCTCATCTTCTTGACGGCCTTGCGGATGGTCGGGAAGTTGGTAAGCATACCGCCCGCCCAGCGCTCGGTGATGGAAGGCATTCCGACAGCGGCGGCCTTCTCGGCGACGATGTCCTTGCCCTGCTTCTTGGTGGCTACGAAGAGGATCTTGCGGCCGCTGCGGGCCATTTCTTTCATCGCTTCGGCAGCCTCGTCGAGTTTGACGATGGTCTTGTGCAGGTCGATGATGTGGATCCCGTTCCTTTCAATGAAGATGTACGGGGCCATCTTGGGGTTCCATTTCCTGGACAGATGTCCGAAATGAACGCCTGCATCAAGCAATTCTTGGAAATTTGTACGTGACATTTTCTTTTAAAAAATTTAATTTTTCTCTTTTCTTCAATCCCGGAGTAGTGACCTTTCCCATGTCAGTCTCCCGGATTTTCCGCAGTGTGGGCAACCTTCCAGTAGCTTCCCGGGATTCCCATCCCGAAGGAGGTCCGAGGGTTTGAAACCCAACTGTGCAAAAAGTAAAACAGGTGAATACTAACGTTTACTGAACTGGAAGCGTCTGCGGGCACCGGGCTGACCGGGCTTCTTCCTTTCGACCTCACGGGGATCGCGGGTCAGGAAACCGGCGGCCTTGAGCGCAGGGCGGTAAGCCTCTTTGTCGACCTCGCACAGGGCGCGGGCGATGCCGAGACGGATGGCTTCAGCCTGACCCTTGATACCGCCACCAACCATGGTGACCTTGATGTCAAACTGGCCTTCAGTCTGGGTGAGAACGAGAGGCTGGTTCACGATATAACGGAGTCCGTCCTCCTTGAAGTAGTCCTCCAGGGGGCGGTCGTTGATAACGATGTTACCGCTTCCAGCAACGAGATAAACGCGAGCAACAGCTGCCTTACGTCTTCCAAGGGCGTGAATCTGTTCCATTAGCTCTGTTTAAATTTCGTCCAACTTAATAACTTTAGGGTTCTGGGCCTGGTGCGGATGCTCGGGACCTGCATAGATGAACAGGTTGTTGATGAGCTTGTCACCAAGACGCGTCTTCGGGAGCATACCCTTTACCGCTCTCCGAATCAACTCGGTGGGGTTCTTGGCGAGGATTTCCTTCGGCGTCGTGAAGCGCTGTCCGCCCGGATAGCCGGTGTAGCGCGTGTAGACGCGGTCGGTCATCTTCTTGCCCTTGAGGGCGACTTTCTCACAGTTGACGACGATGACGTTGTCACCGCAGTCCACGTGGGGGGTGAAGCCCGGCTTCGTCTTGCCTCGGAGGACAAGCGCGATGCGGGAAGCAAGACGACCAAGCGCGAGATCCGTCGCGTCAATGACGACCCACTCCTTCTCGACAGTAGCCTTGTTCAAGGAGACCGTCTTGTAGCTTTGTGTGTCCATTGTCTTGATCTTTAAATGGTTAACTATAAAAATTGCGATCCCTACACAAAATAGGGACCGCAAAGGTAGCAAATATTTTCGTTTAAACAAAAACTAAATCAGTGCATTGGCCTGCAGGAAAGCGTTGACTGCGACGGCGGCGAAGGCCAGGCAGATGATGGAGGCGACGACCACGCCGATCACCTTGAGGCGCTTCATCCAGGTCTGTCCGCTCCAGCCGACGGTCTGGAACATGCTCCAGAAGCCGTGGGTCAGGTGCAGGAAGAGAGCGCCGAACCACACGATGTACAGGACCAGGACCCACCACTTGCTGAACACGGTGTTGAGCAGGACGTAAGGATTGTCCTCATAAGTGCCGATGCCGAACATCTCGGGCAGCTGCATCTTGGCCCAGAAATGGGTCAGGTGGAAGGCGATGAATCCGAAGATCACGATGCCCAGGATGAACATGTTCTTGGCGGACCAGGAATCAGCAGCCGCCTTGCTGGCGACCTCGTAGCGCTTGAAGCCGCCGCGGGCCTTCATGTTCCGCCAGGTGAGCCAGCAGCCGTAGAGGATGTGGATCAGGAAGCCCAGCGCCAGGATGGGGACCATGATGCTGATGAAGGGGGTGGACATGAAGTCGCAGCCGAGCTTGAAGAGGCCGTCCCCTGCGGAGAACAGCTTTTCGTCGACGGCCACGGCGCCGTACTTTCCGGTGAAACTGTCGATCACGGAGAAGAAGTTGATCGTCGCGTGAAGCAGGAGGAAAAGGATCAGGAAAGCACCGCTGATGCTCTGGATAAACTTTTTGCCGATGGAGGAAGTAGATAAAGCCATTTGACTGAAATTTATTCAAACAAGTGTGTTGTAGACTGCAAATATAGACTCTTTCTTGCAAGTTTCATAATTTTCCGATATTTTTGTTTCCCACGAAAAACGACCCTACATTATGTATAAAAGAGTATTGCTCAAGCTCAGCGGCGAAAGCCTCGGCGGCCCCCAGGGCAAAGGAATCGATGAAGCCAGCCTCAACAAGGCGGCGGCCGAAATCGCGGACGCGGTCCGCAGTGGCATGCAGATTGCTATCGTGAACGGCGGCGGCAACATTTTCCGCGGCCTGCAGGGCGTCGGCAAGGGATTCGACCGCGTGGACGGAGACAAGATGGGCATGCTCGCGACGGTCATCAATTCGCTGGGACTGGCGATGGCGATCCGCTCCCAGGGCATCCGCGCCGAAGTATTCACCGCCACCCCGATGGAGCCCCTGGCGCGCTACTACGTCCGGGATGCGGCCGTCCGGGTGCTGGAAGAAGGCGGCGTGGCGCTGATCGCCGGCGGGACCGGCAACCCCTTCTTCACGACCGATTCCGGCGCCGCGCTGCGCGCCCTGGAGATCGGGGCGGACGCCCTCCTGAAGGGCACGCGGGTGGACGGGGTCTACACCGCGGACCCGGAGAAGGACCCGACCGCGACCAAATACGACGAGTTGACCTTCGCCAAGGCGCTCGCCGACCATTTGAAAGTGATGGATGCCACGGCCTTCGCCCTCTGCGAGCAGGGGAACATGCCGATCCTCGTGTTCGACATGAACGAGCCGGGCAACCTCAAGCGCATCCTCGACGGCGAAAAGGTCGGGACGCTGGTACACGTATAAAACGATAAAAAAGATAGAACCATGTTGACAGAAAGAGCGAAAGAGATCGTCGCACTGGCCGACGAAAAGATGCAGGACGCAGCCGCGTTCCTGGAGGATGACCTCAAGAACTACCGGGTCGGCAAGGCCAACCCTTCGATTTTCAACACCGTGACCGTGGACTACTACGGCACCGTATGCCCCATTCCCCAGGTCGCATCGGTGACGACGCCCGACGCCCGCACCCTGCTGATCACCCCCTGGGAGCGCAACATGCTCGCCAAGATCGAGAAGGCGATCATCGACAACAACCTCGGATTCACCCCGTCCAACAACGGTGAAGTGATCCGCTGCGTCGTCCCGCCCCTTACCGAGGAGCGCCGCAAGGACCTGATCAAGAAGGCGAAAGCCGCCGGCGAGCAGACCAAGATCGTCATCCGCAACGCCCGCCGCGACGCCATCGAGACCCTCAAGAAGGCCCAGAAGAACGAAGGCCTGAGCGAGGATACCGAGAAGGAAGCCGAAGAGGAAGTCCAGAAGATCACCGACAAGAACATCAAGACCATCGACACCCTCGTCGCCGCCAAGGAGAAGGAAATCCTTACCGTTTAATGCCCATTCACCCTTTACAGATACAGCTGCTTGCCCTTCCGAAAGCAGCTGTTTTGTTTTTTATGAAAAGAATCCTGCCACTTCTGCTGCTGGTCCCGTTTCTCCTCTCCTGCAGGCCCAATCCGACGCGAGACGAACTCCGCCGGATTGCTGACATCGTTTATGAGGAACCTGGACAGGCTCTTGCGGCTTTGCAAGCGCTTGACACCGCAAAGACAAAAAGTCGTTCTCTTCAAGCCGATTACAGCTTATTCAAATCCCTTGCTTTAACAAGACTTTTCAAGGAAGATACCGTTGTCTTTGACTTTATCCATCCCGCAGAGCAGTATTATTCCAAGAAAGGAACCTCACAAAAAAAAGCCCAGTTGGAGTATTGCCTGGGAATGTCATGCGGTTCCCGGAAAGAATGGCCAGATGCCATCATTCATTTGAAAAAAGCGGATGAGTTGGCCGAAGATGGGGATGATATCTTCCTGAAGGCCATCATTAACAGCGCACTTGCCAATACATTTAGCCTTACTGACCACTCTGCGGAATGGCTCGACTATAGTACAAAGACGACTCAATACGCAGAATTACTGGGCAAGGAAGAGTTTATAAGGAGGAGCCATCTTGGTCAGGCAGCTGCATATTCACAAAATTATCACTTTGCAGAATCAGATAGCCTTTTTCAACTAGGTTTTTCCGAATTATTGAAGGATGACGTTCCTCCATCGGAGTTGTTGTTTGGCGCATCTTGTGCTATTCAAAAGAGGAATAATGATCCTATATTGGCCTGCTTACTATATGAGAAGGCGCTATCCCAAGGAGCGCATCCTTCTGATAAGGACACCTATGGATACTCTTATGCCCTTCTTCTTCGGGGTTATGTGGATAAAGCGAATCACATTATTGATAGTTTAAGATCCCGTCCATCGACAAAAGAAACGGATTATTGGAATTATAAGATTGCAAGATGGCAAAAAGACAATGCTTCAGCATTAGACTACTGCGAAAACTATTGCAGTAAATCCAATAAGAGCCTGATGTCAAGTATCAACAATTCTTTGTTTAAGAGAATTGCTGAAAAAGAAAAGTCAATTGCAGCTTTAAATGAAGCACGAGCCCAGAAGTTAAGTTTAGCATTATTACTCATCATCATCCTGGCTTTGATGTCGGTTATATTACTTTTATATCATTCAAGACAACGAAAAATCCGACATGAAATTGAGATGGATAGATTCGAAACAATTGCTGAAGAGGCTTACCGGCTGCTTTCAATAGCCGAGAATAATAATGTTTTTTTGCAATCAGAGAATTCTTTGTTAAAATCGGAAAAAGAGTCACTTCATACGAGGTTGTTTATTCTACAAAGATCTTTTTGTCGAACCTATCAGAACCGATTATCTGAATTAGGACGGCTTTGTGAGAGTTTCACTCCTCAGTTAGAGAGAAACCGTATCAAGAGCTCTTTGATCAACTATCAATCTGATCGATTGAGTGAGTTAATCTCTGCCATCATCTCTGGTCCCAAAAAACAAATGGAGCTTGAGGTAGAAATCAATGCAAACCTGGATAACATTATTAATAAAATTCGTTCGGACTTTCCAAATCTGGACAATAATGATATTTTGTTTCTGTGTTATATGGCAATTGGATTTGAGTCACCAACCATCGCAATGTTGTGTGATATTTCGAAAAACTATGCTCGAGTTAAAAAAAGTCGCTTCCGGGAGTTACTGTTTTCCAAAACAAGCCCACATTCAGAACTCTATCATATAGTTTTTGACAAAAGCATTACACATAACGACAACCATTAGTATCCTACTAATAATCAACCGATTACACAGTCATACTCCATCTCAATTCTACACTAGACCAAAATTGACGGTTTTATAATGCTCTGATTTTCAATAACATCGCAAGTCATCTTTTCGTTCAGTTGTAATGCAATTACTTTCGTTTCACGCGGAAAGCATAGGGAATTGCACTACTTTTAAAACAAAAAAATGAAAAGATTACTTGTATTTATCTTTATCTTTCTTGCGTTTGCGCCAATAGCAAATGCTTCTATGGCTGCCTGCGCCGATAGCACTGATTTGGGATTCAATAATGGTGGATGTTTGAGTATTGAGCAGCCGCAAATTTGTCCCGTATCCTGTAATTTCAACCCGGATACTTCCGAACTTACATTATCCTCATCCGACAATCACCCCGTATTGTTTACGATTACGGATGTGATTTCCGGGGCGTCATTTAACGGGATGTTTATCTATGAAATATCCTTAACCATCCTGTTCTCAGGTTATTATGAGATCCAGATAACACTTTCTTCTGGATCTATCTACACAGGCCATTTTTACACATAGTAGAAACTCCCCTTTTTGCTTCAAAACATAGTTATTTGCACTACTGTCCGGAGAAAAAATCTCCGATAGGTTTTAAAGTTTTATAATTTAACAAGTTACCGCGTTTAAAAGATTTTTCGATTAGAACTCCGTAGATTTGTGGGAAGCGACTAAGCCGCTGTCCGCAAGTCATGAACAAG
>JAFPVJ010000008.1 GCA_017400135.1 Bacteroidales bacterium
AAATTCTATCGGACAAATCCTCTTCAAAAGAGGTGATATCCGTGAAATGTATAATCAACCTTCCTTCCCTGTTATTGTCCCGGAGGCACCGTATGGAAGGCAACTTACGCTTTGGTAAAATTTCTCCGGACAGCTATGAATTTGAAAATAAAATAGAATTAGATAAGTAGAAATAACGACAGATTCGATTTTTGATAATCGAAATAAAGTGCATAGCTGTTGCCATTAATTGAAAACAATAAATTATTCTCCTAAAGAGTTAGAGTTGAGATGGGCTGAGGCATCATCAATTATTCTTTGCAACGTTGAGATAGAATCAAATCTTAGCCTCTCAACTAATAACGGATCACAGTTATAATAGGTTTGATAATCATGATTAAAACATAAAACCTTATCATAAGGAATGAGTGATCTATCTCCGTTAACATTGCGCCGCAAATCCGTTATTCTCGAGTCTCTGTTCTTATCATTTATTAGGGCAATCATTGGAATTGAAAACAGAGTAGAAAAAACAGATCCATGAAAAGAGTCAGTAATAACGAAACTGGCGTTTTTTATATAATAAATTAAATCATATGGACCAACGCCTTTAATAAGATGAGTAAATCCATTAACTAAATCAGATACTCCTCCATCAAAGAAATACACCGGAATGCCAATTCCTTTTTTTACCTCATTGATTATCCTATAAACTGCTGGACGTGGGTTATACATGTATCCAACAATATAAACTAAAATATAGGCGCCCTTTATTGGGTGGGTCTTATGATCAGCTAAAGAAAGCCACTCTTCATTCTTAAGAAGCAAAGTTGGATCACACACAGATAACACATTCTTATTAATTAGAGTGCGTATTATGTTAATTCCACTATCCTCTCTTACAGTTATACTTGTATACTTTGATAAATAACTTGAGAACCGGCTATAATATTCCTTTGGAATAGAATCCAGAGCGAAACTGGAGGCATAAGAAATTTTTGGAGATGAATCGGGAACGAAATCCAGAAAAAAAGTCATATCGTTGCCGATATGCATTGGATTCCAAACCTGATCACTACCTGTACAGTAGATATCAAATATAGGAGGATCTGCTTTCAATTCTTCCGCATTATTATATTTCCGAGTTAAAAATAAATGACTACTTATGAATTCATTTAGCTTGCCTCTTTTTTTATGATTAGGACGGCCTTTAAGCAAATCCAACCCCCAGCGTAATGCTCTTATGTGTAAAGGGATTAACTTCTTTTGTGGAAAGACATAATCTATTATAGTCGCTCGATATCCTAATTGGTTAATTGTATGTTGTAGTGCATATGCTTGTAATACGGATCCCATATTGGGAACTCTATGCATAGTGATGATACCAATTGTCATATTTGAAATACTCTTTTTATCTTAGTAATAACTCTTTGGGAAAGTAGGATGACCCTAATGATGAACCCATCAAGAGGAACTCTTTTCTTTAGAAAGAATTGGATTAAAGACGAGAGCTCTTTTTGGTGACAATTCTGCTTTAATTGACCTTCTGCGACTACATCAAAAGGATGATTCATCAAAGTAACAGTATTCATCTGAGAGATTACTTTCGCACCTTTCTCTGTAAAAGCTACGACAGCACTTACTCCTTGCTCGTTGTCAATATAGGTGTCTCCCCAAAGATCCCCTATCCTTATGTCTGCTGCAGAAGAATCGAATTTATACTTACAGTTGTGTACACAATGGGGCCCGCTACAAAACTCCCCAAGAAACAATCTATAAAAAAGATCTCCTCGCGTCATCCTAGAATATAGGACTCCATCATCGCCTTGTTCTAGTAAGGAGGCAGCTTTAATGGGATTAGTACCAATAAAGCCCATCGTCAAACTATCATGCCAACCGTTACATTTTTTGTTTCGCCACGAAACATTGATAAGTGGCCCGACAAAGGATTCGATATATTCTACATATGCCTTCCATACGTTCATTGACGGAACTCCGTGACAAAAGAAATCTAATAAGACAAAATTATCTTCAACCCCCTTTTTTTTAATCAGTCGTCGGAAAGAATCTATTTGGCAAGGCGTCCCAGTAATAAGGTAGCGCTTATTATAATTGATTAATCGAAAGGCATCTTTCGTATAGCTTTGAATATATTTACTTCCCATAGAGGGAAGGTACTCATCAAGAGAATTAGCAATAAAATGGACCGCTCTATGTTGGGACATCTCATATTTGCATCCAACTGCAGAGTAACCCTGACTCAAAAGCATCTTAGCAACTTCAAATCCAAATCCTCCGGAAGAACATTTCTCCCTAGTTGCAGGATCATTGCTCCAAGCAGCCCAACTCCCCATTACCCTACTTTCAGACAAGGAAACACTCGAATGACTAAAAGAACAAACATCCATACAAAGGCCACAATGGACACAGTCTTTTTTATTAAGGACTGGCTCATAAAAACCATTTGAATTAAGTTTAATAGAGATTATATCCTTAGGGCATGCTGCAGCGCATACTCCACAACCATAACAGTTCTGTATATCTCCGATGTTCTTTCTAGTTTTCATGATAATGAGAGAAGAGAAGAAAAACAAGTATGGGATAGCATTCTATAAAAAACTTTTTATCTTCCCTAATACCACAGCCTGTTCATGTTTGGTAAGTCCAAGAAAAAAGGAAGAGCAAAATGTACAAAGTAATGCTGTAATTGTAACTAGAACAAACCGCCCCCATCCTTCAGATAGATTTAAATACACAAGTGTAGGGATAGCTGGAGCTGTAACAGAAACTAAAACAATGGGAAAGATGACGTTTCTACAATAAGAGAGTACCGAAAAACTGACTAATTTATGTGAGATTATTATATTACTGATAATAGCAATAATTTCAACAATGAGGTAAACATAGAAAACCACCTGGACTTTCCCCCCGTTTTGAAGGAGGAAGTAAGAAACAGGAAGAATAGAGAGCCGTAAGGAACATGCAACCAGTTCAAATGTCTTTATTCTTCCAGATGCTTTTGCGGCGACTGATAATGCATTGCTAAAACAGTTTATTAGGGCTATGATTAAAATGATTCGGGTAAAAAATAAAGTATAATCGGGGACTGTTGAAAGCCAGATATTTAGAAGGAAGCGAGCCTCAATGAAAATAGGGATAAGGGGAAGGAGCATTAGAAAAAACGAGAATTTTGTCCCGCGGAAAATAAGGGCGTGCATACCTGATAAATGCCCAGATGCATACTGTTTTGTAATCTGGGGATTAATTGCAGTCTGAAAACTTTTTGCGAACTGTTTAACCCCAGATTCAATTTGTGCTGCAAGCCCTCTAGCGGCATTGATGGCGGGAAGAAAAAACATGCCAAGGAGAAGATTGATACCTTGAGTAATACAAACATAAGCAAGATTCCCAATTATTGTCCAGGTTGCAAATCCTCCCATGTCTTTTGCAAGATTCCAATCTATTTCCAACTTGACATTAGATTCGGGAAAGTGATTCCGACAATAAAATACGTATAGAAAGCGAAGTCCAATCTGAAATAAGACCATAAGCGCCCCATATAATATAAGGCGATCAAATCTCGAATGACAAGTAATAACAAAAGCAATAAGAAGTTTCCCAAGTGCATCAACAATAGAAAAGCCAGCAAATGCCTTCATATGTTCATGAGCTATAATCATAGCATTATATGGAACACTAATGATCATAAAGAACAAAGAAACAACAGAGAAATGAAAAATCCATTCACTTGCAATGCTTCTATCCGCAGGAATTAATAACTTGTTATGTAGAAACCAAAGGCCAATAGGTTCTGCAATTATTACAATGAAAACACCAAGTAATAAATGTAGTATAATGCTCGTTGAGAACACAATTGCTATTCGATTGCCGGACAAGTTTCCTAATTCAAATGTAATATAACGCTGTGTTGCATCAGCTAAAGATCCGTTTAATACTTGGAAAAAAGCAACAATCCCACAAACGAGGTTATAAATGCCATAATCCTCAACACCAAGTGCTTTAAGCAGCACTCGCGATGTAAACAAGGAGATAAACATCACAAGTATCATACGAACATACAAGAATGCTGTATTTTTTGCAATTGTTCTATTGATACTCGAAGTAATAGTGTTCATTATTTGGCATTAGTAATTAGTCAAGTCTGCTAAGACCCGCCTACGCGGCCACTGCAATAAAAAGGGAATCCTCAAGTGTTCTTACGATTGAAAGGACATTAGAGATGGACAGGCTGTCGTTTCGGATTCGAAAATAGTTTCACGTTCAAAGACCGCTTTTGATAGATCTGACGAGTACGAAGCAGATTTGATGACATCCAGCGTTGTGCCGTCGTCAAGCCGTGCGGATGCCGCAGCCGCAGGATTCTTTGAACGCGACATTGTGGCAGAGATGCCGGTATCGCTATGGACAATCTTGAGCGCATCAGAGGGACACCATGACTGAAGGGCAGGGATGTGAATATTGGCTTTAAAGAATGCCGCATCAGAGAGGGATGAAATATGGATTCCAATTAGGACGTAGGTACAGTTAAACCGAATGAGAGGAAAGTTGCTGGAGAAGTTAAGTGTTGCGGCCGCAAAACAGTCAAACAACGTGATATCTTTCATGTTGTTCTGCGGATCATAACAACGCCCCCAGATGACCTTCTCATCTTTATCAAAGATATCGATAGGCTGGTCCTCAGCATCAAAGGATCCGAAAATCTCCAACTGTGTTTTCCCGGAGACTTCAACCGTCAGCACCCCTGCGACCTCCTTCTCCGAGCCCGCCCGCTGCCAATATCCTTTGTATAGTCTCGATGTCATTATGGGGTTACTTCAGGTCTGCTGTTTTTAAGCTCACCGCGAGCCTTCATGGATTTCCATAATAGCTATTAGGGGCTCAGATCGGCGTTTAAATCTTATTCTTGTCAACATCTAAACCAACGGCTTTCATCTCGTCGGCAATTAAATACTTCCAGGCTCCCGCTGTATCTAAAGGTTTATAAATAACCCCTTTCAGGTCTCCTGGTTGCTCCACCCCGTCTTCAAGCAAAGCACAAACATGCGTTCTACCTAAATAAGCACACATAAAGCCATGCTCAAATACTACATTCTGTCTGGCGCGTGGTTTTAGGTCTGAATCATTCTTATCTTTACCTAAGTCACAAGAGGTATAAATAACTATTGCGTAACACACATCTTTAGCCTCACGTTCGATTTTTTCTATGATAGTATCTCCTTTATCCGCACGTTTGCAAAGAATAATAGGCTCATAACCAATGCTGCGTACAAATAATTCTACTTCATTACGCACGTTTGTGTCGTGACCATGTACCACAAAGACACGCTTTTTATCCTTAATAACTGCCTTTGATTGAGCTGCAATGTCTTCTGTATTGGGTTTTGGCACTACACATCGAATAAGGTCTATTCGCTCTATGTCTGTTTGCATCTGATTATTCAGACGGGCGATGTCATCTTTATAGTTCTTGATGATATCCACAATAATTAAATGATCCAATTTCTTTTTCTCATAATCGTGGAAATAGATACTATTAGGGTCTGAGAATGAAGCTCGATATATTTCCTTATTACGTTCATGCCAACGGGTAAATGAAGCCAGAAAATCATTCTGTGCAGTTTCATCATAGTATACCCTATCGCTTGAGAGATGAGTATAACCATAGGGATCACGCTGTCCTGCAATAGGAACGGAAACATCTAACAAGGCCTTACCCTTCTCTATCTGTGTCGTAAGTAGTTCAACGAATTCCTCTCTAGGTATCACTAAAGGAACGGCTGGATAGACTGGATCTTCGTTATGTTTTTTTGCCATAATACTCTTTATTCAAATTGAAAATAATGGGGATGCTTCTATTAAATATCACGTTATTATATCAATGTCCTTTTCACACGGTTGAAATAATAACGGCTATTACCTAACTATCATATTGGCAATCAAAAATAGGACTGAATGATCTAGACTACTTGGGTCAATACAATCCCACCGTTAATTATCAAAGATTTGTCTTGGAAGAAGGCCATAAGATGGTTTTAGTTTTGATTATTCTGTTGTCAGTCGTATCTTTGCAAAAGCATCAGAGATGCAAGATTGACAAGAAGCTTTGTTATTTTAGGGCATTCGACCCCGCGAGGGCGAGAATGCCCTTTCTTTTGACTAGGGCAAAAGAAATCAAACCTCAAAAGCTTCTATGAATGTTAATGACCTAATTGCCTTCTCTGTATGGAAGGAGAGTTGATCATATGTCTTATATGCTTTCAGCTGAAGTATAGCAGCCTCGGCACTCAAGACCCCACTTTCAAAGAGGTTGACGGTCGTAAACACTTTATCATTGGCTACCGGACCTTGAACTAGGTCATAGTCATGCCTGCGTGATTTTCGGCAATCGGTCACAAAATAAAGCCAGGCTTCATCAGCGCCGGTAAAATGACGGATGTTCCATCCGGCACTCTCAAGAAGAGTTTCGTCAAACTCATAGACGCTGACAACGGCGCGCGTGCTTTTATCCCTTTCTCGCTTGATATTAGCCCAGCGTACGGCCTGCTCCAGATTGGTCGTCGTATAGAACCCCTTGCCAAAATCGGCATTCGAACGTCCGGGTCTTAAAGATGGCTTTCGTACAGCCACTGTTGATCCGTGATAGAGTATCATTTCTTTGTCCTGTTTATAAAGTGCTGGATGTCATCATACACATATTCCATCCCTTGGGTGTGAAGGAGGTCGTAGTTATTGATGATATAATCGTCGGCCCCCGTTTCTTTAAACGTAACCCAGGCCTGCATACCACTTACTCGCTTACGTGTTGCAAAGTATTCCACACAATAGGTGTAGAATTCAAACACTTCTTTCGACACAGCCCGACTTTGACGGGTACGCCATAACTCGAATTCCTCGTAGAGAGCCTCTGTACTTAAATACCACCACTTGGCTTGCTCATCATAGAGTCGCTTATACATAGGGTTGATATAGATGTACACCAGGGCATCGTCTTGAGAAATCCTCTTCATCTTGGCCACATACTCCGCCAAATGTGCAATCTTGATAGGAATGATATTGTCTTCGTAAACACCCATGATGGTAAATATTTATGATTGTCAAAAGAAAAGCTAAGTATAATCTGTCAGTGGACAGTATATCTTTTTTCTATCACAGCCCAGTTGAGGATTTGCCAGAGGGCGGTGAGGTGGGCGGGGCGGCGGTTTTGGTAGTCCAGGTAGTAGGCGTGTTCCCAGACGTCGAAGGTCAGGAGGGGCTTGAGGCCGCGGGTGACGGGGTTGCCGGCGTTGGGTTCCTGGGTGATGACCAGAGAGCCGTCGGGTGCGGCGGAGAGCCAGACCCAGCCGGAGCCGAAGAGGCCGACGCCTTTGGCGACGAACTCGTCCTGGAAGGCTTCGAGGCTGCCCCATTGCTTTACGATCTGCTTGCAAAGAGGGCTCTCGGCCGCCAGGGCCCGTCCGCCGGGACAGAACTGCGTGAAGTACAGTTCGTGGTTGAGTACCTGGCCGGCGTTGTTGAAGAGGGCGCCGGAGGCTTTCGCTACGATCTCTTCGAGCGGCAGCTCTTCCAGGCCGCTGCCGGGCAGCAACTTGTTGAGATTATCCACATAGGCTTGCAAATGCTTGCCGTGGTGGAAGGTCAGGGTGCGGGCGCTGATGACGGAATCCAGGGCGTCCAGGCCATAGGGGAGGGTGATCAGGGTAAACATGGGGTTATTTCTTTTTCTTTTTGAGCTTGTTGTTGAGCAGCTGGCCGACAGGGAGGCCTTGCTTGGTGTAGGTCCGGGTATGGCCCTTGGCATCGCGGATGTTCATCGACAGGTCGCCGGTGTATTCATCGGGGTCGAAGCTGACCATGCAGCGCAGGACGGTCCAGAGGCTGACGCTGTCGCAGAGCCGGACGGTGCCGGTGGGACGCACGGTAATGGTGCCCTGGGGGACGTATGTGTCGTTGCAGACGCCCTCGACAAAGGGCCTCCCATTGCGGTATACGATGCCCTGGATGTCGGACATCGTGAACGCGGTCGTGTCGTTGGAAAGGGTCACCTCGACGGCGCCCCTCACCGAACGGAAGCCAGTGGGTACGACGGAAGTGATGCGGTAGTTGCGGAAATGCAGGCGCGAGAGCTGGGCCCGGGCCGGCTGGGCCCAGAGCAACGGGACCAGCACGGCCAGAGACAGCCATAGACGCTTGAAAAACACAGGCTTACGCATCCTTTTCAGACCCGTAGGAGCCATAGGATGACCCGTACTTGCCGTAGGCGTAGCCGTATTTGTAGCCGTACTTGTAGCCGTAGCGGCCGGCGGACTCGGTGCCGTTGAGCAGGAGGGCCATGTTGTTGTACTTCTTGGAGGTATAGTACTTCTCGACCTGGCCGAGCATCGAACGCTCGAGCAGGCCGGCGCGCACGACGAAGAGGGTGATGTCGGCGAGCGGGGCGATCAAGTCGGCGTCGGTCACGATCTCGATCGGCGGGCAGTCGAGGAAGATGTAGTCATAGCTGTCCCGGAGCTCGGTGAGCAGCGTAGCCAGGCGCGGCTCGGCGAGGAGCTCAGCCGGGTTCGGGGGCATGGTGCCGACCGGGAGGACGTCCAGGTTGTTGCCTCCGACCTGGTGGACGACCAGGGACTGCCAGTCGTCGGCCTGGCCGCCGAGCCAGTCGGAAAGGCCCTTCTTGGGCTGTCCGGCGAGTTCGCTCAAGGAACGCTTGCGCAGGTCGAGGTCGAGGATGACGGTCTTCTTGCCCTTGATCGCAAGGGCCGTGGCGAGGTTGGCGGAGACGAAGGTCTTGCCGGATCCGACGTTGAACGAAGTGACCATCAGGACCTTGCTGCCCGGATCCTTTCCGCGCATGAACTCGAGGTTGGTGCGCACGACGCGGAAGGCTTCGTTGATGACGTTGCGGCTGTGGGGCTTGACGACGATCTTGCGGTCCTCGGGATTGTCGGTGATGCGGATGTGGTCGAAGATGTTTTTCTTCTCATAGATGGAAGGCAGCTCGCCGAGGAAGGGGGCGGACATGTTTTCCAAGTCTTTTCGCCCACGCACGGAGGTGTTGAGGACTTCCTTGAGGTAGAACCAGGCGAAGGGGATCGCGAGGCCCAGGAGCAGGGCGACGAGGTAGATCATCTTCTTGTTGGGCGCGATCGGAGCGTTGGAGCCGCTCGGGGAGGCGATGACGCGCGTGTTGTAGGCGGTGAAGGCCTGGGAGAGCTCGTTCTCCTCGCGCTTCTGGAGCAGATAGAGGTACAGAGCTTCCTTGACCTTCTGCTGGCGCTCGTCGGAGAGCAGGCGGCCGGCCTGGAGCGGGATGTCGCTCACGCGCGCCTGGGAGGAGCGCTGGGCCTGCTGCGAGGAACGGATCTGGATGCCGATGGACTTGATGTAGTTGTCCAGGGAGGTCAGGATCGAGCTGCGCAGGGAGGCGAGCTGCTGGTCCAGGTCCTTGACGAGGAGGTTCTCTTCGGAGGAGGACTCGACCAGGCGGTTGCGCTGGAGCATCGTCGTGTTGTACTGGTTGATCTGGCCCTGGGTGCTGGCGTCGTTGATGCCCACGTTGGCGGGCAGCAGAGTGCCGGGGGCGGCGGAGGAGATGTCGGACTGCAGGAAGCGGGCGATGGAGAGTTGGTTATTGAGCTCCATCAGGTGCTTGCCGGCCTCGGCGCTGAGCTCCATGTCCATGCGGGCAGCCGCACTGTAGTCAGGGATGCGGTGCTCGGATCGGTAGGAGGTGATGGTCTTGTCCACGGAGCCGAGCTCCTGCTCGATGACGCGGAGGCGGTCGGCGATGAATTCGTTGGTGCTCGTGGTGATCTGGTTTTTGTCCTTGATCCAGTTCTCGTTGTAGACGTTGATGACCATGCGCAGGACATCTTCGGCCCGCTGGGTGTTGACGTCCTTGAAGCCGAGGTTGATGACGGTCGTGTTCTTGTCGCTGAGGGTGGCGGAGAGACGGGAACGATAGCGGCGCGAGGTGGCTTGGAAGCCGGAGCGGTTGACGAAAATGGGTTTATCCCATTTGGCTTGATCGGCGTATTGCGTTGGCGTGACGAGGATCTTCCCCAGGGGGGTGTCGGTCGTGTCATCGAAAGCCATCGTGACTTTCTTGCCCTTGACCTTGTCGCCCCGAAGGGTGAAGTCGGAGAGAACGAAGGTAGATGAATCCTTGAGATTGAGCTTGAGGCCCGCAGACTCGTTGCGGCCGAGGTCGAGGAATTCGACTTGGACGGGGAGGCTGGAGCCGTAGATCGTATACTTGTAGCGGCGGCCCTTGACTTTGTAGTCGACGTCGAGATGGAGGTTCTTCACCACTTGCTGCATCAGGTCGGGGGAGAGGAAGTTGATGATCTCGTTGTTGACGTTGACGCGGGTCTGACCGAAGCCGAGGTCGGCGAAGGCTCCGGAGATGTCGGACGACACAGAGCCGGAGCGACGGTCTTCCTTGATCAGGACGGAGGCGCTGCGGGTGTAGACCGGGACGGTTGTGAGTACATAGTAGGTCGCGGCCAGCAGGCAGACGGCCAGGGAGATGGCGAACCATTTCCAGTGGTTGACGCACAGGGCCCAGATGTCCTTGAGGGAGAGGTTGTTGTCTTCCTGGGAGGAGGTGTCGGGGCGGTTGTAGGTATTGTTGTTGTCCATGGGGAAGGGTTTACTTGAGACGGAAGATCAGGAGGGCGACGGAGGTCGCGAGGGAGCCGACGGAGATCCAAAAAGAACTGGATCTTACGTTGTTACCATTGATGGTGGACTCGCGGCGGCGCTTCTCGTTGGGCGTAACGTAGATCACGTCGCCCTGCTGGATGTAGAAAGCAGGGGAGGCATACAACTGCTTGGTGTTGAGCAGGTTGAGCTTGTAGACGTGGTCCTTCTTGCCGTCGTGGCGGATCAGGGTGACGTCTTCGCGCTGGCCGTTGATCGTGAGGTCGCCGGCGAGGCCGATGGCGTCGAGGATGGTGAATCGGTCGCGGTCGATCTTGAAGCGGCCGGGACGGTTGACTTCACCGAGCACGGAGAAGCCGAGGTTCATGAACTCGACGGTGACGACGGGGTCCTTGATCTGGCGGCTCTCGATGAGGAGTTCCTTGATGTGCTCGGCAGCTTGCTCTCGCGTGCGGTCGGCGACGCGGACGGGGCCGATCACCGGGAAGTCGATGTAACCGTTGGCGTCCACGGTGTAGCCGGAGATGGCGTTGGAGGTGGTCAGGGAGGATCCGGTGCCGGCGGTGGAGGTCAGGGTCTGCGTCTCTCCGATACGGGAGGTGTAGTAGGGGAGATTGAACATCGCGGTGACCTGGGGATCGCGGCTGTTGACGATGACTGAGATCTGGTCCATGGGCTTGAGCCGGATGGGCTGGGCCTTGGCCGGGGTCAGGGTCGTGTCGTTGACCGCGTCCTGGAAGTAGGCGACGTTGGTCGGCGTGGCGCAGGAGGCCAGGGCGGCGAGGCCGAGGGCCAGGAGGGCGAGCCGGAGGGTGATTGTACGTGCTTTCATTGTGTGTATTTGTTTTGTATTATTTCCGTTGGAGGCTATTTGCGTCGGGAGAAGTCGGTGGTGCAGTTGTATTCGGGCACCGTGTTTTTCATCAGCTCGATCATGTCGGGGATGTTGACGTCCCGGGCGAGCTGGGTCATCCGGTGTAGCACGCCGTCGATCTCGTCGAAGGCGTATTCGCGCACCTGGGCGATGCGGATGCGTTTGTGGAAGGAGGGGAGGGTGTTTTCCTCGTTGGCGAGGACTTCCTCGTAGAGTTTTTCGCCGGGTCTGAGGCCGGTGTATTCGATCTTGATGTCGCGGTCGGGCTCGAAGCCGGCGAGGCGGATCATGCGTCGGGCCAGGTCGGCGATCTTGACGGGCGTGCCCATGTCGAAGACGAAGATCTGGTTGCCTTTGCTCATCGTCGCGGCTTCCATCACGAGGCGGCACGCCTCGGGGATGGTCATGAAGAAACGGTTGATCTCGGGGTGCGTGACGGTGACGGGGCCGCCTTTGGCGATCTGCTCCTTGAATCTAGGGATGACGCTGCCGTTGGAGCCCAGGACGTTTCCGAACCTTGTCGTCACGAATCTTGTTTCGTTTGTTGACAGGCCCAGACTCTGGACGTAGATTTCGGCCAGGCGTTTGGTGCAGCCCATGACGTTGGTCGGATTGACGGCCTTGTCCGTGCTGATCATCACCATCGTCTCCACCCCATACTCAAGACACTTCTCAGCGACGTTGCGCGTGCCGTACACATTGACCAGCACCGCCTCGCAGGGATTCTCTTCCATCAGCGGCACGTGCTTGTCGGCTGCCGCGTGGAACACCGTCTGGGGCCGGTGCGTCCGGAATGCGAAATCCAGCCGCTCCGGATGGCGCACGTCGCCGATGATCGGCACAAAATTCAACCTCGGGAAATGCTCCTCCAGCTCCAGGCGCAGGTTGTGCATCGGCGTCTCGGCATTGTCGAAGAGGATCAGTTTGCCCACGCCGAATCCCGCCAGCTGCCGGCAGAGCTCGCTTCCGATGGAGCCCGCGGCGCCCGTGACCAGTACCGTTTTCCCCCGGAAGTTGTCTTCGATCGAGGAGAGGCTGATCTTGATCTCCTCGCGCCCGAGCAGGTCTTCGACCTTGATTTCGCGGGGGCGGAAGAGGGCTTCGCCTTCGACGACCTCGTCCACGGTGGGGACGATGAGGGTCTTGATGTTCTTCTGGGAACAGAAGTGTATCAGGTGGTTCTCTTCGGCCTGGGCCTCCTTTTCCGTGGGGAAGAGGATGGCGTCGATGCGGTTCTCGATGAGGGCCTTTTCCATGCCGGCTTCGGTCTTGGGGCTGAAGACGGGGAGGCCTTCGATCGTGCGGCCCGAGGCGCCCTGGTCCAGGAAGCCGATGACCTTGTAGTGGGGCGACTTCTGGAGGCGGATGATGGTGGCCACGCTTTTGTCGGAGGTGCCGTAGACCATCACGCGCTTGTATTCGTATTTCTCTTGGATGCGGCGGTTGAAATGCTCCCAGACGAGGATCATCAGGACGCGCACGGCGACGAGGAAGCCGAGGGTCAGGAGGGCGTCGAAGCCGAAGATGAGCAGGAGGGTGGGATTGTAGCGCTGGGAGATCAGGGTGGAGAGCAGCAGGAGGGCGGCTTTGAAGAGGGCGGCGCCGAGGAAGAGGGCCAGGTCGCGCACGGAGAGGTGGCGGATGATGATCCGGTAGGTGCGGAAGATCAGGAAGGCCACGAAGGAATAGAGGGTGGCGCCGATGAGGTAGGCCGCATGGAAGCCCCTGGAGGCCGAGAGGGGGAAGAGGGCGGACCCCAGGAGGAGGTTGATCAGGATGAGGACGAGTCCTGAGGCTAACACCGACAGGACGAGGTCCATCACGAGGACCAGGCTCTTGCTGAGGTAGGTATTTCGGAAGCGTTGGAGGAAGGAGGGCATTATCTTTTTCGTTTTAGTTCTGATTATCTATTCGCTCCAGGAAGCGGGCGGGGACGTTGGAGACGGCGACCACGACGACACCCTGGATGGCGACCAGCAGCTTGCGGTCCTTTTTGATCCGCTTGATGATGCCTTCTGCGCCTTTGAAGGGGCCTTCGGTGACGCGGACCTTTTCGCCGGGCTTGAAGTTGAAGGCCTTGGTGTCGGGGCCCATGAGCTGTTCGCTGATGAGGTCTACGTCGCGGCCGTCGGTCGCCGAGGTGACCAGGATGAACATCCGCATTTCCTCTTCGGGGATGGGGGCCGGGTCGGTGCTGTCCGCGCGGCGGTAGACCATCAGCTCGGTGAAGTGGGCCTGCTTGAAGTCCTGCAGGGCTTCTGGGGTGGTCCGCACGAAGAGGAGGGAGGGGGCTAGCTGGAGTTTTTTGACCGTTTTCGTTGGTTGGGTTGTTGTGCTGGTCGTTGGTTTGGTCGTTGGTTTGGGTCCGGGGGTCTGGACCGTTTTCATGGCCATATAGGTCCGGGCGCCTTTTTGCTCCAACTCCTCTTTGATCCGCAGGATGCGGTTGTTGAAGACTCGCATGGCGAACCATTTTACTTCACTGCTGTCAGAGTCGGCTTTCATTTTGAGAGTTGCTGGAGGCGTTGCCGCGAGGGCACACTTGGAGTGTCGGGGGTCACCTGTGTGTTCGGCGCCCGACGCCCCGGATTCAGGGTCTTGCTCCTATCCAAGAGCAGGGGCCGAGGATCCGGCAGGACCATCTTTTTGTGGGGGTTAGCGCACGCTCGCGTGCGGGTTACATGCGAGTTGCGTGCGAGCCACGTGCAAAAATCATAGGTCCTGCATCAGACAAAGATACCGAATATTTATTCAAATACAAACCACAGTGTCCCTATTCTTCTATTATTTTGGTTTCCCTGCCCATTTCGGACATTCTTTGCAAAAAAGAGAGAGCATTTTTGGGCAGTTATCCTCGGCCGGGAGAAAACTCCTCGCCAGCGCTGTTCACGGACAAATGATCTTGCCGATGACTTTAACGGTCGGAGGAGTCCATGCGGTCGCGGAGGAGTTGGAGGGCGGCGACTTCCTTTTTGGTGAGGCAGCGGTCGGTGATGGCGCGTTGCCAGGGGGAGAGGCGATGGAGGTCGGAGCCGGCGTAGTCGTACATACCGTCGAGGAGGAGGCTGGAGGCTTTTTCGGCGGCATCGTCACCGTACATGCCGACCAGGGACATTAGGTTGAGCTGGAAGCGGACGCCGTTTTCTTTGAGGCGGCGGTAGTCGCGGCGGCCCATGTAGACGTAGCGTTCGGGGTGGGCGAGAAGGGGGTGGAGGCCTTTGAGACGAATGTCATCGAGGGTGTCTTCGAAGGCCATCGGGGGGCTGAAGTAGGAGGTTTCGACGAGGAGCATATCGCCGGCGGGGCCGGGGATGATGTCGGTCGGGAAGGTCCTGGGGGTGGTGGCTTCGATGGGGGCCGAAGGGGTACCGGGGGTGGAGGGCTCCGACGGGGTTCTGGGGGCGGATGCGACGGTGGCGGCGTCCGTGGAGTGGTGCACCATTGTTAGGAGATCACCTGTCTCGAAACGGCGGTCGAAGAGGGTGTCGAGCATGTTCTCGGCGGCGAGGTGGAGGCGGATGGGGGCTCCGGCGGCGAACCGGTCGGGGGCTCCGGCGGCGGGGTCAGAAGGGGCTCCAGTGGGGGCTCCGGCGGCCTCACCGTGTTGGGCCAGGTAGGCGGCGTGGAGCTCGGCGAAGCGGGTGCGGAGGTCGGCGGGGGTGTTGGGGACGTCCTCCATGATGTGGGGGGTCAGCCAGACTTCGCGGATGCCGATTTCTTCATAGTAGGCTAGGACTTCGAGGGCTGATTCCATCGAGCGGATGCCGTCATCGACGCCGGGGAGGATGTGGCAGTGCCAGTCGGTGCCGCCTTCGAGGAAGCCGCTGTCGAGGATGGAGTAGTATTTGGTGAAGGGCCACATAGTCGCAGGAGGTTTGGGATGGCAAAGATACGAATTTCTTACACCCGCACAAAGATCTTTTTCTTCATCATGAGGTAGAGGAGGCCCCAGACGAGGAGGCCGTGGACGGTGCAGCGGATGAGGCCGTACCAGTGGGGGTCGGGGATGAGATGCTTCAGGCCGCCGACGAGGTGGTTGGAGACGGTGTGGAAGTCGCAGATGAAGCCGATGAAGTAGATGAAGATGGCGTTGAGGCCGAAGGGGAGGAGCCAGTCGAGGCCTTTCCAATGGCAGCAGTCGACGATCCAGTAGATGACGCCGAGGAGGAGGAAGGCGATGCCGCTGGTGACGAGGGTCATGGTGCTGGTCCAGATGTATTTGTTGACGGGCATCTGGAGGCTCCAGAGTTTACCGATGCCGAACATGGCGGCGCCGAGGACGAGGAGCATGAGGGTCTTGTTGTTGCCATTCCCCCTTTTCGCCTTGAGGAGTTCGCCGGCGAACATGCCGGTCATGACGGTGACGATGAAGTTGAGGCTGGAGAGGAGCCAGGTGTATTTGGCCTTCTCGAAGTGATAGCCGCCGCCTTCGTCGAGGATGGCGTGGTCGCAGTGGCTGCCCAGGACGGTGCGGTCCACCCATTCGCAGAGGTTGTGTTGGCCGAAGTCGCCGCCGCCGAAGCCGTCGGAGGTGCGCACGAACATCATCAGGGCCCAGTAGCCGAGGAGCAGGGCGGCCGCGATGATCACTTGCGTGCGGGGTTTGCAGTTCATGTAGAAGATGGCGGAGAAGCAGTAGCCGACCGCGATGGACTGGAGGGTGTTGCTGAACCATTTCAGCTGGGCGAAATCGTATTTGAGGAGGTTGCCCTGGCAGATCATGCCGAGGATCCAGAGGGCGATCACGCGGCGGGCGATGCGCCAGTACATCTGGGCCTTGGTGCGCCCCTGGGCTTCATATTTCGCGAAGGCGAACGGGATGGCGGTGCCGGAGCAGAAGAGGAACAGGGGCATGATCCAGTCGTGCAGGGTGAGGGTGGTGCTGCCGAAGGGGTTGTGGTGCCATTGGGGCTGGAGCCAGTCGAGGCCGGGGACGACATGGCAGAATTCGATCATCCAGGCGGTG
Source organism: Bacteroidales bacterium (assembly GCA_017400135.1). GTDB lineage: Bacteria > Bacteroidota > Bacteroidia > Bacteroidales > UBA932 > Cryptobacteroides. The sequence continues at coordinate 16,500 of JAFPVJ010000008.1, forward strand.
AAGACGGTGAGGAAGAACATGTTGAGTCCGCGGAGGACGTCGAGGGATTTGAGGCGGTCGGGCATATAGGTCTATTTTATATTTTCGAGGAAACTGAAGAGGGCGTCGTAGAAGACGGTCCGGTAGGGTTCGAGCCGGTCGCGGCCGGCGGTTTCCAGGGTGTTGAAGCCCCAGCCGTGGCCGCCGCTGGGGAAGATGTGGAGTTCGGCTTTGACGCCTTGGCTTGTGAGGCGCTGGTAGTAGCGGAGGCTGTTTTCGGGGTTGACGCCGTCGTCGATGCTGTGGAAGAGGAGGGCCGGCGGGGTGTCTTTCGTGATGTGGCGGTCGGGGGCGTAGCGGAGGAGGGCGTTGGCGGGGGTTTGTTCGAGGGTCTGCTCAGGGGTGGTTGGTTTGGGGGTGTGGGTTGCTTCGGCTGCGGGGATTCCGGCGGGGGTGTGCGGGGTGATTCCTTTTTGTCCTAATTCTTCTGAAGCTTCGCGTATCTGGCTGGGGCTCAGGCCGGTGAGGCGGCGGAAGGAGCCGATGTGGATGAGGCCCGGGTCGGCCGAGATGACGGGGTAGAAGAGGATGGTGAAGTCGGGGCGCGTCGCGGCGTCGAGGTAGCGGGTGGAGGCCATCGCGGCGAGGTGCCCGCCCGCCGACATGCCCATGATGCCGATCTGGGAGATGCCCCATTCTTTTGCGTGGTGGCGGCAATAGCGGAATGCGTTCTGCACGTCTGTGAGGGGGATTTCGCCGTTGCCCGTGGGCATGCGGTAGCAGATGATGCCGACGGTGTAGCCGCGCGCGGTGAGGGCCTGGGCGGCGTAGGTGCCTTCGCTGCGGAACATGAGTTCGTTGTAGCCGCCGCCGGGGCAGATCAGGATCATTTGGCCGGTGGGGGTCGATTCTGCGGGCCCCGTTGACCCTGTTTTCGCGGGCCCCGATTCTGCGGGCTCCGTTATTTGGGGCGACCCCTTTTTCGCGGGCCCCGTTTGACGCGGAAAATAAATGACGATCCGGGCGCTGTCGCCGACGGCGTTGAGGCTCCCGTCCCGCGGCCAATAGAACTCGGTGGTGTCCGTCCGGTTCGCTTCCCCCGGCCCCAAGGTGACCTGCACGGGTCGGTCGGTCATTCTTTTATCCTTCGCTCCGGATCCCAAGTTGATTTGTGTGGGCTCTGCGATTCCCCGATCGACATGCTGGCCCTCGGGGTACAGGTGCACGACCAGGTCCGGGGTGAAACCGGCGGGATACTCCGTCACGATCGCGGGGGGCTGTTTGTGAACGGCAAGGTTCTTGGCATGAGTACCAGGGTAAGCGACGGCTTGGCGGGCTGACCCGCAGCCGTAGAATAGCAATGATCCTAGAATCCATACAAGACACAAAGCCAGGGGCCCTTTGGGGCTCCTCAAGAGCTTTGGAACGAAGTAGCCATTCATGTTTTTTGTAAAATTCCCCATAAAGATAGGAAAAAACCGCGACCCCGCATTTGAAACGAACGAAAAGAAGGGGAATCGTACTCTTCGGTGACGTTATTGTTCTTGAACCGAACAAAATCGTGGGGATTTGTACCTTTCGGGAACATCGTTGTGTTTGAAACGAACGAAAATGGCGAATTTCGTTCGTTTCAAGGACGGCATCGTTCAGGGGGCGAGCAAAAACCTGGGAAAACGTTCGGTATGAATGTGGGCGGGAAGGAAAATGGGATTGGAGAGGAAGAATCTGGTAATTCGCGGGGAGAAGAAGAGTGATGAGGAGGGTAGTAGTGGGAAAAATGCTGAAAAATCGAGCAGATTGCGATGGTAAAAATAGGTCTGGACGTGCGTAGAGGGCTGTTTTCGCGGATTATCCGTGTTAATTTTTTTTACACGGATAGCTTTTGCCATCTTTGGGCGGTTGAAAGATGTACGACCGGACACCGACTTTTTGGGGTTTAAGGTTGGAAGTTGTACGACCAGACATTGAAAGCAGTTCGACTAAACTAAGTATACTATGAGAAATCAGATGAATGAGGAGCAGAAGGCGGCAGAGAAGTCGTTCCGGGTGCGGCGGGAGGAATACCGTAAATACCCTCATGGTTATTATCATCTTTGCACGGATGGATGGCAGGGGGGACAGTTGTTTAATCGTTGCGAACAGTTTGTCTGGGGAATGGCGACGATGGCATTGGTGGCGTTGAAATTCAAGGTGCTCATCTATTCTTTCGAGCTAATGTCCAATCACATACATATCATCCTGAGCGCCACTGGGGAGGTCTGTGTCGAGTTGTTTGATTTCATCGTGCGGCGAATCAGGAAGCGGCTGAGGGCAGATGGGGATCCGCAGTTTCCGGATGATTATGGATTCAAGTTGGTGCCGATTGAGTCACCGGAGGCGTTGCTGCGGCAATTCTTGTATACGGCGAGGAATCCATACGAGCGTGGATATAGTGTGCCGGGTGGATATATGTGGGGGTCTGATTATCTGGTTTTCAATCAAATAGGACAGTCTGTCCAAGGGGATAGGGTGGATAGTCTGCCTGTAAAAAAGGTGTGGGAATTGATCGGATCACGAGAGAAACTGCCGGGTCGCTGGGAAGTGCATCCGGAGTTTGGTGTTTTGCCGCGGAATTTTGTAAGGTTTCGGAAAGTGGAGGAAATGTTCGGGTCGCCGAAGGAGTATGTGACCCGTCTGGTAAAAGACTATGAATCACTTGTCTACGCGGCTAAGGAATTGGGAGAGGACGGGTGTCTGACCGTTGAGGAGGAAAAGGAACTTGTTCGGAATGAGGTGACACGTCTTTTCCAGGGACGGGATGTTGGGGAGTTAAGTACGGAGGAAAAATACCGGATGGTGACTTCTTTATGTGTCGGCTTGCATTTGTCGGAGGAAGGCGTGGCAAAAGGCTTGGGTTTGCCGGAACGGGTGGTCCGTCAGGTATTGACATCCAAGGATTTCGGTGTCCGCCGGTCCGGGAACGCTGGCGTGTTTGAAACGTACGAAAAGGCGGGAAATCGTACGGTCCGGGAACGCTGGCGTGTTTGAAACGTACGAAAAGGCCGGATTTCGTACGGTCCGGGAACGATGCGGTATTTGAAGGGGACGAAAGCGGGGGAAATCGTGCTTTTCGGGCGGGACCCCGTGGGGGGCGAGATTGGGTTTGCCGGCCCCGGGGGGGACGAGATTGGGTTTGCCGGCCCGGGGGATGGGGTCCGGTCAGTCGAGCTTGAGGACGGCCATGAAGGCGGATTGGGGGACTTGGACGGTGCCGATCTGGCGCATGCGCTTTTTGCCTTCCTTTTGTTTCTCTAACAATTTCCGTTTGCGGGTGATGTCGCCGCCGTAACATTTGGCGGTGACGTCCTTGCGGACTTGCTTGACGGTTTCGCGGGCGATGATCTTGGCGCCGATGGCGGCTTGGATGGGGATGTCGAACTGCTGCCTCGGAATCAGATCCTTCAACTTGACGCACATCTTCCTACCAAAATCGTAGGCGTTGTCTTCGTGGATCAGGGATGACAGGGCGTCGGCGGGCTCGCCGTTCAGCAAAATGTCCAGGCGGACCAGCCGGGCGGGACGGTATCCGGTGATGTGGTAATCGAAGGAAGCGTACCCGCGGGAGACGGTCTTCAAATTGTCATAAAAGCCAAAAACGATCTCCGACAGCGGCATATCGTAATTGAGCTCCACGCGGTCGGCCGTGATGAAATGTTGGCCGACCAGGGTGCCGCGGCGGTCCAGGCAGAGCTTCATGATCGCACCGAAATAATCGGCCTTGGAGATGATCTGGGCGCGGATATAGGGCTCCTCGATGTGGTCGATCAGGGTCGGGGCGGGCATGCCGGACGGGTTGTGGACATCCATCACTTCGCCCTGCGTCGTGTAGACTTTGTACGAAACGTTGGGCACCGTCGTGATGACATCCATATTGAATTCTCGGAACAAACGCTCCTGCACAATCTCCAGGTGCAACAGTCCCAGGAAGCCGCATCGGAAGCCCGATCCGAGGGCCAGCGAGGATTCCGGTTCGTAGACGAAGGAGGCGTCGTTGAGCTGGAATTTCTCCAGGACGGCGCGCAGTTCCTCGAACTTGGAGGCATCGACGGGATACATACCCGCGAAAACCATGGGCTTGACTTCCTCGAAACCCGCGATGGCGGACAGACACGACGGTGACGCGTGGGTAATGGTATCACCCACCTTGACCTCGGTCGCGCTCTTGATGCCGGAGATGATGTAGCCCACGTCGCCGCAGCCGATCTGCTCGCGCGGCTGGAGCCGCAACTTCAGCACGCCGACCTCGTCCGCCTCGTAATCCATCCCGGTGTTGAAGAACTTGACTTTGTCGCCTTTTTTCAAATTTCCATTAAAAATCTTGAAGTAGGCGATCACGCCGCGGAAGGGGTTGAAGACGGAGTCGAATATCAAAGCCTGGAGGGGGGCGGAAGGGTCTCCGGACGGCGCCGGAATCTTCTCTACAATGGCGTCCAGGATGGGCGGTACACCTTCGCCCGTGCGTGCGGAAACCTTATATATTTCTTCCGGCGAGCAGCCGATCAGGTCGCAGATTTGGTCAGTCACCACGTCGATTTGCGCAGCTTCCATGTCGATCTTATTCAAAATCGGGATGATCTCCAGGTTGTGGTCGATGGCAAGGTAAAGATTGGAGATTGTCTGCGCCTGGATGCCCTGTGTCGCGTCCACCACGAGCAGCGCGCCTTCGCAGGAAGCGATGGACCGGGAGACCTCGTAGGAGAAGTCCACGTGCCCGGGAGTGTCGATCAGGTTGAGCAAATACTTCTCCCCATGATAAAGATACTCCATCTGGATCGCGTGGCTCTTGATCGTGATGCCTTTCTCGCGCTCCAGGTCCATGTCGTCGAGGACCTGATTCTCCATATCCCGCTCGCTCAGCGTGCTGGTCAGTTCGAGCAGGCGGTCCGCCAGCGTGCTCTTGCCGTGGTCGATGTGGGCGATGATACAGAAGTTGCGTATGTGTTTCATATCGTTTTCCCTTCAACCCTGCAAATATAATCGTTTTTTTTCGTAGCTTTGTATGATGCGAAAATTCAACTTTATTTAATATGGCAAACATCGAAAAATTGACTGAAATCGCTTCGCAGGTGCGCAGGGACATCGTCAGGATGGTGGGTGCCGCCGGTTCCGGACATCCGGGCGGATCGGTGGGCAGCACGGACATCATGACCGCCCTCTACTTCGAGGTGATGAAGCAGGATCCCAAGACGTGGACCCGCAGTGCGAAGGGCCAGGATGCGTTCATCCTTTCGGCCGGACATCTCGCTCCCGTATTATATTCCGTGCTCGCGCGCGCCGGTTATTTCCCCGTGGAGGAACTGGGCACGCTGCGCAAATTCGGTTCCCGCCTGCAGGGCCACCCGTCGATCGAGAAGGGCCTGCCGGGTGTATTCCAGCCTTCGGGTTCCCTGGGACAGGGGCTGAGCGCCGCGGCCGGATTCGCCCTGGGCAAGAAACTGGACGGCGAGGACACGCGCGCCTACGTGCTCTGCGGCGACGGCGAGAGCGAGGAGGGCCAGATCTGGGAGGCCGCGATGTGGGCGGTGCACCACAAGCTGGGCAACCTGGTCGCCATGACAGACTGGAACGGGCAGCAGATCGACGGCCCGACCACCTCGATCACCGCCATCGAGGCGCTGGACGCGAAGTGGACCGCCTTCGGCTGGAATGTCATCATTGCCGACGGCCACGACTTCAAATCCATCCTGAGCGCCTTTGAGCAGGCGAAGACGAACGTGGCGACGGACCGCCCGACCATGATTCTCTTCAAGACGGAAATGGGCCACGGCATCGACTTCATGGCCGGTACGCACAAGTGGCACGGCAAGGCGCCGAAGCCGGAAGAGGTCGAGGCGGCGCTGCAGCAGCTGCCGGAAACATTGGGTGACTATTAATACTTGCGCATTATGAAGAAATACATCGATACAGGCAAAATCGACACCCGCAGCGGTTTCGGCGCGGGTCTTCTCGAAGCCGGAAAGCAGGACGAAAGGGTGCTGGCGCTGACCGCGGACCTCAAGGGCTCGCTCAAGATGGACGCCTTCGCCAAGGAATTCCCTGAAAGGTTCATCCAGTGCGGCATCGCCGAAGCGAACATGGTCGGCGTGGCGGCGGGACTGGCGCTGACGGGCAAGATTCCGTTCTGCGGCAGCTTCGCGGAATTCGTCTCCGGACGCGTGTATGACCAGATCCGCCAGGAGGTGGGTTACGGGCACACGAATGTGAAGCTGGCGTCTTCCCACGCGGGTATCACGCTGGGCGAGGACGGTGCGACGCACCAGACGATGGAGGACATCGCGCTGATGCGGGCGATCCCCGGGATGGTGGTGATCAACCCTTGCGACTTCAACCAGACGAAGAATGCGACGATCGCGGCGGCGAAGTATGTCGGCCCGGTCTACCTGCGTTTCGGACGTCCGTCGTGGCCGAATTTCACGGGCGCGGACGAGCCGTTCGAGATCGGCAAGGCGTATGTGATGAACGAGGGCACGGACGTGACGCTGATCGCGACGGGCCACATGGTGTGGGAGTCGCTGCAGGCGGCCGAAGCGCTTGAGGCTGAGGGGATTAGCGCCGAGGTGATCAATGTGGCGACGATCAAGCCGCTGGATGAGGCGGCTATTCTGGCTTCGGCTGGGAAGACTCGTTGCGTCGTGGTGGCTGAGGAGCACAATGTCGCCGGCGGTCTCGGCGAGGCGGTGGCGGCTGTGCTGGCCGGCGCGTGTCCCGTTCCGATGGAGTTCATCAACGGACAGGACCGCTGGGGTCAGTCGGGCACGCCGAAGGAGCTGCTGGCAGCTTACGGGCTGGATGCGGCGCATATCGCTGCGGCGGCTCGGAAGGCTGTGGGCCGGAAATAGGCTGATTTTGATGGTTTGGCTGGCCGGAGGGATTTTGAAAGCCTTCCGGCCAGCCTTTTTTCTGCTAAACTTTTCGGCACGGGGTTTGTCTAATTTTACGTGATGTCCGGAGAGGAGATAATGAGTTTGTATCGGGCGGGGGACCGGGAACGGGCCTTCGGCGAGCTGGTGAAGTCGTTCAGCGAGCGGCTTTACTGGCACGTGCGCGGACTGGTGGGGAGCCACGAGGATACGGACGATCTGCTGCAGGACATTTTCGTGAAGATATGGAATGGGCTGGCGACTTTTCGCGGTGATTCCCAATTATTTACGTGGGTTTTCCGGATCGCAACCAATGAGGCGCTGAACTTCCTGCGGAAGCAGTCTTTGCGGGCTACGTTTGGATTGGAGGAGGCGGAGCGCGTGGTGGATAATGATTCGTATTTTGGTGGGAATGAGATGCAGCGGCTGCTGGCGGTGGCGATCTCGAAGCTGCCGCCGAAGCAGCGGGCGGTATTCAATCTGAGGTATTTCGACGAGATGCCGTACGAGCAGATGTCGGAGGTGCTGGGGACGAGCGTCGGGGCGCTGAAGGCGTCGTATCATTTCGCGTACGAGAAGGTGAAGGAGTACCTGCTGCAGCACGGGGTGGAGTGATTTTTTGATGGATTTTAAACCTGGCGGGCGGTGGCCTGTCTAAGAGAGTGCAAATGGATAAGAAACGAGACATATTGGAGCGCGAAGAGTTGCGGCAGCGGCCGTACTCGGTGCCGGATGGATATTTTGACGCGTTGCAGACGCGGCTGAGTGTCATTCCCCAGCGGGAAGTGGCGTCCCGGACCTGGATGCGTCCGGTGTTCGCTTTCGCTACAGGTATCGCTGCGGTGCTTGTCGCGTGTGTCATCCTGTTCCACCCCTCCGGCGAATTACCGGATGCAATGACAGACATCGTGTCTTACGAGCAGATGGCGTATGCGGATCTGATCCCGCGGACGGACCCTTATATCTATTATGGGGATGAGACGGAGCAGCCGGCCGATCCGACGGAGGAGGAGATGATGGACTATTTGTTACAGAATCAGAATATATTGACCCTAAACGACTTACAAAAATGAAACGAGTGATTGTGATGATCGCGGCCGTCATGGCTTTGTGCCTGTCCGCGAATGTGTTTGCCCAAGACCAGGACCAGCAGAGGCAGGACCGCGGTGAGCGGGGCGCCGGCTGGATGGAGAAAATGAAGGCCGCCCGCGTGGCGTTCCTGACCAATGAGTTGGATCTTTCCACGAAGGAGGCCGAGGCTTTCTGGCCGGTGTACAACCAGGCCCAGGAGGAGAAGGATGCGGCTTACAAGGCGACCCGTGAGGCTTATCGCGCCCTGACGACCGCCATCAAGGAAGGGAAGTCCGACAAGGAGGTTTCCGCTTTGCTGAAGGCTTACCTGAAAGCGTCGAAGGTCCAGACTCAGCTGGACGAGGAGTATGCGCCTGAATTCCTGAAGGTGCTGCCGGCCACGAAGGTGGCGAAGCTGTACATCAGCGAGGAGAAGTTCCGCAAGATGCAGTTCCAGAACATGCAGGGCCCCGGCCGTGGCCAGGGTGGTCCCGGCGGTCCGGGTATGCGTGATGGCAACCGCGGCCAGTGGAACCGTGACGGCCAGGGCGGCAACCGCGAGGGCTTCCGTGGCCAGGGTGGCCGGGAGCGCGGCAACCGCGAGGGGAATTTCAACCCTTGGCCGAAGGAAGGCGGCGAGGGCACTGACCTTTAGTTTTTGAGCTTTTTTAACGAAGGAAGCCGGGGAATTGGATCCTCCGGCTTCTTTTTTTGTCCTGTCGGGAGTAAGTGACTCGAACACTCGACCCCCTGGTCCCAAACCAGGTGCGCTACCAACTGCGCCAACTCCCGCTTGCCTTTGTGCAGGACAGTCGCCTGTGCCCGCAAAAGGACTGCAAATGTACGGCCCTTTCGGAAAACCGCCAAATATTCGAAGGATTTTTTCTATCTTTGGACTGCCATGATCATCGAAGCAAAGAACATCGAAAAATCCTTCGGCAACCTGAAGGTACTCAAGGGAATAGATTTCAGCGCCGAGCCCGCGGAGGTCGTGTCCATCATGGGCGCGTCGGGCGCGGGCAAGTCCACGTTGCTCCAGATTCTGGGCACGCTTTCGACGCCGGACGCCGGGTCGTTGACCATCGACGGGGTGGACGTGCTGCACCTGGGGAGCAAGGAGCTGTCGGCTTTCCGCAACCGCAAGATCGGATTCGTCTTTCAGTTCCACCATCTGCTGCCGGAATTCACTTCGCTGGAGAATGTGATGATCCCGGCGTTCATCGCGGGTCGGCCGGAGAAGGAGGCGCGCGCGGCGGCGATGGAGCTGCTGGAGGAACTGGGTCTGAAGGACCGGGTCACGCACAAGCCGTCGGAGCTGTCGGGCGGTGAGCAGCAGCGGGTTGCGATTGCGCGGGCGCTGGTCAACCGGCCGTCGATCTTGTTTGCGGACGAGCCGTCGGGCAACTTGGATTCGGTGACCAAGGCGGATCTGCACCGGCTGTTTTTCGAGTTGCGGGACAAGCTGGGGCAGACGATCGTGATCGTGACGCATGACCCGGAGCTGGCGGCGATGTGCGATCGGAGCCTGTTTATGCGGGACGGTCTTTTTGTGAATGAATAGGACCGGGCGCCTGTTCACGGGGGCCGGTCTTTTTGAATAGGACCGGGGCTGCGGACGGGCGGACCGGGATGGGACTATGGGACAGACGACTCGAATACCGGACGGAGAGGACCGCGGTGCGCGCCGCGGGTGGCTGCCCACGCTCAAGAAGATTCTGGCTTTTCCCTTTATCCTGCTGATCAAATTCTACCAGCTCTGCATCTCGCCGCTGAAGCCGGCGACCTGCCGGTTCACGCCCACCTGCTCGCAATATGCCCTGGAGGCTTTCCGAAAGTACGGGCCGTTGAAAGGATTTTGGCTTTCTTTCAAAAGGATTATGCGCTGCCACCCCTGGGGCGGCTCCGGTTATGATCCCGTGCCTTGACGGTGGAGGTCGGTTAGGATGGTGGCGACGGCGGCGCGGATGTCTTCGTAGGGGAGGACGTTGGGGGCGACGTAGGTCAGGAGGAGGTCGTAGCGACGGGGTGGCCGGCCGGGGCTGGTCATGACGGTGGAAGAATCTCCGGCGGGGCCTAGCAGCAGGGATTTTTGGAGGCGGTAGGCTTCGCGGATGCGGCGCTTTAGGAGATTTCTTTTGACGGCGCGCTTGAAGTATTTCTTTGGGACTGAGACCAGGAGCCTGACTTCGTCTGTTTCTTTTTCCACAGGGGTGATGAGGCAGCAATAGCGCAGGCAGCCGGAGCCGCCGCGGCGGCCGTGCTCCATCAGACGGGCGATGTCCGACTTGCCGCAGAGCTTTTCGCCCTTTGGAAAGGAGAAGCCAAGCGTATGTTCGCGCTCAATCATCAAGATATAGTATATCAGCGAATTAGCGGCTCAGGTAGACCTCGATCGCCTTGGCGGCGGAGGGGACTTCCGGGGACGGGGCCTGGATCTCGATCGACAGGCCGGCTTCCTCCATCGCCTTGACGATGGATTTGCCGTAGGAGATGAACTTCAGCGAGCCCTGCTGGAACTCCGGGAAATTCTCGAACAGAGACTTGACGTCGGCCGGGTTGTAGAGGACGGCGAGCTCGTAGGCGCCGAAATCCACGTCGTGAAGGTCCTGTGACACGCTCTTGACGAAGACGGCCGTCGTGTAGGAAAGCTTCTTCTCGTCGAAAAGACGGGTCAGGGGACCGCTGTTGGAGTTGTCGGAAGTGACGATCAGGAATTTCTCGCCGGCGTGCTTGGGACCGATCAGGGCCACCACCGAAGCGGGGGTGCCGTCGCCGAAGAAAATCTTGCGCTTGCGGTAGACGATGTGCTTCTGGAGGTACATCGCGACCGCTTCCGTGGTGCAGAAATATTTCATCGTCTCGGGGACCTTGACGCGAAGCTCTTCGCACAGGTGGAAGAAGGCGTTGATGGCGTGGCGTGAAGAGAAGACGACCGCGGTGTAGTCGAGGATGTTGATACGCTGCGTCCGGAATTCGCGGGAGCTCAGGGGCTCGACCACGAAGAAGGGCTTGAACTCGATCTCAACTCCGAATTTCTCGGTAAGGGCCTCGTAGGGGGCCATGTTGTGCGGCGCGTTCTGCGAAACAAGTATCTTTCTGACAGTTCCCATATCTCCAAAAATTGGGGCCAACAAACGCGGTCAGGACCCTCACAGGCACAGGCCGGCTGCGACCAGCATTCCCAAAGGCAGGAATTCAAGGGCGCAAAGATACAAAAATGTTGACAATGGAGAAAAAGAAGAGGATAAAATTTGAAATTTCCGCACCAAAAACACCAGATAAACCAGTCCCATCGTGACGAAGAGCACGATGCGGATGGTCTCCTCGGCCGCGCGGAAAGCATACAGCACGCCGACGACGGCGAAGAGAAAAAAAGTCAAGATGACGAAGTAGTTGCGCTCGGCGTGACGGGCCGTCTGGAAGGTCGAGAGATGCGAGGCGCGGGCCTCGGCGGCGAGGTAGAGCAGGCTGCGGATGAGGTACCAGGCCAAAAAGACTCCGATCACGGCGAGGGTCCGCCAGGTCTCCGGCACGCGCCCGAAAAACGCAGGGTCGAAGAGCCGGAAACGGCTGACGATCAGGCAGAACGGGACGATGCTCAACAAAGCGATGCTGTCGCGCGTCCGGGCCAGCTGGAGGCTGGCTTCGATCGTGAGGTTCCATCTCCAGCGGCTGAAACATTTAAAAATATGCGGAATGATGCGGTAGAGGCTGGGAATGCTGAACGCCAGCGCGAGGGCCGAGGCGATCACGAGGCCCCAGTTGAGGGGAATGTCGCCCCAGGAGACCGACAGAGCCTCGCCGGCGCGCCGGGCCTCGTCGCCCATCAGCAGCGTGCCGGAACGGAAGGCCTCTTCCATCGGCCGGAACAGTTCCCCTTGCAGCAACATCAGTTCCCCCGTTTCGCGTTATAGCCCATGCCCTGCAGCAAAGCGGTCACCTTGTCGCGCAGGTCGCCCTGGATCGTGATCTCGCCGTCCTTGGCGGTCCCGCCGACGCCACACTTGACCTTCAACTCCTTGCCCAGCGCCTTCAGGTCCTCCTCGGAACCGACGAATCCCTTGACGAGCGTGACCTGCTTGCCGGCCCGCTGGCGGCGGTCCAGCGCGACGATGAGCCGCTGCTTCGACGGCGCGAGGGTCTCGACCTGGGGTGTCTCCCCGGTGTCGAAGTGGAAGTCGGGATTGGTCGAATAGACCATGCCCAGGCGTTTTTTCCAGTCGTTATCTGCCATCTCTGCGCATGTTTTTTGCAAAGATAAGGAAATCCTTTCGTATCTTTGTCCGAATAGATTCAGAATTCAATGGATAAAAAGAAGTTCAATCTCTGGAACAAGGTGACCGCCGCCGTCGTATTCGCCATTTCGGCTTTCACCTACCTGTCCACCATAGAACCCACGGCGTCCTTCTGGGACTGCGGAGAGTTCATCGCCTCCTCCTACAAACTGGAAGTGGGACACCCGCCGGGAAACCCGGTTTTCCAGCTTTTCGCCCGCTTCTTCACGATGTTCGGGGACAAGATGCACGCGGCCGTGCTGGTCAACGCGATGAGCGCCCTGTGCTCGGCGCTGACCATTTTCCTGCTGTACCTCACGATCGTGTTCCTGGTGAAGCGCCTGGTGCCGAAGGGTGAGAACGGGGAATGGACCCCTGCCGGTGCGGTGGCCATCTTCGGGAGCGCCGCGGTCGGCGCCCTGGCCTACTGCTTCTCGGATACCTTCTGGTTCTCTGCCGTGGAAGGTGAGGTGTACGCGATGTCGTCGCTCTTCACCGCCCTGGTATTCTGGGCGATGACGCGCTGGTACGAGGTGGCCGACGAGCCTTACGCCAACCGATGGATCGTGCTGATATCCTTCCTGATGGGCCTGTCGATCGGCATCCATCTGCTGAACCTGCTGACCATTCCCGTGCTGGTGTTCCTGTATTATTACCGCAAGCGCGAGAACGGACAATATACCCTCTGGGAATGCGTCAAGATCATGCTGGTGTCAGTCGTGATCCTGGCCGTGATGGTGTTCTTCCTCATCCCCTGGCTGCCGAAGGTTGCGGCGTACGTGGACCTGTTCTTCGTGAACACCCTGGGTCTGCCGTACAACAGCGGAGCGGTGTTCTTCATGCTCGCGCTGCTGGCGCTGTGCTTCTGGGGCCTGTTCGCCACGCTGAAGAAGGAGAAGGTGTTCTGGAACACGGCGCTCCTCTGCCTGACGACGATCGTGGTGGGCTTCTCGCTGTTCAGCATCGTGATCATCCGTTCTTCCGTGAAGACCCCGACCAACGAGTACCAGCCCGACAATCCCTTCACCCTGGTGCGCTACCTGTCCCGCGAGCAGTACGGCAGCACGCCGCTCCTGTACGGGCAGTATTTCGATGCGCCCTACGACCTGGAGAGCAACACCTACTGGGCGCCGCTGGACGGCAAATACAAGAAGGTGCAGGGCCCCGTGGACGCGAACTACCATGCCTCCGGCAAGATGCTCTTCCCGCGTATGTGGAACAGCGATCCGAAGGCCATCGAGTTTTATGAGAGCTATATGGGCGGCAAGGGACGCCGGGTCGCCGGCGCCGACCACAAGAAGCCGACGATGGGGGCCAACCTGGCGTTCTTCTTCGACTACCAGATGAACTGGATGTACTGGCGTTATTTCATGTGGAATTTCGCCGGCCGGCAGAACGACATCCACGGGCAGACGCCCGGAGACATGTTCTTCGGCAACTGGGAGAGCGGCATCCGGCCGCTGGACGAGCTGCGCCTGGGCGACCAGCACCTCGCGCCTTCCACCCTGCGCAACAACAAGGGCAAGAACCATTATTACCTGCTGCCGCTCCTGCTGGGGCTGCTGGGCCTGTTCTTCCAGTTCGCCCGCGACAAGCGGGGCTGCTGGCTGGTGTTCCTGCTCTTCTTCATGACCGGCATCGCGGTGGTCCTGTACCTGAACCAGCCGCCGTACCAGGTGCGTGAGCGGGACTATGCCTATGCGGGCTCGTTCTATGCGTTCAGCATCTGGATCGGCATGGCGGTGGCTGCGATCGTGGGCTGGGTCACGAAGGGCCTGAAGAAGAAGGAGAGCATGGCGGTGGCGGCCGTGGCGACGGTCGCGTGTCTGTGCGTGCCGGCGCTGATGGCGGCCGAGAACTGGGACGACCACGACCGGAGCAACCGCTACACGGCGGTCGAGATGGCGCGCAACTACCTCAATTCGGTGGGCCCGAACGGCATCCTGATCACCCACGGCGACAACGACACCTTCCCGCTCTGGTATGCCCAGGAGGTGGAGGAGGTGCGTCCCGACGTGCGTATCTGCAACACCTCGCTGCTGGGCACCGACTGGCACATCGACCAGATGACCTGGGCGTGCAACCAGTCCGCGCCGCTGGACCTGAGCATCCCGCACAGCATGTATCTCTACGGTACCAACGAGTACGTCTATATCTATGATACGAAGAATCAGCCGATGATGCTGAAGGATGTGATGGACATCTTCCGCCACCCGGACATCAAGGTCTCCCTGGCCGGCGGGCGGAAGGCGGATTTCATCATTTCGCGCAAGATCGTCATCCCGGTCAATAAGGAGAACGCCCTGAAGTCTGGCATCGTGCCGGAGAAGTTCGCCGACCTGATCCAGGACGAGATCACGCTCCAGATTCCGGAGGGCAAGAATTACCTGACCAAGCCGGAGCTCTTTATGCTGGACCTGCTGTCCAACTATCAGTGGGACAGGCCGATCCACATGCTGAACTCGGGCGGCGACCTGGACATCGGACTCAAGGATTATCTGATGTATGACGGCTTCTCGACGCATCTGATCCCGTTCCGCAACAAACCGGGCAGCATCTCTCCGGGCAAGGTGGACACGGACCGGCTCTACCACCAGATGAAGGAGGTCTACAGCTGGGATGCGCTGAAGCGGCAGGATTATTTCGTGGATTACCAGAACCTGATCACGCACCTGGGCGTGCTGGCGCAGCGGAGTATCTTCCTCAATGCGGCCAACGCCTGCATGATCGATCACCAGTATGACCGGGCGAAGGAGATGCTGGATATGTGCCAGGAGTGCATTCCGGCGGAGACCTATCCGCTGGAGTCGCTGTGCCTCGGTTTCTCGGCCAACGATTACATGGTGATCCAGATGGTGGACGACTATCTGCTCCTGGGCGAACGGGAGAAGGGCTTGAAGCTGGCGGCGGAGCTGGCGGACCAGATCCTGACGTCGGCGCGCTTCTACAAGCAGTTCTACCCTTATGAGAAGCAGAATCTGGAGTCCTGCGCCAATTATGTCTATTATCTGATCAATGCGCTGAAGGACGACGGCGAGTCGAGCTTCGCCGGAATGATCGAAGAGAATCTGAAGAAGGTCCTGTCCGGCCAGACGGTCATCGAGGACGATGAGCCGGTGGCGACCCCTCAAGCGGCGCCGGCCAGTTAGCGCCTGAGGCGCACGAAGATGGAGAGCGGGAGGGCTTTGCCGAAGCGGTCACGCAAGGCGAGCTCCCCGCTTTCCATTTGGTATTCTCCCTTGAGCTTGAAGGCTTCCCGGAGGGTGGTCTCGCCGAGGAGGGGAGAGTAGCCGTTGGAATAGAGGTTGAGGACGAGGAAGCTGTCTTTGGGCTCGAGGATCTGGGATACGGTCCGGAGCATGTCGAAGAGGCATTCGTCGAGTTTCCATTTCTCGCCGTCGGGGCCGTGGCCGTAGGCGGGGGGATCGAGGATGATGCCTTGGTAGCGGTTGCCGCGCTTGGCTTCGCGCTTGGCGAATTTCATGGCGTCTTCGACGACCCAGCGGATGTCCTGGAGGCCGCTGCGCTCCATGTTGCCGCGGGCCCAGGTGACGACCTGGCGCACGGAGTCGAGGTGGGTGACGTCGGCGCCGGCGGCCCGGGCGGCCAGGGAGGCGGCGCCGGTGTAGGCGAAGAGGTTCAGCACTTTAGGGCGCTTGACAAGGCGCTCCCCAGAGCGCCCGGCGGAGACCGGGACGGAGCTGGCGGAGCCGGCGATGTCGGTAGGTCGGGAGCCGCGGGGGATAGTAGGGGGCAGAGCCCCCTCAAATTTGGCGAGACCGGAGGTCTCCCGATAGATGAATTCCCAGTTGGGGGCCTGCTCGGGGAATACGCCGACGTGCTTGAAGGCGGTCAGGCCGAGGCGGAGGGTGAAGTCCAGGCCTTTCTGGGCGCCGGCGTAGCGGATATACCACTGGTCGTCCATCTTGCGGAGGCGCTCCCAGGTGCCGCTGTCTTCCTTGCCTGCCTTGGCGAATCCGGCGCCGGGCTTGAAGCGGGTGTGGGTGGCTTTGGTCCATTCGGCGCTGCCCATGGAGGGGGTCCAGAGGGCCTTGGGCTCGGGACGGGCGAGGACGTAGGAGCCGAAGCGCTCAAGCTTTTCGCCGTTTCCGCTGTCGAGGAGTTCGTAGTCTTTCCAGAAGGTGCCGGGGTATTCGATGGTCATGGCTTAGAAGGTCATTTTGCAGATGAAGATCTGGGCGTCGGCGACGCGTCCTTCGACGAAGTGGGCGCCGTCGGCTTCGGCGTGGAAGAGGGAGACGGTCTCGCCGGGCCGGGCTTCGCGGTTGAAGTTGATTTCGATCTCTTTCAGGGAGTGGTCGAAGGTCAGGGAGTCGGGGAGGCAGTCCATCGCCCAGGCGGTGTAGCGGGTGTTGTTGACGTGGTGGTTGGAGTCCACGTCGGAGTAGCGCACGGGGTGGTCGGCGACCTTTTCGAGGGCCGTGCCGCGGGGGATGACGATCTTCTGGGCGGGGGTCTCGATGGCGTGGCCGGGCTGTTGGGGATCCGGGGGAATGATGTCGGTCAAGCCGTCGGGGCGCAGCATCCGGCGGGCGTCTTTTTCCATGATGACCCAGGAGCTGGTCGCGTCGATGAGGTCGTTGCCTTGCTCGTCGCGGACGCGGTAGTCGCGGAGGAAAAAGACGGAGCTGATGCCCTTGTGCCAGGTCTCGAGGGCGATTTTCTCGTAGCGGACAGGCATGCGGAGGAAGCGCACGTGCATCCGGGCGAGGACCCAGACGGCGTTGTGGGTGGCGACGGTGACGCTGTCGTCGAAGTGGAGTTCCTGGGCGCCGATGGTGGCGATCTCCTGGGCGATGTCCATGAAGGAGACGGGGCGGAGGAGGTTGCGGACGTCGGCCATGTAGGTCGTGACGGAGAGTTTCTGGACGGGCATGTCGGCTCTGTTTTTTGCAAAGGTAGCAAATTTTGAGAAACGGGAATAAGTTGTTACTTTTGTAGGCTTGATTGTAAATACAATTTCTGATTATATGCAACAGTTTATCGATTCCTACGATTTCACCGGCAAGAAAGCCATCGTCCGCGTGGATTTCAACGTCCCGCTCAATGAGAATTTCGAAATTACCGACGACACCCGAATCCGGGCTGCCATCCCCACGTTGAAGAAGGTCCTGGAGAAGGGCGGCGCCCTCATCATCATGTCCCACCTCGGACGTCCGAAGGGCGTGGATGCGAAGTTCTCCCTCAAGCATATCGTGGACCACGTGTCCGAGAAGCTGGGCGTGCCCGTCCAGTTCGCTCCGGACTGCCAGAAGGCGGATGCGCAGGCTGCGGCTCTGAAGCCGGGCGAGGCGCTCCTGCTGGAGAACCTGCGTTTCTATGCGGAGGAGGAAGGCAAGCCCCGCGGTCTGGCGGAGGATGCTTCCGACGAGGAGAAGAAGGCGGCGAAGGCGGTCGTGAAGGAGAGCCAGAAGGCGTTTACCGCCAAGCTCGCTTCCTACGCGGACTGCTATATCAACGACGCGTTCGGCACGGCTCACCGCGCCCACGCTTCGACCGCGCTCATCGCGAAGTATTTCCCGAACGACAAGATGTTCGGCTATCTGATGGAGGGTGAGATCAAGGCGATCGACAACGTCCTGAAGAACGCTGAGCGCCCGCTGACGGCTATCATCGGCGGTTCGAAGGTGTCTTCCAAGCTGGCGGTCCTGAAGAACCTGGTCGGCAAGGTGGACAACCTGATCATCGGCGGCGGCATGGGTTATACTTTCATCAAGGCTACGGGCGGCCAGATCGGCCTGTCTCTGCACGAGGATGACCTGATCCCCGATGCGCTGGCGATCCTGGAGGCTGCGAAGGCTCAGGGCGTGAACGTGAGCATCGCGCAGGATGCGGTCTGCACGCAGGAGTTCTCGAATGAGGCGAAGACGAAGGTGTTCCCGTCCCGGGAAATTCCCGCCGACTGGGAGGGTGTGGATGCCGGTCCCGAGACCCTGAAGGGTTGGAAGGGCATCCTGGATGCTTCCAAGACGATCCTGTGGAACGGCCCCGTGGGCGTGTTCGAGATCGATAAGTTCGCGAACGGCACGCTGACCGTGGCGAAAGATCTGGCCGAGGTGACGGCGAAGGGTGCTTACACCCTGGTCGGCGGCGGCGATTCGGTCGCGGCGGTGACGAAGATGGGTTTCGCGAAGAAGGTGAGTTACGTTTCCACCGGCGGTGGCGCCATGCTCGAGGCGATCGAGGGCAAGGAGCTGCCGGGTATCGCGGCAATCCGCGAGTAAGCCATGTTGTTCGTGCATTGGCATGTGGATCCGGTGATGTTCCACATCGGGAGCCTGGAGATCCGCTGGTACTCGCTGCTGTTTGTGGCGGGGTTCATCCTGGGCTGGTATATCTTCAAGTGGTTTTTCAAGCGGGAGGGGATCCCGGAGAAGCTGCTGGATCCGTTGCTGTACACGCTGTTGGCGGCGACGATCGTGGGGGCTCGGCTAGGGCATTGCTGCTTTTATCAGCCGGATTATTATTTCGGGAGCTGGAAGGGTTTCTGGGAGATTTTCATGCCTTGGAAGGGGGGTCTGGCTAGTCACGGCGGGGCGATCGCGCTGCTGCTGGCGATGTGGTGGTTCGCGCATCATTACGGGCGGAAGCATGATTTCGATTATCTGTGGATCATGGATCACCTGTGCATCGCGGTGGCGTTTGCGGGGTGTTTCATCCGCTTGGGGAATCTGTTCAATTCGGAGATTTACGGGGATGTGACGTCGCTGCCGTGGGGGTTCTTCTTTGACCGGCGGGGAGAGACGGAGCCGAAGCATCCGACGCAGTTGTATGAGGCGTTGAGTTATCTGATCCTGGGGCTGGTGATGGTGTGGATTTATTGGAAGCGGTTGGATAAGGTGCACCGGGGGTTCTTTTTCGGTTTGTTCCTGGTGGGGTGTTTCGGGATGCGTTTCCTGATTGAGTTCATCAAGGAGCCGCAGGTGGATTTCGAGAGGACTATGGCGCTGAATATGGGGCAGTTGCTGTCGATCCCGTTCGTTCTGGCGGGGGTGGCGCTGCTGGTCTGGTCGTTCGTTTCTAAGACGCCGGCGCGGGCGGTGCATCCCGCTGAGGCGCCGAAGCAGAAGGCCGCACTCACGCATTACGCCAAGAGTCTGAGGGACAACTAATCTAGCTAATCTAAGGCAGGAGGGTGCGGGGGCGCGGGGGACTCCGCTCACTTCGTTCGCTCCGGACCCTCCCACCGTTTCCTGCGCGGTCTTCGACCGCTTGTCTCCGGCGGGCCCCTCCCGCTTCCCGTGAGCGCGGGAGCTCACGCCCCCGCACCCCCGCACCCTCCTGCCCTGAGACAGACGCCGTCGTGCCTTTGTCACCGCTTCCTTCGTCGGGCCTCGCTTTTCCTACTGTGGGTAGTTTCGAAGTTGGTCGACAGCAGAATCGGCCTCTGGGGAAAGAAAGTGCTGTTTACCCCTAGGGTGAAGCCTACCCTAAACAGCAGAAATCGCTTTCTGTGGCCGTAAGTGCTTTCAACTAACTATGGTTTTCCTTGAGATTCACGTTCACCAGGGTATTTTCTGGTTGTCATAGAGATTTCTCTCGTCCGCCAGATCGTTTTCTGGTTGTTGGGGGATTATACTTGTGGGGGGATTCCAATAGTTGTAAGTTTGTAAGCTTTCTGTGGCCTAAAGAGCTTTTCGGTCATCGGGAGGGCTGGGAGGATTGTTTTTTATGTGTCTTCGAGGGCGGGTGGTATGGTGTAATTTTTGCAGCATTTATTGGCTCGTGCGTGACGTGCGCGTTTTAACGCGGTAGGAGTCGGGGAGTTGATACGCGATAGGAGACGTGGGGAGGGAGGGGACGAGGTGTTGCTTTGTGTCAGGTTGTGCAGGATGTTTGGATGGTTGATTTTTAGTAGTGTGTTGATTATAAGCTTTTTATGAGACGATATATTTCGATTGTGGCGGCGATGCTGGTGCTGATGCCGCAAGTGGCGGGAGCGCAGTATAAGCAGAAAGAGAAGGTGGATCCGGGCGGGTCTAACAAGGTGGTGGACCGGACTGACAGGACGGTCGATCTGACGGGCCGGGCTGCTCTGGAAAACCAGGGAAGTCAGACCGGGACCCGAAGTGAGGGGAGCCAGGGATCGCAAACCAGTTCTCCGAGTGATGGGAGCCAGGGAGGACAGACCGGGATCTTGAATTCCGGGAGTCTGGTGGGAAATATCGGTACCTCTGGGGAGGAGACGCTGGTGCTGACGCTGGAGGATGCGCTGAAGATTGCTTTGAGCGAGAATGTGTCGGTGAAGGTGGCGGATAAGGAGGTGGAGCGGGCACAATATGCGCGGAAGGGGACGTATGCGTCGCTGTTCCCGCAGATCGACGGGTCGGCTTCGTATCAGAGGACGATCAAGAAGCAGGTGATGTACATGGATTTCGACATGGGCTCGCTGAGCGGCATGGCGGAGGGTGGCGAGGAGCAGACGGGTGCGGCGCTGGAAATGCTCAATAATCCCGTCACGCGGGCTTCCGGACAAGGTTCCGGCAACGGCCGGACGGCGGGAGGCGGTATCGAGGTGGGCCGTTGGAATACATTCTCGACGGGTGTGTCGGCTTCGCTGCCGCTGGTGAATGCCCAGCTTTGGAAGAGTCTCGAGGTGGCGGGTCAGGATGTGGAGCTGGCGGTGGAGAAGGCGCGGTCGTCGCGCCTGGCGATGGTGACGCAGGTCAAACAGGCCTTCTACGGCGTTCTGCTGGCGAAGGAGGCCCTCAAGGTTTATCAGGAAGTTTACGATAACGCGCTCGAGAGTTTCACGCAGACCGAGCGGCGTTTCAATGTGCAGAAGGCGTCCGAACTGGATTACAACCGGGCGAAAGCCACGGTGCAGAATGCCATTCCGCAGGTCTATGAATCGGCGAACCAGGTGGCGCTGGCGCTATGGCAGTTGAAGGCGATCCTGGGGATGGACCTGGACACGGAGATCGACGTGGCCGGGGAACTGCCGGATTGGGCGGGGGAGATGTTCTATGACATTCATTCCCATGACGACGTTTCCCTGGACGACAATACGACGATGCGCCAGTTGGCCATCCAGGCCGAGGAGCTGGCGAATGCGGTCAAGCTGCAGCAGTATGCCTCGCTGCCGAGCCTCGCGCTGAGTTTCAATTACAGCATCAACGCGATGACCAACGACTTCAATTTCAGCGAGTACCGCTGGTCGCCGTATTCCTTCGTGGGGCTGAGCCTGCAGGTGCCGATCTTCGCGGGCGGCCGCCGGTATCACGCCGTCAAGCAGGCGCAGGTGCAGCGGGACGAGCTGCAGATGCAGTTGCGCGACACGGAGCGACAGCTGAAAATCGCCGTGGGCCAGTACCTGAGCCAGATGGAGACGAAGATGAAGAGCTACCAGGCGGCGCAGGTCGCGGAGGAGACGGCGCGCAAGGCGTACGACATCGCGGCCAAGTCCTACCAGGTGGGCCGGAGCACGATCACGGACCTGAACAGCGCGCAGCTGGCCTTGACCCAGGCGCAGCTCGCCGTGTCGCAGGCGATCTACGAGTTCGTGCTGGCGAAGGCGAATCTGGAGGAAACGCTGGGCTATGATTTCACGGAATAATACAACACAAGATATGAAACGATTCTTTCAGATTGCCCTGATCCTTGCTGCGGCCGTGACGGTCGCCGCGTGTGCGGGAAAGAACGGAGGAAAGGCCACACAGGCCACGCAAAACGCAAAGGCCGCCCCGGCCGGAATGCCGGGAAGCGACGGTCCCGTCAAGGTGGAGATCGCCGTGGCTCAGTACCGCGACGTGCCCCAGGACGAGGTCTATTCGTCCACGGTCCAGGCATACGCCATCAACAACATCGTCCCCCAGAGCGGCGGGCGCATCAAGAAGATCAACGTCGAAGTGGGCGATTTCGTCCGCAAGGGCCAGATCCTGGCCGAAATGGATGCGCTGAACCTCGACCAGGCCCGCCTGAAGCTGGTCAATGACTCGACGGAGCTCAGCCGCCTGCGCACCCTCCTTCAGGAAGGCGGCGTGTCGCAGTCCGATTTCGAGGCCGTGGAGCTGGCGTACAAGGTCAGCAAGTCCTCCTACCAGAACCTGCTGGAGAACACGATCCTGCGTTCGCCGATCAGCGGCGTCGTGACGGCGCGCGGCTATGACAGGGGCGACATGTATGCGATGGGTTCCCCGCTGTACGTGGTCCAACAGATCACGCCCGTCAAGCTCCTCGTGGGCATCAGCGAGTCGGAATACACCCGTCTGCACCGGGGCGACGCCGTGACCCTGACGGTCGACGCGCTGCCCGGCCGGGAATTCACCGGCAAGGTGGGACGCATCTATCCGACGATCGACGCGGCTTCGCACACCTTCACCGCCGAGGTCCTGGTGCCCAACGGCGACTGCGCCTTGCGCCCGGGAATGTACGCCCGCGTGAAGGTGACCTTCGAGGTGCGGCGCAGCATCGTGGTGCCGGACGTGGCCGTGCAGAAGCAGCAGGGCAGCGGCGTGCGCGTGGTCTATGTCGTCGGTCCCGAGGAGACGGTCGACATCGTGCCGGTCACGCCGGGCCGCCACATCGGCAGCGAATATGAGATCCTCGAGGGCCTCTCCGAAGGGGAGCGGGTCGTGGTGAAAGGCCATTCCGCGCTGCGGAACGGCTCCAAGGTCGCAATGTAGGGAGGAGACGGTATGAGCATCTACAGAAGTGCGGTAGAGCATCCGGTCACGACGGCGCTGGTATTCATCGCCTTCATGATCTTCGGCATCTTCTCGCTCTCGAAGACCTCGATCGCCCAGTTCCCGGAGTTCGACTCCAACGTCATCATGGTGATGTCGTCCTACCAGGGAGCGAGCGCCGCGGATATCGAGCAGAACCTGACGAAGCTCCTGGAGAACTCGCTGAACGGCGTCGCGAACCTCAAGAAACTGACCTCCCGGTCGAAGGAGAACGTCAGCATCCTGACCCTGGAATTCGAGTATGGCATCGACATCGAGGAGGCGACCAACAACGTCCGGGACAAGCTGGACGCAGTCAACTCCCAGTTGCCGGACGGAGTGACGGTGCCCGTCATCTTCAAGTTCAGCGCCGACGACATGCCGATCATGATCCTGTCGGCGACGGCCGAGGAGTCGCTTCCGGGCCTGGACAAGATCCTGGACGACAAGGTGGCGACCCCGCTGGCCCGCGTCAACGGCGTGGGTACGGTGGGCATCAACGGCGCCCCGACGCGTGAGATCCAGGTGTATTGCGATCCCAGCAAGCTGCAGGCTTACGGCCTGAGCGTCAGCACGATCGCTTCCATCATCGCGGCCGAGAACCGCAACCTCCCTTCCGGCAACATCGACATCGGCTCCGAGACCTACAACCTGCGCGTGCAGAAGGAATTCAACGACCCCTCCGAGCTGCTGGACATCGTCGTCGGCTCCGCCGGCGGACGTACGGTCTACCTGCGTGACATCGCGACCGTGCGTGACGGCAAGGAAGAGAAGGAGCAGGAATCCTACACCAACGGCACCCGTTCGGCGGGTATCGTGATCCAGAAACAGAGCGGCGCCAACACGGTCAACGTCATCCGTGGTGTCAAGAAGACTCTCGAGCGGATCAAGCCGACGCTGCCTTCCGATATCAAAATCATCACCGTCGTCGACTCTTCGACCAACATCATCAATACGATCAACACCTTGAAGGAGACCATCCTGATCACCTTCCTGGTCGTGATGCTGGTGGTATTCCTCTTCCTCGGACGCTGGCGGGCGACCTTCATCATCGTCCTGTCGATCCCGATCGCTTTGCTCGCCTCGCTGGTCTATCTCTTCGCGACGGGCAACACGCTGAATATCATCTCGATGTCGGCGCTCTCGATCGCGATCGGCATGGTCGTGGACGACGCCATCGTCGTCCTGGAGAACGTTTCCACCCACCTGGAACGCGGCGAGAAGCCCAAGGAGGCGGCCGTCCACGCGACGGGCGAGGTGGGTATCTCCGTCGTGGCTTCCACGCTGACGATGCTCTGCGTCTTCCTGCCCTTGACGATGATCCGGGGCCGGGCGGGCCTGATGTTCCGCCAGCTGGGCTGGATCGTCAGCATCATCATGATCGTCTCGACGACGGCGGCCCTGACCCTGGTTCCGATGCTGTGCTCGCGCATGCTGAAGGCCGGCCCCAAGACCGGCAAGCTGCACAACGCCATCTTCGGCCCCGTCAACCGGGCCCTGGACGCCGTGGCGCGGGGTTATGCGCGTCTGATCGGCTGGGCCACGTCGCACCGGACGGCGGTCATCCTGGGCGCCACGGTCATCTTTGCGGCGACCCTGGCCCTCTGCGTGCCGGGACTGAAGACGGAATTCTTCCCTTACAGCGACGACGGACGCCTGCGAGCGACCATCGAACTGCCCGTGGGTACGGCCCAGAGCGTCACGGCGGATGTCGCCGAACGCCTGTATGACCGGATCTGTGCCGCGATCCCTGAGATCCAGCGCTTCAATTACACATTCGGTCAGGCGGATTCGGAGAATACCTTCGCGAGCATGCAGAACAACGGCACGCACGTGCTGACGATGAACATCAACGTCGGCAGCATGGAGGACCGCAAGCGAAGTACGGCCGAACTGGCGGACGTGATCCGCGGCATCCTGGCCGACTTCCCGGAAATCCGCAAGGCGAACGTGTCCGAGGGCGGCATGGGCATGGGCGGCATGTCGCGGGTCGAGGTGGAGGTCTACGGCTACGACTTCGAGGCCACCGACCGGGTGGCGGCGGACCTGCGCGAAAAGATGTTCGCGGATCCCTGTTACACCCAGGTGCTGGTCAGCCGCGACCAGTATACGCCTGAGTATCAGATCGATTTCGACCGTACCAAGCTGGCGCTCAACGGGCTGAATTCCAGCACGGCAGGCACGGCTTTCAGTGCGGCGATGAGCGGTGCGATCGCTTCGTTCTACCGCGAGGACGGCGAGGAATACTACATCCGCGTGCGTTATGCGCCGGAGTTCCGGACGAGTGTCGAGGACCTGGAGAACATCATCGTCTACAATGCGATGGGCAAGCCCGTCCGGATGAAGGAACTGGGCACGATCGTGGAGACCAAGGTGCCGCCGACCATCGAGCGCAAGGACCGTGAGCGACTGATCACGGTGACCGGCATCGTGGCGCGGGGCAAGGCCCTGTCGGAGGCGGTCAAGGCGACGCAGAAGATCATCGACGCTTCGGACATCCCGTCCGAGTTGAGCGTGCTGATCGCGGGCGACTATGAGGACCAGCAGGAGATGTTCTCGGAGCTGATCGTCCTGATCCTGCTGATCGTCATCATGGTCTATATGGTGATGGCGTCGCAGTTCGAGTCGTTCATGGCGCCGTTCGTGATCATGTTCTCGGTGCCGTTCGGGCTGGTGGGCGTCCTGCTGGGCCTGAAGGCGCACGGGATGGCGCTCGGCATGATGGGCATGATCGGCATCATCATCCTGCTGGGCATCGTCGTGAAGAACGGCATCGTGCTGATCGACTACACGATCCTGTGCCGCGAGCGCGGAATGGGAGTCGTCGAGTCGTCGGTGACGGCCGCCCGGAGCCGCCTGCGCCCGATCCTGATGACGACGCTGACCACGGTCCTGGGCATGGCGCCGATGGCGCTGGGCCGGGGCGAGGGTTCGGAGATGTGGAACGGCCTGGGCACGACGGTATGCTGGGGCCTGTCGGTCTCGACTTTGATTACGCTGGTGCTGATCCCGACGGTGTATTGCGCGTTCACGCTGCGTCAGGAGAAGCGCCGGAACAAGAAACTTGCTAAAAAGAGTGAACGATGAAAGCGGTATTCATAGCCTTCAACCAGGCTTATAACGACGAGATCGTCGATTTGCTGGAGGCCCGCGGGCAGCGGGGTTTCACGCGCTGGAATGACATCCTGGGGCGGGGGAGCGTGGACGGGGAGCCGCATTACGGCAACCACGCGTGGCCGGTGCAGAACATGGCGGTGCTGACGATGGTGGAGGATGCGCTGGTCCCCGAGCTGCTTTCTGACCTGGAGGCGGCGGACAAGGCTTCCCCGGATCTGGGATTACGGGCCTTCGTTTGGGATATTGTCTCGCATTACTAAAATCAGTATATTTGTAATTCATTAAAACCAATATTATGGCAAAAGTTATTACCAATACCAATTTCGAGGAGCTGGTCGCTGGCGACAAGCCCGTCATGATCGACTTCTGGGCCACCTGGTGTGGACCCTGCCGTATCCTTTCCCCCACCGTGGATGAGATTGCGGACGAGTATGCCGACAAGATCACCGTCGCGAAGTGCAACGTGGATGACGCGGAGGAGATCGCGATGCAGTTCCGCATCATGAGTATCCCCACCCTGATCTTCCTGAAGAACGGCGAGGTCGTGGACAAGCGGGTCGGCGTCGTCTCCAAGGATGAGATCGTATCCATCATCAATTCCATCGCTTAAAACATGAAAAGACTTTTGGTCATCGCGGCCGCGTTGCTTTTCAGCGCCACCGCATTCGCCGAGGGCTTCGGCCTCATCGGCGGTTACACATCTTCGAGCTTGAAGATGAAGGAAATGAGCTTCAAGTCCAGCGCGGGTGTCCACGCAGGCGTCGCTTACAACATCCCGCTGATAGCCGGATTCAACCTCCAGCCGGAGCTGGTATACAACGTCAAGGGCTTCAACTGGGAGGGCGCCGACAGCGACGTCTTCAAGGATCAGGCGGGCAAGTTCGGCTATGTCGAGCTGCCGGTCCAGATCCAATGGGGTCCCGATCTCCTGCTGCTGCGTCCGTACGTGCTGGCGGAGCCGTTCGTCGGCTATGCCGTGACGGGAAAGAAGGTCATCAACAATGGGGAAACCAAGGTGGACTGGGCTAACATGAAGTCCCGCGTAGAGTATGGCGTCGGCGTCGGTGCCGGCATCGAGATCTACAACCGCGTGCAGGTGTCCTTCAAGTACTATTGGAACTTCGAGGATGCTTCGCAGTGGAGCGACATCACCGACAAGGTGAAGGCGAAGGGCTTCAGCGGCCTTACCTTCACGGCGGGAATCTTCTTCTAGCCGATGGAGGGAAAGGTAGCCGTCTTTTTCTGCTCGGCGAGTTTCGACATCGACCCCAAGTACAACCAGGCTGCCCGGGATTTTGTCCGTGCAGCTTGTTTGCGTGGATATGCGATCTCTTCGGGCGGCACGACGAAGGGCACGATGAAGGTCGTGGTCGATACCGCGAAGGCGTGCGGCGCCCGGACCAAGGGCGTGCTGCCGCGCTTCATGACGGAGGTCGTGCATCCGGATCTGGACGAACTGCTGTGGACGGATACCATGGCCGAACGCAAGGAGCGGCTGCGGGACGACGCGACCGTCGTGGTGGCGCTCCCGGGCGGAATCGGCACCTTGGACGAATACTTCGAAACACTGACCCTGGCCAAGCTGGGTGTATTCCGGGGCAAGGTCATCGCGGTCAACGTGGACGGTTTTTATGACAAATTGAAAGAGTTGCTCGACTTCTATGTGGAGACGGGGATGCTGGATGCGCAGACGCGCTCCATCGCCTATTTCGTCGACACGGTCGAGGAATTCGAGGCACTGCTTTAAATGGATTTCAGAAAGGATCACGCCCGTTTCCTGCTGGACGACTGGACAGAGGTCAGCCGCCAGATGCGCACCGTGTTGCAGAGCGACATCCGATTGCTCAACGAGGCCAATGAGCGTATCCTTTCCCACGGCGGGAAGATGATACGGCCGGCGATGTCCCTGCTGTTCTCCCGCGCCTGCGGGGGGACGGTGTCGGAAGGCGGCCGGAAGGTGGCTGCGGCGGCGGAACTGCTGCACAATGCGACCCTCCTGCACGACGACGTGGCCGACTGCAGCGAGGAGCGCCGGGGCATTCCGACGACTTCTTCCATCCTGGGGGCCAACGCGTCGGTCCTGCTGGGGGATTACTGGCTGGTCAAGGCGATGGAGCTGATCCTGGACTGCGGTCCGTGCAGCGACCGGGTCACGCGCATCTTCTCCAAGACCCTGTCCGACCTGGCTTCCGGGGAGATGTTGCAGTTGCAGAAAGCGGTGCAGGGGGATACGTCGCGGGAGGATTACTTCCGCATCATCTATTCCAAGACGGCGTCGCTTTTCGAGGCGTCCTGCGTGTCTGCGGCCCTTTGCGCCGGGGCATCCGAGACGCTGGTGGAGGCGGCCCGGGAGTACGGGGTGCGGGCGGGGATCGCCTTCCAGATCAAGGATGACATCCTCGATTATACGGCCACCGATGCGCTGGGAAAGCCCGTGGGGCTGGACCTGCACGAGAAGAAAATCACCCTGCCGCTGCTCGGAGCCTTGCAGCAGGTCGGCGGGGATGAGGACCGGGAGGTCCGCCGGATGGTCTGCGAAATAGACGTCCATCCGGAGCATTATGAACGGATCCGCTCGTTCGTCTTCGAAAAGGAAGGCATCGCGTATGCGGAATCCGTCCTGGAGGAATATATCGCCAAGGCCAAGGAGGCGCTCGGAGCTTTCCCTGCGGGGGAGGCGGTGGAGCTGCTGGCGTCCCTGGCGGATTTCATAGGGGAAAGACAGAAATGAGGTTTGCCGAGATACAGGGGAATGAGGGCGTGAAGCGCGCCCTGGCCGGGATGGTGGATGCCGGCAAAGTCCCGCATGCGATTCTCTTTCACGAGGATGACGGCTGCGGGGCGGTGCCGATGTGCATCGCGTTCCTGCAGTACCTCTGGTGCCCGAACCGGGGGCAGGGCGGAGAGCAGCTGAGCCTGCTGGACGAGCCGGCGGAGGATGCGCTGCCCGATTCCTGCGGCGTGTGCCCGGCCTGCAACAAGATCTCCAAGCTGATCCACCCCGACGTGCATTTCGTCTATCCGGTGACGGGCGGGTCGCTGATTCCGTCGAGCGCCAAGCCCACTTCGCTCTCGTATGTCAAGCAGTGGCGGGAGCTGGTGCTGGCGAATCCTTTCTTCACGGAAAGGGACCTGAACGAGGCGCTGGGAATCGAGGGCAAGTCGTCCCTGATTTCGGTCGCCGACGCGCGGGAGATCCTGGGCCGCCTGGCGTTCCAGTCGCTCGAGGGCGGCTGGCGGGCGGTGGTGGTCTACCTGCCGGAGAAGATGAATGCGGACGCGGCCAACCGCCTGCTGAAGTCGATCGAGGAGCCGCCGGAGCGCACGCTGTTCCTGCTGGTCACGCATGCGCCCGAGAAGGTGCTGCCGACGATCGCGTCCCGCTGCCAGCACATCCGCCTGGTGCCGGTGCGGCGCCCGGATGCGGCGCCCGGCGAGGATGAGGCGGAGGAACTGGAACTGATGGGTTCCCTGCTGGAGTCTGTCACGGGCAAGGATCTGTCCGCGGCCCTGGAGGCGGGGGAGGCGATCGCCGCCCTGCCTTCGCGGGAGCGGATCAAGGATTTCCTGAAATATGCGTCCCGGACGCTGAGGAACGTGTTCCTCGTGCAGCAGGGACTGACTGAGATCGCGGGGGCCTCCGAGGAGGAAATGGCGCTCGCACGGCGTTTCGCTCCCCAGCTGAAACGCTCTTTTGCCCGGACGATCCTGCCGCAGCTGGACCGCGGCGCGATGCTGGTCGACCGGAATGTCAACGCCAAGATCGTCCTGTGCGATCTGGTCAATAAAATGTTCGTGTTATGAGCAACGAAAAAGATTCGATACAGTACGACTGCTTCCGCGGCTGCACGGTGACGACGGATGTCGCGACCGGCGAGCAGGAATGCACGTACCGGCGCGGCTGCTGCAAGCTCCGGGATTACGATTATCTCAAGGGGGTGCCGCAGGCGAGCTACAAGGACCTGTTCGAGGTGCGTTTCAAGAATACGCGCAAGGGATTCTATACCAATGCCTCCGGCCAGAGCGTCAAGCAGGGCGACCTGGTCGTCGTGGAGGCGGCGACCGGCCATGACCTGGGCATCGTGACGCTCGAAGGGGCCATGGTGGCGCGCCAGATGAAGTGCAAGGGCATCGATCCTGCGACGACGGAGTTCAAGAAGATCTACCGCAAGGCGCGGTCGTTCGACATCAACAAGTGGCAGGAGGCGATCGCCCGGGAGCACGAGACGATGATCAAGGCGCGGCAGATCGCGACGGAGATGGGCCTCGAGATGAAGATCGGGGACGTGGAGTTCCAGGGCGACGGGACGAAGGCGATTTTCTACTACATCGCCGACGGGCGCGTGGATTTCCGGCAGCTGATCAAGGTGTTCGCCGAGGAATTCCGCATCCGCATCGAGATGAAGCAGATCGGCGCACGCCAGGAGGCGGGCCTGATCGGCGGTCTGGGCGTGTGCGGACGGGAGCTTTGCTGCGCGAACTATATCACTAATTTCCAGTCGATTACGACGGGTGCGGCGCGGGTGCAAGATTTGTCTTTGAACCCGCAGAAGCTGGCGGGGCAGTGCGGTAAGCTGAAGTGCTGCCTGAACTATGAGGTGGCGACTTACCAGGATGCGCAGTCGCGGATTCCGCGGGTCAGCGAGCCGCTGGAGTTCGAGGACGGCCTGGCCTATCTGGTCAAGACGGATGTGCTGCGGGGGATGATGTTCTTCTCCTATGAGAAGGGGTCGATGACAGACCTGTATGCGCTGACGGCCGCCGAAGTGCAGGAGGTGATCAAGATGAACCGCAACGGCCTGAAGCCGGAGTCGCTGCGCAGCGAACCGGAGCTTTCGGCGCCGGATTTCATCGATGCCGTGGGCGACGACAGCATCACGCGTTTCGATAAGCCGCGCGGAAAGAGCCGGGGCGGTCGCAACCGCAAGAAGGGCAAGGGCGGCAAGGGCCAGAAGGGGAATGGTGATGCGTCGTAGTCTTTTGTTTGGGATGTTGGGCGTGCTGCTCCTCTGTTGGGTGGCTGGCTGCAAGCGTCCGGTGTCGACGGAGCAGTTTGTCTTCGACGACGGGAGCGGGCAGTTCGATTTCACGGTGGACATGAGCGATTCGCTCTGCACGTACGACCTTTCCTTTTATACGCGGCTGGAGTCGCGGCTTTCGCCGCCGGGCTTTCCGATCCGGGTGTATATGACTTCGCCGTCGGGGGCCGTGTACAGCGAGACGCTGTTTTATGACGCGTCGGTTTCGCTGGTGGTGCCTTACCGGGCGGGGCTGGAGCCGGTGGAATACGGGCTCTGGCAGCTGTCGGTGCGGGCGCGGGCCGAGGGATTGAAGGGAATGGGGCTGATCTGCGGCCGGACGTATTGATTCGTTTATTTGGCTCGTCATGGGACACGACAAGCTCAGGAAGTTTGCGGAGAATGAGACGTTCTCCTGCCTGCTGCAGCCTTCGGCTTCGGAGCTGCTGGCGGACGGGTTTTTCAACCTGCGCGACCATGCGGTGAAGGGGCAGTGGAATGCGACGATGTTTGATGCGCCGCGGCCGATTGTCTTGGAGCTGGGTTGCGGGAAGGGGGAGTATACGATCGATCTTTCGCGGCGGGAGCCTGGGTGCAATTACATCGGCGTGGACATCAAGGGGGCGCGGCTGTGGAAGGGGGCGAAGTATGCGCACGAGCACCAGTTGGGGAATGTGGCGTTTCTGCGGACGCGGATCGAGTTCATCGGGGCGTTTTTTGCGCCTTCTGAGGTTTCGCAGATTTGGCTGACGTTTTCGGATCCGCAGTTGAAGAGTGAGAACAGCCGGCTTACTTCGCCGGTGTTTCTGGAGCGGTACCGTCGGTTTTTGCAGCCGGGGGGTGTGGTGCATCTGAAGACGGACAGCCGGTTTTTGCACGAGTATTCGCTGGCGGTGGCGCGGCGGAACGGGCTGCGGGTGCTGGCGCAGACGACGGATTTGTATAGCACGCCGA
The DNA here is from genome assembly GCA_017400135.1 of Bacteroidales bacterium. Taxonomy (GTDB): domain Bacteria; phylum Bacteroidota; class Bacteroidia; order Bacteroidales; family UBA932; genus Cryptobacteroides. The sequence goes on from JAFPVJ010000008.1 coordinate 48,497, forward strand.
GAGAGTCTTTGTTTGATGCCGGGACAGCCAGTGAAGTTTGGGGAGCAGAAAAGAACCCTTCGGGGAATGCATTCTTTGAGGGGGCTCTGCCCCCTACTTTCCCCCGCGGCTCCCGGGCTACCGACATCGCCTGCGGCTCCGTCCCGCCCTCCGCCGGGCGCTCTGGGGAGCGCCTTCGCCCGCAAGGCGGGCTCAACCCCCTTTCGACTGTGGATGTAGATGCGTTGTACGAAGTGCAGACGTTTTATGAGCGGATGTTCCGGGCGCAAGGGTACAAGATTACGTACCTGGCGTTTACGCTGGACCACGAGGGGCCGTTCGAGCATCCGTCTGAGGAGGAGTTTGACGCGGCTTACTGGCGGAGCGTGGAGGGGCCGCGGCATTTCGCTACGCCGCCGGATGCTTGATTGATTATGCCGCATATCCGAATGACAATGCCGGTGGAGCTGCCGGAGCCGGAGGTGATCGATGTACGGTCGCTGCTCTCTTCGTGCCTGTCGGGGGAGACGGAGATGATCTGCGTGCTGGGGCCGACGGCGTCGGGGAAGACGCGGTATTCGGTTCAGCTGGCTCGGGAGTTGAACCATGGCGTAGAAATAATTTCGGCGGATTCGCGGCAGGTGTATGTCGGGATGGACATCGGGAGCGGGAAGGACCTGGAGGAGTACGGGGAGATTCCCGTTCATCTGGTGGACATCGCGCCGGCGGGGAGTAAATATAACGTTTATCGATATCAGCAAGACTTTGCGCGGGTGTATGCGGACATCCGCTCGCGTGGGGGGATTCCTTTGCTCTGCGGCGGCACGGGCCTGTACATCGAGGCGGCCGCACGGGGGTATGATTTCGGCAAGGACCAGCCGACAGTGGATCCTTCGCTGTTGCCGTCGCGGACGTTCTTTATCGGGACGCTGGTGTCCCGGGAGGTTCGTAACGAACGGATTGACAAGCGTTTGCGGGAGCGGCTGGAGCACGGTCTGATCGAAGAGGTGCGCGGCCTGCTCGACAGCGGCATCCCCGCCGAGGACCTGATCTATTACGGTCTGGAGTACAAGTTCGTCACCCAGCACGTCCTGGGGATCCTGACCTACGACGAGATGTTCGCCCTCCTCTCCAACGCCATCCACCAGTTCGCCAAACGCCAGATGACCTGGTTCCGCGGCATGGAGCGCGACGGCGTCACGATCCACTGGGTGGAAGTCTAGTTTTTTATTATCTTTGCCGCCGTTATGCCGAAAACGAAAAGCAAAATACAGGTGACCAACCGCAGGGCCTCGTTCGACTACGAGTTCCTGGAGACCTACACGGCCGGGATTGTGCTGGTCGGTACGGAGATCAAATCCATCCGCACCGGCAAGGCCTCCCTGCAGGACGCCTATTGCTATTTCGACCTCTCCGGCCAGCTGTATGTCCGCGGCCTCAACATCGCTCAGTACTTCTGGGGCTCCTGGGGCCAGCACGAGCCCACCCGCGACCGCAAGTTGCTTCTGACCAAACGGGAACTCAAACATCTGCGGAGTGCCTACACGCAAAAGGGTCTCACCATCGTCGCCGTCAAGCTCTTTGTGGCTGAGAACGGCTACGCCAAACTGGTCATCGCTCTGGCCAAAGGCAAAAAGGAATACGACAAGCGCCAGTCCATCAAGGAGAAAGACATCCGCCGCGAGCTTGACCGGGGCTGATCCCGGCGTTCTTCCCAATTCCCTTTTCTCCCTGTCTTCCTCTTCTCTTTTCTCCCGTCCCATCAAATGTGGAACCGAAGTGGGTGGACAGCACTATCGGCTTTTCAGGGCCAAAAGTGCCGTTGAGGCCCCGTTTGATTCCTACCCCAAACAGCAAAAATTTACCTCCAGGGCACAAAGTGCGGTCGACCGACTTCGGGTGACTCCGTTTTATTTCCTTTTTAACCTGTTTTTTTCGAAAAATCAGCATTGTTTCGCCGCTGAAGTCGGCTGCCGGCATCGTTCCAGGGAACAAAACGACGATTATCCGTGTTAAGTTTTTTCACACGGATAATCCTACTGAACTTTGCAGCAGCCAATTATAGTTGGATCATGATGAGTGACTGTCAGGAAATGAGATGGCCAGTGGGGAATCCCGAAAGGTACTGGAAAGAGGGGCCGGTCGATGGATACTGGCATGTTTATTCAGACGGGAAACGGGCAGACATTCCCTTCCTGACCGATGAGGATAAGATATTTGCGCGCAATTCGGTGGCTATCTGCGCTTACCAAAGCGGAGTGACCGTTCTGGTTGTTACGGTGAATGACACCCATCTTCATGTATTTATTGGTCTTTGCACAGGAAGAGAAGGCTTTACGGTTCCGGGATCGTCTGCGTAACCGGATAATCAGGTACCATAAGCTGAACGGACATCCTGACAGAATCGGGGAGGGGTTGTTTTTGGCCTATGATTCGGTACCGACCTGGCAGAAAGTGAAACAGAAGTTCATGTATGTCTTCCGCAATTGTCTTGATTTTTTCCCGGGTTTGCCAGGTGACTATCCCTGGGGTTCGGGAAATATCTTTTTCGCACGGCCTAACAGGGAGCGCGGGAAGCGTCTGGGGGCCTATTCCTACAGGGAACAAATTCGGATCCTGCACACGAATACGCTGTTGCCGCAGGACTGGCGAATTGATGAGTATGGATCGATCTTGCCTACAAGTTTCGTTGATTATCAACACGTTGAGAGATTATTTGTCAGTGCCCGGGCTTTTATCGCTTTCCTGTTTGTCAAGAGGGAGGACGAGGAGGAGATGAAAAGGGAAACGAATCGCTCCTATCTGGAATACAGGAAGATGGAAGAACTGAGGGAGGCGGGAAACATCTTGTCGCTGAGATATGGCAACCATTCCTTGCGGGGAGCTCCGATTGAGATCCGGCTGAAAATCGCGTCGCGGATGATCCGGAGGGGGATGGCGGGGAAGTCCGAGAGTCTGGCGAAGGCCCTCTATCTGAAGAAAGAAGATCTGGATCGCCTGCTGTGAACGGATCGGGCCGGCGATTGTTTGATAATAGATGGGCTTGAAAAAAGGAAAAACCGAAGTGGGTGGACGGCAGAAACGGCTTTTAAAGGGCAAAAGTGCTGTTGAACCCCCGATTGGTTCCTACCCCAAACAGCAAAAACCTACCTCCAGGGCACATAGTGCGGTCCACCGACTTCGGTTTTCGTGAGAGTACCGGGAGGAAATCCCCGGTCGGGGCCGGGGATGATGGTGGTTTGTGTCACGAACGTGATCGGAGGCGTTGTCGGGGCTGGCTTTTCAATCCCCGCGAAAGGATAGGATGATGGCTCAGACCGGGTTTTCAGAGTCCGAAGGCGGTGCGGAGAGTGGGGACCATGTCGAGCTTTTCCCAGGGGAAGAATTCTACTTCGCGGTCGAGCCAGGCGCCGTCCCTCAGGAGGCGCATCGTGCGGACGTAGGGTTTCTTGCCGAAGTGGCCGTAGGAGGCGGTGGGCTCGTAGATGGGATTCTTCAGGCCGAAACGGGAGATGATGGCGGCGGGACGGAGGTCGTAGAGTTCGGATATCTTGGCGGCGATGGCGGCGTCGCCGTCTTCGTCATATTTCCGGTAGGAGTCCACGAAGACGCTGACGGGCTGGGCCACGCCGATGGCGTAGGCGAGCTGGACGAGGCATTCGTCGCAGACGCCGGCGGCGACCAGGTTTTTGGCGATGTGGCGGGCGGCGTAGGCGGCGCTGCGGTCTACTTTCGAAGGGTCCTTTCCGGAAAAGGCGCCGCCGCCGTGGGCGCCGCGTCCGCCGTAAGTGTCCACGATGATCTTGCGGCCGGTCAGGCCGGTGTCGCCGGCGGGGCCGCCGATGACGAACTTGCCGGTCGGATTGACGTGGAGGGTGAAGTCGCCGTCAAACAGGGCGGCGGTCTTCGGAGGCAGGGAAGCGATCAGCCGGGGGAGGACGATCGAGCGGACGTCGGCTTCGATCCGACGCTGCATGAGAGCGTCGTCGTCGGCAAACGGATCGTGCTGCGTGCTAAGTACGATCGTATTGACTCTCAAGGGCTTGTGCCGCGCCGAGAAGTCCACCGTAAACTGCGTCTTGGCGTCCGGCCGCAGATAGGGCATCAGCGAAGGCTCGTTGTGCCGGATGTCGGAAAGGATCTGCAGCATCCGGTGCGACAGGGAAACGGCCAGGGGCATGTATTCCTGGGTGTCGCGGCAGGCGTATCCGAACATCATGCCCTGGTCGCCGGCGCCCTGGTCCATCAGACCGGTGGACCGGCGGACGCCCCGGGAAATGTCGGGGCTCTGCTCGTGGAGACGTTGGATGATCTCGCAGGTGTCGGCGTCGAAGCCGTATTCGGGCCGGTCGTAGCCGATGCGGCGGATGGTGTCGCGGATGATGCGCTCGATATCCAGACCCGTGGCGGTGGAAGTGATTTCGCCGGCCACCATCACGCAGTCGGTGGTGCAGAAGGTCTCGCAGGCCACGTGCGCATCGGGATCCAGGGTGAGATAGGCGTCCAGGATGGCGTCTGAAATCTGGTCGGCGACTTTGTCCGGATGTCCTTCGGATACACTTTCCGAAGTGAAAAGATAGTTCTTTTTCATCATTTTAGCATTTTTTAGACGTGGTTGCAAGCAGTCAAATCTGTCCACGTATGTCAAAGTGCTGCAAAGGTAGGCAATAATCCCGAAAAACCAAGCGGAAACCCGTGTTGAAAACTATAAGGAAAAAAACTTCACGCGCGCGTTGTATCCTATCAGAATTTAGACTAATTTTGCTCCGTTTTTTGTGGGAAACAAAAACAAATCATACTATTTCATTCGTTCTTATGAGAAAAGCTTTGAAAAGCATCCTGCTCGCAATCGCCACGCTGATTGCGGGCTCGGTCGCCTATGCCCAGGTGACGACTTCGTCCTTGGCCGGATTGATTTCCGACACCCAGGGAGATGCGATTCCGGGAGCCACGGTCATCGCCGTGCACGTGCCCTCCGGGACCCAGTACTACGGTCTTTCCAACACGGAAGGACGTTTCAACATCAACGGTATGCGCTCCGGCGGTCCCTATTCCGTCGAGGTCTCCTGCCTGGGTTATCAGACGGTCAAGTTCACGGACGTGACGCTCCAGCTCGCTGAAGTCTACGGCCTGGACGCCTGCCTGACGGACGATGTCCAAGCCCTCAACGAGGCGATCGTGATCTCTTCGGCCGCGTCCAAGTTCTCCACCGAGAAGACCGGCGCTGCGACCAACATCAGCAACAAGGAGATCGTCAGCATCCCGACGGTCAACCGCAACATCACCGACGTGACCCGCCTTTCCCCTTACGGCGGCAACGGAATGAGCTTCGCCGGTACCGACGGCCGCACGGCCAACTTCACCGTGGACGGTGCGAACTTCAACAACAACTTCGGTCTGAGTGAGAAGCTCCCCGGTGGCGGCAACCCGATCTCCATCGATGCGATCGAGGAACTCCAGGTCGTGATTTCACCTTACGACGTGCGTCAGACCAACTTCATCGGCGGCGGTGTCAACGCCATCACGAAGTCCGGTACCAACACCTTCAAGGGAACGGCTTACGTCTACCACCGCAACGAGAACATGCGCGGCAACATGGTCAACGGCGTCGAGCAGGCCGGTGCGCGCGACATCGACCGCAGCACGACCTACGGCGCGACCCTCGGCGGCCCGATCATCAAGAACAAGCTCTTCTTCTTCGTCAACTTCGAGTATTCCAAGATCCCGACCGTCGCCAACCGCTGGATGGCATCCACGGACGGCGTGGGCGACGAGGCGCTCCATCTCTCCTACTGTACGGTCGATGACCTGGAGCGTGTCAAGGAGCACGTCGCTTCCCGTTACGGTTACGACACCGGTTCCTACACCGAGTTCCCGGCCGACCAGAACAACGTCAAGGCCCTGGCCCGCATCGACTGGAACATCAACGACAAGAACCACCTGGCCCTGCGGTACAACTATACCAACAACCTGGCCTGGAATTCTCCCAACGCTTCTTCGATGGACGGCGGCACCCGTTCTCCTTACGCCCGTATGTCCCTGTACTCGATGGCTTTCGCCAACTCGATGTACTCGATGAACAACATGGTCCATTCCGCCTCCCTCGACCTGAACAGCCGGATCTCCAACAACCTGTCCAACCAGTTCCTGGCCACGGTCTCCAAGCTGGATGACATCCGCGGATCCAATTCCACGGACTTCCCGTTCATCGACATCCAGGACGGCACCGGCGGCAATGTCCAGTACATGTCCCTCGGTTACGAGCTCTTCACCTGGAACAATGCCGTGCACAACACCATCGCCAACATCAAGGATGACCTGACCTGGTATGCCGGCAACCACAAGGTGATGACCGGCGTGACCTACGAGTATCAGATGGCGGACAACCAGTACATGCGTAACGGTACCGGTTACTACCGCTACCGCAGCGTCGACGATTTCATCAACGGCGCCACTCCGGAGGTCGTCGCCCTGACCTACGGCTATGACGGTGAATTCGCCCCGGCCGCCCGCGTGCAGTTCCACAAGGCCGGCATCTACGCCCAGGATGACTGGGCCGTCACGCCGCGCTTCAAGCTGACCTACGGCATCCGTTTCGACGGCCTGTTCTTCGACAACGGAGACCTTCTCCGCAACCAGGCGATCTACGACCTGACCTATTATCCGAAGAGCTACGGCTACACCGAGCAGCACATCGACACCGGCAAATGGCCCACCGCCAACGTGACCGTTTCCCCGCGTCTCGGCTTCGTCTGGGACGTCAAGGGTGACAAGAGCCTGAAGGTCCGCGGCGGTACCGGTTTCTTCACCGGCCGCCTGCCCCTGGTGTTCTTCACCAACATGCCTACCAACGGCGGTCTGGTCCAGTACAAGGGTGCCTGGAGTGCCAAGACCCAGGTCTGGGACGGCAAGAAGGGTATTCCCAAGCCCGGATATGCCAATTATACCGGCGCTTACACGACTGATGCCAACGGCAACCGTTACATGGACATGAGCCAGTTCGCTGGCGGTGTCCTTGACCGTACCGCCCTCCACGACAAACTGATCGGCATGGGCTTCCCGGATACGGTTTCTCCCGAGTCGGGTACCGTTCCTTCCGCCATCGCGGCCGTGGATCCCAAGTTCAAGATGCCGCAGGTCTGGAAGACCTCCCTGGCCATCGACTGGTCGCTGCCGTTCTCCTTCCCGTTCACGCTGTCCGCGGAAGGCATCTTCGACAAGACCATCAATGCGGTCACCATATCCGACTGGAGCATGAAGCCGGTCGAGAGTTTCGCCACCTTCAACGGGGCTGACAACCGTCCGGTCTATCCTTCCGAGTACCGCAACAACACCAAGGCTTTCGTCCTGGAGAACACGCCTTACGGCTACGGCTGGTCCGGAAGTGTTTCCCTCAAGACTTCCCCGATCCCCGAACTTGACATCTATGCCGCTTACACCCACGTGGAGCGCTATGAGGTCACGGGCATGCCGGGTTCCGACGCCGAGTCGGCCTTCACTTACGTGCCGACCAGCAAGGGCCCGAACAACATCCGCCTGCACAGTTCCCAGTACGTGACGCCGGACCGTGTCATCGCTTCCGTCACGCACAACGACCACAGCGGCAACCACTTCAGCTTCATCTATGAGAGCTGGAGGGGCGGCTACAACTACTCCTACATGCTGTCCAACGACATGAACGGAGACGGCTATCAGTACGATGCCCTCTACATCCCCACGGACGAGCAGGTGTCCAGCCGCGAGTTCCGTTTCGCCTCCGATGACGACCGTGACCGCTTCATGGCCTACGTCCACAAGGATCCGTACCTCAGCACCCATCAGGGCCAGTATGCCGAGCCTTACGCCGTCTTCTCTCCCTGGGTCCACCGCTTCGACGTCGCGTACAAGCACGACTTCAAGGTCAACGTGGGCAAGACGGTCAACGTCCTGCAGCTCAGTTTCGACATCAAGAACCTGGCGAACCTGTTCAACAGCAGCTGGGGCGTTTCCAAGTCGATGCTGTCCGGCCTCAATTCCGGCCGTATCCTGAAGTTCGAAGGGGCTGATTCCGAAGGATATGCCACCTTCTCCACTCCTTCCGCCGTCAGCGGCAGCACCCAGACCTGGGCTCCGGTCTACTCGATCGGCCAGTGCTGGTACGCCTCCGTCGGTATCAAGTACATGTTCAACTAATCAAGGAGGAAAGGCAATATGAAACTGAATTATTTATTCATCGCCCTCGTTTCTTCCGCGGCCCTCATTGCGGCCTGCGAAAAGGAAGAGCCCACAACTCTCGATAACATCCAGCTCGACAGGTCCTACGTGTCCATTCCCGCCGCCGGCGGCGATGCCAACCTCGTCATCACGGCGACGGAGCCCTGGGCTTTCGAGAAAGTTGTCTCGATCGAGAACAACGTCTATGTGGAGCTTCCCACCTGGCTCACCGCCAACACGCTTTCCGGTTCCGCCGGTGAGACGACCGTCCGCTTCCACGCCGACTTCATCGACGGCGGTCGGGAGCAGGAGCTTCAGATCAAGTGCGGAGACCATATCCAGTACGTGATGGTCCGCCAGGGTTCCCTGGATGCGGTCAAGGCCTCCTGTGCGGAAGTTATTGCCGGCGCTGACGGCAAGACCTTCACCGTTTCCGGTGTCTGCACCTCCATCGCCAACACCAGCTATGGCAACTGGTACCTGAATGACGGCACCGGCGAGGTGTACATCTACGGTACCGTGGACGCCGACGGCAAGTACAACTGGTCCAGCTTCAACATCGAGGTGGGCGACGTCGTGACCGTCCAGGGTCCCAAGACGACCTACAACGGCACCGTCGAACTCGTGGATGTCTCCGTCGTCAAGGTGGTCAAGTCTCTCCTGAAGGTGGATGTCTCCTCGATGAATTTCCCGAAAGAGGGTGGCGAGTTTGTCGCCAAGGCCGCCTATAAGGGCAACGGCGTCTTCGTCAACACACCCGACGCATGGGCCCAGCTTGTGAGCATGGATTATGTGAAGGGTGTCCCGACCAAGGTCGAACCCCATCCGGCCGATACGGCTGTGATCACTTTCCGCATCCTTCCCAACGAAGAGGATACCCGCACGGGTGTCATTACCCTGACCAGTGCTTCCGGCAACCAGTCTTCCGAGGCTACGATCGCCATTTCCCAGGCTTCCGGCCTCGCGGCTCAGCCGCTGCCTTACTCCGCGACCTTCCTGGAGAACCAGTGCAGCTGGGAGACCACGGACGTCGTCCCGGTCGAGGGTGTTGAGAGCATCTGGGTTCAGGATCCGAAGTACGGCATGGTCGCCAAGGCCACCAAGAAGGCCGACTCGAAGGCCGACCTGGTCAGCCCGCTGATCGACCTTTCCAAGGTCAGCTCCGCCGTCCTCAGCTTCGAACACGTGCAGCGCTTTACCAACTCGACTCCCAGCAAGTACCTCAAGCTCTTCGTCAGCATCGACAACGGCGAGAACTGGACCGAGGTATTGATCCCGACCTATTCTCCCGGCACTAACTGGACGTATGTCACTTCCGGCGACATCAGCCTGAAGCCTTTCGTCGGCAACCTGGTCAAGCTCAAGTTCGAGTACACCAGTGATCTGGTCAACTTCGCCACCTGGGAGATCAAGAACCTGAAGATCGTCGAGGGTGATGCCACGATCGCCAGCGTCGCTTCTCTCATCGATGCCACGGTCACGGCTGAGGCGGCCTGGAGCGGCACCTTCAATGACGCTGTCGTGACGTACGTCAATGGCAGCAATGCGTTCATCGAGGACGGCACCGGCGGCATTCAGATCTACAAGAGCGGCCACGGTCTCACTGCAGGCCAGACGATCAACGGCGAGGTCTCCGGCAAGGTGAAGTTGTACAACGGCTTCTCCGAGCTGACCGACCTGGATCTCAGCAAGGCCACCGTCGCCAGCGGTGAGGTTCCGGCTCCGACCGCCATGACCCTGGCCGACTTGCTGAAGTGTTACCTGCGCTTCCAGAACTGCCAGGTCAAGCTGTCGGGCGTGACCTTCGATACGCCCATCACCCCTTCCGCCCGCACCGGCAAGATCAGCCAGGACGGCAGTTCCATCAATGCTTACGCCCAGATCAAGAACACCATTGACATGTCTGGCACCGGTGACCTGATCTGCTGGCCTACCCGTTACAACGCCAACCTGCAGGTCGGCGTCTGGGACAACGCACACTTCACCAAGTAATCCTTCGGATCAGCCTGGAAAAATGAGCTCCACTTTCAGTGGGGCTCTTTTTTTTTATTCAAAAAATAATTAGTTTTGTTTCTTGCCATTACCATGCAGACACTGAAACAAATCTGGTTGACAACCCTCGGTCTGGTTTTCGCGTGCGCGACTGCGCTTGCGCAGGTTACCGGTGCCGGATTGAGGGGTTTCGTCTACGATGAGCAGCGGGCCCCTCTGGCGGGCGCGACGGTGTCTGTCGTCCACGGTCCGACCGGGACGCATTATGAGACGGTGACCAACGAAAAGGGCCGTTTCGTGCTGGATGGCCTGCGTCCGGGCGGCCCGTACCGGGTGGAAGTTTACCTGATTGGAAAGAAGGGTGTCGAGGTGGAGGATGTCACGGTGACCCTGGGTGAGGCGGGCGAGATGGAAGTGGTGCTCCAGCCCATTGAGGTGCTGGGTGAAGTCTATTCCACGGCAGAAGCGCCCGTGGCGCCCGGTGCCGACGGGGGCGGACTTGTGATGGATCGCGGAATGGTCGAATCCGTACCTGTCTTCACGCGCAGCCTGGACGATATCCTGGTTTTCGTGCCTCAGACGACAACCGGCGCCTACGGGCTGTCCTTCCTGGCGTCCAACCCCTTGTATAATTCAATCCGCATCGACGGAGCGCCGACGGGCGATCCTTTCTATCTGCAGGGCGTGAGTCCCGTGTCCCTGGAGCAGATCGAGGCGATCCGGGTCACGACGACTCCCTTTGACGTGCGGCAGTCCGGATTCACCGGAGGTGCCGTGGATATCGTGACGAAATCCGGCACGAACCGTATCGGCGGTTCGGCTTACACTCATTTTGCCGGCTCCGGTCTCAGCGCCGCGGATGTGAGCCACAGCGTCTATGGGTTCACCGTCGGAGCGCCCGTGGTCCGGGACAGGCTGTACGTGTTCGCCGGCGGCGAATACGGTGGCGGCGTCCTGGACGGAATGGCTGAGCATACGGCGCATGCCCATGCCCGCGTGGACTGGAACCTCGGCGAAGCGCACGACCTGATGGCCCGTGTGCAGTACCTGGATTCGCAGGTGGGGGACGCGGTCAGTTTCGTGTCCCGGCTGGATTCCCGCCTGGGCGAGAAGGCTTCCAACGAATTGCTGGCCGGGGGCATGATGGTCCTCGGGGGGCGGAATGACTGGTCCCTGACGGACAATTTCTTCCTCCTTTCCGGTCAGCACCGCTTCACGTTCGGCACGCAGGATGCGCTTCTCGGTCCCGTGCTGAACTTGTCGGCTTACGCCCAGGATGAATGGGCGCCTTCTCCGCGTTTCCTTTTGAGTTTCGGCGTGCGTGCGGATGCTCCGCTCGTACTGGGCGAGTCTGCCGGGCGGGTGGATCAGATCCTGCCGTCGGTTTCGCCCCGGCTCGGCTTCCGCTTATATACCGACAGGGAGCGCCGCGCGTTCCTGCGGGGCGGCGCCGGACTGTATACCGGCCGCCTTCCCTTCGCCTGGCTGCACTTTCCGGGGAAGGGTGCCGCTTCCCAGCCCCGGGTGGCGCGGGCCAATCTCGGCTACGAGCAGCATTTCCGGGACGGATGGACGATTTCCGTGGATGCGGTGGCCGGCAAGACGCTTTCGGACGTGTTTTTCGAGGAAAACGTCCTGTCCCGGACGGACAAGGGCTACGCCTATTCCGCTGCCGCCCAGATCCAGAAGCATTTCCGCTGGGGACTGGACCTGCTCCTGTCCTACGCGATCAACCGCTCCTTCTCTTCCTTTGACGCGCATGATGCAGATGCTCTCGCGTCTTGGAGCCGTCATCTGGGCGTGGATCCGCTGGACAAGACGGAGCTGTCGATGTCGGCTTTCGACCGGCCGCAGCACCTTTCCTTCCTGGCTTCGTATGTCTCCCCGATCTACGGAATCTGCCGCACGCGCCTTTCCGTCGCCGTGCAGGGCCTGTCGGGGCAGCATTATTCCTACTCGCTGGATGATTCCGTGATGGATTTCAACGGAGATGGCTGCCCGGGCAACTCCCTGCTGTACATTCCGACGGAGGCCGAACTGGTCGGCATGAGCTGGACCGATCCCGCCAGCGCCGCGAAGTTTGAGAATTTCATCCGCACGGACGAGTACCTGAGCTCGCACCGCGGGATCTGGACGCGGCGCAACGCCGGCGCCACGCCGTTCGAGACCCGGGTGGACGTGAAACTGGCGCAGGACTTCTATTTCGACAAGCGGCGCGGCCGCCATGTCGAACTGGTGGCCGACCTGATCAATGCCGGGAACCTGTGTTCGCCGGCATTCGGCATCTCCTATCTGCTTTGGCAGAGGGAATGCGGAGCTCCGGGGGCGGTGAACGTGTTGCGCCCGGACGGCAAGGACGGAGATGTGACGGCTTATTCCTTCTCCGCGGATGCCGTGTCGGGATTACTGAAAGACCCGTTGCGTTCAGCCTGGCGCTGCTCGCTCGGGGTACGGGTTTGTTTTTGATATAGTTGAGGATGAAGAGATTGCTGAAACGCTTGGTGATTGTGGCCGCGGCGGTCCTGGTGACGGCCTGCGACTTCGAGAACTATCGGGGCCGGGAACTGACGTCTTCGCTGACGGTCAGCCCCCGGGAATTCGCGTTCGAGACAACGGCCCTGACACAGACGTCCTTCCAGATACAGGCCGTCGGAGACTGGATCATCATCGCTCCCCAGGCCCTGACCGTCCAGCCCCTTTACGGCTCCGGGGACACGGAGGTGTCCGTCTGGATCCCCGCTGCGGAGAACGTTTCGGCGATATCGTATACCTTGTATGTCTGTGGAACGGATGTGACGGTGCCCGTTGTCATCCGCCAGGGCACGGAAGAATGAAAAAAAGAATCCTTTGAGATCAATCAATAATTAATAACTCTTTTTATGAGCACCAAACATTTATTCCTGACTTTGCTGGCCGCGTTTTCGCTGGCGTTTGCCTGTCAAAAACCGGAGGCCAACCTGAGCTATCCGTCCATCGAGATCAGCCTGAGCGAGGCTTCGGTGGCGGAGCCCGCTTCCAGCTTCACCGTCCAGGTGATTTCCAACCGGGCCTGGCGGGTGACCAGTGACGTGCCATGGATCGCCGTGGATCCGGATTCCGGAAGCGGCTCCATGACCGATACCCCGGTCACCGTCACCGTGATGGAAAACACGAGTTTCACACGTTCCGGCCACGTGGTCTTCGACATTGTCTATGACAATGCGACCCTGACCATCGCCCAGGCCGGTAACGGTTCTCCCGAGGATTACATCATCTTCTTCAACGACTTCGACAAGGAGACGGCGACCCAGTCTTACGGTACCAGCGGCACCAGCTGGCCTTATCTGGACCAGTTCGACGGCTGGAAGCACGAGTCCGGCGTAGGCATCGCGAACATGACCTACGACTTCTCGAACGTTTCCGCCCGAGCCAACAGCATGTCCAACGGCACCTATTCGGACTATGCCGGTTCCGGTGCCAACAACCTGCTGTTCGGCGCCAACGGACACATCGCGGTCAAGAACCTCGACCTCAAGAATTTCAAGAACTTCCACCTGTCCTTCGGTACCGAGAAGTATGACAACAACGACAAGACCGCTCTCTTCGATCCGGCCGAGATGCCGGTGTACGTGAGTGCGGACGGTGCGAAGTGGATTCCGCTCAGCTACAGCTACCTCGGCACGGCCGCCGGTCGCTGGAACGTCGCGGAGGCCTACTTCTCCGTCCCGGACGACGTGACGACCCTGAGCATCTATGTCATGGCGACGATGGCGAGCGCCTACCGTCTGGATGACCTCAAGCTCGATGTCCCTGAGGAGGGTTCCGGCCCTGTGCTCGACTTCAGCAACGGTACCGACCTGCCGAGCGGCGGCGGTGGCGGTGGCGGCGGTTCCGATTATGAGAACGCCCCTGCCAAGACTGTCCAGGAGTTCATTGCGGCAGCGGACAAGAATACTTATTACAAGCTCACCGGTACGGTCAGCAAGTTCAACTCCAACTACTGCAGCTTCGATCTGACCGACGACAGCGGTTCTATCTACGTCTACAGCGTGGACAACAAGGATGCCTGGTCGTCCAAGATCAAGAACGGCGGCACCGTCACCCTGGCCGGCAAGTACCTCTATTACGAGAAGAACAGCCAGCACGAGGTCGTCAACGCCTATATCCTGTCCTTCACGGATGGTGGCGGCGACACCCCCAGCGGCGGCGGCACGCCCAAGGGCACCGGTACCCTGGATGATCCTTACAACCCCGCCGGCGCGGCGAATGCGGTCAAGAATCTGACCTGGACCAGCAACACCGAGTACCAGAAGACGGAGCCCGTCTATGTGAAGGGTAAGATCGCAAAGATCGCCAACAACGGCACCTTCGGCCAGAGCGGCACCTACGGCAACGCCAGTTTCTACATCTCCGAGGATGGCACCGGCGACGGTGAATTCTACATCTTCCGCACGATGTATTTCAACGGAGAGAAATATACTTCCGGAACGGACATCAAGGTTGGTGACGAGGTCGTCATCTACGGTCCTCTGATGAACTAT
>JAFPVJ010000001.1 GCA_017400135.1 Bacteroidales bacterium
GCGGCCATGAACTTCGGCAGACCGCACTCGTGCATGTTGAGCTCCGGACCGACGACGATGACGGAACGGGCGGAGTAGTCCACGCGCTTACCGAGGAGGTTCTGGCGGAAGCGGCCCTGCTTTCCCTTGAGGGAATCGCTGAGCGACTTGAGCGCCCGGTTGGTCTCGCTCTTGACGGCGGAGGACTTCTTCGAGTTGTCGAAGAGGGAGTCGACGGCTTCCTGGAGCATGCGCTTCTCGTTGCGAAGGATGACTTCCGGAGCCTTGATTTCGATCAGCTTCTTCAGACGGTTGTTGCGGATGATGACCCGGCGGTACAGGTCGTTCAGGTCGGAGGTCGCGAAACGTCCGCCATCGAGGGGGACGAGAGGCCTCAGGTCCGGAGGAATCACGGGGATGACCTTCATGATCATCCACTCGGGACGGTTGACGTCCTTGGATTCCACGAACCATTTCACGACCTGGAGGCGCTTGAGGATTTCCGCCTTGCGCTGTTGGGAGCTCTCGACGGCCATCTTCTGGCGCAGTTCCTTGCCGAGTTCCTCGACATTGATCTGCTTGAGAAGGTCATAGATACCCTCGGCACCCATCTTCGCGATGAACTTGTCGGGGTCGTCGTCCGGAAGGGCCCAGTTGTCCTGCACGCGGGCGACTGCATCGAGGTATTCATCCTCGGACAGAAGCTCCATCTGCGGGATTCCCGTGGAGCCGCTCTTCACGACGATGTACTTCTCATAGTAGATCACGGACTCAAGCTTCTTGGCCGGAAGGCCGAGGAGCGCGGAGATCTTGTTGGGAGCGGATTTGAAGTACCAGATGTGGGCGACGGGGACGGTCAGGGTGATGTGACCCATCCTTTCCCGGCGCACCTTCTTCTCAGTCACTTCCACGCCGCAGCGGTCGCAGACGATGCCGCGGTAGCGGATCCTCTTGTACTTGCCGCAGTAGCACTCGTAGTCCTTGGTGGGACCGAAGATCTTCTCGCAGAACAGGCCGTCCTTTTCGGGCTTGTAGGTGCGGTAGTTGACCGTTTCGGGCTTCAGGACCTCACCGCAAGACCTCGCGGTGATATCTTCCGGAGATGCCAGGGAAATGCTGATTTTCTGGAAATTGCTCTTGACTTTGTTATCCTTGTTGTAGAAAGTAGGCATATTTCTTCTCTGTCAAATCGTCCAACAATTAATCCAAGGTGACTTTCAGTCCCAGACCCCGGAGCTCGTGGAGGAGCACGTTGAGGGATTCGGGAATGCCTGCCGGAGGCATCGGATCGCCCTTGACGATGGCTTCATACGTCTTGGAACGTCCGGTGACATCATCGGATTTGACCGTAAGGATCTCCTGGAGGGCGTTGGCCGCACCGAAGGCCTCGAGGGCCCAGACTTCCATCTCACCGAAACGCTGGCCGCCGAACTGCGCTTTACCGCCGAGGGGCTGCTGGGTGATGAGGGAGTAAGGACCGATCGAGCGGGCGTGCATCTTGTCGTCCACCATGTGTCCGAGCTTGATCATGTAGATCACACCGACCGTGGCGGGCTGGTCGAACCAGTCGCCGGTGCCGCCGTCGCGGAGGCGCGTCTTGCCGAACCTCAGCAGGCCGGCCTTGTCGGTGTAACTGCAGATCTCGTCGATGCTGGCACCGTCGAAGATCGGGGTGCTGAACTTCAGGCCGAGCTTGCTGCCCGCCCAACCGAGGACGGTCTCGTAGATCTGTCCCAGGTTCATACGGGAAGGCACGCCCAGCGGGTTGAGCACCAGGTCGACCGGCGTACCGTCCTCGAGGAACGGCATGTCTTCGCGACGGACGATCTTGGCGACGATACCCTTGTTGCCGTGGCGTCCGGCCATCTTGTCACCGACGGTGATCTTGCGCTTCTTGGCCACGTAGACCTTGGCGAGCTGCATCACTCCGTTCGGGAGCTCGTCTCCGATCTTGATCTTGTCCATCTCACGCTTGCACTCCGCCGCAGCGGTCTTGTGAGCGATGCAATAGTTGTTGATCAGGTCACGGATGAGGAGGTTGGCCTCCTTGTCGGCCGTCCACTTGTTGGAGTTGATGTTGTCGTAGTCGATATCCTTGAGCATTTCGGCGGTGATCCGCTTGTCCTTCTCGATGATATCGACGCCGTACAGGTCGCTGATGCCGGCGCTCTTCTTGCCGCGGGTAAGCACGGCAAGCTTCTGGAGGAATTCGCTGCGCAGCTTCGCGGAGAAGCGGTCGAACTCTTCCTGGCGCATTTCCAGCTTGGTCTTCTGGTCGGCGCGGGCGGCGCGGCGGTTGGTCTCCTTCGCGAGCTTCGCATAGAGGGCGGTCTTGATGACCGTGCCGCTGAGCGAAGGGTTCGCCTTGAGGGAGGCGTCCTTGACATCGCCGGCCTTGTCGCCGAAGATGGCCTTGAGAAGTTTCTCTTCCGGAGAAGGATCGCTCTCGCCCTTCGGGGTGATCTTGCCGATCATGATGTCTCCCGGCTCGATGTGCGCGCCGATCATGATGATACCGTCCTCGCCCAGGTACTTGGTCGCATCCTCGCTGACGTTGGGGATGTCGGAGGTGAGCTCCTCCATGCCGCGCTTGGTGTCACGGACCTCGGTGAGGTACTCGTCCACATGCACGGAAGTGAGGATGTCCCACTTGACCATCTCTTCGGACAGCACGATGGCGTCCTCGTAGTTGTAGCCCTTCCAAGGCATGAAGGCGACCATCAGGTTGCGGCCGAGCGCGAGCTCGCCGTCCTGGGTGGCATAGCCTTCGGTGAGCATCTGGCCCGCGCTCACCCGGTCACCCTTGCGGACGACGGGGATGAGGTTGACCGTGGTGCTCTGGTTGGTGCGGCGGTAGTTGGGGAGGGTATAGACCGTCTCCTCGGGGGAGAAGCTGACGAAGTTCTCGTCCTCGGTGCGGTCGTACTTGACGCGGATCTCGTTGGCATCCACGTAAGTGACGGTACCGGCACGCTCGGCGATGTACTGGGTGCGGGAGTCCAGGCAGACCCGTTTCTCCAGACCGGTGCCCACGATAGGGGCCTGGGGGGAGAGCAGCGGGACGGCCTGACGCATCATGTTGGCGCCCATCAGTGCGCGGTGCGCATCGTCGTGCTCGAGGAACGGGATCAGGGACGCGGCGACCGAAGCCATCTGGTTCGGGGCGACGTCCATATAATTGACCTCTTCCTTCGCAACGACGGGGAAGTCCGCCTCCAGGCGGCACTGCACCCTTTCTTCTTCGATGACGCCGTCATCGGACATCTTGACGTTGGCCAGGGAGACCAGCTTCTTCTCCTCCTCTTCGGCGCTCATGTAGTGCCAGCCGGAGTTGCTGAGGTCCACCTTGCCTTCCTTGACGTCACGGTAAGGGGTCTCGATGAATCCGAGGTCGTCGATCTTCGCATAGACGCAGAGGGACGAGATCAGACCGATGTTCGGTCCTTCCGGGGACTCGATCGGGCAGAGACGTCCGTAGTGCGTGTAATGCACGTCGCGGACCTCGAAACCGGCCCTGTCGCGCGACAGACCGCCCGGACCGAGAGCCGAAAGACGACGCTTGTGCGTAATCTCGGCTAGCGGGTTCGTCTGGTCCATGAACTGGGACAGCTGGCTGGTGCCGAAGAAGGAATTGATGACGGAAGACAGCGTCTTCGCGTTGATCAGGTCCGTGGGGTTGAACTGTTCGCTGTCGCGGACGTTCATCCTTTCGCGGATGGTACGTGCCATACGGCTCAGGCCGACGCTGAACTGGTTGGCGAGCTGCTCGCCGACCGTGCGGACGCGACGGTTGCTGAGGTGGTCGATGTCGTCCACCGTGGCCTTGGAATTGATCAGCTCGATGAGATACTTGATGATCTCGATGATGTCGGTATTCGTGAGCACCTTGACATTGGCGTCGGTCGAGAGGCCGAGCTTCTTGTTGAGGCGGTAGCGTCCGACGCTGCCGAGATCGTACCTCTTCTCGGAGAAGAAGAGCTTGTCGATCACGTCACGGGCCGTGTTCTCATCCGGCGGCTCCGAGTTGCGGAGCTGCTTGTAGATGTAGTTGACGGCTTCGATCTCCGTGTTGGTGGGATCCTTCTGCAGGGTGTTGTAGATGATGGTGTACTCGTTGGAGTTGGCCTCGTCCTTCTGCAGCAGGATGGTCTTCACCTCGGTCTCGAGGATGTCCTTGATGGTGTCGTCGTCGAGGATCGCACCCCGTTCCACGATGGGGACGGTACGCTCGATGGGGATGACCTCGCCGGTATCCTCATCTTCGAAATCCTCGATCCAGGTCTTCAGGACCTTGGCGGCGAGCTTGCGGCCCTTGTTGGCGTTCAGCTCCTTTTTCGTGACCTTGATCTCATCGGCGAGTCCGAAGATGTCGATGATATCCTTGTCGCTGTCGTAACCGATGGCGCGGAGCAGCGTGGTCACGGGCAATTTCTTCTTCCGGTCGATGTAGGCGTACATGACATTGTTGATGTCCGTCGCGAACTCGATCCAGGATCCCTTGAAGGGGATGATCCTGGCGGAATAGAGCTTCGTGCCGTTGGCGTGCATGCTCTGGTCGAAGAACACGCCCGGCGAACGGTGAAGCTGGGATACGATGATTCGCTCCGATCCGTTGATGACGAACGTGCCGGCCGGCGTCATGTAAGGGATGTCGCCGAGGTACACGTCCTGGACACGGGTGTCAAAGTCCTCGTGGTCAGGGTCAGTGCAGGAAAGACGGAGCTTCGCCTTGAGGGGTACATCGTACGTCAGGCCCCTCTCAAGGCATTCCACGATCGAATACTGCGGAGGATCGATGAAGTAATCGATGAACTCCAGCCGGTAATTGTTTCGGGTATCTTCAATCGGGAAGACCTCCTGGAAAACCTTGTAGAGACCCTCGTTTTTCCGGTTCTCCGGCGTGGTCTCCAACTGGAAGAAATCCTTGAATGACTTCAACTGGATCTCCAGAAGGTCAGGATATTCCAGGATTTTGGATGTTGCGAAATCAATACGCTTTTGGGTGGTCTTTTTGGACATAAGGTCTTAAGTGAAAAGAGAAAACTTAAAGACGGAAAAAAGGTTTAGAGCCTATTGACCCCGGCTCTAAACCTGTTTTTTCCCCGGCATGGGGAAAGAGGGAGGAGTTACTTAACCTCGACGGTTGCTCCGGCCTCTTCGAGCGTCTCCTTGAGCTGCTCGGCCTCTGCCTTAGAAACTTTCTCTTTGATAGTCGCGGGAGCGCCGTCGACCAGTTCCTTCGCCTCTTTGAGGCCCAGTCCGAGGGCTTCCTTGACGGCCTTGATGACCTGGAGCTTCGCGGTGCCAGCGCTGTTGAGGACCACGTCGAACTCGGTCTGCTCAGCGGGTTCCGCTGCGCCACCCTCGACGGGACCGGCGGCCACTACGGTAGCGGCGGGCTCGATGCCGTACTCTTCCTTGAGAACCTTAGCAAGTTCCTGAACGTCTTTGACAGTCAAGTTGACCAACTCTTCTGCAAGTTTTTTTACGTCTGCCATAATTGTAATATTTTAAATTGTTTATTGTTATTTGTCTTATTCTGCTGCAGGTGCCTCTTCGGCCTTGGGAGCCTCTTCGGCCACGGGGGCCTCGACGGCTGCAGGAGCCTCGGCGACGGTTGCCGCCTTGACGATCTTGTCGTCGTCGGCCAGACCCTCGGATGCATTCTCGAGCGCGGAGAGGACTCTCTGGGCGGGAGACTGGAGCATCGCGATGATGTCGCCGATGAGCTCTTCCTTGGACTTGATGGCTGCGAGCTCGTCGAGCTTGTCGCCGACGAAAGCGCATTCCTGGACATAGGCGCCCTTGATGACGGGCTTCTGGAAGCCTTCCTTCATCAATTTCTTGATGAGCTTTGCAGGAGCGTTGGGAGTTTCCGTGTACATGATGGCGGTGTTGCCTTCAAGCGTAGGGAGAAGCTGATTCATCTCTTCGTTGTTCAGTCGCTTCAGGACGATGGCGAAGAGGGTATTCTTCACGACCGTAAGCTTCACGTTCTGCTCGAAGCAGCAACGGCGGAGCTTGGAGGTCTGTCCGGCGTTCAGCCCGGCGATATCGGTGATGTAGAAATTCGGATATTCGCTGATGAGAGCGGAAATGCTTTCAATAACCTGATCTTTCAATTCTTTTTTCATAGCGGTATCTATTATTTCTCAGCACCGGTGAGGAATGCTTTCAAATCAACTTTGACGCCGTGGCTCATGGTGGAGCACAGGGCGGCGCTCTTCATATAGGTGCCCTTGAGCGCCTGAGGCTTCAGCTTGGAAATAGCGTTCAGCATCTCGGCGGCATTCTCATAGAGCTGCTCGGGGGTAAAGGAGACCTTGCCGATGGCGGCGTGGATGATACCGGTCTTGTCGACCTTGAAGTCGATCTTACCGGCCTTCACTTCCTTGACCGCGTTGCCGACCGCCATGGTGACGGTACCGGTCTTCGGGTTCGGCATCAGGCCGCGGGGACCGAGGATACGGCCCAGCGCACCGACCTTCGCCATCACGGACGGGGTGCAGATGATGACATCCACATCGGTCCAACCGGCTTTGATCTTGTCAATGTATTCGTCCAGTCCGACATAGTCGGCGCCGGCTTCTTTCGCTTCGGCTTCCTTGTCCGGGGTGCAGAGCACGAGGACGCGGACGGTCTTACCTGTGCCGTGAGGCAGGGTGACAACGCCACGGATCATCTGGTTGGCCTTCCTGGGATCCACACCCAGGTTGCAGGACAGCTCGACGGAAGCGTCAAACTTCGTGAAGGTGATGTCCTTGACGACAGCACATGCTTCAGCAAGGGAATAGGCCTTGGTACGATCGTACTTCTCGAGGGTGGCCTTCTGATTTTTCGTCAATTTACTCATAAAGCATGCGTGTTTTTAGATGTCCTTGGGGAATTCTCCGGTGACGGTGATGCCCATGCTTCTGGCGGTACCGGCGACCATCTTCATCGCGGACGCGAGGGTAAAGCAGTTCAGGTCAGGCATCTTGCCTTCGGCGATGGTCTTCACCTGGTCCCAGGTGATGCTCGCCACTTTCTTTCTGTTAGGTTCTCCAGAACCTTTTTGAACCTTTGCGGCTTCCTTGACGGAAATCGCTACCGGGGGCTGCTTGACTTCGAACGTGAAGGACTTGTCGGAGTATACGGTGATGACCACGGGGAGGACTTTGCCTGCCTGTGCCTGCGTAGCAGCATTGAACTGCTTGCAGAAGTCCATGATGTTCAAGCCTTTCGAGCCGAGGGCGGGTCCTACCGGAGGTGCTGGATTAGCGGCTCCTCCTTTGATTTGGAGCTTGATGAATCCGGTAATTTCTTTTGCCATAGTCTGTTATTCTTTAGTTACTTGCGTAAAACTGAGTTCCAAAAGGGTCTTCCTGCCGAAGATAACGACGACGACCTTGAGTTTGCTCCGGTCTTCGATGATCTCTTCCACTGTGCCGTTGAATCCGCTGAACGGGCCGTCGGTGATCTTCACGGCGTCGCCCACCTCGAAGTTGACGATGGCTTCGGCCGCGCTGTCCGCGTTCTCGTCCTGCGTACCGAGGATCCGCCGTACCTCCTCTTCCCTGAGGGGCACGGGGATGCGCTCGAACTGGGTGCCGGAAACGGTCTTCTTCTCCGTGAGGAAACCGGACATCCCGGGGACGAGATTGCGGATGATGTTCTCAAGCTTCGCGCTCAGTTCCGCCTCGATCAAGACATAACCGGGGAAAAGCAGCTTGTCGACCGCCTTTCTCTTGCCATTCTTGTTGACAATCTCTTTCTTGACTGGAACGAGGACTTGGGAAACCTGATCCTGTAGGCCGCTTCTCTCTATCTCCTTCTCGAGATATTCCTTGGCTTTCTTCTCTTTACCGCCTGCGGTTCGGAGAACATACCATTTCTGTTCGCCCATTATTAAATATCAACGGTTAATTACAGTGTGTAAATGAACGTCATCAAGTGCTGGAAAGCAAAGTCTATGACCCAAAGCGCCGCCGCCAGGATGACCGTCGCGATCATCACGAGGAAGGCAGAGCTCTGCAGCTTCTCCCAATTAGGCCAGCTGGTCTTCTTGGTGAGCTCGACATAAGACTCTTTCAGATAGTTGATAAACTTTCTCATCTTTACTTTTAATGGACCCCGAGGATTGGAAGCTTGAACGGAGTCTGTTAAACAATTACCAAATCGTAACCTTTGATATGAATTGGCAGGGGAAGCAGGATTCGAACCCACATCGACGGTTTTGGAGACCGCTGAACTACCCTTGTTCTATTCCCCTGAAAACCCGGAAGGCGTTTTGTGAGCCTCCCGGGGAAATGGCTTGGGAATTACTCCAAGATCTTGATAACCTGTCCGGCACCCACGGTGCGGCCACCCTCACGGACTGCGAAACGAAGACCTTCGTTCAGAGCCACGGGAGTGATGAGCTGGACATTGATCTCGACGTTATCGCCAGGCATGACCATCTCGATGCCCTCAGGGAGAGAGATCTCACCGGTAACATCCAGGGTACGGATGAAGAACTGAGGACGATACTTGTTGTGGAACGGAGTGTGACGGCCACCCTCTTCCTTCTTCAGGACATAGATCTGTCCGAGGAAGTGCGTGTGAGGAGTGATGGAGCCGGGCTTGGCGATAACCTCGCCGCGCTTGACTTCCTTCTTGTCGATACCACGGAGAAGCAGACCGACGTTGTCACCAGCCTCACCCTGATCGAGGAGCTTGCGGAACATCTCGACACCCGTAACAACGGTGTTCTTCGGACGATCGTTGAAGCCGACGATTTCGGCGGGATCGTTGACGTGGATGGTACCAGTCTCGATACGGCCGGTCACCACGGTGCCACGACCGGTGATGGAGAAGATGTCCTCGATAGGCATCAGGAACGGCTTCTCATTCTCACGGACGGGGAGCGGAATGTACTCGTCGACAGCATCCATCAGCTCCATGACTTTCTCTTCCCACTGGGGCTCGCCATTGAGGGCGCCCAGAGCGGAACCGCGAATGACGGGGGCGTTGTCGCCGTCGAAGTCATACTTGCTCAGGAGGTCGCGAACTTCCATCTCGACGAGGTCAAGCATCTCCTCATCGTCGACGAGGTCGACCTTGTTGAGGAACACGACCATCTTAGGAACGTTCACCTGCTTGGCAAGCAGAACGTGCTCGTTGGTCTGGGGCATCGGACCGTCGGTGGCGGCGACCACGAGGATCGCACCGTCCATCTGAGCGGCACCGGTAACCATGTTCTTCACATAGTCGGCGTGACCAGGGCAGTCAACGTGCGCATAGTGGCGCTTCGCGGTCTGGTACTCGACGTGAGCGGTGGTGATGGTGATACCACGCTCTTTCTCCTCAGGGGCGTTGTCGATCTGATCGAAAGTCTTGATCTCGGACAGACCCTTCGCAGCAAGAACCTTGGTGATAGCGGCGGTAAGCGTAGTCTTACCATGGTCAACGTGGCCGATCGTGCCAATGTTGACATGAGGTTTATCCCTCTTGAAAGTTTCTTTTGCCATAATATTATGTGTAATGTGTTTTTTACAAAATTAAACCGGCACTTAGCACCGGTCTGGAGCCGATGATGGGAATTGAACTCATGACCTCATCCTTACCAAGGATGCGCTCTACCCCTGAGCTACATCGGCTTTTGGAGCGGAAAACGAGGTTCGAACTCGCGACCCTCAGCTTGGAAGGCTGATGCTCTACCAACTGAGCTACTTCCGCATCATTTTGTGGGAGGAGGTGGACTCGAACCACCGAACCCTGAGGGAGCGGATTTACAGTCCGCCGCAATTGCCACTATGCGATCCTCCCAAAGTATCTTTTGCCGTTTTGCTCAGCAGAGCCGATAGAGGGATTCGAACCCACGACCCCGAGATTACAAATCACGTGCTCTGGCCAACTGAGCTATATCGGCAACGTTTTCAAAACCTCCCTTTCGGAAAGGGACTGCAAAGATAGAGAATTATTCTCAATCTCCAAACTTTTTTCAATCTTTTTCAGCAAGTTTCTGCAATTCCGCCAAGATGCCGGCGGAGTCCAGTCCGCAGCCCCTTCGTTCCTCATCCTGACGGGCTTGGGGGATGAAGCGGTCGGGGATTCCGATGCCCCGGACCGTGGCTTTCCGGTCCCGTTCGGCCAGGAATTCGCAGACGGCGCCGTACAGCCCTCCCTTCAGGGATCCGTCCTCCACGGTGAGGATGCTCCCGAAGCGGGAAGCGATCTCGTCCAGCAGGGCGGTGTCGAGCGGCTTGAGGTAGCGGAGGTCGTAGACGGCGGGGGCGGGATGCCCCTCCTGCTCGAACTGCCGGGCGGCTTCCAGGGCCCGGTAGGCCAGGGGACCGAGGGTCAGGACCGCGATGCGGGAGCCGTCTTGCAGGCATTCGCCCCTGCCGGGCTCCAGGATCTCGAACGGGACGCCCTTCCAGGCGGTCCCTTCGCCCATCCCGCGCGGGTAACGGATAATAAAAGGTCCCTTTTCCTGCCGGAGGGCGGTGTACATGGCGTTCCGCAGCTCCCGTTCATCGCGGGGCGCGCAGATCGTCGTGCCCGGAACGCTGCGGTAGGCGGCCAGGTCGAAGACGCCGTGGTGCGTGGCGCCGTCCTCGCCGACCAGGCCGGCCCGGTCGAAACAGAGGACGACCGGCAGTCCCTGCAGCGCCAGGTCGTGGATGATCTGGTCGTAGGCGCGCTGGGAGAAAGAAGAATAGATGTTGCAGAAAGGGCGCATCCCTCCGGCCGCCAGTCCGGCGGAGAAGGTGACGGCGTGCTCTTCCTCGATGCCCACGTCGAAGAACCGGTCAGGCATCTCATGGGCGAGCAGGCTCATTCCGCAGCCGCTGGCCATCGCCGGGGTGATGCCGATGACGCGGGAATCCGTGCGGGCCAGGTCGAGCAGCGTCTGTCCGAAGACGTCCTGGTAACGGTCACGCGGACGCGGAGAGGAGAGAATCTCCCCGGTTTCGGGATCGAACTTGCCGGGAGCGTGCCAGACCGTGGGGTCGGTTTCCGCGGGCGAGAAGCCCTTGCCTTTGACGGTGTAGCAATGGAGCAGGCGGGGGCCCTTCATGTCGCGAAGCTTGGAAAGGGCGCGCGTCACGGCTTCGATGTCGTTGCCGTCGATGGGGCCGAAATAGCGGAATCCCAGGCTCTCGAACAGGTCGCCGCCCGTCTTGGTGACGGCCCAGGATTTCAGGGAACGGATCCAGCGCTGGAAGAAGTTACGCGTACGCGATTCACCCAGGCTCTGCCAGACGCGGTCCTTCATCCGGTTGTAGGCGGGATTGGTCGTCAGCTTCATCAGGTGGTTGTGAAGGCCGCCCAGGTTGCTGTCGATGGACTGGTTGTTGTCATTGAGGATGACGAGAAGGTCGGCTTCGCTGTCGCCGGCGTTGTTCAGGCCCTCGAAGGCCAGGCCGCCGGTCAGCGCGCCGTCGCCGATCAGGGCGACCACCTTCTCGTCCCGTCCCTGCCGTTTGGCCGCTTCGGCCAGTCCGAGCGCGGCGGACACCGAAGTCGAGGCGTGGCCGGCGCCGAAAGCGTCGTAGGGGCTTTCCTCCATCCGGGGGAATCCGCTGATGCCGCCCGCGGTGCGGTTGCGCTCAAACGCCTCCTTCCGTCCGGTCAGGATCTTGTGGGCGTAGGCCTGGTGGCCGACGTCAAAGACGATCTTGTCCTTGGGCGTGTCATAGATGTAGTGGAGGCCGACGATGAGCTCCACGGCGCCGAGGCTGGAGGCCACGTGGCCCGGATTGTGGGAGCAGCAGTCGAGCATGTAACGACGGATCTCGGCGCAGAGCTGCCGAAGCTGCTCCGTGTCAAAACCGCGGATGTCCT
Organism: Bacteroidales bacterium; assembly: GCA_017400135.1. Classification (GTDB taxonomy): domain Bacteria; phylum Bacteroidota; class Bacteroidia; order Bacteroidales; family UBA932; genus Cryptobacteroides. The sequence continues at coordinate 11,788 of JAFPVJ010000001.1, forward strand.
GCGGAAGGTTGACCTGATCCAGAAGTTTTTCCATCCGGGTGCAAAAGTACGACTAAATTGTGACTTTTTAAAATAAGAAGTAAATTAGCGGTTCCATCCGTTATCCGACGATATGGCAGGCAAAAAACGTACCCCCGACACCTTCGTCATCCTGTTCGCGCTGATCGTGATCTGCGCGGCGCTGACCTGGTTCGTGCCGGGAGGCAGCTATGTCCACGGGGAGGACGGATCGCTTTCCTTCGAGCGGGTGGAGGCCGTTCCCCAGACCTGGCAGGTGTTCAGCGCCCTGTACGAGGGGTTCAAGCTGCAGGCGGGCATCATTGCCTTCATCCTGATCGTCGGCGGGGCCTTCTGGGTCCTGAATGCGACGGGCGCCGTCTCTTCCGGCATCCGGCATTTCATCGCCCGGGTAGGGAAGTACGACCGTCTGGTCCTGGTCTCGGTCGCCGTGCTCTTCTCGCTGGGCGGGGCGGTGTTCGGGATGAGCGAGGAAACGATTCCCTTTGTCGGCATCGTCGTGCCGCTGGTCGTCTCGCTGGGCTACGACGCCGTCGTGGGCCTGCTGGTAGTGTACGTTGCCGCCAACATCGGCTTTTCCTCGGCCTTTCTCAATCCCTTTACGGTCGGGATCGCCCAGGAGATGGCGGGGCTGCCGCTTTTCTCTGGAATGGGCTGGCGCATCTTCTGCTGGGCGCTGCTGACGGCGCTGTATGTCGGCTTTGTGCTGTGGTATGCAAGGCGGGTGCGCGCCCGATCGACGGAAGTGACCTTCGAGGGCGCTTCTCCGGGCGTTTCTTCCCCTGAAACAGGCACGGAGGATCCGGTTTCCGCCCGCCGGCAGCGCTGGGTGCTGCTGATCCTGCTTGCCACGGTGGTAGCCCTGATCGTCGGGGCGACCGTCTGGCACTGGTACATCGCGGAAATCTCGGCCCTGTTCCTGGCGATGGGCATTCTCTGCGGGGCCGTGGCCGGTTTCCGGCCCGCCCGTATCGCCCGGGAATTCGTCGCCGGGGCGAAGGACATCTTTTCCGCGGCGCTGGTCGTGGGCCTGGCTTCCGGAGCCGTCGTCATCCTGCAGAACGGCCGCATCATGGACAGCATCCTGCACGGGCTCGAGTCGGGTCTCGGGGATGCCGGCAAGGTCGGCGGCCTGTCGATGATGTACGGCATCCAGACGGTGATCAACCTGCTCATTCCGAGTGCGACCGCCAAGGCGGCCATCACCATTCCGGTCATGGCTCCTTTCTCCGACATGATCGGCGTCTCGCGTCAGGCGATGGTGCTCGCCTTCCAGTTCGGCGACGGATTCACCAATATGATCACCCCCACCTCCGGCGTGCTGATCGCGGCCCTCGCGATGGCCCGCGTGCCCTACGCGGAATGGGTCCGATTCATCTGGAAATACGTTTTGTTTTTGATTCTGCTGGGATTTGTCTTACTTTTGCCGACGGTCCTGTTCCCGCTGGCCGGATATTGAATACAATAAAAACTAGTATACTATGGTTGATACGCTTCAAAAAACAACCCTGAGGGACTCCGCGGCGATGCGCTGGATCGCGCTCCTGCTGCTGGCCCTCGCCATGTTCTGCTCCTACATCTTCATGGACATCCTTTCGCCGATCAAGGACTTGATGGAGTCCACGCGCGGATGGGATTCCAAAGCCTTCGGCACGATGGAGGGTGCCGAGACCTTCCTCAACGTGTTCGTGTTCTTCCTCATCTTCGCGGGCATCATCCTGGACAAGATGGGCGTGCGTTTCACGGCCGTGCTCTCGGGCGCCGTCATGCTCGTGGGCGGTCTGATCAAGTACTACGCCATCAGCCCGTCGTTCATGGGTTCCGGCCTGGAGACCTGGTTCACCAACAATCTGAACTGGCACACGGGCGTGGGCTTCATCGACGACATCCTTCCGTTCTACCGGAACATGCCGGCATCGGCCAAACTGGCGGCCATCGGCTTCATGATCTTCGGCTGCGGCGTCGAGATGGCCGGCATTACGGTCAGCCGCGGTATCGTCAAGTGGTTCAAGGGTCGTGAGACGGCCCTGGCCATGGGTTCCGAAATGGCCCTGGCGCGCCTCGGCGTGGCCACCTGCATGATCTTCTCGCCCTACTTTGCCAAATTGGGCGGACGCATCGAAGTCAGCCGCTCCGTCGCTTTCGGCGTGGTGCTGCTGTGCATCGCCCTCATCATGTTCATCGTCTACTTCTTCATGGACCGCAAGCTGGACGCGCAGACCGGTGAGGCGGAAGAAAAAGACGATCCCTTCAAGGTCAAGGACATCGGCAAGATCCTTTCGAGCCTCGGCTTCTGGCTGGTCGCCCTGCTCTGCGTGCTCTATTATTCGGCGATCTTCCCGTTCCAGAAGTATGCGGTCAACATGCTGCAGTGCAACCTGACCCTGACCGAGCCCGCAGCCGGTTCGTTCTGGGCCGGAGAGACGGTGACCATCATCCAGTATATCATCATGCTCGTGGTGGCGGTCTGCTCTTTCGCCAGCAATTTCATCAAGAACAACCCGAAATTGAAATACGGCCTGATGGCCGTGGCCGTCGTGGCCCTGGTGGTCTACTGCCTGATGGGCTTCAAGCGCGGCACGGCCGAGACAATCTTCGCCGTGTTCCCGCTGCTGGCCGTCGCCATCACCCCGATTCTCGGCAACTATGTCGACCATAAGGGCAAGGCGGCTTCGATGCTGCTCATCGGCTCGATTCTGCTGGTGATCTGCCACTTGACCTTCGCGTTCATCCTGCCGATCTTCAAGGGCAGCGCCGTCGGCGGCACCATTGTAGCCTACGTGACCATCCTCGTCCTCGGAGCCAGCTTCTCGCTGGTACCTGCGGCCCTGTGGCCTTCCGTCCCGAAGCTGGTGGACCACAAGGTCATCGGTTCCGCCTACGCCCTGATCTTTTGGATTCAGAACATCGGTCTCTGGCTCTTCCCGATCCTGATCGGCAACGTGCTGACCCGCACCAATGCGCCCGGTACGCCTCCGGACCAGCTCAACTATACCTGGGCCCTGGTCATGCTGGCCTGCCTCGGCGTCGCAGCGATGCTGATCGGCCTTTACCTGAAGGTCGTTGACGGCCGCAAGCACCTCGGCCTGGAAGAACCGAACATTCAGGAATAATAAAAAAAGCCCGGCACGCTGCCGGGCTTTCTTTTTCGATTATCCCTAGAACGGGAGATCGTCGTCGGGATTGTCGGTCGAGATGTCGATCGGCTCGACGGGCGCCGGAGCGGGCTGGTTGAAAGCCTGCTGAGGTGCCGGGGCTGCCGGCTGGGGAGCGTATCCGCCCTGAGGGCCGGGATAGCCGCCCTGGGGACCGGGGAAGCCGGTGGGCTGCTGGGCCGGACGGTTGTAACCGCCCTGCTGACCTTGGAATCCTCCGCCCTGCTGGTATCCACCCTGACGGCCCTGGTAGCCACCCTGGCCGTATCCGCCCTGGGGGACACCGCCGTCCTGTGCGCCGGGATTGTCGCCCCGCTTGCCGAGGAGCTGGATGTTGTCCGCAAGAATCTCAGTGCGGAAACGCTTTGCGCCGGTCTGGTCCGTGAACTCACGGGTGCGGATCCGCCCTTCGACATAGATCTGCGTGCCCTTGCGGATGAAGTTTTCCGCCAGGTCGGCGAGGTTGCGCCACGCGACGACATTGTGCCATTCGGTGTTTTCCCGCTGCTCGCCGGAGCGGTCGCGGAAGCGCTCCGAGGTGGCCAGCCGGATGGTGGCGACTTTGGCGTTTCCGCCGTTTCCATTGTTGTTTCCGTCCAGGTAACGTACTTCGGGGTCACTGCCAACGTTACCGATCAGCAATACTTTGTTCAGCATAATATCAGTGTTTTAGTTTATGTACGAGGATGTGCAAAATGTCCCATCGGCTCCTGTCTCCATCTACATACTTCCGAAAGATACGCATTATTTCAAAATGCGCAGAAAAAAAATCGCAGAAAAAAGAAAGGGGATCAGGCGTTACGCTGGCGGACGGCCTCGAAGAGAAGGATGGCGGCGGAAACGGAGGCGTTGAGCGAATCGAGCTGCCCCAGCATCGGGATGCGGATATGCTCGTCGGCGGCATCCCGCCACTGTTGGGTCAGCCCGGTGGATTCCGTGCCGATCACGATAGCGGTACCCCTCCGCATATCGCTGTCATAATACCAGACGCTGTCCTGCAGCTGCGCCGTCAGGATGCGGATGCCGTGCTGCTTGAGCCAGGCGATGGCGGAAGCCGAATCTGTTGCCACGCAGGGAACGGTGAAGATGCCGCCGAGGCTCGAACGGATCAGATTGGGGTTGTAGAGATCCGTCAGCGGGTCGCAGACGATGACGGCGTCCGCTCCAGCCGCATCCGCGCTGCGCAACACCGCTCCCAGGTTCCCCGGCTTTTCGACACTCTCCAACACGATAATCAGGGGCGCAGGTCCCAACTGCAGGTCGTCCAGCCCCAGCGAGCGGTCGCGTACTTCGGCGATAATCCCCTCAGTCCCACCGCGATACGCAATCTTTCCATACAGTTCTGGCGTCACCTCAATGATCCGCCCTGGCCCGTAAGAACGTCTCCGTAAATCGAAGGACAGTAGAAGACAGTATCGACCGTGAAACCGGCGGCCAGACAATGCTCTAGCTCGCGCCGACCCTCCACGACAAAAAGCCCCTTCTCACGCCGCAGTCGACTCTTTTCCTGCAACGCGAGCAACTCCTTGATCTTCGGATTCTGCGCCGACGTGATACACTCCACCATAAAAGCACTATTCGTATTCCAGTACGGCTTTGATGAGCTTGTACTTGCTGACCATGCCCGTCTCACTGGTTTCGTGCGACCGCGTGCGGGTATTGTACGCAAGATACCTCTCTCCGTTGATGAAAACGAAGCCAGGAGCCGCCAGGACCCAATGCTCGTCGGAATCAACCCAGCGGTTCAGTTCGCAGGGCAATTCACGGACATAGGGACCGTCCGCCACATAGCAGCGGAAGAAACAGGTATCCGTCGTCTTGCCATGCGTGTTGTAGTAGGTGGGGAAAAGCAAATCGTAACGCTTGTCCACCTTGCAGGCTGCGCTATTGTATAGGAAATCCCCGGCCAAAACCTCCGTATCGCTGATCTGGTCCCCCCTTCGGTTGAACTCCGCCACGGTGATCCGCCGGTTCTTATATCTTTCCTGCGTAACCCTGGAGTAAAGTTTCAGGCGGTTTCCACGCGGAATCATCACGTTCTGGGTGTCGTGCAACTCTCCATGGAGCATCTTCCTGTCAGTAAAATCCAGCCCATCCTTAGACTTCCACAGGAAAAGACCCCGCTCCCACATTTTCTCACCGATCCATTGGTTGCCCACCATGCGGTAAGGATAAACCTTGTCTTTCACCAGAAATACGGTTTGTTCCACCGTCTGGTCCATCAGTTTGCCTTTGAGTGTATAGTGGAAACCGTCCTGGGACTCCGCGTAATAGAGATCCTGGAGCTTCTCGTTTTCCGCTATCCCGTCATGGGGATTGGCGATGAAATACATGCGGTACGTTCCATCCGCGGTTTGGATGATGTTGAACATATTGATCAGCTGCATCCCGAAATCCTCGTTGGTGGCGATTTCGACCGGCGGCTCGGGGAAGCTGACGCCGATGGGGGCCTTGGGCTTTCTGTTGAAGAGCAGCAGGGCGGCAAGGACGCAGGCAAGGGCGCAGAGAAGGAGGATCCGTTTCATGGCGGTATGCGTCAAGCTTCTTCGACGGTTTTGTCTTCCTTCTTCAGGACCTTCTCAGGCCGCATCTGGGGGAAGAAGAGCACGTCCTGGATGGTCGTCTGTCCCGTCATGAACATGGTCAGGCGGTCGATACCCATACCCAGGCCGGAGGTCGGCGGCATGCCGTATTCCAGTGCACGGACGAAGTCGTAGTCGATGAACATCGCCTCGTCGTCGCCCTTGCTCTTGAGGGCGGCCTGCTCCTCGAAACGCTCCAGCTGGTCGATCGGGTCGTTCAGCTCGGAATAGGCGTTCGCCAGTTCTTTGCCGCAGACAAAGAGTTCGAAACGCTCGGTCAGGGTCGGGTCGGTGCGGTGGCGCTTGGTCAGCGGGGACATCTCGACGGGGTAGTCGATAATGAAGGTCGGCTGGACCAGGTTCTTCTCGCAGTATTCGCCGAAGATGGCGTCGATCAGCTTGCCCTTGCCCATGGAAGGCGTGATCTCGACATTCAGTTTCTTGCAAGTGGCCCGCAACTCGTCCTCGTCCATACCCTTCACATCCACGCCGGCGTATTCCTTGATGGCGTCCAGGATGGGCAGGCGGCGGTAGGTGCCGCCGAAGTCCACTTCCTGGTCTCCGATGGTGACCTTCGTCGTGCCGTTCACAGCCAGGGAAATCTTCTCCAGCATCTTCTCCACGAACTCCATCATCCAGATGTAATCCTTGTAAGCCACGTAGATCTCCATGCAGGTGAACTCAGGGTTGTGGGTCTTGTCCATGCCTTCGTTGCGGAAGTCCTTGGCGAACTCATAGACGCCGCTGTAGCCGCCCACGATCAGGCGCTTGAGGTACAGCTCATTGGCGATACGCAGGTACAGGGGAATGTCCAGGGCGTTGTGGTGCGTGATGAACGGGCGTGCGGTCGCGCCGCCCGGAATGCCCTGCAGGATCGGAGTCTCGACCTCCAGGCAGCCCGCGGCGTTGAAGTATTCGCGCATCGTGGCGATGATCTTCGCCCGCTTCAGGAAGACTTCCTTGACCTGCGGGTTCACGATCAGGTCCACGTAGCGCTGACGGTAGCGCAGCTCGGGATCGGCGAAGGCGTCGAAGACCTTGCCGTCCTGCTCCTTGACGATGGGGAGCACTTTCAGCGACTTGCTCAGGAGGGTCAGCTCCTTGGCGTGGACGCTCAACTGGCCGGTCTGGGTAATGAAGGCGAATCCCTTGATCCCCACGATGTCGCCGATGTCCAGGAGTTTCTTCCAGACGGTGTTGTACATCGTCTTGTCCTCCTCCGGGCAGATCTCGTCGCGCTTGACGTAGACCTGGATACGTCCGGTCTCATCCTGCAGTTCGCCGAAGGAGGCCGCACCCATGATGCGGCGCGACATGATGCGTCCGGCGATGCAGACTTCCTGGAAATTGCCCTTTTCCGGATCGTAGCCGGCCAGGATTTCGGCCGCCGTCGTGTTGACGGGGTAGAGCGGGGCCGGATAGGGGTTGATGCCCAGTTCCCGAAGTTTGGCGAGCGACTCCCGGCGGAGCAGCTCCTGTTCGCTGTATTCGATGTTTGCCATATCTGAAAAAATACTATTTCGGTTAATCTCACAAAGATAAGACAAACTATCCAATAATTCGATTTCAATATTTCAAAAACAATGTTTAAATTTGTACAAATATGGCTAAGGAGTACAAATGGGCATTGAAAGAGCCGGCCGATCCCGCAAAGGTCGCCCAGCTTTCCGCAGAGCTCGGCATCGACCGGGTCCTGTCGGAGCTCCTGGTCAAGCGTGGCGTCGAGACTTTCGAGCAGGCGCGCCGTTTCTTCCGCCCTTCGCTGGACGACCTGCACGATCCCTTCCTGATGAAGGACATGGACGTGGCCGTAGAGCGTCTGCACCGGGCGATCGAAGGCGGTGAGAAGATCCTGGTCTACGGCGATTACGACGTGGACGGTACGACGGCCGTGGCCCTGGTGTACTCCTTCATCCTGCGCTTCACGAAAAACGTCGATTTCTACATCCCGGACCGCTATGACGAAGGTTACGGCGTTTCCCTGAAGGGCATCGACTGGGCCGCGCAGAGCGGCTTCAAGCTGATCATCACCCTCGACTGCGGCATCAAGGCCATCGAAAAGGTCGAGTATGCCCGCGAACGGGGCATCGAGATGATCATCTGCGACCACCACCTTCCCGAGGAGGAACTGCCCAAGGCGGTCGCGGTGCTGGATCCCAAGCGCGAGGACTGCCACTATCCCTTCGATGACCTGTCGGGCTGCGGCGTGGGCTTCAAGCTCGTCCAGGCCTATTCCAAGACCTATGGCGTGCCCTTCGAGACCCTCATTCCCTTGCTGGACCTCCTGGTCGTGAGCATCGCCTCCGACCTCGTGACGATGGTCGGGGAGAACCGCGTCCTGGCCCATTTCGGCCTCAAGCAGCTCAACGAGAATCCCCGCAAGGGTTTCCTCGCGATCATCAACCTCTCCAAGCTGGAGCCCGGGCACCTGACCATCGACGATATCGTCTTCAAGATCGGTCCCCGGCTCAACGCGGCGGGCCGTATGGACACCGGACGCCTGTCCGTGGAACTGCTGACCGCCACCGACACGACGGAGGCCCTTCTGGTCGGCGAGAAGATCAACGACAGCAATAACGAGCGCAAGAGCATCGACCGTGAAATCACGCAGGAGGCCCTGGAAATGGTCCAGAGCGGCCGCTGCGTGGTCAACAACAACGCCATCATCGTCTATAACCCTTCCTGGAACAAGGGAGTGGTCGGGATCGTGGCCTCCCGTCTCGTCGAGGCCTTCTACAAGCCCACGGTCGTCCTGACCAAGTCCAACGGCTTCGTCACCGGCTCGGCGCGCAGCGTTGCCGGGTTCGACCTCTACTCCAGCATCGAGCAGTGCGCCGACATCCTGGAGAATTTCGGCGGCCATGTCTATGCCGCCGGCCTGACCCTCAAGGAAGACAAGGTGGAAGAGTTCGCCGCCCGCGTGGACAGCTATATCAAGGATACCATCACGCAGGAAATGCTGACCCCGGTCGTGGAGCTCGACTCGCGCCTCGACTTTTCGCAGATCACGCCGAAGTTCCTGCGCCTCCTCAAGCAGTTCCAGCCCTTCGGCCCCGGCAACAACAACCCGCTCTTCCTGACGGAGAACGTCTACGATGCCGGCAACGGCCGCAAGGTGGGCGCCGGTGGATTACATTTGAAACTGGACCTGATCCAGGAGTCCCAGCCCTACCACCAGATCGCCGCGATCGCGTTCAACATGGCCGATTACTTTGACTACATCAAGTCCGGCAATCCCTTCGACGTCTGCTATTCCATCGTCGAAAACTACTACCGCGGCAACTCTACCATCCAGCTCCGCGTCAAAGACCTCCACGAGCGGGAGGACATCATTTAATCCATTGATTTAGAACAGTGTCAGTTCTTCGATTTCTTCCGGCTCTTTCAGGTCGGAGAAACGCTCGTCGGGCGTGTCACCATCCGGGAGTTCGACCTCGGGCAGTTCGACGTCGATGATGTCGCTCATGTCGATTTCGCCGGCCAGGTTCTGTGGCTCGGCCTCTTCCGCATCCGGGTCGATGTCGTCCTCGGGCTTGTGCAGGGGCTCGACGAAACGCACCTTCTTCACGTCCAGCGAGTGGCAGCGCTTGCCCTTGGCCGCCAGGCCCTTCTTGGCGATGAACTCCTCGGCCTCGAAGACCTCGGGCTCGCGGCCCTCGTTCTTGCCCTTGAAGCTGACCTCGAAGCGCGGGTGCAGGTCTTCGCTCAGCTCGACCAGGTAGGAGGCCTTGCCGGCGGCGATGAAGGAGACGGGCGTGTTGTCGCTCAGGGTGAAGGAGAAACGCTTGACATAGAAGGTCTTGACCTTCGGATCGCCGTCGTAGTAGAGAGCGGTGAAGGTCTTGCCGGGCTCGAACTTCTCGATGCGCAGGACGTCGCCCTGGTAGCGGTTGGACAGGTCGAAGGACGTGGTGTAATAGGTGCCGTTCTTGAAGACGGCGAGCACCTTGTCCTGCGTGTCGAAGGCGCCCAGGTACAGGCCGCGGCCTTCGTCGTTGAGCTTCTGGATGTCTTCGTCGTACCAGATGTCCTTGCCGGAAATGGTGGACACGCCCTTGCTCTTGAGCTGGATGCGCTGGATCGGGTTTTTCGCCACGAGGTTGCCCCGGGAGGTGCGGCCCTTGATGCCCAGCTCCGAGAAATCGTATTCCCCGGTCTGCTTCTTGAGCTTCGGACGCGGCCGGTAATAGATCTTGACCGTTTCGGCCTCGCCGTTGTGGTTGGCGGTGAACCAGAGGATCTTGGACCCGGTCTTGCCCTGGGTGATGTCGTATTCCTTGTCGCGGGTGACGGAAGTGATGTTGAAGCGCTTGGCGTAGGAGACGGCGGTGTTGCCGTCCCGATAGATGACGTTGTAGGTAGTCCGCTCGTCGCCGCGGTTGAAGACCCCGACATAGATCAGGTCGGGCCAGAAGAAGGCCTTGTCGCTGATCTTGGTGATCTTGTAAAGGCCCTGCTTGTTGATGGCGATGATCTCGGACATGTCGGAGCACTCGCCGATCAGGGTGACGCCGTCCTCGCGCTTGAGGTTCATGCCGACGAAGCCGGCCGAGAGGTTGGCGTAGAGTTTGGCGTTGTTGTTGACCACCTTGGTGACGGCGATCGTCTCGAAGGAAGTGATCTCCGTCTGGCGGGGGAAATCCTTGCCGTATTTCTTCTTGATGCCCTTGAACCAGTCGATGGTGTATTTCGTGAGGTGGTCCAGCTTGTACTGGATGTCGCGGATCTCGCCCTCGATCGCCAGGATCTTCTCGTCGATGGCCTTGGTGTCGAACTTGGAAATCTTGCGGACCGGTTTTTCAACCAGCTTGAGGATGTCCTCGCGCACGATTTCGCGGCGGAAGAGGTCCTGGTACTCCTTCATCCGGGCGAAAATCTCGTCGATCTGGGTGTCCCAGTCGCGCTGGTCCTGTTCCAGCACCTTGTAGATCCGGTTCTCGAAGAAGATGCGCTCCAGGGAGTTATAGTGCCATTCTCCTTCCAGTTCGTCCAGTTTGATGCGCAGCTCTTCACCCAGCAACTCCATCGTATGGAAGGTGTCGTAGCGCAGGATCTCCTCGACGTCGAGGAACTGGGGCTTGTTGTCCTTGATGACGCAGGCGTTGGGGGAAATGCTGGTCTCGCAGTCCGTGAACGCGAAGAGCGCGTCGATGGTCTTGTCGGGGGAGACGTCGTTGGGCAGGTGGATGACGATTTCGACCTTGGAAGTCGTCATGTCCTCGATCTTCTTGATCTTGATCTTGCCCTTGTCCTTGGCTTTCAGGATGGAATCGATGACGATCTGGGAGGTCTTGCCGTAGGGGATCTCCGTGATGGCGATGGTGTTCTTGTCGCGCTTCTCGATCTTGGCGCGGACCTTGACCACGCCTCCGCGGCGGCCCTTCTGGTACTTCGAGCAGTCGGCGTAGCCGCCGGTAGGGAAGTCCGGATAGAGCTGGACCTCCTTGCCCTCCAGGATGTCGATGGAGGCGTCCAGGAGCTCGTTGAAGTTGTGCGGCAGGATCTTGGACGCCATGCCGACCGCGATGCCTTCCGTGCCCTGCGCGAGCAGGAGGGGGAAGCGCACCGGGAGCTCAACCGGCTCCTGGTTGCGGCCGTCGTAGGACGTCATCCAGTGCGTGACCTTGGGATCGAAGATGACCTCCTTGGCGAACTTGCTGAGCCGCGCCTCGATGTAACGCGGGGCGGCGTTGCTGTCGCCGGTGAGGATGTTACCCCAGTTTCCCTGGCAGTCGATGGCGAAGCCCTTCTGGCCCAGCTGCACGAGGGCGCCCAGGATGGACGCATCGCCGTGCGGATGGTACTGCATCGCCTGTCCGACGATGTTGGCGACCTTGGTGTAGTTGCCGTCGTCCATCTTGTACATCGCATGCAGCACGCGGCGCTGGACCGGCTTCAGGCCGTCCACGATGTGCGGGACCGCCCGCTGCAGGATGACGTAGGAGGCATAGTCCAGGAACCAGTCCTTGAACATGCCCGACAGCTTGTACTTATGCGAGTCGCTTCCCAGCAGGCGCGAGAATTTGCCGGAGGATTCACCCTCGTCGACTTCCTTCTCGTCGTCGAGCTGCTCGTCGTTGATCATGATATCGTCTTCTTCCATAATTCGAGTTTATTCTTCATAGCCGAAACGGCGGAGCTCCTTGCGGCTCTCGCGCCAGTCCGGATCCACCTTGACATACAGGCTCAGGAAGACCTTCTTCTGGAAGAAATCTTCCATTTCGAGTCTGGCCTGCGTCCCCAGCCGTTTCATCGCGGCGCCCGCCTTGCCGATCAGGATGCCCTTCTGGCTGTCCCGCATCACGTTGATGACGGCGCCGATCTCATAGCGTTCGGGCCCTTCCTTGAAGGACTCGATCTCCACCTCGCAGCAGTAGGGGATCTCCTCGCCGTAGTTGAGCAGGATCTTCTCCCGGATGATCTCCGAGGCGAAAAAACGCAGGTTGCGGTCCGTGAAGGTGTCCTTGTCGTACCACGGCGGGCAGACCGGAAGCCGCTCCACGATCGCGTCGAAGATGCTGTCCAGGTTGAAGCGTTCCTGCGCCGAGGCCGGGATGATCAGGGCCTCGGGCAGCTGCTCCTTCCAGTATGCCATGAGCTCCAGCACCCTGGGCTGGTCGCTGATGTCGATCTTGTTGATGACCAGGATGACGGGACAGGTCAGGCCCCGCAGTTTCTCCACATAGTCGGCGTTCTTGTCCGGCTTTTCGACCGTATCCGTCACATACAGGATGATGTCGGCGTCCCCGATGGCATCGTCCACGAAATTCATCATGTTCTTCTGAAGCCGGTAATTGGGCTTCAGGATGCCCGGGGTGTCGGAATACACGATCTGGAAATCCTCGCCGTTGACGATGCCCATGATGCGGTGCCGCGTCGTCTGGGCCTTGGCCGTGACGATGCAGAGTTTCTCACCCACGAGGGCGTTCATCAGCGTGGACTTGCCGACGTTGGGGTTCCCTATGATGTTGACGAATCCGGCGCGATGCTCCTTAGACATAGGCGCCCATCTTCAGGATGTTGACTTCTCCCTGGGAGAGATATCTCCATTCGCCCTTCTGGAGGCCCTTCTTGGTCAGGCCCGCGAAATACACCCGGTCGAGGGCGCGCACGTCGTAGCCGAGGGACTCGAAAATACGGCGTACGATGCGGTTCTTGCCGGAATGGATCTCGATGCCGAGCTTGCGGTGGTCGTGCTCGTCGATATACTCGAGCTCGTCGGCCTTGATCTCACCGTCTGTGAGCTGGATGCCGGACAGGATCTTGTCAAAGTCTTCCTGCGTGAGCGGGTGGTCGAGCAGGACCTGGTAGATCTTCTTCTTGTCGTAAGAGGGGTGGGTCAGGCGCTCGGCGATCTCGCCGTCGTTGGTGAACATCAGCACGCCGGTCGTCGCCTTGTCCAGGCGTCCCACGGGGAAAACGCGGCCCTGGCAGCCCTTGAGCAGGTCCATTACGGTCTTTTCCGCGTGCGGGTCGCTGGCGGTGGTGACGTAGCCCTTGGGCTTGTTCATCACGACATAGACTTTCTCTTCGCCCTTCAGACGCTCGCCGTTGAAGCGTACGTCGTCGGTCAGGACGTTGACCTTCGTGCCGAGCTCGGTCACGACTTCTCCGTTGACGGTCACGACGCCGGCCTGAATGAAGGTGTCGGCCTCGCGGCGCGAGCAGACGCCCGAGTTGGCAATGAACTTGTTGAGACGGATCTCGTCCTTGGTCTGCACGGGGGCGCTGTCGAAGTCGGAATACTGGAGTTTCTCGACCTGCGGACGGCCTTCGAGCATGCGGTCGATGCCGCTGTCATCCTTGAAGGCATCCTCCTTGCGATAGGGCTTGCGTCCCTTCTGGTAGCCACCCCGGCCACCGGCTTTCTGGTAACCGCCCCGGCCCTGGCCTTCGCCATAGCTCTTGCGGGGGCCGCCGTACTGGCTCCGCCGTTCGCCGTATGGCCGGTTCTCACCCTCGCCATAACTGCGGCGCTCGCCGTAATCCCGGCTGTCGTTGTTGTAGTCCTTGCGCGGGCCGCTGAAATTGCTGCGCCGTTCGCCGTAGCCGCGGTTTTCGCCGTAGTCCTTGCGGGGACCGCTGAAATTGCTGCGACGCTCACCGTATGGGCGGTTCTCACCGTCTCCGTAGCTGCGGCGCTCACCATAGTCTTTGCGCGGGCCTCCGTAATTGCTGCGACGCTCTCCGTAAGGACGGTTTTCGCCGTATTCCTTGCGGGGGCCGCCATAGTTGCGATGTTCTCCATAGTTTCTTTGGCCTTCATGAGGGGTCCCGACTTTTTTCCGGGGCCTCAGTACCCTTCCTTCCGAAGAGTATCTTCTTTCGCCGTCCTGCCCGTAATCCCTACGGCCTTCGGCGTCCTTCTTGTAGTCTTCCATAATAAATTATAAAACCAACAATTAATTGTGTGATAAGTAGTTATTTAAGTTTGAACACGTATGTTATCGTACCTTGCTGCATCGCGGGCGCGTCCATCTTCTGCTTGAAACGCGTATTCATCGCTGCGTTGCGGGCGGCTGCCCAGAGGGCCTTGTCCGTGACGGTCGTGCCGTCGGCGCCGGCCTGCGCCTTCACTACCTTTCCATAATTGTCCACCCAGATCGTCACGACCACGGTGCCGCTCTCCTGCACGTTGTAGCTGGGGCGGGGGAGGGAGCCCTCCGTGCCGCGGCCTTCCAGGTGTGCGTTGGCGGTCCCCTCCGTCTTGCCGGCGTCGGTGTTGCCTCCGGGCTGTCCGGCCTTGAAGGTCGCGCCGGCTTCCCGGGCGCCGTGCGGTGCGGTCAGGCTGGTGTCTTTCTTGGACATGCCGGGGAAGGAGGCCCGCGGGTCAAGCGCCTGCTCCTGCTCCACGGCCGGCGTTTCGACGTCGCCGAAACTGTCCGGCCTGGTCGCCGGGGTCAGGTTATTCTTGGCCGTGGTCTGGTGCGGAGACTCGCTGCGCTGGACCAGTTCGACCGGCTTGGTGCGGTCGATCTCTTCCGTTTCCGGCTGGATGCCGCGGAAATGCTGCTTGAACTGCTCTTCCGGCTGCTCCGTGAAGTCCAGCAGGAAGGTCGTCTCCGGCGGCGGAGGATAGAGGTATTTGAAGCCCGTGAAGACGCAAAGAACACACGCGAGGACGTGGATCGTCACCGCCAGGGCGATGCCGATCACGGACGAGGCGCGTTCGCGCTGCTGTCTTTCGCGGAGATATTCTTTCATCGTAAAATGGCTTATTCGGGTTGGGTCGCCAGGATGACCTTGTAGTGGTTGCGCTTGGCGATGTTCATGATGCCGACCACTTCCTTGATCGGGACGGATTCGTCGGAATAGATGGAGAACGTGGGATCTTCCTCCGTCTGGAGGAGCTCCACGAGTCCGTCTTCGACCGCCTCATAGCTGAGGGGCGCTTCGTCTCCGTTGAGGTGGTAGGTATAACGGTCCTCTCCCCAGTCCTTGATCGAGACGCTGACGGTGGCCTTGGCGTTCACCTGCCCGGTGCTTTTCGGGAGCAGGAGCTTGAGCGCGTTGGGATTGACCAGCGTCGAGGTCACCAGGAAGAAGATGAGCAGCAGGAACACGATGTCCGTCATCGAGGACATCGAGAATTCTGAAAGCACCTTCGTGGATCTCTTGATAGCCATGGCCGGTTATTCTTCTTCGGAAGCCGCGGGTTCGTGCAGGAGGTCCATGAAATCGATGGTCGTGCGCTCCATCTGGAACACCAGATCCGAGATCCTGGAAGAGAGATAGTTGTAGCCGAAGTAGGCGATGATACCGACAATCAAGCCGCCGACGGTCGTCACCATGGCGGTGTAGATGCCGTTGGAGAGCAGGGTGATGTCGATGTTGTTGCCGGCCTGGGACATGTTGAAGAAGGCCTGGATCATGCCCATCACGGTGCCGAGGAATCCAATCATCGGGGCGCCGCTGGCGATGGTGGCCAGGATGGGAAGACCCCGCTCGAGACGGGCGACTTCGACGTTGCCGGTATTCTCGACGGCGGTCTGGATGTCGCCCAGCGGCCGTCCGATCCGCTCGATGCCCTTGCCGACGAGACGGGACACGGGGGTGTCATAGCGCTCGCAGAGCGTGAGGGCGGACTTGATCTTGCCTTCGTGGATGTAGTCGCGGATGTCGTTCATGAAGTTCTTGTCCACCTTGCCCGCACGGTTGATCAGATACCATTTCTTGCCGAAAATGTAGATGGCGATGATGCTGAGGATCAGCAGGACGATCATCAACCAGCCGCCCTTGCAGGCCATTTCGATCAGGGAATAAGTCTGCTGCTGGGCAACGGGCTCGACGGTTGCGGCCGCGGCGGCCGCTGCATCAGTAACGGTTTCGGCCGCCTGCTGGGCCTCGAAACCGGCTTGAAGTAAAAGTGACAACATATCGTTTTGAAGTTAATATTTGCATATTTCGGTGCACAATACACCAAATGGCAAAGATAGCAATTTTTTTGCCATTTCACGAAGGAAAAACGCACTTCTTTTTGGAAGATTATTGCTTTCCGAAACGATTGAAGCGGTAGGATAGACTGAACATCACGTAGCGGCCGAACTGGTGGACGCGGCGGTTGGTGATGTAGTCGGCCGTCATGGATGTGCTGAAGCCCCGGGTACGGTTGAAAAGGTCGTGGACGGCGGCGGAGAATTCGATGTTGTTGCGCGGCCCGAAACGGGCGCCGGCGCGGGCGTCGAAGATGTTGTCGTCCACCTTGTCGTAAGGGAGTCCCTGGGTGAAACTCTTGCTGTAGTTGCCACCGACGTAGAGGTGCTTGAAGATGTTGTTGACCTCCCATCCGACGTTGATCCGTTCCGTGAAATACTCGGTCGCGTCCTGCAGGTCGTTGTCCGAATAGATGTAGGATGCCGAACCGTTCAGGTTGATGCGGACGTTGCGGGAGAAGTTGCTGCGCATCCCGAGACGCAGCGTCGGCCGGTAGTTGCGGGTACGGGTCAGGGTTTCGTTGATATAGGAAGGGGAACTGTCCCAGTTGAAAGAGGCGGCGGTGTTGAGGAACCAGCGTATCTTCTGCAGGGGAACGTCCAGGCGCACGCTGGCGTTGGCGCTGTAGCTGTTGGGCGCATTCTCCCAGGTGGAGAACGTGGACTGGGCGGGCATCGTATAGTCGTAGGCCGGGAGATAGGTGTCCCGGGCGTAATAGGTGCGGCGGTTTACGATGGGGTTCTGCGTCATCGAGAAGCCCGCGTTGGCCGAGAAAGTGCAGAGGGACCGGAGTTCCCGGGGAGTGCCGAAGAAACCGCCTCCGCCGGAGAAACCGCCGCCGGGACCGCGGCCTTCGAATCCTCCGCCGGGTCGTCCCATTTCTCCGCCTGCGGGGCGCCCTCCGTCATTTTCGGCCCGACCGGGAATCTCACCCCCCTGCGCGGCCAGCACTTCCTCCAGGCTCTGTCCGGCTTCCATCTGCCGTACGGTTTCCCGGCCGGCGCCGAGCACGGTACTGTAGGAAAGGCTGCCGCTGTGCGACCGGCTCTGCTTCAGGTCCGGATTGCCCGCCGAGACGCTGTACAGGTTGCTGTTGTTGATCCGGGGCCGGATCTGCTCCACGGAGGGCGTCGCATTCGAAGCGTTGTACGAGAGGCCCCAATGGTTGATCATCGACTGGGTGGAAAGGGACAGGTTCGGGGATAGGGAACGGAAGCGCTGGTCATACAGGTCCTCCTCCGGGAACGTCTCGTGCTTGTTGATGCCGACGGAAGAATACCGGAGGCCGGCGCTGAGCACGGCACCGATGCCCTTGAGATAATTACGGTAACTGAGATGGGCGGAACGGGTGTTGTTGTCGGTCGTATGGGTGTAGGTGTTGACCGTGTCCATGAGGCTCGTCAGCGGGTCCGAAATGTCGTATGCGAGCCGCTCCGTACGGCTGAAACTGTCCGACCAGCCCACGCCGGCCGAGAGGGTCTGCCGGCTGTCGATCTCCCAGCTCAGGGAAGGGGACACGTTCCAACTCCGGCTCGCTCCCAGCGTGGAGATGTCGATGACCTTGTGGCTGATGGTGGTCGTCGTGGAATCGGTCTTGAGACTGCTCCCGTCGCTGTCGGAGCCTGATCCGGAGATGTTCAAGCGCAGGCCGAGCTTGTCCATGAACCGTTTGTGGATGCCGAATCCGAGGCTGTATGAGGTACCCTCGGTACCGGTGTCGGTCCGGGTCGAGGTGCCCTGGCGGGGCAGGTCGTCCTGCCGGTTGTAATGGCTGCTCCAGGACTGGCTGCCGTTGTCCTGGAGGTGGAAGCTGCCGTTGAGGCTGATGCCACCGTCCTTCAGGTACTTTTGGGCGTTGAGGTTGAAGCTGTGCGCCTTGCCGGTCGTGACGGAACGGGAACTCTGGTCTTCCGAGCGGGAGTCATACTTTTCGTTCGGGAAATAGATCTTTTCCGTAAGCGACTCGCTGACATTGTAAGTGTCTGAATAGGAATAACTTCCGCCCAGGGAGAACAGGACGAGGTTGCGGACGTCCGGGCTCATCCACCGCCGGTTGACCGAGGCGGAGAGGGAGAGGTTGCGCAGGTCCGGGCTTCCGCCGCCCCCGCCGGCGGAACGGAAGAAGTTGCCGCGGCGGGCGATCGAAGCGTCGTTGATGTTGTTAAGATTGGCCCGGAAGGTGGCCTGGAGGGTTTCTGAATGGGAGTTGAGGCTGACGCCGGTAGTGTAGCGGAACTTGTGGTAAGTGCTGTCCGTGTCGAATCCGCCGCCCGCCAGCAGGTCACCGTTGTAAACGGCCTTGGGCTTGTTTTTGGTACGGACGTCCAGGACGCGCTCCTTCTCCTCGTTCTCGCTGATCTTGTGGTGGGGGTCTTTGTTGGCGTATTCCTGGTAGGAACGGATGTCGACCACTTCCTCGGCGGGCAGGTTGTTGAGGGCGTTCATCGGGGCCTCGCCGAAAAGCAGGGCGCCGTCCACATAGACTCGCTTCACTTCCTCGTTGAGCACGGTGGCGCTGCTTTCCGTGACTTCAACTCCCGGCATTTGGGCCAGGATGTCAATGGCCATTTCTCCCTTGTTGATCTTGACGGCGGCAGCCCGGAAGATGATGGTGTCCTTGTCGACGGCGACGGGCGGTACCGTTTCTTTCTTGACGGCCGCCTCCAGCCGGTAGGCTTCCGGCCTGAGATAAGCCACGACCTTGTTCTCGCCGGGCGTAACGTCCATCGAGTGCCCTTCTTCCGCATATCCGATCATGGAGAATCGGACCTGGGCCGTGCCGAGCGGGACATTGAAGATGCGGAAACGTCCGCTTTCAGCCACGGTGGTGAAAAGGGTGTCTTTCTTGGAGGTGACGACGATCACGACCGTCCCGGCGCCGGGCACCTCCTTGTCGCTTTCCTCTTCCGGTATGAACCAGACGCGCCCGGTGATGAAACCGCGATTCTGTGCTCCCGGACCGCCCGGCCCCTGAGGCATCCCGCCGGGTCCCTGGGGCATCCCTCCGGGGACGAATCCTCCGCCCGGCCGGTTCTGCCCGCCGGGGCCCTGCCAACCTTGTCCGCCCGGTCCCTGCGCCCAGCCCAGGACGCAGAGGAAAGCGAGGAAAAGAATGGCGGCGAAACGTCTCACGTCCGGTTAGACAGTTGACTTCGTCAAAGGTTTAATGAGGGCTTTTGGATATTCGACTTTCGAAAGGAACAGGGCGTGCCCCGGCACGGAGTCGCCCGCGAGAGAACGCAGGCTTTCGCGGGAGGAGGCGGGGGAAAGGCTTTCATCGACAGGCAGGATCAGCGAGGCGAATCCATCGATGCTGCGCTTGCCGCGGCCGACTTCCAACAGGGTGCCGACAAGGGCCCGCACCATGTTCCGGAGGAAGCGGTCGGCGCTGATCCGGAAATAACAGTATCTCCAGTCGGAGGACTCGCTTCCGGGTGCGGGAGCGGCGGGCTCGAAGCCCATCAGGGAGACATGGGTGGGGGTGTATGGCGCCCAGAACGCCTCCGTTACCGTGCAGACCGACGTCTTGACATCGGTCCCCGTCTTCTCGAAACAGGCGAAGTCATGCCGCCCCACCAGCAGCGCCGCAGCGCGGTTCATCGCCTCGAAATCCAAGTCCCAATCCCGCCGCAGCGAATATTTCTCCACGAACGGGTCCTTCATCCTGTGCAAAAAGTATGTATATTTGCGTTGGCAAGCGTCGAAACGGGCGTGAAAGTCCGGCGCCGCCGGGGTCACCGAATGGACCACGACGGAAGGCGGCAGGATGGCATTTAATTTGTAGGCTAATTCCGCCGGGTCCGGCGCCCCGACATCTTCGATGTCAAAATGGGCGACATACCCGATCGCGTTGACCTTGGAGTCGGTCCGGCCGGCTCCGGTCACGCCGGTTTTGGTCCGCAGCAGCTTCGAGAGCGCGTCCTCGAGACATTCCTGCACGGAAGCCTCGCCGCTCTGGACCTGCCAGCCGCAGAAAGAAGCGCCGTCGTACGACAGTTTGACAGTGTAACGCATATATGCAAATGTAAGTAAAATATGGAAAACGTAAACATCAAGGAACTCAACGAGCGCATCCAGAAAGAAAGCGCGTTCGTGGATATCCTCTCCTTGGAAATGGGTAAGGTCATCGTGGGTCAGAAGCATCTCGTCGAGAACCTGCTCATCGGCCTCCTCGCCAACGGACATATCCTCCTCGAGGGCGTCCCCGGCCTGGCCAAGACCCTGGCGATCAACACCCTGTCCCAGGCCGTCAACGCGAAGTTCAGCCGCATCCAGTTCACCCCGGACCTGTTGCCGGCGGATGTCATCGGCACGTTGATCTATTCCCAGAAGAACGAGCGTTTCGAAGTCCACAAGGGCCCCATCTTCGCCAATTTCGTGCTGGCCGATGAAATCAACCGCAGTCCCGCCAAGGTCCAGTCCGCCTTGCTGGAAGCGATGCAGGAGCGCCAGGTGACCCTCGGCGACGAGACCTACAAGATCCCCGAGCCCTTCCTCGTGATGGCCACGCAGAATCCGATCGAGCAGGAGGGTACCTACCCGCTTCCCGAAGCCCAGGTGGACCGTTTCATGCTCAAGGTCGTCGTGAATTATCCCAAGAAGGAGGAGGAGCGCCTGATCGTCCGCATGAACAACAGCGGTGAGTTCCCTCGTCCCAACCCCGTGGTCAACCCGGAAGATATCGTCAGGGCCCGTCAGGTGGTGCGCGACGTCTACATGGATGAGAAGATCGAGCGTTATATCGTCGATATCGTCTATGCCACCCGCACTCCGGAGGAATATGGCCTGAAGGACCTTAAGGGCCTGATTTCCTACGGCGCCTCCCCGCGTGCCAGCATTTCGCTGAGCCTGGCGGCCAAGGCCTACGCCTTCATCAAGCGCCGCGGCTATGTCATCCCCGAGGACGTGCGCGCCGTCTGCAACGAGGTGCTCCGCCACCGCATCGGCCTGACCTACGAGGCCGAAGCCGAAAACGTCACGACCGAGCAGATCATCGCCCAGGTCATCAACGCCGTCATCGTACCGTAATGCAACGCAGCAAGACCGACGTCGCGGACTTGCTGAAAAAAGTCCGCAAGATCGAGATCAAGACCCGGGCGCTGAGCCACCAGGTCTTCGCGGGCGAATATCATTCCGCCTTCAAGGGCCGGGGCATGGCCTTCAGCGAGGTGCGTGAGTACCAGTACGGCGACGATGTCCGCAACATGGACTGGAACGTCACCGCCCGGCTGCGCGCCCCCTACGTGAAGGTGTTTGAAGAGGAACGCGAACTGACCGTCGTGCTGCTCGTGGACGTGAGCCGTTCGGGCCTGTTCGGCACGGCGGTCCATACCAAGCGGGAGCAGCTGGCCGAGATTGCGGCCGTGCTCGCTTTCAGTGCCAGTATCAACAACGACAAGGTCGGCGCCCTTTTCTTCAGCGACCACGTGGAGAAGTTCATCCCGCCCAAGAAAGGCCGCAGCCACCTGCTGCACATCATCCGTGAGATCATCGAACTGGAGCCGACTTCCGACGCGACCGACATCGGCGAGGCCCTGCGTTTCCTGACCAATGCGATCAAGAAGAAATGCACCGCATTCCTCCTCAGCGACTTGGTCGACGTGGATGCGGAGGGCAATCCCCGCTATGAGGAGGCCCTGAAGGTGGCCGCCGGCCGCCACGACCTCTCGGTCATCAAGGTCACCGACCCGCGCGAAAAAGAGATTCCGGACGTCGGCCTGGTCCATGTCAAGGACTCTGAGACCGGCGCCTCCGCCTGGGTCAACACGTCCTCCAAGGCGGTCCGCTCCCGTTATGCGGAATGGTACCGTACGGTCTCGGACCGCGAGAAACGCCTTTTCAACCAATATCAGATAGACAGTGTCGACATTGCCACCGACGGGGATTACGTCAAGGGGCTGATGTCGCTTTTCCAGCATAAATGAGAAGATTGCCGATCATCCTCGCCGCGTGGCTTCTGCCGCTGGCGGCTTTCTCCCAGGGCATCATTCCCGCAGGGGAGACCTTCCTGGAGGCGCTCCTGCCGCGCGATTCCGTCCTGGTGGCGGATCCTTTCGACTACGGGTTCATCCTGAAAAACGCCCCCAAGGGAGCCACCTACGAGCTTCCGGACCTGTCCAAGGGCCTCGTCGAAGGCGTGGCGGCCTCGTCCTGGCGGGTCGACAGCCTGCTGACCCTGAAGCAGCGGAGAGCTCTCTACAAGGGGGAAGACATTCC
Organism: Bacteroidales bacterium; assembly: GCA_017400135.1. Classification (GTDB taxonomy): domain Bacteria; phylum Bacteroidota; class Bacteroidia; order Bacteroidales; family UBA932; genus Cryptobacteroides. The sequence goes on from JAFPVJ010000001.1 coordinate 34,193, forward strand.
TGTCGACATCCGGATCAGTACGCGGATCGTCCCTTTCGAGGAGGGGGAGATCCAGTTGCCTCCGCTGTCCGTCCGGCGCAGCCTGGACGGCATCGTGGACACCCTGGTCTTTGATCCGCAGATCCTGGATGTCCGGCCCATGCCCATCGATACGGCCACCTTCCAGATCCACGACATCAAGGGACAGATTCGCTATCCGCTCACGCTCAGCGAGATCCTTCCTTGGATCATGGGCTTCGACCTGCTGGCCGTCCTGGTCATCGGACTCGTGTGTCTGATCCTGAGCCGTCGGCGCAAGAATGAGGCTTCGCACTACAAGGAGCCGGCCTATATCGTGGCCCTGCGCGGCCTGGACAGATACAGGGGAGACAAATATTGGGCGCCGGAGAAGCAGAAAACGATGTATTCGGGGATTACCGATACGCTTCGGACCTACATTGAATCCCGATTCGACGTCAACGCCGAGGAAATGACGACCGCCGAGATCTTCGACAGCCTCAAGTCGGAAGAAGACCTGACGCCCGAGCTTTATGCGGAGGTGAAGGAACTCTTTGAACTGTCCGACTTCGTCAAGTTCGCCAAGCATACCGCTTCGGACGAGGAGAACGCCCGCGCCATCCCGACCGCCGTCCGCTTCGTCACATCGACCTATCAGACGCAGCTGGATGCGGAGGCCGCCCAAACGGAAAAGGAGGAGGAAGGATAATGTATTTCGAGTATCCCAAGCTGCTCTGGCTTCTCGCGATCCCGGTCGTGCTCCTGGCCCATTATCTCTGGCTGGAGCTGTCCGGCCGCCGGCCGCATTTCCGGGTTCCGTCCGCCACGCCTTGGACATTGACGGGGACCTCCCCCCTGGCCGTCCTGCGCCACCTGCCTTTCGTGCTGCGGCTTGCAGCCCTTGCCCTGATCATCGTCTGCATCGCACGCCCCCGCTCGTCTTCTCAGTTGGAGAAAATCGATACCGAGGGCATCGACATCATGCTGGCGATGGATGTTTCGACCAGTATGCTGGCCCGGGATTTCTCGCCCGACCGCATCAGCGCCGCCAAGGATATCGCCATCGAATTCATCGCCGAACGTCCTTCCGACCGGATCGGAATCGTCGTCTTCGCCGGCGAGAGCTACACCCAGTGTCCGCTGACCACGGACCGGGCCACCCTGATCAACCTGATGAAGGAAGTCACCACGGACCTGATCGAGGACGGCACTGCCATCGGAAACGGTCTTTCGACTGCGGTGGCGCGCCTGAAGGATTCAGACGCCAAGAGCCGGGTCGTCATCCTGTTGACTGACGGTGTCAACAACTGCGGCGAAGTTTCCCCGGAAACGGCGGCCGAGATCGCCAAGACCTACGGCGTGCGTGTCTATACGATCGGCGTAGGTGCCAACGGGATGGCCCCTTATCCGGTCATCACCCCTTGGGGTGTCGAGACCCGCAACATCCAGGTGGAAATCGATGAAAAACTGCTTCAGACCATCGCTGAAGCGACCGGAGGACGCTATTTCCGGGCGACGGACAATACCAAGCTCGCCGAGATCTACAGCGAGATCGGCAAGATGGAAAAGGTCCGCACGACCATCGACAGTTTCCCCGTCTATAAGGAGCTGTATGGCAAGTATGCCCTTGCGGCACTGATCTGCCTGCTGCTCGAATTGCTGATCCGTCTTTTCCTGAAACGCCTGCCATGATCATTTTCGCCCGTAGCTTATACCTGTGGCTCTTGCTGCTCGTTCCGCTCATCCCGATTGCGTATGGGGTGACCCGGCGTCTCCGTACGCTGCGCGTCCGCAAGTTCGGCGACGAGACCCTGGTCGAGGAACTGATGCCTTCCCGCTCCCGCAGCAAGGGCTGGGTGCGCGTCATCCTCTGGACCCTGGCGTTCGCCTGTTTCGTGATCGGGCTGGCACGGCCCCAGGTCGGCGCCAAACTCCGGGAGCATGAGACCAAGGGGGCGGAGATCATGATCTGCCTGGACGTCTCCAATTCGATGCTGGCCCAGGATTATTCCCCGAACCGGCTCGAACGCGCCAAACTGGCGATCTCGCGCCTCGTGGACAAGCTTCAGGAGGACCGCATCGGGCTCATCGTCTTTGCGGGAACTTCCTTCGTCCAGTTGCCCATCACGACCGACTATGTGTCGGCCAAGATGTTCCTGAGCTCCATCGACACGCGTTCCGTTCCGATCCAGGGCACGGCGATTGGAGATGCCATCCTGACGGCGGCCAAGGGCTTCAGCGCCCAGAGTGAAAAGAGCCGCGCCATCATCGTGATCACGGACGGCGAGAACCACGAGGACGACCCCGTCGCCGCCGCCCGGCAGGCGACGGAACTCGGGTGCAAGGTCTATGCGATCGGCGTGGGATCCTCCCAGGGCCAGCCCATTCCCGTGGAGGGGGGACTGCTCCGGGACAAGGAAGGCAACATCGTCGTTACGCGCCTGGACGAGAAGACGCTCCGGGACGTGGCCTCGGCCGGCAACGGTGCCTATATCCATGCGGGCAGCGAGGAGTTCGGTCTCAATCCCATCATCGATGACATCCGCAAGATGGAAGCGGAAAAGTTCAATTCCGTCGTGTTCGAGGAATTCGACGAACAATATATGTATTTCTTTGCCGCCGCGCTCGCTCTCTTCGTGCTGGAGCTGTTGATCGGCGAGCGGCGCCCGAAAAGGAGATTGTTCGAATGAGAAAGTATATTTTGGCAGGGATCCTGCTGCTCGTCCTTCCGCTGTCATTGCTGGCCCAGGCCGACCGGCACGAGGTACGTGCCGGCAACCGGAAGTTCCGTAAGGGCGATTTCAAGGCGGCCGAGATCGACTATCGCAAGGCGGTCCTGAAGGATACGGCCTCCGTGGCCGGGCAATATGACCTCGCTTCCTCCCTGTACCGGCAGGAAGATTATGCGTCGGCGGCCCAGGCGCTGGCTGCCATCAAGGAAGCCGCTCCCGCTACGCCCCACGCGGCGGACTATTTCTACAATGCGGGCGACGTGGCCCTCCAGCAAAAGGATTACAAGGCGGCGGTGGAAGCGTTCATGCAGTCGCTGCTGCTGCGTCCGGAAGATCTGGATGCGAAGGAAAACTACCTCTATGCCAAGAAAATGCTGGAAAACGAGCAGCAGAACGGTGGCGGGGGACAGGACAACCAGGATCAAGACCAGGACCAGAATCAGGATCAAAACCAGGATCAGCAGAACCAGGACCAGAACCAGCAGAATCAGGATCAGCAGCAGGACCAGGGCGGCAGTCAGCCCCAGGAGTCCAAGATCTCTCCCCAGCAGGCCCAGCAGATGATCCAGGCGATCCAAGCCAAGGAAAAAGAGACCCAGGACAAGGTCAACAAGGAGAAAGCGGCGTTGCTGAAGTCCAGGCAGCGTGAAAAGAATTGGTAAGCGTATGAAGAGATTGTTGTCGTGGATCGTGCCCCTGCTTTTCGCAGGCATCGCCGCCCGGGCGCAGGACGTCATCCAGATCCAGGCGCCCAACATCGTTGCGGCGGACGAACAGTTCAACATCACTTTCGTCATCGAGGGCGAAAATGCGCCTTCAGATTTCGAATGGAGTCCGGGTGACGAGTTCAAGCTGGTCTGGGGCCCGCAGAAGGGCACTTCGACGAGCATCAGCATCGTCAATGGTAAGAGGACCCGGTCCTCACAGACGACTTATACATATATTTTAATGCCCAAGTCGACGGGCACCTTCACCCTCCCGGCGGCCACGGCGTCCGTCAAGGGCAACAAGATCTCATCCGGCCGCACCCGGCTGGAGGTGGTCTCGAACGGGGCGACCTCCTCCGGTGGCCAGTCGTCTTCTTCCCGTTCTTCCGGCAGCTCGCAGCAGTCCCAGTCCCAGTCGCAGGCCGCCACGGGCGAAGTGTCGGCATCCGATCTCTTCCTTCGGCTGAGTCTCAACCGCAGTTCCGTCGTGGTCGGAGAGCCCGTGACCGCGACCCTCAAGCTCTACCAGCGGGTCAGCATCTCCGGATTCGAGGATGTCAAATTCCCCACCTTCAACGGTTTCTGGAGCCAGGAAGTATTTGCCCCGACCAATATCGAATTCCACCGCGAAACCATAGACGACAAGATCTACAATGCGGCCGTACTCCGTCGGTGGGTGCTCATTCCCCAGCAGTCCGGCGACATCGCGATCGATCCGGCCGAACTGGTGTGTCAGGTGACCGTGCGTGCCCAGTCTGGTCCGCGCAGCGTCTTCGACAGCTTCTTCGACGATGACGTGCGCACCCTGCGCAAGCGCATCCTTTCGCCTCGTCAGGTCGTACACGTCAGTGCCCTGCCCGCAGGCGCCCCTGCTTCTTATGGCGGCGGTGTAGGCCAGTTCACCCTCAGCACCCGGCTGGGCAAGGACTCCCTGGCGGCCCACGATGCGGCTTCGCTGCTGGTCACGGTGTCCGGCAAGGGAAATGTCTCCCTCCTGGAGGCGCCGAAGCTCAGCTTCCCTCCGGATTTCGACGTCTATGACGTCAAGGTCACGGAGAATACGGACAAGTCGACGGGGAAGACCTCCGGTTCGAAGACTTTCGAGTATCCCTTCATCCCGCGCAGTCCGGGCGAGTTCACGATCGCGCCCGTCGTTTACAGCTATTATGACGTGGAAGCCCACAAATACGTGACGCTTACCGGGGAACCCCTTACGGTCAAGGTCGGACGCGGAAATGCCCCCGAGGCGGTATCCGCTTCCGACGGGCAGGTCGTGCCCGGCGTCGTCCGGAAGGATGTGCGCAACCTGGGCAACGATATCCGTTACATCTCCACCCGGACTCCTTCCTGGTCGGAGAAAGGCTCGTTCTTCTGCTTCTCGCCCCTGTTCTGGGTCTTGCTTGCACTGCTGCTCCTGCTGGGTGCCATCCTGTACTTCACCCTGCGCGGCATTGCCGCCCGCAAGGCCGACGTGGCGGGTTCGCGCAACCGCGGGGCGGTCAAGATGGCCCGCCGCAGGCTCTCCCAGGCCGGCGACTTCCTGCAAAAGGATCTCCATACGGCCTTCTATGAGGAGCTGCACAAGGCGCTGCTCGGCTATGTGTCGGACAAACTGGCCATGGACATGTCCGAAATGTCTCGGGAGCACATCTCCGAGGCTCTGCTCTCTTCCGGAGTCAGCGCAGACCATGTCGCGGGCCTGACCGAACTGCTGGACGCCTGCGAGTACGCCCGTTATTCGCCGGATTCGGACCACGAGGCGATGGACGCCCGTTACCAGTCCGCCCTGGATGTGATCGCATCGATTGAAAATGATATGAAAAGAAAACCCCGTCCTTCGGGCACTTCCGGCCGCGGTACGGTCGTGGGTCTGGTGGTGCTCCTTTCCCTGTGGGGATCCTTTGCGCCCGTCTCCCGGGCGGCTGTTTCCCGTCCTGCCGCGGATTCCCTCTGGACCGCCGGCGTCGATGCTTACGCGGCCGGTCTCTGGTCGGAAGCGCTTGGCGCCTGGCTCGCCATCGAGGAAAGCGGGGCTGAATCGGCGGCCCTCTATGTCAATATCGGTGACGCGTATTACAAGTCCGGGGAGCTCGCGCGCGCTATATTATATTATGAACGGGCGCTCAAACTGGATCCTTCCGATGCCGATGCGCGCCATAATCTCGAATTCGCCAATGGTTTCGTCCAGGACCGGATCGATGCCGTACCGGAATTCTTCCTGGCTTCCTGGCTGCGCAGGGCGGGCTGTCTGCTGTCTTCGAATGGATGGACCCTCCTGTTCTTCCTGTTCCTGGCCATCACCATAGCTGCCGTCCTGCTTTTTTTGCTCGGACCCTCTCAGGGCGCTCGCAAGGCAGGTTTCTATACGGCGCTGGCGGCGTTGCTGCTCGCGCTGGCCTGCCTGAGCTTCGCTGCCCGCCAGCGGTCCGCCTACCGCAACGGCGATGCGGCCATCATCACCCGTCCGGTCGCGCCGGTCAAGAGCTCGCCCGGATCCGAGGGAGCGAAGGATCTTTTCCTCCTTCACGAGGGGACCAAGGTGCGCGTGACCGACCGGGTCGGAGACTGGGAAAACATCACGCTGGCCGATGGCAGGCAGGGTTGGATATCGGCTTCTGATGCCGATTTAATATGATTTTTTTGGAAAGTTGTTGCATAAGAAAAAAAAACCACATATCTTTGTGCGTTGTGTGTTGTGCCCTCACTGTATTCAGACGGTAAGGCACGGCCCGTATGCAAGCGAAATATTATTACAAAGTGAAACAAAAGTTATTGTTCAATTTTTAAAAATTATTTCTTTATGAAAAAATTTTTTAGAGTAGCTTTGGTATGTGCCCTCGCGGGTGCTACGCTTTTGTACACGGGGTGTACAAAGGACTATTCTGAAGACCTTAATTCTCTGCAGAAGAAGGTAGAGGAGCAAGGTGCTACCATTAAGAGCCAGGGCGACCAGATCGCCGACCTCCTCCGTGCCAAGCAGGCTTTGGAGCAGGCTGACGCTGACGCTCTCAAGCTCATCCAGGGCCTCCAGGAAAAGGCCGACAAGCTCAGTGAGAGGATCGACTCCCTGAAGAAGGAGAAGGACGCTCTCGAGGGCAAGGTCGACACGAACCTTGAGAGAATTGATTCCCTGATCAATGCCCTGACTGCCAAGGCCGACAGCCTCCGTGCGGATGTCGATTCCCTCAAGGGTGTCGTCGCTGAGCACAAGCAGGCTCTCGACAGCCTCGCCACCGAGCTGGCCAAGAAGGCTGACAAGACCTATGTCGACACCGAGCTCGGCAAGAAGGCCGACAAGGAGTGGGTCGAGAATGCTCTCGCCAACAAGGCTGACGCCCAGGCTCTCATCGACACCGCCGCTTCCCTGCGTAAGGGCTTGATGGAGCTCACCAGCGAGATCAACAAGATCAAGGGTGACGTCGCCGACATTTTCGACGAGCTCGACAAGAAGGTTGACAAGACCACTTTCAATGATGTTATCGACGGTATCCAGTCCGACATGAACCAGGCCAAGGCCGACATCAAGAAGGCCCAGGCTACTGCCGACACCGCCGTTGCTCATGCCGCCCGTGCGCTCGATTATGCCAAGGGTGTCGAGTCCTACCTCAAGGAGAACTACTACACCGCCAGAACCATCGACGGTTTCCTCGCCGCGAAGACGGACACCGCTGTCTTCTACGCCAAGATGAGAGAGATCGACAAGGCCATTGACGAAGTCATTGAGGCTTATCAGGAGGCTGATTCTATCCTCGATCAGAAGATCAAGACTCTCGATCAGAAGGTCGATGAGTTCAAGGATGAATATGAGGCCGCCATCGACAGCATCTGGAAGAAGTTCGCCGAGAACGACGTCGACCTCCAGAAGCTTATCAACCGCGTGCAGAGCATCGTCTATCTCCCTGAGTTCGACGACAGCCGTATCACCCTCAACTGGGCCCAGATGTTCGCCCAGAACATCTTCGACACCCGTGAGATTGGCGACCTGCCTCCGTCCTTCGATAAGGAAGCCTGGGAGGAGTTCATCGATGAGCTCATGGAAGATGTTCCCGGCAATGTCAAGGAAGAGCTTGTGAAGCTGATTGGTCACTTCTGCCCTTGCGTTCCTACTCCCGAGGAGTATGACGGCTATCCCGAGGATGCCGCCACCCCGATCCCTGAGCGTTCCCACGTCAAGTATCGCGTCTATGGCAACGATGCCGCCACGATCGTCGAGGGTCTCGTCCAGGCCGTCAAGGACAGCCTGAACCTCCTTTCCTTCGACGTGATCCGCGTCCGCAGCCGTGTCAACCTCGACGGCGTTGAGCTCAACATCGTCGACGCTGAAGTTGACGGCATGTTCCCTGACGGCAGCGTCATCGACCTGACCATCATGCCCGAGGGCCTGCCCGCTGACTTCTGGCTCTACACCTGGGATGTCAAGAACTTCATGAATCCCAGCCTGCATCCTTATTTCTTCATGATGCTCCTCGAAATGGGTGGTGATGTCTCCCAGGAACTCTACACCTGGCTGTATCAGCAGTACATGGAGTGCATCGGCATCGAGTGCCCGGATTCCCCGAACAGTCCTCTGCGTGAAGAGGCTGCAGAGCCTGCTGCCGAGGTCGAGGGTGACACCGAGTTCCCTGCCTTCAGCGCCTCTCTCGTCCTGACCGATCCCGAGCAGAGCCGGATGATCACTTCCGCTTACTGGAATGTCGTTCCTGCCGCCAACTCCGAGAAGATCAACCTCTGGATCAAGAAAGACGACCAGGATATCACCATGAAGGTGTTCGGCGATACCGTCGAGATCCCTTACATCGATGTCGATGTTCCTTACGAGATCTTCGAAGGTGCCGAACTGATGTTCAAGGTCGGTGACAAGGATTACACCGTCGAGCAGTTCGAGGCGCTCGGCATGAACCTTGGCGATCCTCAGGCCCGTTTCTTCGCCTCCAAGGACTACAGCGAGTCCATCGCCGTGAAGGTCAAGGGTGAGGAACTTCCTGAAGACTACATCACCAATGAGGCTGACGACGCGGCCGGCCAGGCTTGGGCTCATCTTACCGAGCTCACTCCCGACGGCGTCGGTGCCAAGGAGTATGTGGCCCTCACCTATTTCGTCGGTCCTGCCACCGCTACTGCTTTCGCTCTCGTGAAGGTCGTTCCTGTCAAGATCGAGGTTGAGGTTGATCTCTGGGAGAACGCTGACCTGCAGCCGTTCACCTGGAACTACTGGAAGGATGCCGAAATCGACGCTGCCCTGCTCGCCGGTAATACCGAGAAGCTCTACAACCGTGACAGCGCCCTTGCCGTCCTGGCTGACGAGGACAAGTGGGAAGAGGATTGCGAGAAGGCTGGCATCACCCTTGCCGACTTCGCCCAGAAGGTCCCTGTCGACACCGCCACCTTCTTCTATGTCAAGTATGCCGACGGTTTCGTTGACACGCTCATGCTGAAGGATCTCCTCGCCAAGGAAGAGGGTCCGAAGTTCAACGTTGCTCCGTTCATCCTTGCCGATGGTACTGTGATGGCCGATGTCACCGACTTCCCGTTCTATGACTATGACGGTGAGGATCCCGACCACGGTTCCGTGACCGAGATCGCCTATGTCGCCTACTACAACCTGCCTTCCGATGAGACTCCGGCCGTCGAGGTCAAGGTCTTCGGTAAGATTGTCGTTGCCGACCGCAACCGTGAGGTGATCATCGTCGACCTGCCCGAGACCTTCGAGCCGTTCGTGGTTGACTACAAGAAGGTCATCCTCGATACCCTCCGCGACGCCGCCGCCGAGCTCGTTCCCGAGTTCCCTGCCGGTACCTACGAGGCTCACAGCCTGCCGGATTCCGCCCTCATCGACGCCTACCAGAAGGATCTGTACGGCCGTACCGATTCCCTCACCATGACTGTCGACGAAGACGTCATCACCAAGTTCGCCAAGGCCCGTATCATCACCACCGTGGATGAGCAGCACGAGGCCGGCCATGTCCTGGATTACAACACCGATTCCGACTTCAATGTCAGTTGGGCTGCCAACAAGGTCATCGAGCCTTATCAGACCTTCAAGTCCATCGACACCCTGTGGTATGGTCAGGTCGTGATCGTCAACAAGACTGTCAGACTGGATGTCGACGGTATCTTCGAGTTCGAGCGTATTCCTGAGTACGTTGCGAAGGAGGATGACCTCAACTACTACACCACTCTGCAGCCTTGGTGGAAGCCGGATGCAGCTACCGCGAAGCCTTACAATGTACCTGCCAACGGTTACGATGCCCACCAGGTTCTCCTCAACCAGCACTTCCGCGTCGTCGACGTTCTGAAGTCCATCGAGGAAGGCCAGAAGGTTATCTGCACCGAGATCGCTACCACGGATGAGGTTGAGGCCGGAGATCTGACTGAGGATTACAAGGACATCCTCGACCGCGTCTTCAAGCTCGAGGAGGATTACGAGAATCCTAACTATGGCCAGCTTGACGTCCATCCGACCATCCAGGTGGATTCCATCCCGGATCCTCGTAATGTCAAGGAGGTTGTCGTAGAGGCCGCCACTGGCGTGAAGATTGATACCGCCAATGTCGTCTCCTACTACAGCGAGTCCGAGCAGGAGGATGCCGTCGGTAATCTCTATGCCGTCAATAAGAACGGTTCCAAGGTTGCTATGATCACCAACTTCAACCGTGGCGACGCCACCCCGAGCCCTCGTCTTGCTGAGGCCGGTGTCGTGGTCGAGCACTACGAGAACTACGTGATCAAGCTCTTCGATCCGCTCCGTGACATCACTGGACAGGATAAGGCACGTATCAATGTCAACAACTCCATCATCACCGAGACTTCCATCTACCAGTTCATGCAGCTGAAGGACAAGAGGGACAAGAACCTCATTGACTACAAGCAGACGGACGAAGGTCACTATGGATGGGTCAAGGGTAACGGCACTGCTGCCAACGGCTTCGAGTCCGGCGTCTATGCTGACGATGTCTACAGCCTCACCTTCACTCATGAGATGGAATATCTCACTGAGATCTCCGATGAGACCAAGGCTCGTATCAGCTTCGACGAGGAGACCGGTATGCTGACTTACGACAACACGCTGCAGACCCAGCTCGCCAAGGAGATCGACATTAAGCTTACGATTAAGATCGAGTATCCTTGGGGCACCAAGACGAAGGAGGTCGTTGTCACCTTCTACAACACGCCTGTGGGTGAGTAATCCCTACTCCTTGAGATAATCGGACCGGTTCCTTCGGGGACCGGTCCTTTTTTATGTCTTTAGTGGCATTGTATTGTACTGATTTGCTTGTTTTAGTGAAAATAATTGCTTATAATTGCACCGATAATGTGTAAATCAGTTTAAACAATCCAATAATTATGAAGAAAGTATTCTTGACTCTTTCGCTTGCTCTGGTCTGCTTGGGCGCTTTTGCCCAGGGTGCAGATGAGTTCTTCCCGGGCTGGTATCTCGGTGCCAAGGGTGGTATCTCCCTGACCGCCGGCGAGACCCACGCCAATAACCTTCTTTCTCCTCGCGCTGCGATTGACCTCGGTTACCAGTTCACTCCCGTGTTCGGTCTCCGCGGCCAGGTCTCCGCTTGGGAAGGTAAGGGCGCGCTCCCGCTGTATGACGAGTTGTACAAGTTCAACTTCGGCCAGCTCAACCTGGACGCCATGTTCGATCTGTGCAACCTTTTCGGGAAGTATAAATACAACCGTGCGATCAATCCTTATTTCTTCGCCGGCGTTGGTTTCAACACCCGCTTCAACAACAAGGAAGCCCAGGCTATCAAGGCCGATTTCCCTGAGAAGAACTGGCTGTGGGACAGCCCCGTCCTCTCCTTCTGCGGTCGCTTCGGTCTCGGTACCGACATCCGTCTGACGGACGGTCTCGCCCTCTCCCTCGAGCTGGCTGACAATGTCCTGACCGACCACTTCAACTCCAAGGTCGGTGACGCCTGGACGCTCTTCGGTGGCGTCGTCGATTTCGACTATCAGCTCACCGCCCTGGCTGGCCTGAAGTTCTCCTTCGGTGCCGCCAAGCGTCGCGCTGCCGCGCTGGCCGCCGCTGAGGCCGCTGCCGCCGAGGCTGCCGCCGCCGCTGCCGCAAAGGCCGCCGCTGACAAGGCTGCTGCCGAGAAGGCCGCCCTTGAGCGTGCCGCCGCCGAGAAGGCTGCTGCCGAGAAGGCCGCCGCTGACCGTCTCGCCGCTGAGAAGGCTGCCGCTGAAGCTGCCCGTGCGAAGGCCCGCGCTGCTGTCGAGAATGTGTACTTCACGATCAACAAGTACAACATCAATCCTTCCGAGGTGGAGAAGATCGAGCACATCATCGCTGTCATGAAGCAGTATCCCGAGGCTGTCGTTTCCATCACCGGTTACGCCGACAAGTTCACGGGTACCGCCAAGCGCAACCTGTTCCTGTCCGAGCAGCGTGCCGCCGTGGTCTGCCAGGCTCTCCTCGATGCCGGCATCTCTCAGGATCGCATCACGACCAACTACTACGGTGATACCAAGCAGGTATCCGAGGTTCCCGAAGAGAACCGTGTGTCCATCTGCGTCACCCGCTAGTTGATAGTTTGACTTCGCAAAATGGCCGACCCAAAGAGGTCGGCCATTTTTGTTTTGTCAAGAATTATCAGTAAATTTACCCGATTGTTTGTAAGACAGTTAATAATAGTCAAAATAACTAAAACGTAAATCAAATGGAAGACAACAAAAAGAGAGTTTACCGGTTTGGCGGCAAGACCGCTGAAGGTGACGGCTCGATGCGCGAGCTTCTCGGCGGAAAAGGTGCCAACCTGGCCGAGATGAGCAAGTTGGGACTCCCGGTCCCTGCGGGATTTACCATTACCACCGAGTGCTGTGCGGAGTACTACTCCCTCGGCGGCGGTTATACCGACGGCCTGAAGAGGGAAGTCGCGGCCGCGCTGAAGGCCACCGAAGCTCTGATGGGCAAGAAATTCGGCGACGCCGAAGATCCGCTCCTGGTGAGCTGCCGCTCCGGCGCCCGCAGCTCCATGCCCGGCATGATGGATACCATCCTCAACATTGGCCTTTGTTCCGCCACCCTTCCCGGCATGATCAAGAAGACCGGCAACCCGCGCTTTGTCTATGACGCCTACCGGCGCCTCATCATGATGTATTCCGACGTCGTGATGGAGAAGGCCGAGGGCATCGAGCCTGAAGACGGCCAGGGCATCCGCCAGCAGCTCGACCGCATGATGGGTGAGCTCAAGGAGGCCAAGGGCTACAAGTCCGATACCGAGATCTCTGCCGAAGAGTTGAAGACCCTCTGCGACCAGTTCAAGGCCAAGGTCAAGGAAGTCCTCGGCGTCGAGTTCCCCGACACTGCCGAAGCGCAGCTTTGGGGCTCCATCGGCGGCGTGTTCAAGTCCTGGAACGGCAAGCGCGCCATCGCATACCGCCGCATCGAGAAGATTCCCGATGACTGGGGCACAGCCGTCAACGTCCAGTCGATGGTGTTCGGCAACATGGGCGAAACGTCCGCTACGGGTGTTGCGTTCTCCCGCAACCCGGCTTCCGGTGATAACAAGTTCTACGGTGAGTGGCTGATCAACGCCCAGGGTGAAGACGTGGTCGCGGGTATCCGCACTCCGAACCCGCTCAACGAGGCCACCAAGACCGAGCATAACAAGCATCTCGAATCCCTCGAGACCGCCATGCCCAAGGTTTACAAGGAGCTCGACGGCATCCGTACCCTGCTCGAGAACCATTTCCACGACATGCAGGACATCGAGTTCACCATCCAGGACGGACAGCTCTACATGCTGCAGTGCCGTATCGGCAAGCGCACGGGCCTGGCTGCCCTGCAGATGGCGATGGACATGCTTGACGAGGGCATGATCGACGAGAAGACCGCCGTGATGCGCGTCTCCCCGAGCCAGCTGGACGAGATCCTTCACCCGATCCTCGACACGGCTTCCGAGAAGAAGGCTACGGTCCTGGCGAAGGGCCTGCCCGCTTCTCCGGGTGGCGCCGTCGGTACGATCGTGTTCACTTCCGAGGCCGCCATGGCTGCCAACGCCCGCGGTGAGCACGTCATCCTCATCCGTGAGGAGACCTCTCCGGAGGATATCGAGGGCATGCGCGCTTCTGCGGGTATCCTGACCACCCGCGGCGGCATGACTTCCCACGCGGCCCTCGTGGCCCGCGGCTGGGGCAAGTGCTGCATCGTCGGCTGCGAGTCGATGAAGATCAATTTCGCCGACAAGACCGTCCGCTTCGGCGACACCGTCCTCAAGGAGGGCGACTGGCTCAGCCTGAACGGCTCCAGGGGTTATGTCTACGGCGAGAAGATCGAGACCAAGGATGCTTCCGAGAATCCGCTCTTCATCAAGTTCATGTCCATCGTGGACAAATACCGTCGCCTGGGCATCCGCACCAACGCGGACACCCCGGAGGATGCGCAGCGCGCGCTTTCCTTCGGCGCCGAAGGCATCGGCCTGTTCCGTATCGAGCACATGTTCTATGGCCGGAATTCCGAGACGCCGCTCGCCAAGCTGCGCAAGATGATCCTTTGCGACACCGAGGAGGAGCGCAAGTCCGCACTCGATGAGCTGGAGCCTTACATCAAGGCCGCCGTCAAGAGCACGATGAAGATCATGGACCGCAAGCCCGTCGTCTTCCGTCTGCTCGACCCGCCGCTCCACGAGTTTGTCCCGAAGGGTATTGACAAGGAGCAGGAATTGGCCAAGGAGCTCGGTATCAGCGTCAAGGAGATCGAGAAGAGGGGAGAGAAGCTGCACGAGACCAACCCGATGATGGGTCACCGCGGCGTCCGTCTGCACGTCACTTATCCGCTCATCGCCGAGACCCAGTACCGCGCCATCTTCTCCGCTACGGCGGAACTGATGCAGGAGGGCTTCACCCCGATGCCGGAGATCATGATCCCCGTGACGATTTCCGCCCGCGAGCTGAGCTTCCAGAAGGCGATCTGCGACCGCATCAAGGCGGAGGTGGAAGGCGCCTATGGCGTCGGTATCACCTACCACTTCGGTACGATGATCGAGATCCCTCGCGCAACGCTGACCGCCGACCGCATGGCCCGCACCGCCGAGTTCTTCAGCTTCGGCACCAACGACCTCACGCAGATGACGTTGGGCTTCAGCCGCGATGACGTGGGTACCTTCATGGGTGACTATCTGGGCAACAAGATACTCGATGCGGATCCGTTCCAGACGATCGACACCAAGGGCGTCGGCAAGCTCGTCGAGTACGGCGTGCAGGCTGGCCGCAGCAAGCGTCCGGACCTGAAGTGCGGTATCTGCGGAGAGCACGGTGGTGATCCCGATTCGATCGACTTCTTCAACAAGATCGGCTTGGACTACGTGTCCTGCTCACCGTTCCGCGTCCCAATCGCCCGCCTCGCCGCCGCGCAGGCTGCCATCAAGCAAGCATAGGACGCTGATTTAGAGCCACGGGCCCCGCAATTTTTGGAAGCAGGCATTTAACCCTTCGGGGAATGCTTCCAAAAATTGCGGGGCCCGTGGCTTATTTCAGAGGGATCTCTGGCTAGAGGTTCCAGACGCCACCGCCGTCGTGCCCGGGTTCGATCGTACCCGTGCCGGAAGTTTGAAGGATGGATTCATCTTCCAGGAGTGAAAGAATGAACGCCCGGGGCGCTTCGTATGAAAGATGAGTTACCATGGTATAACGGGATTTATAATATTTACAATAACTTGGCGGCCAGGTCGCTCAGCTCGCTGCGTTCGCCTTTGCGGAGGAAAATGTGCTCGAAGAGTTTCTGTCCGGCCATCTTTTCGCCCAAGTGGCTCAAACCGTTGGACCACTGGTCCAGGTAAGGCTGGTCGATCTGGAAGATATCGCCCGTAAAGACCATCTTGGTCCCTTCTCCGGAGCGCGTGATGATCGTCTTGATCTCGTGCGGCGTGAGATTCTGCGCTTCGTCGATGATGAAGAAACATTTACCGAGGCTCCGGCCACGGATGTAGGCGAGGGGAGTGATCATCAGTTTTTCACTGGTCACCATGGCCTCGAGTCTGAGAGCTTCCTTGCTTCCGGGACGGAACTGCGCCTTGATGACGTTGAGATTGTCCATCAGAGGTTGCAGGTAGGGGCTCATCTTGCTCTTCTGGTCGCCCGGCAGGTAGCCGATGTCCTGGTTGCCCAGGATCACGGTCGGCCGGGAAAGGATGATCTGGTCGTAGTCACGCTCCTGCTCCAGGGCGGCAGCCAGTGCGATGAGGGTCTTGCCGGTGCCGGCGCCGCCGGTGAGCGACACCAGGGGAATGTGGGGGTTCAGGCAGGCGTCCATCGCGAACTTTTGCTCATCGTTGCGGGGACGGATGCCGTAGGCGCTGCGGCTCTTGACCAGGATGATGCGGCCCTGGTGGTGGTCATAGCGGGCGCAGATGGTCTCCGTGTCATCGCCCTGCCGGCGCAGCTTGAAGAGCGTGTTGGGGGCGGGCTGCTTTTCGGTGACATCTTCCCAGTCCACGGCGGTCTCGGGCCCGTAGAGCAGGTCCTGGGCCACGTCGTCGCCGATGCGCAGCTCCTGGACCTCACGCTGGGAGCCTTCCACCCGCTCATCGTCCAGTTTGTCACTCAGATAGTCCTGGACCATCATCCCGGCGGCCTTGGACTTCATCCGAAGGTTGATGTCCTTCGTGACAAGCGCCACGAAACGGTCGGGATTGGTGTCCCGCACCCAGATGGCCGTGGAAAGGATACGATGGTCCTGGATGTCGTCGATAAAGAGATTCTTCATCTCGTCGGGGAAGGGATGGTTGGGCTCGATCTTGATCATTCCGAGATTCTTGCCGATCGGGACGCCGCGCGGCCCGAACAGGCGCCCTTCCGTCAGCTTGTCCAACTCACGCAGGAATCCGCGCGCGTTGTAGGCAAGCGCATCCGTGCCTTTCTTGAATTTGTCGAGCTCTTCGATGACGGCGACCGGAATGACCAGGTCGTTGTCCTGGAACTTCCGGATCGCCTTGTGGTCGTGCAGGATCACGTTGGTGTCCAGGACGAATATCTTCGGCTTCTTGCCGATGGGTTTGGAGCTTCGTGGCATATCGTGTGGAATCGTTAATCTTCTCCTTCTGAGGATTGGCTGCGGATGATGGACTCCAGGATGGTCTGGATGCCGGACTTGCCGCTCGCGTCCACCTTGATTTCGCCCTTGCCGTGGACCGGATGGCCCAGGGGATAGAAGACCACGTCCTGGAGCATGAACTCGGCGTCCAGATAGTCGTAATCTTCGTCCCGGATCTGGATGACCACGCCCGGGACCTCGGCGAAGAGCAGGCGGACGATGTCCTGTTCGCCGGAGGCGGTCATCAGGTCGCCCAGGCTGATCCGGGCGCCGACTTTGTCGCCGGCCGCGGAGGCCATCTTCTTCAAAGTGGTCAGCAGACCTCCTTCGCCGACCGTGGCACCGGCGATGATCACATTGTCCTCCACCATCTCCCGCAGGACTTCGTAACAATCGATGAAATAGTCGGGATCGGTTGGATCGGGCGCGATGTCGCCCCCCTGCTGCAGGCAGTCGGAGAGCAGCGAGCCGCCCAGGCGGAACTCACAGTTGTCCATCGGGATGTAGATCAGCCAGGAATCGGGATCGTCCACAAACGCCAGCGTGGGGCGCCGGACCGGCAGGAAAGTAGGATGCGCGGTACGGTAAGGCAGCTCGAGCTGGAACTCTTCGGCCTCGTATTCGTCTCCGAAAACCGAAGTGGAAAGATGCAGGTCGCATTTTTTCCCCTCGGTGAAACCGTAGGAAGCGAGCTTGAGGGACAGGCCGGTCAGGATCTCGCTGGCAGCTTGCGCGGAGGCGTGGAAAGCCGCCGCATTGCCGATGCGGCCCAGATCCCAGGTCCATTCCGCCCTGAGGATGAGATCCCCGAGCCGGAAATGGCCTTCCTGCCAGACGGCGTCGATCAGGGCCCGCTCGATCAGGATCTTCGTATAAGGGGCGGAGAACAGGACGGGCAGTTCCCGATCCGGTGCATTACCGGTCAGGGCGAGATAGTCCCGGATCCGCCAGCTGTCGAAACTGCCGCCGCGGGGCTGGGGATCCACGGTTTCGTCCAGGATGGTTTCCGCGGAAACGGGGGTGTCGCGCCAGTCCTTGCTGGCCAGACACTCGTCCAGCATCTCGCCGGGAGAGAGCTCCTGGGGGATGCCGTCGATGACATATCGCGCGTACAGTGCGGAAATCTTTTCCATAGCCGGTATAGTATCGAATCGTAAAAATAGTTAATTTTACAATCAGTTCAAAGTTCTGATGGATCGATACGAAGAAATACTGTCCGCCCTTTTCGTCCGCTTCCCGTCCGTATCGAAAGCGGGTTTCAGCACCGATGCCTACAAGCCGGGGCTGGAGCACATGTTTGCCTTCGACGCCCGATTGGGACATCCCTCCGAAGCGCTGAAAACGATCCATGTGGCAGGAACCAACGGCAAGGGATCCGTATCATCCATGCTGGCATCGGTACTGGCTGCGCAGGGCCTGAGGGTCGGTCTGTTCACTTCTCCGCATCTGCTGGACTTCCGCGAGCGGATCAAGATCGTTGAGCCGGAAGGTTTCCGGATGATCCCACGAGAAGACGTGCTGGCTTTCGTGGTCCGCTGGAGTGCGGTCTTCGACGAGTTGTCGCTGTCTTTCTTCGAGATTACGACAGGGATGGCTTTTGACTGGTTCGCCCGGGAGGAAGTGGACGTCGCCGTGATCGAAGTGGGCCTGGGAGGCCGTCTGGACAGCACCAATATCCTCACGCCCGAGCTCGCCATCGTCACCTCGATCGGCCTGGACCATTGCGCCCAACTGGGAAACACCCGTGCCGCCATCGCCGGGGAAAAGGCCGGCATCTTCAAGCCGGGTGTCCCGGCTCTGGTAGGGGAGCGCGATCCAGAGACGGCGCCCGTCTTCGAAGCTGCAGCCGCCTCCGCCCCCTGCCCGTTGTTCTTTGCAGAGGATTTGGTTCCGCTGGACGACGGTCCGGCCGCTGGCAGGCCTGCATACGTAGGGGCGAACTCAGCCGCAGCAGGCAAGTTATCCGCGGAGCGGATGACGCAGGATGCGAGAATGGACGGAGTCCCCTCGATGCGGGCCTGTCAGTCGGCGCCCGATCTTCGAGGCGAATACCAGCGGAAGAATCTCCGTACAGTGCTGGCAGCCCTGGACCTGATGGGCATAGAGCCCGACGCCGACGCCCTCGCCCACACCGCCGCCCGCACCGGTCTCCGCGGCCGCTGGGAGACCCTCTGCGAACGGCCCCTCACGATCTGCGACATCGGCCACAACCCCCCCGCCCTGCGCGAAAACTTCGCCCAACTGGAAGCCATGATGGCCCGTGGCCATTACGACCGCCTCCTGATCGTCTACGGCATCATGGCCGACAAAGCCCTTGGCGACATCATCCCCCTGATGCCCCCCGACGCCGATTACTACTTCGTCACCCCCGACACCCCCCGCGCTCTCCCCGCCCAAGCCATCGCCGATCATTTTCAGGCGCCGGAAGCCCGGGTCTGCGGTTCTGTCGCAGACGGAATCCGCGAAGCCGAAAATAATGCGAGCGAAAACTCCCTGATCTACATCGGTGGCTCTACTTTTGTTGTATGTGAAGCCATCACCTATTTCGAAACGAAATGAAAACGAAACCCCTCACCCTCGCCACCCTGCTCCTGGCCGCAGGCACCCTCCTGCTCCTCGCGCAAGGCAAGAATACCCTTACCAAAGACATGCTTATGGAATCGAACGGACACGTCCTCACCGCCCGCTGGGCGGAATATGAAAAGATGCACCAGGCCGACCGGCCCCAGAAAGCCGCCGAAATCCTCCTGGACATCCGAGACGAAGCGATGAAAAAGCACCTTCCGGCCGATTTCTACGATGCCGGAAAGCAGTACATCGATGTCATGGTGAGCCGTAACTGGAAACTCCAGGATTCCCTGCGGACCGGTTTTGCCGAACTGGTGGAGCGTTTCGATGAACCCATCGTGACCTATACCTGGATGGGCGAATTCGGACGAAAGTCCACCGAAGAACGCTGGGAGTATGTCCGCTCTAGGGGAGAGTCCTTCGCCAAGGGGCACCATCCGGAATTCTACCGCAACCTGGGTGCATACCTGGGTGGCGCACTGAAAGAGTTCGTCCGCAATGACCGGGAATACGTCCTTTGGGACCTGCTCCGCAGCCGCTCCATGTCCTACGAAGAACCGGACAAGGATGAAGTCTATGCCGCCCTGAAGGCGGAGGTGGGAGACCGCTACCCGGCCTGGCCTACCCTGCGTTACTACATCGCCAACCGCCTCCCGGAGCAGAATGCCGAAAAGAAAGACCTTCGCAAGCCTGCCCTGGAATCCCTGGCCGCCGATCCTTCGATGGGTGCCGTCGCATTTTATCCCAGGGAGGACTTGCTTGAACTGCGTTTCTCCGACCTGAACAAGACCGGCGGCAAATCCGACGATTACAAAGCCCTGCTCTCCGACTGCAAGCAATACCTCTCCGACAAGGCGAAACTGACGGGCTCCGAGGCCCGGATCGCCAAGGCTTGCAATGGCGTTAAGAACTTGGTCGAGACCCTGGAAGACAAAGCCCTGTTTGTCTCCGTCGAGAAAGACTCCATCGTCGTGAATTTCCGCAACCAGGGTCAGGCAAACCTGCAGATCTATCAGGGCCAGACTCCGGTGGGGTCCAAGATCCCGGTGCGCAATGCGACGGGCAGTTTCTACGCCCTGGACCGCGTGGCCGTACCGCTACCGGTGCTGGATGACGGGAGTTACCGGATCGAAGCCAGCTCGGGCAAGTTGTCCTCTTCCGCTTCGTACGGCAGCCGTACCCTGTCCCTGGCCCACCGGGGCGAAGCGAAGGGCTATTCCGTCTATGTCACCGACTATATCAGCGGCAAACCGCTGGAGCGCTGCAAGCTGATCCTTCGCAAGGGAGACAAGACCGTCGCGGAAGAGACGATGACCCTGGACGGTTTCACTCCGCTGCCCACTTCGATGCAGTCGATACTCTCGGGGAACCGTAACATCTATTATACCCTGTCCGCCGAAGTTCCCGGTGAGAAAGGCCGGGTCCGCCGCAGCAGCGAAGTGGCCATCGGCCGTTTCCAGCCGGTCGTCCGGGACAATCGTGTCGATACGTTCTGCAACATCTACCTGGACCGGGGCGCCTACAATCCCGGTGATACCCTGCAGTTCAAGGCGGTTTATTTCAAGGGTGACCTGACGGAGTCCGCGGCCGTGATTCCGGATGCCGCCTTGGAAGCCGTGCTGGTCAATGCCCAGGGCGAAGAAATCGCCCGCCAGCAGTTGAAGACCAATTCGTTCGGCTCGATCGCCGGCGCTTTCCCGCTGCCGGAAGGCCAGCGGGGCGGACTTTTCATGCTGCAGGTCAGGAAAGGCAAGAATGCCGTCGGTATCCGTCGTTTCCGGGTGGACGAGTTTGTCCTCCCGACCTTCTCGCTCCAGTTCGATCCCGTGGACAAACTCTTCCTCGTCGGTGAGGAGGCGGAAGTCCGGGGTCGTATCACTTCCTATTCCGGGCACAATCTTTCCGGTGCACGGGTGACGGCGCAGGTGCTCCGTTACGGAGAAGTCATCTCCGAGCAGGAGGTCCTACCCGGAGCGGACGGCTCCTTCTCGGTTCGTTTCACGCCGAAGCAATCCGGTCTCCATCGCACGACGGTGAAGGTCGTCGATGCGACGGGTGAGACCCTGGACTTCGAAACCTCGGTCTATGTCGCTGACCAGGTCCGGGTGGAAATGAATGTCCTGAATGCCGCCGATGGCAGCTTCGTGCCTGCGGATGAACCGGTGCAGGGCGCATATCGCCCGCGCCGCCGTTATACCCCTTACCGG
This sequence comes from Bacteroidales bacterium, assembly GCA_017400135.1. Taxonomy (GTDB): domain Bacteria; phylum Bacteroidota; class Bacteroidia; order Bacteroidales; family UBA932; genus Cryptobacteroides. Next base: position 55,446 of record JAFPVJ010000001.1, read on the forward strand.
GAACAGGCCGCCCGCTATCTGGTGGACGCCGACACGGTGCGGGTCGAGATGACCGCCCGAAATACGCAGGGCGATCCCGTCCCGATGCAGGTCTCCTACATCCTTCAGGACGGGAAGGGAGTGGTCGTGGATTCCGCGTCCGTTCTTTCCGGGACGGTCGTGGAGCTGGCTCTCCCGAAGAGTGGCCTCTATGACCTGCAGGTGGCTGCCAAAGTCCCCGGCAAGGAGATCGGAGAAGACCGGCGCTGCCGCATCCTCAAGGTCGGTGCACAGGATAAAGTCCTGGATGCTCCGGTCCGCCGTTTCTTCCTCACGGAAAAGGACCAGCTGAATGCCGGCGAAAAGATCCGGGTTCGCATGGGAACGGCGGACGGCGAGGAGTGGGCCGTGGCGACGGTGTTCGGCCGTGACCGAGAAGTCCTTGCCACGCGCAAGATCCACCTGTCCGGTGAAATGGGCAAGAAAGGCTCGCTGGAGACCCTGGAATGGACCTACGACCCGGCCTGGCCGGAAGCCGTGCGCGTGCAGGTATTCTATTTCAAATATGGGGAATCCGTCGAATACGACCATGAATTCCACCGGGTCCGCACGACCCTGGATCTGCCGTTGACGTTCGCATCCTTCACGGACCGGACGTTGCCGGGGACGGAGTATACCTTCAGCTTGAAGACCCTCCCGGGCGTGGAGGCGGTCGCCGCCGTCTATGATAAGAGCCTGGATTCCTTCGGAAGTAATTCCTGGCCTACGGTGTCGCTGCGCCAGTTCTCGCCGGCGTATGTGTCCTGCAATTCGATCGCCGGCTCGGTGACGGGCGTCGATCCCTTCGGTTCTTCGCCGAAATTCGAGGCGCCGCTGCCGGCCGGACAGCCGGGAAAGATCGTCGGCCTGGTCGTCGATAGGGATGGCGAACCGGTGGCGGGTGCCAGCGTGATGGTCAAGGGTACGACGAAGGGCTGTGTGACGGATATGGACGGCAAGTTCGTGATGGACGTCGTGCCGTCCGGGACGCAGCTGGTCGTCTCCTGCATCGGTTTCAAGGAGGCCGTCGTGGCGGCCATGAGCGTCATGCGGGTTGTGCTGGAAGACGATGAACAGTTACTGGAAGACGTTGTGGTGGTCGGTTACGGCGCCCGTAAGAATAGTTTGGGCCTTACTGGTGCGGTGGCGAGTGTCCGGGTCCGGGGAATGGCCAAGAGCGCTTCTGCGGACGCGATGATGATGGATGGCGTCGTGGAGGAAGAGATGGCGATGGCCGCTCCGATGGCGGCCAATGAGTCGGTCTTTTTGTCCGTGGAAGAAGGCGGCGATGCAGGACCGGATGTACCGGTGCGCGAGCGTTTCGAGAGCGCCCTGACTTTCCAGCCTTTCCTGCAGTCCGATGCTTCCGGCAATCTGTCATTCTCCTTCCGGACGTCCGACAAACTGTCGACCTACCACGTTTCGGTGTATGCCCATGACCCTCAGATGCGTAACGCTTACGTTCATCAGGAAATGGTGGTCACGACGCCGGTCAAGGTCTCTGTCGTCGAACCGAAATACCTCTATGCGGGGGACAAATACAGTATGAAGGTGACCGTGGCCAACAGTTCCGGCCGCGATCTCAAGGACGGCCGGGTCGTGCTGAAACTCTTCGACTCCGCCGATCGGACGAAGACGCCGTTCAAGACGCTCTCCGGCACTTTGCCGCTGCTCGCAGACGGGGCGACGGAATCCGTGGATTACGAGATTGAGGCCTCTGAAGAACTGCTGAAAGCCGGGGTGCTGGGCATCCAGGCCAGTTACCTGGCGGGAGGAGTTTCGGACGGCCTGTTCCTGACCGTGCCCGTGCGGCCGGCGGTGCAGACCCTGACCGAAGCGCATTCCGCCGTGCTGCTCGCCGGAATGGACCGGGAGGCCGTGCTCGCTCGGCTTCGTTCCTCCTTTGTCAATACTTCCGGCGCGGACGCCGAAATGAAGGAAATCTCCATACTGGATATGGTACGCGAGGCGCTGCCGTCCAAGGTGGAGCCTGACGGAGACGATGTGCTTTCGCTGTCCGAGGCCTGGTACGTGCGGCTGGTGGCCGGATCGCTGGGCGTTTCGTACGATCCCGAGACTCCGACCGAAAAGCTGCTGGAGCGCATCCTGGCCTGCCGCAACGGCGACGGTGGATTCGCCTGGTTCGAAGGGATGAAGTCTTCGCCGGTCATCACGGCCGTGCTCCTGGAACGCTTTGCCAAGATCACGGACCAGGGCCTGCAGGACGGCGTGTCCGCCGACATCAAGGCGGCGGCCGTGCGCTTCCTGGACCGCAACCAGTTCGACTATGAATGGCCTTTTTGGTGCGGAGGCCTGTCTACGGATTGCTACCTCCATATCCGTTCCTTCTACTCCAAAGTGCCCTTCGAGGTCAAGCCTTCGGGCAATGTGACCGTGTTCAACAAGCGCATGAAGGAATTCAAGAAATATGTCTCCGAGTATCTGGTGCCCAAGAAGGAGCGTGGCATGAACGGCGCCATCCTGGCGAAGGCGCGCCGGCTGCGGACCTTGCAGAACCTGGTCTCCGGTGCGGACGGCATCGCCCTGGCGAAGGCCTGGGGCGTGAGTTTCGGCACCGAGAGCAAGATGCAGAAATCGCTGAATGCGGATGTGCTCAGCCTGCTGGAGTATGCGGTGGATCACCGCGACGGCGGCAAGTATTATCCCAATGCCGTCATGCCGTGGCGCGGGCTGCTGGAGAGTGAGGCATACGCCCATTCGCTGCTCTGCGACCTGCTGTCCGGCCTGTCGCAGGTCGTGTCGGTGCCCGCCTCCCAGAAGGCGGAGGCAGCTGGCGTGGCCGACGGGATCCGGCTGTGGCTGATGCTGCAGAAAGAGACCCAGCACTGGGATACGGATCCCGCCTTCGTGGATGCCATCCACAGCGTGCTCTCCGGGCCGGAGGACGTCCTGCAGACAAAAGTGCTGGCGTTGAGGAAGACGTATGAGAAGCCTTTCGCCGACATCGCGGCGGCAGGTAACGGATTCACGGTCTCGCGCCGCTTCCTGCGGGCCCGTGCCGTGGAGGAGAAATACAACGACCGCACGGAAGAGCAGAACCGCGAAGTGCTCGAATGGGAAGAAATCGAACCGGGCGCCGTCCTGGCGGTCGGTGACAAGATTGCCGTGGAGTACCGGATCTGGAATGCGGAGAACCGCAGTTTCGTCAAGCTTTCCGCGCCGCGTGAGGCATCGCTGCGTCCGGTAGACCAGTTGTCCGGCCGCTATGGCTGGGGCATCCGGCCGCTGCGGATCGACGGATTCTGGACTTTCCAGCCGCAGGGTTACCGGGATGTCAAGACGGATCATACCGATTATTATTTCGACACTTATCCGGAGGAGAATACCACGGTCCGCGAGGAGTTCTTCGTAACGCAGGCGGGTGTCTTCGCGGCTCCGGTCGTTTCGATCGAATCGCTTTATGCCCCACACTACCGCGCCAACGATGCAGCCCGCGAACCGCTGTCCGTCAAGCCTTGAGGAATGAAGTCCCTTTTCTTTTCCTTCTTGCTCCAGCTTCTGGTACCGCAGACGGTGGAGATTCCTGCTGGGTCCTTTGAAATGGGTTCGCCCGCACCGGTCCAGATCCGGGACGAGCGGGATCAGTTCGATCTCGATGAGAGCCCGGTCCATACCGTGACACTGTCGCAGGCGTTCCGGATGGGGGTGACGGAGGTGACGAATGCCCAGTATGAGCAGTATGACCCCTCGCATCGTGCACTGCGTGGCAAGCAGGGCTTTTCGGTCGGCGATGACGAGGCGGTGGTATTCGTGTCCTGGGAGGATGCGATGGGCTACTGCCGCTGGCTATCCGGGCAGACCGGACAGATCTGGCGTCTGCCGACGGAAGCGGAGTGGGAGTATGCCTGCCGGGCGGGCACGACAACGGTATACAGTTACGGTGACACGCTCCCGGAGGGATTGCTGAAGCTCAATGAGGAGGGTTTCCATAACAAGCACGTCTTCCGTCCGGTGGACCTGACCGTCGCACAAGGGGCGGGTCCCAATGCGTTCGGACTGTATGACATGCACGGCAACGTCGAGGAGTGGTGCCTGGACGGTTATGGGCCGTATCCGGTGGAGGCTCAGACCGATCCGGTGAGGGCGTTGGGTATTGCGGGGGAGGGGCCGGATGACGGTTCCGCCTGGTGCCGCGTGACGCGGGGCGGCTCGCATTCGACCGAACCGCGTTTCCTTCGCTCCGCCGCCCGCAGCGCCGCCCTTCCCGACGACCGCAGTTACCTCATCGGCTTCCGTGTCGTCCTTGCACCCTATCCCGCTGTCTTTGCTATCGGTCCGGCAGCGACCTGCGCAGGGGGACTCCGTCCATCCTCGCATCCTGCGTCATCTGCTGCGCAGATAACTTGTCTGCTGCGGCTGAGTTCGCCCCCGTGCTGCAGGCCCCAGCCGGACTGTGAATGCTGTAAGGATGGTCCAGTCGGGCAGGGGGGCCTGGACCTCAGGGAGCATTCCCCCGAAGGGGTACGTTCTCTGCTCCCTGAGGTTCAGGACGCTCTGACCGGAACATCGTCGGTAACTCCCATTTTCGCGAAGCCAATACCCTTTGTGCGGGAGGCGCCCGAGGGCGTCGTGATGTACCACCACAACCACGAACCTGCGATCGCCTGGTGCCCCGACGGCTCCCTTCTCGCCATCTGGTTCAGCTGCGCGAGCGAAAACGGCCGCGAAATGGTCATCCTCTCCTCCCGCCTTGAAGCCGGGGCGGACGAATGGAGCGCACCCCAGCCCTTCTTCCGCATTCCCGACCGCAACCTGACCGGCTGCTCCCTCTTTTATGACGAATTGAGGGGCGTTCTCATCCACCTCGGCGGCATCGAAGCGTCCGGCTGGTGGAGAAACCTTGCCATCGCCCGCCGCTTCAGCTATGACGGCGGCCGGACCTGGACGAAACCCGAAATCGTCAACGGGAATCATGATGTCGGCAACCAGCTCGTCGCCGGGATGTCCCGTACGACCGACGGCACCCTGATCCAGGTCTGCGACGCGGACCCGGGTGGCGTGGCCGGCAGCGTGATTCATATCAGCCGCGACGGGGGAGAGACCTGGCAGCGGCGGGGTGACCCGCACAACTTCGAGTTCCAGGAAGGGGGAACGGATCCGAACATCGCAGGCATCCATGCCGGCGTCGTGGAACTGCGGGACGGGCGCCTGATGGCCTTCGGCCGCGGCGTCAAGATCCCGGATGCCAACGGCGTGGACCGTATGCCGGTCTCCTATTCATCAGACGTGGGCGAGACCTGGACCTATCATGCCTCCGTCTTCCCTCCGATCCGCAGCGGCCAGCGCCTGGTGCTGATGCGCCTGCGTGAAGGTCCGATCCTTCTTGTCTCATTTGGCGAGAATGGAATGTTTGCCTCACTGTCGTATGATGAGGGCGAGACCTGGACTGCGCCCAAACTGCTGACCGACGGCAGCGGTCTCACCCTGGAAGGTGGCGCCTGGACCGGCACCTTTACCCTGGACGCCACTCACGCTGAGCCCAAGGGCTACCTCGCCGCTACCCAGACCCCCGACGGCATCATTCATCTGATCTCCAGCAAGAATCATTACCGTTTCAACCTTGCCTGGCTGGAACGGTAGAATTTTTTGCAAATCCCGAAACTTACCGTATCTTTGCAACCCTCTAAGGAAGATTAGCTCAGTCGGTTTAGAGCACCTGCCTTACAAGCAGGGGGTCACTGGTTCGAATCCAGTATCTTCCACTCGCCTGAAAGCGCCTGCGTTCTGCAGGCGCTTTTTCGTACCCGTGTGACAATTTGTCAGTTTTTGCCAGTGGCACGGGCTTTGATTCATTTACTCTGCCTCCCGACGGGAGACTGAAAGACAATTTATTTAAAACACTGATATCATGATCAAACCACTTGCAGACAGAGTCGTCATTGAGCCGAAGTCGGCCGAGACGCAGACAGCTTCCGGCATTTACATTCCTGACAAAGCCCAGGAGAAACCCCAGCAGGGCACCGTCGTCGCGGCAGGCCCCGGCAAGAAGGACGAGCCGATGGAGGTCAAGGTCGGAGACGTCGTCCTCTATGGCAAATACGCCGGCACGGAAGTCACCGTGGACAACCAAAAATACCTGATCGTCAGGCAGTCGGACATTCTTGCTATCCTTTAATCCGTAAACAATCCTTTCTAAAATAGGAGATTTCAACCATGGCAAAAGAGATTAAATTCAATACTGAAGTACGCTCCAAGATGAAGGATGGAGCCGATGCATTGGCCAACGCCGTCAAGGTGACCCTCGGCCCTAAAGGCCGCAACGTCGTCATCGACAAGAAGTTCGGCGCGCCCCAGGTGACCAAGGACGGCGTGACCGTCGCCAAGGAAATCAGCCTGGAAGACCAGTTTGAGAACATGGGCGCCCAGATGGTCAAGGAGGTCGCTTCCAAGACCAACGAGCAGGCCGGTGACGGCACCACCACCGCCACGGTGCTCGCCCAGGGCATCATCAACGTGGGTATCAAGAACGTGACCGCCGGTGCCAACCCGATGGACCTCAAGCGGGGCATCGACAAGGCCGTCGCTGCCGTCGTGGCAGACCTTCGCAAGCAGAGCCAGCCCGTGGGCGACGACTATTCCAAGATCGAGCAGGTCGGCACCGTGTCCGCCAACAATGACGGCTATATCGGCAAGCTGATCGCCGAGGCCATGTCCAAGGTCAAGACCGATGGCGTCATCACCGTCGAGGAGGCCAAGGGCATCGAGACCGAGGTCAAGGTCGTGGAAGGCATGCAGTTCGACCGCGGCTACATCAGCCCCTACTTCATGACCAACGGCGAGAAGATGGAGGCCGTGCTCAACAACCCCAGCATTCTCATCACCGACAAGAAGATCAGCACGATGAACGACCTGCTGCCCATCCTCGAGCCCATCGCCCGGGAAGGCAAAGACCTGCTCATCATTGCGGATGACGTGGACGGCGAGGCGCTGACCACCCTCGTGGTCAACAAGCTGCGCGGCACGCTGAAGGTAGCGGCCATCAAGGCCCCCGGATTCGGCGACCGCCGCAAGGAAATGCTGCAGGACATCGCTATCATGACCGGCGGCACCGTTGTTGCCGAGGACCGCGGATTCTCCCTGGAGACCGCCACGCCCGACATGCTCGGACACGCCGAGAAGGCCACGATTTCCAAGGACAGCAGTGTCATCGTCGGCGGAGCCGGCAAGAAGGAGGAGATCGCCGACAGGGCCGCCCTCCTGCGCAAGCAGTATGAGACTTCCACTTCCGATTACGAGAAAGAGCGTCTGCTCGAGCGCATCGGCAAGCTTTGCGGCGGTGTGGCCGTCATCTATGTCGGCGCTGCCACGGAAGTTGAGATGAAGGAGAAGAAGGACCGCGTCGAGGACGCCCTCAATGCGACCCGTGCGGCCGTCGAGGAAGGTTATCTGCCGGGCGGCGGCGTGGCTTACATCCGTGCCGCGAAGGCTCTCGAGGGCCTGAAGGGTGACAACGACGACGAGACGACCGGTATCCACATCGTGGCCAAGGCCATCGAGGAGCCGCTGCGCATCATTGCCCAGAACGCGGGTGTGGATGGCAGTGTCATCGTCCAGAAGATCAAGGAGGGCAAGGGTGACTTCGGTTACAATGCCCGCACCGACGAGTATGTGAAGATGTACGAGGCGGGTGTCATCGATCCGACCAAGGTGGCGCGTGTCGCCCTGGAGAATGCGGCTTCCGTCGCGGGCATGTTCCTGACGACCGAGTGCGGCATCGTGGACATCCCCGAGCCGGCTCCGGCCGCGCCTCAGATGCCTGCAGGCGGGATGATGTAATAGATTCGTCCGCCATTAAGCGGGCAGCCAGCGCCATTTAGGGAGCGGCAAGATCAACCCCGTCGGGGGAATGCTCCCGAAATGGCGCGGGCTGCCCGCTTTCGGGCGTATGCCACGACGTTCCGGACCGACAGCTATGCCAGCGGCCGGAACTGCCAGAGGACGACGCCGAGAGAGACGGAAACGTTCAGCGAATGCTTGGTGCCCCATTGGGGGATTTCCAGGGCCAGGTCGGAGGCGTCCACGACATCCTGCCGGACACCGTCCACTTCGTTGCCGAAGATGAGGGCGTATTTGCGGCCGGGTTCGGGGACGAAGGCATCCAACTGCACGGAAGCAACGGTTTGTTCGACGCTGACGACCGTGTAGCCCTGCGCCTTCAGTTCCCGGACGGCATCCATCGTGTCCGCATAGTGTTTCCAGGGGACGCTGTCCTCGGCGCCGAGGGCGGTCTTGTGGATTTCGGCGGAAGGCGGGACGGCGCAGATGCCGCAGAGGTAGATTGCGTCGGCGCGGAAAGCGTCACAGGTCCGGAAGGCCGATCCCACGTTGTGCGCGCTGCGGATGTTGTCCAGCACGACGGCCACGCCGCGCGCCGGGAGGGAGCGGAAGCTCTCGACATCGAGCCGGCCCAGTTCGGGATTTAACAATTTCCTGTTGCCCATATAGCGCAAAGGTATAAAAAAATGCTATATTTGTAGACACGACTTTAACTGCGAACGATATGAAACAGGATCTTCAGGTTTTCGAGCTGATCAGGAGAGAGCGGGAAAGGCAGTCTTCCGGCCTGGAACTCATCGCATCCGAGAACTACGTAAGTGATTACGTACGCGAGGCGATGGGCTCCGTGCTGACCAACAAGTATGCGGAAGGCTACCCGGGCAAGCGCTATTACGGCGGCTGTGAGGTGGTGGATCAGATCGAGCAGCTCGCCATCGACCGGATCAAGGAGATCTACGGGGCCGAGTGGGCCAACGTGCAGCCGCATTCCGGCGCCCAGGCCAACATGGCCGTCACGATGGCTTGCCTGAAGCCGGGCGACACCTTCATGGGCTTGGACCTGTCCCAGGGCGGGCACCTGACCCACGGTTCGCCGGTCAATGCATCCGGTATCCTCTACCATGCCGTGGCATACGGCCTGAATGAGGAGACGGGGATGATCGACTATGATGAAATGGAGCGCAAAGCGCTGGAATGCAAACCGAAACTCATCATCGGCGGTGCTTCCGCGTACTCCCGTGAGTGGGACTATGAGCGGATGCGGGCCATCGCGGACAAAGTCGGCGCCATCCTATGGATTGACATGGCGCATACCGCCGGCCTGATTGCCGCCGGTTTGCTGAAGAATCCTGTCCAGTATGCGCATATCGTGACCTCTACGACCCACAAGACCCTGCGCGGTCCGCGCGGCGGCATCATTCTCCTGGGTAAGGATTTCGACAATCCCTGGGGCCTGACGACTCCGAAGGGCGTGGTGAAGAAGATGAGCCAGATTCTGGACAGCAGCGTATTCCCCGGGATCCAGGGCGGTCCGCTCGAGCACGTGATCGCGGCCAAGGCGGTCGCCTTCTACGAGGCGATGCAGCCCGAGTACGTGGCTTACCAGAAGCAGGTTGTCGCCAATGCCCAGGCGATGTGCAAGGCTTTCCTTTCGAAAGGATATAAGGTCGTGTCGGGCGGCACGGACAACCATCTGATGCTGATCGACCTGCGGACCAAGTTCCCGGAAGTGACGGGCCGCATTGCGGAGAAAGAACTGGTACGCGCCGACATCACGCTCAACAAGAACATGGTCCCGTTTGACACCCGGAGCCCGTTCCAGACTTCCGGCTTCCGCATCGGCACGCCCGCCGTGACGAGCCGCGGTTTCGTGGAGAAGGACATGGGCGACATCGTGGAAATGATCGACGTGGTGCTCAAGTCCGCTTCCAACTGCGTGGATGCCCTGTCCCTGAAGAAAGGCGAAGTCCCTACGCCCGAGCAACAGTCCCGGCTGGACGCGCATGCCCTGGTGCTCAAGGAAGTTCAGCGCAAGGTCCATCAGATGACGGCGGGATACCCCTTGAACAAATACTGATACCTTATATGATATTGAAGAAGCTTTTTGTGACACTGGCGCTTCTGCTGCCAGTGTCACTTTTCTCTCAGGGATATCCGGGAGAAAAATCGCAGTGGGAGGGCTGCGACCGTTATGATTTCAAGGTCGAAGGGCGCGATGCCATCGTCGTCGTACCGACCCAGGCGGCTCCAGGCCGTCCCTGGATCTGCCGTCCCGCTTTCTTCGATGCGTTTGCTTCGGTGGACAAGGCCCTGCTGAAAGAAGGCTGGCACATCGCTTATTACGATGTGACCCATCTTTATGGCAGTCCGCGTGCCGTCCGCCTGTTCAAGTCCTTCTATGATTATGTTGTGCCCGCCTTCGGGCTCTCGCCGAAAATGACGATCGAGGGTTTCAGCCGGGGCGGCTATTTCGCCTTCAACTGGGCGGCCGCGCACCCGGAGACGGTCGCGTGTATGTATGTCGACGCGCCGGTGTGCGACATCAACACCTGGCCGCGGCAGACGGACAAGGCGCGTTGGCCGGAATTCCTTGCGGAATGGGACGTGCGCGAAGAAGAGGTGGACGCGGATTTCCGGGGGAACGCCCTGCCGTTGCTGCCCGCCATCGCGGCGGCCCGCATCCCGATCATTTCGGTCTGCGGCGCTGCGGACCGGACGGTTCCCTTTGAGAAGAACATGCTTCCGGTGGAGGAGGCCTACCGGGCCCTGCGCGGGATCGTTGAGGTGATCGCCAAGCCCGGTTGCGACCACCATCCGCACAGTCTGGCGGATCCTTCTCCGGTTGTCGATTTTGTCAAGCAAAGCAGCAAATAGCCGCAACTGGCTGTTGTTGAGGGGCTTTTGAAAAGAATTAATAAATTTCTTAAAAAATTCTGCAAAAAAAGTTGTCGGAAAGTTTGCAGGTTTCAAAAAAGTGACTACCTTTGCAGCCGCTTTTCCCGAAAGGGGTAAGCAACAGCTGAAAAGCTCATTGAAAAGACTGAAGGAAAGTACAAGCAAGTACCAAATGCCCTGGGGCAGCGATGTCCTGGGGGAAATAGATCGAGAGCGTTGATTTCTTTGGAAATGAAGGCGTCAGGACAAGCTTAGTGATATAGAATTATACAAAGAAGAGTTTGATCC
>JAFPVJ010000009.1 GCA_017400135.1 Bacteroidales bacterium
GACGGTGGTGCCGGATGAGTATATCAAGAAGTATCCTGAGCCTTCTGAAAAGGTACAGGAACTTTTGCAGAGGGTCCCAGATACTGGCAAGATGCTTTATCAGTATATCAGGCACACCAGCATTTCAAAAGAGTGGAAGTATTGGGCTGTCGATTTGTTGGAGAAAGGGATTGAGACCCCCGGTATTATTCAGTTGGCAGGGGAAGATTTGGATATGTTTCCCACTGCATTTACGGAACTCCTTGATACCATTTTCAAGGAACTTGATATAGAGATTAATCAGGAAACTGCATATTGTTCGTATGTAATGAGCATTGCGCAGGAAGTGATTAGAGGTGAAAGGACAGCACGAAGCGGATTTGAAGTTCTGGGCAGAGCGGCATCGGATATTGATTACCAGGAGCCCTTCTATAATTTCTGGCTTTGGTTAGACTGTGCTGATGAGGTTGTCTATTACACCATAAAGGGAAGTGGACTTAGGATGGATAATGTCGAAGAATGGATGCACCAGTTCTTTGAGAAACTGGTCAAAGCCAATCCAAAATACTGCTCTGATTCAGTTATTGAAATGGGCTAGTCTCCAAGACAAATTGTTGTCAGTTAATGCATCTCAGCCTGCCTTAGACTTCCCCTGTGACTATCCAAGTTTTTGAACACAAGTGTAAGTAGCTGATAATAATCAGCTTACAGAAGTTACACCATATGTGGAATGAGGAAGAGTATTGATTTGATAATCAAATAGTTATGCAAAAGCCGTGGATGATTCCACGGCTTTTTTATTCTTTCCAGGTAGGCTTGTCGAAATCTGATTCATAAGCATTTGAGCGGGTGGCTGTTCCATCATCATTGATGCGGATGAAATAGTATCCTCCGGGGCTTTCACCATTTTCATCATTTACATCAACCGCGTGGGAAGACATTACAAAAGTGTTCCAGGAGATTCGATTGGATTCTATAGAATCAAACAATCCATATCCTTCGCACGCCAATTGGATTGACCCAACAGCAGAATCATTTTTCACTAATAAGGCGAAAGCATCGTGATATCCAACTTGTTCCTCATTCACTATTGTGTAGACAAAGCAATTCAAAGAATCTGATACATCCAGTGTTCCACAGTATTCGTACACTTCATTTGAATGAATCAGCATTTCTACCCATTCCCCTCTGCTTTTTCCCAAATGAGAATCGTAATGGTTGACGTGGTCTAGACTCAGGAATTCCTTCAATACTTCTCCAGTGATTCTAATGCCATTCGGCATCTTGAATACCATTTGATTGTCAACTAATCTCCATCCCCACTCTTTGAAAGGCCAACCCTTCAAAGGCTTTCCTGTTGACAAGAACTCCTGGAGCTTCTCACCAATCTTGTTGAAGTCTTCTGTGACAACCTGCTCCTTTGAAACAGTCTCAGTTATTATCTCCTTATGCTGCTTCTTGGGCCCACAAGAACAAGCATAGGAAATCAAAACCGTTAACAGTATGGTAATAAATCTTCTAAACATGGCATTACAAAAATACACATTCTACATCAGTCATCAAAAGGAATGACATAGATATCTACCGGGGATAGTGAAAATGGAAGGCTTCATGTCAGTTAGATGCTGTTAGCCAGCCTCAGGCTTCCCCTGTGACTATCCGGGTTTTTAACCACAAGTATAACTTGCTGATGATAAGCAGTATACAACAATTGCACCATATGTTTAACGAGGAAGAATATTAATTTATTGATAATCAAATATTTATAAATATACATGCGGCGGAACTTTTGGGTTCTGCCGCATTGTTTTTTGAAGGAAGAATGATTATCTTTGGCGTTACTTATCAAGATAATGATTCTAAGCTAATACCGTTATGAGAAAGATTTTGATTATGACCTCTCTACTGGCCTTCGCCCTTTCCTGCACCAAAAGCCCGGCTTCCAAGATCCTCGTGCTTTATTATTCCCAGACATCCAACACCAAGGCTGTCGCCGAGGAGATCGCCGGCCGGCTCGGCGCCGACCTGGAAGAAATCGTACCGGTCGTCGCCTACGACGGAGAATTCAAGGAGACCATCGACCGCTGCCTCCAGGAGCGGGAGACGGGGACATTCCCGGAGGTCCAGCCCCTTTCGGTCGACCTCAAGGCATACGACATCATCTTCCTCGGCTATCCAGTCTGGTTCGGCACCTACGCCCGGCCAGTTGAAGGTTTCCTGGAGACCGTGGACCTCAACGGTAAGACAATAGTCCCCTTCTGCACCTTCGGCAGCGGCGGTCTTGACTCCAGCGTCCGGGACCTCAAGGAGAAATTCCCCGATGCGGAGATCCTCCCCGGTTATGGCGTGAGGGCGGCCCGTATCGATGCGGTCCCCGCGGAAATCGACCGTTTCCTGAAGGAAGGCGGCTTCATCGAGGGCGAATATGAGAAGTATGACGACTTCCCGGCCGCCCAGCCGGCTACGGAAGAGGAAGCCGCCATCTTCGATGCCGCCGTGGCGGGATACCCGATGCTCAACGCCAAGGCCGAGAATGTCTCCTCGCGCGCCGTCACCGGCGGCACGGAGTACCTCTTCGAAGCCCGGGACATCCCCCGCGAGCCCGACCAGGCCGAACAGGGCCATCTGATCAAGGTCTACGTCCTCTGCGAAGAAGGAAAGGCCCCGGTCTTCACGCAGGTGTTGAGATAAAGGATTGACACCATGGACGACGTCAGGATCATCGAGATCAAGAAAAGCGTATTCGAAGACAACGACCGGGATGCGGATGCCCTGCGCAGGGAGCTGAAAGGCAAGGGAGTATACCTCCTCAACCTGATGTCCTCCCCCGGCAGCGGCAAGACCACGACCCTTATCCAGACCATCAACCTGCTCAAGGACAAGTTGAAGATCGCCGTGATGGAAGCGGACATCGACGGTGACGTGGACGCCCGCAAGATCCGCGAGGCGACCGGCATCGAGTCCATCCAGCTCCACACCGGCGGCATGTGTCACCTCGATGCGGAAATGACCCGCCAGGGACTGGACGGGCTGACCCTCCGGGATACGGATCTCGTCATCCTGGAGAATGTCGGTAATCTCGTCTGCCCGGCCGAGTTCGACACCGGCGCCGCCCGCAACGCGATGATCCTCTCCGTCCCGGAAGGTCACGACAAGCCCCTCAAATACCCCCTGATGTTCTCCATCTGCGACGTCGTCATCATCAACAAGATGGACGTCGCCCCTTATTTCGACTTCGACCTGGAGCAATGCAAGGAATACATCCGGATGCGCAATCCCCGCGCGAAAGTGCTCCCGATCTGCGCCAAGACCGGCGAGGGCGTGGACGCCTTCGCCCAATGGATTCTCGACGAAGTCACCGCCTGGAAACGACAATCTTAAACTAATAACCCGAACAGACAGCAATATGCCTGAAATGTCCACCCGATTCGTCCCCAAGCATAAGGGAGACCCGAATCCGAACCCGAAACTCCTGAAATTCGTCCGCCACGTCACCGACCGCATCCCCGGCAAGATCAAGATGGACTCCGACGCCCCCGAATACTGGGGTCTCGCCTGCATCTTCGAGGATGAAATGGATCCCGTGACCCGCGAGGCCTCCCTGGACCTCCTGCTGGACATGCTCCCGAAGAACTTCTTCAAGGTCCGCGAGCACCGCACGTACCAGACCCTGCACCAGTGGAACGCCGAGAAGCATTACACCCCCGACGACGCCTCCTTCGACGAACTGCTTGACAAGCTAGCCTATTTCGGCATGCTGGAGTACGACTACGGCGACAAGTATACCGACGACGGCCCCGTCCCCGGCACCACCTACGAGCGCAAGGACCGCGTCTACTGGGTTCCGATGTTCGTTCCCGGCAGCGCCGAATACACCAATATGAATACGGAGCTGATGGACCGCCACCCGGAGTTGGCCATGTTCTTCGAGCGCATGACCTTCCTCCCTCTGGAAAAGATCACCCCGAGCATTCCGATGGGCGGTTCCGGCATCGGCATGCACGTCATTCCCGTCGAAAAGGCCATCTCGATGGAAAACGAATCCGTCAGCATAGAGCACATCTCCTACTGGCTCAAGAAATACGAAGGCCACCTCGGCGTGGGCATCTGCTCCTGCCGCTACGGACGCAAGAAGCTGGACGAAGGCTGCGCCGACGACTACCGCGACTGGTGCATCGGCGTCGGCGACATGGCCGACTACCTCGCCGAGACGGGCCGCGGCCATTATATCACCTACGACGAGTGCATGGCCATCCTCAAGAAGGCAGAAGACCACGGATTCGTCCACCAGGTGACCAACATCGACGGCGAGGGCAAGATCTTCGCCATCTGCAACTGCAACGTCAAGATCTGCAACGCCCTGCGTACTTCCCAGCTCTTCAACACGCCCAACATGAGCCGCAGCGCCTACGTGGCGAAGGTGGACCCGAAGAACTGCGTCGCCTGCGGCCGCTGCGTCGAATACTGCCCCGCCGGCGCCGTGCGCCTCGGCCAGAAACTTTGTACCAAGACCGGTCCCCAGACCTACCCGCAGCAGGAACTCCCGGATGCGACCAAATGGGGCCCGCACAAATGGACGGAAGACTACCGCGACAAGAACCGCATCAACTGCTACCCGACCGGCACCGCCCCCTGCAAGACCGCCTGCCCGGCGCACATCGCCGTCCAGGGCTACCTCAAGAAGGCCGCCGAGGGCAAATACACGGAGGCGCTGGAGCTGATCAAGCGCGAGAACCCCTTCCCCGCCGTCTGCGGCCGCATCTGCAACCGCCGCTGCGAGGACGCCTGCACCCGCGGCACCATCGACCAACCGATCGCCATCGACGCGGTCAAGAAATTCATCGCGGAGCAGGACCTGAAGGCCGAGACGCGCTTCGTTCCCGAGGTCAACATCGCTTCCAGCGTGCTGGAGCGCTGGCCGGAAAAGATCGCCGTCATCGGCGGCGGTCCCGCGGGCCTGAGCTGCGCCAACTACCTCGCCACGATGGGCTACTACCCCACGGTTTTCGAGAAGAATGAAGAGCCCGGCGGCATGCTCCGCTACGGCATTCCTTCCTATAAGCTGGAGAAAGATGTGATCGCGGCCGAAATCGACATCATGAAGGAGATCGGCGTCGATATCCGCACCGGCGTGGAAGTCGGCAAGGACGTCACGATCCAGCAACTGCGCGATCAGGGCTACAAGGCCTTCTACATCGCCATCGGCTGCCAGGGCGGCCGCCTGCCCGGCATCCCCGGAGATACCCTGGAAGGCACGACGACGGCCATCGACTTCCTCCACGAGGCCAACACCGGCAAGGTGAAGGTCGAAGGCAAGGTCGTGGTGGTCGGCGGCGGCAACGTGGCCATCGACGCAGCACGCGTCGCTCTCCGCAGCGGCGCCTCGAGCGTCACCATGCTCTCCCTCGAGACCGAAGACATCATGCCCGCCTCGCTGGAAGAGCGCACGGAGGCCCGGGAAGACGGTGTCGTCATCAACCCCGGCTGGGGTCCAAAGGAGGTCCTCGGCGACGGCAAGGTCGAAGGCATCGTCTTCAAGAAATGCACCTCCGTCTATGACGATCAGCATAAGTTCGCCCCGCAGTATGACGAGAATGACCTGATCACCCTCGACGCCGACCTGGTCATCTTTGCGATCGGCCAGACCGTCATCCTCAAGGACCTGCTCAAGGACACCAAGGTCGAGTTCTTCCGAGGCGTCTATCCCGTCGCCGACAAGCTCACCTACCAGACCGCCGAACCGGACATCTTCGTGGGCGGAGACTGCTTCACGGGCCCGAAATTCGCCATCGACGCGATCGCGGCCGGCAAGGAGGCCGCTGAAAGCCTGCACCGTTTCGTGCAGCACGGCCATCTGACCATCGGCCGCAACCGCCGCGACTTCATCGAACTCAACAAGGGCGACATCCTGGTCGAGTCCTACGACAACGGCTCGCGCCAGGTCCCCGGCGACAAGCCCGCCGCCAACGCCTTCGCCGAATATCACGGCACCCTGACCGAAGAGCAGGTGCGCAAGGAGACGGCCCGGTGTCTGAGCTGCGGCGCCTCGGTCGTGGACCCCAACCGATGCATCGGCTGCGGCATCTGCACCACCAAGTGCGGATTCGACGCCATCCATCTGTACCGCGAACATCCGGAGGCCAGCCATTTCGTCACCTCCGAGGACAAGTTCAGCGGCATCTTGCCCTACATGATCAAGCGCACCGGCAAGATCCTGTTCAAAAAGAAATAGCCGTGCACGAACTGGGTATCGTCTTTTACATCATCCGGGATGTCAAGCAGGCCGCCGAGGAGAACGGCGTGGACCACGTATCCGCGGTCGTGATGAACATCGGCGAGGTCTCCACGGTCGTCCCGGATTACCTGACCGACTGCTGGCGCTGGGCCGCGGACAAGGAGCCCCTCCTGAAGGGCTGCGAGCTCAAGGTCCACATCATCCCCGCGGTCACGCACTGCGACGGATGCGGTCGGGAGTATGAGACGGTCCGGTACGGCAGGACCTGCCCCCACTGCCAGAGCGAGCAGACCTGGCTGCTGCGGGGCAACGAAGTGGAAATCAAAGAAATAGAAGTAACAAATACAACCTAGAATATGTCTTGCTTTTTAGCCCCGCTGGCACAGGCGATCGTCACCAGTGTCATCCGTAAAGCCAACGCAAAGGCCGTCGCCGACCCTTCGGCCTCCCCTTTCCTCCGTCAGCTCCCCGCCCTCGAAAAGATGCTCTGGGGCGGAAGCGTGATGCTTATCGTAGACCACGCCATCAACGGCGAACTCTTCACCTGGATGCCCCTTGAAATCCTGAAAGTCGGCGTCCCGATGTGCCTGGTCCTGACCGCCGTATGGGCTGTCTGGGTCCTGATGAAGGCACGTCAGGAGAAAGTCAACACGTCACATATCCAAACCTCATAATTAAAACCAAAACAGTATGTTTTTCCAAGTCTATGGAGAGCACGCCCTTGCCCAATGGGGCATGCTGCTCGTGGTCCTGCTGGGCCTGATCCTCTTCAACGAATTCGCCCGCCGCACCAAGGCAGGCGGCATCATCACCTTCCTGGTCATCCCGCTGGCCCTTACCATCTATTTCCTCGCCATCTGGCTGGGCGTCCGCTCCGGCGCGGATTGGGCGCTGAATAACCAGACCCACGTGTACATGCAGGGCTGGTTCCACTATGCCAAGCTCTATGCAGCGACGGCCGGGTGTATCGGTTTCATGATGATCAAGTACAAATGGGGCATCGGCGCCAAGCACTGGTTCAAGCCCTTCCCGTTCATCATCGTGGCCATCAACATCCTCATCGCCTGCGTTTCCGACTTCGAGTCCGCGGTCATGGGCTGGAACAAGTGGTGGCTCACCTCCGAAGGCGTCTGGCAGTACGGTGGCTGGCACAACGTGATGAACGGCGTAGCCGGTATCCTCAACATCTTCTGTATGACCGCCTGGTGGAACGTTTACCCTTCCAAGGACAAGAAGGACATGGTCTGGGCCGACATGACCTGGGTCTACATCGTGGTCTATGACATCTGGAACTTCGCCTACACCTACAACTGCTTGCCCACGCACTCCTGGTACTGCGGTATCGCCCTGCTGGCGGCTCCGACCATCGCAGCCCTGCTGTGGAACCGTGGCGGCTGGATCCAGAACCGTGCCAACACCCTGGCGATCTGGTGCATGTTCGCCCAGGTGTTCCCGCTCTTCCAGGAGACCTTCAAGAATGGTCAGCAGTGGTTCCCTTGGGCTACGCTGCCCGTCCTGTATCCCAACGGAACCGCTACCATCGAGCAGCTCTATGCAGCCGCAGGAGCTGAGGCCGCCACGGTCGGGACTACCGTGGATCCTTCCGTCGTTGCGGCCAATCCGTCGATGATGATTTTCATCAGCGCCCTGGCCCTGATCACCAACATCATCGCCCTCGGTTACATCATCTGCGTGTCGAAGAAGCGTCACATCAATCCTTACAAGGAGGACGTCTTCATCAACCAGAAATACTACAAGGACGCGATGGCTCGCGCCGTCGTGGACTAGTCGTTTTTGGGGGGCTTACTCCGAAAAGAGCTCCCGAGCGCAGGCTGGCAACAGGGCCCGGATCCGGGTCCTGTTGTTTGCGTCTATATTGTCATCCGAGAAAGGAACGACGCGTGTTCCCGTATCCTCGATGGAAGACGGGCGACCGTATTTGTATTCGAAAGTCAGGGCGCCTTCCCCAGTCCTGCAGGCCGGATCCAGGGAGGCGGCGGGGACGGAGATGAAACCCTTGACCGAGCGGGGCTGTGCGGCCGATGCAGCCTTCAGCAGGCCGTCTTCCTGTAAGGCGCAGTAGCATTCGATCGCCACATAGCGCGCGGGATCGATGAAGGCCAGATTCTCCGGGAGCAGGTCCCGGTAGGGATAGGCGCCATCCCGCTGATAGCCACGCAGTTCTTCCACGGTCCGCCAAAGGGTTTCAAGCAGGAAAGGATAGTGCGTACAGCCGAGGATGATGGCTTTCAAAGGCGCCCGGGAACCCGAGGCGCGGTGCCGCTCGACCAGCGACACCAGATTGAACCGGGCGTAATTGGCCGCTGAATTGAGCTGAAGGTCCAGTTTCAGGGGGCCGACGCTGCGGTACAGCAGGCCATCCGGCTCAAAATTGTAAACATCCAGCAACTCTTCCTTGATGTCCGGATCCGCCGTACCGAGGCGCGGACCTCGGTAGCTCTCGCGCGGAGCCGTCTGGGCCGGATTGACATAGTCCGGTTCGCTATCCACCGCTTCGGCGAAACCATAGCCCGCCTGGTTGACGATGGTGACCGGTGTCTGGATGGTACGGGCAGCGATTTCGGCGCGCAGCGTGCGTTCGTAGGCCCCGGAACTGATGGTGCCCGGGGTAGCCAGCACACCGACGGCGAAGGGTTCCGACTCCCCTTCCAGCGCGTCCAGGGTGGCCTTTACGCCAGCGTTGATTACACCGATGACCTTGGTTCCACCGCCCAGGCTGTCGAGCATCGCCCGGACGTCCTCCAAGCCGTATGCCGTGGCCGTATTGCAGGCGATGACCAGGATCTTGCAGGGGGCTTTCTTTCCCGTCGGTTGTGTTTCAGCGGCATTTGTACAATATCGGTCGCCCAGCAGGAAACGGGCGTCGTCCAGTACCAGCCTTCGCAGCAGCGCCGCATTCCCCTGGGCGTCATACACGCCGTAGGGCATGTTCGCCTGGTCGGCCAGATACTGGAAATCCTCGGCCACGAAATCCGGCACGCCGTCCGGCGTCTGCACACCTTTGGCATTGTCGAAGGCATCCAGCGTCAGGATCTTCTCCAGCACCGTCAGTCCCCCCGTCCCGGAATCGAAGACACCGATGGGCAGGGCCTGGTTCTCTTTTTCACGGCAATGGCACCCCGCCAGCAGGCATACCATCAGCACCATGCTTACCAATTGCTTCGTTTTCATTTCGCAGAATCTACTATCCGTCACAAAAATAAACATTTTTGATTTGTTGCTATTGTGTTTATATTTGTGGAAATGAGTCGAAAAAACACAGAGATATTATGAAAAAAATCGTTTTGACCGTAGCAGCTCTGCTGCTCATTTCCGCGGGCATGGACGCCCAGAACATCCTTGGCCGTCTCGGTGAGAGGGCCAAGCAGGCCGTGGAGAACAACATCGGCAACAAGATCGAGCAAGGCGTCAACGATGTCCTCGACGGCAAGAAGAAGGACAAGAAAAGCAGTAAGCAGGCCGAAGAGGCACAGGAGGCCGAAGAGGCACAGGAGGTTGCCACCAAAGTGGAAGAAGCCGACGCCGTGGCCCAGAATGCCAAAAACGACTTCGTCCGCGGCAGCGTGATCCTGTTTGAGGACACGATGGACGGCGAGCAGATCGGAGAGTTCCCTTCGAAGTGGGACATCGTCGATGAAGGCTCCATGGAAGTCGCCATCATCAATGGGAAGAAGTATGCCCAGTTTACCACCGACGACAATACGGTCACTCCGCTGATGGAAAATCCAAAGAACTATCTGCCTGAGGTGTTTACGCTTGAGTGGGATATGTTCGTCTCCAAATCATCGACGGAAACGACGGAATACGGAGAAGAAACATTCTGCGTTGAATTCTCCTACCCCAATATAGATTACAGAACGAGTGAATTGCGTTTTTGGTGGAGATCGTGGGATGATGGCTGCAGCTTGCGGTACTATATCAGAAAGCCCAATTTCCAGGGTGATGCGGATTATTTGGATGGTGAATATGATGATCTGATCGGCAAGAAAGTCATCAAGAAGAACGCCTGGAATCATTTTGCGGTATCCTTCAACAAACGGGCTTTAAAAGTCTATGTCAACGGGATCCGTATCTTCAACATCCCCAGCATGGAGGCTCCGGGCTGGTTCTTTTACCATCAGCAAGGGAATTTCAAGTACAGAGGCTTCACCAATGTCGTCCTCGCCAAGGGCGGTGTGGATCTCTATGAGCAGAAGACCACCAACCTTTCCGCCGTCGAACGCGCCATCCTGGAGACCGGCAAGTTCGTGACCAACAATATCCTCTTCGAGACCGGCAAGGCAACGCTCAAACCCGAGTCGATGGCAGAGATCGAAAAGATTGCCGACTATATGAAGAAGAACCCCAGCGCCCGTTTCGAGGTCCAGGGCCACACGGATAACCAGGGTTCCGACAAGATCAACGACCCGCTCAGCCAGCAAAGGGCCGAGGCTGTCGTCAAGGCACTGGAAGGCCTGGGCGTGGATCCCTTCAACCTTCGTCCCGTGGGCAAGGGCTCCCATGAGCCGGTAGCCGACAACGGCACGGACGAAGGCCGCGCGAAGAACCGCCGCGTCGAATTCATCAAGAAATAACGGAAACTACGGGCGTCCGATGACATTCACCCGCCAGGTGACGCCCAGTTCGAAATTGTGACGGTGCGCCTCGCTGTCGCGGTACCAGACCGCATGCAGGCGTACCTTTTCACGTCCCATCGGGAACCATTCGAGACCGGCTCCGCCGTAAAGATAGGTGGTTCCGGGCTCGATGACGAGATCGTAGGCCTGCCCGTCCGCATCCACGTTTGAGGCGTCGTTACGCTCATACCCGGCTTTGGCGCAAATGTTCCACGCACCCACGCTCCAGATGAACTTCGAGATGATTGAAAAGTCATTCAGCAGGAAACGCTGCTGGGCCAGGCCGTTGCGGGTCATCAAGTCCAGGTCGAAGAGGATGTCTCCCGACTGGAGATGGTTGCCCAGGGCGATGTAGTTGATCATCTTCTTGCGGCTGTCCTCCACCAGATTGAAGCTCCAGAGGGTCTTCCACCAGGGCGCGAACTGGCCGCACCAGGCCAGGTTGTAGGCATAGATGTTCTGGAAGCCGAGTGAAAGGGGCGAATTGCAGATCTGGCCGACCAGGTTCTGGTTCTCAGCCATCTTGTAGGTCGCCGAGACACCGAAAGTAAAGCCCTGATAGAGATTGTTGCAGAACTTGCTGTAGAAATAGACGTCGATCGGGACCGCATCGTACTCGTAGCCGCCGATCAGCACCGCGTGCTTGCCGAAAAGGAAGCTCCAGCGGTCGGTCGCCTGCCAGTTGATGTACATCATGTCCGTGGCGTTGAACATGTTGCGCTCGTCGAAGACCTTTTTGTTGAGGCGCTGGCGCACCCGGTAGTCCACCGTCGGGCTGAGATGCCCCAGGATGTGGAAATTGAGATACTCCCCCACCAGTTGGCTGCCGTACTCGCCGTCGGTCAGCTCCTGGTGGAACGAACTCCGCATGTCGAAGAACAACTTGTCCACCTTCTCCTGGGCAAAGGAGGAAAGGACGGGCGCCATCAGCAGGATGGCAAGACTGCAAAAAAGCTTTTTCATGTCTGACTGCAAAGTTAATCATAAAAAAGCATTCCTTTTGATTATCTTTGCAGAAACTGAGACCCTGACCATGAAACGGATCCTCCTCTTATTCTCCATCCTGTTCCTGTCCATCACGGGAACCCGGGCGGCGACAGCCGTTCCGGAAGGGGGCCTTCAGGTGCGGCAGCACGACGGCCGGGAGTACGCCACCTATCGGATCGGCACCGAAAAGGATGCCGGGGGACGGGACTGCTTCAACGGGCATATCTGGAAGTACATCCCCGGCTCCGACAGCTGGGAGGAGGTAGCAACGGCCGACGTCGGAGATGCCGGTGTCCCGCTGACGGAGGATCCCGCCGCCTCCGGATCCGCCCACATCCTGATCCGGTCGGACAAGACATACGCCTACCATACGATCACGGATACCTGGAGCGTCCGCGATGGTCCGCTGGAGTCTCCGGTCTCGTTCGGCTGGGCTAATTATGCCATCGTCGTACTCTACCTACTGCTGCTGATGGGAGTGGGATTCTATTTCTCCCGCCGGAACGACAGCAGTGACCGCTTCTTCAAGGGAGGGGGCAAGATCCCCTGGTGGGCGGCGGGCATCAGCATCCTCGCCACGGCGCTGAGCGCAATCACCTTTCTCTCCATCCCGGCCAAGGCATACGCGACGGACTGGGGCATGTTCATCTTCAACATGGGCATTATCCTGATCGTCCCCGTCGTCATCCATTTCTACCTGCCCCTTTTCCGGAAACTTAAGGTCGCTTCCGTCTACGAATACCTGGAGACCCGTTTCAGTGGGAGCGTGCGCCTGATTGCTTCCGCGTTTTTCTGCCTTTTCATGGTCGCCCGCATTGCGATCATCCTCTTCCTGCCTTCGTTGGCCCTCAATACCGTCACGGGCATCGACATCTATCTCTGCATCCTGCTGATGGGCATCGTCACGATACTCTATTGCACGATGGGCGGCATCGAAGCCGTGGTCTGGGGAGACGTCATCCAGGGAGCCTTGCTCGTCGGAGGTGCCATCCTATCGCTCGTCTGGATGATGCGAGGCATCGATGGCGGCGTTTCCGGCTTTTTCCAGGTTGCGACGCAGGACCAGAAGTTCCACCTCCTGAATTTCAAGTTCGACTGGACCCAGCCGGTCTTCTGGGTAGCCCTGATCGGTGGTCTTTCCAACTCGCTCCTGACCTACACTTCTGACCAGTCCGTCGTGCAGAAATACCTGACCGTCAAGGATACCCGGGACACCAAACGGAGTATCTGGCTCAACGGCCTCCTGACCATTCCGACCACTCTGATCTTCTTCAGCATCGGGACCGCCCTCTATGTGTTCTTCAAGCAACACCCGGATCTGCTCAACGTCGGGATGAGCAACACGGATTCCATCTTCCCGCACTATATGATGTGCCAGCTGCCCAACGGCCTCAACGGGCTCCTGGTTGCGGCCGTCTTCGCCGCCGCGATGTCCACCCTGTCCTCCAACATCAATTCGACCACGACCGTCCTGTCTGAAGATTTCTACGGACGCTTCCGCAGGAATGCTTCCGACCGGGGCAAGGTCCGGTTCGCCCGGATCGCCGGGCTGGTGGTCGGCGGCCTCGGCGTCGCGATGGCGATTGCCCTGGCGACCTTCGACATCGCCTCGCTATGGGATCAGTTCAACTTCTTCCTCGGCCTGCTGACCAGCGGTCTCGGCGGCCTGTTCCTGATGGGCATCAGCGCCCGACGCATCGGCACGCGCGCGGCCCTGACCGGCTTCGTGGGGAGTTTCATCACTTTGCTGATCATACACGCACTCACACCCGCCTCCCCCATCCTCTACGGCTTCCTGGGCTTGGTTTCCTGCTTCCTGATCGGCTACCTGTCCAGTTTCATTTACGGCTACGGACGCTGATAACCCGTGACACTGCCATGAAAAGATTACTGACACTCCTGACACTGATGCTGCTTGCCGCCGGCCTGCAGGCCCAGGACGGGCCGCAGCTCTATAACATGAGTTTCGACACCTGGTCCAAGACCTCCGGCGCCTGGAATCCCTATCCCGCAGAGCCTGCTCACGGGCAGAAGGTCTGGGACACGGCCAACCACGGATTGAGCATCCTGGGCATCAACGGCACCGTGCCCGAATATAAGCACGTCGCCGTCCCCGGGGAAGGAAAGGCGGCCGCCAAGATCGTCAGCAAGAAAGTAGTCTGGGCCTTCGTGGCGGGCAATCTCTTCGCCGGCCGTTTCGGACGCGTCGTCAAACTTTCCGGAGCAGAACTCTATTTCGGAGTCCCCTTCACGGCCCGTCCCAAGAGTCTTTCGGGCTATCTCCACTACATTCCCAAGCCCGTGGATTTCGCCCAGGAGCCCTTCCTGGACCAGATGGGCAAACCGGACATCGGGGGTATCGAAGTACTTCTGGCCGACTGGGATCAGCCCTACCACATCATCACCAACTACGAGAAATTCATCGACGTGACCACCGACCCGCACATTATCGGGATGGGAGAGTTGAAACTAACCAAGAATACGGGTGGTTACATTCATTTTGAGATCCCGATCAAATACAGGAGCGGAAAGACACCAAAATACGTCGTGATCACCGCCGCATCCAGCTGGAACGGCGCCGATTTCACCGGCGGTAGCGGCAGTACGCTTTACCTGGACGAACTCCAGTTCAATTATTAGATCTCCCTCCGGGCGGCATCCCGCAGGCGGTACTCGATGACCTTCTCTTCCGGACGGAAGGGACGGAGGTCGTCCAAAGTCATGGACCTGACGGCAATCTCAATCAGTTCCTCTTTAGCAAAACCGGGCGAACGTCCCTGCTTCTCCAGATAGAAACGGCCGGCGTCCAGCAGGACTTTCTCCGGCACCAGGCCGATGATTTCCGTGCCGGTCACGCGCAGGCCGCGGGCCGCAGCGGCCCTGGAGACTTCCTCGAAAGCGACGTGCAGCGGCGTGGCTTCGATGTCGGTGATGTTCATCGACACCTGGGCGATGCCGTACTCCTCGATATACCAGCCGAGGGCCTTGCAACCCTTGAGGGTGCCGGGGATCCAGACCGGCCGCCCTTCAGCGTCCAGCAAAGGGCTGCCGTCCGGGCCGAGGGCTTTCCGCCCTTTCTGGCGGACATCCCGGGCGATTTCCGTCGCCAGGGGGACCGAGGTCGAATTGAGGTTGAAATTGACGGCAATCAGAAAGTTGCGGGCGCCGACATTGGACGCGCCGGTCCGGGCCGCGGTCTCGTCCCAGGCGCCGCAGAAGTCCGGTTTTCGGGCCGGATCGGCCATCTTCTCCGGCAGGGCTTCATACTCCCCGGCGCGGCACCAGGCCAGGTTCCTTCGCTCGGGACGGAAAGCGGCGGCTTCGTAGCAGTAGCACGGGATGCCCAATTCCCTGAACATTCGTTCTGCGAGAGTCCGGGCCAGGACGGCGCATTCCTCCAGGGTGACGCCGGAGACGGGAACGAGCGGGAGCACGTCGGTCGCCCCGGAACGGGGATGCTCTCCGTGGTGCGTGCGCATGTCAATCCGTTCCGCGGCTGTCTGCGCGCCACGGAAGGCGGCTTCCACGACCGGCTCGGGCGCTCCGGCGAAAGTGACGACCGTGCGGTTGGCCGCCAGTCCGGGATCCACGTCCAGGACCTTGACGCCTTCGACGGCGGCAATGGCGGCGACGATGCGGTCGATGGTTTCCCTGTCACGTCCCTCGCTGAAATTGGGGACGCATTCGATCAGTCTTTTCATGTTCGGGTTCTCCGTTTCGGCAGGATAAAGATACATAAAATATCGACACCCGCTTTTGTTTTTTCGGGGACTTTGCCTAACTTGCAGAGAATTTAAAGATTGACCGTATGAAAAAGACATTGTTCGTTACCGTCCTGTTGCTTTCCGCCGCCTTTGTGCTGCGTGCACAGAATGTCACCGAAAGCACTACCGAGATTGTCAATAACGTCGTGGAGCAGAGTCAGCAGGCCGCCGACGAGGCCCGGCAGGCCTACCAGGACCAGGCCCGTACCGGCAACCGTGAGATCAGCCGGCTCGAGCGCCGGATCAGTTCCGCCAAGAAGGAAGTCGACCGGCTGAAGGCCGAGTCCGACCAGCTCAAGCTGGACATCAAGACCCTCGACAAATCGAAGAAGGTCCAGAAGGAGACCCTGAAGCTCCAGAAGGCTTCCAAGGCCGACCGCGAGATCATCTCCATGACCAAGGCTTCAATCAAGGATATCGAACGCCAGCTGAACCAGAGCAAGAGCGATCTCAAGAAGGTCAACCGCTCCATCAAGGAGAACAAGAAAGACATCACCGACTCCAAGAAGGCGCTTTCCTCTGCCAAGAAGGACATCCGGGACGCCAAGAAGGAGATGAAGACCCAGCAGAAAAACCTCAAGCAGACCCTCAAGCTGCAGGAAGAGGCCAACCGCTAGATCCTTATTCCAAGTTTTTTTTTCGCGGGGAAACGTATTTTGCGTTTTTCCGCGTTTGTTATATGTAAGCGCTTTAAGTTGAACGGATCGGAGCGGAATCTCGCTGCCCTGTGTGCAAAAGGAGACACACAGGCCCAAAAGGAGCTGTACCTCAGGTATGCAGCCAGGATCCATGCGGTCTGCCGGCGCTACGCCGGGGATGCGGACGATGCCGCCGACCTGCTTCAGGATGCGTTCCTTAAGGCTTTTGACAAGATTGCCGGGTTCCGTTTCAGCGGAGAGGGTTCCCTGTACGCCTGGTTGCGGCGCCTGACGGTCAACCTGGCTCTGGACCGGATCCGGAAGAAACGCCTGGTGCGGATTCCCCTGCAGGAACTGCCCGAATCGGATCTGCCTGATCCGCCGGACGATGCCGTGGAAACCATCCCGATGGAAACGATGTTGGAGATGATCTCTTCCTTGCCGCCGGAACGGCGGGCGGTATTCAACTTGTACTGCCTGGAAGGCTGGTCGCATCGGGAGATCGCAGGGGCCCTGGGCATTACAGAGAAGGGCTCCGCCGCCATCCTCCACCAGGCAAGAACGCAGATTAAACAGAAGATTCATCAGTATTTAACCGCCCAAGTCTGATATGAGCAACTGGGAAATCATTTTCAAAGACCGTCTGGCAGATGCCAGGCTGGAGCTTCCTGAGGAAGGCTGGCAGGCCCTCCTTTCCCGGCGTGCCGAACGGACGCGGCGGAAAAAACAGAAGAGGGCTTTGCTTTGGGCCGTGCCCGCCATCGCGGCGGCTACCCTGGCCCTGGTCTTGATCCCCCGCGGGGAAGAAGATGCACCGGCTGTCCTGAAAACCGGCCCCTCACCCGTTGCGGAAGCCATACTCCCTCCCGAAACGATCCCTTCGCCTGAGACGGAGCCCATTCCTTCGGACGCTTCCACATCGAAAGCGGCGGCAAATCCTGTACGGACAAGGGTCCACAAACCATTCGAACCGGTCATCGTATCCGACTCTCCAGACACGGAAACGGCCCCTTCTTCACCGGCGCCCGTCTCCCAACCGGCATCCGATGGTCCGGGAACGGAATCGCCCTCCCCAGCATCAACCACCGAGGCCGAATCCGCAACCTCTCCCGCTTCCGCACAACCCAGTTTTGAGACAATCCTTCAGGAAGAAGGCCGGAGTGCAACCACCCGTCCCGGCCGCAAAGCCGCCCTCGGTGCAGGGAGTCTCCTGGCCGCCATCGGGCAGGAACAACATGCAGGTACTTATCCCCGCGGAGCCTACAGTGCCCCTACAGAAATGGTTGCCGGCCTCCCTAATTATCTCGGGTACGGCGCCTCCGATAACAGACTCATACAAAGTCATTCCCGTCCCGTGGAAATCGGACTCACGGCCAGCATTCCCCTGGCCCGGCGATGGAGTCTGATGACGGGAGCCGAATATGCCGTATACAAGTCCCGGTTCGGCTATTCGGCATCCACTATGATGACCCAGAAAGCCCATTATCTCGGCATTCCGCTGCGACTGGACTACGACCTTGTCCAGAGGAACCGGTTCCGTCTCTATCTGGGAGCGGGAGCCAAGGCGGACTGGGGCATCGCCGCCCGGCTGGACGGGGAGAAAATCGATCCCGACGGCTTCGGTTTTTCCTTGCTGGGTGCCGGCGGACTCCAATGGAACGTCTCGGGACCGCTCGGTCTCTATCTGGAGCCTCGTTTCAACTGGTTCCTGTCCGACCCGGAAGGCCGCCTCAAGACTTTCCGGACGGATAGTCCGTTCCGATTCACCTTGTCGGCCGGCGTTCGCATTGATTTGTAAATAATTGACTATATTTGTGCCAGTATGAAAAGAGTCGTCTGTTTCCTGTTGATGGCGGTGATTGCCCTGCCACTTGTTTTTTCCTGCAACCGGGCCCCCGAAGTGCCGGATCCGGAGGCGGGCCTGGCTCCCTTCCCCAAGCCCTCCGAACAAGTCGACGAAGTCCCTCTGACGCGGTCGGAAAGGGATTTCGTCCAGGCCGGGAATGACTTTGCCTGGCGCCTGACCCGCAAGGTCTGGGAGACGAATCAAGAACGGAAAGGCATCATCCTCTCCCCGCTCAGCGTCCAGTACGCGCTCGGCATGCTGGGCAACGGAGCGGACGCCCAGGTGGCCGCCAAGCTGGCCGAAGTACTGGGCTATGAAGGGACGGATGCCATCAACGCCTTCTGTTCCAAGATGATAGAATGCCTTCCCGCGGTCGACACGAGTGTCACTCTGGCGTTGGCCAACGGAGTGCTGGTCAATGACAAGTGTACGCTGAAGGCACCCTTCAAGGCGGCCGTCGAAGGCTGCTACGACGCTTTGGTGGAAAGCATGTCCTTCGACAACCCGAATGCCGTGAAGAAATATGTCAACGACTGGTGCTACAAGCACACTTTCGGACGCATCACGGATGTGCTCGAGGACGCCGATCCGCTGTCCTTCATGTACCTGATGAACGCCATCTATTTCAACGCTCGCTGGACGAATCCTTTCGACAAGTCCAAGACCAAGAGCGAGAACTTCAAGACCCTGTCCGGACAGAACATCAAGGTTGGAATGATGCATGCGGAGATCAAGGAAACGTACTATTATTCGGAAACCGAATCCTGCCAGATCATGACGCTGCCATACGGCAGAGGCAAGTATTCCATGACCATCTTTTTGCCCAAGGAAACAGACGGCGTCGCCGCCCTGCTTGAGGATCGCGGTAAGTACACCTATTCCGGCCTGTCCAACGTAAAGCTCAGCCTGCCCAGCTTCAGGACAGACTACAAGATTGACATGAAATCGTTGCTAGCCGGGATGGGCCTGCCCCTCGGTCCCTACGACGAACTGGTCGAAAACGCGGACGGAACGCCCGAGATTTCAAAGGTCCTCCATAAGGCTACCATCACGGTCAACGAGACCGGATCCGAAGCGGCGGCCGTCACGGTTGTCGAAATGAGGTATGGAGCTTCCGGGATCGAGCCGCCAAAGCCGCGTGACGTCACCTTCACGGCCGATCATCCTTTCCTCTACACGATTACCGAAAACACCTCCGGCGCCATCCTCTTTACCGGCGTCTACACCGGAAACTGAGCGGACGGCGCAGAGTGGGGCCGGCGTGACCACGGACCTCAACGCGCGTCCAATCCGGTTTCGTCACACGATAACGATAAGGCACCGACACTTCCCCGAGTGTCGGTGTTTCATATTGCGGATCCCAGCTGCAGTCCCGGAACACGTACGCCTTGGGCGGTGCGATGTCGATCCGATAGTCGCAGAAAGGCTTCACGCCCGGTTCGAAACAGCAGCCTTCCACGAGGAATTCTGAATGCGTACGGGGGTTGATGCCCACGGTTCCGGGACAGTCGAAGACATTGTCCAGCACGTGGATCGTGCCGAAGCGCGCCATCGGGATGCGTGACCAGACATTCTCCCACAGGCAGTGGTCGAAGGTCACGTTCAGATAATCCTCGTCCTCCCAGCTGTCGTCCCCGCTCGCGATCAGCACGCCCAGTTCGTGGCCGTTGGACTGCTCCGTGAATCGGAAACGACACCAGCTCGCGGTAATGCAGTCGGCCTGCCGTGTGATGCCGAGCGCCAGGCAGCCGGGATCTTCGAAGGTGCAATGGTCAATCCAGACGTGGTCACAGCCGTCGCGCATGCGTATCATCGTATTCGGTTTGCCCCGGAAGGCGCCGGGACCGTCGAAGAAGAGATTGCGGATGACCAGGTTGCCGCATCCTTTCCGGAAGGCCCAGATTCCAGAGCGCATGAAACGCATATCCGTGTCTCCGGTCCGGTCGATCAGGGTCTGCATCATCGCGTAGCCGGGGAAACTGCGTGCCAGGGAATCGTTGCTTAGCCGGAAACGGCCGTCCGGCTCCGGAAGGGTGCCGTCATATTTTTCTTCCGCGTGGGCAAGG
Source organism: Bacteroidales bacterium (assembly GCA_017400135.1). Lineage (GTDB taxonomy): Bacteria > Bacteroidota > Bacteroidia > Bacteroidales > UBA932 > Cryptobacteroides. The sequence continues at coordinate 20,153 of JAFPVJ010000009.1, forward strand.
ATTTCTTTCAACTCCGGAGTACACTGGAATGCGGTCTTCAGTACGGCCCCGTGGATGCCGACGATGGTCTTGTTGCGCACCCCGTCGAAATAGGAGGACTCCGAATAGAGGAACGGTCCCTCGGAACCGTCCAGCACGATGATATCGTAGGTCCTGATGGCTTCCTCGATCGCCGCCCGCATGTCACCGCCGTCGGAGACAAGGATAATCTTCCGGCCCTGGACCCCCTTCTCCGGGCAATAAGTGCCGCCTGTCAAAGCATACTTGCCCCCCTGGATGTTCTCGCAAGTCGCCCAGCCCGTCGGCGCATTAGCATCATCCCGCGACAGCCCGTTCGAGAGGCAGCCCACGAGAGATAATGCTAACAGACAAATACAAAACGACTTACGCATACTGCCTCTCCTTTAGAAAATGTAATTCAGCGCAATATAGACCGCGCTCTCACCGTCGGTGCGGAGGAAGGGGCGGGCGTACTCGGCGGAGACGATGAAGTTTCGGTTCATCACGAGCTTGACACCGCTGCCGGCGCTGCAGTGGAGCCTCAACGCTTCGGCCCGCAAATCCTCCAAGGATCTTCCGTAGAAGCGCGAGAGTTCCTCCCCCTTGTAGAGCCGCGTCACCATCCCCGCGTCAAAGAGCGGATTCAGGGCGACGTACCAGCTCTGGTTGATGAAGTTGAAGGATACCAGGCGGATGCGCAACTCTGAATTCAGCCAGGCGTAACTGTCGCCCACCAGGCGCTGCGCCAGCAGGCCACGTACCGTGTTGACACCGCCCAGTCCGTCCGTGCAGGTCTGACGCAGGAACAGGGTGGAGATGTTCTGCTGGGTGTAGAACGGCGCCTGTCCCAGGACCGTTCCCTGGTAAGCCAGGTGGTAGGCCAGCACCAGTTTTTCCCCCGCCAGCGGCAGATACTGACGCCAGTGCGCCGCCAGCCGGGCGTAACGGTATCCGTCCTTGAACCAGTTCGGCGAAGCGTTGAGATAAGTCTCCGCCCAGATGCCCCGGGACGGAGCCGCTTCGTTGTCGCGCGTGTCGAAGACGAATCCCGCCTTCACCTCCACGCGCTTCCCGCCGAAAGCCTCCGTGGGTGCAAAGACGCCCGTGGAGACCATCTGATGGTACAGGGTCTGGGTCGCATCATACGCGTCGAGCGCGATGTCCCCCAGTTTGTAGTACCAGAAAGAGACCCCCGCCACCCACTTCAGATGCGGCGCGATCGGCCCCTGGAAATCCGCCAGCACGCGGACCATCGAGCGTTTGTAATCGTAGCGGGCCACCCCCGTCTCCTTGTTGGCATCCAGCGCCGGATCATACAGTTCAATGCCGTTCAGACCATAGAACAGGAACATCGGGTCGTACTGGTAGCTCGCGGAAAAGGTTGTCCGCACCCCCGGGATCAGATATTTGGAGTCGAACTGCGCATGCAGCAGCGTCTGTCCCTTGGTGTAGCGGGATGCTTCCAGATAGATGCGCTGCCGGTAATCCGGAAAAACACCTTTGTAGTTGAAGATATCCGCGCACACCCCGTATTGGAAGCCCAGATCGGAGTTGTAGCTCACGCAAGGAAGGGGGCCGAAGTTCCACCCGTCCTTGACAATCTCGTCCTCCCCGGCCCGCGCCGGCAAAGCGACGAATGAAACCGCCAGAACGGCGGCAAGCAAAAAGCGTCTCATATTTTCCCGTTATTGTCGATCTTGCCGCGATACACGACATATTTCTGAAAAAGGAATTCCGTCCCTAGGTTCAAGGCCATGTTGAGTCCCGTGACCAGGTATTCGTTCCACCCTGCCGTCTCCGCCAGATAGTCGCCCATCCAGGTGGTCAATGGGGTAAAAACGGCGTAGTAGCCCAGCACCTTCATCATCGCGACCGGCACGTTGGCGTCGCTTCGGAAGGTAAAGCGTCGGTTGAACGTAAAGTTCCAGAGGACGGAGAGGGTCAGCGCAATCAGATAACAGGGCCAGTAACGCAGCCCCGTGAACTCATTCAGCAGCGTGAACGAGCCGATCTCAATCAGTCCCGCACTCGCCGAGAACAGGACAAATTTCAGAAAGCGCCAGACTTCTTTCCGTTCCATATAAAACTACTGCAACTGCGTGTAAGCCACCTTTCCGACCAGCGTCGTGGGCAGCGAATCCCGCACCTCGATTTCGGCCGGCAGGGCATATTTCGCGATATGCCGCTTGCAATGCGCCATGATGCTGTCCCGCAATTCCGGCGTATCCGACACCCCGTCCCGCAGGACGATGAAGGCTTTGACCTTCTGCATCTTCAGCGGATCGGGCACCCCGATGACGCAGCTGCGCTGCACGGCCGGATGTCCTTCCAGGATATTCTCGATCTGGGAAGGATAGACGTTGTAGCCGTTGGTTATGATCATCCGTTTGATCCGCTGCCGGAAATAGATGAAACCTTCCTCGTCCATCACGCCGAGGTCGCCCGTGTGGAGCCACACGTGGCCGTCCTCGTGCGTGCGCAGCGTCTGTGCGTTCTCCTCCTCGTGGTTGATGTAGCCGATCATCACCGACGGACCGGTCAGGCAGATCTCACCCTCTTCGCCGTAAGGCACTTCCTCGCAGGTCCCGGGCTTACAGATCTTGTAATACGTATCCGGATACGGCAGGCCGATGCTGCCCTCCTTTTCCTTGTTATAGGGCGTCAGGCAACTGGCCGTGACGCATTCCGTGGTCCCATAGCCTTCCCGCACGCGGATGCCCGCATGGTGGTCGGCGAGGAACTTGTCGAATTTCTTCTTCAGCTCGATGGTCAGGGAGTCGCCGCCGGAGAACACGCCCCGCAGGCAGGACAGGTCGGCCCCGTCCAGGTAGGTGTTGCGCGTGATGGCCTCGAAGAGCGAGGGCACGCCGGCGATGAAATTGGGCTGTGTCGTGCGGATCAGCTTGGCGTAGCTCTTGACGTTGAACCGCGGCACCAGGATGGCCGTACCTCCGCCGACCAGCACCGTGTGGATGCATACGCCCAGGCCGAAACCATGGAACACCGGCATCGCAGCCAGCATCTTGCAGTGCAGGACCTCCTCGTGGCACATGGCCGCCGTCTGGAGGGCCAGGGCGTTGAAATTCAGGTCGGAGAGCATGATGCCCTTCGTCACGCCCGTCGTACCACCGGAGAAGAGTACCACCGCCTCCTGCAGAGGATCCTTTTCGCACACATAGCCCTCCGTTACGGACGCCCCACCCACGATGAAGTGCTTCCACAGCAGCACGCCGTCCTTCTCCACGACCTTCGGGAACTTGCGCTCCGTCATCAGCTTCTGCCCCCAGGACAGGGGGAAGGGCAATTCTTCGGAGACACGGGCGATGATCAGGTGCCTAAGCGGATGCTGCCTGCACACGTCCAGGAACTTGGCGTAGAACTGGTCCAGAGTGACCGCATACGCGCAGGACGCTTCTTCGATATAATGGACGATTTCGCCGACCGCGGAGAGGGGGTGAACCATTGACGGAACGGCGCCGATGCGGTTGAGACCGTAAAGGCAATAGATGGCCTGGGGCACGTTCGGCAGACAGACCAGGACGCGGTCGCCAGGACGGACGCCCAGGGCGTGGAAAGCCCGAGCCGTGCGGTCGATTTCCTCCGCGAGCAGGCGGTACGGGATCTTCCGGCCCATGAACGACAGGGCGGGGAAATCAGGTTCGGCGGCCGCCGTTTTCAGGACGGTGCCGGACATCGACAGTTCCGGATAATCCAGATGAAAGGGAACCTCGCCATAGCTGCCCAGCCACGGCGTGGAGATGTTGTCATAGTTGAAAGTCATAGTCTTGCAGGGGGCTTATTCGAATTCCACGGGCGTGGCCGCAGGCTCGTCCAGGAGCTCCGGATGGGCGAAAAGATGGCGCACGAGGCGCAGGGTCTTGGAGAAATAATAGCCGTCGGCAATGCGCTCGTCGACGGTCATGCCGAGCTTGATCGTATTGCGCAGGTCGTAGCTTCCGTCCTCGTGCCAGAAGGGCCGCAGTTTCTTCTCGCTGATCACCACGAAGAAGGAGATCGTCCCCCAGTTGAACAGATGGTGGTAATCGGCGTTGAGCTTGATGCTGCCCAGGTTGGTGATGTAGCAACTCGAGTAACAAGGGTCATCTTCCGAGAGAGCCTGGGGATAATGACCGTAGTATTCCAACTTCTTGAGCGTCCAGGCCATCAGGCGGAACAGGGGGCGCGGAAGTTTTTTCACGACGTCGAGGATGCTGGTGGCCCCGTCCCTGTGGTCCTCCTTGCGGACCTTGTAGACGAAATGATGGACATAGCTGTGGACCTGCTCCAGGACGGATCCCCCTTCGGGATCCAGGACAAACTTGGCTAGGGCTTCTTCCGCTTCGTCTTCGAACTTGCGCTTGACGTTGAAGGCCACCTCGATCTTCTTGCGCTCGTAGTAGCGCCCGCCGGCGATGAACCAGTTCATCTTGGGCCGCAGCAGCATCGTCTTGGCGATGGCCGCGGTGATGACGTGGAACCAGGTGTATTTGAATTCGGGGTTTTCGGCGTTCTTGGCGGCGAGGAACTTGTCCACTTCGGTCAAGTCGATCACCTCTCCCATCACAGCCTCATTGTTGGTACGGTCGCCGAACATGTACGGCATCATCACGTGCATCGAGTCGAGCCCCGGGATATAATACCCGTCCTTGCGGTCCCGACGATGCTTCTTCCTCTCGGTAGTTGACATAGGTTTTCGGTTAAAGTGCCTCCAAATGTACAAAATTTTTATTTGAATCTTCCAAAATTACCTTATATTTGTACAAGGTGGTAAATCGGTTGACTAGATGAGAGAGGCGCAGCGGATAACCACCCCGAACCACAGATAACAAAACGATAACCAAATATGGAAAAACAGCAAAGAAGAGGTATTATCGCGGTGGGCAACTGGGTAGCCGACACCGTCAAATTCATCGATGTTTATCCCCAAAAGGGCAATTTGTCCACCATCACCGGCGTAGAAGTCGGCCTGGGCGGCCTCGCCCACAATGTCATCGTGGACCTTGCCAGCATGAAAAGCGACATCCCCCTCTATGCAGGCGGCTGCATCGGCGCAGACGAAAACGGGCGTATCTGCCTGGAAGCCTGTGACCGCTTCGGCATCGACCGGACCCATGTCCACATTCTGGAGAACGAGCTTACCGCCTACACGGATGTGATGACGGAGAAAGGCGGCGCCCGCACCTTCTTCCACTACCGCGGCGCCAACGCCAAGCTGGACGTAGAGCAAGTCCTTGCCTGCCAGTGTCCCGCCCGCATCTTCCACCTGGGCTACCTCCTGCTGCTGGACAGCCTGGACAAGGAAGACCCCGAATACGGCGTGGCGGCGGCACGGGCCCTTGACGGCCTGTTGAAAATGGGCTATGAAACCAGCGTGGACGTCGTCTCCGAAGAGGGAGACCGCTACCGCAAGGTCGTCCTCCCCTGCCTCAAATATACCGACTACCTGATCATCAATGAAGTGGAAGCCGAAAACAGCCTGGACATCAAGCTGCGCAAAGCCGACGGAAGCATCTGCTTCAGCGAGGTCTTGGATGCAGCCCGTCGTCTCCTCGACGAGGGTGTGCGTAAGCTGGTCGTCATCCATTTCCCGGAAGGCGGTGTCGCGGCGGCCAAGGACGGCCGTTGCTGCAGCGCCTCTTCCTTCAGTCCTGCCCGGGAGGAGATCCTCTCCACCGTGGGAGCCGGAGACGCCTTCTGCGCCGGCGCGCTCTACGCCATCCACGAAGGCTACAGCCTTGAGGACCTGCTGGACTTCGCCTCCGCGAGCGCCCGCTTCAATCTCTTCAACCCCACCTCTACGGGTGGAGCTCCCACCCTGGAAACCATCCAGGCCTTCATCGCAAGTAAGAAATAACACATAAAAACCTACACCACAATGAAAAGATCTGAAATCAACGCGATCATCCGCGAGAACAAGGCATTCTGCAAGAAAAACCATTTCTTCCTGCCCGCCTGGGCGGACTGGACTCCCGCCGACTGGGCCAAAAAGGGCGTCGAGTGCCTGGAAATCAAGCGCAACTGCATGGGCTGGGACATCACCGACTTCGGCAGCGGCGACTTCGACAAGGTCGGCCTTTCGCTGATCACCCTGCGTAACGGCAACATCGCCTGCGACCGCAAGCCCTACTGCGAGAAGATCATGATCGTCCGCGACGGCCAGGTCACCCCGACCCATTTCCACTGGAACAAGATGGAAGACATCATCTTCCGCGAGGGTGAGGGCGAATTCTGCATGAAACTCTGGAACGCGGATCCAGAGACCGAGCAGCTCATCGAGGGCGGCACCGTCAAACTCAAAGTGGACGGCGTGGTCACCGAGTTCGAGGCCGGCAAGACCTACCGCATCAAGAAGGGCCAGAGCGTCTGCTACACCCCTTACATCTACCACACCTTCTGGGCGGAAGGCGGCACCTGCCTGATCGGCGAAGTGTCGATGGTCAACGATGACGCGACCGACAACCGTTTCTGGGAGCCCGTCGGACGCTTCCCCAAGGTCGATGAGGACGAGCCCGCGGAGGCCCTGCTCTGCACCGAGTACCCCGAACTGGTCTAAGCATGAAACAGGCTGTCATGTACGGCGGCGGCAACATCGGCCGCGGATTCATCGGTGCCCTGATGAGCGGTGCCGGCTACGAGGTCACGTTCATCGACGTGGCCGAGCCGGTCGTGCGCGAACTGCAGGAGCGCAGGTGCTACCCCTTGCGTTTCGTCTCCAACGAAGGCCACGAAGACCTCTTGGTCCGGAACGTCACCGCCGTGAACGGAAATGACACCGTAGCCGCCTCCGACGTGATCGCGCGCTGCGAGATCATGGCTACGGCCGTCGGCGCCCGCATCCTGAAGTTCATCATCCCCAACATCGTCGCCGGCCTGCGCAAGCGCTGGGCGTCCGGGGCCAAACCTCTCAATATCATCATCTGCGAGAACCTCAACGACGCCAACAAGATCGTCGAGGCCATGATCAAGGAGCAGCTGACGCCTGAGGAGCAGGTGCTTTTCGACGCCCAAGTGGGCCTGGTGGAGGCCTCCATCGGGCGCATGGTGCCCGTCCAGACGGACGAGATGAAGGACGGCGAGCCCCTTCGCGTCTGCGTGGAGAAATACGGCTTCCTGCCCGTGGACAAGGCCGCCTTCAAGGGCGAAATCCCGGAGATCCCGGGCATGGTGCCTTTCGAGCCTTTCGACTTCTTCATCAAGCGCAAGCTCTTCATCCACAACATGGGGCACGCCACCACCGCCTACCTCGGCGGTCTGAAGGGCGTGGATTACATCTATGAAGCCATCGACGATCCGGAGATCCGCACCGTCGCGCAGAACGCGATGCTGGAGAGCGCCCTGGCCCTGAGCCGCCGTTACGGAGTCAGCCTGGACGCCATCCAGCTGCACATCACCGACCTGCTGGGACGCTTCACCAATGCGGCCCTGAAAGACACCTGTGCGCGTGTAGGTGCCGATCCGGCCCGCAAACTCTCCCCTGCCGACCGCCTGATCGGGTCCGCCACCCTCGCCCTCGAGGAAGGCATTGCCCCGGGCTGGATCGCCGTGGGCGCCGCTGCCGGAGTGAAACGCTATCTGGATGAAGCCGAAAGGCCGCAGAGCGTCGAAGACGCGAGAAAAGTGCTCGCGGAAGTCAGCCGGCTCGCCCCGGACAGCCCCCTCGCTGAGCTCATTCTCGGTTATTATCGTATGATTGCGGACGGCTGCACCCTGGCGGACCTGCGCCGCGAAGCCGACGCCGTCAAGGCCGCTTCGCTGAAAGACATTATTTAAACGATGAGAAAAGTCCTTGCCGCCCTTCTGCTGCTGGCCAGCGCCTGCGCCAAACCCGTCGACTACACGCAATACGTCAACGTGTTCGCCGGCACCGACGGCGTGGGCCACTGCCATCCCTGCGCGACGACGCCCTTCGGCGCCGTTCAGCCCGGGCCGCAGACCGGCAACTTCGGCTGGGACTACTGCGGCGGCTACCAGTGGGCCGACACGCGCATCCAGGGATTCTCCCAGAACCGCATCAACGGGACGGGGAGCAGCGAGCTGGGCGACCTGCTGATGATGCCCTTCACCGGCGAGGCGCTGCGCGAGGACTACTCCAGCCGTTTCGACAAGGCAACCGAGCAAGGCGAACCCGGTTTCTACAGCTGCAGGCTCGAGGACTTTGGAATCCTCGCCGAAGTGAGCTGCACCCCGCACGTCGCCATTCACCGCTACACCTCCGAGGGACAGCCGCTGAAGCTCCTGCTGGACCTGCAGAGCGCCCAGATCGGCTCCGAACAGCGTATGTTCCAGCGCGTGCTGGACTGCGACCAGGACTGGTCCGACTCCCTGCACGTGACGGGCTACACGCACTCGAAGGCCTGGAACGACCGCGTCATCCATTTTGACATCGCGTTCAGCCGGCCCTACACGGTCGCGGCCGTCCTGCCTCTCAGGGACACGGCGGAGCGCATCGCGCGGCGCGTACTGGATTTCGGTCCTTCGACGGAGCCTCTGCTCGTGAAGGCCGCGATTTCCGTGGAAAGCGTGGACGGAGCGCGAGAGAGCATCGCCCAGGAACTTCCGGGCTGGGACTTCGACGCCGTGCGGAAAGCCGCCAAAGCATCTTGGAACGAGCATCTGGGCCGCATCGATGTCGAGGCGGATTCGGAACACCGGCGCATCTTCTACACGTCGATGTACCACCTGATGATCCATCCCTGCAACATCGCCGATGCGGGAGAAAAGCCCTTCTATTCGACCCTGTCGCTCTGGGACACCTTCCGCGCCGCGCATCCGCTCTTCACCCTCGTCGCCCCGGAGATCGTGGACGGTGTGGTGAATTCCTTTATGCGATACTACGATGCGCAGGGTTTCCTGCCCATCTGGACCCTCGGCGGCACGGACAATTTCGGGATGATCGGCAACCATTCGGTCCCCGTCATCGTGGACGCCTGGATGAAGGGATTCAAGGGCTTCGACCCGGAGACGCTCTACCAGGCCATCCGGCGCTCGCTGACCGAAGACCACATCAAATACGACTGGGGCGCCTACGACCGCTGCGGCTATTTCCCCGACGACGTGACCCTGGTCGAAAGCGTTTCCAGGACCCTGGAATGCGGTTTCGACGACTGGTGCGCCGCGCGGATGGCGGAAGGCCTGGGCCACACCGAGGACGCCGCCTTCTTCGACGAGCGTGCGCAGTACTGGCACAACGTCTTCGACCCCCGGCTGAAGCTGATGCGCGCCCGGGACTCCCAGGGGAATTGGGAAACGCCCTTCGATCCCTTCAAGGTCGGCCACTGGAAGACCGGCGGCGCCTTCACGGAAGGCAATTCCTGGCAATACACCTGGCACGTGCTGCAGGACATTCCCGGCCTGATCGACGCGATGGGCGGTCGGGAAGCATTCGTGGCCAAACTGGACTCGCTCTTCACGCTGAAGGGCGATCTCGGCAGCGGGGAGACGGTGGATGTCAGCGGCCTCGTGGGCCAGTACGCCCACGGCAATGAGCCCAGCCACCACGTCATCTACCTCTATACCCTGGCTGGCGCGCCCGACAAGGCGGCCGACCTGCTCCACGAAGTCTGGGAGAGCCAGTATCGGGACGGTCCGGAAGGCTTGAGTGGCAACGACGACTGCGGTCAGATGAGCGCCTGGTACATCTTCACGGCCCTGGGCTTCTACCCGGTCAATCCCTGCGGGGGCGAATATGTCATCGGCGCACCCCAGCTGCCGCGCATGACTCTGAAACTACCTGACGGCAAGACCTTCACCGTCGTGGCGGACGGGCTTCGCGAAGGCAAGCGGCACGTCGCTTCCGTCACGCTCAACGGGAACCCCCTGGGCGGATGGACGATACGCCACGAGGACATCCTGCGCGGAGGGACACTCAACTTTACAATGAAATGATGAAAAGGATCTTACTGCTCGCGAGTCTGATGATTTGCCTGGGCGCAGCGGCAGACAACAGCCGCTTCGTCAATCTCTTCATGGGGACCGCCGGGGATCACGGACAGGTCAGTCCGGCTGCGCAACTTCCCTTCGGACTTGCTTCGGTCGGGCCTGACTGCCAGACACTTACACATTCCGGCTACGATTTCGACGATCCCGCGATCCGGGGTTTTTCCGTGACGCGTGTGAGCGGAGTAGGAGGCGACGGGGCGGGCGGCAACCTGCGCATTTTCCCGGCTCTGCCGGGCAAGGAGCTGAACATCCTCAAGTCCACCGAAAAAGCCGTTCCGGGATATTACGAGACCGCCCTGGACGACGGCACCCGGGTCCGCCTGACGGCCACGCTCCACTGTGCCGCCGAGCAGTATGTCTTTGGACCCCAGGCAGAACGCGTACTGTATGTGGATTTCAATTCTGCGATCGACCCACGCCGCAGCGCCTGCGTCTTCCGGATAACGGACGAACGTCACGCCGAAGGCTGGGTGGAGTCCAGCACCGTCTGCAACCGCGGCAAATACCGCCTGTATTTCTGCCTGGAGACGGACGCGCCCTTCACGGTGGAGGCCTTCGATGAAACCACCGCCCTGCTGCGTTTCGACCCCGTCGTGAAGCAGGTGGAGGTCCGCATCGGCCTGTCATCCCTCGACGAGGCTTCAGCTGCCGCCGAACTGGATGCCATCGCCGCCCGGAACTTCCAGACCCTGCAGAAAGACGCAGCCCGTGCCTGGTCCGACATCCTCAATAAAGTCGATGTCCGCGGCAGCACCAAAGAGCAGCGTATCCTGTTCTATACCAGCCTGTACCGAGTATTCCTGAGCCCCTTTGACGCGACCTTCGGCGGACGCTGCCGGAGCACGGATGAAACAGTGCGGGAGGCGGTCGGATGGACCTTCTATAGCGGCTGGAGCATGTGGGACACCTTCCGGACCAAGTTCCCGATGATCGTCCTGCTGACCCCGGACGCCGCCTCCGACATCTGCCGTTCGCTGGTGACGCTATATCGCACCGGCAAGCGCAACTGGGCGACAATGGCCGAGCCGGTCCCGACCGTACGGACGGAGCATTCGCAGGTCACCCTGCTGGACGCCTGGGTCAAGGGCATCCGCGGTTTCGATCTGTCCGAGGCTTTCCCGGCGATGGTTGCGGAGGCGGACGCAGGACGGGTCTCGGGCGCGCGGGACGGCTTGACCCGCAATTCGCCGGACCAGCTGATGGAGACGGTGTATGACCTATGGGCGATGGGTGAGATTGCAGGTATCATCGGTGATGCAGAAGCGCAGACCCAGTACGCCGCCGAGGCCGACAGTCTCTTCGAAACCAGCTGGAAGCGGGAGTTCATGACCATTGACAGCACCTTCGCCCTGATGAAAGGCAACGGCATGTACCAGGGCACGCGCTGGCAGTACCGCTGGGCCATGCCCGTCTTTGCCGACAAGATGATAGAATGGGCCGGCGAGGAGGCGCTGACCGACCAGCTGGAAGAGTTCTTCGCCCGTCATCTTTTCAACCAGGGCAACGAGCCCGACATCCAGACGCCTTTCCTCTTCCCGCTCTTCGGGCGGCCGGAAAAGACCGACTCGCTGGTCCACGCCCTGCTGACTGATGAGGGTATGATCCACCTGTACGGCGGCAACGCCGAATATCCCGAGCCCTTCGTGGGCCGGGCTTTCCGCAACGCCGTGGACGGCTACGCCCCTGAAATGGACGAGGACGACGGCACCATGAGCGCCTGGTATCTGTTTGCCCAGATGGGCCTGTATCCCGTCTGCGTCGGAACCGACCGCTACGAACTCTTCTCTCCCCTCTTCCGTCGCGTCACCCTGCACCTCAAGGACCACGACGTCACGCTGGTCCGCCGCGGCCAGGCCGACCGGACCACCCGCATCACGGTGGACGGTACAGCGCTGGAGAGCAGGAACCTCACCCACGGCGGCCTGCTCGGGGCGCGTCGCATCGTATTCGAATAACCGGAAATAACAAAAGGGAACAAACTTGAAAAAAGTTCAAAAAAATCGGATCAATAATAAAAATATACTTATCTTTACGAGTCAACCTATATTTATTTAGAACTAGTCAACCGATACACTAATCGAGATAACCGATGAAGAAACTACAAACTGTCCTTCTGGTCCTCGCCGTTCTGTTCGCGTTCGCGCCCGCGTATGCGCAGAACGTGCGTGTGGCCGGTTCGGTCGTGGACAACCAGGGAGAGCCCATCCCCGGAGCCGTCCTGATCGGTCCCGGCAATGCCAACGCCATCACGGACATCAACGGCAATTTCAGCCTCAGCGTCCCGGCGAGCGCCGAAGTCAAGGTGACCTGCCTGGGCTACCTCCCCTATTCCTTCAAGGCCAAGGGGGCCACGTCGGTCAAAATCACGCTGGCGGAAGACCATGAGAACCTGGAAGAGAGCGTGGTCGTCGGCTACGGCGTCCAGAAGAAGGCGGTCATTACCGGCTCGGTGACCAACGTCTCCAGCCGGGAGATCCTCACCACGACTGCCAACGACCTCGTGACCAAGCTCCAGGGAAAGGTATCCGGCCTGAACATCCGTAACAACACCGCCACCCCGGGTGCCTACGACCATTCAATCAACATCCGCGGCTTTGGCGGCCCGCTGTACATCATCGACGGCATCAACCGGGACGGCACCGACTTCAACAAGCTCAATCCGGAAGACATCGAGACCTTCACGGTCCTGAAAGACGCTTCCGCTGCCATCTACGGCATCAATGCCGGTAACGGCGTCATCATCGTGACGACCAAGTCCGGCAGCCACCACGGCACGGCGCGCTTCCAGTTCAACGCCAACATGGGTTTCTCCACCCCGACCGACCGCGTGCGCATGGCCAACGGCTACGAGTACTACTGGCTGCGCAACGCCGCCAACATCAACGCCGGCGACCCGGAATACATCTCCCCCGAGGAGCTGGAAGCCTGGCGCACCGGCGAGGATACCTTCGGCAAGGACGGCAACATCATCCACCACGTGTCCACGGACTGGTATGATGCCACTTGCAAGAAGTATTCGGCCCGTCAGGAGTATTCCCTGTCTGCCGACGGCGGCGTCAAGGGCGTCAAGTACTATTTCAACGTCAACTATTCCACGGACAACGGCTTGCTCAAGTCGGGCGACATCAACTACGACAAATGGAGTTTCCGCTCCGTCGTCACCGCCGACCTGGCCAAGGACCTCAGGCTCTCGGCCAATGTCTCCGGCTACATGGACGACCGCTGGGACCCCGCTGCGGACATGTTCAACGTCTTCCGCGGCACGATCTGCTCCCTGCCTTACAAGCCCGTTTTCGCAACGCTGGACATCGCCCCTTACGATGACTGGCCCTATTTCAACGGCGTCAAGGACGGACAGTCCTACAACCCGGTGGCCCAGTCCTACGTCTCGCAGGGCGGTTACCACCATTATATCAACAATGCGATCCAGTCTGTCTTCACCCTCACCTACACCCCGACCTGGCTGGAAGGGCTGGAGATAAAGGGCACGGTCTCCTTCGACAAGCGCTTCGCCCAGACAAAGATCCTGCGCCGCAACTGGAAGATGTATACCTACAACGAGATCACCGGTACCGTGGCGGACGAAGACTGGAACCCCAACGTCCAGATCAAGAACAGCGACAACTACCTGCACGTCTACAACTACCAGGGACAGGTCAACTACAAGAAAGAGATCAAGAAGCACCACATCGGCGCCTCCGCCATCTTCGAGGCGATCGTCCGTGACAACGACTGGAACAGCATCAACAAATATTTCGATTTCTTCACCCAGGGCGAGCTGGACTACGCCGGCGACAAGGACCAGTCCACCGGCGGCAACGAGGACCATCAGCGCAAACTGGGTTTCATCGGCCGTTTCAACTACGACTACGCCAGCAAATACCTGCTGGAAGCCGCCGTGCGCCGGGACGGATCCTACCGTTATCATCCCGATGTCCGCTGGGGCACTTTCCCGGTGATTTCCGCCGGCTGGCGTATCTCCGAGGAGCCGTGGTTCAAGAACAACATCAAGGCCTTCAGCAACCTCAAGTTGCGCGCCTCCTGGGGCATCATGGGTGAAGATGCCGGCAACGCCTTCCAGTGGATCAGCGGCTATGGCATCGGTGGAGGCGGCTGGTGGGAATATACGCCGGGCGCCGTCACCTACGGCGTGACCTCCCCCGCCCTCGTCAACGAGCATCTTTCCTGGCTGAAGTCCTACATGGCCGACATCGGCCTGGACATCGGCCTCTTCGACAACAAGCTGAGTATCACGGTGGATGTCTTCCAGAAAGACAAGACCGGCCTGCTGGCGACCCGCAGCGTCGACCTGCCCAACACTTTTGGCGCCAAATTCCCGCAGGAGAATCTCAACAGCAACCGCACCAAGGGCATCGAGTTCTCCTTCGACTGGCAGCACCGCTTCGGTGACTTCTTCTATTCGATCAGCGGCAATGCGACCTACGGGCGTACGATGAACATGTACATCGAGCACGGTCCCTTCACCGGTTCCTGGTCCATCTACCGCGGCGCGAACGACTACCGCTGGAGCGGTCTTGGCTGGATCTACAACATCCAGGGCCAGTTCCAGACCTACGAGGAGATCGAAGCTGCGCCCGTCTACAGCACCGGAATGGGCAACCGATACATGCAGCCCGGCGACTGGATCTATGAGGACGTCAACGGCGACGGCGTCATCGACGACGACGACCGGCGTCCGATTTCCCTGAGTCCGGGTGCCGCTCCGATCTGGAACTACGGTCTCACCGTGGCGGGCAACTGGCGCGGCCTGGACTTCAGCATCCTCTTCCAGGGTGCCGCCGGATTCACGGTCTTCTACAGCGGCCCTTACGCCGAGCCCTTCTGGCTGGGCGGCAACGTGCCGGCCTACCTGATGGACTCCTGGCATCACGAAGACATCTTCGACAGCAGCACGCCCTGGGTCCCCGGCTTCTTCCCCGCCGTCCGTACGATGGACAAGGACCCCTACCGCAACTATGCCAGCGCCTACACCTACAAGGACTGCTCTTACGTGCGTGTCAAGAACATCGAACTTGGCTACACCTTCAACCAGCGTTTCCTCAAGAAGGTGCACATCGACAAGGCGCGCATCTTCGTCAACGTCAACAACCCTTACACCTGGTGCAACCGCTTCGTCAAGGCCTTCGACCCCGAGAAGGTGGCCGGCCAGCAGAACCTGGGTTGGAACTATCCTTTGATGATGACCTTCAATACCGGTATCAACCTCAACTTCTAAATCTGGGACGGATATGAAAAAGACAGCATACATCCTCATGATCCTGGCGGCGATGGCCGCCGTGAGTTGCAAGGGATTCCTGGACGTGACGCCGACCAACAAGGTCTCCGCCGACGAGGTCGTTTCTTCTCCGGAAGGCATCCAGGCCTTCCTGGCGAACCTGTATTACAGGATGCCGATCGAGGCTTTCGATTTCACCTGCGAGAGCAAACCCTGCCAGGACCAGGGCTACCGCGACGGTTTCCACTTCAACGACGGCGCCCCCAACAACAGCGGCCGCTACACCTGGGTCCTGACCGACGACTGCATGGGCAGCGAGGTCTGCGAGATCCCGGGCGACAACTGCTACATGTGGTGGGACACCGCCTTCGAGCTGCTCCATGACCTGAATGAATTCACTGCCCTGATCCCGGGTCTGACCTCCGTGGACGAGACGACCCGTGCGGAGCTGGAAGGCCAGTCCTGGTTCATCCGGGGCCAGATTTATTTCGCCCTGGCACGCCGCTACGGCGGCCTGCCCATCATCGAAGAGGTGGGCGACATCAATGACATCGAATCACTCAGGATTCCCCGCGAAACCGAAGTCAAGACCTGGGACTACGTCATCGACTGCTTCGACAAGGCTTCCAAGTTGCTGAGCGACCAGGACAACGGTTACCATACGATGGCGACCCGGTATACGGCGCTGGCCTACAAGTCCCGCGCATCCCTCCACGCCGCGTCCCTGGCGAAATTCTGGGACCGCGCCCCGCTCACCGGCGAGGCCGTGGACAAGGGAATGGTCGGCGGCTTCACGCCGGAAGACATGAACCGCTGGTACCAGGCCTGCCTGGACTGCAGCAAGGAGCTGATCGAGAGCGGCAAGTTCTCCCTCTACATGCCCAATCCCGCCAGTCCCGAAGAGGCGACCGAAAACTACATCCATCTGTTCCAGAAGCCGGAAGACGCGCTCTGCGAGTCGATCTTCGTCAAGGGCTTCTACAAGAAGGGCCGCAAATACGGCACCAACCAGGACGTCTGGGGCCAGCCCGCACAGACCGGCGGCGCCTGGCCGCATCCGGGTCGCATGAACCCGACCCTGGCCTTCGCCGAGAACTTCGAGACCTACGACCGTCCCGGCGAGAGCGTCAAATTCGTCACCTACGACGGCGACCAATTTGACTATGACGGTTACAACGGCAGCCGCCCCTATCGCAAGTTCGACGATCCGCAGGAGATGTTCGCAGGCAAGGATGCACGCCTTGCCGCGGTCACTATCCTGCCCGGCTCCACCTGGCGCAACACCAAGATCGTCATCCAGGCGGGCGTCGTGGACATGGACGGCAAGATCCACATGGACCGCGCCGCCGACATGAAAGCCCAGTACATGGGCTGGGACGGAGAGATCCACTACCAGTTCGGCGCCGCCGACAACAAGTTCTTTTCCGGCTACTCGACCAACCTGGGCAACAACACTCGCACCGGATTCAGTTTCAAGAAATACATGGACCCGAGTTTCGTTTCCTCCGGCTCGGTCTGGAACGAGTCCACGACCGACTGGATCGACATCCGTTTCGCCGAGATCCTGCTCAACTACGCCGAGGCATACGCCGAGAGCGGGCTGGGTGACGCGGGCCTGGCGCGTGAGTGCCTCAACCGCACCCGCCGCCGCGCCGGCCACACCGTGGACCTCGACCCGACCCCGGAGAACGTCCAGCGGGAGCGCCGCGCCGAACTGGCGATGGAGAACGCCCGCAACTGGGACCTGGTCCGCCGCCGCGAATACCACCAGATCTTCGACGGCTACCGCCATGGTTCCCTCGCCCCGATCCTCGACCTGAGGGACGGCAAATATTTCTTCGTGCGAGAGTATGTCCAGTATACCGCCAACCTGATGTTCAAGGAGAAGTTCTACTACCGGGGCATTCCCGGATGGAATGTTTCCGGCCTTGTCAAGAACCCTCAGCAATAAAAGGACCCTGCGTATGAAAAAGATATTCCACATTCTTTTCCCGATTCCCCTGGCGCTGCTGCTGACCGCCTGCCTTGGCGACAACTACGAGCAGCCCAACGCCGCCGTCTACGGCTCGGCGATCGATGCCGAGACCGGCGAGTTGATCCTGCAGGACATGGGCGGCGAGGGTTCCTATATCGAGATGCTCGAGATGGCATATTCGAAGCCGGACACCCGGCGGCTTAACTTCAAAACCGACGGCACCTACCGGGACAACAACTTCTTCAAGGGAGACTACCGCGTCCAGTTCAACCTGACCAACTTCGATCCCTCCACCGTGGAGCTCATCAGCAAGGACTCCGATATCCGCGAGGCGGTCGATACGGCCGGCAAGACTTTCAAGATCATCCATCTCAACGGAGATACGCAGATGGAAATCAAGGCGAAGCCCTGGTGTCGCGTGACCGTCAAGGACATTGTCTTCGACGAAGCCAAGCAGCGCGTCCTCGCCAAGTTCGAGGTCGAATGCACCACGAGGGATAAACTCAAGGAGATCGGCCTCTTCTGCGACCCTTCCCCGCACGTTTCCTACAGCATCAACAATTACGGCGACAATTCCACCAAGCGCGTGGCCGTCAACAAGGTGCTGACCGGCCCGCAGGAATTCACGCTCAAGATGCCCCTGACGATGTTCCAGGACCGCGACAGCGACAAGGATTATTACCTGCGCGTCGGCGCCCACACTTCCGCGGTGGACGCCCGCTGGAACTACGCCCCGGCCGTCAAGCTCCACATCGTCAAGAAGGAGATCGTGCAGAAGCCGCTCGGCATCCGCTGGGATCTCTTTGACTCCAAGTATCTGGATATGTGGGAGGCCGGAAAGCACAAGTCCGTCGCCCAGCTTTACTTCGACACCAAGGATTACAAGTCCGGCGACGGCAGTGTCGTTACGGTCTCTTATTCTGAAGCCGAGAGCAATGGCTACACCCAGTTCCTTTCGCCCGGAGAAGGCAAGGGCGGCATCAAACCCGTCTTCGATATCAGCGCCATTCCCGCGGAGGGCTGCCACATGCTCCTGACGCTTAACGTTTCCGATGCATCTCACTTCGAGCGGAGCGCATTCGGCCAGATCGAAATCGGCTCGAACGGCATCTTCGACGACGAAGAATGTGCCTGGACCTTCGGCATGTTCGAACTTCGAAACGGTTGGCAGACCCTCGACCTGTCCCTGCCGGGAGGCGCTTATATCGGTGAACTGCGTCGCAAGCGCATCAACTGGTTCCGTTTCTACCATCTGCATGAGTTTAACGGTCCCACGACCGTCAAGTTCGACGAGATCCGCTTCTACTACAAGACTATGATGGAGAGCTGCGACGACATCGCCGGCTGGCAGTCCGCCGGAGCGCTCAAGTTAGACGAAGCTGACTGCCAGGAAGGCGAAGGCTCCGTCTCCACGGTCAACGGCGCGTCGGGCATCCGTCTCCAAAAGACCTGGGGCGCGGAAATCGTGCCGACACCTTTCGAGGGGGGTCATTTCCAGTTCTGGCTCTACGTCTCCGACGCGTCCGCCTTCAACGGGGTGGACAACCAGGTGGAGATCGGCAGCGGCGGCAAGGCCGACACCGATGAACTCAACTGGAAACTCCCGACCCTGCAGGACGGCTGGAACAAGGTGGACCTCAAGCTTTCCGACGCCACTTCCGTCGGTGAACCGATGAACCTGAAAGCTATGAACTGGTTCCGCATCTACAGCCAGACTACGGCTCCGGCCGGCACCGTCACCGTCAAGGTGGACCGTCTGCGTTTTTATAAGGAAGGGACGGATATGTCTCTTGCAGACTTTGATGATTAAACTTATTCACAACCCATATTATTAACATTAATCCTTTCATCTATGAAAAAGATTTTATTTGCTCTGGTCGCTGCAGCCGCCCTGCTGGTCGGTTGCCAGCCCAAGCCGGTCCTGGTCAGCAGCATCAAGCTGAGCGAGACCACTCTGAACATGGTCGAGGGTGATACGCAGCACATTTCTGCCATCGTTTCCCCGAAAGAGGCCACCAATCCGGAGGTGACTTGGACTTCCGGTAACACCTCCGTCGCGACGGTTACGGGCAGCGGTGATATCACCGCCGTCGCCCCGGGTGAGGCCAAGATCACCGTCGCCGCCACGGACGGCAGCGGCGTGACCGCCACCTGCCAGGTTTCTGTCGTCAAGAAGGTAATCCCTGTCTCCAAGATCGAACTCAACGAGACCGCTATCCGGCTCAAACCCGCCGAGACCTTCCAGCTTGAGGCTGTTATCACGCCTTCCGACGCCACTTACAACCACCCCAAGTGGGTCTCCAGCGACACCAAGGTCGCGACCGTCGAGAACGGCAAGGTGACCGCCGTCGCTCCCGGTACTGCCAACATCACCGCCGAAGCGGCCGATGAAAGCGGTGTCAAGAGCGCGCCTTGCGTTGTCACTGTCTTCGAGCCCAAGCCGATGTTCGTTAAATTCAAGAATCCCACCACCCGCGTCGGCTCAGCAGTCAACCAGGCAGTCTGGTATGGCACCGTCGACAAATACGGCGATCGTGAAGATGTGGAGTCCCCGACCGTGACTTCAGAGAATCCTGGAGTCGCCTCCGTGGACGGTTTGAAGATCACCGGTGTCGCTGAAGGCAAGACTAAGGTTACCATCACTGACGGAAGCGGTTCTTCCGTGAGTTTCGATGTCACGGTCATTCCGGCCTGCCCGACCCCGCTTGAGTATACCCATGGCATCCAACTCTTCGACTGCTCTCAGATCACCTTTGACGATGGCGACAAGAAGGGCTATTTCCGCAAACTGAAAGGCGGCGCCGGCGGCAGCAACATCGTCCTCAAGGATGGTTTCGCCGAAGGGACACAGCGTCTCGGCGGTACCTGCGAAGGCAATGATTACAAGATCCTGGAAGCCAAGTTCGACAACGTCGACGTCTCCTCCGTCGAGAATCCTGCTCTCTTCATTCGCCTGTTTGTCGACGA
Source organism: Bacteroidales bacterium (assembly GCA_017400135.1). GTDB lineage: Bacteria > Bacteroidota > Bacteroidia > Bacteroidales > UBA932 > Cryptobacteroides. The sequence goes on from JAFPVJ010000009.1 coordinate 40,270, forward strand.
ACCGACCAATATCTTAATGAATGGCGCCGGTGAACTGGAGTTGACTAGCTCTGGCACGTCGGATAATGAAGAACTGACCTTCCCTTGGCAGTATTGGAATGCCAATGCACCAGGGGCTTTCCCGGATGTCAAGCTCGTCCTTAAGAAGGGCTGGAACAACATCGTGATTCCGTTCACCATGTGCGACCAGTATCGCAAGAGCCAAAGTCTCGGTGCGTTCCGTGCCAAGAACGTCAACTATCTCCGTATGTTCCGTGATCCCAGCCAGCGTCCTAACCTGCCGACGATCAACTACACCTTCGATGATGTCCGTGTCATCGACTGGACGGAATTCGATCCTTGCGACAACCTCAACATCTGGCTGGGCAGCGGCCAGGTCGATGTCGTTCCTTGCTATGTCCTTGACACTAAGGACAAGAAACAAGGTGCGGGATGCATCTCCGTAACGGATTACCTCCATGTCGGCCCCATCGCCAATCTCTGGGTCCGCGCCAAGGGAGCCGGTCCTTACTATGCATACTCGATGCCTGCCGACATGGACGAAAGCAACGCGAAACTGCGGTTCTGGTTCTATGTCGACGATGCTGCTTACTATAAGAACTTCCATCTCCGTTTTGAGACGACCACGAACGTCAATGACGGTCAGGGTTATGAGCACAGTTGGGGTCCCAATGAATTGGATCTCAAGGACGGATGGAACCTGGTCGAGCATGATTTCAATACTCCGTATGCATCCGGTAAGGAGAATTGGGATATCCACAACATCAACTACATCCGCGCTGTCTTCACACCGCAGGGTAGCGCTGCAACTCCTAATGGATTCCATACCTACAAGATCGACGATATCCGTATCGTGAAAAAGTAAGAACCCTTACTGAAACCTGAACCTAATTTACCCAAGGGTGGCCGGCAACCCGGCCACCCTTTTAAAACCAAGAAAAATGAAAACAAGAACCGCACTGCTGCTGGTGATCCTTACCCTGGTGTCCTGTACCAAGGTCATCCGGGAGACCATCGAAAACACCATCTATGAAGTCGTTGAGGTACCCGTAGAGTCTGAAGACGGGAACAAGTCCATGGCCTATTCCATCCAGTCCTTCGAGGTGCTTCCGACCAACAGCCCGGCCGTCAACAAGGTCCGGCTTCAGAACGCTATCGACTGGGCATCCAGCCGCGGCGCGGCTCTCTATATCGAACCCGTCGAAGGCGGCTATCCCGTCCAAAGCGGCATTATCTTGAAAAAGAACGTATCCCTCGTCGGCGTCCACGGACCGACCGGCCGCGGCACGGTCTCCAACGGCAAACCTACCGGCTCGCTCTTCGTCATCACGGACACCAACCACCCCTTCATCACGGTCCAGTCCGCGTCGCAGATCCGGGGCATCCAGTTTTACTACGCGGACCAGCCCCACAACGACGCTTCCAAGATCATCACCTATCCCCCGACCATCCAGGTCTCCCAGGACCAGGCCGTCCACGGAGTGACTCTCTCGTGCCTGACTTTCTACGGAGCCACCTTCGCAATGGATTTCAGGGCACAGAAAAACCATCCCTGCGAGCAGATCCTCTTCGAGCACTGCTATGGCTATCCGCTTGGCGGACAGTTCATCGCGATCGATTACTGCTACGACATCCCCCGCATCCTGCATTGCCACGTCAACCCGGCCATCATGCGCGAGTTCCGGGGTGACTATACCAGAGACATGAATGATTACGCTGTCAACCAGCGAAAATATACCTATTGGATCAATCACACCGACAATGCCCAGGTGATGGACATTTTCACCTTCGGCAACTACGGCGGCATCTATCTGGGCGCTGACTCTTATGGCCAGCTGACCAATTTCAACTTCGATTGCGTCTGCAACGGCGTGTTCAAGGACGGCGGCTCCCCCTTCAACCGGATCTGGGAAGTCGCCCAAGGCTCCATCATCGCCAATGTTTCTCCGGACAAGAAAGTTTCTGACATCCACCCCTTCCTCGTCCAGGGCCAGGGCCAGATTTCCATCACCAACGTAGACGCTTTCTCCGGCAACAACGGAGCCATCACCAACCAGGGCATTTCCTACGACTTCCTCAAAGTCCAGGGTAGCACCTGGGTCATCATCACGGCCGTCAACTGCCGGATGCGTAACTATCAGGCCGACAGCCCGGTCACCATCGCTAACGACAGGGCCCAGATCAGTTTTATGAACTGTTCCAACAAAGGAGGATACATGTATTCCCTCAAATACTTCTTAGACGAGAAAAACAACCGACATTTCGAAGAATATGACCCTCGAGATTAGAACTAAGTTTCTTCGAATCATCCTGCCGCTCCTTCTGTTCACAGGCGGAGCGGTACTTGCATCTGCCCAGAACGTCCGGGTCACCGTACGGGACGCTTCCGGCGAATCGCTTCCCGGCGCCTACGTGCAAGTCGCCGGCACCCGCGACGGTGCCGTCACGGACCTGGATGGCCTCGCCGTGTTGGACGACATCCCATCCGACGCCACCCTCAAGGTCTCGATGTTCGGCTACCTCGACGCCGACGTGCCCGTACAAGGACGCAAGGAGATCGACGTAACCTTGAAAGATGACGTGCAATCTCTCGACGAAGTGGTCGTCATCGGCTACGGCACCGCCAAGCGGAAAGACTTCGTCGGCAGCGTCTCCTCCGTGCGCGTCGAGAACTCCCCCGTCGCCCTGATGAACAACTCCAACGCCCTGGAAACGCTGAAGGGCAACGTGGCCGGCCTGGACATCGGCGCCGTCAACAATGCCGGCGGCCAGCCTTCGATGCAGATGCGCGGCCAGCGCTCCATTTCCGGCTCCAACGCGCCCCTGATCGTCCTGGACGGCGTGATCTACATCGGCGGCGTCAATGAAATCAATCCGGCCGACATCGCCACGATCGACGTCCTGAAGGATGCCAGCAGCGCGGCCGCTTTCGGTTCCCGTTCCGCGAACGGCGTCATCCTGATCACGACGAAAAAAGGCACCAGCGAGAAGCCGACCATCTCCTTCAACGCCTCCGCAGCCCTGCAGACCTGGTCCCACAAGCCCAGGATGCTGACTTCTGAGAATTACATCCTCACTGTCATGGACCGCACCCAGTCCACGGACCTGTCCTGGATGACGGCGCAGGAACGGGCCAATTTCGAAGCCGGCGAGACCACCGACTGGCTGGATTTCGCCACCCGCATCGGTTTCAAGCAGGATTACCAGCTTAGCGTCTCGGGCGCCGGCAAGAAAGTCAATTACTATCTCTCCGGATCCTGGACTTCCAACAAGGGCATCGTCATCGGTGACGATTTCACCCGTCCCACCCTGCTCTGCAAGCTCAGCACGGACGTGACATCCTGGCTGCGCCTGAGCGTGGACGGGGCCTATACCAGGCAGGACTATTCCGGCATCGCCGCCAACATCGGCACCGCCTATTTCATCAGCCCCTACGGCGAGCCGTACCGTGCCGGTACCACCCTGCTTGAGAAATATCCCGTCACGCAGAGCGACGGCTACCAGAATCCGCTCTGGCAGGCGGACCCTTCCAACCGGTACAATAAGGATTACCGCGACACCTACCGGCTCAACACCTCGGTCCAGGTCAAGTGTCCCTGGATCGAAGGCCTTTCCTTCAAGCTCAACTACCTGCTGCACAACATAGACCGCCACGCCGAAGATTTTACCTACGAGAACTATTATGTGCAGGAAGGTCCCTATACGGATGAAAGCCGCTACACCCCTTCCACGCTGCAAGGCTATCTCGCCCGGGCGAACGGCGCCATCACCCATGAGAAGACCAACGGTTACGTCCTGGACGCCATCCTGGGCTATGCGCGGGATTTCGACCGGCACAGCATCGACGTGGCCCTGGTCTCCACGCGGGACTACACCACCTACGATGTGGACAAGACGACGGGGACCAACTTCGCTGCCAACGGCAACACCCTGCTCGGTATCTCCGGCCTCCAGAAGGCCGAGCTCATCGAGCTCAGCCAGGACGGACGCAGCGCGGGCAATGTCGGTTATCTGGCCCGCGTGATGTATGCCTACGACCGGCGCTATTCCGCCACGGCCTCCTACCGCCGGGACGGATCGTCCTTCTTCGGCGCCGACCGGAAATGGGGCAATTTCTTCTCCTTCGGTGCCGCCTGGACGCCCAGCAACGAGGCTTTCTGGCCCTGGAAGGACCGCTGGGAGTATTTCAAGGTCAAGGCTTCCTGGGGCCGCAACGGCAACCAGGGCTTGCCCGCCTTCGGCACCCTCTCCCCCATTCTGAGCGGCAAGGGCAGCAAGGAGACATACGAATTCAACGGCAGCGAGATCCATTATGGCCTGATTGCCAGCAGCCTGGGTAATCCCGAACTCGGCTGGGAATCCACGGATGCGCTCAATGTGGGTTTCGAATCCTCCTGGCTGGACGGGCGCATCCGCCTCGACCTCGACGCCTATTACTCCCAGACCCACGACCAGATCTTCTCCCGGGACATCCCCGTGATGACCGGCTTCGAGAAGATGTCCTCTTCGATGGGCCAGATCGACAACTGGGGCGTCGAAACGACGCTCTCCCTCAATCCCGTCCGCACCCGGGATTTCTCCTGGTTCACCGGACTTACCTTCTGGATCAGCCGCAACAAACTGGTCCATCTCTACGGCGAAGACCTGGACGGGGACGGCAAGGAGGATGACGACATCGCCTCTTCCCGCTTCATTGGAAAGGGTCTGGGCGCCATTTACGGCTATGTGCAGGACGGGATCGTCCAGCTCGATGACTACGACTACATCGGCATCCACAACGCCACGCCCGGCTATCCGAAATACGTCGACCTCAACGGCGATGACCGCATCACGGCCGACGACCGCACCATCCTGGGCTATACGACGCCCAACTTCAAACTCAACTGGAGCAACACCCTCAGCTGGCGCGGCCTCGAACTGTACGCCATGATCACCGGCACCTTTGGCGGCGACCACCGTTATTTGCGGTCCAACCCCAACGCCTACCGCATCAACGGTTATGGCTATCCGACGGGCAACTGTCTCGACATTCCGTATTGGACCGAGGACAACCCTTCCAACGTCTACCCCTGCGCCTCCTTCACCAGCGACAGCCGCTTCCAGGGCCTCCAGGACCGCACCTTCGTCCGCCTGCAGGACCTGACCCTGACCTGGAACCTTCCCCAGCGCTGGATCCGGAAGGCCTCCATCGGGAATCTCAAGTTATATCTGACCGGTCGCAATCTCGTCACCCTGACCAACTGGGTGGGCGACGACCCGGAGACCGGATCTTACGTACTGACCAATGCGATGCCGGTTGCCAAATCGCTCGCACTGGGCGCATCCATCACCTTCTAACGCCGACGGGATATGAACAGAATTACCTTTACACTTCTCATTCTTCTCGCCTCGGCCTGCTGCCTGGTCTCCTGCAACGACAAGGAGCTCCTCACCGAGAATCCCAAGTATTTCTATACCCTGGACAACGTCTTCTCCACCTCCGCCCAGGTGGACCTGGCCGTCGTCAGCTGCTATTCGAAGGTGCGCAAGTACTATACCCTCGAAAACGACGGCAAGCGCTATCTGCTGGTCTGGAGGGGAGGCAACGGCACCGACATGTTCGACGTTTCGACCATACGCCGGAGCCTCCAGTTCAACGACTACGGCAACCTTACCCCCGACACGGGAGACTACAAGACCATCTACGCCGACTGGTACAAGCTCATCGCCAGCGCCAATTTGGCCCTTTACGGCGCCTCCCTGGAGGAGATCAGCTGGGACAGCGAAGAGAACCGCCTCTACACCATTGCCCAGGCCCGTTTCTTCCGTGCCTACGCCTATCGCAACCTCGGCGAGGAATTCGGCGGCGTGCCGCTGGTCACCGAACTGACCACCACGCCCCGTTACGACTTCGTCCGGGAGAGCCGGCTCGACACCTACCAGTACGCCATCGACGAACTGGAAGCGATCCTGCCCGACCTGCCCCTGACTCCGCCCGAGCGCGGACGCATCGTACGGGGCGCCGCCCAGCACAACCTGGTCCAGCTCTACATCGACAAGGGCGTGGTCCTGGAGGCTGAAGGACGGACTCAGGAAGCGCAAGCCGCCTACTCCAGAGCAATCGAATATGGCAACGAGGTGATCGACGGCGGTGTCTTCCACCTGATGACCGAGCGTTTCGGCACCCGTGCCAAGGAAGACCCCAAATACTATTACGACTACACTCCGGACGAGAACGGCAACCTGCGGGAAGACCGGACCTATGCCTCGGCCGGCGTCAGAATAAACGGCAACGTCTTCTGGGATCTCTTCCAGATCGGCAACCAGGACTATGCGGACGGCAACTACGAGGCCATCTGGACCATCGAGATCGACTACCAGGCCAACCTCGACAAGGACGGGGCTTCCCGCCTGAATTTCTCCCGCAGTTTCGGTCCCTGCTTCCGTGACATCCTGCCCAACGACCTGATCGGCCTGACACCCGATGTAGGCGGACGGGCTGTGACCTGGATCATGCCGACTGCCTACACGCGGGACGAGATCTGGTCGGGCGTCTGGAGCAGCGACATGCGTAATAGCGAAGCCTGCTACCGCCGCACCTTCCTGGGCAACGTCCCGACCAGCAAGTACTACGGCAAGGTCATCCCCTGGAGCCTGATGTACCGCCAGGGCAACTCCAACCGGGATGCGGTGGATGCCGCCTACACGCAATGCTTCCCCATTTCCTGCAAGATCCATCTCGACTCCTACATCGACGACGCGACCGGCGGCAACCGGACCTACATTTTCCGAGACGACTATGCCATCCGGCTGTCCGAGACCATCCTGCTCCGGGCGGAAGCCAAATGGCGGAGCGGCGACCTGCAGGGCGCTGCGAATGACATCAACCTGATTCGCCGTCGGGCGAAATGCTCCTACCTCGTCTCCTCCTCCGACGTCGGCCTGGAGCTGATCCTGGACGAGCGCGCCCGCGAACTGATGTACGAGGAGATCCGCTGGAATACCCTGCTCCGCATGGGCGGCACGGTCGCCGTGGACCGCATCCGCGAATATGCCTACTGGGATGCGCCCCGTTCCGCCTCGATGAAAAACTTCAATCTATGGCCCATCCCCCAGACGGTCATTGACACCAACAAGGACGCTAAAATCGAACAAAATGATGGCTGGAACTAAACTCAATATCGGACTGGCGCTCCTGCTCCTGTTTCTCGGCTGCCAGCCTACGGTCAATTTCAAGCCTGCCGACCCGCCCGAGGTCGGAGAAGGCGACATCGTCATCCTGGACATGAACCGCTGGCGGGAAGTTACGGCCAGAGACTCGATCGGCGTCGTACGCCTCTGGGAGACCATGCACCTGGCCGCCACCCTACAGGGCATCGTCAACCGCGACGAGCCCCGGCTCTATATCAAATATATCACGGCCAACAATATCAACGTGGATGATTTCTGGTGGGACAAATGCGTCGGCGAAGGCAAATGGCTCGACGGCCGGAAGGTTGTCACGATGTACGATCCCGTCAAGGTCCTGGACGTCTTCAAGGACAAGGTGGAGGGCCTGGTGGTCTATGATCCGAAAATTGCTTCTACCAGCAACGTGGCTTCCACGGTCGCCGGCGCCGACAATCTGGTCGCCGTGCGTTACGATCCCCGACCGGGGAGCATTTACACGCGTCTGGTGTACGAACGCGACTACCCCATCAAGGTCTGGCTCGTCAACGAGGACGGAACCTCGAAGTTCCACACCAAGCTGGAGCCTTACCGCTGGGCCGTGGACAATTACCTCAAGACCGGCAAGTGCAGCGGCGAGACAGCCGCCTACTACATCGACCAATACTGGATGACGGCCCCCGGCAATGCCGGTATGAACCACCACCAGTTGACCAACCACGACTACTTCGTCGCAAAGAAGGGTTTCTTCTTCGACCTCTCGCCCTGGGACGACGAACCGGCCTCGGATGCCCCGACGGAAGGGAACGGCGACCGGGCGATGTTCCAGTCCATCTTCAGCGAAATCTACCGTCTCAATGGTGGGACAAAGTTCTGCCACGTCGGCGGATTCGCCCCCTGGGCGCACAAGTATTCCAACAACAGCCGCGTCGTCTACAAGAGCAAGCACGAGGCCGCACAGACCGAATGGGAGACGGTCAAACTGTTGAGCGCATACAACGCCTACAAGGATGCGGACGCCGCTTCCCTCGGAGCCATGGCCAACGCTTCTTTCTGGCAGCACTATCCGCTCAAGAGCGAATATCCGCAGAAATGGGTGACGCGCGAAGAGTTGAAGGCCCGGGGCCTGCTGACCTCCTCTGGGAAGGTCCCCACCGGTAAGAAGTTCGTTCTCTTCTATGTGGGCGACTATGATGCGGCCGCCTGGATCTACCAGCAGCTTCCCATGCTCTGGGAAGACTCAGCCCGCGGCAGCGTGCCGATGATGTGGAGTATCAATCCGTCGCTCGACCGGCGGGCGCCGATGGTCATGGACTACATCCGCTCCACCGCCACGGACGCCGATTACTTCGCCGCCGGCGACAACGGGGCCGGATATCTCAATCCGGGCATGCTGGAGGAGCCGCGTCCGGTCAGCGGCCTGCCTTCGGGCGTGGCTGCCTGGGCGGCGCACAACAAGGCTTATTTCCAGCGCTGGGGCTTGAGCGTCACGGGCTTTGTCATCGACGGCAACGGACCCGGCATGTCTGTCGAAGGAATGAAAAGCTATGCCACTTTCAGTCCCAACGGCATCGGGCCGCAGAAACTGCCCAATGGCGGAAACGCGATGCTTGTGGACGGGATGCCCGTCCTCCGCTGCAGCGGCGCGAGCGTGGGTGAGGAACGGATCGAAGATGCCGGCATAAAGGCGGTCTCGATGCTCAGTCAGCATCCGGAATTCCCCTTCTACTGGATCCGCACGATCCTCAAATCCCCTACCTGGCACAAAGGAGTGAAAGAATATATCGAGGCGCAGAATTCAAACTATATCGTCCTCGACGGCCCGAGTTATTTCGAATTGCTGCGCTGCTATCTGGAGGAATAGCGATGAAAAGAGTCTTTGTTTTGATGGGCATCCTTCTTTTTGCCGCCTGCGCGAGAGAGGGATCCGTCCATTTCAAGGCCTTGAACAAGCAGGCCGCCCGGGAGTATCTGACTCCCGTCCGTCCCGGCGTGCCCGGCGGACAGCCTTTCTGGAACGTCTATTCCACGAAATTCACCTTTGCACCCGCTTTCGATTTCCCCGAAATGGCGGGAGCGGAGAAGTACCGTTTCGACCTGTGGTATCTGGACAACCTCTGGCGGGAGATATACCTCCCCGTCCCCGAAAAGCGGCCTTCGGCAAAAGCCCAGCTTGAGAAGTATTCAGCCACGTCAGAACCGGTCGCCTCTTTCACGGCCACCTCTCCGAAAGCCGACCTGAGCCCTGTCTGGGGAAAGCTCCCGGAGGGATACTACGGGCTCGTGGTCACCGCCGTCGACGCTTCGGGACAGGACATCGCCCCCGTCGGGACCTGGGAATTCCTCCGGGACTTTCCCTTCTGCGGGCCTTATCCGGAACCCGTCCGCAGCTACCGGGATGCCGCCTTGATGGCACTCTGGTTCAACCACAGGCAGCCCCTCGTCCAAAAGATCCACGATTGGGACCCGGACACTCTCTATGAGTCGGAGAATGTCTTCGCCAACAAATTCATCGGATCCGTCATCAGTTCGGAAGTGTTGATGGCCCAGCAGATCCCCACATTCCGGGATGAGTGCCTCGAAAACGCCCGGAAGGCGGCCGACCTCCTGATATCCCTCGCCCAGCCGGAAGGCACTCCCCTGGCACACTTTCCGCCAACCTATTATGATTCCCAAATCCTGGCCGGCAAGGCCCGGAATGACACCCGGATCGGGGGCACGACCGTCAGCGACCTGCAGGAGATGACGATGACCCTGGACGCACTCCACGCAGTCCGGGGCTATCTGAACCTGTACGATTTCTGCGGCGAACGGAAGTATTTCGACGAAGCCATTGCCATACTGCGAACCTACGACCGGCTCGTGGACAGTACCGGATTCATGCCCAAGAAACTGTATATCAAGACCGGAGAAGGGGTCAATGAGGCCGGCGCCCTGTCCGGCAACCTGCTGACCGTCATCCGCCGTCTGAGGAAGCAGTATGACATCCGGGATTTCGACGGCCTTGCGGACCGCTGCGAACGGTGGATGAACGAGAACGCCATCCGGGACTTCCACATGTCCGCCCAGTTCGAGGATGTCAGCATCGACCAGCATCCCTACCAGAACCTGACCAATATCACGCCGAATGTCTATGCCCGGTATCTCCTGGAGAAAGAGGCTGTCAGTCAGGAAGATCTGACGGTTGCCACCGACCTGCTGCATTTCGTGGAAGACCAGTTCATCCACTGGGGTCTCCCCCGCAATGCGGACGGGATGTTCTACTGCAACGTTCCCGGTGTGTACGAGCAGTATTCCTGCCGGATCAGCATAGACAGTTCGAACGATGCGTATATCAACGCCTCCCTGAGCATGTATGACAGGACCGGAGACCGGCTCTGGTACGAGAAGGCACGCGCGCTGATGAATACCGTCGTGAACAGCCAGGCCGTCACCGGAGAGATTCCGACCTTCATGGGATTGCAATACGGTGCTCCCAACCGCTACTTCTGGATCAACTGCTCCCTCCGTTCCGCCCAGACGCTGCTCCGTTTCGCCGAATACGAGGAGCGCCTGGACTAGTCAGAAGACCTTTCCAACTTTTTGAGATCGTCCTTCATCGCGTCAGCGCGGAGGAGCAGCATCACCGACCTAAGGGAACAATTCGCCCAAAAACTCCGGCGCCGGTCCGCTGCGGCATCACGCCATTCCCAACAGGTGGCGATCTTGCCGCTTTCGGGACTCTGCATCCGGGTGGTCTGATCGATCAGGGCCTTGGCTTTCGCCAGGGAGAGCAGGTCCCCGGTCAGGGAATACCAGTCCAGCCAGGCGTTGGCCACATTGCATGCACTCGCGTTTACCGGCATCTCATAGGAATACTGCTCGTGGACGCAGGGGGCGTAACGCTTCCAAATTCCGTCTTCGGTCCGTTCCGGATAGGCCCAATGCACGAACTGGTCTTCGCTCATCCGGATGAGGTCCAGGGCATGGGTCCGATCCTTCGCGTCCGGCGAGGGTTTCGTGAGCAGGTAGGATGCGTAAGGGGCAGCCGTGCAATTCGTCAGATTCTGGTAGGGCTTCAATCCGTTTACATTCACATCTTCGAATTGCCCCGTCATGTCGAAGGTCTTCACGGCCACTTCGTCCATCCAGCGTTCGCCCTTTTCCCGGGCAGGGGCAAACTCATCAAATCCATATCCCTCAAGACGGACGAAATATCTCAGAAGGGGCTGCAGCATGGCAGAGACACCGTTTACTGGCTCACCGGTCGCGAAATCGACCTTGATCGGGAGAGAGCCGTCCGGGCGCTGCAGCCGCACATAGGTACGTCCGATCTCCACGGCCCGGTCGAGCCAGGCACCTTCTCCCGTCAAGTCGTGAAGGTCGAGGAAGGCATGTCCTGCATTGACCGCCTCGAGGGTCATGGTCTTACCCTGGTTCCAGGACTTGCCGGAGGCAAGCAGGTCCGAATAATAAGTAGGCGGGAAATAAGCGAGAGGCTCTTCCGGGGAACGGCTCTGGTCAATCAGGAACTGCGCTGCATTCCGCGCGATCGCAAGGGCGTTCTCCTTGCGCGCAGGCATCAGGGAGGCCACAAGGCACTCGACACGGATGGTTGCCCCGATGATCTTGCAGGGATAGGTGTTGTGACGGTACTGCATGTCCGGAAGCGGGCCTTTCGTCCAGTTCTGAATCTCCGGCAAGGTATGGATATACAGAAGGCCCTTGAGCGCCGCATCCCGGTAGTCGCTGGCCGGTCCCGGATACGGTCCCTCGAAAGGAAAGTCCTTCACGAACTTGCGTTCGGCGATCTGTCCCAGGACCTCTCCGTCCCGTCCGACCGCATCCACGGTGAGATTGACATTCCCGCAGGGAAGCTTGTCCCATACGGCAGCAAGGGAAGCAGCCGGTCCGGCGGACCGGAACGAGACGGGATCACCCGTGTCCGGCGTCAGCGTGAAACGATATCCGGAGGCCCCTTCCGCTTCGGGGAAAGAAAAGGCGGGAGCATAAATGAATTTCTTGGCGAAAACGTTCCAGCAGGGATTTCCCTCCTCGCTACAGGGACGGATCGGGATCCGGTATTCTCTCTTCGCTTGAGCATTCAACGCCTTGTAAGGGTTTGACTGACAAGCTGTCAGGAGAGAAAGGAACAGCAAGAGACAAAGCGCGTGACGGATTGTGTGCGTTCTCATAGGCAGGGAGAAGTATTGCAGGGCGTTTCGTATGGTTATTTGGGTCACGGAAGCTATTCACCATCCCGGACACCGTAATCCAGCCGCGACGGCGGCAGATTATCCTTGCCCCAATCCTTGTTGGGTTCGGAACCCATCGTCAGTTCCAGCACGCCGCCGGCCGTGAGTTCTTCGTGGGAGAACCAAGCGCGGTCCAGCGCCTTGCCGTTCAGGCGGGCGGACTGGATGTACTTGTTATCCTCGGAATAGCCTTTGGCCTTGACGGTAAAGGTCTTGCCGTCGGGCAGGCTGATCGTCGTCTTCTCGAAGAAAGGGCTGCCAATCGCGTAGACCGGGATGCCCGGCGTGACCGGGAAAAAACCCATCATGGAGAACACCACGAACGAACTCATCCCGCCGCCGTCCTCGTCGCCCGGGATGCCGGAGACGGTATCCGAGAAGACCAGGTCCAGCACCTGGTGGATGCGTTTCTGCGTCTTCCAGGGGCAGCCGAGATAGTCATAGATATAGGGAATGTGGAAACTCGGCTCGTTGCCCATCGCGAACTGGCCGATCATGCCGCTGGAGTCGGGCATGATGATGAAGTATTCTCCCTTCCCCATCTGCACCGGGATACGGAACAACTGGTCCAGTTTCTTTTCAGCCTCGGCGCGGCCGCCCATCAGCTGGAAGAGTCCTTCCAGGTCGTGCTTGACGTCCCATTGGAAAGTATAGGCATTGTTTTCCGTAAAATAAGCACGGTCCATATAGCGGGGATCCACGCCCTCGATCCAGTTGCCGTCTTTATCCTTCGGCCAGAACATGCCCTTGTCAGGACGATACACGTTGCGGTACCAGGAGGCCCGGTCGAGGAAGAGCTGCTCGTCCTCGGTCTTGCCCAGGGAACGGGCGATCTGGGCCACGGCCCAGTCGCAATAGGCAAAGGCCGTGGACAGGCCCACGGACTGGCGGCGCTCCCAAGGCAGGGACACTTCCGGGACGGTCTCTTCCTCCCCCGGATGGAGGGAGGGATACCAGCCGTGTTCGTCATAGAACTTGTCCAGGACGCAGCGGGGACCGTTGCGCCAGGGCAGCAACGTCTCTTCCAGGGCATTGTGGCGTACGCCCTCAAAACCGGTCTCGATGTCAAACTGCAGGCCCTTGGCCAGGGCGTCCGCCATCCAGACGGCGGCGTAGTTGCCGGTCATCGCAGGCCAGTCGCCGAAGATCACGGCAAAGGACGGCACGGTACCGCTCTGCCTGTACATCTCGACGTATGACTGGAGTTTGTCCTGCTCCATCGCGGGATTGAGGATGGTCTGCAGGGGCTCCAGGGAGATGTGCGTATCCCAGAGCCAGTTGTCGGTATAGAAGGGACGGTCGCTCTCGTGGACCTGATGGTCGAAGGCGCTGTAGTAGCGACCGTATTCGCTGATATCCACCATGCGCTCGTAGCAACGGTAAAGCGAGGTGTAGAAGAGGCGCCGGTGCGGCGTGGTGCCGCCTTCCACCTTGATCTTGCCCAGGGCTGCGGTCCAGCTGTCCCGGGCCACCTGGGAGACGGCGTCGAGGTCCCATCCGGGGATCTCTTTCTCCAGGTTGACTTTCGCCTGGTCGGCATCGATATAGGAAATGCCGTAGCGCACGCTGATCTTTTCCGCGTCAGCCGCCAGGAGGATGCAGCCCTTGTCTTCGGTCTGCTCCACGAGGGAGACAGGGCTGTCGAAGGCGATCCAGGCGTAGGCGTCCAGGCCTGCGAAACGCTCGTGGCCGACGAGGGTGCGGTCGCCTTCGAGGGCGAAGTCGCCGTGGCCGTTCAAGTGCCGGAAACGCAGCAGGGCACCCTCCTTGGCATCAAAGACGACCTCGGCGATGCCGCTGTGCCTGGATGGGGCGAAGCGGATGCGACAGCCCTCCAGGCGCGCACCGTACTCGTAGGGCATGTTCTTTTCGCCGTCATAGACCTGCCGCGCCGTGGTCCAGGGGCCGTCCCAGCCACCCTGCACCAGGGGCAGGAAACCGAATACGGACTGCAGGCGGTGGGAGGCCAGGGTCAGCGGGTAGTCAGCGACCCTGTCGTCCAGCATGTCGGCCCGCAAGGGAGTCCAGCGGATCATCTGGTTGGGGATCTGGACCGTCGGACGCGTGGGCTGGAGTACGCCCACGCCGCCGATCGTAGGATCGACTTCGGAAAGGATATCATTCGACTTGCACCCTGTCACCAGCAGGGCCAGGGCTGCCGCCCAGCAAAGGAACTGTCTCATATATTCATTTTTTTCGGTTGGAAATGCATCGGGTAGGATATAGGTAACTGCCGCAGGTCCCGCGGCCCCGGATCTGGTCCATCAGCAGGTCGAAAGCCTTCCGGCCCATCTCGTCGACCGGCTGCTCGACATAGCGGATCTCGTTGCGTGCGGTCAGGTAGGGCTGCACGTCGTCGAAGCAGAGCAGGCACTGGTTTTTCGGCACCGTCAGCTTGCTCCAGGCCAGGTGGGCCATGGTCTGGGTGAAGGCACGCCGCGAAGTGAAGAAGACGGCGTCTTTCCGACGCATGCCGTGCAGGATGCCGACCAGGTCGGATTCCTCTTCCCGGCCGAAGGGAATGAGGCGGATGTCAGTACGATCCTGGAGGCCATGTGCGGCCATCGCATCTACGTAGGCGTCCCGGCGGCGGTTGAGCGGAAGGATATCCAGATCGAGGGCCACCAGGGCAACGTTTTTGAAACCATCGCCCAGCAGGCCTTCCACGGCGGAACGAGCCGCGACATAGTTGTCCACGCCGACATAGTCCACCTCCAGGCCTTCGCAGGCACGGTCCACGGTGACAACTGGCACACCCATCTCCCGGATGTAGGAGACCACGGCGTCCCCGTCCGACGGCGGCACGGCAATGATGCCGTCCACCTGCTTGCCGATCAGGGCCCGCACCATTCCCTCGAATTCAGGCAGGCTCTCGTTGTTGTTGAGGGTCAGGACGAGGTAGCCGGCCTTCTTGGCCTCTTCCTGAATGTGGAAGGTCAGTCGTCCGAAGAATTCGTTGGAGATGTCCGTGACGATGACGCCGATCATCTTGGAGGCGCCGGTACGCAGGCTCCGGGCCAGGTCGTTCACATGGTAGTTGAGATCCCGGGCGGTCTGGAATACCTTATTCTTGACTTCTTCGCTGACCCGGCTGCCCGCCTTGCCGCTCAGCACCAGGGAAACGGTGCTGCGGGAGACGCCCAGCCGGTCGGCGATATCTTGCATGGATACCATATCAATCGATTGATTTCTTCAAAGATAACAAACTCTGCCCCAATATCAAAGAGACAAGAATAACTTGCGGGTCGATAAAATGATTATCTTTGTGACAGCCTTGAATCAATCCATTACAAATATGTACCAGTATAAAGCGACTTCAGACGGGAGATATCTCCTCAGCGTGGACAACCACTGCGAAATCACGGCGGCCCTGGCCGCATTCTGCGAAGAGAAAGACATCCACAGCGGCATCGTCGGCGGGCTGGCCGCCATCTCGGAGGCGACTTTCCGCTTCCTCGATCCGGCCACCAAGCAGTATGTGGACAAGACCTTCGCGGAGCAGATGGAAGTCACCTGCCTGACCGGAAACATTTCCCGCAAGGACGGGGTGCCCTACCTGCACATCCACGTGACCGCCAGCCGGCGCGACTACAGCTGCATCGGCGGGCACCTGCTGACCGCCCGGGTCAACGGTGCCTGCGAGCTTTACGTCGAGGATTACGGCATGGACGGCGTCGGACGGCGTTTCGATCCTGAGACGGGACTGAACCTGTACGATTTCAAATAGTTTGTCGATGAAGAGGTTACGCTCAGCCTTCCTTCTGGCGGCCTTCTCCCTGTTCTGCGTTCTGCCGTGCACGGGCGTGGAACTAAAAGGTCGCCTGGTCGACAGCCTGACCTGGACGGGACAACGATTCGAGCCCGGAACGGAGGTCCCCTTCCGCTATTATGTCTCTCCCGGTGCGGCCGGGGATGACAACGCCGTCTATGTCCTGTACGAGACGGGAGTATCCCTGTTGCCCAAACTAGAGGAACTGTTGGAGGAGGGCGTTATCCCACAGGGACTGGTCGTAATGGTTCAGTCGGGGACCCTGACGGGGCCGGGCGGAATGCGGGCAATGCGGGCGGAGGAGTTCGACCAGAACGGCGTGGAGTTCACGAATCTGGTCATCGAAGAGATTCTGCCCTACGCGGCTAAAGAAGCCGGCATTGGTCTCTCCCCGGATCCGGACAAGCATTTCGTCCACGGCACTTCGTCCGGCGGGGCACTGGCATGGTACGGGCTCTGGTATCGTAACGACTTCTTTCACAGGGGCTTCCTGAGCAGCCCAACCTTCAGCGCGATGCGGGGCGGAGAGGAGCCGATGGTGCTCGTGCGCAAGACCGAGCCCCGGCCGATCCGGGTGTTCATCACCTGCGGCACGACGGAGCCGGACTATTATTTCGGGGATTCATTCGTGGCGGCGTACAATGCCGCATCGGCGTTAAAATACGCCGGCTACGAGGTTGGTTTCGAGATCTTTGCCAAGGGAAAACACGGCAGCCATCACCAGGATCACGATTTCTGGGACCGGATGATGCGCTGGATGTTCGAGACCGAGCACGTGGCGGCGCCTGCCCTGAACCTGCGGCTGTCGAAGATCCTGCCGGAAGATTCGCACTGGGAGCCATACGACGGTACACCCCCGGCCCGCATCACGAAACTGGATCAGGACGGCGGCCGCTACCGCATCCGCCGGGGCCGGCTGTTCTTCCGGCCCGGCCGCGGACTGTTCGGCGGCCGGCGCATACCGCTCAACGTCCCCGGACGCGTTTCGGCCCTGGCGCTGTCCTCGGACTTGTGGCGGCTGTACGTCACGAGTGAGGACAGCCGTTTCATCTACGCTTTCAGTCTGGATTCGCTGGGAAGGCCGGGCGCGCGCTACATCCTGGCGCCCATCCACGAGGCGCACGACATCCGTACCGCCGGATGCAACGACCTGTGTGTCAGCACGGAAGACCGCGTCCTGGTGGCTACGCAGCTCGGTGTCCAGACGGCCAATTCCTTCGGCCTGGTGGACGGCATCTTGCCGCTGCCGGGCGATATTCCCGCAGAGCGGGTCTGGCTTGCCGATTCCCTGCTGTATGCGAAGGCCGCGGACGGCATGGTCTACGTCCGCAAGACCCTGCTGGCACCTCACGACGGGAAGACCGTCTGCAAGGCCTCCGGTCAGCGTTACGGCGATCTGGAGCTGAACTACTCCCGGCCGCACCTCGAGCCGCTTTTCGAGTCCCGTGCGGAAGGAGAAGCCATTCCGGGATTGTAGTTTTTGTATTTGATTCTTACAATTTGTTTTCTATATTTGCTTTGAATCACTAAATACTAAAACCATGAACATTATTCTTACTCTGCTCTTCGGAGCCATCGCAGGCTGGCTCGCCGGCTTCTTTGTCATCAAGGACAAGGGCGGTCTCATCTGGAACATCATCATCGGTCTCCTCGGCGGTCTCGTCGGCGGCTGGCTGCTCGGCCTCATCGGCGCAGGCGGCTCCTTCTGGTCCCAGTGGTATGGCCAGATCGTCAGCGCTCTCATCGGCGCCGTGGTCCTTCTGTGGGTCTGGAACCAGATCAAGAAGCTTTTCAAGAAGTAATAGATTGGTTTCAACTCTTGAAAGAAAAGGACCGGCAGCCTTGGTGGGCTGCCGGTCCTATTTAGTCATCAATCCTGGAAAGTCAGGTGCAAAAATGGCTTTATTTGCTCCTGTACCACCTGTTTTGAAGCCTTCCAGGTGCATATTAAGCCCGATTTGCACCTTGACAGGATGCACCAAGGTCTTTAGGAAAATCGCTATAAATGGGGATTGTCCCGAACAGAAATGCCAAAAACGAAAAAACCGGAAAATCTTTCGACTTTCCGGCTTTAGTAGAACAGGTGTTAGAAATTTCGAACGGGTTTATAGCGGGATTCAAGGCAGTGATGGCGTTCAATCGTGACCTTCCTCTCTAATATCTGATTTCACCCCTACCTTTGAAATCTCCCATCAAGTTTGGCGCAAGGATGTAACCTTCATCAGGTTGGTTGCTTGTCAGTCGTTGTATTTCCTCCTCGGATGTAGAATAATCTTCTAACTCATTCAGAATATCATCTATCTGTTTTCTGTATTTAAGATATGCCGCCTCGTCGTGAGTTGTGATGACCTCATTGAAAAGAGCTTGTGTTACTTCTTTCCCGAATTGCTTACCATCATTTAAGCAGGTCATATATTGAATAGAGATTGCTCCGTTCGTCTTCCCGTCTACCCCTTCGTTAATTTGACTGACAAACTCAGCTAGGTTTCTCCTCGAAATACGGGTAGATGCCTCGCATATATCCCATATCAATTGTGCATATTTCAATTCTGTACTGTCTTTAACGATAAAGAAAGAATTCCCTTTCTCCATCGCGGCGCAGAAATAATACTTTTCGACCATCCCTTTCTTCCAACCACGCTTTGTTTTCGGGACATCGAGAGCAGACCAAAATCCTGTAGCTATTTGATGATAAATATTCAAATCCTTCAGTCTTTGGATGTAAGAAGAGTCGGACGGGGTCCCTTTGAACATATCAAAGGAAAGCTTATTATTCGGCTGCCAAAACACATGCGTCTCATTCTCGAACTGAGCAAAGCAATTAAAGGAAATGAGAAGGAGAACACTAATAATCAACCCTTTATTCATATTACTCTGTTTTGTATTACAAAGTTATAATCTTTTTTCGAACTCAAAATGCTGGAACCACGATAGTCTGAGCAAGAAAAAAGGACACTTCCGAAGAAATGTCCTATTTAGTAGGCCAAACACTCCGAATCTCGAACCTATCGTTCATCGAAGGGCTGCTCCAGATACAAGCCTTCATCGATAGGCTTGACCGATAAATTTGGATTTAATCCTCCACTAACGCTTCGATAGCTCGCTCAAAGCCGTCATCAATCAATACGACTTGCTCTCCGGCCTGGACAAAACCTTCCAGATACCGGTTGTTGTCTTCTTTCAGACCGGACAAGGAGCATTTAGAATCATCCAGACGGGATTCTATGGCTGAACCATGTCCCGTGATCTCCTGGAAATGTTCATCAATGTAGCGGCCCGTCATAGCAAGGCAGATGAACCGAATAGAAGAAAGATACTTTTCTTCAAAGTCTTTCCGCCAGTCAAACGGAACATAGCAGCCTTCTACGATTAGATTCTGTCGGTTTTCTATGGCCGTCTTTATCATCTCACGGACAATGGGCCAAAGATACTCCGTGAGAGCGTCATCATCCAGCGGCGTAAGACTGGTGTTCCCACTGCGGATAAGGCCCATCTTTAAGTGATCAATAGAGAAGGATGGATACTTGTTTTTTTCAAGCATCCGCTGCGCCAGAAGCGTCTTTCCCGTGTGGGATGCGCCTGTTATCAAAATAATCACACCCTACCTCCCAATTTTCTTTATAAGAGTCAAATCTCCACTGGACAAGGCCTCGAAGTTGGTCTCTATCTTTTCGATATCCCAGTCCCACCATTTGAGATCCAGGAGATAAGCAATAAAATCGTCGTCAAAACGCTTCCTGATCACCCTGCAGGGATTTCCTGCGGCAATAGCATAAGGAGGGATGTTCGAGGCTACGACTGAATTTGCCCCGATGATTGCCCCATCACCGATATGCACACCAGGCATTACGGTCACGTTCTGACCAATCCAGACATCGTTTCCCACGACGGTGTCTCCCTTCAGGGGCAACTCATCTTTGACCGGAGCAATGGCGCTGCCCCAGTCTCCGCCAATAATGTAGAAAGGATAGGTGGTCACGCCGTCCATTCTATGGTTGGCTCCGTTCATCACGAACTCGATGCCCCTGGCAATGGCGCAGAACTTCCCGATAATCAGCTTGTCGCCGATGAAATCATAGAAGTGTGTTACATGCTTCTCAAACTGATCCGCACCATCCACGTCATCATAGTACGTGTAGTCCCCGATGATAATTCGAGGATTCTTTACAACGTTCTTGATGAAACAGAGACTCGGAATCATCGGATTCGGGAACGTCGCATTTGGGTCGGGTCTGTTGGGTATCTTGTTCATTGGGTTAAATTCCGATTTATATGCCTAAAGATAGAAGTTTTTGAGGATTTCCCAAAACAGGGGCAAGCGCAGAAAAGCAGAAAGTCAACCTTAATTGGCTGACTTTCAATTGCTTCGTAGACCAAACACTCCGAATCTCGAACCTCCGATTTCTGGAAGGGGCGTTGGAGATTCAGAGGTTTATAGATTATTGCGAAAAAGGTGATTAACATTTTGTTATTAACATATTGTTAATTATCTTTGCGAAAAAGATACGGCCATGCTTGAGAACCCCTTCATCTTGGAACCTTTTAAATCCAAGGCCTATTTCTGCGACAGAGAGAAAGAAACGGAGGAAATCATCCGCAATATTACAAATGGGCGGAATACGACGCTTATCTCTCCCCGAAGACTGGGAAAAACCGGCCTCATTTTTCGGGTGTTTGATGAGATGAAAGAAAGAAAACTGCCCTATGAAACCATCTATTGCGACATTAGCGATACCCTTTCCATCGAAGCGTTCATTAAGGTGATTTCCGAAGCAGTCGTCGGCAGACTCGGAAAACAGCAGAAGATTACAGCTTTTTTCAAGACACTGAAGAGCGTCCGTCCTTTGCTTGGCATCGACCCGCTGACCGGTTCTCCTCAAGTGTCGTTTACTTTTGCGGATGATAACCAAAAGCAAAGTACCCTTAAAGAGGTCTTGGGCTACCTTGAGAGTTATCCGCAGATGGTCGTGCTGGCCATCGACGAGTTCCAGCAAATCCGGGAATACGGAGATGTAAATATGGAAGCGATTCTGCGGAAGCATATCCAGCACCTGCATAATGTCCGTTTTATTTTTTGCGGAAGCAAGAAACATACGATGACCGATATGTTTACCAACGCCAAGAAACCGTTCTACGAAAGTACTGCCTTTTTATATCTTTCAAAGTTGCCTATACCGGTTTATTCGGCTTTCATCAAGGAGAAATTCGCATTGGCAGGGAAAACCATCGACGATGATTCCATCGGCTTTATCATTGAATGGACCAAAGATCATACTTATTATACGCAACGCTTGTGTAATGAGGTCTTTTCCTTATCCGGGGAAGCCATTGGCCGGAAAGATATCGTGACGGCCATCCAAACGATTCTGGACTCTGAGAGAGATCGCTTTCAGGAAATCCGCCGGCTGGTTACCCGCTCCCAATGGAAGATGTTGGCGGCCATTGCCATGGAAGACAGCGTCTCGCAGATTACCTCCGCCGCTTTCCTTTCCAAGTACAAGATCTCTTCCGGGCCAACAGCGTTAAGAAACATCAAGGCCCTGATAGACAAGGAACTGGTATTGGCGACAACTATTGAAAACGGAACCGGGTACTCAGTCTATAATGTCTTCTTGTCCCGTTTTCTTGCGAATAACATTCAACACTTGCGGCCATGAGTTATAAGTCTCTATTGTCTTCTGTGTGTCTTATAATCCTCTTTGTGGCATGCAGTGTGCGTGAATCCTGGCCGCCTAAGACAACAGGACCCAATCTTCCTG
The DNA here is from genome assembly GCA_017400135.1 of Bacteroidales bacterium. GTDB lineage: Bacteria > Bacteroidota > Bacteroidia > Bacteroidales > UBA932 > Cryptobacteroides. The sequence goes on from JAFPVJ010000009.1 coordinate 62,178, forward strand.
TCCGTTATTGTGATATCAATAAGGAAGACAAGGACAAAACGATTATCGGTTATGCCTTGGTGGATACCTCAGCCGTGAATTGGTTGGTATCAATCTGTTCAAGAACACGCCTATCACAAAGATGGTCACTTGTTTGAAGAGGGCGGTCTGAGAAACTTCGCGCGACAATATGTTTTTATGAAAAGCCCTGAGGGAAAGAAGTTCGTTTATGTGAACTTTGTCCTTCTACGTTGGTCCGACCTGGAAGATAAGGAGGCCCCTTTTTATGATCCGAATGACATGGACACTCCTCCGCCACCGCCACCAACCCGCTTTGCACTCAGCCGTTATTGGCTTCGTGTTGATGATGGCGGGGATGGTTTTTGGCGCGCTATGCTGGACCTGGAAGATGGGATAGTAGAGAGGTTATTTATCAATGGACCGTAATCCTGTTTGGCGTAAAAAACATCATTACCTAAAAAGCAGAAGAAGGCAACTCACTTTTGAGTCACCTTCTTCTGCTTCGTAGAACAGCACTTGAGATTATCGAACCGCTTCATCGCTGACTTCAAGAGAATAGTGGCATTCATCAAATGGTGCCGCTACAGGCATATTATAGTGCCAGAACTCGCACCAGATAAACGATGAAGGGGATAGCTGAAGATGGGGTAGTCATCACCGCTCCCAATCTCCCTCCGTCCAAACAGTTGCGTTCTACCGGTCCTCATTCTATCCGGGTCCTTTCCAGTAAGTATAGCAGGGCTTTACAACTGTTAGACGAAGGGGTTGGAAAGAGTAATCCGGGAAATCACAAGCATCCCTTTACTTTTCCTTCCAATCCTACTAATTATAAAGAGAAATACATTGCAATTATGGAATACAAGAGACAGTACAGAGACCTCCCAGACGAGGTAAGAAAAAAAATCAGCGCCTCAACGAAGGGCAAAGCGAAAACGTATAGTCATAAAGAACATATCCGTCAGGGCATGCTGAAGTACTGGTCCGGCGTTTCGTACAAGGACCAGAGCCACGAGAATAATGAAGTCGAACCTCTAAACACCGATGGCGGTATGTAATCTCGGGACCACCATCATCGACAATCTTGTCATCTGTTTTCTGGCCGCACCGGCACTTCTGGCAGAACTCCGGGAATTATATGCTATCAACTATGGTGACTTCCGCCTTTCCCGTGTAGAAGGGCGCTTCCATAGGCATTACTTCAACATAACGACACCCCGAGCCCAGAAACTCGGCAACTTGTACTTCGACCGCTTCGCCAGTGACGGGAACGAACTCTACCTCTGGATGAAGGTGGAGAATGCCGCCCTATACGACCGAGACCTCCTCAATGCAGTTAAACTGATTCCAGACCGACTTGGACTACGGTACTATGGCATTTCATCGCTGGACCTTGCCCGGGATTTCGGTTATGATATCGCCTCACGAATTCGTAAGATGATGCGCCGGGAGGATATAGCGGTCATCATCAACGGGAAGGAGGTGAAGGACCGGACTGCGATGCTGAAAGGCGTATATCGAACCTGCGGAATGTCGCTGGCAAAGGATGGGACAAAAGGGCTGACCATCAAGCAGGCGAAGGCGGCAAAGAACAAGCATATGGGAATAACGCTGGACTGCTACGATAAGGCAGAGGAAATAGAGAACGCCTCCGGGAAGCAGTATATCAGCGATTTCTACGGGAACAGGAAGCGACTCCGCCGGCTCGAGGTACGGATGAACTGCGAGCAGATAAAACGGGCATGCTCAAAGACGGGAGTACCCTATGACCTCAACCTGCTCGAGACCCCGGAATCACTGGATGCCCTATACATCTACACGCTCCAGTCCGTGTTGAGGTTCCGTCACGGTCGCAAGGTTCTGCAGTGGGAATACCTTTTCAAGTGCGGTGTCAGGTAATATAACAACATACCCTCCCACTGCATATGGTAAGAATGTATCAAAATGAAAATGAGCTATTTTAACATACAGAAACGCCTCCCCGGACTCGAGGAAGCGCTCTACTTTAGCTTTTTGTTATAAGTCGTTACAATGTGTTTAGGGTTTTGCTCTTGTTTTGTTGCATATTCTCGTCATACTGCTTGGAGAGCGACTTGAGCAGTTCTTCAAATACTGGATAACGACTTTTGCTATAAATCAGAAGCGAATGCTCATAATAGCCAGTGGGTTTTACTCCGGGTTCCATGTGAAAATACTCTGAATTCTTAAAATCCAGAGCAACATTTTCGTTAGCCCAGGTCCTTATTTCATCGGTAGATGTTGTTGCAGTCACATCATCACCTACCTGAACTCTCGAAGAACTATACTTATAATGCCCCCTACCATTACCGTATTTTTCCTTGTAATGGTCAATAACATCAGTTTCTATCTTGTCATTAGGATAGAAAAAGATGGCGACCAAAGTATCATTTAGGAATGCCATGTCGAACTTGTCAAAATCAAGGTCTCCAATCTTAATTCCACTAAACTGAGGGATTAGTTGTTTAATGCGTCCTTTTGCTTCTTTCTCAATCCATTTCCGCTTATCAAATCCGCTTGAGATGTCATCATTCTTCGTTTTCCAGAAGTCATAACCCCAATGACCATTATACAGATTTGTTTCTCTGTCAAAGGAACTGCTACTATTTTTGAAATCCTTATCGTTGAGGACATTCTTAAAAGTAGTTTTACCAATTATGAACTGACCAATACCCTGTAAGTCAGCACATGCCGTAAATAGTTCTTCATCTGTCGGCTCGTATGTTTCGTCAATAGTTTCTGGTTTATCAACCTGAACATTACAAGAGAGGACGGCTAAAACGAGCAATAAAATGGGGTAAAAATGCTTCATAATAACGAGTTAGGCGTTGATAATCTATACAAAGGTAGTCTTTTCCTCGGGAAGGACAAGACCTTTCGTTTCGTTTCTCTTTTTTGATGTGACGATAATACCCCGTCGAATGATGCACCGGGCGTTACGGAAGGGTTTTTCTTCGCTGATTCCGTAGTTGCGAAGATAGGCGTACGAGACCCCGATGGCATCCTTGTCCCAATGGTCACAGAGGGCTTTCAAGTTGCCGTAGTAGTAATGGTTGCCGCTGATTTCCAGATGGACGACCATCCTTTCCTGTTTTCCATTTACATTCGCCATCGTTCCGATATGTTGTAATTGTTACAAAGGTACATATTATAGCCGAAATCTGCAAATGTTAAAAATAATCCCTAAAAAGATTGCATATATTAAATAATATCCGTACCTTAGCTATAGATGAAGATAACAGAGATATGAACACGATGCTTGCAACTACTGACTCAATGACCCTGACCCGGATGGCGGTCATCGGCAAAAGGACCAACTCCGCCCTGATGGCTGGTGCGAAGGCGATGATGGTGGAGAATGTGAAGAACCAGATGCGGACCGGCGTAGCCCACTTCGTCTATGCGAAGAAGTCCGGGGAACTCCGTGAGGCATTCGGCACGACTTCCAAGGCACTGGTGGAGCGGTATATCAACGGTAACGGTGTCAGCCGGGAGTACTACGCCACAACCGCCTATTTCGATGTCGAGAAGGCGGCGTGGAGGTCTTTTCGGTGGGAGAACATCGTAGCGGTCCTGTAGGTTATGGAGCAGGTAGCAATTCTGGCTCGGGTGTCCACGCAGCGACAGGACTACGAGCGGCAGGTAATGGAACTGACCGACTACTGCCAGCGGATGCACTGGGCGGTCGTGAAAGTGTTTGCCAACAAGGTCAGCGGAGCCACCAAAAACGCCGACAGAGAGGAAATCTCCGGGCTGGTGGAGTATGTCAAAGAACATCGCCTAAACCGTGTCGTGTGCCTTTCTATCGACCGTCTGGGGCGTAATACCTTGGAGGCGTTAAAGGTCATCAACTACCTCAACGAAAACGGGGTATCGCTCCACATCAAGAACTATAACCTCAACACCCTCAACGAGGATGGCAAGGTCAATCCGGTCGCCTCGCTTATCTGTACCATCCTGCTCGAGATAGCGTCGATGGAGCGACTGACCATCAAGGAGAGGATGGCAAGCGGTCGTGACCAATACATCGCAAAATGCCGCCGAGAAGGGGTTAAGATGGGCAGACCGGCGACCTACCGCAAGAGTGACGAGACCTACAGAGACCAATACCAGAAGGAAATCTCCCTGCTCCGGAAAGGCATCTCGCTCCGTAACGTCCAGAAGATAACCGGGACCTCCCTCGGGACACTGCAGAGAGTCAAAAAGTTCGTGTGAAACTTCACAGATAAAAATCTTTTTTGTATATCTGCAAATGGAAACGGTTCAGCCCCTCCCATCGGCATTCAACTCGTACTATCGGTCATGGTAACGGGGTCGTAAAAGGCAATAACCTTATCTCCATTTCTTGCGGAGACAGAGGACCAATCTCAAGTCAAATGTATTTTAAGAGAGATTTAACCAATGCAAGAAGAAACCAATTCATTAAACTCGGGATTACGGACGAAGGCGATATGCTCCGTATCCTCAACTATTTCGATGCAATAGCAGAAATCGGCTACAGGTCGTTCAGGAATAAGCATTCACAATTCGGTTGCCATGATTAAGAAGAAGAGAAAGAGCAGAGCAGAGAGCATCATCGAGAGAAGGAAAAACTCTCCGGAGCAGGTGGCGGTCATCTGGTCCAGGGTATCATCGGCGGACCAACTCAAGCATAACAACTCAATCCAGACACAGATAGATGCGTGTATGGAGTACTGCGAGCGGCACGGAATCAAGGTCAAGAAATGCGATTACGGAGCCACCAACGAAAGTGCAAAGGTGGCTGGAGAGAAGTTTTTGGAGATGGTGAGCGAGGTCTCAAAGGACCCGGAAGTGAATACCATCGTCTGCTATGATTATGACCGCTTTTCCCGAAATGCAAGCGAAGGGATAATGTGGAAAACGAAGTTAAAGAACGAGGGTATAACGCTGATAGCCATCAACCAACCCATCTCGCAGGATAACTTCTTCGCCGAGTCCATCGAGAATATGATGATAATCGTCGCCAACATGGACAATGCGGCACGGAAACACAAGTGCACTGAAGGGATGAAAGAGTGCATCAAGCGAGGGGAGTGGTATAGCAGACCTCCACTCGGCTATAACTCGAGGAAAGAAGGGAAGAAGCATATCATCACGGTCAATGAGAAAGGGAAGGTTCTCCGGAAGGCGTTCGAGTGGAAGGCAAACGAGAACTTGTCCAATGAGGAAATCGTTCGTCGCCTCAACGCCCGGGGACTGAAGATGTACAAGCAGCGATTAAGCGAAATCCTCCGCAATCCGTTTTACTGTGGCTACATAGAGCACAAGTATCTCGGCGAAGGCGTGCGTATAAAGGGAGTGCAGGAGCCGTTGATAAGCGAGGAAATGTTCAACAAGGTGCAGGAGAACTTGGAAGGCAACCACGACCACTATGAGCATCGGGACATTACGCCGGAATTCCCGCTGAAGAAAACGATACTATGCCCGAAAGATGGTAGTGCCTATACTGGCTACATCGTCCGAAAGCAGAACGGGCAGACTTTCCCATATTACAAGGCGAATACGAAGGGCTATCCTGCCAATGTGTCCGCCAGCACCGTCCATCTGGCATATATCGACCTGCTAGACCAATACAAGGTCCCGGAAGAATTACAATGCATAATGGAGGATGTTCTCACGGACAAGTTTTACGAGAAGAATGACAAAGACCGTGAAGAAGCGGAAGAAATCGAGAAGCAGATAGAAGGGCTGGACAAGAAGATGAAGGGCATAAGATTGAAATATGCACTCGAGGAAATAGATGAAGCCACTTGCAACGATGCCATAGCGGTACTCGAGGAAAAGAAGGCAGATTTATCCCGGGAAGCGGATGGACTAAACGAAGATTTATCTAACCTCACTGAGTATGTCGGTACAACCGTCGCAATGTCCTCGCATTTAGGCACTTGGTGGAGTCAGAATGATTTCGAGACCTGCCAAAGCATCCAGAAACTGGTCCACCCCCGGGGCATTTACTGGGACAATGAGAACAAGTGTTATCTAACCGTTGAGGAGAACGCAGTGTTCGGTCTTTTCCGCTCTATATCAACCGATTACGAGGATGTAGATATAAAAAATCAGGACAAATCTTGCGACTTGTCCTGTTTAGTAGCGGGGGCAGGACTCGAACCTGCGACCTCCGGGTTATGAGCCCGACGAGCTACCGACTGCTCTACCCCGCGATGTGGATTGCAAAGGTAGGGATTTTTTTTATATTTGCAATATGGAAATCAACAATCTGGAAAAATTCCTCGCCAAGGTGCGGGCCGGACAGTGCCCGCTGGGTGGATGTGTTTCGTTTGCGGATCCGGCGGTCACGGAGGTGGTGGCGGAAGCCGGATTCGACTTCGTCTTCATCGACGGGGAGCATGGAGAAATCGACCGCAATACGGCTATGCAGCATCTGATGGCAGTGCGTGGAACGGACTGCGCGTCGTTCTACAGGGTGCCCGCCTGCGACCATACGGAGATCAAGAAAGTCATCGATTTCGGCCCTGCGGGCATCATCGTCCCCATGGTAATGAACGCCGAACAGGCGGCTCTGGCCATCGCGGCGATGCGCTATCCGCCCGTGGGCAACCGCGGCTGCGGCTTCCGCCGGGGGCTGCGCTACGGTGCCGGCGACATGGACGAATATTGGAAAGCCTCGGAACACGATCCGTTGGTCATCCTGCAGATCGAGCACATCGACGCGGTGCGCGACCTGGACCACATCCTGGCCCTGCCTGGGCTGGACAGCGTGCTGGTCGGGCCCTACGACCTCTCGGCCTCGATGGGCAAAGCAGGTCAGTGGGACGATCCGGAGGTCGCGGCTGCCTATGACGAAGTAGCACGCAAGGCCAAAGCGGCCGGCGTGCTGCTGGGCGTATCGCTGGAGGTCGAATATGCCGCCTGGAAGCGGCGGGGCGTGGATTATATGGCGGTGCGGAGTGACACCGGCGCCATGATCGAAGGCTTCCGCAACTCCATCCGCGCCTTCCGGGAGGCCTAACTCAGGAAAGCGAGCATCCCGGCGATATCGGTGCGAGGGAAACTCCGCTGCTCGCCGGACGCCAGGCACTTGATCTGAATGCATCCGGCCGCCATCTCGTCGGCGCCGTTGATAGACAGGAACGGTATCGCCTTCCTGTCCGCGTAATCAAACTGCTTCTTCAGTTTCGCGGCGTCCGGGTACACCTCGACGGCGACTCCCGCATCCCGCAGCGCGCCCGCCACCTCCAACACATACTGCGTCTCCTCCCGCCCCATGTTGGCGAAAAGCACGCGCGTGGAGGAGCGCAGGCCGGAAGGGAACTTGTCCAGTCCCTTCAGCACGTCGTAGATACGGTCGGCGCCGAAAGAGATACCCACACCCGACATGTCCGGAAGCCCGAAAATGCCCGTCAGGTTGTCGTAACGGCCGCCGCCGCAGATGCTGCCGATCTGCCAGTCCAGCGCCTTCACCTCGAAGATGGCGCCGGTGTAATAATTAAGCCCGCGGGCCAGCGAGAGGTCGATCTCGACCGGGCTGGCGATCTCCGCCGCCTCGATGAAACCGAACAGCTCCTCCAGCTCGTCCAAACCCTTCAGGCCGGTCTCGGACACCAGGCCCGAAACGCTGCCGCCGTTCATCAGGGCGCGCATGGCGGCAATCTTCTCCGAGGAAGAACCGCTCAGCTGAAGGATGGGCTCGATCACGGCCACCGCCTCGCGCGTCAAGCCATTCTCCATCATCTCCGCCTCCACGGCCTCCAGGCCGATCTTGTCCAGCTTGTCGATAGCCACGGTGATGTCCACCACCTTGTCCGGGAATCCGCAGATCTCCGCGAATCCGGTCAGCACCTTGCGGTTGTTGATCTTGATCAGGACATTCACATCCAGTTTCCGGAACACCCGGTCCACGATCTGCACCAATTCCAGTTCATTCAGCTGCGAGCGGCTGCCAATGACGTCCACGTCGCACTGGTAAAACTCGCGGTAGCGGCCCTTCTGGGGGCGGTCCGCCCGCCAGACCGGCTGGATCTGGAAACGCTTGAAAGGGAAGGATATTTCGTTCTGGTGCTGGACCACATAACGGGCGAAAGGCACGGTCAGGTCATAGCGGAGCCCCTTTTCACAGACAGCCAGGGACAGGGCCTTGCTGTTGTAGGCCTTGTCTCCCTCGGGAAGCCGGTAAGCGTCATAATCAATGCCCGAAAAGGCGTCACCGGAATTCAGGATGCGGAACAGGAGCTTGTCCCCTTCGTCGCCGTATTTGCCCAGCAAGGTGGAGAGATTCTCCATTGCGGGCGTCTCGATCTGGGCATAGCCGAAGGTCTTGAACACGGACTTGATGGTATCGAAGATATAGTTCCTCTCGGCCGTTTCCTGCTGGCCGAAGTCACGGGTCCCCTTGGGAATGGATGGTTTTTGTGCCATGGGCGGATCAAATTCAAAAACTGACAGTCTGCAAATTTAGGATTTTTTACCGATTTTATTAAATTTGCCCTCCGTTATATCACACGCAAGAAAATGAAGGATTTCGTTAAAATGGTTCTGGCCGTCATCTGCGGCCTTTTTATCCTCGGCATTATTTGTTTCATCCTTTTCTTCGGTATGATCGGTTCGATGGCGGCCGCCGGCAGCGGCACCCCGTCCATCCCCAAGGATGCGGTCCTGAAGATCGACATGGGTGAGATCACGCTGGCCGAGCAGTCTTCGGAAGAGTTTTCCATGCCCACCATGGCATCCCTGCAGGGCTCCCAGACCGCGACGGTCGGTATCTGGGATGCCGTCCGCGCCATAAACGCCGCTGCGGAAGACAACAATATCAAGTATATCTATCTCCTGCCGGAGATCACCTCCGCCGGGATGGGACACATCTATGAGTTCCGCACGGCGCTGCAGCATTTCCGCGAGAGCGGGAAACCCATCATCTCCTATATGGACAACGTGAGCACGGGTGCCTATTACCTCGCATCCGTTTCGGACAAGGTCTACATGACCTCCCATGATGGCATCACGTCCATGTTCCACGGCATCAGCGGCCAGATGATCTTCCTCAAGGACATCCTCGACAAACTGGGCGTCAACGTGCAGCTGATCCGCCACGGCAAATACAAGTCCGCCGGAGAGATGTTCGTCCGCAATTCCTCCAGCCCCGAAAACATGGAGCAGAACCAGGAGATGATCTCTTCCATCTGGAAGGAGTTCCTGCTCGGAATCTCTACCAGCCGGGCCATCCCCGTCGAGGAGCTCAATGCCCTGATCGACGGATTGAAGCTCAATTTCCCGCAGGACTTCCTCGATGCGAAGCTCGTGGACGGCCTGCTGACGAAAGAGGAGCTGAAAGGCAAGCTGGCCGACCTGGCCGTCGTCGACAAGTTCAAGGATGTCAAGATGGTATCCTTCAGCGACTATGTCTCAGCCAAGGCCACAGCCAACGTCAAGGCGAAGAAGAAGATCGCCGTCGTCTATCTGGACGGTGACATCGTGGACGGGAAGGCCAAGCAGAACATCGCCGGCGACCGTTTTGCCAATGTCCTTGCCAAGGTGCGGGCCGACTCGACCGTCAAGGCGGTTGTCTTCCGCGTCAATTCTCCAGGCGGCAGCGTCCTGGCCTCCGAGAAGATCCGTGCGGAGGTTGAACTGCTCAAGGCCGACAAGCCCGTCGTCGCATCCTACGGCAACTATGCCGCTTCCGGCGGCTACTGGATTTCCGCCGGCTGCGACCACATCCTGTCCGATCCGACCACGCTGACCGGATCGATCGGGGTGTTTAGCATGATCCCCGACTTCAGCAAGACCATGAAGGACATCGCACACGTCACCTACACCCCTGTCAAGTCCAACAAGCATTCCGACATGATGTCCCTGATGCGTCCCCTCGATGCGGATGAGACCGCTTACATGCAAGCTTCCGTCGAGCGCATCTACGACCGCTTCGTCAGCCTGGTGGCGGAAGGCCGCAACCTGACCTACGACTTCGTGGACGGCGTGGCCCAGGGCCGCGTCTGGACCGGTCGGGACGCCCTTTCCATCCATCTCGTGGATGAGATCGGCACCCTGGAAGACGCCATCAAATGGGCGGCGGATGCCGTAAGCGAAAGCCTGGAAGAAAGCGAATTGAAGAATTGGAACATCGTCGCATATCCCAAGCCGCAGACGACCATGGAGCAAATGATGGATATGCTGGGCAACAAGCCTTCCGGCGAGGAAATCTTCAGCGGAACGGTCCTGGAACCGGCGGCGAAAGCCTTGATAAACTGGGTCGATGGCCTTAAGGACGGTCAGCGTTCCGTCATGGTTACGCGTATGCCTTACGAGATCGTCTGGGCTGACTAGACCGGCTTCACGGAATCTCTGACAACAAGACCCGGCGGGAGGAACAAATGAGAGACGTTCTTCTCGCCGGCGATGTTTTTCAGCAGCAGTTTGACCGCCATCAGGCTGATCTCCTGCACAGGCTGGGCGATGCAGGTGATCCGAGGAGTCATGTAGTTGAATATCAGGTTGTCATCGAAAGAGATGATGGAAACGTCATCCGGGATGTGGCGGCCGGACTCCGTTATGGCTTTGACAGCCCCCAGGAGGATCTTGTTGCTGAGAACGATGATGGCGGTCGGACAGTCAGGACCATTTAAAAGCAGGTTGGTTTCAGCATAGCCGTTCTGGATAGAGAACTTGTCTCCGGAGACATGGATGTGCTCCTCAAGTCCAAAGCGCCGCATTGTGTCCTCATACCCCCTTACACGCTCACGGGAGGTCATCGCTCCGAGACTGCCCTGGATGCAGGCAATCCGGCGATGGCCGTTGGCTACGAGGTGCTCCACCGCCATGACGGCACCCTTGTAATTATCCGTCGTCACGAAGGACCACCGTGCCCCTTTTTCAAAATATCGGTCCACGACCACCATGGGGACATCCGCATTGGCGACCCTTTCGAAGGCCTTGGTTTCGCGGCCGCAGGGGACGGTAAGAATGCCATCAACCTTGCGCGCCAGCAGCGTGGAAAAGCCCTCGCTTTCGTTTTCTTCGCTCTCCTGGGTGTCGACGACGATGGTCGTATAGCCCAAGTTCCTCGCCTCTGCGATGATGGAGCTGGCGATCCCGGAAAAGAAAGTATCATCTACGCTGGGAATCAGCAGGCCGATAGTGTCGGTCTTGCCCTCCCGAAGCCCCTTGGCGAGGAGGGATGGTGTATAGTTGGACAACTTTGCCACTTCCTGTACACGGGCGACCGTCGCTTCACTGATGCGATAGCGGTCTGCTTTCCCACTGAGGACGCGGGAAACGGTCGAAACCGAACATTGTGCCTTTTCGGCAATGCTGGCCAGGGTGTCGAGTGCCATAATAAAACCTCCGTTTCCGCAAAAATACACTCAAAAAAGCAAAAAAAACAAGGAGAAAGAATAAAATACCGATAAAATTAATATATTTGTGCCTATCGTTTGCGCAACTAAAATCTAACTATAACCACAAACTTTATTAACTCAAAAACGTAATGATTATGAATCAAAAGTTCATTGTTCGTTTCTGCCTGGCAGCTGCGCTGCTCTGCGGACCGGTCTTCGCGTCCGCATACGCCGCCCCTGCCAAAGCCGATTCCGACCAGACACCGGGCAAGACGGTGACTGTCCGCGGCGTCATCTATGACGACCAGGGCCAGCCCCTTCCCGGCGCGAGCGTGATGGTCAAGGGCACGACCCAGGGCACCGTCACCGACCTGGACGGTCGCTACTCTCTGAACGTCCGCCCCGACCAGACCCTCGTGGTCTCCTTCATCGGCATGAAGGACCAGGAGATCCCGGTCAACGGCCGCACAAGCATCAACTCCGCACTGGAGGATGCCGCCACGACCCTCGATGACGTCGTCGTCGTCGGTTACGGCGCCATCAAGAAGGCCAACCTGACCGGTGCCGTGGACGTCGTCGACTCCAAGGCATTCGAGAACAGGGTCGCGGCCAACGTCGACCAGATGCTGCTGGGTAACATGCCCGCCGTCGAGATCGCCACCATCGACGGTGCTCCCTACCGTGACGTCAACAACCTCTCCGGTTATCAGATCCGCGGTACCTGGAACACCCTGGCGTCCAGTTCGGCTGCCGGCGACTACTTCGGCTCCCTGGTCCTCATCGACGGCGTCGAGGGCGACCCCGCCAGCCTGAACCCCAATGATATCGAGAGCGTGTCCGTGCTGAAGGACGCCGCCGCCTCCGCCATCTACGGAAGCCGCGGTGCCTACGGCGTCATGCTCATCACCACCAAGAACGCTCCCAAGGAGGAGATGGTGACCGTCTCCTACAGCGGCAACTACAACTTCATGACCCCTACGGCCACGCCCGACCTCGTCACCGACGGTGAGCTCTACACCCAAATCCGGGCGGAGGCGTACTATGGCTGGTACGGCAAGTATGCCAACACGGCCAATGTCTGGCCTGCCAGCACCAACCTGACGACGATCACCGCCGGCTACCAGGATGCCGAGAAGCAGGCAGCCGCCGTGGGCGGCGTCTATACGACCAACAAGGGCAAGTACGAGTATTATGGCAACACCGACTGGTGGAAGGCGATCTTCAAGGACCACACCGCCTCGCAGATCCACAACGTTTCCATCAGCGGCAACAACGGCAGAGTCAGCTACCTGCTCTCCGGCCGTATGTACGACTACGACGGCATCTATGTCGGTAAGTCCGACCCCTACAAGAAATACAACCTCCGTTCGAAGGTCGACATCAAGATCACCGACTGGCTCTCCATCGGCGAAAACATCGAGTATGCCAAGGACAAGGTCGACTACGGTATCTCTTCCAACGGTAACGGCATGAACGCCCCTCAGGTGCGCGCCAAGACCTACGGCGCTCCGACATGGCCCATCTACAACCCGGACGGCACCTTCACCAAGGCCGGCGGCTTCATCCTCTCCGGCTTGGTCGGCGACTCCTACGACCCGATTTCCTACAAGCGTAAGGGTAAGACCAAGGACGTCAACGCGTTCAGGACTTCCACCTCCCTCGCTGCCGCCTTCTTTGACAACACCCTCCGTTTCCACGCTGACTATACCTACCGCACCAAGGACATCGTTTTCGAGACCAAGGATACGGGTATCTGGTACAGCGACAGTGTCGATCCCGCTACGGGCCAGGCCGTCATGACCTTCACGCAGCCCGACAACGGCAATCCCGCGAAGAACGACATGTACCGCCAGAGCATCCGCCGCAACACGACCAGCCAGGACTGGAGCGTCGTCAATGCTTACGCCGAGTATGAGAACACCTTCGACAGGCACTGGCTCAAGACCATGGTCGGTTACAACTACGAGAAGCGCAACCGTATGGACGAGGAGATCAAGATGTACGGCCTCGACTACTGGGATGCGGACGCCGCCAACCCTTGGGCCTATGCCCTCGGCACCATCGAGCGCAACGGCGAAGCTGCGACCGGCTATGCGCAGTACTGGGACGGCAGCAAGGCCAAGCACTGGCGCAACGCGGGTGTCTTCTTCCGCGTGAACTACGCCTTCGACGACCGCTACCTGTTCGAGTTCAACGGCCGCTACGACGGCTCCTCCGTGTACGTCAACCAGTACCAGTGGGGCTTCTTCCCGTCGGCTTCCGCCGCGTGGCGCGTCTCCCAGGAGCACTGGTGGAAGGTCAATCCCAAATTCATCAGCGCCCTCAAGTTCCGCGTATCCTACGGCGTGCTCGGCGACTGCATGAGCGCGGGCGCCTACAACACCGAGGATACCTTCAACATCGACGTCGCCAGCAACCGCGTCATCAACGGAGCCTCCACCTACAGGGTCTATGAGGTTCCCGACGTGACCAACTACCAGTACACCTGGTCGAAGCTGAAGACCTTCAACGTCGGTGCCGACGCCTCGTTCTTCAACAACAAGCTCGACGTCACTTACGACTACTTCATCCGCCGCAACGTCGACATGCTTACTCCCGGTACGGAGCACGCTGCCGTCTACGGCCAGTACGGTGCCAACAGCAACCTGGGCAACAACGCCTCGATGTCCACCTACGGATGGGAGCTGACCGTGCGGTTCAACCAGCCGTTCATGCTGGCCGGCCGTCCCGGACACTTCGGCGTCCACGCCTCCATCAGTGACCACTACGCCATCGTCGACGAGTACAACGGCAACGAGTCCGGCAGCATCAAGCCCTTCACCTATCACGTGGGACAGCGGCTCGGAGACTTCTACGGTCTGCGCAGCAACGGCCTGTTCAAGACCCAGGACGAGATCGACAACGCCTTCGGACAGGGCAAGCCTTACGTCATCGCTGACGAAGACATGCGCTACCACTCCAAGCAGTCCGACATCCGCGTCGGTGACCTCTGGATCAAGGACCTGAACGGCGACTACAAGATCGACTTCGGCAACATGCAGCTCGACGACATGGGCGACCTTGAAATCATTGGTAACAAGTGGGCCCGGTATCCGTTCTCCTTCGGCTTCGACTTCGACTGGGCCAACTGGTACTTGAGCGCCAACTTCCAGGGCATCATCCACCAGGACTTCATCGCGTACGGCGGCTTCATGCCGTTCAACCTGTACGCCAACCCTTACGGACCGATGACCAAGTGGAGCGTCGACAAGTATGCCAAGTTCGACGAGAACGGCAACTTCATCAACCCCGACACCGCGATCCTGCCCGGCCTCTCCCAGGGCCACAGGCTCCTGCGTGACCACACCCAGACCAACTGGAACGTCAAGTATGCCGATTTCCCCATCGATGCGTATGTCTACAACGCCGGTTACATCAACCTGCAGAACCTGCAGTTCGGCTACAACCTGCCCCGCAAGCTCATCAGCAAGGTCGGCATGACCGCCGCGAAGATCTACTTCTCCGGCGAGAACCTCTGGAACTGGTCTCCCTTCTATAAGATCTTCGGCCGCGACTTCGACATCACGACCCTCACCTACGGTGGTGACGATCCTACCGAGGCCCTCAACTGGTTCAACGGTTACGGCTTCCAGTATCCGAAACTCCGCACCTTCTCCCTGGGTCTGAACGTGACCTTCGGCGCCCGCAGCGCCAAGGCCGCCAACACCGGTGCCAACACGGCCGCCCTGACGGCCGCCCTCACCGCCGCGAACGCCGCCGCTGACGCCGCCAATGCCGCCGCCGCCAAGGCACAGGCAGAGGCCGATGCCCTCCGCGCCGAGCTCGCCAAGGCCCTCAAGGCCAAGGACGACTGCGAGGCCGCCAAGGATGTCAAGCCCATGGCTGTCCGCCGCGCCGAGGCTCTCCACCTCGAGGACATCTTCTTCGAGATCAACCAGAGCGTCATCCGCGACTCCGAGGCCCACAAGGTCGACAACCTCGTCAAGGTCCTCAAGGCCAATCCCACTGCGAAGGTCAGCATCACCGGCTACGCCGACCAGGGTACCGGCACCGAGCAGCGCAATTACGTGCTCACCAAGGAGCGCGCCGAGGTGGTCGCCGAGGCCCTGAAGGCCGCCGGCATCGGCCCCGACCGCATCTCTACCGAATACTACGGCACCGAGAAGGACTCCTCCTGGACTCCGGAAAACAACCGTGTCGCCGTCTGCATCGTGAACGACTAATATGGATACGATTATGAAAAAGATATTCAAACTCTTCGCCATCACGCTTTCCGTTGCGACCGTAGCCGTCTCCTGCGACTTGTCGGAGTACAACCCCAACGAGCCCGGATACGAGAAGGTCTTCAGCAGCGCGACCAACGTCCAGTACGTGATCAACAGCTTCTACGGCGGCTTCGGCTCCGTGACCAACGCTTATAGCAAGGACGTTCCGACCGATTACTTCCCCGCCCAGAACCTCTCCGCGAGGTTCCAGAAGGGCTATTCCGCGACTTCCACCGACACCTGGGGAGAATGGGACGACATCTTTCAGTACAACTACGTGCTGACCCAGCTCAACAGTTCCGCCGCCTCCGCTCTTTCTCAGGCCGAGAAGGAGAACTTCATCGCCCAGGTCCGCCTGTTCCGGGGCCGGAAGTACTACCAGATGGTCCAGCAGTACGGTGACCTGCCCTGGTACGACCACGTGATCGGCGCCGCCGACACCGACGACGAGCACAAGGACCGCGAGAGCCGCGACGTCATCATGAAGCACGTTCTTGAGGATCTCGACTATGCCATCGAGCATATCACGGCCACCAGCCCCGACGCCACCTGCGTCAGCAAGGAGGTCGCCCTGTTCCTCAAGATGCGCGCCTGTCTGTATGAGGCCTCGTTCCGCAAGTACAACAACGTGACCGCCTCCGTCAAGGGCGAGCCCTTCACCAACTACACCGTGGAGCAGCTCTACCAGCTCGCCGCCGATGCCGCAAAGCAGATCATCGACGGTGGCAAGTACCAGCTGATCTCCGACTGGCGCAGCCTCTTCCTGAGCGACAATCTCCAGACCAAGGAGGTCATCCTCGGCGCACAGACCGCCGCCAACATCCAGGGCAGCCAGAACCACTACTTCGTCTACACGAAGCAGAACGCTCCCAAGTCCCTGACCCGCACGTTCGTCAACACCTTCCTCATGCAGGACGGCACCCCTTACACCGACAAGGCCGGTTACGCCACCGAGACCTGGAAGGACGAGTTCACCAACCGTGATCCCCGTCTTGCCCTCACCGTCCGTTATCCTGGCTACAAGTTCGCCGGTGCCACGGCGGTGCCCGACTTCGGCGCGTCCTTCCTGGGCTACCAGATCCGCAAGTTCTGCCTGGACAAGTATGCGGAGACCAACGGAGCCGATCCGGATGAGAACGAAAAGCACAACTCCAACAGCACGCCTATCTTCCGCTATGCCGAGGTGCTCCTCACATATGCGGAGGCCAAGGCTGAGCTGGGCCAGATGGACAACACGGTCTGGGCGCAGACCGTCGGCGCGATCCGCCAGCGTGCGGGTATCACCGGCAGTAGCCTGACCACCGTCCCCACGACCGTGGACAACTATCTCAAGACCAACTACTATCCCGACGTGACCAACGCCGCGATCATGGAGATCCGTCGTGAGAGGGGTATTGAGCTCTGCATGGAAGGTGTCCGTGATTTCGACCTCCTCCGCTGGGGCTGCGGAAGCCTTCTTTCCACCGCACCTTGGGACGGTATCAACATCGATGCCGTGAACACGGCCCTTGACCTCGACGGTAACGGTACCGATGATGTTTGCTTCTACACCTCCGCCTCGAACAAGGTTGACGGTGTCGTGAATATCCCTGTTGACGGTTCGACCGGCCTGACGGTCGCCAACAACGGCAACAAGAAGCAGCTCAGGTACGATATCGATACCGAACTGCGCTACTGGGCTCCGGACGGTCACCTCATCCTGGATGCCATTCCTTCTCAGGAAATTGCGGCTTACAGCAAGTTGGGCTACACCCTGACCCAGAACCCCGGATATTGATTCCTCCGTTCTGACCTTTGAAACGAGCCGGCAGGTTTTCCCTGCCGGCTTTTTTATCCTTCCATATATTTGATTATGGAGTGGAGATTCTTAACTTTGAAAAGAATAACGATTGACCTGCCTGCCATGCGCCATTATTTCCTTCTTTTCATTGCTGCCGCAACGCTTTTCTCCTGCAACGAAGCCCTGACTCCGGAAATCATCCTGGAAGACCTTCAGAGTGACCGGATCAAGGATGTCGTCATAGACAGTGACACGTATAACGAGATGGACGACCAGTATGCCATCGCATACGCCCTCGCATCGGACAGGATGAATGTCCTGGCGCTGCACGCCGCCCCCTTCCATAATGACAGGAGCACGGGCTTTGCAGAAGGGATGGAACTGAGTTTCAAGGAAATGGAAAGAGTCCTGGAGGTCACCGGATGCCAGGGAAAGTATCCCGTGTTCAAGGGCGCGGAGAAAAGCGTCAGCGACGACCCGGACCAGTTCGATCCGAATAATCCGGCGGCACAGAACCTGGTAAGCATCGCCCGGAAGGCCCGCAAGCCGGTCTATGTCCTCTGCCTGGGGGCGATTACGAACGTAGCCGCGGCACTGATGCTGGATCCTTCCATCAAGGGCAGTATCGTCGTCGTCTGGCTGGGTACGAATTGTTTCAGCAGGGGGAATCTCGAGGAATTCAATCTTTACCAGGACTATATGGCTGGGCAGAAGGTCGTAGACTCGGGCGTACCGCTGGTGATCCTTCCGGCCATGGGAAAGCGTGGAGAAGGTACGCAGGTGCTGCGCGTCGATCAGGAAAAAATACAAGCCATCCAGGGGGAAGGCCGTGCCCAGCGGTTCTTCCGTTCCGAACTGCCGCAGGAGTTCCACGACACGCAGGGGGAATGGCGCCATATCTTATGGGACGTCGCAGCTCCCGGGCTGGTCGCCCATCCGGAATACTACCGCCTCCGTGTCATTCCTGCCCCCATTCTCACAGATGACCGGCAGTTCGCTTTCGACAGCACGCGGCACCGGATCGTCTGGATGGATTCCCTCGACCCGGATGCGGTCTTCTCCGACCTGTTCAGCTGTCTGTCAGCGAATTAGAAGAAAGAGCAACCTTCTACAGCAGGATCAGCAGCGCCGCGCAGAGCAGCAGTCCGCCCTGGAAGGTGAAGCGCCCGCGGGACGACGCGGAAGAGGCGGCTTCCATCGGCTCGGAGGACATCAATGCGGTAAGTTCTTCTCCGGAAGGAAGGTTACGGGGAGTCCATTTGTCCACGATCAGGCCATCTGCCAGATAGGTGGCGCCACCGTTGGAGCGGTTCAGCGTCAAAAGCGTCTTGTAATCAGCGAAATACAGGCATTCGCCCAGGGTCATCGGAACCCCGTCCGCCCCAGGGGCCAGGATCAAAGGCCGGATACCGCACACGAAGGCGGCGTCCACCGTCGCAGCGATCTTGCTCCATTGCAGGGAATCCAGGCGCTCGGGCTCATATGCGGAAAGGATCAGCACTTCCCCGTTGGAGGCCAGGTCGTCGCAATACTCCCCGAACGCGTCGCTGAAGGAAAGGACGGCCAGGTCCGTCGCCAGGGACTCATCCTCCGGCTGCGACCCGTCTCCGGAAAGGATCTGGGATCCGCAGGAGAAGGCCGTGAAGTCCATCATCGGCAGGGTCCGCCAGGAATGAATCGCAAAAAGCACAATCGCCAGGGACACCAGGGCGAAACCCCACCTCTTGGGTTTGCGCGACTCATATCCGTCTCCCAGCGGGATGAAAGCGATCAGCGCCAGCGCCAGCAGGATGACGTTTTTCAGCAATGACTGGAGATGAGTCAGATGGAATGCCTCGCCGAAACAGCCGCAGTCCATCTCCGGATTGACCAGATACAGGGCCAGCGTCAGGCCGGTGAAGAAGACGATCAGCGCCAGCACGATGATGGCCGCCACCTTCCGCGCAATGCCCGAAATCAAAGCTGCGCCGACCAGCGCTTCCAGCAGCGAAAGTGCCGTCCCGAGACCTTTTCCGCCCGGAATGAGGAAATCCAGATGCAAGAAACGGAAGTATTCAGCCATCTTGAGCCCCGTGCCGACAGGGTCCATCAGCTTGAGCATGCCGGACACGAAGAACACGAGTCCGATCAACAACGCGCAGAAACGACGGAAACTATGATGAAAGCTATGCATCGCGTAACTTTTTATCAACCATAGACTTGACCTTCTCGAAAATAGCATCCGGAGGCAGCATCGCGCCTTTCCGGTCCGAGCAGTCCACCACGATGAAATCCGGATCCAGCGCCGCCTGGGAGCGGTACATGTCCCGGACCCTCCGCTGGAGGGAAAGGTCGGCCTCATGGATGTCTCTGCCGCCTTCCAGGTAGTCCCGTTCCTCCCCTTCCCGGTGCGCGGAAAGACTCTGCTCCACGAAACCGATCGGCACGTCCAGGAAGATGTTGAGATCCGGTCTGGGAAGCCCGAAGGGACCGTACTCCGTCTCCAGGATCCAGCGCCGCAGCCGCTCCGCCTCTTCGGGATCGGAGAGCTTGGCGCACTGGTAAGCGACGTTGGAATAGACATAGCGGTCCAGCAGCACCGTCGCCCCTTCAGCGAGAGCCTCCTTCATTTCAGGCGCAGCCCCATGCCGGTCCTCGGCGAAGAGCAGGGCCACCAGTTGCGGATGCACGCTCTCCACGGAGCCGAAATCGCCCCGCAGGAAACGCCCGATCAGGTCGCCGTACACAGGCGCGTCATAACGCGGGAAATGGATGTACCGGAGCGCCTCGCAGCGGCTCTCGAGATAGGATTTCAATCGCTTGACCTGGGTGGACTTCCCCGCCCCGTCAAGTCCTTCAAGGACAATCAGCATCTGGACTGGGTTTTGCAATCGTACAAATATACCTATTTTTCCTTACTTTTGTAATGGAATGAAAACGATCGATCCACAACGCACCGTCCGGGTGATGGGCATCCTCAACCTCACCCCCGATTCCTTCTACGCCCCCAGCCGCCACAACCTGGCCATCCTGGACAGCGGAGCCGACATCATCGACATCGGCGCCTGCTCGACACGTCCGGGCCACACTCCGGTCGGCGCGAAGGAGGAATGGCGCCGGATGAAACGCACCCTCGTGCAGATCAGCCGGGATTATCCCGACCTGCCCCTGTCCATCGACACCTATTGGTCGGAGGTCGTCCGGCGGGCCTACGATATCGTCGGGCCCTTCATCGTCAATGACGTAACGGCCGGCGATGCGGACCCGCAGATGCTCTCCACGGTCGCGGAACTCGGACTGACCTACATTCCCATGCACCACGGTCCCGCCGAAAATGCATCAGACGTACTGGAATGGTACGCGGAGCTCACCTCAAAGACTGAATATCAAGGCATTAAAGACTGGATCCTCGATCCGGGATTCGGCTTCGGCAAAACCGTGGAACAAAACTTCGGAGTGTTCCACACCCTCGAAAAACTGCAGGATGCGGGCCATCCCGTCCTCGTCGGCATCTCCCGCAAACGCATGGTCTGGATGCCCCTGGGCCTCACCCCCGACACCGCCGGAGAAGCCACCCAGCAGCTCCATTTCGAAGCGCTGCAGCGCGGCGCCGACATCCTCCGCGTCCACGACGTCCCCGAAACCCTCCGGACGCTCGCACAGTACGCCGGTGCGGTGCCAGAGGAGTTCAGAGAGCATTCCCCGAAGGGTTAAAATTTCTGCTCTCTGAACTCCTCTGGCACCGTGCCGGCCCACGCAATTGTGCTATTCCTCGGGAACTAAATAAACGTCGTCGCCCGGCTCAGCGAACAGGAAACGTTCGCGCGCATACTTCTCCAGCGTATCCCGGTCCGTCGACATCGCCTCAATCTGCTTGTCCAGATCCTTGATCTCCTTGTCATACCACTCGATCTGCTTCTCCTGCTTCTTGATCGTAAACCCCGCCTTGATCCAGCGGATCAGGTTGTCATGACGGAAGAAACAGATGATGACGAGAAACGCCACCGTGGACCAAAGGATATAATTGACAAGCGGGCTCTTTTTCATATCTGCAAAAATAACTATTTTTGTCAATCATAAAAATAGAAATCATGAAACCTACACTCTTAGTTCTTGCAGCCGGAATGGGCAGCCGCTACGGCGGACTCAAGCAGATGGACGGCCTCGGTCCCAGTGGGGAGACCATCATCGACTATTCCATCTATGACGCCGTCCAGGCCGGCTTTGGCAAGGTCGTCTATGTCGTACGCGAGTATTTCCGGGAGCAGTTCGAACAGACCGTACGCGAGAAATACAGCGGCGTCCGCTGCCCCGACGGGGAGCCGCTCCAGTTCCAATTCGTCATCCAGGAACTCGACAAAATCCCGGCCCCGTTCGTCCTCAACCCCGAGCGGCAGAAACCCTGGGGCACCGCCCATGCCGTCCTGATGGCCGCCGAAGTCATAAATGAGCCGTTCGCCGTCATCAACGGTGACGACTATTACGGCAAGGAGTCCTTCCGGATCCTCGCCGACTGGCTGCGGGAGCACCAAGACAGCGAAGGCGTGTACAGCATCGTCGGTTTCGAACTCGACCACACGCTCTCCGAGTCCGGCGGCGTGTCCCGCGGCATCTGCTCCTACGACGGGCAGCAGAATCTGACCGACGTGGCCGAGCACCTCAACATCCAGAAGGATGCGGACGGCGTCGTACGCGGCGACAATTCCCTCAACGGGGAGCACGTCGTCCTGGACGGCAAGGCCCTGTGCTCAATGAACATGTGGGGCTTCACTCCCGACTATTTCACCAAGAGCGCCGCCATCTTCAAAGCCTTCCTCGAGAAGAATATCGGCGAACTCAAGAAAGAATACTACATCCCCTACGCCGTCGACTGCATGATCAAGGCCGGCGAAGCCCGTTGCGAAGTCCTTTCGACGCCGTCCCACTGGTTCGGCGTGACCTACAAGGAAGACCGTCCCGCCGTCGTCGAAAAATTCAAGGAGTTCGCCGAGACGGGCGTTTACCCCACTCCGCTTTATCAATAAGAGTATGGAAAGAATCAGACGCAAAACACGGAGTTTCAACGTTTTCGAAGGACACGCGCACTATACCCCCGCCGTTCGCGGGATGTTCGCCCTGCTGGGGCTGCTGCTGGTCGGCGCCCTTTTCGGCTCGCTCGTCACCGTCTTGCTGACCCTGATCTACGGAGCTTCCTTCGCCACGGAATACGGCACCCTGGTCGCCTATCCCCTGATGTTCCTCCCGCCGATGATGTACGCCGGATTCAAGAGCCGCAGCAACGCCGTCTTCGAGCAGGGTTACGCCCTGGACAGCAACCATTTCGGGAAGTTCGGCGGCATCGTGTGCGCCTTGATGGCTACCGCCGCCGTATTCGCAGCCGCCTTCATGACGGACGCCATCAACGCGCAGATGCCCCCGATGCCGAAATGGCTGGACGACGCGCTTACCTCGATGACGCAGGGCAAGCTCTGGGTCAACCTCCTGTGCGTCTCCATCTTTGCTCCCCTCTTCGAGGAATGGCTCTGCCGGGGCATGGTCCTGAGAGGCCTTCTGAATGCCAAGAATTATGACGGGTCCGCCCGCATCGCTCCCGTCTGGGCGATCTTGATTTCCGCCCTTTTCTTCGCCGTCATCCACGCCAACCCCTGGCAGGCAATTCCCGCCTTCATCCTGGGCTGCCTGTTCGGCTATATTTATTACCGCACCGGCTCGCTGAAGCTTACGATGCTGATGCACTGCGTCAACAACACTTTCGCCGTCATCTGCGGGCAGATCGATTCGCTCAAGGAGATGGACAACTGGCTGGATGTGCTTCCGGGCAGGCAATATTGGGTCCTGTTCGCCGCCTGCGCACTGCTGCTGATCCTGATCGTGCGTGCCTTTGGCAAAATCCCCGTCCAGTCCCCCGCCGGCAACTGCGATCCCGTTTCCGAATAGCATGGAAAGATTGGAAACACTGTTTCGGAATCACTTCGGAAGAGAAGCCGGCTCCATCGTCCCGCTTCCCTCTTCCGGCAGCCACCGCCGCTATTTCAGGATCGGCGACGGGGAGGGCACCCTCATCGGCGTGATCGGCACCGATCCGGACGAGAACCGCGCCTTCATCACGGAGGCCCGCCATTTCCGCAGCAAGGGAATACGCGTGCCGGAGGTATATGCCGTCTCCCCGGATGAGATGTGTTACATCCAGGAGGATCTCGGCAACGATTCCCTGTATGAGCTCATCGCGGAAGGCCGAAGCACCGGCGTCTATTCGGAAGAAGAGTCCGTCCTGCTCTGCAAAGCCATCCAGGGCCTGCCGAAAATCCAGTTCGAAGGCGCAGAGGGCCTGGATTTCAGCGTCTGCTACCCCGACTCGGAGTTCAACGCCCGGATGATCGATTTCGACTTCAACTATTTCAAATATTGCTATCTCAAGACGGCCGGCATCGAGTTCAAGGAGATTCCCCTCCAGGACGACTTCGACCGCCTGAAGGCAGATCTGCTGGAGACGCATACTGACACCTTCCTCTATCGCGACTTCCAGACCCGCAACATCATGATCCGCGACGGGGAGCCTTGGTACATCGATTTCCAGGGCGGCCGCAAGGGACCCATCTGGTACGACCTGGCCTCCTTCATCTGGCAGTCCCGTCCCCGTTTCCCCAAGCCGCTCAAGGAGCGGATGATCCGCACCTACCTCGATTCGATGAAGCCCTATTCCGACATTCCGGAAGACGTGTTCCGCAGCAAGCTGCGTCTCTTCGTGCTGCTGCGCACGCTGCAGGTCCTGGGCGCGTACGGATACCGGGGAAAATATGAGAAAAAGGCCTATTTCATCGAGAGCATCCCCTACGCGATGGGCAACCTGCGGGAAATCCTCGAGACGCCCTTCGAGCGCTATCCCTACCTGGATTCCGTGCTGCGGAAACTCTCTTCGCAGGATTCAACGTCCATGGAGACCGATGCGCTTGAGGTGCATATCTACAGTTTCGCCTACAAGAAAGGCATCCCGGCAGACGAGTCCGGCAACGGAGGTGGCTATGTCTTCGACTGCCGCGGCATGCACAATCCCGGGAAATACGACCGCTTCAAGAACTCGACCGGACGGGACCTGGACGTCATCGCGTTCCTGGAAGAGCACGGCGAGGTGCAGGAATTCATGAATTCCGTCCAGGCGCTCGTCATCCCGCACGTCGAGCGCTACATCGCCCGGGGATTCAGCCACCTCCAGATCTGTTTCGGCTGCACCGGCGGCCAGCACCGCTCCGTCTATTGCGCGGAGACGCTCGCCCGCCTGCTCCAGCGGAAATACCACATCCGCATCCGCCTGACCCACCGCGAGATGGGTCTTGATACCGTCCTGGGATGAAGGCGATGATCTTTGCCGCCGGTCTCGGCACCCGGCTCCGGCCCCTCACGGACACGATGCCCAAGGCGCTCGTGCCGGTAGACGGCGTGCCCCTGCTGAAGCGGGTGGCCACCCGCCTGCTGGAGGCCGGGGCGGAAGAACTGGTCATCAACACGCATCATTTTCCCGAACAAATTGCAGCCTACGTAGCCGCTGAACGGGGTTTCGGCGTGCCGGTGCATCTTTCGCCGGAGCCGGAGCAGTTATTGGAAACGGGGGGCGGCATCCTGCATGCCCGGAGCTTCCTGGAAGGCAGCGGTCCGTTCCTGGTCCACAACGTCGACATTCTTTCCAACCTGGACCTGCGGCGGTTTTTCGCCGAAGCGCGGCCGGAGGCCCTGGCCACGCTGGTCGTCAGCGAACGGCAGACCAGCCGCTATTTCCTCTTCGACGAAGGGATGAGGCTGGTCGGCTGGACGGATCTCCGCACCGGCGAGGTACGCAGTCCCTTCCCGGGCTTGGTTCCGGGGCGCTGCCGCCGACTGGCCTTCGCCGGCATCCACTGGATCTCCGACCGTATCTTCGACGTCATGGACGATTATTGCCTGCAAGGACGGTTCTCCATCGTTGACTTCTATTTGCGCGCCGCTGCGGAGCATCCCATCTACGGCTATGTACCGGAGGACTTTCGCATGCTGGACGTCGGCAAACTCGATTCCCTGGAGGCGGCCGGCGCGCTAGTGCGCGAACTGGGCGAGGCGGCGCCCCTTTGCGATTCCGGCGAAAAGTCCATACATTTGTAGGTTATGATGAGTTTCTTCTCCAAGATTTGGTTCCCCGCCGCCCTGGTCGGCGCCGTGACTCTCCAGATGGGGGCGTCACACCGGACCGTGGAGATGAATGACCCGCCCATCGCCATCTATGCCGAAGCTCCGGTCGACTGGGCCGATACCGTCAAATACCCCAAAGCCGGTTACAAGAAACTGTGGTCACCGGAAGAAAAGGCCAGCAAGATCCAGATCGCCGATTCCCTGCTGAAGGGAGGTGCGGACGAATTTGGCGACGAGGAGGCCATCGTCAAGATCCGGCCCTCGGCCCTCGATTCCCTGGTCCCGCCGGACTCGCTGCTCCTCATCGACACCTTCCGATACCGTTATTTCGCGGCCCTGTGCGACTCCCTGTCCCATATCTGGGTACGGGATTCGCTGATCGCAGCCAAAGACACGTTGAACTGGCTGAGGCTTGACTCCCTGTATGCCGTCGACTCCGTCGCCCGGGCGAAAGCGGCCTACTGGGCCTGGTATAACAGCCTGGACAAGAAGGCGCGCAGGAAAGCGGACTTCGAGCGGGAGATGCCCATCAAGCAAGCGCGGCTGGACAGTCTCAAGAACGCAAAGGAGGAGAAACAGGCCATCAAGGACAGCATCATCCAGAATACGCCCCGCATCCTGGAGACGTATGTATTCAAGGATTCGATGCTTTATAAGCGCATCCTCAAGTGGACGCACGACCAGGACTTCCACAACATCCACCTCCTGTCTCAAGAGGACACCAATTACAACTATCGTTTCTACGACTATCCTTTCCTCCGGAAAGATGTCAACGCGTCCTGGCTGGGGGTCGCGGGGTCTCCCCTGCAGTACTATGACTATTCGCTGCGGAAATCCCGGGAAGGCGTCGCTTTCTATGATGCGCTGGAGTCCTGGTCCTACAGTCCCTCCGACCTGCCGATGTACAACACCAAGACTCCCTATACGGAGTTGTCTTACTGGGGTACCCTCCTGGCGGGCGACAAGAAGGAGTCGGACATCCTGCACATCCTGACCTCTCAGAACATCACGCCCGAACTCAACCTGACGATGTTCTATGACCGCTATGGCGGCAACGGCATCCTGATGAACGAAGGGACCAAGAACAAGACGGGCGTCGTGGAAGCCAATTACCTGGGCAAGAAGTATCTGATGCACGCCGGGTTCATCTACAACATGACCTCCCGGACTGAAAACGGCGGCGTCCGCGACATCGGCCTGATCCGAGATACGACCATTGAGGTGCGTGAGATCGCGGTCCAGCTGGCCAGCGCCAGCAGCATGGTCAAGAAACAGACCGTGTTCCTGGACCAGCAGGTCCGCATTCCGTTCTATTTCCTTGAACGATGGAAACACCGGAAAGATGCGATCGACGAGGAACTCGAAGCCCTGCTCCTGGAAGAAGGGGAAGAAGGCGGGGAAGAAGACAAGTCCAAGAATCCCGCCGGCAAGGAAGTTAAGGACGAAGATGAGGACGGAGACGAGGAGGACGCCGAAACGGCGCCGGCAGACACGGTGCAGTTCGACGACAGCAAGATCACGACCGCCTTCATCGGACACAGTACCGAGTTCTCCGTCTACAAGCGGGTATATCAGGACGCACTTACCGATGCGACGGGTAAGGAGTTCTATGACAATGTCTTCAACTATCATCCGTCGGCGTCGTACGACTCGCTGCGCGTATCGCGACTGGAGAACAAACTGTTCCTGCGGCTGCAGCCCTGGACGGATGAAAGCATCGTGTCCAAACTGGATGTGGGCCTCGGCCACCGGCTGATGAGCTATTATACCTTCGATCCCACCTACATCAACCGTCCCGCCAACCATCCCTGGAACTCCCTGTACCTGTATGCCGGGGTGGAAGGCCAGCTGAGGCAGTATCTCCAATGGAACGCCCACGGGAAATATACCTTCCTGGGAGACGAAATCAACGATTTCGACCTGGGCGCCGAGGCCAGGATCAACCTCTATCCCTTCCGCCGCCACAGAGGCAGTCCGGTCAGCATCCTGGCCCGTTTCAATACGATGCTGGATGAGCCGGAGTACTACCTGCAGCATCTTTATACCAACCACTTCCGCTGGGACAACGATTTCACCAAGATTTCCACGACCACGGTCGAGGGGGGCATCGACATCCCGCTCTGGCAACTGGGAGCGCGTGTGGCTTACAATCTGCTCGCGGGCAACATCTGGTATGACAACGCCGGCATCGTCCGTCAGAACGCCGAGGCGATGAGCATCCTGTCGGCTTCGCTCTACAAGAACCTCACCCTGGGTCCGATCCATCTCGACCACAAGGTCCTCGTCCAGCTGTCTTCCAAACCCGATGTCATCCCGCTGCCGCTGGTGGCCGCCAACGCTCGCTACTACATCCAGTTCCCCGTCGGACCGGTCAAGGCGATGACCATGCAACTGGGCGTCAACGCCTGGTACAACACGAAATGGTATCTGCCGGCGTGGAACCCCGCTTTGGGCGTGTTCCACAACCAGGAAGAGCGGGAATACGGCAATTATCCGGTCGGAGACCTCTTCGTCAACATGCAGTGGAAACGGGCCTGCGTCTTCGTCAAATGGGAGAACGCCGGTATGACCCTGTTCGACCACAACGATTATTTCAGCGCCGACCGATACATCCGCACGACAAGGGCCGTCAAGTTCGGCCTGTATTGGCCCTTCTACACGCAGCCCGGCAAGAATACGACTTCCTCCTCCCAGGATGGAGGGAAGGGCGGCAACGCGAAGCATTCCAAGCGATGAACAGGAAGAAACGGACCGGGACGATGATTCTGATCCTGCTGGCGGCGGCAGCGGTCATTTCCCTGTTTTTCTCCCATATCCTGCATTACCCCGAGCACGACTGGGAAGGGAACCCCTTTGCCGGCCGCGAAATCCGCTGCGCCCTCAACATCGGCCGTTTCGACGATTCCACACGCATCCTGATCACGGGTTACAACTATGCCCTGCTGAAGGAATTCGCCCATCAGATCGGATCCACGGCGACCATCCTTCCCGCCCGCGACCGTTCGGCCAACCTGCTGGATTCGCTCCGGGCCGGAGCCCTGGACATCCTGGTCCTCCCCTGTAAGAGGGGCCTTCCCGCTCCGGAAGGGACGCTCGCTTCCATTCCGATCGACAGCCTTTCCGTCTGGCTGGTAGGCAAAGACGACCTGCACGGCCTGCGCGACATCAACGCCTGGCTGAAGAGTTATGCCAAGTCCCCGCTCCACGCCAAGATGGAACGGACCTATATTCAAGCCCTTTACGATCCTTTCCAACTGGTGGAGACCGGACGGACGAGGAAGGAACTGAGCCCCTACGACAGCCTGTACAAGGCATACGCCCCTTCGCTCGGCTGGGACTGGCGGATGCTGGCGGCCCTTTCATTCAAGGAGTCCAAGTTCCGACTGGACGCCCATTCCCACATGAACGCTTTCGGCCTGATGCAGGTCGGAGAGTCGACCGCCGCCAAATACGGACTGGAAGACCAGCTGGAGCCGGAGGGCAACATCCGCACGGGGGTGAAATATCTTTCTTTCCTGCAGGGCGTCTTCGCCAAACGCTTGCCCGAAGGAGCGTCGTCCGATCTGACGAAATTCGTTCTGGCTGCCTACAACGGCGGGGAAGGACGCCTGCTGGACTGCATTGACTTCGCCAAGCAGCTCAACGTATATGACAGTACCTGGGCCTGCCTGCAGAATCTGCCCGAGATCGCGCAGATGTCCCATGTCCAGACGGATTCGCTCGATTTGCGGAAATACAACCTCAGCCAGATCGCGGGATATGTGGGCGACGTGCTGGACACCTACGCCGCCTTCCGGACCATCTGTCCGTAATCACTGGGCCCGTACCGTCCGGGCCGGATCCACTTTCGAAATGAACAGGCAGGGGATCAGCAGCAGAAGCATGATGACCCCGTAGGCCAGCGCGTCCGCCAGGAGGATCATCGGGAGGTTGACCGATACGGGGACGAATGAGACGAAATAATTGGCCGGATCCAGTTTGATCCAGTGCGTGGTACCCTGGATCAGGCAGAACAGCAGCGCCGCCGCGTTGCCGATCAACATTCCCTTCAAAACCAGGGAGGAAGATACCCGAAGGAATACGGAGGAAATGTCCCGGTCCGTCATACCCATCGATTTCAGCGTCCCGATGGTGGAAATGTGGCGGAACAGCAGGATCAGCAAGCTGGAAATCATGTTGAATCCGGCGACGATGGTCATCAGGGTCAGGATCAGCAGGACGTTGAAATCGATCAGGTCCAGCCAGCTGAACAAAGCCGGATATTTCCGGATGACGGACGTAGCGACCGTGGGATCATCCACATCCGTGGACCGGAGCATCGCCAGGGTTCCGACCTCTCCGCTCATCTGCTCGATCCGGGCCGGAGACTTGTACGCATCCTCAAGCGTCACCTCCAAGGCCGAGATTTCCGACTCGTCCCATCCGTTCAGACGCTGCAGGTCATCCAGGTTGGCACGGACCAGCAGGGATTCGTCGGACTCGATGATGCTGGGATAGATGTCCGTAATCTCGAACTTCCGCACCTTGATCCGCTCGCCGACGAAGTAAGTCAGCATCTTGTCCCCCACCTGCAGCCCCAGGATCTCGGACAGGCGGGAAGGAATGCTCACGCCCAGCGAGACCGTGTCACCCCTATCGGGCACGCCCTTGAACAGGACTCCCTGGATCAGGTCCCCCGCCTTGACGATGCCTGCCCGGTACACCACCGGAGTCACAAACTCGACACCCGGAAGGGAATCCAGCGCGGACAGGTAAGCCGGAGAAGCGTTGACAGGATCGTCCTCGCTCACATAGTTGAGCATGGAGGGCGTCAGTTGAATGTCCCCGGATATGGTGGAGACGCCGGAGCGGATCTCCCGGCGAAAGCCGGAAGAAATGGCGACGGCGATGATCATGATGAAGAAAGAGATGGCCACGGACAGTACCGCGATCTTCCCTTTGAACCGCAATTTCGACGCTATGAACCGGGGGGCATTCATCCTACTTCAGCGCTTCCATCCGAACTTTGGCCGCATTCTTCTCCATCTCGTCCGGGCTGACCCGCATCAGCATCTGAAGATACTTTTTCTCCTGCTTCGAATTGCCCAGTTTACGGGATGCGAGGACACAGTTCTTGATGGCGGCATAATTGTCGGGATCCAGTTTGAGCGACTTCGAATAGTATTTCATCGCCGACTTGTAATCTTTCTTCGTGGCCAGATAGTAGGATCCGATGTTGTTCAGGTAATCCGTATCCTTGGGATAGTAGGACAACAGCTTTTCCGACACGGAACGGAAGGACTCCATGGAAGCCGGAGATGCGGTACGGAAAAGGAAGAAGCAATAATCCTTCATGGAGGCACGGAAATCCTCGTCCGTAAAAACTTCCTCTCCATATTTCCACTTGGGATGGGAAGTACAGTGGTAGTCAATCAGGCTCCGGAGGGCCTGTGTGGCCATATCCGGGGACTCCTTCTCATAGTTGAGCAAGGAGGCGATCTTGGTGAAACGCAGGCTGATATCGTCGCCTCTCAGGCGGATGGCCTTGTCCAGCGCCTGGGTAGCGAGACCATACATTTCGTCATCATAGATCGTCTCCGTGAAGTAATGGACGTCCACGCCGGTGGAATCCTTCAGGGTCAGGACGGGATCGGCTCCCAGGAAATGCGCCTGCGACTTTTGCACCACTTCCTCGTGCTGACACTTGGTATGGTAATAATTGTATTTGGCGCAGAGCATGTCCACGTCGTCGGGATAGTCCGCTTCCCATTTGCCGATCAGGGTCTCGATACCCACGCCGGCCGGTCCCAGTTTATTGACCAGCAGGGTATAACGGGACATGTAATCCTGTGCGCTCGTCTGAGCGAAAAGGGCCGGGGCGGCGAGCAAGGCCGCGACAGCCAGTGCAATCTTCTTCATAATCCAGTATCGATATCCATCAGGATCCGCCGCCCCTGCGGAAGCAGGTTGTTGCAGCGGGTTCCCAGATTCTTGACAAAACCAAGCGGCAGACCGGAGTAGGTCAGCAGCAAAAAACCTTTCGGTGCGTCCGGCAGCACGAGCGTGTCCCGGTGCAGGTAACGGAGCGCCGTCTGACGGTCCACCTCCGCTTCGGGCCATTCTCCGCGGACACAGGACAAACTCAGGGCCCAATCCGCAGACGGGATGAAATCGTGCCCCTTCCACTCCCCTTTCAGGACGCCGGAACGCAAGGGGCGCAATCGATCCAGTTCGGAAGGTTTCTTTCGGGATGCCGCGGGGCCCGAGATCCTGCGCACGGCGGCGACATACTGCCCTTCACCGGGAACCAGGCCCGGCACCAGCAAAGAGCCGTATTCCGTCGGCAGCACGCCTTCGAAGCGATCCTCCGCCGGGACCGCCTCCGCATCCAGCGTGGAGGTCATCCAGGCCAGGTTGCCGTCGTTCTCGGCACGGGAGAACGTGCAGGTCGAGTAAACCAGGGCGCCCCCCGCACGCAAGGCGGGCCAGACGTCGGCCAGGATGCGCTTCTGACGGGCGGAACATAGCTCCACGGTCTGCGGGGACCAGTCCTCCACCGCCTTCGCGTCCTTGCGGAACATCCCTTCGCCCGAGCAGGGCACATCGGCCAGGATCAGGTCGAAATAACCCTCGAACGAGGCGAAGGCCTTTGGATCGACGCTGGTCACGACCACATTGGGATCGCCCCAGACCGCCACATTGTCCGACAGGACGGAAGCGCGGGCACGCATCACTTCATTCGCGACCAATTGGAAAGAGTCCCCGTAACGCAGGCGCAGGGACGCGGCCAGATCGGTAGTCTTGCCGCCCGGCGCCGCACAAAGGTCCAGCACACGGACCGGGCGCCCTTCCGGAGAAGGGATCTCTTCCAGCAGGCGGCGCGCTACATGGCCCGCAAACATGGCGGAACTGTCCTGAACATAGTAAGCCCCGGCATGGAACAACGGCTGCAAGGTGAAGGACGGTCTCCGGTCCAGGATGCGCCCGAAGGGGCTCCAGGGCACGGCAGCCGCCCCTTCCAGCAAGGGATCGGGCGTCGCAGGCGTCTTGAACGGGTTCAGGCGCACGGAAACGGAGGCCTCTTCTCCGACGGCATCGAGGAAGCGGCCGGCCACCTCGGCGCCGACGGACTCCGTAAGGGATAATATGAAGCGCTCCGGAAGCATATCACTGGCCGAAACCGGAAGGGAATTGGGAGGGATCGAAGCCCTGCGGCATACGGCCCTCAGAAATATCTACCAGCGCATCGACGACCTTATCCAGTGCGCCCTGTATCTTGCTGCCCAACAACATTTTGAGCATCAGGTTCATCTCGGCGGAAAGGTCGACGTGGAAGTCGGTCTGTCCCGGAGCGGCGGCCGGATCGAAATGAATGGCCACCTGGAAGTGGAACGGCGCATCGGCGTCTTCCAGCTCGATGAGCGAATACGGGACGCG
The DNA here is from genome assembly GCA_017400135.1 of Bacteroidales bacterium. GTDB lineage: Bacteria > Bacteroidota > Bacteroidia > Bacteroidales > UBA932 > Cryptobacteroides. The sequence goes on from JAFPVJ010000009.1 coordinate 95,105, forward strand.
GGACTTGACCCGGACGCCCACATGGAAGCCCTGGACCGTAGCCTCGATGGTGTCGAAATCCGCCGTCACGCCCTGTTTCTTGTCTTCCGGAAGCATGTTCAGGAAGTTGCGCATGTCGGAGAAAAGGAGATACAGGTCGTATGGAGGACGGGAAACGATTCCGTGCTTGCTGCTATATTGTGACGCCATGGCTTTCAGTTTGAAAAAACAATGTTAACTTTGTGTTCCTTCTGCAAAGATACAAATATAATGCGCAAAATCTATTTCGAAAAAAGATGCATCGTCATCTGCTCTCCGGACGACCAGGCGCTTACGGATCCCAATGCCGTCGAGTTCCATCTAGGCCGGCAGATCGACATCCACGCCCTCGTCGGGATGTTCGAGTTGTCCCGAACCCTCCGTAAGCTCTACATCCCGGATGAAGACACTGAAGGGACTTACCGCAGGCTTTGCGCGGAATTCAAGGAAGTCAACGCGGCCGGCGGACTGGTCCGCAACAGGCGGGGAGACTATCTGCTCATCAAGCGGAACGGACTCTGGGACCTCCCGAAGGGACATCAGGAGGCCGGTGAGGACATCCGTGTCACCGCCCTGCGCGAAGTACGCGAGGAGACCGGCGTAGATGAACTGGAGTTGCAGGAGCTCATCTGTGTGACGGACCATTGTTATCTGCGCGACGGGATCTGGCACCTGAAACACACCTGGTGGTACGACATGCTCTATACCAAACCCGTGGACCTGATCCCGCAGAAGGAGGAGGATATCGCCAAGGCCGCCTGGGTGGCGCGTTCGAGCCTTCCTCCCTTCCTGAAAAATACTTACCCGTCCATCATTGAAGTGTTCCGCGAGGCGAAAGGATGAAACTTTTTGACGGATTGGTCCGTATATAATAAGTACACGCATTTTAGCCAAATATGAAACTTTCTCAATTCCAGTTCATCCTTCCCAAGGACAGGATCGCACAGGAGCCCCTCCGGTGGCGTGACGAATGCCGCCTGATGGTCCTTCACAAAAAGACGGGAGAAATCGAGCACCGTCAGTTCAAGGATATCATTGACTATTTCGGAAAAGGCGACACCTTTGTCTTCAACGACACGAAAGTGCTGCCCGCCCGCCTGTATGGCAAGAAAGAAAAGACCGGCGCCGACATCATGGTATTCCTGCTCCGCGAGCTTAACAAGGAGCAGCGCCTCTGGGACGTGATCGTGGATCCGGCGAGAAAGATCCGTATCGGCAACAAACTCTATTTCGGAGAGAACGACAGCCTGGTGGCCGAGGTCATCGACAATACGACTTCCCGCGGACGCACCCTCCGATTCCTCTTTGACGGTTCGTACGAGGATTTCAAGGAGACGCTGTTCAGCCTGGGCGAGACACCCGTCCCCAACTTCGTCAAGCCGAAGGTCACTCCCGAGGACCGGGAGAACTACCAGACCATCTTCGCCGCACACGAGGGTGCCGTCGCCGTCCCCGCAGCCGGTACGCATTTCAGCCGCGAGCTCTTCAACCGGATGATACTCAAGGATATCAACAAGGCTTTCATCACCGTCCACATGGGTATCGGCCAGTTTCGGAAAGTGGACGTGGAAGATCTTTCCAAGCACCGGATGGACGCCGAGCGGATGATCATCTCCGAGGAAGCGGCCCGTATCATCAATACCGCCAAGAAAGGCGGGCACAAGATCCTCGCCGTCGGCACCACGACCGTCCGCGCCCTGGAGACCTACGTCACCACGGACAAGGAGATCAAGGCCAACGACACCTGGACCAACAAGTTCATCTTCCCACCTTACGAGTTCTCCATCCCCGACGCCATCGTTACCGGTTTCCACATGCCGGAGTCCACGATGCTCATGTCCGAAGCCGCTTTCGGCGGATTCGACAACGTGATGCATGCCTACCAGGTCGCCCTGGAGGAAGGATACCGCTTCGGCCCCTACGGCGACGCGATGCTGATCCTGTAAAAAACACGACATTTTCCTAAAAAAGATAAAAACCTTCGGAGACATCCTGTTTCTGAAGGTTTTTTCCGTTTATTATGCCTATGTTGCCACCCGGACTAGAATGATGGACGATGGAAATCGACAGGGAACGGGCCGCCATGTGCGCCCTCAACCGGGTGTTCGGATACGAGCCGAACGTGACGCACCGGCTTATCGACGTGCTGGGATCAGCTTCAGCTCTTTTTGATCTCGACCGGCGGTCGAAAGAGGAACTGCTGAGCCCCTGGTCAAAGCACCTCAACGATCTGGACGCCGGTATGGTGGACCGGGCTGCGCAGGAGTTGGAAAGTCTCTCGCGGAGGGGCTGCCGTTTCCTCTGTGTCATGGACGAGGGCTACCCCGCCCTGCTTAGGGAATGCGAAGACGCTCCGGCCGGGCTCTATGTCCGCTCCGTTTCGGACGACGCCACCCTCTTCGGGCAGCGGCCCGCCGTGGCTGTCGTCGGCACCCGGGACCTGTCCTTGTACGGACGCGACTGGTGCCGCAAGATCGTGGAAGCGATGGCCCGCACGAAAAAGCCCCCGACCGTGGTCAGCGGATTCGCCCTGGGCACCGACATCGTCGCCCATTCCACGGCCGTGGAATGCGGACTTCCCACCATCGCCGTCCTTCCGACCGGGATCGACGACGTCTATCCCCGGCGGCACTGGAAATGGGCGGAGCGGCTGGCTCAAACCGAAGGCTGCGCCCTGGTCACGGACTATCCGCCCGGCACGGGAGCCATCGCCGTCAATTTCCTCCGCCGCAACCGCATCATCGCGGGATTGAGCAGGGCGACCATCCTGATCGAGTCGAAGCAGAAAGGCGGCGGCCTGATCACCGCCGACTTCGCCTTCAACTACAACCGGGATGTCTTCGCACTTCCAGGGCGGGTGGACGACGTCCGGTCTGCGGGGTGCAACGCCCTGATCCGCAACCGGACGGCCGAGGCCATCACAGATACGGAACAACTGATGGAGGAGCTGGGGCTGGGGGTCCCGACCCGTCGCTCGTCCGCGTTTGTCCGGGACGAGATCCACGCGCTCTACGACGGGACGATGAATCCGGGAGAGGTCGAATTCCTCATCGCAGTGGCAGATTGCATCAAGAAGAACCGCGGCATCACGCCGGACCAGATCGCTACCCGGATGGACTGCGACTTCGGCCGGGTCGCGACGGCGACCGGCCTGCTGGAAGCGGACGGCATCATCGAGACCGACTTGCTCCAAGGCTGCGGGATCAAGACGAAAATCGGATAAAAATATTTAAATTTGTACTCTGTGATGGAGTACATCGACACACATACCCATATCACCGACGAGGCGTTCGCTTCCGACGAGGAAGGATACATTTCACGGGCCTTGGCCGCTGGCGTCGGCGTCATGCTGCAAGCGGACATCGATTCCCGGGAGCGCGGACGGATGTTTGCCCTGACGGAGCGGCATCCCGGAGTCTTGTACCCGATGCTCGGTCTCTATCCCGGGTCCGTGGACAAGGGATGGCAACGGGAAATCGACGAACTGGAGAAATGGACGGACCGCGGCATCGTCGCCATCGGAGAAATCGGCCTGGACTACCACTACGGAGCAGAGTTCGCCGCCGAACAGCGGGAGGCCCTGCGGGTCCAGTTCGAGCTGGCCGCACGGCTGAACCTGCCGGTCAACATCCACCTGCGCGAAGCCACGGAAGACTTTTTCCGCATCCTGGAGGATTGCCGCCACCTCGGACTCCGGGGCAACATGCACGCCTACAGCGGCAGCTACGAGTCCTTCCTGCGCCTGCAGAAATACGGAGACTGGTCCCTGGGCATCGGAGGCGTCGTCACCTTCAAGAAGGCGTCCCTCGCCGAAGTCGTGCGGAAAGTGCCCCTGGAGCGGATCCTGCTGGAAACGGACGCCCCTTACCTGACCCCAGTTCCCCATCGGGGAGAACGCAACGAGAGTGCCTACATCCCGCTGATCGCCGCCAAGGTCGCGGAACTGAAAGAGACGGATCTGGAGACGGTGGCGGCCGTCACGACCCGCAACGCCCAAGAACTGTTCGGCTTATGAAAAAGACAAAATCATCCATCCTGATCATCTACACGGGGGGTACCATCGGAATGAAAGCGGATCCCGGGGACCAGACGCTGAAGCCTTTCGATTTCAGCCAGATCCTCGAGGAGGTCCCGGAGCTGTCCAAGTTCGCCTGCAAGATCGACTCCTACACTTTCGACCCCTTGATCGACTCGTCGGACGTCGAGCCCACGATGTGGCAGAACCTGGCCCGTGTCATCCGGGACCGGTATGACGATTACGACGGTTTCCTGGTCCTCCACGGCACGGATACGATGTCCTATTCTGCCTCCGCGCTGAGTTTCATGCTCGACGGCCTGGGCAAGCCCGTGATATTCACCGGAAGCCAGCTGCCGATCGGCGTTCCCCGCACCGACGGAAAGGAAAACCTCATCTCCGCCGTCGAGATCGCGTCCGCCAAGACCGAGGAGGGAAAGGCGAGGGTGCCGGAAGTCTGTATCTTCTTCGGCGACAAGCTCCTGCGCGGCAACCGGACGACCAAGGTCAGCGCCGAGCAGTTCGACGCGTTCACCTCACCCAACCTGCCGCCGCTGGCGGAAGCCGGCATCAACATCCGTTACAACGAGGCCCTGATCCGCCGTCCCGACCCGTCCGTTCCCTTCTCCATCGACACGCGCCTCGACACCCGCGTCTCCATCCTGAAGATCCATCCCGGGATCACGCCCCAGGTCGTCAAGAACATCCTCCTCGGTCCCGAGACGCGCGCCGTCATCATCGAGACCTACGGATCGGGCAACGCCCCGACGAAACCCTGGTTCCTGGACATCGTCAAGGAGGCCCGCGCGATGGGGAAAGTGCTCGTGAACGTCACGCAGTGCCCCAGTGGCTGCGTCAACATGAACCTGTATGCCACGGGCAAGCCTTTGCTTGAAGCAGGGACCGTTTCGGGATACGACAGCACGACCGAGAGCGCCCTTGCGAAGCTCTTCCATCTGCTGGGCGGATGTCCGGACAACGAGCGCGTGAAAGAGCTTTTTGACCTGGATTTGAAGGGAGAAATCAGTAAATAAGTATTGTGTTTTGGAAATAATTTGCTAAATTGCACTGGTTTTATGGGCGCATTGTATGCCGGCCCATTGACACGAAACATATAACTACTTAATACTTTATCAATTAATCACAAAAAACATTATGAAAAAATTTTTCATGGTTTTGGCAGCCCTGGCCGTAATGGTCATCTCTGCGAACATTGCTTCCGCCCAGGATGAGCAGGCCGCTCCCGCCGCTGCTACCGAGCAGGTCGAAGAAGCTCCCGCCACCGAGGTCAATCCTTTCGACGTCAAGTCCGAGGTCCCTCTCCATCAGGCTCTCAAGACGAAGTTCATCGAGGGCGGCGCCGGCTTCATGTCCCTGATCATCATCTGCTTGATCATCGGTCTTGCTCTCGCTATCGAAAGAATACTCTATCTCACCTTCTCCAAGACCAACGCAAAGGCTCTGGTCGAGAAGGTCGAAGATGCCTTCAAGAAGGGTGGCGTCGAGGCTGCCAAGGATGTCTGCCGTGACACCCGCGGTCCTGTCGCCCGCATGTACTACGATGCCCTGATGCATTATGACGAGGGTGTCGACGTCGTTGAGAAGCACCTCATCAACGCCGGCAACGTCGAGCAGAGCCGCCTTGAGAACGGCCTCAGCTGGATCTCCCTCTTCATCGCCATCGCCCCGTCCCTCGGATTCCTCGGAACCGTTATCGGTATGATCCAGGCCTTCGATGCCATCCAGGCTGCCGGTGACATTTCCCCGAACGTTGTCGCAGGAGGTATGAAGGTCGCCCTTATCACCACCGTCGGCGGTCTCATCGTCGCCATGATCCTCCAGGTGTTCTACAACTACATCCTCGCCAAGATCGAGTCCATCAACATCGACATGGAAGAGTCTTCCATCGATCTCGTCGACATCCTGGCCAAGAACAAATAGGGTTATTTTTTACCGACTGAAAAGACAAGTTCATAATGAAGAACTATAGTAAAATCTTTAAACTCGTGATGTTGGTGCTGGTCATCATCAGCGTCGCTCTCCTGGTCTGGGGCTTCTTTGCAGGCTTCGAGGCCAACGACGGCAGAGCTGTTGAGGTCCTTCTGTGGTGGGCTTATATCATCCTCGGTATCGCCATAGCGGCCGTGGTGATATTCGGCCTGATCATCAGCGCCAAGAACGATCCGAAGAGCCTTGTCCGGTTGGGAATCGGGCTCCTGGCGATCGCAGCGATCTGCTTCGTCGCCTACCTGCTCGCCCCTGGCAAGATGCCGCTCCAGTGGAACAACGCGAAGATGCCGACCGCATCCGAGCTCAAGCTTACTGATACCATTCTCAATCTTACTTACTTCACCGGCGCGCTGGCGATCATCTCCATCATCGTAGGCGAGATCGTCATGGCCGTCCGTTCCAAAAAGTAGTTAGGCTATGGCAAAGAAAACACCCGCAATCAACTCAAGCTCGACGGCCGACATTGCGTTCCTGCTTTTGTGCTACTTCCTGATGACCACCACCATGGGATCTCAGACGGGTCTGTCCCGTCGTCTTCCTCCCATGCCCGACAAGGAGCAGAAGGTGGATGACCAGAAGGTCAATCGCAGAAACATCATCATTGTCAAGATCAACTCGGCCGACAGGCTGCTTGCCGGTAGTGAACCCATTGACGTTAGCCAGCTCAAAGATAAGATCAGAGAATTCCTCACCAACCCGATGAACGATCCCAATCTCCCCGAGAAGGAAGAGATTGATATCGAAGGATTTGGCAAATATCCGGTCTCCAAGGGCGTCATTTCCCTGCAAAACGACCGTGGTACGAGCTACCACGCCTACATAGCCGTGCAGAACGAGCTTGTGAAGGCGATCAACGAGTTGCGTGACGAGTTTGCAAGAAAGAATTACGGCAAATCCTTCATCCAGCTCTCCGAGGATAAGCAGGACATCGTCAAGAAGGCGATTCCGCAGAACATTTCCGAGGCTGAGCCGAAGGATGTCGCCAGGAGAAGATAAACAAAGGAGGAAAAGATTATGTCAAGATTTGGTGGAAACAGAAACAAAGAGGTACCTGCCATTACCTCCAGTTCCCTCTCCGATATCGTCTTCATGCTTTTGTTCTTCTTCATGGTGACGACGCAACTGCGTGAAACCGAGAACAAAGTCATCGTGAAGCTCCCCGAAGCTTCCGAGGTTGTCAAGCTTGAAAGAAAGGACCTGGCTTCCTACATCAACATCGGTACCCCGACCCGGAATTACCAGGCTCAGTTCGGTACGGATGCCCGTATCCAGCTCAACGATTCCTTCAAGACCATCGACGACATCCGTGACTTCATCGCAGCAGAGCGTGAGAGCATGAGCGAAGGCGACCGTAATTTCATGCAGACGGTCATCCGCGCTGACGAAGATGTCAGAATGGGTATCATTACAGATGTGAAGCAGGAGCTCAGAAGATGCTCCGCGCTGAAGATCATGTATGCATCCAGAAAGACCACGGACTAATCCGTCCGTGTCGCGATAAAGAAAACCGGCCGAGTTCAAGACTCGGCCGGTTTCTTTTTTACTGTGCGATGAATTGGTAGACGATGTTTCCGATCTGCTTGGGCGGAGCCGATGTCGAAGAGGAGAACTTGGAGAGCCGGGCGGCCCGGATGGCGAAGTTGCGCAGGCACCCGTCCGCCGAAGAAATGGCATCCTCGATCTTGGCGTTGATGACATTGCCCTGCGGATCCACCGTAATGATGACCGTCACCATACCCGCTCCCATACAGCGATAAGCCGGGATGGGCAGGCGGCTGGCTTTCCGGCCTTCCAGCTCCCAGGAAACGACGGAGGGGCCGCTGTAATTGGCCTCGGAGGATTTCTTCGGGCCACCGGTCTCCGTCTTTTTATACTCATAGACCAGTTCGTCCTTCGGCAGCGGGGCACCGTTGTTGAGCTCTTGCTGGAGCCGTTCCGCATCACGATACAACTCTTCCGCATTGGTTCCCCGGTCATCCTTCAGCGCTCCCCTGTCCACGGTGACGTTCCGGATTGGAACGCTCCCGGCCGCGGCCAGCATCCGCTCGATCCGCTGGGTGATGTCTTCCTTGAAGACCTCTTCTTTCTTTTCCTTCTCGACCTGTTCCTGCTTGGTGAAGTCAAGGACGAAAGAGTTTTCCCTGGCGATGGAGAAGCCCAGCTGGGTGGCCAGCAGCACGATGATCACCGCGAGATGGAATATCACGGTGATGTACAGTCCGGCCCTGTCTTCCTTGTTGAACTTCGCCATGGCAGCAGAAACTTAAGCGCCCGCCTTCAGGTATTTCTCGATCGTCGCCGAAATGAGATCGATCGCGACCTTGTTGTGACCGCCCTGCGGAACGATGATGTCCGCAAAGCGCTTGCTGGGTTCGATAAACTGGATGTACATCGGCTTGACCGTCTTGCTGTAACGCTCGATCACCCAGCGCACGTCCTTGCCGCGCTCGGTGATGTCACGCAACATCACGCGCATCAGCCGGTCGTCATCGTCCGCGTCGACGAAAATCTTGACATCCAACTGGTCCACCAGTTCCTTGCAGGTAAAGATCAGGATGCCCTCGATGATGATGACATCCGCCGGTTCCACAGTCACCGTCTCGGTCTTGGACCGAGAGCAGGAAATGTAGGAGTACACCGGCTGCTGGATGGTCTTGCCGTTCTTGAGATCACAAAGCTGCTCGCAGAGGAGATCCCAGTCGATCGCCTCGGGATGATCGAAGTTGTGGTTGCGCTTTTCCTCATCGGAGGCATCCGCCAGATCCTTGTAATAGGAATCCTGGGGGATGACGACCACTCTCGCGTTCTGGAGATTGTCCTGGATGGCCCGGACTACGGTCGATTTGCCGGATCCGGAACCACCGGCGATACCGATTACCAACATATTGTCTATCAGTTATATTAAAACTCAGCGTTCTTGGGTGTGCGGGGGAAAGGAATGACGTCACGTATATTGGCCATGCCCGTCACGAAGAGCAGCAGACGCTCGAAACCCAGGCCGAAACCGCTGTGGGGGCAAGTGCCGAAGCGCCGCGTATCGATGTACCACTCAAGGTTCTTGCGGCTCATCTGGAGCTCCTCAATCCGCTTCTCCAGCTTCTCCAGGGAGGCCTCACGCTCGGAACCGCCGATGATCTCGCCGATCTTGGGAAAGAGGACATCCATGGCGCGGACCGTCTTTCCGTCTTCGTTCTGCTTCATGTAGAAAGCCTTGATGTCCTTGGGATAACCCGTCAGGATCACCGGGCGTCCGAAATGCTTCTCGACCAGGTAGCGCTCATGCTCGCTCTGGAGGTCGATGCCCCAGGATACAGGATATTCGAACTGCACGCCGTCGGCGACTGCCTGCTCGAGAATCCGGATGCCTTCCGTATACTCCAGACGGACAAACTCCGTACCGAGGACGCCCTGCAGGCGCTCGATCAACTCGGGATCATAACGGTCGTTGAGGAACTTGATGTCATCCCAGCAATGATCCAGGGCATACTGCACCAGATGCTTGATGAAGTCCTCGGCCAGATCCATGTTGTCATTGATGTCGTAGAAAGCCATCTCCGGCTCGATCATCCAGAACTCGGCCAGGTGCCGGGGCGTGTTGGAATTCTCCGCCCGGAAGGTCGGGCCGAAGGTATAGATCTCGCCGAGCGCCGTGGCACCCAGCTCACCCTCCAGCTGCCCGCTGACGGTAAGGGAGGTCTCACGGCCGAAGAAATCCTTCGTGAAGTCGACGCCGCCCTTCTTGTTCTTGGGGATGTTGTTCAGATCCAGGGTGGTCACGTGGAACATCTGGCCCGCGCCTTCACAGTCGGAAGCGGTGATCAGCGGCGTATGCAGGTACACGAAACCTTTCGAGTGGAAATACTCGTGGATGGCGAAGGCCATCTGGTTGCGAATGCGCAGGACGGCACCGAAGGTATTGGTCCTCATCCGCATGTGGGCGACGGTACGCAGATATTCGAAGGAGGTGTCCTTCTTCTGCAACGGGAAACGCATCGGGTCGCATTCGCCGTAGATCTCAATCTCCTTTGCCTGGATCTCCACCGCCTGGCCGCTGCCGACCGACTCCACGAGGGTGCCGGCAACCCGGATGCAGGCCCCGGTCGTGATCCGGGGAAGCAGATCCTCCGGGAAAAGGGTCTTGTCGACAACGATCTGGATATTATTGATGGTCGAACCGTCGTTCAGCGCGATGAAAGCAATACCTTTGTTTCCTCTCTTCGTTCTCACCCAGCCTTTCGCGAGAACATCCTGACCCGGCTCCATCCGGAGCAGGTCCTTGACTTTGGTTCTGATGGTTTTTTCCATAATTCAATTGGGCTATAACTTGGCAAAATTAAGGTTTTTGCAAATATTATTCAATAGCGTGCCATTTCAGGGCCTCCTCGATGACCGTGTCATAATCGATGTACAGGTGATAGAAAGCCTGGTCGCCCAGTTTGGAGTAGCGCCCGACCAGCGCCCGGACCTGCGTCATCAGGTAAGGGACCGTCTGCGTCCATTCCTCTTCGGAGGCCGGTCGGATGCCGTCGCGCGAAGCGGCGAAATACCGGAAGGAATTCTCCAGGGATGCGCCATCCAGATAGCGGACCAGGGCATCGAAATCGTCGATGGACGCCAGTTCCGCCTTGTGCGAATCGAAATACCAGGAAGCGAAGCGCATGGCCGTCGCCTTGGCACGGACTTTCATATAAAAGTCCGTCACCCGGGTCGTATCGACCGGGACGAACACATCCGGGACGATGCCGCCCCCGCCATAGACCTTGCGGCCTTTCAGGGTCAGATACTCCTCGTCCTTGTTGACCTTGATGCTGTCTGCATCATACATCTCCCCGCCCTCGTAACGCTTATAGATATCATACTGATAGTCAGAGCTATAGGGCTTCTGGATGCAACGGCCGGAAGGCGTATGGAAACGAGCGATCGTCAGGCGCATGCCGGAGCCGTCCGAGAACATGTACGGTTTCTGTACCAGCCCCTTCCCGAAGGAGCGGCGGCCGATGATGATACCCCGGTCGTTGTCCTGCATGGCACCGGCGAAAATCTCGCTCGACGAGGCCGATCCTTCGTTGATCAGCACGGACAGGCGGGTCTTCTTCATATAGCCCGATCCGTCCGCCTTATAATCCTCGCGGGGACTGTGGAGACCTTCCGTATAAACGATGGTCTGTCCCTTGTCCAGGAAGATCTTGGACAGCGTGAGCGCCTGGTCGAGATAACCGCCGGTATTGTCCCGCAGGTCGAAGATCAGGTGTCTCATCCCATGCTTCAGCAAAGCTTCGGAAGCGGTGACGAATTCCTTGGCCGTATTCTTCGCAAACTTGGACAGGCGGATATAACCGGTCGTGTCGTCGATCATGAAGGAAGCGTCGATGCTGTGGACGGGAATCTTGCCCCGGGTGATCTCAAAAGGTATCTCCTCGCCTTCACGAAGGACCGTGATGAGCACCTTGGTCCCGGAAGGGCCCTTCATCCGGCGTACCATGCTGTCCTGCGGGAACTTGACGCCCGCGATGGTCGTCTGGTCCACCTTGAGCAGGCGGTCGCCTTGCAGCATGCCCACCTTCTCGGCCGGTCCGCCGGGAATCACCTCAAGGACGATGGCCGTATCGTTGGGCACGTTGAACTGGATGCCGATCCCTTCGAAATTGCCGGCCAGTTCCGTCTCGCTGGCTTCCAGCTCCACCGGAGGCATATAGACGGAATGGGGATCCAGGCTAGCCAGGGCCTCCGAGATGGCGGCTTCCGTCACCGTCTTGTAGTCGATCGTGTCCACATATTCGTTGCTGACGGTCTGCAGGATGAGATTCAATTTCTGCCATCCGGCGTCCGACACCCGGATCTTCCGGGCGGAACGCACCGAATTGACCGTCATCGCAAGCAGGATGCCGACCACGATGCCCAGCAGGGCGACCGTCAGGGTATATAGGTCTTTCTTCTTCATCTAATCCACTTTTACCACTTCAATCCCGGCCCGGCGGAGAAGGTCGATCCCGTCCGTCAGCCTGTACTCGTCCCGGTACACCACACGGCGAATCCCCGACTGGATGATCAGTTTCGAGCACTCCAGGCAGGGAGAGGCCGTCACATAAAGGGTGGCGCCTTCGCTGCTATTGCCGGATTTGGCGACCTTCGTGATCGCATTCGCTTCGGCGTGCAGGACGTAGGGCTTAGTCGCACCGGACTCGTCTTCACAGATATTCTCGAAGCCGGAGGGGGTCCCGTTGTATCCGTCCGAAATGATCATCTTGTCCTTGACGATCAAGGCGCCCACCTGCAGGCGCTTGCAGTAGGAATTCTTGGCCCACACGGAGGCCATCTCCATATATCTCTGATCGAATTTCATCTTCCTAACGCTGATAAAGGTAACGTTTGATGCTGCGCTTGGGCGTCCGTTCGAAATCCTCGGGCATGAACTCGAAGCGACGGATCTGCGCATAGTTCGGCAGCTGTTTGTTGATCTCCGGCAGAGCCGCGGTGAGACGCTCCTCAAGCTGGACACGCTTCATTCCGTCCAGTTCCCCCTGATGGTAATCCGGGTAAATCAGGGCCACCAGACTGCCGCTGTCCTCGATCACGAGCGAATCGACCACGTAGCTGGTGTTGTTGATGACCGCTTCCATTTCTTCCGGATAAATGTTCTGGCCGGAAGGACCGAGGATCATGCACTTCGACCGGCCCCTCAGATACAGGAAACCGTCCCGGTCCAGCACACCCATGTCGCCGGTACGGAACCAGCCGTCTTCCGTGAACGCCTGGCGGGTGGCCTCCTCATTCTTATAGTAGCCGATGAAGACGTTATCACCCTTGATCTGGATCTCGCCCGGCACATTCTCCGGATCTTCGGAATCAATGCGGATACTGCAGCCCGCAATCGGCTTGCCGCAGGAACCGGAACGTGCCTTATACCACTTCACGTATGTGATCAGCGGTGCGCACTCGGTCATCCCATAGCCCACCGTGAAGGGGAAATGGAGCCTGCGCAGGACCTTTTCCACTTCTGGATTGAATGCCGCACCACCCAGGATCACCTCCTCGAAACGGCCACCGAAAGCCTCGATCAGCTTACTGCGTATCATCTTGTAAATCACCTGGTTGGCGATCGGAAGGTACAGGAAGGTACGATTACGCTCCAGGACGGGCTTGAGGGAATTCTTGTAGATTTTCTCAATGACGAGCGGAACGGTGATGATGATGTCCGGCTTGACTTCCGCCAGCGCGTTGAGAATTACCTTCGGGCTCGGCACGCGAGTCAGGAAATGCACATGCGCGCCGATCGTCATCTCAAAGAGGAATTCGAACATCATCCCGTACATGTGCGCGGAAGGCAGCATCGCCACCACCTCCGAATCCGCGTTCATCTGGGGCTCCGCATACTCGCCGGCGAAATAGATATTGGCGTACAGGGCCCGGTAGGGCAGCATCACGCCTTTCGAGAAGCCGGAAGTACCCGAAGTATAGTTGATGAGCGCAAGCTCGTCCGGCTGGTCCTCATGATAGTGCATATCGTCCGGTCCGAAGCCTTCCGGGAAAGTCTTGGCAAAAGTATCCTGCAGGTTGTGGCGCACCGAGGTCAAGCGCTCGTCGCGGGAATAGAGATACTTCAGGGTATTCATCTGGACGATGACATACAGGCCAGGCATCTCGGACTCGGAGAGTCCCTCCCAGATCACGTCATCCACGAACAGGACCTTCGCATCCGAATGGTTGACCAGATAATGGATATTGCCCGGTTTGAATTCATGAAGGATGGGTACCGGCACGGCGCCGTACGTCATGGCCGCGAGGAAACAGACGCCCCAGTTGGCCTGGTTGCGAGAACAGAGCGCCACTTTATCGCCTTTTTGCAGGCCGCACTCCCGGAAGTTGATATGCAACTGCTCGATGCGACGGGCCACATCCTTGTAGCAGAGGGTGACACCGTGGTAATTGGACAGCGCCTCGCGCTCCCAATTCTCCCTGAAGCTCTTCTCCAGCAGTTTGTTGACAGACTGAAATTGCATCTTAACGATCTTTTAGTACACTAAATTCTTGATGGATTTCGCCTTCAGGGGCTCACCGCCCCAGAAGTCGTACACTTGCTCCCCGCCGGCCGTCTTGACCACCCAGACCTTCTTTCCGTCCGCTTTCGCAAGGACGGGAAGGGACAGGATCGTGTCCGGACAGGTGATACCCTGCCAGGATGCAGGCTGCACCCCGTGCAGGTCATACATCCCGACCGTATTGTCCCGGTGGAGGACCAGGACTGTATAGCCCTTGGCCCCGGTGAAATCGTAGGCCTCCGGACCGAGCAGCACTTCCTTGCCCAGTTCCACGGGGAATCCGCTGACAAAACGGCCCAGCCGGTCGATCAGGTATAATTTGCTGCCCGCGGCGAAGAGGAACTGCAACTTGCCGTTGGCATAGTAATCGATGCAGGAGACGGCGCCGCAGATCGACCGGTCGAAGGAAACGCCCCACAGACCCTTGCCGCTCTCCTTGTCCTTCAGGCAGAGGGAGAGATTGGGCGCCTGGTAAAACAGATTGGTCTTTCCGGTGCCGCTGTTGGTCACTTCGAACGGCCCCTGCGGGATCTCCACATCCGCTTTCCGGCCCGGAGCACCGCCTTTCTTGCCGGACGCCTTCCGCTCCGCATAATCCACGGGACGGGCCGCCTCCAGGACCAGGCCGTCCGCAGTGCTCGAGAGCACCATCGGCTCCCGGATGACTCCTTCCAGGCTGGATTTCAGATTGTCGGCAAGCAGCGGACGGAACCATTCGGCGAAATGGCCGGAAGCATCCGAGGCGGAGAAATAGAAGGCCGCCTTGCCTCCCTTGCCCGGGATCAGGCGCGACTCAGACACATCGGAAAGCGCATCTGAGAGCGTTCCCTTCTCTTCGATCAAGGCATCATATTCCGCGAGGGCGGCTTCAGAACCGATGACCCGCCACTCCCCTGCCGTCTTGCAGAAGGAGCCGGAAGGTGCGAACACATCGCCGAAAACGACGGCGGGGAAAGCGCGGAACGGGAAGGACTCGACGGCCGCTTCACCCTTCGCAGCCTTTCCCGTACGAAGCAGGACCACGCCCGTACGGGTGCCGGCGGGAGAAGTCCAGGTGGCCTTCACAACCTCGCAGACACCCTCTTTCGAGAACCATTTCACGGGATCCTCACCGGTCCGGGCGCGCAGGGTATCACACTCCCTGCGGAACACCTGCAGCGACTGGGAGGCATCCAGCCATTTCTCGTACGCCTTGACGTATGCGCCATAATCCGGCAGCGAGAGGGCAAGCGCCGTCACGGTATTCGCCGGCAGCGCCTGGCTGAAACGCAGTTCGCCGCCCGGGAGGGTTTCCAGCAAATTGGAATAATAGGAAGGACTCCGTCCGGAGACGGTCTCGCCCGTCATGCGCAGATGCTTTTCACCGGCTTCCCGGATATCGAATCCCGTCCATTCGGCAGCGCTTTTCAGGAAGGTCGAATAGGGATAGAGCGGCTTCAGGCAAAGGGAGGACAGGATCCGTCCCATGTCCCCGTTGGAAAAGAATACGACGTCCCGCGAGGACAAACCGGCGGCCAGATCCTTGAAATAAGGATCATCCAGGACGGAAGTGCCGGTGTCCAGATGGCGGCAGGAAGACTCGACCAGCGTACGGGAAGGAGAGACCAGGATGAAACCCGCGTCCCCGGCGCCTTTGAGCGCAGCCTGGAGAGCGCAACGCTCCGCATAGTCCAATACGCCCCGGGCCAGCTCCGTCGTATCCTGCGCTTGTCCGGCATCCAGGATCATCAGGGGGACCAGCGTCTCCGAGTAATGGACGGAAACCGCCATCGGCTGTGCCTTCAGCGAAACGCTGTCCGGCAGCGTCGCGACAAACTTGCCGAACGCCGGATGCCCGCCCAGCAAAGAGCGGAAAAGCTTGGTGCGGTCATCCAGCATCGAAACGCCGGACTTGGCGTTCTGGAAACAGAAAACCAGCGCCGCGTCGGACGGGACAGCCTGAAGGATTCCCGCATGGGATACCGCAGGCTCTCCGTCGGAAGACTGAGGCTTCCCGGAGTATAACATCTTCACGCCCACTCCGATAGCGGCTATCAGGAGCGCCAGTACGCAAAGGCAGATTATCAGACTTTTCTTGCTCACTTCGCCAGGGATCGTGCATTAGGGCACAATCATACAAATTTAGGAAAAAAATGAAAAAGTCCGTATCTTTGATTTGTCCAATCTCCTGGCAGCAATGACAAAAGCAAAAATGTTCCGCTCGGCCATCCTGGCCGGCATCGCGATCGGCATCGGCGGCTTCGGCAACCTGGCCCTGGGTGGCATTGCCGGCGCAGTATTCTTCGCCTTCGGTCTCATCACCGTGGTCCGCTACAAGATGAAGCTCTACACGGGCGTCGTCGGCTTCGTCCAATCCTGGAGCGAGATTCCCGACACCTTCCTGGTCCTGCTGGGCAACATCGTCGGATGCCTGCTGGTCGGCCTGCTGGCCCGCCTGTCCCCCATGGACCTTCAGGGGACCGCGCAGAAGCTACTGGAAGGGCGCCTGGCCAACGGAGCGCTGCGTAGCGGAGCTCTTGCCATCGGCTGCGGCTTCATCGTCACGACCTCCGTCTTCTGGGGGCGCCAGGAAAAGTGGCTGCCTCTGCTGCTGGGCATCCCTCTCTTCATCCTCTGCGGCTTCCCGCACTGCATCGCGGACGCCTTCTATTACCTGACGGTGCCGTTCTCCTTCCTGGGAGAGCATCTCTGGGAGGTCCTGGGCCTGTATGCCTGCCTGGTCATCGGCAACTTCATCGGCTGCAACCTGTACCGGCTGGTGATGTGGGAGAAATGAGTGCCGTCATGCGCAAGTCCCTCCTGCTCCTTGCGGTCCTGCTGTCCCTCGGTTTCCGCGCCGCGGCAGACGAGCCGATGCTCAGCATCTTCAAGGAAAACTATATCACGACAGGCCTTCCCCTCAACACCCGGCCGAACTGGGACACCAACGACCTGACTTTCCAGATCAGTCTGAAATTCAATGCCTTGCAGAATATCGGAGGCAAGGACTGGGATCTCTTCTTTGCCTACACCCAGATGGCGATCTGGGAAGTGTACAAGCCTTCGAACCCCTTCAAGAGCAACATTTACACCCCCGGCATCTATGCCTACCACCCGTTCAAGACGGGACCCGACGGCGTCGTCAATGACATCCTCTTCGGCTTCG
This sequence comes from Bacteroidales bacterium, assembly GCA_017400135.1. Classification (GTDB taxonomy): domain Bacteria; phylum Bacteroidota; class Bacteroidia; order Bacteroidales; family UBA932; genus Cryptobacteroides. The sequence goes on from JAFPVJ010000009.1 coordinate 112,332, forward strand.
AGCACCGTTCGAACGGCTACGACGGTGCCCTGTCGCGCAGCATCGGCTGTGTGTTCGCAACCTATACGCACACCTTCGGAGGTTGTTTCACGGCCCAGCTGACCGGCCGTTTCGGCATCGGATCGATCTACAACGATTTCTCCTTCGAGATGCTGGACAAGTATCAAGGGTACGTCAATGCGGGCCTGTGTTATCACACGCGGGACCGGCGGCTGATGGTCTCGGCCTCGGTGACTCCCCTCTTCAAGGGTGACATCCCGGCCAACATCAACGCTGAAATCGCCATCCGGCCCACCCGCAGTTCCGACTGGTTCTACCTGATCGCCCGCTATCACTATGGCTATGACGAGGACCAGCTGGACTGTGCCGTCCCGGACGTCTTCCTCAAGCACATGCTCCGCTTCGGCCTCGCCATCCAGCCCCACCGCCTGAGTCACAAACTCTTCTTCTAGGTAGGAGTTACGAAAAAAGCATCGCGCAGGCGATGCTTTTTTCGTAGCTCCTACAGGAATCGAACCTGTATTTTAGGTTTAGGAAACCCACGTTCTATCCGTTGAACTAAGGAGCCGTTATAAAAAGGGCGCTGGATTATTCAGCGCTCTTCTCGATGATCTGACGGCCGCGATAGTAGCCGCACTCGGGGCATACCCTGTGGTACATAACGGTAGCGCCACAGTTCGGGCAGGTCGCCAGGGTCGGAACAGGGGCGAAATCGTGGGTACGCCTCTTGTCTCTTCTCTGCTTGGAGAGTTTGTGTTTCGGATGTGCCATGTTACTCTTTTATTTAAATACTATTTCTTTTCCAACAAAGTCTTCAGAGATGCAAAAGGATTCTCCGATTCAGACGCCTCCGGCATTTCAGGGACGGTCCCTCCCAGGTACTTCACGACCTCGGGGTCGCATTCCCCGTCGGGATGGACACGGACCAGCGGCAGCGATGTGTACACATAGTCGTAGAGGATCTGGCCCAGGTCGATGCCGGACTCCCGGTCCTCAACCGTGATCACCTCACGGCCATCCTCCTCCGCCAATCCTTCGCCCTCGCCGAAGCGTACCTTCAGGCGGAATCCGGTCTCCACCGGCAGCTTCAAATCTGCCAGGCAGCGGTCGCAAGCGACCGTGACCGTCCCCTCAACCCGGCTGTCCACCAGGATCGAGGCGCCCGATTTCTCCACCTCGGCCCGGACGTCGATGTCGGCGTCCAGAATCTCGGAATTCTCAAAATCTCCAAAGAACTTTCCGTCAGCGTGCCACTCAAAATGGCTTCTGCCGGCCTTCAATCCGTCGAGTCCGATCAGCAATTTCTCGTCCATCTTGACCTGAAAACAGATTTAGGGATGCAAAGGTAACAATTCTTTTCTGAAAAGAAAAAAAATTATTCGTCCTCCGCATCGGCCCCCGCACGCTTGCGCGCCAGCGGGTCAAGCAGGATCTTGCGGATGCGCATCGCATGCGGCGTCACCTCCACCATCTCATCGTCCTGAATGTATTCCAGGGCCTCTTCGAGGGAGAATTTGATGGCCGGGGGAAGGACGACCTTCTCATCCGAACCGGAAGCGCGCACGTTGGTCAGCTTCTTGGTCTTGCAAATGTTGATGTTGAGATCGCGCTCGCGCGTATGCTCACCCACCACCTGACCGCCGTAAATCGGCTCGCCGGGCTCCACGAAGAAACGTCCGCGATCCAGCAGTTTGTTCATCGAGTAGGCAATCGCCTCACCGGTCTCCAGGGAGACGAGGGAACCGTTGTTGCGGCGTTCCAGTTCGCCTTTGAACGGCTGGTACTCCTTGAATCGGTGCGCCACGACGGCTTCGCCCTGGGTGGCGGTCAGCAGGTTGCTGCGCAGGCCCATCAGGCCGCGGGTCGGGATCTCGAACTCCAGCAGGGTCCGGTCGCCGCGCGGCTCCATCCGGACCAGGGCGCCCTTGCGGCGGGTCGAAATCTCGATCGCGGCACCCACAAACTCCTCGGGTACCTCGATGGACAGATCCTCGACCGGTTCGCAGCGCTGCCCGCCGATCGTCTTGTCCAGCACCTTCGGCTGGCCGACCTGCAGTTCAAACCCTTCCCGGCGCATCGTCTCGATCAGCACGGACAGGTGCAGGACGCCACGGCCGTACACCACGAAGGAATCCGCACCCAGGCCGGGCTTCACGCGCAGGGCCAGGTTCTTCTCCAACTCTTTTTCGAGCCTTTCCTTCAGGTGGCGGGAAGTGACGAACTTGCCGTCCTTGCCGAAGAAGGGGGAATTGTTGATCGTGAAGAGCATGCTCATCGTAGGCTCATCCACCGCGATCGGAGGAAGCGCCTCGGGGTTCTCCAGATCCGCGATCGTGTCACCGATCTCGAATCCGTCGATGCCGACCACGGCGCAGATGTCGCCGCAGCCGACCCGGTCCACGTTCTTTTTGCCCAGGCCCTCGAAAACCATCAACTGCTTGATCTTCTGCTTCTGGACGATGTCATAACGCTTGCACAGGCTGATGGTCGTGCCGGAAACCAGTTCTCCGCGGGTGATGCGTCCGACCGCGATCCGTCCCACGTAAGGAGAATACTCCAGCGAGGAAATCAGCATCTGGGGCGTACCCTCCACCTGCGCAGGAGCGGGAATTTCCTCGAGGATCGTGTCCAGCAGCGGAGTGATGTCACCGGTCGGATTCTTCCAGTCCAGCGACATCCAGCCCTGCTTGGCACTGCCGTAAACGGTCTTGAAATCCAGCTGCTCCTCGGTCGCGTTCAGGTTGAACATCAGGTCGAAGACCTCTTCCTGCACCTCGTCCGGACGACAGTTGAGCTTGTCCACCTTGTTGATGACCACGACGGGCTTCTTGCCCATCTGGAGGGCTTTCTGCAGTACGAAACGGGTCTGGGGCATGCAACCTTCGAAAGCATCGACCAGAAGGAGGACGCCGTCCGCCATATTCAGGACGCGCTCGACTTCGCCGCCGAAATCACTGTGCCCGGGCGTGTCGATGATATTGATTTTCACTCCTTTGTAAGTCACGGACACGTTTTTCGCCAGAATGGTGATGCCGCGTTCGCGCTCCAGGTCGTTGTTGTCCAGGATCAACTGGCCGAGATTCTCCGGCTGGCGAACCAGGTTGGCCTGATAGATCATCCGGTCCACGAGGGTGGTCTTGCCATGGTCGACGTGGGCGATGATCGCGATGTTTCTGATTTCCTGCATATCTTGCAATCTTCACTTCTCAAAAAAAGAGGAGGCGTTATTTCGCCCCCTCTTGTGCGCGGGATGAGACTCGAACTCACACGCCTTTTACAGCACTAGCTCCTGAAACTAGCGCGTCTACCATTCCGCCACCCGCGCGCTTTTTAGGACTGCAAATATACGAAAATATTTTAAACTGCAATAGTGAAATAAAGAGTTTTTGACCATTGGTCGATTTTAATCCGGGCGGTTCCGTCCACATAATCGATCTCCAGCGTGATATCCTCCAGATCCGGCGCCTCCCAGTCATATCCACTGTCCAGGATGTATTCCCCGATGGAGAAAATGCGGTCGAGCTCCCCGTAGCGGTACACGCACAGGGACAGGGATCCGTCGGTCTGGGCGGGGAGCACGACGTGGCAGCGCCCTTCCCCGTCCGGGGAGAGCGGGACGCGAAAGACACCCGGCAGCGGCTCCAGGTCCGGACCATAGCCACAGACGCTCCCCAGGACAACGTAGCTCAGGCTCTCCTGCAGCAGGTCGCGCAGTCGGACTTCCAGCCGCGCATGCCGCTTGTAGAGGAGCACGGGAACCCGGACCTCGGGAAGCGTGGCATCCACGGCAGCCTGGAAGGCGAACAGGGGCGGACAAGATTCCCCTTCCGGAATCCGCAGCCCCTCGTCCGCTTCGAAAAGGCCGTCGTCTCCGGCGATCACGATCAGAGTTCCCTCCGTACGAGGCGCTTCCACGATGTATTCGGAAGGCAGTTCATCCGCCGGGAAACGACCCGTACGGCGGAAATCCCCGGCCGAGAGTACCCACGACAATTCGTCGCAGCCCGTCTCTGCCAAAGCTCCGGCATCCAGGCAGGAACAATCGAGGATGACGAGACTCGGGCACTCCGACCGGTCTTCGCGAATGGAACAGGACGCCAATCCCAGCAAGAGCAATGGAATCCCGCAGCGGAATCCGTCAAAAAACATAGGTCAATCCCAGCAGGACTTCATTCAACATCAGGAATTTCGCATTTCCCTTGTCCAGGGTCCGGCCGCAACTGGGACAGGCATATAAGGTATACCAGTCCTTCCCGGCCCAGACGCCGGCGCCCGCCTCGAGGTTGAAATGCGGACCCAGCATATAGGTATATCCGGCCGACAGACCCCCTCCGACCCTGTCCCCTTCCCGGGTCTCGGGAGACAGGAAACCGCCAATGTTATATTCCTGATACTGCGCCTTGGCCGCGAGCCACCATCCGGAGAAAATGTGCCAGGGCCAGTACCGGGTCCCCAGCGCGACCGTGCGTTGCCGGAACTCGCGCGGGCCCTCATCGACGCCGCCGGAATAGGTGAACGGGTTGTAACGCAATCCCGCCGTCAGGCTCCAGCGCCTCGCGACGGCCCACGAGGCCTCGCAGTTGAGCGTACCGAAGTTGGCATATCCCGCCAGATTGGTACCGAGAGATGCGTTTTGGGCAAAGGCCGGGGCTGGAATGCAGGCCGAGGCCAGGGACAGCGCAAGCACTGCCACACATACTTGAAGCGAAGTTTTCATAGTCGTCAATATCTATATCTGTCAAATGCCTGGCTGATGACGCTGTAGTGCTCAGGATACTGGTCGGACAAGGCTTCCTGGAAAGCCTCGCGTCCCACCACATCGGGCCCCAGGACGCTGAAAATCTTGGCGGCGTCCAATCCTCTCTCCTCCAGGTACATCAGAATCTGGGGATAGAACCATTGCGTCAGTCCTTCCGCCGGCGTCCCCCGCCCGTACCGTGCCCGGAAAAGCAGGTTGCCGAAAAAATAGCCCCACATCTCGCCGACTTCGCAGTACCCGGCATCCTCCTCCAGCCCGGTCCCGTAGGTAATCCCGAGACTGGTGACATACGATTTGAGGATGAAGCGGATAAAACGCTCCCAGTACTCCTTTCCAGCCCGGATGAAATGGCTGGCGTGCGAGAGTTCATGGACCGTTTCAGAATAGATGGAGGCATGGTCATGGCAGTATTTCAAACCGAGGGTGATGTCCGGCAGGAACATCTTGACCAGGCTGGCATAATCCCCCAGGAATTCTCCCAGCTTGCCGGAATCGACCATGACGCCCTGCTGAAGCATCGGCGTGCTGCTCACTCCCAGCGAGCGGAATATCCAGAGCCGCAGGTTCGAGGGCGGAGCGGATACGTCTCCCTCCTCGTTGCAGCGGTCGAAATACCGGGCCGTCGCATTGTTGACGGCGCATCTCGTAAACAGTTTCCAGTCCGAATCCTTGTCCACCGTGACATCGATCCCTTCCGGGGAATGCTTCCCCAGCGTGGACATCGACGCCGGGACCAGCACCAGGTTCACCCCGATGGCGAAGCCCCTACGGTTCCGGAAGACCAGGCGGTAGCGCACGTCTTCTGAAAAGGATTTCGATATCTCGTAACAGCCCTCGTCGTCCGTATAGGCCGTGGCATACTTGACAAAGGAATTGACACAGACCTTCACCCCGGAGAGGCCGGCCGGGACGCCGTTGTTGCTCTCCTCATCCAGCACGGTGATGCGCCCGGCCGGGGCGAATGACTCCCCTTCCGCACGTGTGTCCGGAGACAGCAGGGCGCCATTGCCGGTCAGGCGGAAAGATTCCCGTTCCACCGCCCGCCAGTCGATGTCCTCCGCACGCGTATGCGCATCGTTGTCAGCAATGTAGCATTCGTCCAGCACCTCACATAGAATCCCCGTCGGGAAGGAGAAGTCGGCCGGAACGACGGCATACTGCCAGGTAATCTGTCCCTGGCCGATTTCCGGGTCTTGATAATAGTCTCCCTCCCGGACGATACGGTGGTCCAGGGGATGGTCCACCAGCTCGAGTCCCAGCGCTTCAAGGCGCTCGAACTGGACATCGTCCTTCGGTAGGAAACGGACGTAAATGTCCGTCGGCCGCAGGTCCAGACGGGCAGCCTTGTCGGGATACAGCGAGCGGACCGCCAGTTGCATGTTATCCAGGGAATAGGGATCGTCCAGTTTCTCGCCCAGGACGATCATCTCGTGTCCGATACCGGACAAGTCGACGGACCGGGCCCGGTCCGGCTCCAGTCCTCCGTGCGCACAGCCGGCGAGCAGCAGCACGGGCAGCAGTCTCAGGAAATTCTTCATAGCTTTCAATGTTTCAGTCCGGGACAAATGTAAGGATAGCTATCCGTGTGAAAAAATTTAACACGGATAAAAAGCAAAATCGGCCTCCCACAAATGTAGAAGGCCGATGCAAAGACGGAAAAACGCCCGATTTTACTGAATAAACGAGGCGAAATAGCCCGGGAAGATCACGCTCGTGATCAGATAACCGATGACCGTGGATATGATCACCGCAATCAGCCCCGGCATCATGAAGCTGTGGTTAAGCAGATATTTGCCGATCACCGTCGTTCCGGAACGGTCGAAGTTGACCGTCGCGATATCCGAAGGATAGTTCGGAATGAAGAAGTAACCGTAAACGCTCGGCAGCACACCCAGCAGGACGGGACCGGCGATGCCCAACTCGTAAGCCAGCGGCAGCATCGCCACGACGACGGCGCCCTGGGAATTGATCAGGACCGATACCAGGAAGAAGACGAACGCAATGCTCCAGGGGTAATTGGTCACCAGGTCGGCGAGCATCACCTTCATCTGGTCCATATAATTGCCGAAATAGGTATCCGCCAGCCAGGCAATGCCGTAGATGGCCACGACGGCGACCATGCCGGACTGCCAAACGGCACCGCCGACCGCTTTCTTGGGTTTCGCCTTGCAGAACATGATGTTGCAGGCGGCGGCGGTCAGCATGATGATCTGGATGATGATATTCATCTTGGGGATGCCCAGGGCGGCGGCCAGGGTGACCGAAGCGCCGTCACGGGTGACATGGATCATCTGGCAGAACGCGAATCCGACGATGACCAGCAGGGCGGCCAGAAAGATGAACACGGAGGCCTTCGCCTCTTTGGTGATCACGCGGTCCAGGGTGGTGGCGCTGTTGCCGTACATGTACTGGTACAGTTCGGGGTCGGCCTTTCTCTTCAGGAATTCGGGATCCTTGTCCAGATCCTTGCCCCTGCGGTAGGATGCCAGTGACGCGAACAACAGGCCGATGATGCAGGCGGGAAGGGTGACCATCAGGACCTGGGGAATGGCGACCATGTAGCCGTTGGCGTTGGAGATGGTCACGAAGGCCACCACGGCCGCTGCGATCGGCGAACAGGTGATACCCACCTGGGAGGCGATGGAAGCCACGCCGCACGGACGTTCGGGACGGATGTTCTTCTTGAGGGCGATGTCACAGATGATGGGCATCAGCGTATAGACCACGTGACCGGTGCCGACCAGGACCGTCAGGAAGAAGGTGGTCAGCGGGGCCAGGAAAGTGATGTGGTCCGGATGCTTGCGCAGCATCTTTTCCGCAATCTGGATCATCCAGTCCATACCTCCCGAGGCCTGCAAGGTTCCCGCGCAGGTCACGGCGGCGATGATGATGTAAATGACATCCGTGGGAGGCGTACCGGGTTTCAGGCCGAAGCCGAAAACCAGGATGGCCAGGCCGATGCCGGAAATGGCGCCCAGGGCCAGGCTGCCGTAGCGCGAGCCGACATACAGGGCGGCCAGCACGATCAGCAGCTGGATAATCATCGAGAAAGTCATGGGTTATCGTTTTAGTGGTTTCTTGGATTCGAGGAATCAGAAATAGCTGACAGTGTTCTGCTCGATGGCTCCCATCAGGCTGTTGCCGAGACGGCTGACACCGAAACGGAAGAAATCCTTGTGCAGCCAACCGGCGCCCAGCACGGAGGAAACGATCGAGTAATAGCACAGGGCATCCTTGGCGGAAGAGATGCCGCCGGCAGCCTTGAAGCCGACCTTGCGGCCGGTCTTGGCATAGAAAGCCTTGATCGCCTCGCACATGACGAAGGCGGCCATCGGCGTGGCATTGACCTCCACCTTGCCGGTCGAAGTCTTGATGAAATCGGCGCCGGCCTCCATCGCGAGGAAGGCTGCGGCGGCGATGTTGGGCGCAGACACCAGCAATCCCGTCTCAAGGATGACCTTCAGGACAATCCGGCGTCCCTGTTTCGCTCCCGCGGCATCGACAGCCTGTCTCATGGCCGCGATCTCATCCTTGACGGTGGCATAATCACCGGCCAGGAAAGCATTGAGCGCCAGGACGATGTCAATCTCGTCGGCACCGGTCTCGACGGCCAGTTCACATTCGCGCACCTTCACTTCCAGGAAACTCTGGGAAGCGGGGAAACAACCGGCGACAGCCGTCACATGGACGGCCGGATCCTTGCGTTCCCTGGCGACCGTAGCCGCAAAGTTGGGGAAGACGCAGATGGAAGCGGGCAGCGGGTAGGTCGGATAGGCTTGGGGCAGGCCGTTTACCTTCGCGACGAGTTTCTTCACGGAAGCGACGGTATCCGTCGCGTGAAGCGTGGTGAGATCCATCAAGGAGAAGCAGTCCTTCAGACGGTCGGGCGAAGCGACTTCGTCCAGGCTGGAAGCGATCAGCTCAAGCGTCCTGCCGATCTTTTCCTGATCCGGGCTATACCCGTATTTTTCAAACAAGTCATTCATATATTTGAATATTAAAACCTTCTTCGATAAGGGGTCGCAGCATCGCTGCCATTTCCGCCGCGGAGAATTTGGTCAGTCCGGCCTGCGGCGTGGGCCGGGCAATCGTATAAACCATGATTTGACGGGGCCGCAAGTCCCGCACGATATCCATCCAGGCTTGCAGGGAACGCGGTTCGGACGAATCGAATCCCTTTGCCCGGAGAAACATCGTCTGCAAGATGAAATCCCCCTCGAACCGGCGCATTCCCTCAATCACGCGGGACACCTCGTAACGCCCGGCAGGGCGGTTGACGAGACGCGCCTGCTCCGTCGTAGGAGCATCCAGTTTCAGGATCGGGCTGTCCACCTTGCGAAGCGCCTCGAAAACGGCCGGATCGTCCAGACACGTGGCGTTGGTCAGGACCGACACGCGGGCGTCCGGATAGAAACGGTCGCGCAGTTCCAGGGTCGCATCGATGATCTGGGGAAAAGCGGGATTGAGCGTCGGCTCCCCGTCCCCGGAGAAAGTGATGGAGTCAATTTCGGTCCCAGCGGCAGCACAAGCGGCCAGTTTGGCCTCCAGCGCCTCCCGGAGCATCTCCAAATCCGGCAGGGACTTGTCGCCCCGGCCGTCCCGGTTCCAGCCGCATTCACAATAGATGCAGTCGAAATTGCAGAGTTTCCCGCGCTCCGGCAGCAGATTGATGCCGAGCGAGGATCCGAGCCTGCGGCTACGGATGGGGCCGAAAACGATCTTTTCCCTCAACATACTCAATTATCCGGCATCCAGGCGCCCCACTCATCCTGTTTCAGTGCAATCCTGAAACCAGCGGCGCGGGCAAAGAAAGACGAATCGTAAAACGCGGTCGGGACATGGGTGGCGTCCATCAGGCGCTTGATCTCCGACCGGACGCTTTCCATGTCGGAGGAGAGCCGTTCCAGGTACTTGGCATGATCTTCCAACTGGATGGAAGCCTGCCGCAGAATACGGGCGAAACGGCGGGAATCCTGCAAATAATAATTGGCGCTTTTGCGAAAGTCCAGGGTCGTGTAACCGTATTTCCGGAAGATGGGCTCATAGAAACGCATCGTGTCGGCGTTGTAAAACAGATCATCCTGGTCCCGCAGCCATTGGTCGGCAATGAAAAGATCCGCATAGATATCCGCCATCGTGGCACGCGGGATCACCTTGTCCTTCCGGCTGCAAGCGGAAAGACAAAGCAGGACGGCCAGCAGGACCGCGACGGTGGTACGGATCGCTTTCATTATCTCAGGACGGCGCCGAACTGGTTCTGGAAGGTGGAAAGGAGCTTCTCCATCACGCGCTCCACATCCGCGTCGGTCAGGGTCTTTTCCAGATCCTGGATGGCGAAACTCAGGGCATACTGCTTCTTGCCCGCGGGAATCTTGTCTCCCCGGTACACGTCGAAAAGCGTGACTTGGCGAATCAGTTTCTTGCCCGCCTTGAAAGCGGCGGCCCGCAGGTCGGCATAGCTCACGGACTCATCCAAGAGCAAAGCGAGATCCCTGCGCACTTCGGGGAACTTGGGCAGTTCCTTGAACGCAACCTTGTCGCGCTTGACCAGGGTGAAGAGGGCGTTCCAGTCAATTTCAGCCGCGAAAACCGGCTGCTTCACGCCGAAACGGCGGGCCAGTTTGGGATGGACGGTACCCATCACCGCGATCTGCTTGTTCGAGCCGGGCATCAGATAGACCACGCCCTCTGCGAATACATCAGCCGGAGCGGAGGTCGTATTCATCTGATACAAATCGGCGCCGTAGCGACGGAGCAGCAGTTCGACATAACCCTTGAGCTGGAAGTAATTGCTCTTCGGTGCCTCGACCCGCCAGGATTTCTCCGGCGTGCCGGTCATCAGCAGGGAGAAGCAGGGATGCTCCTCATAGCCCTCGAGCGTCGTTCCCTCCTTTCCCGGCAAGCGCTGGTAAACGGAGCCGTATTCGAAGATCTTGAGGGAAGGAATCTGACGGTTGATGTTGTACGCGATGACCTCCAGGCCGTTCAGGATCAGGGTCTGGCGCATCACGTTCAAATCGGAACTGAGCGGATTGACGATATGGACGGAACGCTCCGCCGGCCAGGTCTGAAGGCCTTCGTAGTACTCACCCTTGGTCAGGGAATTGTTCATCGTCTCCACGAATCCGTTGGAGGCCAGGAAGTTGGAGATGTTGTTGCGGATGGCCTCGGGATCGGGAGTCGGGGATGCGTTGACCGACATCTTCATGTGCTTCGGCAGGGCGATGCTGTCATAACCGTGGATGCGCAGGATCTCCTCGACGACGTCGCACTCCCGCGTAACATCGACCATGTAGGAAGGTGCCGCCACCCGGGCGCCGCCGGGACGCTTCTCGCGGAATTCATACTGGAGCGCGGCCAGAATCTTTTCAATCCGGTCGTGGCCGATCTTCTCGCCGATGAAGGCCTCGATGCGGTCGTAGTCCAGGTCGATTTCCACTTCCTTGAACTTGTTGGGATAGACATCCCATACGGGGCCGACGATCCGGCCGCCGGCCAGTTCCTGGATCAATAGGGCGGCCCGCTTGAGCGCGTATGGCGCAATCAGCGGATCGGCGCCCCGCTCGAAACGGAAGGAAGCGTCGGTCTGCAGTCCGTGCCGCTTGGACGTCTTTCGGACGGAGCCCGGATCGAAATAAGCGCTCTCCAGGAAGACATTCTTCGTCGCGTCCGTGACGCCCGAGTCGATGCCGCCGAATACGCCGGCGATGCACATCGGTCCGTTCGCGTTGGCGATGACCATATCGGAAGTGTCCAGCTTGCGGTCCACCTCATCGAGGGTACGGATGGGCTCTCCCGGCAGGGCACGGCGCACAATGACGGTGCCGCCGTCCACCTTGTCAGCATCAAAGGTATGCAGCGGCTGTCCCATTTCGAAGAGGACGAAATTGGAGATGTCGACGACATTGTTGATGGGACGCAGGCCGATGGAAAGCAGTTTCTTCTGCAGCCATTCCGGGGAAGGGGCTATGTTCACGCCCTCGATGGTCACTCCCGTATAGCGGGGAGCGCCGTCGGGATCCAGCACCTCGACCTTCAGTCCCCCCTCTTCCCCTTTGCGGAAAGCGGAGACATCCGGATAATTGAGCCTGGAGGGCTTGTCATTGGCTTGGAGCCAGGCATACAGGTCGCGCGCGACACCGATGTGGGAAGCCGCATCCACGCGGTTCGCCGTGATTTCATATTCGATGACGGCTTCCGTCTTGAGATGCAGGTAGTCCTTGGCCGGCGTACCGACGACCGCCTCGGGCTCGAGCACCATGATGCCGGAATGGTCCTCGCCGATCCCCAGCTCATCCTTGGCGCAGATCATGCCCAGGGACTCCACACCGCGGATCTTGGACCGCTTGATCTTGAAGTCACCGGGAAGGACGGTGCCGATCCGTGCAAACAGGACTTTCTGACCGGCGGCGACATTGGGAGCCCCGCACACGACGGTCAGGGGTTCCCCGCTCCCGTCATTCACCTTCGTGATGTGAAGATGGTCCGAGTCCGGATGGGGCTCGCACTCCAACACTTCCGCCACGACAACCCCGGCCAGTCCGCCGGGAATCTCTTCCTGCTCCTCCACGGAATCGACCTCGATCCCGATGGCAGTCATGGCCTCGGCCACCTGGGCCGGAGTAAGTTCACACTCAAGATAATCCTTGAGCCAACCGTAAGAAAGCTTCATATCGTTTCAATGTTTATTTCTTCAAATCTTCCAGGGAGAAGAGCGACTCGACAAATTCCTTCTTGTCAAACACTTTCAAGTCATCGATCCCCTCCCCGATGCCGATAAACTTGACGGGCACCTTGAACTGGTCCACGACACCGATCACGACGCCGCCCTTCGCGCTTCCGTCCAGCTTGGTGATCGCCAGGGCGCTGACATCGGTCGCCCGGGAGAACTCCTTGGCCTGCTGGAAGGCATTCTGGCCCGTGGAGGCGTCCAGCACCAGCAGGACCTCGTGCGGGGCGTCGGGGACGACCTTGCGCATCACGTTGCGGATCTTGGTCAGCTCGTTCATCAGGTCGACGCGGTTGTGGAGACGGCCTGCCGTATCGATCAGGACCACGTCCGCGCCTTTCGCCACGGCGCTGCTCACGGTATCGTATGCCACCGAAGCGGGATCCGAACCCATTTTCTGTTTGACAATGTCCACGCCCGCCCGCTGAGCCCAGATGTCCAGCTGGTCCACGGCAGCCGCCCGGAATGTATCGGCGGCACCGATGATTACCTTCTTGCCCTGGGCCTTGAGGCTGGATGCCAGTTTGCCGATGGTCGTGGTCTTGCCAACGCCGTTGACGCCGACCACCATCATCACGTAGGGCTTCTTGGAGAAGTCGAAGGGCTCCACAGGGCCTTCCTCGCTGTCCACATCCAGCAGCGCACCGATCTCCTCCCGAAGGATGCCGACCAGCTCTTCGAAAGACAGATACTTGTCCCTCTCCACCCGGTCCTCGAGATTGTCGATGATCTTGAGCGTCGTGTCGACACCCATGTCGGAAGCGACCAGCGCCTCTTCTATGGCGTCCAGCGTCTCGTCGTCGACCTTGGACTTGCCGACCACGGCGCGGGACAGCTTCTGGAAGAAACTCTGCTTTGTCTTCTGTACTCCTTTGTCGAAGATTCCCATCAGCGTATTATTCTTATCTTACAAAGATAACTCTTTTTATGAAAAATCAGCGGCCTCCGCAGGGCAAGTTTGCCCCCGGAGGCCGCTGAGATCGACGGATTCCGATCCGGAATCAGAGAACGGTCAGGACGAAGTTGCGCCAGAGGACCTCGATGTCATTGCCGTCGTGAAGCTGCAGCATGATGCGGCCCGTGGCAGCGCCGATCTTCTCGTCGTTGATATCGATCATCGGCTCACCGTTGAGCCAGGTCTGGACATGGTCTCCTTCGACGCGCAGGCGCAGCGCATTCCAGTCTCCTTCCTTCAGGATTTCCTCCTTTTCATCCGGGATCTGGACCAGCCAGCCGCGTCCGTAGGACTCATAGATGCCACCGGTGTCGTGTCCCTTGGGGGCGACTTCGCACTGCCAGCCGTTGACATGGTTGAAGCCCTCGATAAATGAGTGGAAGAACAGGCCGGAGTTGCCGTTGGAGACTTGTTTGAACTCGAGGGTCAAGTCGAGATCCTTGTAGTACTCACGCGTTCCAAGGTAGCCATACTCGCGATTGTCGCCGTTCTGAATCCGAAGGTTGCCCTCCTCATCAACGGACCACTTGCCGTCTCCGAAAGGCTCCCAGCCGGTGAGATCCTTACCGTTGAAGAGGCTGACTTCCTGTCCGCCCTTGTGGGGCAGTTCCTTGATCTTGAGGTTGCGGAAAGAAGCCGGATCGCCGTGGTCCTGCAGGCAGATCACACCCTCATGGGCGAGACCGTATTCCGGCGCGTTCGCCCATTTGCCGGCGTTCTTGAGTTCGAACCACTCGGGGGTCCAAGCCTCGAATTCGAGAATCTTCTCGCCATTGAGCCAATGCTCGACATGGCCGTTGTCAAAAACGATCTTGGAGGTATTCCACTCGCCCTGCGGGTTCACCTTCATCTTGGCATAGTCCGGGAGATGCATCGCATAGTCGACGCCGAGTTTCTGCCACTCCTCCAGTTTCGCAGGGGCATTGACTTCCTCCCAGCCCTCGTTGTCGATCAACTGGTACTCGGGACCGGTCACGTAAGGGACCTTGAAGACAGGATTCTCCACCACGTGGTACAGCATGCCGCTGTTGCCGCCATGGGTGAGTTTCCAGTCCCAGACCAGTTCGAAATCGGCATACTTCCGGTCCGTGACGATATAGCCGGAACCGTCGCTGCCGTCACCGGGCGCCTGGATGCAACCGTCCACGACCTTCCAGCCGTTGGTCAGCTCGGTACCGTTGAAATCGCGCCAGCCGGTCATGTCCTTGCCGTTGAAAAGGAGCTGCCAGCCCTCCGCCTTTTCGGCGCGGGTCAGCTTGTTGTTGCGCTCACAGGAGCATACGAGAGCGGCCGCGCATGCGACGACCGCAAACAGGGTGAAACACTTTTTCATATCTGTGGTTGTTTGAACGCCTTTATACAAGAAAATAGAGAAGTTGCCTGAACACTGCCAGTCAGCTTCTCCATTTCTTCAGTCAGGATGGATTATTTCTTCGCGAAATAGTCCTTGGCTTTCGACTCCTCGACGAGGTGCTCGGTGAAGACGTACGCACCGGTCTTGGGAGACTTCTCCATGCGGATGCACTTGACCATGCTCTTGGAGCCGGCCTTCGCCGCGAATGTAGCAACTGCTTTCTTTGCCATAGCTTATCCTCCTGTTAATTACTTGATCTCACGGTGAACAGTGACTTTCTTGAGGTAAGGGTTGTATTTCTTCCGCTCCAGACGCTCAGGATTGTTCTTCTTGTTCTTGGTGGTGATATAGCGGGACATTCCGGGAACGCCGCTCTCTTTCTGCTCGGTGCACTCGAGGATGACCTGCACCCTGTTACCTTTCGCTTTCTTTGCCATAACCGTACAAATTAAACAAGGTTAATTAATCCTTTCTTCTGGGCATCGCGGATGGTGGCGTCGAGACCGTTCTTCTCGATGATCCTCATACCCTTGCAAGAAACCTTCAATGTGATGAAACGCTGCTCCTCCTCGGACCAGAACTTCTTGGTCTTGAGGTTGAGAGAGAAATCGCGCTTGGTGCGCAGCTTCGAATGGGCCACATTGTTGCCCTTCATTCTCTTCCGTCCTGTAACTTGACAAACCTTTGCCATATCGTTATACTTTTATATTTGATTCAAAACTGATTAGGGGGTGCAAATATCGCTTTAAATTTTCGGAAATGCAAGTCCGCTTTTATACAAATTTAAGGAATCTGCGCCACCGGATGTTGTGGGGGAATTTCCTGTCCCCGTCAGTCGAGAGCCAGATCACCGCCGGCCTGCCGACGATATGATCCTCAGGAACGAATCCCCAATACCTTGAGTCGAGGGAATTGTGCCTGTTGTCTCCCATCATGAAATAGTAATCCTGCTGGAAGGTGTAGCTGTGGGCCGGCTCCCCGTTGATCAGGATCTGTCCCTGCGCATCCGTCTCCAGCGTATTGTGCTCGTAGACGGAGATGATCCGCTCGTAAAGCGGCAGGTTTTCCGGCGTCAGTTCGACCGTCTCGCCCTTCTTCGGAATCCAGAGGGGACCATAAAAGTCCCGCGTCCATTCGTACCCGTCCGCAAAGGGGAAGAGTCCCGAGTAGGAATCCGGATAGTCCGGGGGGAAGGTGTCGAGGTTCGGAGTGACGCTCACGACACTGCTGATCGCCTTGACGCTTTCGAGGCGCTCCGCGGTCAGCGGCATGTCGGGATAACCCGGCAGGGCCGGATCAAAGAACAGTTCACCGAGGTTGAACCCGAGTTTTTCAATGATCTTGGAGTTGATCTTCTGTCCGGTGGTCTTCACCGTGTAGGTAAGCTGGAGTCCGGGATAGGTCGGCTGCTGCTGACCGTTGATCCAGACCAAGCCCTCAATCACCTGCAGCGTATCGCCGGGAATGGCGACGCAACGCTTGACATAGTGGTCCTTCTTGTCCGAAGGACGGGCGATGACTGGTCCGAGCCTGTCGATGGCGGTTTCCCGTCCGATGGTCCGGCACAAAGTGTAATAATCTTCGACCGGCGCCTTGCGGAGCACGGTGTCTCCGTTCGGGAATCCAAAAACCACGCAATCGCCCCGTCTCACCTCACGGAAGCCTTTCAGCCTCTTGTATTCCTTCCGGATCAAGGTCGAATAGGACTCCTTGCCGAGAAACACATTGTGCGTGAAGGGAATCGTGAGCGGAGTCTCCGGAAGCCGGGGACCGTAGGCCAGCTTGCTTACAAAGAGATGATCACCCGTATAGAGGGTACTCTCCATCGAGGAGGAAGGAATCTTGAAAGCCTGGAAGAAGAAAATATTGATGAAGGTCACGACGACCACCGCGAATATGATCGCATCGAGCCAGTCGAGCCAGACGTTGTGCTTCTCACCTTCCTTGTATTCCTTCTGCCAGAAAAGCCAGTGGACTTTCTTCGTGACGATCAGGTCAAAGAGGATGATGAGGCCCAGCAGCCACCAATAGTTTCCGAGCCAGATGACCCATAACACGTAAAGCAAGGCCCAGAATATGAACCTGACCCACTTGTTATGACGAAATTCCTTCCAGCCCACAATCTGCTACGCTATTCGGTTACGGACTTGATGACAGCTTCGAACGCCTGCGGATTGTTCATGGCGAGGTCGGCGAGCACCTTGCGGTTGAGACCGATGTTCTTCTTCGCCATCTGGCCCATGAACTGGGAGTAAGTGATGCCGTGCTGACGGCAAGCGGCGTTGATTCTCTGGATCCAAAGAGCGCGGAAGTTGCGCTTCTTGGCCTTGCGGTCGCGGTATGCGTAGGTGAGACCTTTCTCGTAGGTGTTCTTCGCAACCGTCCAAACATTTCTTCTCGACAAGAAGTTGCCCTTAGTCTGCTTGAGGATCTTCTTGCGGCGCGCCCTGGAGGCGACTGAATTAACTGATCTAGGCATAAATTTGATTTTTTCTGGAGGCAGTGATCCGTCTTGCGGATTCTCTCAAACTGCACATCCAAGTTAAACTTTGATGATTCTTAGAGGACCAGCATTTCCTTGACTCTCACTTCGTCAGCCCTGTCGAGGATGGCGAAATGGTCGAGATTTCTCTTCTGCTTCTTGGTCTTCTTGGTGAGGATGTGGCTGTGATAAGCGTGCTTCCTCTTGATTTTTCCCGATCCGGTAAGCGTGAAGCGCTTTTTGGCACCGGAGTTGGTTTTAAGCTTTGCCATTGTTTTGTTTGTTAATAGTTAATAATTGTATCGCTCTCGCGATTATTTCTTCTTCAAAGGGGCGATCATCATCGTCATCCGCTTACCTTCGAGGACCGGCATGTTTTCCGGCCGGCCATACTCTTCGAGCTCGACGGCGAAACGGAGCAACTGCTTCTCGCCCTGATCCTTGAACATGATCGAACGTCCGCGGAAGAAGATCGAGGCTTTCACCTTCGATCCCTCCTGGAGGAATCCCTGGGCATGCTTCAGCTTGAACTGGAAGTCGTGCTCGTCGGTGTTGGGACCGAAACGGATCTCCTTGATGACGATCTTCGCAGAATTGGACTTCATCTCCTTCGCTTTCTTCTTCTGCTGATAGAGATATTTCTGATAGTCCAGGATCTTGCATACGGGAGGATCGGCTTTCGCACTGATCTCAACCAGGTCGAGTTCGAGCTCTTCCGCCAGGGCACGGGCCTTGGCGATGGGGTAGATGCCCTGCTCGGGGATGTTCTCCCCGACGAGACGCACCTGAGGAGCGGTGATCTCCTCGTTGATGTTCAGTTCGTTCTCACCCTTCTGCTGCATCGGGGTGAGAGCCGGTTTCTTTCCTTTCGGTTTGAAGCCCGAGGGCTTCGGTCTGTAAGGCGCTGCGATAAGTAATCCTCCTATACGTTAATAATACACAATAAGTTATGATAATTCTTCAGCCACTGCGGCCTTGAAATATTCAACAAAAGCATCGACGGACATCGATCCGGCATCGGCACCATTGCGCCGCACCGAGACCGTGCCTTCGGCGACTTCCTTTTCTCCGACGATGACAAGAACAGGAACCCGGAGCGCGGCGATCTCACGGATACGCTTGCCGAGGGTTTCGTTCCTTGCATCTACGGAAGCGCGAATTTCGGAATAATTCAGCAATTCGCAAACTTTTTTCGCATAATCTGCATATTTTTCGCTGATTGGCAGGACTTTAACCTGATCCGGGCTGAGCCAGAGAGGCAGGTGTCCGGCCGTATGCTCGAGCACGACGGCGGTGAAACGCTCGATCGAGCCGAAGGGAGCGCGGTGGATCATCACCGGGCGCTGTTTGCTGCCGTCAGCGTCCGTATATTCCAGCTGGAAGCGCTCGGGCAGGTTGTAGTCCACCTGGATGGTGCCCAGTTGCCAGCGGCGGCCGAGGGCGTCCTTGACCATGAAGTCGAGTTTCGGGCCATAGAATGCGGCCTCGTCATACTCGATCACGGTGTTCAGGCCTTTGTTCGCCGCCGCGTCGATGATCGCCTGCTCGGCCTTCTCCCAATTCTCCTCCGAACCGATGTACTTGCTGTGGTCGGTCTGGTGGCGGAGGGAAATCTGTGCCATGTAATCCGTCATCTTCAGGGTCTTGAAGACATAGAGAATCAGGTCGATGACCTTCTCGAACTCTTCCTGGAGCTGGTCGGGACGGCAGAACAGGTGCGCATCGTCCTGGGTGAAACCGCGGACGCGGGTCAGTCCGTGCAACTCGCCGCTCTGCTCATAGCGGTAGACCGTGCCGAACTCTGCCAGCCGCAGCGGCAGATCTCTGTAGGAACGGGGGCTGCTGCGGAAAATCTCGCAGTGGTGCGGGCAGTTCATCGGCTTGAGCATGTACTCCTCACCTTCCTGGGGCGTGCGGATGGGCTGGAACGAATCCTTGCCGTATTTCGCATAGTGGCCGGAAGTGACATAAAGGTCCTTGCTGCCGATATGGGGCGTGACGACCGGCAGGTAACCCAGCTCCGCCTGCTTCTTGCGCAGGAAGGTCTCCAGGATATTGCGCATGACGGCGCCGCGGGGCAGCCAGAGGGGCAGACCGAGGCCGACGCGGGACGAGAAGGTGAACAACTCCATCTCCTTGCCGAGTTTGCGGTGGTCGCGCTTCTTGGCCTCCTCCAGCATCACGAGATACTCGTCGAGCATGCTCTTCTTGGGGAAGGTGATGCCATAGATGCGGGTCAGCTGCTGACGGTGCTCGTCGCCGCGCCAGTAGGCACCGGCGATGGAGGTCAGCTTGACCGCCTTGATGACATCCGTATTCTTGAGGTGAGGGCCGCGGCAGAGATCGGTGAAGGCGCCATTCTCATAATAGGTGATGGTGCCGTCCTCGAGCTCGCTGATCAACTCGCACTTGTAGGGGTCTCCCTTCTCGGTGAAATGCTGCAGGGCGTCGGCCTTGGAGACTTCGATACGCTTGAAGTCTTCCTTCTTCTGGGCCAGCTCCAACATTTTCTTCTCGACCTTGGGCAGGTCGGCGTCGGTGATGGTCTGTCCGCCGAGATCCACGTCATAATAGAAGCCGTTCTCGATCGCGGGGCCGATGCCGAACTTCACGCCGGGATACAGGGCCTCGAGCGCTTCCGCCATCAGGTGCGAAGAGGAGTGCCAGAATACACGCTTCGCTTCGTCGGAGTCCCACTTGAGGAGGGTCACGGTCGCATCGGATTCGATCGGGCGGGTCAGGTCATACGTAGTACCCTTGCTCTCCGGCGCCTCGCCGGCGAATTTGACCGATGCTGCCAACACTTCGGCAGCCAGCCGCGGGCTGATGCCCATGGCTATTTCATATGCGGTGACGCCTTTCTTATAGGCTCTCACACTGCCATCCGGAAACGTGATGTTTATCATAATCGTCTTGTTATTGTTCAAGCAAGCAAAGATACGATTTTTTTTATATCTTTGTATGTTACTACGGATTTGATATGAAAGAAAAGAGTGTTTGGGATATCGCCGGCAAGGCCGGACTTGTCCTCGGAGCCGTTTCCATCGCTTACATGCTCGCTGAGCAGCTCTGGCTGCAGGACGGTTCCGGCCAGACGCCGACCTTGACTGCCACCTTCGCAACCATCGTTCTCTGGGTGGCGAAATTCGTCGGATGCATCCTGTTGATGCGCTTTTTCATGCGGCGCTATGCCGCGAAGAACGAAGGCGTCACGCAGCGGGATGCCCGGTCCTGCGGCACTGCCATCGCCCTGACATCCGCCCTGATCTATTCGGCCTTCGTCCTGGCCTGGTCCAAATTCGTCGATCCCGAGATGTTCACGCGCGCCTTCGAACAGGCTGCGGAGCAGTATTCCGCCTTCCTGGATTCCAATACGACGGCGATGATGGAGCAGATGCAGGACAAGATGCCGGTCATCTCCTTCTTCTCCAACTTCATCTACTGCTTCCTGTACGGCACGGTCCTTTCTTCCATCCTTTCTTCCAGGGTCGGCAAGGACACCGATCCCTTTGCCGACGGAAAGGATCCTTTCACCCACGACAATCAGTAAACCATGGAATATCCTTTCGACCTCAGCATCATCGTTCCTTCCTTCAATGAGAAGGAGTCGCTTCCCGAGTTGATCGCCTGGATCGGGCGCGTCATGGAACGGGAAGGACGCAGCTACGAAGTGATCATCGTCGATGACGGCAGCACGGACGGCAGTTGGGATACCATCCTTGAATTGGCCGCACAGGACACCCATGTGCACGGGATCCGTTTCCGCCGCAACTATGGCAAGTCCGCCGCACTCTATTGCGGTTTCAAGCAGGCCGCGGGCCGGGTGGTCTTCACGATGGATGCCGACCTGCAGGACTCCCCCGAGGAGCTGCCTGAAATGTATCGCATGGTGACGGAAGAAGGCTGGGATATCGTCTCCGGCTGGAAACAGCACCGGCAGGACAACAAGCTTACCAAAAATCTGCCGTCGAAACTGTACAACGCCACGGCGCGTGCCATCACCGGGATCAAGCTCCACGACATGAACTGCGGCTTGAAAGCCTACGCCAACGAGGTCGTGAAGAGCATCGAGGTCTACGGTGAAATGCACCGATACATCCCGTATCTGGCCAAGAATGCCGGTTATACCCGGATCACGGAGAAGCCGGTTCATCATCAGAAACGGAAATACGGCGTCAGCAAGTTCGGTCTGGAGCGCTTCGTCAACGGCTTCCTGGATCTTCTTTCCCTATGGTTCCTGAGTACCTTCGGCAAGAAACCGATGCACTTCTTCGGCTATACGGGCCTGTTCATGTTCCTGGTCGGTTTCGTGATGACGATCTGGATCATCGTGGCGAAACTGGTCCACCAGGCGGCCGGCACTTACTACCGCGCCGTGACGGACCAGCCGTTGTTCTATCTGGCCCTGCTGGCCGTCGTCCTGGGCGTCATGCTTTTCCTCGCCGGTTTCGTCTGCGAGATGATCTCCCGCTCCAGCTCCGACCGCAACAACTACAACATCTCCGACACCATCTAAGAGCCGCATTTTAAGACGGTCTCAGAAGCGCTTTTGAGCCGCGAAGCGGCGAAGGCGCCGGCAGGCGCGTGCCGGAGCGTCAGCGAGATGTCGCAAGACATCGAAGAAGCGGAGGCACCGGCCGGGAGCGAAGCGGAGGCCGCATGCCCCTGGGGGCGGCCGCGAAGCGGCGGGGGTTGGATAGGTGCCTGCCGCAGGCAGGCGCTGCCGTTCTTTGGTTTGTATTTGGAGCGCAGCGACGGGGAGGGGTTTGGGGAGTTCCCTCCCCAATGGATAATAACCGTAGGTAGCTGACGTTCTTCGAAAAAAAAGGCCCTGGCGTCTTTCGGACGTCAGGGCCTTCGAAGAACGGCAGCTGCCTACTCTCCCACCTGGTGGGGCAGTACCATCGGCGATGGCGGGCTTAACTTCTCTGTTCGGAATGGGTAGAGGTGGTTCCCCGCCGCTATAGCCACCGCAGTATATGTCTTGAGAAAGATAACTTGGTATTTCCAAACACTTGGCCGGAAAGATCTCGGGCTATTAGTACAGGTCGACTGAAGGCATCACTGCCCGTAC
>JAFPVJ010000010.1 GCA_017400135.1 Bacteroidales bacterium
ACCAGCTCCCCGCGCTCGTGATGGAAGGCACGGCGATCGTCATCTCGCCGCTCATCTCCCTGATGAAAAATCAGGTGGATGCGATCCGCGGCTTCGTGTCCGGCAACGAGTCCATCGCGCATTTCCTCAATTCCTCGCTGGGTAAGCAGCAGGTGGCTGAGGTGCGCGAGGATCTGCTGTCGGGAAGGACGAAACTCCTTTATGTGGCGCCCGAGTCCCTGACCAAGGAAGAGAACATCGCCCTGCTCAAGGAGATCAAGATCGCCTTCTACGCCATCGACGAGGCGCACTGCATCTCCGAGTGGGGGCACGATTTCCGGCCGGAATACCGGCGGATCCGGGCGCTGGTCGAGGACATCGGCCGGGCGCCGATTATCGCCTTGACGGCGACGGCGACGCCGAAGGTGCAGAGCGACATCCTGAAAAACCTCGGCATTCCCGATGCGCGGGTGTTCAAGTCCTCCTTCAACCGTCCGAACCTTTATTACGAGGTGCGGGACAAGGTGGACCAGGACAAGGATATCATCAAGTTCATCCGCCAGAACGCCGGCAAGTCGGGCATCATCTACTGCCTGAGCCGCAAGAAGGTGGAGGAACTGGCCGAGCTGCTGTGCATCAACGGGATCAAGGCGGTGCCTTACCACGCGGGCCTGGATGCGAAGACGCGCTCCGAGAACCAGGACAAGTTCCTGATGGAGGAGATCGACGTGGTCGTGGCTACCATCGCCTTCGGCATGGGTATCGACAAGCCCGACGTGCGTTTCGTCATCCATTACGACATCCCCAAGAGCATCGAGAGCTATTACCAGGAGACCGGCCGGGCCGGCCGCGACGGAGAGGAAGGCATCTGCATCACTTACTACAGCTACAAGGATATCCAGAAGCTGGAGAAGTTCATGCAGGGCAAGCCCATTTCCGAGCAGGAAATCGGCCGCCAGCTGCTGATGGAAGTGATGGCTTACGCGGAGTCCAGCCAGTGCCGCAGGAAGCTGCTGCTCAATTATTTCGGCGAAGACTACCTGCCGTCGTCGTGCGGCTGCTGCGACAACTGCATCCATCCCAAGGCCACCTTCAACGGGCAGGCGGAGATGCGCCTGGTCATCGGACTGATCCGCGCCCTGCCCGAGCGTTTCAAGCTGGAGCACCTGGCCAACATCCTGGCCGGCAAGGGCAATTCGATCATCAAGTCCTACCACCACGACCAGCTGCCTCAGTTCGGGGCCGGTGCCGACCATTCGGAAAAATTCTGGTGCACGGTGATCCATCAGGGCCTCATCCTGCATCTGCTGGACAAGGAGATCGAGAAGTACGGTCTCATCTATGTCACGGAAAAGGGAATGGAATTCTACGAGCATCCGTATCTGCTGCCGTTGGTCGAAGACCGCACCTTCTCGGACGGGACGGACGACGAGGACGACGAGGAAACCGCCGCCGCGGCCGCTGCGATGAAGGGCTCGGATGCCGCCGGGGATCCGGTCCTCCTTTCGATGCTGAAGGACCTGCGCAAGGAAATCTCCCGCAAGCTCCGGCTCCAGCCCTGGATCATTTTCGGCGATCCGGCCCTGAACGACATGTCCATCCTCTATCCCTGCACCCTGGAGGAGCTGCGCAACTGCCAGGGCGTGGGCGAGGGGAAGGCCAAGAAATACGGCACCGAGTTCGTAGAGCTCATCAGCAAGTATGTGGAGGAGAACGAGATCGAGCGTCCGGACGATTTCGTGATCAAGTCGGCTCCTTCCAAGTCGGCCAACAAGGTCTATATCATCCAGAGCATCGACCGGCGCCTCAGCCTGGAAGACATCGCCCAGGCCCGCGGACTGGACATGGACGAACTGATGTCCGAGATCGAGGGCATCGTGGCGACGGGCACCAAGCTCAACCTGGACTATTATATCGAGCAGAACATCGACGAGGATGTCGTGGATGACATCTATGCCTATTTCTGCGAAGACGCAGAGTCGGATTCCGTCGCGGAGGCGATGGAGAAGATGGGACCGGACTACGAGGAAATGGAGATCCGGCTGGTCCGCATCAAATTCCTTTGCGAGATTGCGTCATAATCACTAATTTTGTCTCCCTATGATCCCACAGGAGACAGTCGACCTCATTCTGGATACCGCCCGCATCGAAGATGTGATCGGAGACTTCGTGACGCTGAAGCGCCGCGGAGCCAATCTGGTGGCCTGCTGTCCCTTCCACAATGAGAAGACGCCATCTTTCTACGTGTCCCCGTCCAAGGGCATCTACAAGTGCTTCGGCTGTGGCAAGGCGGGCTCGGCGGTGGGATTCCTGATGGAATACGAGCATAGTACTTACGTGGAGGCGCTGCGCTACCTGGCGAAGAAATACCATATCGAGATCCAGGAAGAAGAGGAGTCTGCTGAAGAAATCGCTTCCCGTCAGCGGCGGGAGAGCCTGATGCTCGTGTCCGATTTCGCCGGGAAGTTCTTCGCGGAGCAGTTGAAAAGCGGCGAGGGTCGCAGCATCGGCTATAGTTATTACAAGAGTCGCGGCCTGGAAGATGAGACCATCGCGAAATGGGGCCTCGGCTGGGCTCCGTCCGGAAAAACGGCCCTGATCGATGCCGCCCGGGCCGCCGGCTACAAGTTGGAATATCTCATCGGCGCCGGCCTGGCGGTGGAGCGCGAGGACGGCAGTGTCGCGGACAAGTTTCGGGAGCGCGTGATGTTTCCCATCCATTCGGTGAGCGGACGCATCGTGGCCTACAGCGGCCGCACGCTCCATGCCGACAATCCGGCCAAGTATGTCAATTCTCCGGAGACGGAGATTTACGTCAAGAGCCGCAACCTGCTGGGCATCTATTTCGCGAAGAGCGAGATCTCGCGCCTCGGGAAATGCATCCTGGTGGAGGGTAACATGGACGTGGTGATGATGCACCAGCTGGGCATCCGCAACGTCGTGGCCTCCTGCGGCACTTCGCTCACGGTCGAGCAGCTCCGACTGATCCGCAAGTTCACGGAGAACCTGACCATCATGTATGACGGCGACAGCGCGGGCATCCACGCGGCGCTGCGCGGCACGGACCTGGCGCTGGCGGAAGGGTTGAACGTCCGCATCATCCTGCTCCCGGAGGGCGAGGACCCCGATTCCTTCTCCAAGACCCACACGCTGGAGCAGGTGCAGGCCTATATGGATGAGCACGAGCAGGATTTCATTTCCTTCAAGACGGACCTGCTGCTCCAGGACGCTGCCGGCGACCCGCTGCGCAAGGCCAACCTGATCAACGACATCGCCGATACGATCGCCGAGATTCCGGATGCGGTCAAGCGCTCCGTGTATGTGGAGTCCGTCGCCCAGAAATTCAACATCGAGTCTTCGATCCTCTTCAACCGCATCACCAACCGGCGGCAGAAGATGATAGAGAATGCCCGCGAGGAAGCGTTCCGGGAACGCCGGCGCCGGGAGTCGGAAGAATCCGGCTCGTCCGTGGAAGCGGGTCCGGCTCCCGTCCGGGAGTCTTCGCCCGAAGAAATCGCCTCCGCGGAATTGGAGACCGACCGCATCGTCGCGCCCGTGGAGCGGGACATCCTGTATTTCCTGCTCAATTACGGGTCGGACGTCCTGGATTTCGAGAGCGACTCCGAATACTATCGGCCGGGGGAAGAGAAACCCACGGTCACGGATTTCATCGCCGGTACCATCGACCAGGACGGCGGCAGCCTGGTCAATCCGGCCTACCAGAAGGTGTATGCCACCTATCTGGAGGCGTACGACGAGGGCCGCCCGCAGGAGGAGATCGTCCGGAATATGCTCAATTCCCCAGACCGCCAGATTTCCTTCCTGACGGCCCAGCTTTCGATCGAGCGCTACCAGCTGACGGTCAAGTCCTTTGAGGACTCCCTGACGACCAAGGGCTCCTGGCTGGTCAACCGGGTCCCGAAGCTGATGCTGATGTACATGGACAAGAAGCTGGACAGCCGTCTGGATGCGCTCCGGCGCGAAATGGCAGCCCCGGACGGGATGGCCCGGATGGAAGGACTGATGACGGAAATGGTCTCTCTTCAGCGGCTTCAGAAAACGGTAAAGGATAAAATGAACAAGTAGCGATATATGGAAAAGAATTACAAAAGAACCCTCGTCACCTGCGCCCTTCCATACGCGAACGGGCCCGTCCACATCGGACATCTCGCCGGCGTGTACGTGCCGGCCGACATCTATGTGCGGTACCTGCGGATGAAGGGGGAGGACGTCCTCTATGTCTGCGGCTCGGACGAGCACGGCGTGCCCATCACGATCAAGGCTCGCCAGCAGGGCGTGACGCCCCAGGACATCGTGGACAAGTACCACCGGATCATCCGGGATTCCTTCACGGGTCTGGGCATCAATTTCGACATCTATGGCCGCACTTCTTCCCAGGTGCATGCCGTGCGCGCGTCGGAATTCTTCCGCAAACTCTATGACGAAGGCAAGTTCATCACCCGGGAAAGCGAGCAGTACTACGACCCCGAGGCCAAAACCTTCCTCGCAGACCGCTACATCGTCGGCACCTGCCCCAAATGCGGTAATGAGAATGCCTACGGCGACCAGTGCGAGAAGTGCGGCAGCACCCTCAGCCCCGAGGAACTGATCAATCCCAAGTCCAAGCTCAGCGGCGCCGAGCCGGTCAAGAAAAAGACCACGCACTGGTATCTGCCCCTGGACCAGTATGAGAAATGGCTCAGTGAATGGATCCTCGACGGCCACAAGGAATGGCGGACCAACGTATACGGCCAGTGCAAGAGCTGGATCGACGGCGGCCTGCAGCCCCGCGCCGTCAGTCGCGACCTGGACTGGGGCGTGCCCGTGCCCGTGGAAGGGGCTGAAGGCAAGGTGCTCTATGTCTGGTTCGACGCGCCGATCGGCTACATTTCCAACACGCAGGAGCTCCTCCCGCAGAGTTGGGAGACCTGGTGGAAGTCTGAGGACACCCGTCTGGTTCATTTCATCGGCAAGGACAACATCGTTTTCCACTGCATTGTGTTCCCTTCGATGCTGAAGGCCTACGGCGATTATATCCTGCCGGACAACGTTCCGGCCAACGAGTTCCTGAACCTCGAGGGTGACAAGATTTCGACCTCCCGCAACTGGGCGGTCTGGGCCCACGAGTACCTGGAGCAGTTCCCCGGCAAGGAGGACGTGATGCGTTACGTGCTGACGGCCAACGCCCCGGAGACCAAGGACAACGACTTCAGCTGGAAGGACTTCCAGGCCCGCAACAACAGCGAGCTGGTCGCCATCTTCGGCAACTTCGTCAACCGTGCCGTGGTGCTGACCCACAAGTATTTCGAGGGCAAGGTGCCCGCCTGCGGAGAACTGCAGGACATCGACCGTGCCGCGCTGGCCGAGATCCCGGCGCTGCGCCAGAGCCTGGAGCGCAACCTGGACGCTTTCCATTTCCGCGAGGCGCTCAAGGACGCTATGGGCATCGCCCGCGTGGGCAACAAGTACATCTCCGACACCGAGCCGTGGAAGGTCGCCAAGACCGACATGGCGCGCTGTGCGACCATCCTGAACATCTCCCTGCAGATCTGCGCCGACCTGGCGATCGCTTTCGAGCCCTTTACCCCGTTCGCCGCGGAGCGGCTGCGCAGGATGCTGGACGTCGGCCTCTGCGCCGGCACCGACCACCGCAAGGGTGAGCAGGAGACGGTCAATACCTATCGCGAAGGCGAGGGTGCGGCCCTGCATACTACATCTACTTTGCGTCAGTGCCCTGACGCTGGCAAGAGCGTTTGCCTGAACTGGGCACGCCTGGGTGCCTCCGACCTGCTGCCGGTGGGTCACGTGATCGGAGAGCCGGAACTGCTCTTTGCCAAGATCGAGGACGATGCCATCGAAGCCCAGCTGCAGCGGCTGGCGGCCATCCGGGCCGAGAAGGAGGCTGAAGCCAAGGCGGAGGCGGCTAAGGCCGTCGCACCGCAGAAGGAGGAATGCTCCTTCGAAGAGTTCGACAAGATGGACATCCGCACGGCGACCGTCCTGGAGGCGGAGCGCGTGCCCAAGACCGACAAGCTCCTGAAGCTGACGATCGACACGGGTATCGACAAGCGGACCATCGTGTCCGGCATCGCGGAGTATTATTCGCCGGAGGATATGCTGGGCAAGCAGATCTGCATCCTGGCCAACCTCAAGCCGCGTTCCATCCGCGGGATCGAGTCCAAGGGCATGATCCTGATGGCCCGTCAGGGCGACGGCACCATGCGTTTCATCACGCCGCAGGAGGTCCTCTCCAACGGCGCCCAAATCGGCTGATCCCATGGATATCAAGGAATTCCTTTCGGAAGGAGACCGTTTTGCCCGGGGCATCGGAGCGCGGCTGGAAGAGGTCCGGCCGGGTTATAGCCGCGCATCCCTTACGGTCGAGGAGCGGCATCTCAATGCCGGCGGCGTCTGCCAGGGGGGTGTGATTTTTACCCTGGCGGATCTGACTTTCGCTTCGATCGTCAATGCCAGCGCTTTCCTGACACCCCTGATCGGTGGGACGATTTATTATCACCGTTCCGCACGGCTGGGGGACACCCTGACCGCGGAAGGACGTGTCCTGAGCGACCACCACAAGCTGCCTTGCGCCGTCGTGGAGGTCCGCACGCAGGACGGGACGCACATCGCGACCTTCACCGGCGAGGGCTATGCGACCCGCACGGTCATCAAGGCGCTGGAAGATCCTTCGAATACCTTCCTGGAGGCTTAGCAAGATGCGTCGGTTCATTCTTTTGTCGGTCCTATGCTGCCTGGTCGCCTGCGGAAAAAGCGACGAGACGCGCCAGGCGCTGGTCTCCGATCCGCTGCGGGCGGAAATCCTGGCCCGGGCGGACGCAGATCTGGACAAGGTTCCGGTCACCATCACGGCTTTCCCGGCGCCGGAGAGCGCCGGCGGTTTGCACGACTTCTTCTCGGAGGCGGATTATCGCTGGCCCGATCCGAAGGACCCCGACGCGCCCTACATCGGGCGGGACGGCTATTCCAATCCGGACAATTTCAACGACCACCGGCGTGCCCTGAACGGCA
Organism: Bacteroidales bacterium; assembly: GCA_017400135.1. Lineage (GTDB taxonomy): Bacteria > Bacteroidota > Bacteroidia > Bacteroidales > UBA932 > Cryptobacteroides. The sequence goes on from JAFPVJ010000010.1 coordinate 7,009, forward strand.
TGTCCATCACCGTGGCCAATCTTTGCTCCGCCTGGCTGCTGACCGGCGAACGGAAATACGCCGAGGCCATCCTGCCGCACCTGCGGGCCTGGTTCGTGGATCCCGAGACGATGATGAATCCTAGCCTGGACTATGCCCAGGCCAGTCACGGGCGCTCCACCGGCAGTAATTATGGCATCATCGACACGATCCATCTGATCGAAGTCGCCGAGACTTTGATTCGGCTGCGCGACGCCGGTCTGCTTCCGGAAGATATTGCCGAGGGGACCCGGGCCTGGTTTTACCAGTATGTCGACTGGCTGACCAGGGACCCCAAGGGCATCAAGGAAATGCGCTGCGGCAACAACCACGGCGTCTGCTGGATCCTTCAAGTGGGCAATTTCGCCCGCTATGTGGGCTGGACGGAATGGGTCGAGTTCGCCAAGAACCGTTTCAAATACAAGTTCCTGCCGGAGATGGCCGAGGATGGAAGTTTTCCGATGGAAGTGGCGCGTACCAAGGGTTACGGCTATTCGCTCTTCAACCTGGATGCGATGGCCGGTGTCTGCCAGACGCTCTCCACGCCGGAGGACGACTTGTGGACCTTCGTTTCCGAAAATGGCCGCAACATCCTCCAGGCCCTGGATTTCATGTTCCCGTATATTGTGGACAAAGCCGCCTGGCCGAAGGATTCGGACGTGATGTATTGGGAAGAATGGCCCGTGGCGCATCCGGCGCTGATCTTTGCCTGGAACCGTTTCCGCGATGATCCGAAGGCCTTCCGGGCGCTTCCGGCCGCCGTTCCCGTCAGGGAATTCGGGAAGGCTCCGTCCGGCGGCAGCATCGGTGGCACGCCGCCCGATCCTTCTTTGGGGCGTGTAGAAAGGCCTGCCGGTCTCGTCAAGGCCTGGTACGACACCTGGCTCGCCCTGGATCACTTCCCCCAGAACGAGGAGGTCATCCGCAACCTGCCCCTGCGTAATCCCGTCCTCTGGCTTTGGCAGGAATAACTATTTGACCGTGATCGTGCCGCGCAGGCGGATATCCTCGGAAGAGGAGCCGACGCGCACTTCGAAGTCGCCGGGTTCCACGACCCATTTCATCTCCTTGTCCAGCATCTGCATCGACTCCGGGCCGAGCGTGAATCGCACGGTCCGGCTCTGTCCGGGCTCCAGGCTGATGCGTTCGAAGCCCCGTAGCACGGAGTCGTAGGCCACCACCGAACTGAGACAGTCGCGCAGGTAGAGCTGCACGACCTCGTCGCCGGTGCGGGATCCGCTGTTGGTGACGGTGCAGGAGACTTCAAACTGCGGCCCGCTGGCGCCGGTCAGGGGATCTTTCGCCACGCCCGACAGCTCCCGGATCTCCAATCCGGAATAGTCAAAGGTGGTATAGCTCAAGCCGTAGCCGAAAGGATACAAGGCGCCCAGCACGCGCGTCTTGCCGCCGCCGTTGGGCCCCTTCGCCGGCTGGCCGCCGTGCGAACCTTTCTTGAAGGGGAAGCAGTAGGGGATCTGGCCGATGGATTTGGGGAAGGTGACGCTCAGGTGTCCGCCGGGGTTGTACGCCCCGAACAGGGCTTCCGCCACGGCCCGGCCGCCCAGGTTGTTGGGGAACCAGGCTTCCAGGATGGCCGGCAGGAAGGCGTTCTCCCAGTTGATGGTAAGGGGCTGACCGTTGACCAGGACCATTACGATGGGCTTCCCGGTGGCCTGGAGTTCCTGCAGCAGCTGGCGCTGCCGGCCCGGCAGGTCGAGGCTCGTGCGTGACAGGCTTTCGCCCACGCAGTGGCCGTCTTCGCCCATCACCGCGATGATGACATCCGCATCGGATGCGGCCGTGACGGCCTGGTCCATCAGCGAACGCTCTTCCTCGGACAGGGGCTGGGGGAGTATCTCGCTTTCGGGCCACATCGGGTCGGTGACCTCGCAGCCTTTCTCATACACCACGGTGGCATTGCCGCCGACGAAATCGCGTATGCCCTGCAGCATCGTGACGCAGTCCAGCCCGTTGGGGCCGTAGCGGCTGATCATATAGCCGTATGTGTCCGCCAGGGGCCCCGTTACCAGGACCTTGCCCAGTTTTGACGCGTCCAGGGGCAGCAGGCCGCCTTCATTCTTCAGGAGAACCAGCGACTTGCGCGCTGTCTCGAGCGCGAAATCCTCGTGCTGTGCGAATCCGGCCTTGGCGTCTGCCTGCGTGCCGTCGCCGGTGTAGGGGTTGTCAAAAAGTCCCATGCGGAACTTGACGGCCAGCACTTCCCACACGCGCTGGTCGACGGTTTCCATCGAGATGTCGCCGCGCGCAATCGCCTCCCGCAGCGGTTCCACGTAGGTCTCCGGCTGCCAGAAATTGGTGCGCACGTCGAGGCCCGCTTCCAGCACGGCCTTGGCGGCACCGGCCATGTCCGGGACGATCTGATGCTTGCTGTACATGTATTCGACCGCCTGGCTATCGCTGACGACATAGCCGTCGAAGCCGTAGGTCTGCCGCAGCAGCTCCGTCAGGAAATAACGGGACGCCGATATCGGCTCCCCGTTCCAGTCGTTGTAGCTGCTCATCACGACCAGGGGATGGACCCTCGAGACGACCTGCGCGAAGGGATAAAGGAAGATCTGGTGCAGGTCGCGGGGGTTGATCTGCGGGTCGGTGCGGCAGCTGCCGTCGCGTCCGCCCGCCGGGACGCTGTAGGCCCCGAAATGCTTCAGGCCTGCTCCGACCCCCTGGCTTTGGATGCCCGCGGCCATCTGGGTGCCCAGTTCGGCGACTAGGAAGGGGTCCTCGCCGTAGGTCTCGACCGTCCGGCCCCAGCGCGGGTCGCGCGCCACGTCAAGGATGGGCGCATAGACGCTGTGGTAACCGATCAGGCGCGCCTCCTCTCCGGCAATCTCGCCGGCGCGGCGAATGAGGCCGCGGTCCCAGCTGCTGCCCAGCCCGATCGGGGCCGGCAGGGGAGTGGCGAGCGTATGGTTGAGGCCGTGGATGCCCTCGTTGGAGAATTCGGCCGGAATGCCCAGGCGTGTCTGCTCCACAAAGAACTTCTGCACCTCGTGCAGCGTCCGGACATGGTTGCTGAACGGATAGATCAGGTCGTAATGGTCCTTGTAGCCGTTGCCCACGCCGTTGAGATGTTCGTCGATGTTGGCGATGCCGTCCTTCCAAACCCGCTCCTTCCATTCCGGCGTCGGGAGGGCCCAGGGCAGCACGCGCCCGTAACCGTAGACCGTCACCAGCTGGCAGGTCTTTTCCTCCACCGTCATCTGTGAGAGCAGGTCCTCGACCCGCTCTTCCACGCTGCGGGCAGGATCTTCGTAAATGTCCTTGACGCCGTTCTTGTTGAAATCAATCCACCCTTGACGGTAGATGGACGGAACCTTGCCTTTGCGGCCGGCCTGGGCCGGAAGAGCCAGTAATAACGCCGATAAGGCAATCAGGAATATTTTCTTGAGACACATAGTGCAATAATACAAAAAAAAGAAGTCTCCCGGAAGGGCCCGAGAGACTTCTTTGACAGAATCGCCGGAAGACTACTGATACTCCCACTGGAAAAGCACCGGGAAATGATCCGACAGGTACGGAACGCCGTAATTGGTCCTGTCCACCCAGTACTTGACCGGCTTGACAGCCTTGCCCACATAGTAGATATGGTCGATGATGCTGCCGCCCGTATCCTTAAAGCCATTGTACGTCCGTTCATACTGGTCCGGACCCTTGGCATCCATCCGGGCATAGCCCATGTTGTCGTTGAGCGGCTTCAGCAGTCCGCCTTCGTAAGTCGTGTTGAGGTCGCCTACGTGGAAAATGATCGTGTTGGAATTCTTCAGGTCGCTTACCTTGCAGAGGGCCTTCATCTGCGCTACCATCATCTCGGCGGCGTTTTTCCGGGCCAGGTCGCTCTTGTGGTCGTAATGCGTCGGGAAAAACCAGATCTCGGCATTGCCGTGTTTCTTGTCCTTCAGTTTCGCATAGACCGTGATCCGGCGGCAGGCCGAATTCCAGGCGCCGTAGGTCCCGTCGCTGTTCTTGGCCGGAAGCGTCCTCGACTCGGGATCGAGCCAGAAGAAATCTTTCGTCACCAGTTCGAAACGGTCCTTGCGGTACAGGATACCCACGCCCTCGCAGTTGGCGCTGGCCACCGAGGCACCCGAGCCGCTGTCTCGTCCGACGTCATAATAGCCGTAATCGGCGCCGAAGTAGGAGGTGAAATCCTCCGACTGGGCCTTGCGCACTTCCTGCAGGCCGATCAGGTCCGGTTTGACGGTGTCGACGAACTTCTTGACCGCTTCTCGCCGCGCCGTCCAGGCGGCGCTGCTCCCGTCGGGATACGTGTCGGCCGTGTTGGCATAGCGGATGTTGAAGGTGCAGACGATCATCGGATCCGGACTTCCGGAAGGTGTATCCGGCGTTTCGGGCGTGTCCGGCGTCGACGGCGGTGGAGTCACCGGATTGACGACGTTCCCCGGCCCGCAGGCCTGGAGGACCAGGACTGCGGACAGGAGAATGCGTAAAAATGACTTGGCAATCATTTCATCTACCGGGCTTTACAGGTCTTCTGCGGGTTGCCGCCCAGCTGCGACCAGCCCGATGCGGGCTCTGCCACGCCTACGATGGCGGAAAGGGTGGGCTTGCCGTCCTTGATGCCATTGCAGTAGATGGTGCCGTCCGGACCGAGGGTCGGGGAAGTGCAGAGGGTCTGGCCGAGTGTGAGCTCGGACACCTTGGTGCCTTCCTTGTTGAGCTTCACTAGTTTGCCGACCGATTGGTCGACAGCCGTCTCCGTGTAGTAGACGAAGCCGAGCTTGTCCACGGCGGGACAGCCGAAGACCTCGTTGCCGACGGCGGCTGTGTACCACTTCTTGGTGCCGTCCGGGTTGACAGCGGTCACACCGGTCGTCGTGGTGACAAAGATGGTCCCGTCTTCCCCGATGACGGCGCCGAGTCCGGAGCGCATCTTGTTGGTACCCTCCAGTTCGAGTGTCCATTCGGGGGAAGCGCCGGCGTTCTTGTCATACTTGGTCAGGTCGTAGCAATACAGGTCGGCCGCGCCGTTGTCTCCGCCATTGTTCTTTCCGTAGAGGATGTAGACCTTGTTGGAGGCGTCGATGGCCATGTAACTGGTGTTGCCGACGGCGGTGTTCGAACTGCCGGAAATGTAGCCGAGCATGAAGGCGTCCTGGCCGGCGGCCGCGCCATAATACTTCCATCCGCTGCCCTCTTTCCAGAAGACGCGGGTGCCGTACTTGCTGTCGGTGTGGATCAGGAACGTCTCCTCCTTGGTGGCGGCGATACCGCCGTGGGAGCCGCGCTTGACCTGCAGATAGTTGAAGTAGGAACCGTCGCCCTTGTTGATCAGGAGTCCATTGTCCGCCTTTCCGTCGGGCCACAGGGCCGGGAAGTCACCCACGGAAGGATTCCGCTTGGTGGCGAGGCAGATTTGGTTCTCGAGGACGAGCGGGATGGCGTTGATGAAGTAGCCGTACGCGTACGGATAGTACCACTTCTGGCTGCCGTCTGGCTTGACCGCATAGATGCCGGTCTCCGTGGCTCCGGTCTTGTCCTGGGTGTCCTTGTTGCCGGCGATGAAGAAGACGGTGCCGTCCGCATCGACGGAAGGCGTGCAGCAGACCCAGTTCTTGGTCACCGCGGGGTTGTGCGCGGTGGCGCTGAACTCCCATTTCTTGTCACCATCCTTGTTGAAGGCGACCAGATGCATGCCGGTGGAATACACATAGACGGTATTGCCGTCCGGGCTGACTGCCGGGGAGGTGAAGATCACATCGCCGTCGCTGTCGTAAGAATTGGACCACATCAACTCCAGCGAGTTGACGTTCTTCTCCACGTGGATGACCTTGGTGACGGATCCCTTGCCCCGCTGGTTGTCGGTGACGGTGAGGGTGACCTCGATGTCGCCGAACTCGTTGAAGGTGAACTTCGGGTTCTGCTCGGTCACGGTATTGGAGCCGATCTTCCACTCCCAGGCCGTAATGCTGCCGTCCGGGTCGTTGGACTTGTCGGTGAACTGTACTTCGTCACCGGCGACGATGCCTTCGGCAGGTGACCAGGTGAAGTCGGCCACAGGACGGACATTGGTGTCCTGGACCAGGATCGTCTTGGTGAACGTGCCGCTGACATTGCTGTTGGTGACGGCGGTGAGGGTGATTTCCTTCTCACCGACGGTGTCGAAGGAGAGCGGTTCCGTGAGCTGTTTGCCCCACTTGTATCCGGTCCCCCAGTCCCACTTGCAGGCCACGATGATGTCGTTGGTCGCGGTGGACGTGTTCGTTATGACAACGTTTTCGTAGACTTCGTACACTTCCTTGTCGGTGGTGAATTCGGCGTTCACGGAAACCTTGGGTTTGGCGCACGACGCCGCCACGGACAGGCACAGCAGGACGAAGAGTATTTTTTCAATGCTTTTCATATACAAGATCGTTTATCATTACCACCCGGGGTTCTGCTTGAGATTCTCATTCTTCTGGATGACAATCTCCGGCACCGGATACAGATACATGTTGTCGTTCCACTTGCGGGGCATTTCGTATGCGAGGACATAGCCGCCGGCGGGATCGTCTTCCAGCTTGACGGCCTTCTGATGCTCGTTCAGGGTCATGGCGATGGACTTGTACTGGCCGTTCTTCTGGTAGTTGGCGTCTGCGGTCACATAGACGTCATACGTGCCGTCGCCGTTGAGGTCGACCGGAGCGTCCAGGGCGGGGATGTAGACACCGTCCCAGGGAGCGGTCTCCCAGTTCTTTCCGCAGGCCCAGCGCTTGAGGTCGTTGAGGCGGAAACCTTCGAGGATGAGCTCGATGGCCCGCTCGCGGCGCACTTCGAGGATGACCGGGCTGGTGACATTGGGATAGAAGGTCTGCTGGAGATAGGTATCCACGACGGTGGGGAGACGATCCAGGTCGCCGCCGGTAATGCCGGCGCGGCGACGCAGGGCGCCGATGGTCTCGGACCAGTCTTCAGCGGTGATCGTACCCAGTTCGGCCTTGGCTTCCGCGTAGTTCAGCAGGACTTCGGCGTAACGCAGCAGCGGGACGTCGTTGTCGTTGGTGCGGCCGTTGTTGTAGTTCTCATCGTCGATGACATACTTCGTGTACTGGTAGCCGGTCAGCGACAGGCTCATGTCCGGAGCGGTCCGCTGGGTAAACTTGCCGGCATCGTCCTTCCGGGTGTAGTCCGCGCCGCGGATGGTCTGGCACAGGCGGGCGTCACGTCCGGAAGTCTCCTGCACGAAGGTCTTGTAGGCGCCGGTCGGGGTCTTCTCGTTGTAGATGGAGCCGTCCGCGTTGAGATAAGTCTTCGCGAAGGCGCGCGTCATCGAGAGATGGGGGCCGTAGGAGGTGGAATTGTAGTACCAGTTGGCTTCGCCGAGGACGGAAAGATCCTTGTCCTGGGTATAGGCCAGCATGACCTCCTGGGAAACGGGTTTATCTTCGATGAAGAGCTTCCGGTAAGCGCCGCGGCCACCGGTCTCATAGACAGTGCCCGTATAAAGCTTGTAAGGGCCTTCGTCCATGACCTTGCGGGCCGCGTCGGCCGCTGCCTTCAGGAGTTCGTCGGCGCTGATGGTACAGCCTTCCAGATACTGGCTGCCGTAGGCGCTCCCGTTGTTCGCGTGATACTTGCGGAAGGTACCTTCGAAGAGGCAGATACGGCTCTTCAGGGCCAGGGCCGTCCACTTGTTGACCGTGTTGGCACTGGTTGAAATGCCGGTGGCCGTGATGTGCTCAGCCGCAAAGTCCAGGTCCTCCATGATATGGGAGATGATGACGTCACGGCTGTCCTGGGCCTTGTACAGGTCCTCGTCCGTGGGGTCGAGGGGTTTGTCGATCCAGGGCACTGCACCGTATGTGACCAGCTTGTCAAAGTAGAGATAGGCACGGAACAGGCGAGCAATGCCCGTATAGTTGTTCCTTACCTCTTCGGATACGGTGGGATCCGTGTTGTACTGGATGAAGTAGTTGACATTGCGGATGCTGCTCCAGCTCCAGGAAGTGGAGGTGTTGGTCGTATAGGCACCCTGCTCGTACGTACCGGTGTTCATCTTGGCCGAATGGTCGTGCGTGATGTTGATCCGGTGGGCGCTCCCATTGTCGGGGAGGTAATCGTAGAAGCCGTAGGTATAGGCCTTCAAGCCGGCTTCGTCGCCGAAGAGAATGGCACGTCCAGCCTCGGCCTGCGGATCCTCGGTCAGGTCACAGGAGACCGCCAGCAGTCCCAGTACGATGCATGAAGAAAGAATGTATAGAATGTGTTTCATTGCCTTTCCTCCTTATTGTTTTTCGATAATAACACAACGGTCCAGCTCGGCATCCTGATCGTCGCCGATGGTGGTGCTGACGGAGAACCGGTCACTAGTGATGCCCAGTTCCCTGAGATAGGAGATGACGGCTTCGGTCCGTTCGCGGGAGAGTTTCTCGTTGATCTCGGGCGTACCCGTTCCGGCATCTGCGCTGCCACGGAGGGTGAACTTCAGTCCTTCTCCCTTAGCCTTGATCCGACGGACGGCTTCCCTGAGATGGACCTTCTCGAGGTCGGTCAGTTTACTGCTGCCCTTCACGAAGAACACTGCGATGGGATCGGAAACATAGACCACTTCGGTATTGGTGACTTCCTTGACGGAAGCCTTGGCGGCTGCAGCTTCCTTTTCGGCAGCTTCCTTATCGGCCAGGGCCTTCTGCAGGAGTTCCTTGGCGACACGGGCCTCCTCGGCAGCCTGGTCCGCTTCGGCCCTGAGGGCGGCGAGTGCGGCAGGATCGAAGGCTGCCTTCGCTGAAGCAGCGGCGGCGGCGAAGTGTCCGAAGGTAAGCTTCAGACCGAGGCTCAGACTCTTCATCGTCGGGAAATTGTAGCCGTCACCCGTGGTGGACAATGTGCCGTCCGTACCGTAGATGTTGGCCGTCACGTCCACGTCGCGCGTGTGCTTGTAGACGGGAGACCAGGTCCAGAGGTTTTCTCCGGCGAGGAAAACGGATACCTTCTCGAAACCTACCTTGCGGGTCAGCCTCTCGGGGAGATTGTAACCGATCTGAACGGTCTTGAGACGGATGTAGGAGGCATCCTGCAGATAACGGGTGTTGGCATTGGTCCGTCCCTTGTAGAAAGGAGCGAAATAGCCGGTGTAGCGCGGCAGATAGGCGTTCGGATTGTCTTCCGTCCAGTAGTTGCCGAGGTGCCATGAAGGCATCTGGTTGTAAGGACGGTTGTACATGCCCCAGAAGGCGGAAGACTCGTTGTCCGGATACCAGTCCTGCTTGCCTACGCCCTGGAAGAAGGCATTGGCGAAGAAGCCAGCCCACTCCGCGTCGAAACCGAAGGAGTAGATGAAACGGGGCTCGCTGTTACCGATGATGCGGCGGTCGCCGGGATCGTCGGCCGTGTTCTTGCCGCGGTCGATGTATCCGTTGTCGTTGAGGTCCTCGAAACGCATGTCGCCGGGATAGAGCAGGTAGCTCTCCGTCTGCTGCATCAGGGGATTGTAGTGGGCCTGGCCGGCTGCGGCGGCTTTCGCCTCGTCGGCATCGATCTCGGCCTGGGTCTGGTACAGTCCGTTACAGATATAGCCCCAGATGTCGCCCAGCCGCATGCCCTCGTAGTAAGAGGTGTTGTAGGCGTTGGTACTCAGGGACTTGGTCGCGTTGTTGTACTTGTCGATGATGGAATAGTAGTCGGCCAGAGTGGCGTGGAGACCGTATTTGAACGGCCTGCCCGCCAGGGTGCCGGCATCGTCCCAACCCAGGGCGATTTCGAAGCCGCGGGTGGTCATCTCCGCGAAGTTGCCCTTCGGGGAAGAGGCACCGAAGACATCGGGCAGGGTCGGACCCACCGTGTACATGTTGAGGGTCTTACGGCGATAGACGTCTCCGGTGAAAGTCAGCCGTCCGGCGAAGAGGCTCAGGTCGATACCGCCGTCCAGGGTCTGGGCGGTTTCCCAGGTCAGGGACTCAGGGATCGGGGAAGGAGCGGAAGTGACGCGCACCTTCTTGCCGTCGATGATGCGGCCGGTATCGAATTCAAATTTTTCGTCGTAGGAATAGACTCCTACGTTGCTGTTGCCGAGCGAACCGTAGGAAGCACGGAGCTTGAGGTTGGAGATGAAGTTCTTGTCCACCTTGAACCAAGGCTCCTGGCTGATTCGCCAGCCAGCGGAGATGGAGGGGAAGAAGGCCCAGCGCTGACGGGACGGGAACTTGGAGGACCCGTCGTAACGGCCGTTGATCTCAAGCAGGTACCTTTCGTCGTAGTTGTAGTTGAAACGGAAGAAGGCACCGGCGGTGCGCCACTTGCTGTAGTCGCCGGTGATGCTTTTGTTATCCGTCCCGAGAGCCAGGTTGATGTTGTCCACGTTCGGGGCCAGGAGGCCGTCGTTGTAAGCGTAGGTCTCCTTGTACATCTGCTGCTCGTAGTTGTAACCGACGAGGGCCTTGAAGTTGTGCTTGCCCCAGTTGTCCTCGTACTCGATCCATTCGTTGTTGGCGAGGTAGTCGTAGGAGCGGAGGGTCTCGCTGATATAATCGGCCAGACCTTTGATCTCGGCGAGGGACTCGATGCGGCCCTCATATCTCGAGAACGGGGAAGGCAGGCGGTGGACGTGGGTGTCGTAGGCGCGGGCCCGGTAGGTGAAGTCGGCGTTCAGCCGCAGGCGGTTGTCGAAGAACGTGGCCTTGGCGGCGATGGTATTCTGGGCCTGGCGGTTGGTGTACTGCCGGTTGCTGCCGCCGTAAAGAATGTCACCGACCGAATAGACGGCGCTGTAGGAAAGGGTGCCGTCCGGGTTGAAGATCGGGGAGCAGGGGTGGCCTTCATCGGCGATGTTACGCCAGATGTTGCCGCCCGCTTCACTTTGGGTCTCCGGCATCACGTACTTGCTCCAGACGATATCGGTGTTGGATGTGATCTTGAGCCAGGGGAATACCTGATAGCCGACCTTGACACGGCCGTTGTACATCTTGTAAGAGTCAGGATTGACCTCACTGTCGAACAGACCGTTGTTGTCATAGATACGGGCAGACACATAGTAGTCGAACTTGTCGCTCGCTCCGGACACGGAAATGTTGTGTGTCTGGGTGAAAGTGAAGTCCTTGTACAGGACATCGTAGTAATCGGTACCCTTGTGGTAGTAGAGCCAGCGGCCCTTGCTGCCGATCGATCCGTCGGAGACCAGGGTCTCGTAGTTGCCGGCCTCGGCCCGCTGCCGGTACTCTTCCAGCCAGGCGGTGGAGAACTCCATCGTCTTGTTGATGGCGGTCGGGTTGTTGCCCTTGTAGTTGTACCAGGACTTGTAGAAGTGTTCCGCCCAGGTGTAACCGTCGGAGACGACATCCGGCATGGCGGTCGGGGTCTCGAAGGAGAGGTTGGCCTGGTAGGTCACTGTGGCGGTACCCTTCTTGGCATTCTTAGTCGTGATGAGGACGACGCCGTACGGGGCACGGGAACCGTAGATGGCCGAGGAGGCCGCATCCTTCAGCACGGACACGCTCTCGATGTCATTAGGGTTGAGCAGGCTGGCGTTGCCCTCGACGCCGTCGATGAGCACCAGCGCGCTGCCGCCCTGTCCAATGGAGGTCTTACCACGGATGTTGAACGAAGGGGAAGAGTTCGGGCGGCCGTCCGTGAACTTGAGGTTCAGGTTGGCCACGCGGCCCTGCAGCATCTGCGCCAGGTTGGCGTTGGGACGTCCGTCGAAGACTTCTTCTCCGACCTGGTCCACCGCGCCGGTGAGGTTGGCTTTCTTCTGCGTGCCGTAACCGACGACGACGGTCTCGCTCAGGAGGGTCGAATCGTCTTTCAGGGTCACCCTGACGGTGGGTTTGCCGGCGACCGGCACTTCTACGGTCTCGTATCCGACGAAAGATACGACCAGGATAGCTTTCTCGGGCACGTTGTTCAGCGTAACGGTGCCGTTGAAATCCGTAATGCCTCCCAGAGTCGTGCCTTTCACCAGGACGCTGGCTCCGGGCATCGGACCGGCATTATCGGACACAATGCATTTGACGCTTCCGTTTTGTGCCAAGGCCGGGAGGGCGATCAGCAGTCCGACGAGAAGCGTCAGGAATAGTTTGACAGATTTCTTCATAGAAGCTCTATTTAGAATTGATGACTGAATTTACTAAATAGAGCGGGTGGTTCTCCCGGACCTTCCCCAGTCTTGAACCAAAAGTTCAAAAAATGGGTAAAAAGTAGTGAAAATTACAAATTGTTATTGCAGCAGCGGAGCTGCAAGCTCCGGGAAATCACGGTAATCGTGGACCCAGACATAATCCAGGCCGCCGAGGCGGATGTGGGAATCGTTGCCGCCGTCGGTCATGTCGTCTCCGTAAAAGAGCACTTCATCCAGGTCGTATCCTTTCTCTGCGGCGAAACGGACGACCGCGTCGTACTTGTTGTACTCTTTGGGCGCAAAATCAAAGGAAGTAGAGCCGCCGATGAAGACGGCGTAGTCCTTGAAGACCTCGCAGACCTCCGGGAACATCGCCTGCCGTTTCTTCTTGTCCACGTCGAAGACGAGTTTCTCTTCGTTGGGAGCCGCCGTGCCGAGCAGGCCGAAGGTCACCATCCCGGACGGGTGGAACTCGACGGGATCGCCGTAATACTTCGTGTAGCCGTACTTGTCCCGGAAATACTGGCATTTCTCGAGGAAGAAGGCGGTGTCAGTAGGGACGCGCACCTCATCCACGATCTGCCAGGTTCCGTCCACCACCTTGCCGTGGCTCATGCCATAGTTGCCCAGGATTTCGATGGGATATTCTCCCATCTGCCGGTGGATACGCGTAGCATTCCCGCCGCCCACCATGAGCAGCTCGTATTTCTCTCCCAACCGGTCCAGGGTGACGCGGTGGATCGAATCCATCGGGGTCCGATGCTGCGTCAGCGTGCCGTCCAGGTCCATGGCGATTAGTCTGCGCGGGACACCGGTGACATGCCAGTACCCCGATCCGACGGTAAAGACCCGGTCCTGACCGTCCACGACGCTTTCCAAAGCCCCTTCCAGGCGGGCGCCGAAGCGTAGCGGGACGCGCACGGAGGCCGTTGTGTTGGCCGGGACCGTGATGTCCCATTCGAGCCGTCCGTTCTCGATCTCCCAGGCGCTGGAAATCAAGCCGTACGGGCTCTCGTATGAGGTCCGGGCCCAGTCCAGCCCCGCAGGGAAGGCGGGCGCCATCTCGATTTCCTTGAATCCCGGTGCGGCCGGCCGTATGCCCGCGAGCGACTCGTAATACCAGATGATCAGGTCGCCGAGCAGCATCACGTGGTTGCCGGAATTCATCGCCGGATCGGCGGTATCACCGTTCCAGAGCTCCCAGATGGTGGTGGCGCCGTGCCGGAACATATAGCCCCAGGACGGGTACGTGTCGCAGGAGGCGAGCCGGAAGGCCAGGTCGGAGCGCCCATACTCCGTCAGGGTGCGCATCAGGTGCTGGATGCCCAGTACGCCGGAGCTTACGTGACCGTCCCATTTGCCTTCGGTCTGGTCCACGATGCTCTTGAACACCGCTTTCTCATATCCTTCCGGGACCAGGCCCAGGTGCAGGGACAAGAGGTTGCCGGTGACCGTATTGTTGGCGTAGAAGCCGCCCTCGGCGTTGAAATACCGGGCGTTGTAAGCCTCTTTGAGGCTCGTGGCCAGTTCGGCGTAGATGGGCGCATCCTCGGGATGCCCGGCGATGCGGGCGAAATCCTGCATCTTGCCCAGCAGGTCGTAAAAGACCGTCGTGCTGAGGACGGGCCCCGGCGTGATGCGCTCCGGATCCTGGGCGTGGATGAGTTCGGGAGACTCGGGCGGCATGCACCAGTCGCCGTACTGGTCCTTGACGACAATTCCGTCCGCCATGCTCTCTCGTATGATGAACTCCACCCATTTCTTCATCGCGGAATAGCGGGCCCGGATGGCCTGTGCGTTGCCGAAGTGCGTATAAAGCATGTCCACGCAGTAGAGGAAAGCCGCCGGCCAGGTCACGTCGCCGCGGTACGGATTGTAGTAGTGGGGCGAAACGTTGCAGACGCAGCCGTCTTCGCGCATCGATTCCTCGATGTCCAGCGCCCATTTGTTGTAGACGTATTCGTTGTCCAGGAGGTAGGCCTCGCCGTAGCAGCCGGTGCCCCGGTCGCCCAGCCAGCCCATGCGCTCGTCGCGCTGGGGGCAGTCGGTGGGCATACCGCGGTAGTTGCCGCGTATGCCCCAGTAAGCATTGCGGTGGATGGCGTTCAGGATCTCGTCGGAGCACTCGAAGGAGCCGGTGGTGGCCATTTCGTCGTAGAACACCTTGCCCTCGAAGTCCGTCACGGCGGGCAGGTAATCCAGGCCGCTGATCTCCGCAAAGCGGAAACCGTGATAGACGAAGGTGGGCTCCCAGGTGAAGGGGGCGTCGGAAGCGGGGACATATTCGTCGGTGACGAGGGCGCTACGCAGGTTGTCCAGGTACAGGGCGCAGCTGTCTTCGGGCTGCAGGATCTCGGAGAAACGCATCGTAACGGGCTGTCCTTCATGCCCTTTGAGCGACACCTTGAGCCAGCCGACCATGTTCTGGCCCATGTCCAGGAGCACGCGCCCGTCATCTGCGCGCCAGACTTTGACCGGGGTCAGGCGGTCCTGTACCTTGAGGCAGGGGCTGATCTGGGCGCGCAGTACGCCGCCGGGCGCATCCAAGAGGTCGACCGCCTTCCAGCGACCGTCCTGCTCATAGCCGGACTGCGTCCAGGCGCCGAGTTCCTTGCGGGCGTCGTAGCTCTCGCCGTCGAATTCGTTGTTCTTGGTGATGGGCCCATCCTTGGTGACCGCCCAGCTGTCGTCGCTGACGATGCTTTCCCTTGTGCCGTCCCTGTATTCGATGTCCAGACGCGCGAGCAGGCGCGGGACGCCGAAATAGAAGGAACGGTTGGATCGCATCCCCATGAAACGCCCGTTGCCGAGAGCCACGCCGAGGGCGTTGTCACCCTTGCGCAGCAGCCCGGTCACATCGTAAGTCAGGTAATAGGCGGAAGCCGGATACCAGGTCGGCAGGGGACCGAAAATGTCGTCGCTGACGGGTTTGCCGTTGAGGTAGCAGACGCTGGAGCCCAGGCCGCTGACGAAAAGTGTGGCGCTCCGGATCCGTCGCCCGGCCTTGAATTCCTTGCGAAGGTAGCGGGCGGGGAGGCTGGTGCGTCCCTTTTCGTCCCGCACGATATCCTGCGGGTCGTCGATTCCGATCCACTGCGCGCCCCAGGATTCCGGGGAGAGACCGTTGACCCAGCTTGCGGGCTTGCCGGCCGTTCCCCTCCTGCCGTCCGTCCAGACGGTGACGTTCCACCAGTAACGGGTCCCTTCCGCCAGCTGCGGCCCCCCGTAGGGGATGTACAGGGATTCGCCGGACTTGATCCGGCCGCTGCTCCATACCAGGTTCCGGCCCCGTTTCAAGTCTTTCGGGGAGGCCGCCACGCTGATTTCGTAGGCGGTTTGCAAGACATTGGGGCGGCCGTCACTGATCTTCCAGCTGAAACTGGCCTCGGAGGGCGCTTCGCCGATGGTGGTGCGCTGGCCTTCCACCTTCGTGGGGCTCGCCCAGGCGAAGGAAGTGCAAAGCAGCATCGCGCCGGCGAGCAGTGCGGATGCAAAGTGGGTCTTACGGATCATAGGTCAGGGAATGAAACGTTATTTCTTGCGCTGGAGGGAGATGATCTTCATGTCGAAGGGGAGGAAGCCGGCAGGGGCGTTGCCTTTGATGGTGTGCTTCTCGAAGTAGCAGAGCTCGTGGGTGTCGGCCGAGACGATCATCTTGTAGCAGACGGCGCCCTTTTTGGGGTTGGTCGGGGCGACGACATAGCTGACCATAGTGTTCTCGGCGCCTTCATTGAAGAGTTCGTCCGCATCGTCCTCGTCCATGACTACCATGCCGCAATCCTTCCAGGAGGGATCCTGTTTCAAGTTTTCGGCGAAATCGTCCTCGGAGAAAACGATATGCTGGCCGGTGTCGCGGAGCAACTTGCGGGAATAGGCGGACAAACCGCCGTAGCTGACGCGGTCGGAGGTCATCGCCTCGTTCATGAAGCGCTGGATGATGTCGATGAAGGCGGGCAGGAAGACGAATTCTCTTCCCGAAGGAGACTCGGCGGCCGCACAGGGAATGGTGATGACGTCGAATCCGACTTTCTCCGGGTCCTCGTCCTTTTCGGCACCGCCCTTGAGGAGGGTTAGGGTGACGATACCGGGTTCAACTTCCTTTTTGGTCCTGGTGCTGGCCGGAATCAGGAAATAGTAATCCGGGCTGCCCTTGAGTCTTTCGTATTCGTCGAGGGTGCAGAACTCGTAGGGGGAGACCAGCCAGCGCCGCGCCATCTCTTCCTGAAGGGCGTCGTCAAACATCTCTCCGCCGCAGAGGACCACCTTGGTCGTCTTGGTCGTGAAATCGCTGAGCTTGACCTTGCGGGTCTGGATCTTCGCCTGTTTGGCCTGCCCGGAAACGGGGGCGGGAAGGATCAGAAACGCAGCCAGGGCCAGCGTAATCAGGGTGAATATCTTTTTCATACAGTCGTCCGAGTTATCTCCACAAATTTACGAAATATTGATTACTTTTGCATATTATGTCAGATTACGTCGTATCAGCACGGAAATACAGGCCGGACTCCTTCGAGAGCCTGATCGGCCAGGATGTCATCGCCCGGACCCTCAAGAACTCCATCGCCCGCGGCCAGATCGCGCACGCCTATCTCTTCTGCGGTCCCCGGGGCGTCGGGAAGACCAGTACCGCCCGCATCTTCGCGAAGGCGATCAACTGCGCCCATCCGACCGCCGACTTCGAGCCCTGCGGGGAGTGCGAGTCCTGCGTCTCGTTCGCCGAAGGCCGCTCCTTCTGCATCCATGAGCTGGATGCCGCTTCCAACAACGGCGTCGACGACATCAAGGCCCTGCTGGAGCAGGTGCAGATCCCTCCGCAGGTCGGCCGGTACAGCGTCTATATCATCGACGAGGTCCACATGCTGAGCACCTCGGCCTTCAACGCCTTCCTCAAGACCCTGGAAGAGCCCCCGGCACATGCGATCTTCATCCTGGCCACGACCGAGAAGCACAAGATCATCCCGACCATCCTGTCCCGCTGCCAGACCTACGACTTCAACCGCATCTCCGTCCCGGACATTGTCTCCAACCTTCGTGCCATCGCGCAGAAAGAGGGGGTGAAGATCGACGACGAGGCCTTGCACATCATCGCCAAGAAGGCCGACGGGGCGATGCGTGACGCGTTGACCATCTTCGACCAGACCGTGGCCTTCTGCGGCACGGACATCCGGTACGAGGACGTGATGCGCAACCTCAATGTCCTGGATTACGAATACACCTTCAAACTGGTGGACGCCTTCATCGCGGGCGACTATCCGACGGCGCTGCTGACCTTCGACGAGATCTTGGCGAAGGGTTTCAACGCCCTGCATTTCGTGCTGGCGCTGAGCGCGCATTTCCGTGACCTGCTGGTCAGCAAGACGGCGGGGCTGGACGCCCTGCTGGACCTGCCGGCTTCGCTCAAGGAGCGTTACCGCGCCCAGGCGCAGCAGTGCCCGCTGAAGTTCCTCTACGATGCATTGAACATCACGACGCAGTGCGAGGCGGGTTACAAGGCCAGCGTCAATCCGCGCCTGCATATCGAGTTTGCGCTGATGAAGCTCTGCTTCCTGAAGGGCATTCCGGCGGAGGCGCCTTCACCTGCAGTCAGGACAGGGGCTGAAGCCCCGGCTGCAGGGAAGAACCCTTCGGGGAATGCAGCTGTGACTGCAGCCTCTGCCCGGCCCGTCGAGGCTCCG
This sequence comes from Bacteroidales bacterium, assembly GCA_017400135.1. Classification (GTDB taxonomy): domain Bacteria; phylum Bacteroidota; class Bacteroidia; order Bacteroidales; family UBA932; genus Cryptobacteroides. The sequence continues at coordinate 24,769 of JAFPVJ010000010.1, forward strand.
GAGCCGGCGCCGGCTGTGCATCCAAAGGAAGAAACGGCCGCTCCCGTTCCTCTCGCCGCAGAGAAAACGGTGGAAAAGACCAAAACCGTGCAGCGAAAGGAAACAGAAGCCGATTCTGTTCCTCTCGACGTCATCTCATTGGATGACCTGCTGGAGGTGGAACCGGCCTCCGCGCCGGCCGCAGCCGCTCCTGCTCCCGCGCTTAAACCGCAGCCCGCACCCGCTGCGGTAGTTCAGCCGGCTCCGGCCCTGGCCCCGATCGGGGATCCCGCTCCGAAACCCCGCCGCCGTGCGGCCGTCAACACCGGCCTTTCTCTCGCGGACATGGCCAAAGCAGAGTCCGGTCCCGTCTCCGGAGACGCAGACGCCGCTGCGCAGCCCGTCCCCGAGGATGAGGCGATCGTCAGCCGCTGGCCGGACCTGGTGGCTACGACCCAGTCCCGTCCCCGCCTGGCCAATGCCCTGGCTAATGCCAAACTGGCCGTCGAGGCGAAGGAGGATGGAAAAACCCTGGTCTTCACGGTCACCAACGAGGCTCAGAAGAAGTGGATTGCGGAGAATCTCCTTCGCAAGCTGGAGGGGTCTTTCCAGCAGTTGCTGGGTAGCAACAAAGTCCGGCTCCGGGTGGAAGCGGCCGAATTTGTCGAAGTGGAGAAGATCTACCTTCCGAGCGAGCAGGCCAAGGATCTGATGAGCAAGAACGAAGAAGTGAAAAACCTGGTCATCGACCTGGAACTGGACGTCTAAACGAGAAAGCGTATGAAACTGCATTGCGAGAACCTGGTTAAGAAATACGGCATCCGCACGGTCGTGAAAGGCGTGTCGATGGAAGTGGAGCAGGGCGAGATCGTCGGTTTCCTCGGCCCGAACGGCGCCGGCAAGACCACGAGTTTCTACATGATTACGGGACAGATCGTCCCCAACAACGGCCGCATCTTCCTCGACGACGAGGAAATTACGGGCCTGCCGATGTACAAGCGCGCCCAGAAGGGCCTGGGCTATCTCCCGCAGGAGGCTTCCGTATTCCGGAAGATGTCCGTGGAGGACAACATCCTTTCCGTGATGGAAATGTCCAAGATGACCAAGCCGGAGCGACTCGAGCGCCTGGAGCAGCTGATCGACGAGTTCAACCTGTCCAAGGTCCGAAAGAGCAAGGGCATCCAGCTCTCCGGCGGTGAGCGGCGCCGCTGCGAGATCGCTCGCGCCCTCGCGATCAATCCCAAGTTCATCCTGCTGGACGAGCCTTTCGCCGGCGTCGACCCGATCGCCGTGGAGGACATCCAGTACATCATCGCGACCCTCAAGTACAAGAACATCGGAATCATCATCACCGACCACAACGTCGGCGAGACCCTTGCCATCTGTGACCGTGCTTACCTGCTTTACGAAGGTACCATCCTTCAGGAAGGCACGCCTGAGGCCCTTGCCGCGGACGAGGATGTCCGCACCAAGTACCTCGGATCGGGGTTTGTGCTGAAGAAGTCCGTGGCCGCCGAACGCGCCCGGGCCGGTTTCATTGCGTCACAAAGTCTCGCACATTCTGAGCCGACACCGTCGGATCTCCCAGAATAAGCAGCCGCTCCACGACGTTCTTGAGCTCTCGGATGTTTCCGGGCCACTTTTTCTCCTGAAGCAGAGCAACCGCTTCGGGGGAAAATTTTTTTTCGGGCATGCCGCTTTCCGTACTGATCTGCTTGACGAAATAGTCGATCAGCAGAGGAATGTCGTCGGTGCGCTCCTCCAGGGAAGGGACCCTGATGATGATGACACTGAGACGGTGGTAAAGGTCCTCGCGGAAACGCTTGGCTTCAATCTCCGCCCGCAGGTCCTTATTGGTCGCGGCGACCACGCGCACGTTGACTTCGATGTCCTTGTCGCTGCCCACGCGGGAGAGCTTCTTTTCCTGCAGGACGCGTAGCACCTTGGCTTGGGCGGCCAGGGACATGTCGCCGATCTCGTCCAAGAAAAGGGTGCCGCCGTCGGCCTGCTCGAACTTGCCCTTATGCTGCTTGATCGCAGAAGTGAATGACCCTTTTTCGTGGCCGAAGAGTTCGCTCTCGATGAGTTCGGAAGGGATGGCCGCACAGTTGACCTCGATGTAGGGCATGGCGCTGCGGGTACTCTGCTCGTGCAGGCTCCGGGCCACCAGTTCCTTGCCGGAACCGTTGGGCCCCATGATGAGGACGCGGGCGTCGGTCGCGGCGACCTTGGCGATCATGTCCTGGATGTTCCGGATAGCTTCCGATTCGCCGACCATCTTCTGTCCGTAAACCTTTTTCTTCAGGATGCGGGTCTCCTTGACGAGGGAGACTTTCTCCGTGGCGTTCTTGATCGTGATCAGGATGCGGTTGAGGTCCAGCGGCTTCTGAATGAAATCGAAGGCCCCCTTCTTGATGCATTCCACGGCCGTATCGATGTCTCCGTGGCCGGAGATCATCACCACGGCGCTGTCCAGGCCGGCCTCCATCACCTTGCCCAGGAATTCGATGCCGTCCATGTTGGGCATCTTGATGTCGCAGAAAATGATGTTATAGCGCTCCCGTTCCGCCAGGGCGAAGCCTGCGGCTCCGTCTTCGGCGGTATCCACCTCGTACCCTTCGTCGGTAAGGATTTCCTTCAGGGAATTTCGAATCGCGCGTTCGTCGTCGACTACCAGTATCTTCATAATAGAACAAAGGTACTTCTTCTTCGGGAGAAAAGCAAAAGGGGCCATCCCCACTCCGGCAGACGCTTTTTATTGCGCTGGCGTGTCTGGCAGGCGGCGGGTGGGAAGACCTGCGTTGATGCATATCGATGAAAATTGAAAAATATTCCGTAACTTTACCCACCACAGAATGAACTAATACTGAAGCGATATGAAGAAATTCTTACTCATCCTGGCTTCTGCGGCGATGCTTTGCAGCTGCAGCCTGCTATCCAATGTCAATTGGAATACCGATGCCCTGGCCTCGGCTGCCGGCAAGGCGGCGGTGGCCGCGTCCATCACCGACGACCAGATCATTGAGCTGTGCCGCCAGAGCGTAGCCCAGCTGGATGCGCAGAACGTGATTGAGACGGGCAAGTACCACCAGCGCCTGATGAACGTGGTCAAGGGGATCAACATCCAGGGCCTGACGCTCAACTACAAAGTCTACAAGAAGGACGAGATCAATGCTTTCGCCTGCGGCGACGGCTCCGTGCGTGTCTATACCGGCCTGATGGACATCATGACGGACGACGAGTTGCTCGGCGTCATCGGGCATGAGATCGGCCATGTCGTGCACAAGGACTCGAAGAAGGCGATGAAGAAAGCCTATATGAACTCCGCGCTGCGGGATGCCGTCGCTTCGGCCGGCTCGCTGGGCGCCGTGACCTCCGGGCTGCTCGGAGACCTGGGTGAAGCCTATCTCAATTCCCAGTTCTCCCAGAAGCAGGAGCTCGCCGCCGATGATTTCGGTTTTGACGTGACGGTAGCGTGTGGCCGCAATCCCTACAGCATGGCCAACGCCCTGGGCAAACTCTCCAAGCTTTCCAAGGATGACCGGAATAAGTTGGAGATGATGTTCTCTTCCCACCCGGACAGCGCGCTCCGCACCCAGCGCATGCAGGAAAAAGCCGCCTCTTACAAGAAATAGCCTATGCAGGTACCGGATATCATCATTGCCATCGACGGCTATTCGTCGACCGGAAAAAGCACCCTGGCCAAGTTGCTGGCCAAAGAGTTTTCCTTCCTGTATCTGGACAGCGGCGCCCTTTACCGGGGCGTGACGCTGTTTGCGCAGGAGCGGGGCTATATCTCCGAAGAGGGAGTCATTGACGAAGAAGCGCTGCGGGCCGCCCTGCCGGAGCTGGACCTGCATTTCGAGTACACACCCGAGGGCAGCAAGACCTTCATCGGCGACCGATGTGTCGAAGGGGAGATCCGTACGCTGAAGGTTTCGGGCCAGGTGAGTCCGATCTCGGCCATCCCTTTCGTCCGCAATTTCGTGGATGAGAAGCTGCACCAGGCCGGCGCCGCCCGCCGCGTGGTGATGGACGGCCGCGACATCGGCACGACCGTGTTCCCGGATGCGGAGCTGAAGATTTTCATGACCGCATCGACCGAGGTCCGGACCCAGCGCCGCTACGACGAGATGGTGGCCAAGGGAGAGACGCCCGACTGGGAGGAGGTCAAGGCCAACCTGCTGGAGCGGGACTACATCGATTCCCACCGGGAAGTTTCTCCGCTGGCGCGGGCCGATGACGCTTTCGTCATGGACAATTCCGACATGACCCTCAAGGAAGAGGTGGTCTGGACCGAAGGCCTGATCCACGGCCGTTTCGGCATTCTCGATTGATGGCCCTTACTGTCGAAATAGACCCGCATTCCGGTTTTTGCGGGGGAGTGATCCGTGCCATCGGCAGCGCGGAGCGTTTCCTGTCGGAGCATCCCGGCAGGCCGCTGCATTCCCTGGGGGCGATCGTCCACAATGAGGAAGAATTGGAGCGGCTTTCCCGTCAGGGACTCGTCACCGTCTCCAAGGAGGATTTACCGGGTCTGGCCGCTGCAGGACTCACCTCGCTGCTGATTCGAGCCCACGGCGAACCGCCGGAGACCTACCGGCTTGCTTCCAATCTGGGCTTTGAGGTCGTCGACTGCACCTGCCCGGTGGTACTCAAGCTTCAGAAGGACATACGGGCGGCATACGAGCGTCTTCAGGCCACCGGTGGAGGCCGGGTCGTGATCTTCGGCCGTATCGGCCATGCGGAGGTGCTGGGCCTGGTGGGCCAGGTCGGCGGGGATGCCGTCGTCGTCGAGGATGCTCAGATGCTGCGTGCCTTCCTCTCCGACGGGACGATACGCAGGGATGCCCGGATCGAATTGTTTTCGCAGACGACCAAGAGTCCGGAAGAATATGCGGAGATCGCCGGGATCCTGTCGGCGTTCCTGGCCGATCCCTCGGGTCTCACCGTCCATGACACTATCTGCCAGCAGGTGGCCCGGCGCCACAGCAAACTCTCCGAATTCGCCCTCTCCCACGACGTGGTGATCTTTGTCTCCGGGACGACCAGTTCCAATGGGCAGGTGCTTTTCGGGCTTTGCAAGTCCTTGAACATAAGGACTTTCCATATCAGCTCCGAAGCGGACCTCCGGAAGGAATGGTTCCGTCCCGACGACAGGGTCGGCGTTTGCGGAGCCACTTCCACGCCGAAATGGCTGCTCGAACGGGTGGCTTCCCATATCGCCGGTCTGTCCCTCTAACGTTCCGCCCATGCAGACCAGTATCCTCGACCTTGTCATCATCGCCGTCTATCTTATCGGCATCACCCTCTTCGGCTGCTCGTTCTATTTCAAGAAAGGCGGCAAGGATGCGCGGACGTTCACGACGGGCGGAGGGCATATTCCGAACTGGGCGATCGCCTTGTCGATCTTCGCCACGCAGGTGAGCAGCATCTCTTTCCTCGCCCTGCCGGCCAAGGCCTATCTGACCAACTGGAACTGTTTCGTCCTGACCCTGACCATCCCCATTGCGGCCTTCGTGGCCGCGAAATGGTTCGTTCCCTTTTACCGCAAATCCACCTCGGTCAGTGCTTACACCTTCCTGGAAGAGCGTTTCGGATCCTGGGCGCGCATCTATGCCAGTTTATGCTTCCTGGTGATGCAGACGGCCCGCAGCGGCGTCATCCTTTTCCTGCTGGCCCTTACGCTCAAGTCCGCGCTGGGCTTTTCCTGCTTCTGGATCATCGTGGTGACGGGTATCGTAACGATGCTTTATTCGATGCTGGGCGGCTTCAAGGCTGTCATCTGGGCCGACGCCATCCAGTCGCTGATCCTGTTGCTGGGGACTCTGGCGGTCATCATCAGCCTGTGCTGCAACATTCCCGGCGGACTGGGTCACGGTTTCCAGCTGGCCTGGGATGCGGGCAAGTTCAGCCTGGGCTCTTTATAGGGCACAAAACGAAATGTATCTTGAGGGTGTAGGGTGTTGAAAGGGTGTAGGGGTTGAGAATGAAGGAGTTAGAGGGCGTGAGCCCGGCGAGCCTGGTCAAAACGAACTGTTACATGGCTTTACATTTGCGTTACATTTGAGGGCCGTTTGAAAGGGTGATTTGAGCGGCTTTGTTACAACCGGTTGACGGACCATTTACCTGACCCTACGAAAATGCTTTAGAAGCGCCTGGAGGGCTTTATTTAGCCCTCTGGGCGCTTTCCTTGTACCCCGCTCAAAAACCTTTCAAACGAGCCCAAATAGGTCAAATGCCGAGACTTCTGGCTATGGGTACGACCAATAGGTAATAAAGCAATGGTGTGACAGTTGCTGTGACGTTTGGTGTGACAATTCGCCGCCAAGTCAAAACGAAATGCGTCTAATGGTGTGACATTTGGAGTGACAAAACGCCGTTTGATACCGCAAGAATCCCCCCCCCCTATCTTCCGAAAATAGTCAATAATTCCGGGAAACGTAAGAGAAAACACCCCCTTATTTCCCTTGAAAATGACGGTTAAGGGGCTGGAAATCGGGGGCTTAAGGGGTTTTAAGCGAAGAAAAAAAGCCAGAAACGCCGGAATATGGCTATTTTTGCGAAAAACTGACTGTTATGAAATGGTGGAATAACATGTGGGATTATCTCTACGAGAACTGTAGGGATCTCCCAATCTATATCAGTATTGCATCAATCGTGATCTCTGTCGCTACGATGATAATAGGGCTTATAGGTAAGTCCTAACCATAGCGATTGTAGCTACGGCAAGAGCCAACACAGATATGACGGTTGTGATTATCCATCGTTTCCCTTCTGGTGGCGCGAACCGTAGTTTCGGGTTTTCATGAATGAGCAATTCCCCTTTGCTTGTCATACGTCCGCTCACCCCTCCCTTTGTAGATACCATCTTGATAAGTCCAAGCGAAGCAAGAGACTCAAGTGCTGCTGCTTCCGGAGTCTCGTGCCCGGCCTCCGTAAAGTTCGGGAACCGATTGTTATACTTATCCTTTGATACCTCAATAAGAACTCTTTTTTGGGTCTTCGATAAGTAAGTGACCGGCCGGCCCCGTCTTTCTTCTTCCACCTGTTGGCGGGCTATTCTTTCTTGAGCCGTCCTGCTGTTGTCCATGGCTTATTCCATTGTGTGGAAGGTAAGGGAGGCCTTGACCAGGGCGAGGGCGGTGATGGATGACATGGGGATGTCCTTCGGAGCAAAGGTAGGGTTGAACGAAGCGAGTCGGACCTTGCCTTCCTCGTCCGCCTTCTGGATGTACTTGACGGCCGTATAGGTATCCCCATCGGAAATGAAGGACAGTAGGTAGATCTCTCCCCAGAGGATGCTGTCGAGGGACAGTTCCTTTTTCTTATACATCACGATGTCGCCACTCTTCAGGAGCGGGGACATGGACTCCCCTCTCACATAGATTGCCCCGTCCACCGGCGGAAGGTTCGGGATTTTGAGGAAATCCGTCGGCTCCAGGGCGTGATCGTTGAAGATCGCGACCAATCCGGCCGTGGCGTTGTATTCGTACAAAGGGACATCCTGCTGATCAAGGGGGCGATCCGTTTTCAATGCAAATGAGTGTGTCGGAGTATTTGGTATTTCCGAGATCATCTCACCTTCCCCTGTCAAGATCCAATGAGCGGATACATTATAATTGCTCGACAGCCCAGACATAATCTCTGTGCCTGCATTCATTCGTCCTTTCAGGATTTCTGTAAACTTTGACGGTGAAATACCAAAGGATTCCGCCATCGCCGATTTTGTGAGTCCAGGGATGCTTCGAAGCAGGTGTTCAATCGCCTGAATTGTTCTATTATTGATATTTCCCTTGTCCATAATTAAAAAATTCTGGAAAGAATTTCAGAAAAATTGTTGTGTTTTTCAGAAATTCTGTATATTTGCAGTGCGGTTTACCTGTAAACGCCAAGGGCAAAGGTATGAAAAAAAGCCGCCGCTGCAAAGAAACTACTTAAAAACCATAGCAAAATGAGAACGTATATCAAAGTTGACGCGAAGCTTCGTAAGGACCTGATGAGCATTTTCACCATGTCCCGGATGGGAGTCTGGAAGGCTCTCAACGGACTCACCTCCTCCGAGAAAAGCAGTCAGGTGCGCCAGTACGCCCTGGCGAATGGCGGACGCTATGTCCGCGAGGATTTCATGCCGACCTGCAGAACCAGGGAAACGGAAGGGGAAATCATCCAGGAGTTCGCCGGCGGGATCACCGTCATCGTGGACACCAAGGCCAGCACGGCCGTCATCAAGCGGGGTAAGTTTATCCTGGACAGCTTCGATCAGGTAACACTTGACATGTGGTCGAACATTCTCCGAATGGCCCAGGCCTATGCCGACGGGCAGGAGGAGATTCCGAACTAGACGGCCGTGACGGTCCTCTGACAGACAGCCGCGAGGCTGCCGGCTCCCGCCGATAAGAATTTGTATTTCATAACGTTTTGTGGTTAAGCAATGGGCCGGACGGCGGGGCCCGATACGGGGAAGCCCAGGTGGTTTAGGTGAATTTGAGGGTTCGAGTCCCTCCTTCCCCGCCAGAATTGAGACCATGTATTGGGAGAATGGCATATTCATCGTGGATCTGAACGACCTCACCCGAACGGATGACGGTCCGGCAATTATGTCCAAAGAGAACTGCCGGCAGTTAATTTCTCGCGGGAAGATCCTTCGTCTTCGTCGCGGCGGGGGGCTCGATTCCGGTGTCCTGATTGATTACGCATCCCTCCCTGACAGATTCAAGGTGAAGTTCATCGCCAAGTACGGTGATCCGGAACTCCGGAAGATTCAAGAGAAGATGGAATACAGAATAGACCACAAGGCCAGGGAATGGTACTTCGACGATAGCCGGGGTATCCCTTCCGGCCTCGCCGAGCGCTACACGGCAAACGCGTCCGTGCTCCGGATGCTCTCCGGGAAGAAGATGAGGATGGCAGCCAGCCGCGCGACGAGCGGTGGCGGCGGAATCGCCTGGGATGCCATCCTGGAGGAGAGCGAACGCCTCCGGGAGATTAGCGGCCACACGCTCCCCAGGAGTGCTGCCCGGCTGGCGGAGTGGATCCGCCGGTTCGACGCGGAAGGGTACGGCTGCCTGGTGAGCAGGAAGTTGGGCAACACCAACAGCCGGACGATCACGGACGACATGGGCCGGATGATCATCGCCCTGAAACGTTCGAAGAACCCGGTGTACAGCGTCGAGATGATCCGCAAGGCAGTGAACGCCGCCGCCCAGGAGCGCGGGTGGAAGCAGATCAAGTCCAAGGCTTCCATCATGAACTACCTGAACGAGAACGTCGCCCTGTGGATGGACACGGAGGTGGGCGCCACCAAGGCGAAGATGCTGCTGAACCGCATGCACTCCACCATCCTCCCGACCATGCCGAACGCCCGCTGGGAGGGTGACGGTACCAAGGTGAACCTCTACTACCGGACCTATGTGGACGGGAAGGAAAAGATGGCCACCTTCTGGGTGTATGAGTTCATCGACGTGGCTTCCGAGGTCATGCTGGGCCGCTGTTTCAGCCAGGGCGAGGACTTCGATACGTTCTACAACGCCTTCCGGAGCGCAGTGGAGAAAGCGGGCGTGTTCCCGTACGAGCTGGTGAACGACAACCAGTCCAGCGCCACCACCAAACAGGCCCAGGAATGGCTTTCACGCTGCGCCCAGGTAGCCCGGACGACGGCGCCGCACAACGGCCCTTCCAAGACGATAGAGAGCATTTTCGGCCGCTTCCAGGGCGAGGTGCTTGCCCGCCACTGGAACTTCACCGGGCAGAACATCACCGCGAAGCGGGATTCCTCCCGCGCCGACATCGACTTCATCCTCCAGAATATCGCAGGCCTCCCGAACTATCAGGAGTGCGTCGCCATGTATGAGGCGGACGTGCAGGCCTGGAACACCTCCCTCCATCCGGATCAGGCCCGTTACCCGGGAATGACCCGGATGGATGTGTATCAGCGGGAGTCCTGCCCTGACTGCGCCGCCGTGACGGACGCCTCCAGGGCGGATGCGTTCTGGATCATGTCCAGGGATGCCGTGGCCTACACGAATTCCGGTCTCAAGGTCACCATCAAGGGGCAGACGTTCCTCTTCGAGGTCCAGGGGGCGGACGGGTATCCTGACCTGGACTGGCTGGACTCCCACAACGGGGGCCGGTTCTTCTACCGGTACGACCCGCAGGACATCAGCCGGGTCAAGCTGTATTCCTTCGAGCCCAAGACCGGGTACACCTACGTCGCGACGGCCCTCCCCAAGGAGCGGATCCACCGGGACATCTGGTCGCAGACGAAGGAGGACGGAGGCTTCATCCGTGAGATGGAGGAGCGCGTGAAGGAACACGCCGTGCAGCGCCATCTCAAGGTCAAGGACATCGAGCGTGAGTTTGGAGTCGCCCCCGAGCAGCACGGCCTCCGTTCGCCGCTGGTGGTCGGGGTCACCAGGACGGAGTACGACCGGATGGCCGCCCGCCAGGAGGCCGAGAAGGAGCCGGAGCCCGCGCCGGAGGAGGTGTATCCTTCCACCGTCGGCCAGGTCCGGAAGCGCGTCAGCGGCCTGGACGCGGAAGCCCTGAGAAACCTGTAGCAACCCATAAACCCATAGCAATATGATTTTCACAGAGAACCAAAAGAACGAGATCCGGGACGCCTTGGAACGCTACTGCAAGCGGTACGGCTCCCAGAAGAAGGCTACGGCCTCCCTCAAGGGCATTTCCGAGGGAACCGTCTCCACCATCCTGACCGGGAAGTACGAGAAGATCGGTGACGACATGTGGAGCCGTGTTAGCGCCCAGGTGATGCCGGCGACCGCCGGTTACAAGCTGGCGGACACTTCCGCAAGGCTCAACCTCCTGGGTTACTTCCAGAAGATGAAGGAGGATTCCTCCGTTGTCTGGATCACCGGCCCGGCCGGGGTGGGCAAGAGCACCACCGCCCGGGAGTTCGCCATCCGGACGCCGTACGTGTACATGCTCACCTGCTCGCAGGACATGCACCGCTCCGACTTCATGAAGGAGCTGTCTGCCGCCATCGGCCTGGACAACGCGGGGATGAACATCCGGGAGTCCCTGTACGCCATCATCCGCCACCTGGTGACCCTGGACCGGCCGCTGCTCATCTTCGACGAGGCCGACAAGCTGAAGGACAACGTGCTGCTGTACTTCATCACCATCTACAACGAACTGGAGGACCGATGCGGCATCGTGTTTCTGTCCACTGACGCCATCAAGCGGCGGATGGAGACGGGCGTGAACTACAACCGCATCGGGTACAACGAACTGTACTCCCGGATCGCCCGCCGTTTCGTGCCGGTGAAGGCGGCTACCCGCAAGGAGGTCATGGAGATCTGCGCGCTCAACGGCCTTGAGGCCGACGACGTAATCCAGGAAGTCGTTTCGGAGGCCGCCGAAGCCCAGAACGACCTGCGCCGCGTCAAGCGCTGCATCGTGAAGCAGAAGGGTCTCCAAACCCTTTTCAAACTGTAGTATAACCCCGTTCAAGCAGCAATCGAATGCCTATAGAGCCCAGACAGTCCCGTTCGCTGGCCGCCGCTCAGATCCTGAGCATGAAGCGGGCCACCATCACCCTCGAGGGTGAATGGGGGCGCTGCCTCGGCACAATAGACCGGCACGGTACCGCCCTTGTGTGGGGGGCTTCCGGAAGCGGGAAGTCGAACGGGGTGATGATGCTCGCGAAGGAACTGACCCGTTTCGGAAAGGTTCTTTACCTGTCCCACGAGGAAGGGTTCTCTGTCAGTTTCCAGAACACGCTCCGGAGGCAGGGGATGGCCGAATGCGGGCTGCGCTTCCAGGCGCTGGACCAGTGCACCAAGGAGGAACTGAACAACCGGCTCTTCCGGAAGGGTTCCCCGGAGTTCGTCATCATTGACTCGATCCAGGCCTGGAAGATGCGCGTGAAGGACTATGAGTTCCTCAAGCGTCAGTTCCCGAACAAGCTGTTCATCCTGGTGAGCAGGGCAAAGGGGAAGAACCCCTGGGGCGATGCCGCCGAGGAGATCCTTTTCGACGTGGGTATCAAGATCTGGGTGGAAGGCGGGGTCGCGTTCACGCGCGGTCGGTTCTTCGGCCCGGTCGGGAAGGCGGTCATCTGGCCCGAGAAGGCATTCGACTACTACGGAAAACTACCAGACGAAGATCATAGCGATGAAGAAGAAGACGACAAAGATTGAGACGCTGGGCGAGGCCCCGGCGGTTATCAAGGTGAAACCTGCCGGACCGTATTGGATTGCCGGCGGGAAGGTGACCTCCGATGACGGGAAGACGTATATCAGCGTTCCGTGCGGGAAAGGCGGAGTCATTGACTGCACGCGGGAGCGGGCTATCCAGTGGCTTATCCATGACTTCGGGAAGGGACTCGCCGATTTCAAATGCTTCGAGAAGGCGAAAGAGATCTTACGGAAGATTGAAGACAGCATCCAACCCAAACTGTTCTGACGATGGCAAAGAATTACAAACGCTTCTATGCGCTCCTGAAGCAGAACCCGGACGCGGACAAGGACGAGCTCGTGATGTCCTTCACAGACGAGCGGACCACCAGTCTCAAGGAGATGTCCGAGGAAGAGTTCAACGCCCTGTGCGACGCCCTCCAGTACGGCGCCGGTCAGGGGTACGAGCAGAAGGCCATGACGGATCTCAAGCGGGCCCGCTCGGCCGTTCTGGTGCGCCTCCAGCGCCTCGGGATCGAGACTGTGGACAACTGGGACGGAATCGACCAGTTCTGCCTCAGCAAGCGGATTGCCGGCAAGCGGTTCGCTGCCCTGACGGTGGGAGAGTTGGATGCACTCCGTGCCAAGCTGGAGATGATTCAGCGCCGTGGCGGTCTCAAGGAGGTTCGCCGGCAGCAGGAGGAGGAAGAGACCGCGCGCCTCGCCGCCTTCGCCCGGACCTGGAAGACAAACTCAAAATTCGCCAACTGACATGAAGCCCGTCATTACCATCGACCCGAAGGGACCGAATGCCCAAGCCGGCAACCTTATCGGTGTGGCCCACGCCGCCATCATGGAGCAGGGCTTCCGCGCCCTGAAGGAGTGCCGCAACTACCAGCTGGACGGCGAGCTGATCGTCCAGAATTACACCACCCTCGCCGACCTGATGAAGAACGCAGCCTATCACGCCCGGACCTGGGAGGAGACGGTGGAAGCCATCGAGAAATACGTAACCATCAACTGGAAATGAACACGCTGAAGATTACCATCACCCAAAACAACCTGCACGTCAGCGGATCCCACCTGCTCTACAAGGTGAGCTTCCGTGACGTCTTCGACGCGGCCCGGGAACAGGCTCCCGGGAGCGAGGTCTGGAAGAGATCCTACCGCTCCCTGGGACTGGAATGGGCCACTCACAATGCCCTCTACGCCCTGGGCATCGCCCGCAGCCGGACGGCTGATGTGGATCTGAACTATCCCCAGAAATGGTATGTCCGCGTGGCTTATGCCGTGGTGGGGACGATTGTCTGGCCTTTTATCAAGTAGGACAATGGATCTTGTCAACTTGGCGCGTGCCGCCGAAATCAAAAGGCAGCTGGAGAAGCTGCAGGAGGCCTCCGACATCCTGGAGGGTTCCGAAGCCCGCGTGTGGGTCTTCCCGGACGGATCTATGGATCCCTCTTGCGCCCTTTGTTTCACCGAAAAGGGGTTCATGAAGGATCTGCAGCATCTGATTGACGAATACATCGACACCCTCCTGGAGGAGGCTAAAATCCTGTAGCCATGAAATTAAAGATCAACAGACTCCCTTACCCGCTGTGCCGGATCGGTGCCAGCATCCGCCGCCGGCGGTTCGACCGCTGGATGCGCCGGTGGGCCCGGTACGCCTCCTACAGCAACCTGACACCCATACACGATTAACCAATTCAAAAACCCTTAGCAATATGGAAGAAAACAACAAAACTACCGTCGAAATGACGGCTGAGCAGTTCGCCGAGTTCCAGGCATTCCAGGAGCAGCAGGCCCGCAAGGCGGCCGAGGCGAAGAAGAAGGCGGACCGGCAGACCTATGACGAGCTGGTGGACGCCGCCATCGAGGAGGCGTTCCCGCGCCTGCAGAACGTAAGCGACGCGCTCCGGATGACGAAGAAGACCGTCCGGGAGAACTTCGCCGTCATCCTTGACATGAAGCGGGACGTGCTGAACCTCACCAAGGAGAAGCAGCGTTCCCATACCTGGACGCACTCCAACGGGAAAGTCCGGATTACCATCGGCGCCCACAAGTGCGACGGCTGGAAGGATACCGTCACGGACGGCGTCCAGATGGTCAAGGACGCCTGCCTGGACCTGGTCCGGGATGACACCACCCGCGCCCTGGTGAACCAAATCATGGCGCTCATGTCCCCGGACAAGGACGGGAACCTGAAGGCGGCCAAGGCTCTCCAGCTTCGGAAACTCGCCGACGAGCTCCACAACGACCGGATCAGCGAGGGCGTGAGCATCATCGAGGAGGCCTATATCCCTTCCCTGTCCAAGACCTACATTTACGGTGAGGTCAGGGATGAGGTGACCGGCGCCTGGAAGTCCATTCCCCTTGGCATGACGGAGGCGTAGGGATGGAACTGCCGGAAGTATTCTGCATCGTGATCTCCTGGACCCGGTTCATCGGGCAGGCTATGCGCACCTACGAGGTGTGCACCTCCCCGAAGAAGGCGAAAGAGATATCCGGTAAGGAGGCCCGGGCCCTCATCGAGGAGCGCGGCCTGGTCAAGGTCTATGAGACCAATGACGGGAGCGTCTGGGACACCCCGGACCGGGCCTTTTACGAGAAATACAAGGGCTATTTCCGCAGATTCGGAATCCAAGTGTACTGACATGGGGAAGAAAAGGCGCGGGGCGAGCTACCGCAAGCGGGTTGACGACATCAACCGGATATATGAGGAGCATGTGAAGTCGGGTCTCTCGAACAGGGAGATCTGGCTTCGCTACATCTATCCGGTCTATGCGATCAGCGAACGGACATTCTATAATGTCCTCAAGGCTCCCGCACCGTCTTCCCGTAAAGCAACTGACTATCCGACCCTTTTCGACGATGGCAACGATTGACACCAGGGAGGTCAAGCGGAGGATCCTGAACGACGTCCGCGTGGAAGCCGCCGAGCAGTTCGACAGGAACTTCGAGACGGAGTCCTTTTTCGGCGCCGCTTGGCAGCGGAAGAGGAGCCCTGTGGGCAGCGACCACGTACTGGTTGGGCAAGGAAACCTCCGCCGGAGCATCTCCGCCCGGATCGATGAGGACAGCATAACGTTCGAATCGACCCTGCCCTATGCCGCCATCCACAACGAGGGCGGCAGGATCAAGGTGACGGCACGGATGAAACGCTTCTTCTGGGCGATGTACTACAAGGCGAACGGCGGCCTGGGACGGCGCAAGGACGGGACGCTCCGGAAGGATAAGAAGAACGCCCGCCTGTCCACGGAAGCCGAGTTCTGGAAGCACCTCGCCCTGATGAAGGTGGGGGCGGAAATCAAGATCCCCCGCCGGCGGTTCATCGGCACACACCCCCAGCTGGAGTCTGCCGTTGTGGCCGTCATCGAAAAGCGCCTGGCAGAGTATTTTGACAACGATTTTGAAATCATCAAGCAATGATCACAGAACTATACGACAGATTGACAGAAGCCCTCCTGCAGGTCGGCGGAGGCGGGGTCATCAAGCACGTTGACCTCTGGAACCAGAACGTGGCATTCATCGACGAAGACGAGGCCTGGGCCAGGCCGGCGGTGTTCGTAGAGTTCGGCCCGATTGCCTGGGACCTGTACAAGGGGCCACAGAACGGAATGAATGGGAGAGGGGAACTACTGCTGCACATCGTGACCGACTGGAAGGGTCCGGCCGCCGCCGGCAGCCCATCCAGGGAGGAGAGTCTGATGGACTATGACCTTCTGAACATGATCCTTCGACAGCTCAACGGCCTCCATGGGGTGACATTCCGGAATCTCAGTATCCTCCGGACGGAGATCAACCACAACCACGAGGACATCCTTGAGAACATCGAGGTGTACAAGGTGACTTATGAGAGGGTGTTATGAAAGTGAGTGAATGTAAATCCAGGAGATGCCCGCATCTGAACAGGGTATACAACCAGGCCTGTCAGTAAAACAATGGACCTTTCATGTGCATGAAGGGGCGGGAACTGATTAAGAACCTTGAAAAATGTCCAAAGAAATGAGAGGAAGTGATAATTATGAGAAGTTGAAGGCGGCGGGGTTCGTAATCATCCGGGCGGATGACCAGCCGCAGCCACGAATCAAGCAGTGGGTCGGCGACGGAGCCTGGCGTACGCTAGAGAACTACCCTTCCAAGGCCGCCCGCGACCGGGCGCTGGCCGTGATGCTTCAGAACCCTAAAACGGTAAACCTTTAAAACAGTAAAGCTATGGATAATGAATCAGCCAAAGCCTATAAAGAGCGCTGTGAACGTAGACAGAAAGTCCGAATTTCGTTTGAATGTGAATTACCAGGTTATAATGCCGACGGGGCTCCAATCCAGGCATTTGCATATGTCGCTATGAAAGTCGGGCATTTTGTTTGGCGCCCATCCGACATCCATAATGTCCATCTTGAACAAATTGAACGGTATGAGGATGAATAAATGGACAAGGAACTATTGAAGAAGGCCCGTGAAATCGAAGATAAGATTCATGAGCTAAAGAAAAAATTGGAAAGGTTGAAAATATACGCCTCCCCGTCGAGTTCTCTGAAAATAGAGGTTAATCAGTACTATGGCGACATGGGCCGTTCATTCACCAATCGAGAAGAATTCAAAGGGGATATTGCGGATCTGCTCTTTACTGTCATTGTAAAGAATCTGGAAGTGCAGATTGCACTTTTGGAAAAGCAGCTGGAAAACCTGTGAACTGCTGTGGCGCCTATTGCAGAAACCGGCCACCCTTTGGGCGACCGGTTTTTTTCATAATATGCTTTGAAATAGAAAATAATTGCTATATTTGCGAAGAGGATTGATTGGGCTTCTCATAAGGGCTTTTGCCCGACGGGAAGATTTTCAGTCCTTTTCTTGTATTATTCTCATTGTATAAACCATCTTTTCAGCCTGGTCTTTTACTTTGCACTGGATCCTGGCCCCCTCGAAATCGGCCTCATAAACAAGGAACGCGCACTTGTGGTGTATGCCTGGCTCCACCCCTACAAGCGATGCGGATGGTAGCCATAGGTTAACCTTGGTGGCCAGTTCCATCGTTTGGGCCAATAACCCATACCTGGCATTCTGGGAGAACGTCTTGGACAGGAATCCCTTGTTGACAATCAGTTTCTCCCCGCCGTTTTCAAGGACCATCCTCTTTCCCTTCTGGCCATTCGGGAGGGTTGTTTCGGGCAAGTGTCGCTCTGCCCACTCATCGGCCGCTTTCCTGATAGAGATCCTATCCTGTTCGGTCAAGGTCGCCGCTTCTTTTTTCGCCAAAGTCCGAATCAGGGCACATGCCTGACAAAGCTGGTTTTGGGCAGGGTTGGCCGCTAACTCAAGTTTCCTGGGGCAGGTCGTGCACTGGCTGATGGTGTACGGGTTGTAGTCCGGGAAGGTCTTGCCCTGTTTCCCCGAGTTGAAGCGGAACATCCCCTTGGTGTCATTGGCCAGGGCCTCTTCCCCTCTCCGGAGTGCATCCATCCGGTCGGTTGCCGGGTACTTGTCCTTGAGGACCTGTACCACGGTACAGCGGCAGTTCCAGCCGTTCGGCGGGTAGTATTCGTCCCAGAAGGAATCGGAAGGGGGTAGGGTTACGCCGTGGAGAGCCGCGTGTTCCGGCCGGACCTTGTCGTCGCCGGCAGTCCGGTACTGGAGGTTGTAGTCATCCCCGTCCTCCTGGAACCGTTCCCACTTGCCGGCCATTTCGGCCGACGCCTCGGCATAGTTGTACTCCGCCCGGAGATAGTGCCGGTTGTAGGTCTCGTCGACTGATTGAACGTCGCTCAAAAACCGCTCAAAACTCTTTTTCTGGCCACTTTCATCCAGCAAGGAAGGGAAGGCTTCATTCAGTTCGTGGAAGGTCTTCATTCCCGAGAAGATCCAGTCGGATTCCTGGAGCCGGGAGCGCATCACGTCGGACATCTCCACCTGCCGGAAGGCGCTGTCCAGGATTGAGGCATGGGCATTGATGAAACCGGTAACGGCAGGGTCCTCAAGTAGTTCAATCCGTAGGGAAGCCCCCTCTTCTTTGAAAAGGGCTTTCATCATCCCGCGAAATTTTATCCCCAAGGTGTCCATCTCCAGATCCTTTAGTGACGGAGGGATAATACCGTTCTCCTTGAAGAAACCTTCAACTAGTCCCAATTCAATCTCGTTCATCTCCTTACGAAGCGGCCCGAAATATGCGGCTATACATTCGGCGAAGTATTCATCAGGACTGGTACTCGCATAGTGTCCAAGAGCATGTCTAAGATCTTTTGAGAAAGCTCGATCGAGCACACCTCTCATGAGGTGATATTTCTGGGCAATAACGTGCCCCAGTTCATGGTCAATGGTAGCCCTCCCATAGTCATCCCGATCTGCAACAGCGCGGAATCTGTATCCGTATTTCTTCTGGAACTGTTCCAGCTTTTCATATATCTTATCCGGAGAGCGGAGGAACGCCGTCGAAATAGAGAACTCCCTTCCATCCCGGCTGACCGACGCATCTGCATTCCTTTCTGGGGACTTTTTGAACGTGCTGAACTTTGGTAACTTGTAAAGATCCATCCGTTCCTTCAACTGATAAAGAATGGGGGTAAGATTAGCAAGATCCGTTTTTTTGAATTCAAAATCCACACGTTCTGCAATGTGATCGAGAATGAATGCCTTGGCCTCTTCAACCGTTTGAAAGTACTTCCCCCTCGCAAGGTTAATCCGCCTGCCCAGGATCAGGCTATACCTTCGGTGCAGCCCCTCGTAGTCGGAGGGGCTCAGTCGAAAAAACCGGGCCGGCCGTTCTTTGAGGGATCCTCACCCTTCCCGTCATCACCGGGTGCAGGCGTGAGGGTGTTCTGCCGACGCTCGCCGACGGGAAGCCCGTACTTGTCGGCGAAGTAGCTGCCATCCACCTCGTAGTTATTGAGGATCATTTCCTCGAAGGCCTTCTGCTGCTCCGGCGTATAGTCCACCGGCTCATCCCAGTCGAACCGGAGTCCTTTGACCGGGAACCCCAGCTTCACCATTTTGGGGATAAGCTGGTCATTCACCATATCCCTGATGCCGTCAGCAATCTCGAAGATCAGGTTGTCCAGGACCTTCAGATGGACCTGGGACTGGGAGAGGCTGGCACCGTCCTCAATGGTCATCGTAACCTGCAAGACCAGTTTGGATAGCTCGGAATTGGCCCGGTCCACCCGTTTGTCGTAAACATTGAAGGCGTCCCCGCGGGAACTTTCCTTGAGCTCGATTTCGGAATCCGACGGGAGGACTGCCCAGGCCTTGTACCCCATGTTCTCCAGCATGGCACCCATCTGGTCGATGTCCTTCTGGTCCCGGCTGGTGGTCTTGGCCACCCGGATGGGGAGGCCGAACATCTCGGCGAACGCGTCCCAGAAAGCCAGTGCGTATTTCTTCGGGATGGTCTGGATGGCCGCCTTGAGATACAGGCCGAGGTCATCCTTGGCCCCCACCTCAATGAGCCAGTCCGAATACGGAGGCTCGCGGTACGGGATACCGTCCTCCCAGGATCCGCCCGGGTTGACGGTCACGCGCCCGTATTCCGGGATGACGTGCTTGCGGGGGATGAGTTCCACCCCGTCGAACGTCAGCAACCCGTCCTCGCGGGTGATGACGTTGCCCAGTTCTATGAGGGAGTGCCCCCAGTAGCGTGCCTTGAGGGCGTAGCGCATCAGCTGCTTGAACCACTGTGTCTCGAAGTATTTCAGCGCTTCGGGATCCGGGTCCCCATCGGGCTTTGTCAGCTTGAAGGCCTTGCCCATGATGAACCCTTGCAGCTGCCCCTCGCACCCGGACAGGTGCAGGTCCAGTTCTACGTCACGGTAAATGTCATAAAGGCGCTGGCGGTTCGGGGAGTGGACGTTGATGGCCATCTGCTGGGCTTCTCGCCATTCTGCCAGGTCCCTCTTGGCCAGCAGATCAGTAGCCCGCTGAAGGTCGATGACAATCTTTTGGAACTGCATCCGATCGGACTTCCGGGACAGGTTCAGTTTGGTGCCGTCCTTGAGGGTGAGTTCCGCGGGCAGGTCCAGCCCGGAAAGGGCCTCCATTCCGGTCGATGCTATCTGGCCGGAGAACAGTTTCTTGAAAGAGTCGATGATTGGCATGGTGTCGGAATGGTTTAATAGCTGTTGTCGACGCAGGGCTCGGAGCCGTAGCGGATGGAGGGCGCAGCGCTGTTACCGTCCTCGTCCGTCGCTTCCGGAAGATCCGGGAGGATGGTGCCATCCTGGACTTTCTTGAGCCAGTCCAGAGCCTGCTCATAGCGTTTCTCACGGATCTCCATTCCCATCCGTTGCGGGAGGGAGGACGCCATGTGATACAGGGCGATATCGCAGGCGTACATAAGAAGCTGCCGGTTCCTGGCGCCGCCTTCCGCTGCGAAGATTCTTGCGCAGTCGTATTTCGGCCGGAGGTAGCCGGAGATTTCCTCGATGGCTTCCGCCTCGGCGTTGGCGCGATTCTCAGGATCCGCTTGGGCGACCACCTTGAAGGCCGGTTCGCCGATGACTACCTTGTAGTCGGTCTCTTCTATGAACATAGGACTCCGGGGGTGTTAGAGGGTCTGGCGATATGCAGGGCGCTCTTTTCGATGTCCTGGATGGTGGTTCCGGCTTTGAAGCGGCGGCGCTTGACCAGATCCTTGAGGACCCGTTTGGGGGCGACCTTGAGTTTCCCGTTCAGCATGAACACGAAATAGGTCATATTGAATAGCTTGGCCAGTTTGTTGGCCTCGCGGACCTTGTGTTTGTAGCGGGCGGCCCAGATAAGGTCCTTGATGAGGTTGTAAAGGTCTTTGAGCATGTCAGTATACGTTTTTCGCGGAAGGGCGGTTCCCCATCCGCGGGGTGAGCTTGGATTGGCGCGCCGTCCGCTGGAGATACCAGATCGCACCTTCGTCGGCATCCGGGGCATCGTCATGGGCACTGCTGCCCTTTTCCAGGGCGAGGGTCTGGTCTATGCCGTTCTGCATGTCCGGCGTCCCTTTCAGGGCCTCATTGTAGAAGACGAAACCCCGCTCCCACAGCGGGGAGATATCCGTGATCCGCTGGAGTTTGTCCGGTTTCTTCCGGTAGTCCCCGGAGATGGGGAGCTGATAGCCGCGGATCTCCCCCTCGGTCACGAATTCGTCCAGGATGGTGTCCTGGAGGAAGTTGGCCTCCATGAAGAAACGGACCGATGCATCTTCCGGCAGGCGCTCATACAGGTCATACAGCCAGCGAACCATCTCCCCGGTGGTCGCCTGGCGGACGAACGTGTCAACCAGGTGCAGTTCGTTCCCCTTCTTCCCCCACAGCCGGCATGCCTTGTAGTCGTTGGAGGTCTTGGGCTTCCAGGAAGGGTCCGTATAGCAGACGAGGGCATCGTACTTCCCGAGCGGGAGGGCTTTCTTGTAGCGGATCCACTCGTTCCTGAAGATCGTCCCCTCCTGGATGGGATTGTGCATCATCTCCTTTTGCCAGGAGCGATACCCGACGAACTTGGCGTACTCCTCCGCCTCCTTCCGGGTCCATTTCTCTTTCCAGACCGGGTCGCCGTTCTTGTCCACGGCATAGACCGTCGAGACGTGCACGCCTTCCTTGGCGGATATCTTCGCCAGGACGGAGTCTTTCCCGATGAGGTTGCCCACCATGATGAACCGCCCGCGGCCGACGTCGAGGGACCCGAACAGGGCGTCCGTCACCCAGTCGGTCATCTCCCGTACGCGGGAGGGGTTCCGGCAGAGTTCGTCATCGTCAAGGTCGTCGATGACGATGTAGTCTGGACGGGACTCCCGATTCCGGAGGCCTCGCGGGGATTGCCCGCGGCCGCAGGCCAGGAAGTGGACGCCGGACTCTGTCGTGAACTCGCCCTCTGTCCAGTCCCCAAGGGACTTCTGGTTCCCGAAGTCGGCGAGGAGGCGCTGGTTGAACTCCAGCTCCGCCTGGATGTCCGACAGAAGGCGGATGGCGGCGTCCTCCGACTTGCCGACCACGACCATGAACCGGATGAGGGGTTTAGGCTGGAACATCAGCCATAGGGGGACGAAGATGTCCATGTGCGTGGACTTGGCGTGCCCGCGCGGCCATTTGAAGACGGCCTTGAGGTTGGGGGTCGCCTTAATCAGGCGGGCCGCCTCGTTGTGGAAGGGGGCGTTGTGAATGACGCGGACCACTTCGCCGGTGGTCTTGTCCTTGAGTGCCAGGAAATGGGGAAAGTAGTATTCGCAGAAGGCAGCGTAGTTCTTCAGGAGGCGCGCCTTACGGCGGTCCCGTTCAACGTCGGTCTCCTTCGCGAGGACGGTGGTGTCCGTGAAAGACTGGACCCGCTTACAATGCTCCCGCCACTCTTCCAGGATGGCCTTTGTTTCTGCCTGCGTAGCCATCTCTTATTTTCCCAACTGTTCGATGATGTACTTGTCCTGGTACTTGTTGATGGCCTTCATCAGTTCCGGGGTGACCTCCGGATCGGTCAGGGAGCGGTACTCGAGCCACTTGGAGAAAGCCATGAACACCTCGATGGCGTCCACTACGTTGGCCTTCTTGTCCAGTTTCTCGATGACGGAGGAGAGTTTTGACAGTTTGTCCCCAAGGCCAGCGATGAGGGACGGGTCCTCCGAGGCATTCACCTGGTCGATGAGCTTATCGATGGTGGCGAGCAGTTTGTTCACCAGTTCGGGTCTTGTGATGTTCTTGGCCGCCCGGGCCTCCTTCCAGCCGTCGGCGGCGCTCCATCTTGAGACGGTGACCCTCGACACTTCGAGCTTGTCTGCGATGGCGTTCATCTCCATTCCGGAGAGGTATAGTTGCCGGGCGAGGGATTTCTTGTTCTCAGATTCCTTTTTATTCATGATCATGCGCAATGTTACGGGGCAAAAATGCTCATAGTCACCCGCAAGCGCAAAAAAGTGTGCAACCGTTGCATAGAAGTGTGCAACCATTGCATAAAAGTGTGCAACCGTTGCACACTTTTTTTGATGTACGCTTTCCCCTTCCTAAACTTGCGGTGTCCCCGGGGCAGAAATGCCGCAGGGATTGAACAAAAAGATGTAACAATGGGAAAGAGAGTACGTGTTTCGAATGAGACCCTGAATTCGTTCGGGACCTGGATCGTGACGGCCGGGATGGACACCGGCCAGTATTCCAGGAACCCCGTCCTGCTTTATATGCATCGGCGCGGGGAGGTCATCGGCTACCTTAAAGACATAAAGGTCGAAAACGGGGAGGTCACCGGCGAACCGGTGTTCGATGAAGCCTCGGAACTGAGTGTCCGCGCGAAGAAACAGTTCGAATTCGGCAGCCTCCGCATGGTGAGCGCCGGCATCGACATCCTCGAACTGAGCGAGGATCCGGAACTGCTCAAGCCCGGCCAGACGCGCCCGACCATCACCAAGTCTAAGCTGGTGGAAGTGTCCATCGTGGATGTCGGCTCGAACGACGACGCGTTGGTCCTCACCCGCAACGGGGTCCGGCTGGAATTGGGAAAGGACGGGAGCAACCCGCTTCCGCTGATCAATAACAAACCCTCTAATCAAACCAAACAGATGGAATTACAGAAACTGGCTCAGTTACTGGGCCTTGCCGCCACGGCCACCGAAGCGGAGGTCGAGGCGAAGATCGCGGATCTGAACGCCGCGAAGCAGGAAGCGGACACCCTCCGCCAGGAGAAAGAGACCATGGTCCTTTCCGCTATCACCCAGGCCGTAGAGACCGGCATCGCCGAGAAGCGCATCCCGGCCGACAAGAAAGACCACTTCATCGCCCTCGGCAAGACCGCCGGCCTCGATGCGCTGAAGACCACGATCGCCTCGATGACCCCGGTCGCGAAGGTGAGCGCCGTGCTGAACCGCGGGGCAGCCGTCCAGAAGCCGGAAGGGGCGTACGCCAAGCTGAGTGAGGTCCCGGAAGAAAAGCTGGAGGACCTGCGCGAGAACCACCGCGAGACCTACATCGCCCTGTTCAAGGCTGAATACGGTTTCGCCCCGACCTTCGGAGAAGAATAGTCAACATTCCTATACCAACTTTATGAAAGTCATGAAAAGATTTCTTACCCTTGTGACGGCACTGCTCTTCAACGCGCTTGTCGGCGCGGCAGTCGCCTTCGGCGCCGGGTTCAGTCCGGTCGCCGGTATCCTGGGGGCCGAGGCCGTGGCCTCCATCCCCGGACTCTTCACCTCCGCCCCTGCCCAGACCGGCATCCTCCGGGCGGGTATCCTCCGCGAGCTGTGGACCGGCGAGATGGTCAAGGCGCTCCGCGGCGGCCTTGAGCATACCTGGCTGGACGGCATCCCTGACTACACCGCGGCCGTCGAGAATGACGTGATCCACATGGTGGACATCGTGGGCGACCCGGACGTGCTGGTGAACAATACGAACTACCCCATCGCGATCCAGGCACTGACCGACCAGGACATCTCTATCTCCCTGGACAAGTACCAGACCAAGGCAACCCCCATCACCGACGATGAGCTCCATGCCCTTTCCTATGACAAGATGAGCCGCGTGATCGAGTCCCACAAGAACGCCATTCAGGACGCGAAGTTCGCGAAGGCCGCCTGGAATTTCTGCGCGGCATCCAATACGGCGACCACCCCGGTCCTTGCGACCACCGGCGCCCGTGACGCGGCCACCGGCCGCCTGGCGATGACCCGTGCGGATCTTATCGGCATGAAGAAGGCCATGGATGATCTCGGCGTACCGGCCCAGAACAGGCGTCTCGTGCTCTGCTCCGACCATGTGAACGACATCCTGGGATGGAGCGAGGAATTCGTCCGCCAGTACAACCTGGACAACGTGAACGGCAAGGTCGGCCGCCTGTATGGATTCGACATCTATGAGGCTTCCGAGAACCCGTTGTACACCACCGCCGGTGCTAAGAAGTCCCTCGGTGCGACGGCTTCCGCCGGCGAGTTCAAGTGTTCCTTTGCCTTCTATACCCCGCGCGCGTTCAAGGCCAGCGGTTCCCTGGTACCGTACTTCAGCGAGGCGTCCCGCGACCCGCAGAACCAGCAGAACCTGGCGAACTTCCGCCATTACTTCATCGCAAAGCCTAAGAAGGCCGACGCCGGTGTCGTGATGCGGAGCGCCTATCAGGCGAACGCCAACTAATCGCGAACACTCTTTTTGCTATGGGAAGGCTCCGGTACCTGGTTATCCACTGCACGGCGACCCCGGAGGGGCGTGAGGTGAGTTCGGCGGACATCCGCCGGTGGCACACCTCGCCCCCTCCGAAGGGCCGGGGCTGGAAGCAGGTCGGATACACGGACATGATCCACCTTGACGGATCGCTCGAGCGGCTCGTGGACAACAACGAGGACGCCAATGTCGATCCCTGGGAAATCACCAACGGGGCGAAGGGCTACAATGTCGTAAGCCGTCACATCGTGTATGTCGGTGGGCTGGAGGCGACCACGGACTCCAAGGGGAGGATTGTCGCCAAGAAAAACAGCCGCGGTCATTCCATCGCCAAGGACACCAGGACGGCCGAGCAGTTGAAGGCCATGACTGACTACGTGAAGTCTTTCCATAAGCGGTTTCCCGGAGTCCGGATCATCGGGCATAACGAAGTGGATGCGAAAGACTGCCCTTCGTTTGATGTCCAGCAATGGCTCCGCACCATCGGGATAGAACAATAAGAATCATGTCATCCGGAACGAACGAAATTATCCTTGCCCTGATAGCCATCGTGGCGTCGCCTCTGACGGCCTGGCTCACCTCCGTCCTGATGAAGGCGAAGTCGAACCAGGAAGTGGCCCGGTTGAAGGCCGAGGTCGAGCAAATGAAGGCCGATGTGCGGTCCCGTGAGCTGGACAATGATCGGAAGGCCATCGAGACGATGATGGAGCTGGTCGTGAATCCTCTCCGCAGGGAAATGGAGTCGCTCCGGAGGAAAATGGACCGGTTGACCCATGCGATCGAGAAGATTCCTTCCTGCCCTCATTCTGACAATTGCCCTGTGTCTCGCGAGTTGCAGCGCAACGCGGATCCGTACCCGGGAGATCCGGGCCCGGCAAGAGGAAAAGGCGTTGGCAGAAGAAACCGCAAGGATCCGGGAGGACCTGCTGTCCATCCGGGAGGAAATAAGGATCCTGACGACGAATGCGTCCAGGAGGTCTGAACGGACGGATTCGGAAGCCGTCGAGACGGTCACCGAACGATTCGACACCTCCGGCCGCCTGATCGCCCGGACAACCGAACGTCGGGACAACCGGTCGAAGAGCACCGTGGATGAAACACAGCAGAGCCAGGCCCTTACCCTTTCCGACAGCCTGGATGCAGTCCGGGCGGAACTGGCGGGGAAGAGCCTTGAAACGAAGGAATCGGCGTCTGAGTCAGAGGATCTCCGGGAAGAGGAAATCCAGGCGAAGGAAGGCCTTTCCTGGTGGCAGAAAGCCCTGATGTATTGCGGAGTGGCGGCCCTCCTTTGGGTGGCCTTCCGGTTATTCAAGCCCCTTTTAAAGGGCGTTTAAACAGCAATCGAAAACCTTTTAAGACACTACTGAAATGTACGTAAACGGAAATGACCTCCTGGTCTATGTCAAGACAGGCACCGGAAACAACGTGGTTCGCAAGGCCATCGGCCACTGCACCACGCACACCGCGACGTTCAGCACCGAGACCAAGGACGTGGCCGTGAAACCGGCCGCCAACCTGGTCCGCTCCGCCGCGGGTCTGTACAAGAGCAAGCGCATCACCGGGCTGGCCGTCCAGGTGAAGTGCAGCGGACTCTGCTTCTATGCTGAGGAGGAAGGCGGATTCAAGCACATCCTCTCCAAGTGGGCCGCCGGCGAACCCGTGGAACTGGAACTCTTTGAGCGCCCGGCCGAGGGATCCACCATCGAGCCGTATTGCACCGGAGCATTCGTTATCTCCTCCCTGGAGAATACCGCACCCGCCGGCGACGATGCGTCCTATGATGCGACGTTTGACAACGACGGTCCCGTCACCGTGGATGACACGAAACTCTCCCTGTAATGAACAAGAGAATCATCATCAACGGTGCCAAGTACCCAGTCCGGATGACGATGGGGGCCTTTCTCTACTTTAAGCGCGAGACTGGCCGGGATGTCAGTGAGATCAAGAACACGGATGTCGCCGACCTGGTAACCTTCCTCTGGTGCATCGTAGCTGCCGCAAGTGCCGCCGACAAAGTCCCGTTCAACCTTAGCCTGGAAGAGTTCGCAAATGCTCTTACCCCCGATGCCCTCTCCATCCTGGAGGATGTGTCCGGGAACGAGGAGGGAGCAAAAAAAAAGACGGAGTAACCCCGGACATCGGGACGCTTCTTGGGATTGCAATGGGGTGCGTGGGGATGAGTCTGGAAGACTTTGAACGATGCACCCCTTTCGAATTCGCAGCGATTTACAAGCAGTGGAACGAGCGGGATGTCTGGAAATACCATGAAGGATGGGAGCAAATCAGGGCACTGGCTGCGATCATAAAGATAGAGTTCACAGGGCGGAAAACAGCCTTTGACCTTCTCCCTTTCCCGTGGGATGGGGAAGATGGGGCAAAAAAGAACAACGCCGTCCCGAAGGGCGGCAGCAGTCCGGAAGCATTCCGGAAGATTGTGGGGATACGGGGACTAGCGGAGGATGATGGGACCTCCCTTGTCAGTCAGGACAACATCCTTGATGAAGGAGCGAGCGAAGAAAACCATCACGCAGAATGAAACGACCAACAAGATCCCGGTAACCGGAGCCATGCAGAAAAGATTCCACGTAGCCTGGGCTAATTCGACGATATTTTTGATGGGGCCGTTCATAACTGTCACAAATTTAAGAAAAATAATGCAAAAACCAAGCCGATGGGTCAGCAGGTCAACATAAAAATCAAGATCAACGACAACTTCAAGGACGTGTCGGTTGATGCTGATTCCCTGGGCAAGGCCATCGACGAGGTGACGGGGAAGACCGACAGCCTGAATACGAGCATCGTCCGGCTTGGTTCTGTCACCCAGATTGCTGAAGCCGCGGCATCGGCGTTCGGCCAGCTCAATGACGTATTCAAGGGACTTACGGATGCAGCAGCCGCCCAGTCAGTCGCGGAGTCACGCCTGGAACAGGCAATGCATAACACGATGGGTGCGACGGCCGAAGAGGTCCAGTCCATCAAGGATCTCTGTTCCGCCCAGCAGCAACTTGGCGTCATCGGGGACGAGGTGCAGTTGGCCGCCGCCCAGGAACTGGCCACCTACCTGGAGTATTCCGACTCCTTGAAGGCTATCATCCCGGTCATGAACGACATGGCCGCGCAGCAGTACGGCCTCGGGGCATCGGCCGAAAGCGTCACGCAGATTGCCACGATGCTCGGCAAGGTGATGAACGGCCAGACTGAGGCCCTGTCCCGCTACGGTTACAAGTTTGATGACGCCCAGAAGCAGATACTCCAGTTCGGAACAGAGGCGGAACGGGCCGCCGTCCTGGTAGATGTGGTCGGCGAGTCCGTTGGAGGGATGAACGAAGCCCTGGCGCAGACACCTGCCGGCAAGATGCAGCAGATGGCCAACACCATGGGGGACTGGAAAGAGAAGATGGGGCAGGCCGTCCAGTCTATGATGCCTTTCATCTCCGGCTTCAACCAGATTGCCCAAGGCGTCACCACCGTCACAAAACTTGCCACGGCATTCAAGGCGCTTGCGAATACTACCGCATTTGCCAAGGTGCAGTCCATCGCGATGTCCGTTGCGCAGAAGGCGCAGGCGCTTGCCGCCAGGATCCTTGGCGTCTCCAATTACAGTGCGGCCACGGCAACGGCCGCGCTCAAGACCCAGGTTATCGCCTTGGAAGCGGCAATGACAATGGGCCTTTCCCTCGCTATTTCCGCCGTCGTCGAACTCCTCGCCCGTCTTGTCGGGAAGGGGCATGAGGCGGCTGATGCCGTCGAGGAGGTGGATGATGCATCAAGCGCTTTTGCCGAGACATCCAAGGAGGCCCGCAGCGAAATCGCACTGTATCAGGTCAAGCTGGAGGATATCATCAAGCACCATAAGAACGATGCCCAGGCGGTCGAGGAACTGAACCAGAAATACGGCGAATCGTTCGGTTATTACAACACGGCCGAAACCTGGTACAAGGTCCTGACGGAAAAGAGCGCGGCCTATTGCCGGCAACTGGGATTCGAGGCCCAGGCCCGGATATATGCGTCGCAGATTGCTGCTCTCCAACTGGAGAAAGATGAGAACGATGCCGCCGCCCGGAACCTTGCAGAGAACGGTAATGTCTGGCGCCGTGGTTTCTTCACGAATCACATGACCAAAGAGGCCAAGGAAGTCCAGGCGAACGCCGAACGGATATCCGGTGCCATGGCCGCTGCCCAGGCGAAATTCGACGCTTGTACGCAGGGTATGATTGCAGCCCAGGATGAACTTCGGACAGGGATGGCGGAGACCTCTGAGGTGGCTTCCTGGCAGGAAATGAGCCTCTCCCAGCTGACCAAAGCAATCCAGACCCAGAAGGGAGTCGTGGAGTCTCTTGCGGGCGTTGACGAAAGACAGGCAAAAGAGGAGGCGAACCTTCTCCGGCAGATGGAGGCCCGTAAGAAAGCCCTCGAAGGGGCTTATGGCCTCGGGAACGGCTCCGGGAGCGGAAGCAGCAAGAACCAGTTCGACGGGTCAAAACTGATTGACAATGCCACGACCTACGAAGAACTGGGGAACAATATCAAATACTACCAGAAGCAGCTGGAGTCCGCCAATATCACGGACGCACAGTCCATCGCCCTGATCAGCCAGAAGATTGCTGAACTCCAGTCCTTGCAGGAAGGGCTCAAGTCATTTGCCGCCGCATTGTCGGGGGATCTCGGCATCGATGAGATCGGGAAGCAGATTGACGAGGAGATGGACCGTCTGCTCGACCAGACGCTTGAAAGCGTCCAGAAAGATCTGGATAAGCAATGGGCTGAGATAACCAGGTTCGACGAGTTCAAAAACGCCTTGCTCGGAGGCGATATGAATATGGCGGTGGAACTCGGGGTGAAGGTCAAGGGAGCCGAGTACGCCAGGGAGCAGATAGAAACTCTCCAGAAGATGCTGGCCTTCGCAGAAGGGGACCAGAAGAAAGCCTTACAGGACGCAATCCAGTATTGGTCCCAGTTCACGAAGGTCCAGGCCGACAGCAAGACCAAGGGAGAAGCTGCCGCGTCCTCCCTCGATGCTGTATCTTCGGTTATGAGTCAGTTGTCCGGCGTGGTGGAAGGATCCACCGGTGACTGGATGGCATGGGGAAGCCGGGTGCTGTCTTCCATTGCCGAGGTCATCCCCCAGTTGATATCCCTGGCAACCGCGAATACGGCCGTCGCTGCGACTGGGGCGGCTTCTTCCGTGGCCAGTATCCCCTATGTCGGTTGGATCATGGCTGGTGCTGCGGCACTCGGGCTGGTGGCCACGCTGGCGTCCATCCCGAAGTTTGCATCGGGCGCCATCGCTTACGGCCCGACCCTGGGTATTTTCGGTGAGTACCCCGGGGCCTCCAACAACCCGGAGGTGCTCGCCCCGCTGGACAAGCTGAGGGGACTGCTGGGCGTGGATGAAGGCGGTGGAGTTGAGAAAGTGGAGTTCTCCATCCGCGGTGACCGGTTGGTGGCTATGGTTGATAAGCGAATCCGGATGATGATGAGGAACAGGTAATGGCTATGCAGTTGAGATATGCCGGCGAGTTCTACGCCGTGGACGGGACCGTCTGGAGGTGCGAGATCCTCCAGGAGGCGGCTTCCGCATTCGCGCCCGTGGGCGAGCTGGATCTATCTACGAATAACAGCCCGCTTGTTATCGAGTGGCCCGAGCATGAGCTGGAGGAACCTGTCTGCGGGAGCACTGCGACCCTGATAATCAACTCCCCAGGTGACCGGACCTATGAGGATCTGTATACGGTCCAGCCCGGGCGTATCCGCCTGGATGTCTATAGGGGAGGAGCCCTTTACTGGAGTGGGGCACTGGATCCGGAGACCTACGAAGAACCCTACCAGCGGGGAATGAACTATGACGTGACCCTGACCTTTGCCGACTTCGGCATCCTGGACAGGCTGCCGTACAATCTTTCCGGCCGCAAGACCCTCCAGGAACTTGTCACGGCCGCCCTGGACCGATCCGGAATCATCTACGGGTCCATCGACCAGACCCTTATATCGACCACCTTTACGGATGGAACCCCTCTCGGGCTCGGCGCTTTGTCACTCCCTTCGGAGAATTTCTTCGACGAAGACGGGATTGCTTCCAGCTGGCGTGAGGTGCTGGACGGGATCCTGCAGCCCCTCGGCCTCAGGATGGTCCAGAGGAAAGGAAAGATATGGGTGTATGATCTGAACGGCCTTTATACTATTCCTGCGTCGGTCCGTGCCCTGGAATGGGATGGGGCGAGTTCAACCTATGGGACCCCGCCTGTGTATAACAACATCAAGGTTACGTTTTCGCCCTATTCAAAGGCCAAGTTGTCGCCGGAGTTCGAATACGGTGATGTCGCCGACCCTGCGCTCGTCAACAAAACGACAAGTGTGACGAACCCGGAGCGGTATTCCTTCTATCTGGATTATGACGAGAATCACCGGCATGATGGGGATTGGGACTACGACCTTATCGGGTTCACAATCTTCCTTTCGAGCGATTCCGCCAAATGCACTGGGCTTGACGCCATTGGTACCGGCAACCGCTTTTTCAAGATCGTCCCGCTTTTGGGCGGGTCGGAAGCGGAGGGGGTGGCCGTCGGTTTCCGTGCGAACGTCCATTTCCCGATGACGGCCGGAACCCCCATCAAGGGTATCAATCCGGGCAGCCACCCGCAATCCCTGGCCTTACGTACGAAGCGGATGTTCCTTCCGAAGGTCAGCCCGGAAGACCAAGAGCAGAATTACCTCAAGATTGTTATGGAGATCCTGGCGGATCCGCGCTACAATCCCTTTGAGGAGGCTCCGGAGGATGAGGACAGCAATGAAAATGAAAACTATGCCGAGTTTAAGAGCTGGGCACAGCAAGCCTTCATCCCCGTGGATATTGTCATGTACGATGAAAGTGGGACGGCGCTCTACCATTACCGGAATAAACAGATGACCCTGCTCGGGCATCCGGCTAACTCCGTTGCCGGATGCGCACGGACACAGAACAATCAAGGGGATACCATAGATGGATGGGTGGCTGGTGATGCTGCATTCGGTGACGCCTGGTTGGCCTATTACGATTCGGAACTTGACCTCAGGGAGGGATGCGGCGTGCTCGGATGGAAGGCCAACCGGCAGAATTTCGGGAAGCCCTGGTCGGAGGGGCGGAAGGCCAGCAAGCGTAAGATCTATTACAAGAACCAAAGCCTGCAGAAGACTGACTGGTGGTCGTTCGACTCCTTCAAAAAAGCCCCGGATGGGCAGTTCGTCCCTTACCCTCCCGATGGGGGGTATCTCGAGATTCGTGTATACAACGGCGTCTACATCTTTGATGATACGGATCTGTTCAGTTATCAGGGCGAGATCAGCGGGTTTGCGCAGCAGGGCCTTTATGAGAAACTCCGCTGGCTCCTGTATAAAGCTCCCGAAGTGTCCGTTGTAAAGAGGACCCTCACTTTTGACGATTCGGAGATTGATGACGTGGAATATTCCGGGGTGGCCAACGTGGATGCGAAGGAGGATCTCGAGCTGGAGACCATCTGCGGGACGGCAATGGGCATCTGCCCAACCGCCAAAGGCGTTTATCTCCGGGTTTCAAACGGACAGCAGTTACAGCAGCTGACCAGGGCAGGGAGGACTGACCATCCTGAACAGTTGCTTGTCGGAACCCTGTACAGCCAGTATGCGGAACGCAAGGTATCCCTGTCCGGGGAAGTCCGGCTTGACCCGGAGGGGATCTCCCTATACTCGGACGCGACCCAACCAGCCGGCCGGAAGTTCGTGCTCAAGAGTGAACGACAGGACATCCGGATGGATTGTTCGGAAATCAAGGCGGTGGAAATCCGCCCCGACGAATACACAGGCGTTGAATCATAGAAAATGCCGGCAAACGAATACATACAAAGCGTGGTGAACCGCACGGCTCGGCCGAGGTCAAAAAGACTCCGGGAGCTGGGTGGCACCATCGTCAGCACCTCTGCTTCTGTGGTGGCTGGTGGCGGATACTCAGGGGCCGGCCAGAATCATAGCCATGCGAACCTGGCTGACCTGAACCGCATAACCGTCACCGATGGCTATATCTACTTGACCGACGAGGTCATCGACCCGAACACCCAGGATGTGACCATAGAGACGGAGAAGGCGATGGCCGGCTACGCGGACCGCGCCGGTGCGAACGCCGACGGCTACACGCTGGACTGGTTCATCCCGGTGACGGTTGATGGGGTTCTGACCCTCAAGCTCAATCCTATTTACGCAGGCCTCTGGTCTGAAGGGTGGATCTCTGCCGGCGGCGTAGGCTCAGGAGGCGGAGGTGGCGGAGGGTCTACCGTGTCCGTGACTCAGATTCTCACTTCCGGCACATCGATAGCTACTATCGCCGTGGATGGTGTCTCGACAACGATATATGCGCCGTCAGGCGGCGGCACCCAGGTCAGCTGGGGGACGGCTACCGGCTACGTCATCCCGCTCACTGTAGGTGGCACGACGAAGAATCTGCTGCTCTCTGGCGCGCTTACAAACTACGCCACACAGTCCTGGGTGACACAGCAGGGATATCTCACATCTTCCGGCTTGTCCGGCTACGCGACTGAGAGCTGGGTGAATAACAAGGGATATATTACGGATTCCGCCCTCAACGGATACGCTACGCAGGCGTGGGTCGGCCAGCGGGGATACCTCACGTCTTCGGACTTGTCCGGCTATGCAACTGAGAACTGGGTGAATAATAAGGGGTATATTACGAATTCAGCCCTCAATGGATACGCTACGCAGACGTGGGTCGGGCAGCAGGGTTACCTCACATCCTCCGCTTTGTCCGGCTATGCAACAGAGAGCTGGGTACAGCAGCAGGGGTATGCCACGACGGTATGGATTGGCGAGCAAGGCTACCTCACGGCCCTCGGATACATCGGCACGACGCAGGTGCAGGCATCGTCCGGCCACCAGGCGCTCGCAGGGATCACGCAGATAGGACTCGCAAGCAGCTCTTCCTCTTCAGCACCGAAAGGAACGCTGAAACCCATCTCCCTCAGCGGTCAGTCGGCACTTGTCCCGAAGTACGGCCTCCGCTGGACGTATCAGTACCTCGACCAGAGTTCCGTCAATCCAACGCTCCAGACAGTCAATAAGACCATCGCCTTCACGGATGACATCCCTACACCGAAGAAGTTGTACTTCGGCTCCACGTCATCCGGATACTACTATGACACGACAGCCCAGAAGGTGCTGACCGCAGCCCTCATCGGTGGCGTTGACCTCACAAGCGCCCAAACGATAGCCGGCGTTAAGACCTTCTCGGACGGGATAGTCGGCGGTGACATCACGGTCCCCCAAAACAAGCACATCGACATCGGGCCGATTCGCATCGAGTATGACGCGACGAACAAGGCACTCTACATAACGAAGGCGGACAGTTCCGACACCAATACTTACGGCCTCCACGCTGACGGCTTCATCACCGCCGGCGCAGCCAATCCGAACGTATAAGACTATGAGCCACAGTAACGGGAAAATATATCGAGACACCTCAGTGAACCCGCCCATCGGCATCGACGCCCTGGGCGACGTCGCTACGGTGACCGGACACAACACCGGCGACTGGGGCCAGCTGTGCGGGGACATGGATGAGAACGGGGCGGCCGTGAACAAGGTGAATGTGAATTCTGTCCACAAGCCAGTCCGCTCTTCCCTGAAGGGCGGTACCGAACTGGAGATAAAGGTGCCTGCGAAGTATGGTTTCCAGGTAGACGCTAAGTCCGCCGGATCAAGCACCTTGTCCTTCGTCCAAGGCCTCCGGAGCCAGGGGGCGAACTACGTCCATTGGGCCTGGAACAAGCCCCGCGGTGAGAATCGAAGCCCGAAGGAATCCTATCGCATTACTGACTTCGAGGGCTACAACCACAATCAACTGCCCTACCGGACTCCGTACTTCTTGAATCGGCTCTCCGCCAGCCAGATATCAATTAACGGGGGGCAGCCACTCGAGGTGGAGGTTGCCCGCCGTAGCACGAAGACTCAAACACTCTTGTCGAATTCTTTCGTCCTCAATGATGCCTATGATGTCACAGTACTAGTGACAATCGAGGACCCGGACCCGGAGAGCGCGGCGTCTTATATGAACTGGTACGTCGACGGCGACTTCGAGATCAACCTGATTGACTCCAACGGCCGGGTGGTCGACTGGGACTACCAGACCGGCTTCGGCATCAAGACCGGCAATATCCCGCAGACCATCTCCCTGCACTTCGAGGGCTGGCACTCGCTGGACGGATACACGGGCCCCTTCCGCATCCAGTACCGGCTACACATGGAAAACGACACCTACTACAACGACGGCTCGAACGACGTGTATATTCCGGTTACCCTGAAGATTGACACCGTGTACGCCGCTACCCTGACGATGTCGAAAACTGGCCAGGACGGCGTGGTCATCCGGCCCGGGGGGACGGAGGCGGAGTGGCGGGAGAACGGCTATCGGGCCCGGAGCGCTGTCTTCGGGGCGAATGGGCACTGGCCCATCGCCGTCATTGAGGTCTGCAACGGGAGCACGACCCAACGGAAGATCTGCCTCGTCCCAAGTTCCGGCTTCATCCCTTTCCAGCGCATCGGGATAACCATCCAGCCCCGGCAGGCGACAGACGGGAAGGATATCATTGTGTATTTGCTCTATGGGAACTACAGCCAGATATTCCCGAACATGGAGCGCCAGGTAGACTACGGGGACTTATCTCTGGCCGATGCTTACGTCCTGACTTGCGCCCCGAATTGTTATAACGAGCTCGGCGTCATCCCCTCGGATCCGCCTGTGTTCATGTTCTACCAGCAGGACTGCCAAGGCGCCCGGCTGGACTATCACAACGGCACATACCAGCAGAATCTCAATCCGCTTGCCAGCGGCTTCACGAGTCGGGAGGAACTGGTTGACCGCTTCCGGCTCGACTGGGACTTCGGCTGCGACAACGTGCCGGTGCAGATGAACCTCGATTTCCATCTGGATATCTACAACACGGACGGAGAGCTCCTGCAGAGCGATGTCCAGACGCTGGTGGCCGCCCCCTCCTCCTGGTGGTACGGTTCCGTCCATTGGGACGTAGACCTGCACACGGAGTCCCTGGCACCGTACGAGATGTGCGCCCGCATGTGGGCGGACATCGGCGGCGAGATCTACTACATCCAGTTCTACCCACAAGCCGTCGCGACCAGCGAGCCCGAGCTCTATCCGCTTGGATGGCAAGACTAACAAAAAACCATAAGATTATGCAGCAGAAAACTCTCACCAACAAAGAAAGACTCATGCAGGGCGTCAAGGTCATCACCCTGCTCGTCTGGTTCGTGGCTACGGTCTGGACCTTTTCCAACGTTATGCAATACGCCCCCGGCACCTTCGTGAAGTGGGTGGCCGGCGTGCTTCTGGCCATGAACTTTTACGCTATGGCCCGCAAGATCAAAAAACTCTGGGACGAAGAATAGGAGGTACCCATGAAGAAAATAGATGTACAAAATGCCGTAAACGCTTACGGGCGCATCCCGGTCAACAAGGTCAAGGACGATGTCGTCCGGAATACCCTCATCTACGACTACCGCCGCCTTCGGAAGGTTTCCCGGGAAATCGAGGAGGAGCGCACCGATTTGGTGGAGAAATTCCAGGCCGACTTCGCCGTGGAAATGGAGGAGGCCCGCTCCCTCCGGCAAAGCGGGAAGGCCGTCACCGGCCCAGCCCTCGTTCCATTCCTGAAGGCTGAAGCTGAGCTGAACCAGACTGTACGGGCGATGTTCCGCGAGGAGGTCGATCTGGATCTCAAGACCGTGCCAATGGACGATTTCGTCAAGGCCGTGAAGGATGGCGAATATACCTTCGAGGATCTCTCCGCTCTTGACGGCATCGTTCTCGAATAGTATTCAAACCCTCTTTAATAGCCACTCAAATGCACGCAGAACGATTCCAGAATGACAGGCACTTTGTCTGGTTCTTCTACTTGAACAACGAGTCGAAAACCCCCTTCACTCTTGAAGGGAGGGATCTGACCTTGGAAGTTCAAGCCGGCCTCACTCGGATTCCGATACCGGAGTTCACGGTGTCGGGGAATGCCATTGATTTCTTCTTCCGGGGCAAAGACCAAAAACGACCCGCCCCGATTGTACTCACGCTCTATATCGATAAAGGCAAGCCCGGGATGATGGCCATCGACGCCATTGCAGGCGAGATGACGCCCCACAGCGGGATTCCCGGGTGCAAGGGTCATACTGGTGTATCCATCCCTGGCGCGGAACTGGTGTCCTTCGTCGGGGAGTGGATAGATGAAAGACTCATTCCGTCCAGCATCGCCCGTGTGGATGATGTCAATGAGAGCCTTGCTGCCCTTAGGAATGAACTCAACACCTTCAAGTCGGCGTTTGAGACCATGCTGGACCGTCTTCAGGAGGCGGCGCATTGGTCCGATGGCTTCATCTGGAAGGATTCGCTAATCTGGAGAGAATAACATCCAACTAAACAAAAATATGGAAAGAACAAACGAAAGGACCATTCTTGATTCCTGGAACGGCCTCGGGTATCCGGAGGTGTCTGAGCTGATCCGCTCAGCGTTCAGGGATGTTTACGACCGTCTCGGGGCCGGGGCCTACGTCGAAAAGGCATGGGCAGAGCTCAAGGCCCTTCGGGATGAAGCCGGGCTATCGCCTGGTACCTACTACCGCATTACGGACTACGTGGCCACTACGACCCAGGAAAACACCCGCAGCGCCGGGCACGCATTCGACATTATCGTGGTTGCAACTGGCCCTGACAGCCTGTCTGAAGATGCCATTGCCATCCTCCATGAGGGAGATACATATTTCTCCGGCGCCGGCGCCCGCCTTGAAGCGTGGACCCTGAAATATTGCCTGGACAACAGCCCGCGTTTCTCCTGGGCTGATTCGGAAAATGGCAAGGGCGTTATCTGGTGGATGCGCGACGAATGGGGCAACGAAGCCCCGTACGACTTCAAGAACATTCAGTTCAAGAGGTATCAGATCACTGGCTTTGGGCAGAACTTCAAGGGGAATCAGGACGTGCAGTCAGTGCTCCTTTATGATCCTGACGACAACCCCTTGTGCTATGGGACAAAGGACATTTATGGGAATGAGGTCCCTGGAGCCACCGAACACTCCGAGGAGGGGGTTTGGGTATATACCTTTACCGGCATCGACCGCTCATCCTCACTTGATGTCCCGGAACTCTTTGATATGAGCACTTACCAGAAGCGTCTTTCTGATGAGACGATTCAGGCAGCCCAGGATGATGGTTGCGGACTTGATACGGAAAGCAATGTCCGGGACAATGTCATCATGCCTGCCTTCGCGGAGTATATGGAGGATGACGAGTACTACCAGGGAAGGACGGTTTTGAACAATATCGTCTTCTATGGGGTGTTCTACGATAACGGGTATGATGATGGGTATCAG
>JAFPVJ010000011.1 GCA_017400135.1 Bacteroidales bacterium
GCGCGGCCCTCGTACCCCCGAGGCGAATCGAACGCCTATCGTCGGAACCGGAATCCGAAATTCTATCCATTAAACTACAGGGGCCGGAACAAACCCGTCAGGATGAACCCCCAAAACGACATCCTTCCCGGTTTGCGACTGCAAAAATAGCAAAATTTATATTTCCAAATGCCAATTATTTTGATTATTTTTGTTTGATTGCACGTAATGACGAAATGAAAGCATATCTCTTCCCCGGACAAGGGTCCCAATTCCCCGGCATGGCACGCGAGCTGTATGACGGCTGCCCGGAAGCCAAGTCCTTGATGGACAAGGCGGATGAGATCCTGGGCTTCCGTCTGACCGAAATCATGTTCGAGGGAAGCGATGAGGATCTGAGGGCGACGCGCGTCACCCAGCCCGCCGTCTTCCTGCATTCCGTCGCCGCCTTCACGGCGCTGGAAACGCCCGATCCGGAAGCAGTCTTCGCCGGGCATTCGCTGGGCGAATTCTCCGCCCTCGCCGCAGCGGGCGTGCTAGACTTCGAAGACGCCCTGCGCCTGGTCGCCCTGCGCGCTTCCGAGATGCAGAAATGCTGCGAGAGCTCCCCCGGCACGATGGCGGCCATCATCGGACTGGAGGGCGATGCCGTCGAGCGCCTCTGCGCCGAAACGGAAGGTCTCGTCATCCCTGCCAACTACAACAGCGACGCCCAGATCGTCATCTCCGGAGAGCAGGATGCCGTCCTCGCTGCCTGCGTCAAGGCGAAGGAAGCCGGTGCCAAGCGCGCCCTTCCCCTCCCCGTCAGCGGTGCATTCCACTCCCCCCTTATGGAGCCGGCGCGGAAAGCCCTAGCCGAAGCCATCGCCGCCACCCGTTTCCGGGAGCCGAAGAATCCCGTCTACCAGAACGTGACCGCCCTGCCGGAAATCGACCCGGAGCGCATCCAAGCCAACCTCCTCGCCCAACTGACCTCTCCCGTCCGCTGGACCCAGACCGTCCGGCAGATGCGCCGCGACGGCGTGGACGAGTTCATCGAACTCGGCCCTGGCACCGTCCTGACCGGTCTGCTCAAGCGGATCGCAGAAGAACAATAACACCTTGATAAACCTACCTCAAATGAGCACTGAAACCCATTACCTTGCAGTCGACCTCGGAGCCACCAGCGGCAGGACCATCCTCGCCACTTTCGACGGCAGCAAGGTCGGGATGCGCGAGCTGACCCGCTTCAAGCACCCCATGGTCCCGATCGGAGGACACCTCTACTGGGACCTTCCCCATCTTTTCAATGAAATTCTCGAAGGCCTGAAGAAGGTCGCCGCCGAAGGAATCGAGATCCAGTCCGTAGGCATCGACACCTGGGGCGTCGACTTCGCCTTCTTCGGCAAGGACGGGCAGCCCATCGGCCTCCCCCACTGCTACCGCGACGAGTATACGACCGGAGCGATGGACCGTTTCTTCGCCGACCGCATGCCTTCCAAGGAAGTCTATGCCAAGACCGGCATCCAGTTCATGGAGTTCAACTCCCTCTTCCAGCTGGACACCCAGCGCCGGGAAGGCAGCAGCGTCCTCGAGGCCGCCGACAAGATCCTCTTCATGCCGGATGCGCTGACCTACATGCTCACCGGCGAGGCGGTCTGCGAATACACCATCGCCTCCACCTCCCAGATCCTGAACCCCGTCACGGGCGACCTGGACGCCGATCTCCTCAAAACCCTGAAACTGGACCGGGAGCGCTTCGGCCGTCTCGTCCAGCCCGGCGAAGTCGTCGGTACGCTGACCCCGCAGGTACAGAAGGCCACCGGTCTCGGCCCCGTCAAGGTCGTCGCCGTCGCGGGCCACGACACAGCTTCCGCCGTCGTCTCCGTCCCCGCCAAGGGCGCGCATTTCGCCTACCTCAGCTGCGGCACCTGGTCGCTGCTCGGCATCGAGTCCCCGAAGCCCATCATCAACGAGCAGAGCTTCCGGGAGAACTTCACCAACGAAGGCGGCATCGACGGGACCACACGTTTCCTCAAGAACATCTGCGGCCTCTGGATCTTCGAGAAATGCCGCGAAGACTTCTACAAGGATCCCGTCCGCTTCCCCGGCGCCCCGCAGGGCATCAAGGAGCTGACCGCCAAGTGCCTGGAGTCCGACTATGACGGCATCATCTTCCCGGACGACGATCTTTTCGTCCACCCCGACTCGATGACTGCCGCCATCTGCGAATTCTGCCGCCGCACCGGCCAGAAGGCCCCCGAGACCGTCGCCGACTACCTGCGCTGCATCTACCGCAGCCTGGCGCTGCGCTACAAGGAAGTCATCGCCCTGCTCGCCGAAATGGGCGGGTTCCCGATCGAGAGCCTCAACGTCATCGGCGGCGGGTCCCAGAACCCCTACCTGATGCAGTTTGCGGCCGACGCCCTCGGCTTCCCTGTCATCTGCGGCCCCACCGAAGGCACGGCCCTGGGCAACACCCTCGTGCAGCTGCGCGCCGCCGGCAAGGTCGGCGACCTCTGGCAAATGCGCGCGATCAGCGCCGCCTCCGTCGAATTGAAAACCTATTTCCCTCAAAAATAACTACTAAACTATCCCGATATGGCAAAAGAAAAGAAATTCATCACCTGTGATGGAAACCAGGCTGCGTCCAACATCGCATACCTGTTCAGTGAGCACGCCGCTATTTACCCGATCACGCCCTCTTCCACGATGGCTGAAAACGTGGACGAATGGGCCGCGCACGGCAAGAAGAACCTTTGGGGCGAGACCGTGAAGGTTACTGAAATGCAGAGCGAGGCGGGTGCGGCCGGAGCGGTACACGGGTCGCTCCAGGCCGGCGCGCTCACGACGACCTTCACCGCTTCCCAGGGATTGCTCCTGATGATCCCCAACATGTACAAGATCGCCGGTGAGATGCTCCCGTCCGTTTTCCACGTCTCCGCCCGCGCGCTCGCTTCGCACGCGCTTTCCATCTTCGGAGACCACCAGGACGTGATGGCCTGCCGCCAGACCGGTTTCGCGATGCTCGCCTCCGGTTCCGTCCAGGAAGCCCAGGACATGGCCGCCGTCGCACACCTGGCCGCCATCAAGAGCAGCGTTCCGTTCCTCCACTTCTTCGACGGTTTCCGGACCTCCCACGAGATCCAGAAGATCGAGGCCTTCGACGAGGCCGACCTGAAGGGCCTGGTCAGCGAGAAATCCCTGCAGGCCTTCCGCCAGCGCGCCCTCAACCCCGAAACGCCCGTCACCCGCGGCACCGCGCAGAACGGCGACGTCTATTTCCAGGCCGTCGAGTCGCGCAACAAGGTGTATGAA
The DNA here is from genome assembly GCA_017400135.1 of Bacteroidales bacterium. GTDB lineage: Bacteria > Bacteroidota > Bacteroidia > Bacteroidales > UBA932 > Cryptobacteroides. The sequence goes on from JAFPVJ010000011.1 coordinate 3,277, forward strand.
GCCGTCCCGGACATCGTCGCCCGCTACATGGGCGAAATCGGAGAGATCTCCGGCCGCCACTATCGTCCCTTCGAGTATTACGGTGCCAAGGATGCCGAGAACGTCATCGTCGCGATGGGCTCCGTCACCGAGACCATCAAGGAGACCATCGACTATCTGGCCGCCCAGGGCAAGAAGGCCGGTCTCGTGACCGTTCACCTCTACCGTCCGTTCTCCGAGAAGTACCTCCTCAAGGTCCTCCCGAAGACCGTCAAGCGTATCGCGGTCCTCGATCGCACCAAGGAGCCCGGCGCTCCCGGCGAGCCCCTCTTCCTCGACATCAAGGCCGTATTCCAGGGCCGGGAGAACGCTCCGCTCGTCATCGGAGGCCGTTACGGACTGTCCTCCAAGGACACCACGCCCGCCCAGATCGTCGCCGTCTTCCACAACCTCGAGCTGAAGTTCCCCAAGGCCGATTTCACCATCGGCATCATCGACGACGTGACCTTCAAGAGCCTGCCCGTCAAGGAGGAGATCTCCATCGTGAAGCCCGGCACCACCGAGTGCAAGTTCTACGGCCTCGGATCCGACGGCACCGTCGGCGCCAACAAGAACACGATCAAGATCATCGGTTCCCACACCAACCTCTACAGCCAGGCCTATTTCGACTACGACTCCAAGAAGTCCGGCGGTTACACCTGCTCGCACCTGCGTTTCGGCAAGTCCCCGATCAAGGCCCCGTACCTGGTCGGAACGCCCGACTTCGTGGCCTGCCACGTACCTTCCTATCTGGAGAAATATGACGTCCTCAAGGGCATCAAGGAAGGCGGCAGCCTCCTGCTCAATTCCCTCTGGGACGAGGAAGAGACCCTGAAGCACATCCCCGACCACGCCAAGAGCGTCATCGGCCGCAAGCACATCCGTCTCTTCATCATCAACGCGACCAAGATCGCCGCGGAAATCGGCCTCGGCGGCCGTACCAACACGATCCTGCAGTCCGCCTTCTTCCGCATCACGGGTATCATCCCCGTCGACGACGCGGTCAAGTACATGAAGGACGCCGCCCTCAAGAGCTATGGCAAGAAGGGTGAGAACGTCGTCAACATGAACTACGCGGCCATCGACCGCGGCGGCGAATTCACCGAGGTGAAGATCCCTGCCGAATGGGCCGAGATCACCGCCAAGTTCACCAATCCCAACGAGAACCGCCTCGCTCCTGCTTTCGTCAAGGAGATCGCCGACGTGGTGAACGCCCAGTGCGGCGACACCCTGCCCGTCAGCGCCTTTGTCCCCTGGGCGGACGGCACGATGCCCAACGGTACCGCCGCCTTCGAGAAGCGCGGCGTCGCCGTGACGGTCCCCGTCTGGGATGCCGAGAAGTGCATCCAGTGCAACACCTGCGCCTTCGTCTGCCCGCACGCCGCCATCCGCCCGTTCCTCCTGACTGCGGACGAGGCCGCCGCGGCGCCCGCCGGCATGCCCGTCGCGGACGGCAAGGCCAACCTCAAGGAGTACAAGTACGCCCTCTCCGTGTCCGTCGCCGACTGTACCGGTTGCGGCAACTGCGTGGACGTCTGCCTCTCCAAGGACAAGGCCCTCAAGATGGAGTCTTACCAGGAGCATGCCGCCGAGCAGGCCTGGTACGACCACCTCAACGCGAAGGTCGGCTACCGCCAGCCCTTCGACCCGAAGTCCAACATGAAGAACGCCCAGTTCTCCCAGCCGCTCTTCGAGTTCTCCGGCGCCTGCGCAGGCTGCGGCGAGACCCCGTACATCAAGAACATCACCCAGCTCTTCGGCGACCGCATGATGATCGCCAACGCGACGGGCTGTTCCTCCATCTACGGCGCCTCCTTCCCCGCCTCCCCGTACTGCACCAACGCCCAGGGCCATGGCCCGGCCTGGCAGAATTCCCTCTTCGAGGACTTCTGCGAATTCGGTCTCGGCATGCACCTCGGCTCCGAGCGCGTCCGTGACACGGTCGCAGCCCTGATGAAGAAGGGCCTCGAGTGCGAGAAGTGCAGCCCCGAGATGAAGGAGCTGTACCAGAAGTGGCTCGACAACCGCAAGAGCTATGAGGTCACCCGCGAGGTCTGCGACAAGCTCGTCCCGATGATGGAGGCCTGCGGCTGCGACGTCAGCAAGAGCTTGCTGGCTCTCAAGCAGTACATCCCGGCCCGCAGCCAATGGATCTTCGGCGGCGACGGCGCCTCCTACGACATCGGCTACGGCGGCCTGGACCACGTCCTCGCTTCCGGCGAGAACGTCAACATCCTGGTCCTCGATACCGAGGTGTACTCCAACACCGGCGGCCAGTCCTCCAAGGCGACTCCGGTCGGCGCCATCGCGAAGTTCGCGGCGTCCGGCAAGAAGATCCGCAAGAAGGATCTCGGCATGATGGCCATCAGCTACGGCTACGTCTATGTCGCGCAGGTCGCGATGGGCGCCAGCCCCGTGCAGTACATGAACGCCATCAAGGAGGCCGAAGCCTACGACGGACCGTCGCTGATCATCGCCTACGCGCCTTGTATCAACCACGGCCTGAAGGCCGGCATGGGCCTGAGCCAGAAGGAAGAGAAGCTGGCCGTCGAGTGCGGCTACTGGCATCTCTACCGCTACAACCCGGCCTTCGAAGGCACGGACAAGAACCCGTTCAGCCTCGACAGCAAGGAGCCCGACTGGAGCAAGTTCCAGGACTTCCTGAAAGGCGAGGTGCGCTTCGCGTCCCTGTACAAGCTCTTCCCGGAGTCGGCCGCCGAGCTGCTCCAGAAGACCGAGGAATTCGCCAAGGTCCGCCTGGGCACCTACAAGCGCCTGGCCGGCAAAGAGTAATCTGCGATGAACGTATGGTTAAAAAAAGCAGCGCTGCTGGTGGCGGCGCTGCTTTTGGTTTCCGGACTGAAGGCCCAGCAGGCCCCGGATATCATCGTGCGCCTCTATCCCGAGGGACAGGGTGTGGACAAGGGCATCGTGGAGAACGGCATCGCCGTCACGCAGGGGCCCGGCTGCGCCAATGAGTTGAAGGTCCCCCAGAGCTGGGACGGCAACCTGCTGCGGCGCGTGTCCGACCCCTGGATGCACATCTATCTTCCCGAGCACAACACCACGGGCCAGATGGTCGTCATCTGCCCCGGCGGCGCATACGCCCTGCTGTCCACGGTGACGGAAGGGGAACTGGCCGCCCGCTGGCTCAATGAGCGCGGTATCGCAGCCTGCGTCCTCTGGTACCGCATGCCCAACAAGCACGATATCGTGCCCCTGACCGATGTGCAGAATGCCTTCCGCTACTGCCGCCATCACGCCGCCGAATGGGGCGTGGAGCAGGTCGGCGTGATGGGATTCTCCGCGGGCGGGCACCTCGCCGCGAGCGCGTCGACGCTCTTTACCGACGAAATCACGCGCCCGGACTTCTCCATTCTCTTCTATCCCGTCATCACGATGGAGGAAGGACTGACGCACGAAGGCACGATGTACAACCTCACCGGCAAGGACCCGGCGCTGCGGGAGCGTTATTCCCTGGAAAACAGGGTGACGTCCGACACGCCGCCCACAATCCTGCTGCTGAGTTCCAACGATGACGCCGTTCCACCGGAGAACAGCCTGCGTTACCTGCGCGCGCTAAAGGAGCACGGCGTCCCGGCCCAGATCCACAGTTTCCCCACCGGGGGGCACGGCTGGGGCTTCGCCGCGAAGGCTTACACCGGCAAGAAAGACCCCATCGGGGATGAGGCCCGCGCGACGGCCGATGCAGCGCTGGAGACCTTCCTGCGCTCCTGCCAGACGGTCCCGGAAACGGTCCTGCTCTACCCTGAAGGCCAGAACGTGGACAAGGGCATTGTCGAGGATGGCGTCGCCGTCACCCTCGGCCCCGGGGAAAGCACCGAAGCCGAGGGACCTGAATTCGTCAAGGAGACAGGGAATGTCGGCAATGTCAGCGACAGCGCCCGGATGATCATCTATCTCCCCAAAAAGCCCAACGGCCAGATGGTCGTCATCTGTCCGGGGGGCGGCTATACCAACCTCGCGATGCGCCACGAGGGCTACTGGGTGGCCGAATGGCTGAACGAACGCGGGATTGCGGCCTGTATCCTGGTTTACCGGATGCCGCGGGGCACGCACCACCAGGCGCCCATCATCGACGTGCAGAACGCCTTCCGCTACTGCCGGCACCATGCCTCGGAGTGGGGCGTACGGCAGATCGGTGTGATGGGATTCTCCGCCGGCGGCCATCTGGCGGCCTGCGCCTCGACCCTCTACGTCGACGAAGTGACGCGCCCGGACTTCTCGATTCTCATCTATCCTGTCATCACCTTCGACGAGAAGGTCAAGAAAAAAGGCACTCTCGAGCAGATGACCGAAGGCGGACGCCGGAAGGACCTGATGGAATACTATTCGTTGGAAAACCGCGTCACGGAGCAGACGCCTCCCGCCATCCTGCTGTTGAGCGAGGACGACAAGGGCGTCATCCCCGAGCACAGCTGGCGCTATTTCGAGCAGCTGCGGCAGCACGGCGTCCCCGGGGAACTGCACATTCTCCCCTACGGCGGCCACGGCTGGGGCTGGAAAACCCCCGACAAGAGCGGCAAGCCCGATCCCCTGCACGACGGCGTACGGGAAGTCTTCTTCCACTGCGTGGACAACTTCCTGGAGCGACAGATCAAAGACAACTAACTATCGTCGATTCATGTCAATACGAGCCTTTTTCTCGGGAATCCTCGTCCTTGCGCTGCCCCTGACGGCGGCGGCACAGGGCAACCGGTGCAATCTGCCCTGGACAGACATTTCCGGGCAGAAAAACCGTCAGGTCGTCGTCGCGGCCGGAACGCCCGACAACTATAACGGACATCCCACGACCGTCCTGATGGAGGACGGGCGGACGATGGTCTGCGCCTGGTCGGAGGGCCACGGCGGGAAGGCGGCCTATATCGGATTCAGCTATGACGGAGGCCTGACCTGGCACAATTCGGCCGCGCCGAAGGAATGGGAGGGCCTCGTCAACTGCCCCAGCCTCTACCGTCTGACGGACAAACAGGGCAAGGAACGCCTGTTCTGTTTCGCCTGCATCCAGAGCGACCTCCCCTACCGCAACATGGGCTACTCCGTCAGCGAGGACGGGGGCAGGACCTGGAGCTCCGTGAAAGACCTGGGCAAGCCCTGCATCATGGCTTTTACCAGCATCATTCCCCTGAAAAACGGCGACCTGCTCGGTATGTACCACCGGGGAAATTCGGACCAGGACCGCAATCCGCTCAAACTCTGGCAGGCCGTGTCCCACGACGGAGGCCTGAGCTGGGACGAATCCGTCCTGGTCGGGGAAATGGAGGAACGTTCGCCCTGCGAGCCCTGTGTCTTCCGCTCCCCCGACGGGCAGACGCTCATCTGCCTGGCGCGGGAGAACCGGCGCAGGGGCTGTTCGCTCTATATGGGATCCAAGGATGAGGGCAAGACTTGGACCACGCTGCGCGAGGCGCCCTGGGGCATTACCGGAGACCGCCACACGCTCCGCTACCTTCCGGACGGCCGCATCCTCTGCGTCTTCCGCGACATGGCGCCGAACAGCCCCACGAAGGGCCATTTCGTGGCCTGGGTGGGGACATACCTGGATCTTACCAACGGACTGTCAGGGCAGTACCGGGTCAAACTGCTGCACAGCTACGCCGGCTGGGACTGCGGCTATCCGGGCCTCGAAATGCTGCCGGACGGCACGCTCGTGGCTACGACCTATATCAAATACCACCCGGGGACCGCGAAACATTCCGTGGTCTCCGTACGGTTCAAGATAGAGGAATTGGACGGCCTGTTTTAATCCGAAAGGATCTCTTTGAAAATGCGGAAAGAAGGCTCGTCCTTGATGGCATTGATCTTTTCCGCAACGCTTGCGAAGGCCTCATAGTCGCTGAAGACGACATTGAGGTCTTCGTAGTCTTTGAGGATGCGCGTGGCGAAGATGCGGAAGGTCTCACCCCGGGGCGTGAGGGTGACAGCTCCCCGCTGGCGGTCAAAAAGTGCATCGCCGATCCTTTTCTCCAGGTCGGCGATGCACTGGCTGACGGCAGGCTGGGTCAGGCCCAGCTTACGTGCCGCGGCGGTGAAGCTCCGTTCCCGGGCCACCGCCTCGAAAATTTTCAGTCTCTGGTCTTCGAGTATCACTACTCGCCGGAAATGGAACCGGTCGGGCAAGCGTCGGCGCAAGCGCCGCAGTCGATACAGATGTCGGGATCGATGGAGTACACATCGCCCTCGATGATGGCGCCGGTCGGGCATTCACCCTGGCAGGCTCCGCAAGCGACGCAGGTCTCCGGATTGATTTTGTGTGCCATAGTCTTATTGTTGTTAAAGTTTGTGATTCGAGTCCTTTTCAAAAACTGTGCAAATATACATTTCCCTTTCGAGAAAACAAAAACTATTCACTGCGGCCCCATTCTTGCGAAGGAGACAAAAAAGTATTTAACTTTGCAGGTGAAATGAAAAGGATGAAGACATACGCGCTCCTGGCGGCCCTCGCGCTCAGCCTGACCGCCGTTCAGGCCCAGAACACGTTCGGCGGCCGCGTGGAGCTGGACCGCACCGTCCACGATTTCGGGGACATCCAAACCTCGCAGGGCCCCGTCAGCTGCACCTATACCGTCAGGAATATATCCAAGGCGCCCGTTACCATCCTCAACGTCATCTCCTCCTGCGGCTGCACCGACGTCCAGTGGACGAAGGAGAGCATTCCCGCAGGCGGCAAGGGCACCATCTCCGCGACCTTCAAGAACGAAGATGGCCCCTTCCCCTTCGACAAGACCCTGACCGCCTATTTCTCCGACGTCAAGCAGCCGGTCGTCCTCCATCTGCGGGGCATCGCCCACGAGAAGGAACTGCCGGTCGGCGAACTGTATCCCATCCATTTCGGCGCTCTGGGCATGCGGAGTGCCGAGCTCAAGGCCGGCAACGTCCTCCAGGGGCAGCAGAAGAGCGGAGAAGTCAAGATCGCCAACGTGGGCAAGGCCCCGGTCCGGATCGGGTTCAAGGACGTGGACAAGGGACTCTCCCTGAGCGTTTCTCCCGAAACCATCCCCGCCGGCGGCACGGCCACCCTTACCTATACCATCACGACCGACCGAACCCACTGGGGCAAGAGCTGGTACTATGCCACTCCGACCGTGGACGGAAAGCCCTACCGGGCCGTCGAGGTCGTCCAGACGGAAAAACGGCCGGAACGGGGCGTGGAAGCCCTCGTGGCCGATCCTAATCCGGAAATCGGCGCCGGGAAGGAGCGCATCGGCGTCTGGACCATCATCAAGGAAGACTTCAGCGCCCTTACGAAGGAGCAGCGGGCGGCCGGGCCGAATCCCATGTTCGCCTCCAGTACCTTCAGCTTCGGCGCCGTCAAGGCCGGAACCAAGGTGGAAGCCGTCTTTGACGCCTCCAACATCGGCAAGGGCGAACTGGTCATCTATAAAGTGGACTCCGACAGCCGGCGCATCACCGTCACGCAGGTTCCGAAGATCAAAGCCGGCGGCAAGGGCACGCTCAAGGCCACCCTCGACACCAAGGGCATGGCCTCCGGCGAGGCGCTGTTCATCCTGAGTCTCACCACCAATTCGCCGCTGCGGCCCATCGTCAACCTCTATATCACCGGTTTCATCAAATGAGCGCGGCCGCCTTCTGGGACATCCTGAAAGAATCTCTCGTCATCACCATCGTGGTGACGGCGCTGATGCTGGCCATCGAGGCCCTGGACTTCGCGCTGAAAGGGCGGATGCTCGCCGGCCTGCGGCGTACCCGCGCCGGACAGGTCGTGGCTTCGGGCTTGCTGGGGGTCATTCCCGGCTGCGCCGGAGGCTATGTCAGCGTATCGATGTACGCCCGGGGCATGTTCTCCTTCGGCGCCCTGCTGTCCATGATGATCGCCACGACCGGAGACGAGGCTTTCCTGATGCTGGCCCTCGTTCCCAGGCAGGCGCTCTTGATTTTCGCCGGACTGCTGGTGCTGGGACTGATCGCCGGCTGGATCGCGGATGCCGTCAGCCGCCGCCGCAAGGGTGACGTCCAATACATCGAAGACATCAACAAGGATGCCCACGACGGAGGCAACACGCTGAAAGAGCGGCTCCTGCACATCCTTCCCCACGCCCTCAAGGTCTTCCTCTGGACCTTCGGCGTCCTGCTGGCGGTCGGCTTTCTCGAGCAATACGTCGATCTCGGCGAATGGATCAAAACCCATCCCGCCCTCAGCATCGGGATCGCCATCCTCGTCGGACTGATTCCCCAGTCCGGTCCCCACATGGCCTTCGTCACGATGTTCGCCGACGGTCTGCTCCCCCTCCCGGTCCTGATCGCGAACTGCATCGTCCAGGAAGGCCACGCCGGCCTCCCCCTCCTGTCTGAAAGCAAAGGCGCCTGGCTCCGCGCCAAACTGATCAAAGTCGTCCTCGCCATCGTCATTTCCGTCGTTCTGACCCTCGTCAAATTGTAGTTTTCAAAGATATTTATTATCTTTGTGAGATTATTTGACTGAAGCATGGCTGCGAACGAAGTGAACAACTATACAGATGCCAACATCCGCACCCTCGAAGGCGTGGAGCATATCCGGATGCGTCCGGGCATGTACATCGGACGGCTCGGCAACGGCAACAACCCCGGCGACGGCATCTATGTCCTCCTGAAGGAAATCATCGACAATTCCGTGGACGAATTTGCGATGGGATTCGGCAAACAGGTCCAGATCACCATCGAGGACAAGACCGTCACGGTGCGTGACTTCGGGCGCGGCATTCCCCTCGACGCCGTCATCAAGGCGACGAGCATCCTCAACACCGGCGGCAAGTTCGACACCAAGGGCTACAAGAAGTCCGTGGGTCTCAACGGTGTCGGTACCAAGGCCGTCAACGCCCTGTCGGAAGAGTTTTATGTCTGTTCCTTCCGGGACGGCGAATGCTCCTGGGCCAAATATGAGCGCGGCGACCTGAAAGACAGCGGCAAGGCCGAGTCCAAGGAGAAGAACGGCACCCTCGTCGTCTTCAAGCCGGACAACCTGATGTTCACCGACTTCCATTTCAACATGGACTATGTCGAGACGATGGTGAAGAACTATTCTTATCTGAAGAAAGGTCTCACCCTCGTCCTCAACGGCACGCCCTACAAGTCGGAGAACGGCCTGCTCGACCTGGTCAACGAGAACCTCTCCGAGGAGCCGCTCTACGCCCCCATCCACCTGGAGGGCGAGGACATCGAGGTCGTCATTTCCCACGGCAACGCCTACGGCGAGAACATTTCCTCCTTCGTCAACGGCCAGAACACCCGCGACGGCGGCACGCACCTGGCTGCCTTCCGCGAGGCGGTGGCCAAGACCCTGAAGGAGTTCTTCAAGAAGAATTACGCCCCCGAGGACTGCCGCCAGGGCATCGTGGGCGCCATCAGCATCCAGATCCAGGAGCCCAACTTCGAAGGGCAGACCAAGACCAAGCTGGGATCCACCTACATGTGGGAAAAGCAGGAGAAGGACGAGCACGGCGCCATCCACACCGACATCGGCCCGACCATCCGCTCCTTCGTCAACGACTTCATCGCCAAAAACCTGGACAACTACCTGCGGATGCACCTGGACATCGTCCCCGTCATAGAGGACAAGATCAAGAACTCCCAGAAGGAGCGCGAAGAGATCCAGGGCATCCAGAAGAAAACCCGCGAGAAGAACAAGAAGGCCAACGTCTATAACAAGAAACTCCGCGACTGCCGCGTCCATTACAGCGACAAGGTGACGGAGAAGAACCAGGAAGACGTCGAAGCTTCCAGCATCTTCATCACGGAGGGTGATTCCGCGAGCGGAACCATCACCAAGGTCCGCAACGCCAACAACCAGGCGGTGTTCAGCCTGCGCGGCAAGCCCATCAACTGCTACAAGGAAAGCCGCAAGAAGGTGGCGGAAAACGAGGAGCTCAATCTCCTGATCTCCGCCCTCGGCGTCGAGGACGACCTGGAGAACCTGCGCTACAACAACATCATCGTGGCGACCGATGCCGATGACGATGGTATGCACATCCGGATGCTGGTGCTGACCTTCTTCATGAAGTATTATCCGGACCTGATCCGGCGCGGCCACGTCCATATCCTGCAGACGCCGCTCTTCCGCGTCCGCAACAAGAAAAACACGCGCTACTGCTATTCCATCGACGAAAAGGAAAGCGCCGTCAAGGATCTCAAGACCGGGGTCGAGATCACCCGGTTCAAGGGTCTGGGCGAAATCTCCTCCGACGAATTCGTCGATTTCATCGGCGCCAACATGCGCCTCGACCTCGTGAAGCTGGCCGACGAGGAGTCCATCTCCAACATCATGGAGTTCTACATGGGCGACAACACCATAGACCGGCAAAACTTTATCAGAGAAAACCTGCGAAGCGAAGAGGAGCTGGAAGATGTGAATCTCTAATCCTCCCCTTCCCCTTGAATACAATGATCATACGTTACGTCAAACCTCAAACCCAAGTCATCGATTTCCTGCCTGAGATGACGCTCTGCGCCACCAGCAACCGGCCCGGGTCTTCCTCGGACTACGATGAGGACGATGACGACATCTTCGGCGACTGATGAAAAGAAATATGCTCCTTTCAGGATGCCTGGCGGCCTTGATGGTCCTCGCCTCCTGCGAAAAGACAGTCGTCGAAACAGACTTCAATCCCGATGAACCCTTGATGGTTCCCGTCACCCTGACGGGTTCCATTCCCGAGACCCGCGTCTCCCTGGACGGCGTCACGCCGAAATGGACGGCGGGCGACCGGCTCTCCGTCTTCACGGCGGACGGCACCCTCTGCCCGGCCTTCACGGCCGACCAGGGCGGGAGCGCCACCACGACTTTCTCCGGCACCAAGCCAGACGGCTCGACCCTGGGATTCGCAATCTTCCCCTACAGCGCATCCATCAGCCAGAGCGGCGCCAATTATACCCTGAGCCTGCCTGCCACGCAAGACGGCACGCTTTCGAACGCCGTCATGGCGGCCAAGATCCCTGCCGGCGAAGCGGAAATGGTCTTCTCCAACCTGCTCACCGTCGTCCGTGTCACCATTCCTTCGGGGATGAACGTCACCCGGATCGAACTGCAACGCAGCGACCGCGTGTCCGGCAGCTTCACCGTCAACGGCAGCACCCTGGCCGTGACGCCGGCCGCTTCCCCCACCGACGCGGACAAGCGTGTCGTGGTGGAGAAGAGCGCCGGTTTCTCCGGCGAGGACGTGCTCCTCTGCGTCCTGCCCTCGTCCAGTAAGCAGATCGACCTGCTGCTCACCCGGAGCGACGGCAAGATGGCCCTGGTCAGCAAGACCCTGCAGACCGCCTACGAGGCCGGGCACCTCAAGAAGGCGACCGTCCCTTCGAACCTCGTCTTCAGCGACGTAGCCAAGATCGGCGCCAGCACCGCCTCGCAGCAGTACACCACGACGACCCAACCTAATACCAATGCCACTGGCTGGCAGGTAAAGAACGGTGACTTCGAGACCTGGACGATGGATGGGGAGAATCTTCCTAATTATTGGAATTCGTTCCAGACCTTTTTAAACGGCGGCAATATATTGACAAAAGCCTTACTGGCCCAGGGATATAGTTCTTCCAACCGTCAAGTCAAGAGATCTACAGATAAGCGTCCCGGCACGAGCGGCTCATATTCCTGTCGTATATGGGCAAGAAGTATTGCAGGCCTTGCAACGGCCCAAGGTAATTTGACAACCGGAAGAGTCTATGCCAGCAATACTTCTGCAACCGGAACAGGTAATTACAATTTTACTGATCAAGACGGTTATGCGACGATTGGTGGTTTTCAGAATCCATTCCACATGGATTTCACAGCTCGTCCTGACTCCATGGTAGTATGGATTAAATACAGACGGGATGAATCAAATACCAGTCATCCTTATGCAAAAGTTGAAGCCATACTTCACGATAATGTTGACTATAAAAGCGGATATAATGCATCAGATTGCACGGGAGGGACTAATCTCATTGGAGACGCTACAGACCAAATGATCACTAGTACAGGATCCAATTGGGTCAGGCTGTCTCTTCCGTTCGTTTACCGCTATAGCAAGACGCCGAATTTTGTCCTTATCAATATCGCGACAAATTCATATCCTGGAGGAGGAGTGGCCAATGACGAGATGTACATCGACGATCTTGTGATGATCTACAACCTGTACAATCTCCGGACGGATGCGAACGGCTGGGCGACGCTCTGCCTCAATTACAAGGCCCTGGTTCCCAGTGGAGCGACGGCCTATTATATCAAAAAGATCGCCGGCGGTTATGCAGAACTGACGGCCATCCCCGCCGGACAGGTCATCCCCGCCAACACGGGTGTCCTCGTAAAGGGCAGCGCCAATACGACCTACGCATTCAACGGCAGCGCGGCGGATATCAAGAACAAGACCGTCGCCGATGTCAGCGGCAACTTGCTGAGCGGAACTACTACAGCTATCGGCAAGCCTTCCGGCACCTGCCGCGTGCTGTCCTCCGAGAGCACCGCCTCCCTGGCCGCCTTCGGCGCCTTCACCGGAAGCCAGATCGCCGCCAACACGGCCTGGCTGACCCAATAAACAGAAAAACAAACACTTACCACCATGGCAACACAGGATAAAGGCAGCAAAGCCTACTTGTTCTCGATCGTGCTCGTCGCCGTCATCGGCGGCCTCCTCTTCGGTTACGACACCGCCGTCATCTCCGGTGCGGAGCGAGGCCTGCAGGCGTTTTTCAAAGGCGCCGCGGACTTCAACTACACCGATGGCTGGCATGGCTTCACGACCTCCAGCGCCTTGATCGGCTGCATCATCGGAGCCTTCCTCTCCGGCTGGATGGCCTCGCGCCTCGGCCGCAAGAAGTCGCTCTTCATCGCCGGCATCCTGTTCTTCCTCTCCGCCCTGGGCTCCTACGCGCCCGAGTTCCTCTTCTTCGAGAAGGGAGTGCCCACGAAGGGTCTGCTGGTCGCGTTCAACCTCTACCGCATCCTGGGCGGCATCGGCGTCGGTCTGGCATCCGCCCTGTGTCCGATGTATATCGCCGAGGTATCGCCTGCCAACAAGCGGGGCAAGCTGGTCTCCTGGAACCAGTTCGCCATCATCTTCGGCCAGCTGGTGGTCTATTTCGTCAACTTCCTGATCGTCCGCTCCCACGCCAACGATCCCGCCGTCGTGGAGTGGACCAACAGCATCGGCTGGCGCCTGATGTTCGTGTCCGAATGCGTGCCGGCCGGCCTGTTCGCCCTGCTGATCCTGCTCGTGCCCGAGACGCCGCGATACCTCGTCCTCAACGGGGAGCCGGCCAAGGCCCTGCACGTCCTCACCCGCATCAACGGGGCCGATAAGGCGCAGGAGATCCTGCTCGAGATCAAGAATACCGTGGTCGAAAAGACCGAGAAGCTCTTCTCCTACGGTTGGATGGTCATCTTCATCGGCTGCATGCTGAGCGTGTTCCAGCAGATCATCGGCATCAACGCGGTGCTCTATTTCGCGCCGCGCATCTTCGAGTCGATGGGCGTCAGCAACAACATGCTCTTCACCGTCATCATGGGCGTGATCAACATTTCCTTCACGCTTGTGGCCGTCTTCACCGTGGAGAAACTGGGCCGCAAGCCCCTGCTGATCACCGGTTCGCTGGGCATGGCGCTGGGCGCCCTGGGCGTAGCCCTGTCCAACGTCGTGACCCTGCCGGCCATCATTCCGGTGCTGTCCATCATGGTCTACAGCGCCTGTTTCATGTTCAGCTGGGGCCCCATCTGCTGGGTATACATTTCCGAGCTCTTCCCCAACACCATCCGCAGTCAGGCCACGGCCCTCGCCGTCGCCTTCCAGTGGATCTTCAACTTCATCGTCTCGTCCACCTTCGTGCCGATGTACAATATGAAACTGGGGGCGATGGGTGACAGTTTCGGCCACTTCTTCGCCTACGCCCTGTACGGCCTCATCTGCCTCATTGCGGCCTTCTTTGTCTGGAAACTCGTCCCCGAGACCAAGGGAAAGACCCTCGAGGCCATGACCGCCCTCTGGCGCGCCCGGAAGAACGAGGCCTGATCCACGGCTGGGATGGACATCTGCCTGCAACAAGTCATCGACGTCGTCCGCGAGGCCGGGGCCCTGCTGGACCGGACGGGCGGTTTCGAGATTCACGACAAGGGATCCCGGGAAAACATCGTCACATCCTCCGACCTGGCCGTCCAGCATTTCCTGACGGGCAGACTGGCGGCGCTCCTCCCCGGGAGCGGCTTTCTCTGTGAGGAAGAGGACCTGGCGGATACCGCGCACCGGGACGTCTGGATCATCGATCCGATCGACGGGACGGCCAATTACGCCCGCGGCATCGAGAACTGCTGCATCAGCGTGGCGCTCATGCGGGACGGTCTCCTGTCGATGGGCGTGGTCTTCAGTCCCTGGCGTGGGGAAATCTATTCCGCGGAAAAGGGATGCGGCGCCTTCTGCAACGGGACGCCCGTCCGCGTCTCCGACAGGTCCTTCAGCGAAGGTATTCTCTTCACTGCCATGAGCACCTACCGGAAGGAATTCGCCCGTACCTGCAGCGACATCATCTACGACATCTATATGGACTGCAACGATTTCCGCCGGACCGGGTCCGCCGCCGTCGAGCTGTGCCTGATGGCCGCCGGCAAGGCGGAACTGTATTTCGAGATGCGTCTTATGCCCTGGGACTACGCCGCGGCAGGGCTCATCCTTCAGGAAGCCGGCGGGGCCATCTGCGGCTTCGACGGAGACTTCCCGTCCCTGTCCCAGCCCTCCCTGGTGATCGCTGCCAACAACGCCTCGAACTGCGAGCGCATCCTCCGGACCGTCCGCCGCCACCTGGACAAGATCCCCTACTGACAATCCCTGGCATACGAAAGAAGGCGACCGGAATTCCGGCCGCCTTCTTTTTCAGCGTTTCGGCTTATTATTCAGCTTTGGGCGCTTCTTCCGGAGCGGGCTCTCCGTCCGGGCAGGGATGATGATGGCCGTGGCAGGGAGGGGCCACCGCAACGGTAGCCTTCACAGGGACAGCCTTCTTCCAAGCCTTGGCGACGCCACCCTCGGCGAACGCGACATCCTGAACCTGCTGGACAGTCAGCTCGGCGGGTTTCTCACCCTTCAGGAAAATGACGACAAACTGGCCGTCCTTGGCGCAGCATGCGGGCGGCGGAGGGCACTTGCCTTCGCCCTTGCAGCATTCCGGTTTTCCTTCCTTGCAGCACTCGTGTTTCTCTTCGCCTTCCTTGCAGCATTCAGGCTTCTCTTCAGCGCAGCATTCGGGCTTCTCTTCACCCTCTTTGCAGCACTCAGGCTTGTCACCCTTGCAGCAGTCGGGTTTTCCCTCTTTGCAGCAGTCGGGCTTCTCCTCGCCTTCCTTGCACTCCTTGGGGCAGGCAGGATTCTTGTCGGAGACAAACGCGAAAGCAACCTCACCACCCGGAACGGCGAAGGTCTCAGGCGTGACGGCGTCGGCCTGGACGGCCTGCGCATATTCTACGACAACTGCCACGGGCGTGGCTTCCTCACCGGCCACGAGCGCCGTGACCTTCGGACACTTCTGGCAACAGCCAGCGGCAACCAGCATCATGAAACCGGCAGCCAGAATCGAATGATAGATTTTCATGGTTTTATACACTTATGAATTTAAAGATGTTTATTTCTTTGATAGTCACAAATATAGTGATTATTTGTGTCGCTGTGTCCTATTTCGGATAATTATTTTACAGCTGGTCGCTGTAAACCGAAGGCGGAAGGTCGTGCTGGTTGTAGCGGGAGGCCATGGACATCCCGTAAGCGCCGGCGGACTTGATCGTCAACAGGTCGCCGCGGCGCGTTTCGGGCAGGTTGACGCTTTCGTCGAATACGTCCGTCGATTCGCAGGCCGTGCCCACGATGGTATAGCGCTCGTGACGGTCCGAAGTCGAGGTGATGTTCTCGATGTTGTGGTAGGAGCCGTAGAGCGCCGGCCGGATCAGCTCGGTCATGCTCGCATCCACGATGACCAGTTTGCGGCCGGTGGCCGTCGTCTTGTTGAAGAGCACGCCGGTGATCAGTTCGCCGCACTGCGCCACGATGGCGCGCCCGAATTCGAAATGTACCTGACGGTCCCCCACCCGCAGATGGCTGTTGATGATGGAGAAGACCGACGCGAAATTGGGTACCGGCTCATTTTCCGGGACATCATAGTTGATACCCAGTCCGCCGCCCACATCTACGAAATCCAGTTCGAAACCCAGTCTCACCAGGTTCTCGACGATCACGTTGACCTTGTTGCACAGGTATTCAAAGACATGCAGCTCCCGGATCTGGGAACCGATATGCAGGTGCATGCCGCGGATATGGATGTTCTTCAGAGCTTGGATCCTGGCCGCCGAAGAAAGTACTTCCTCGTAGGAAATGCCGAACTTGCTGTCCGCCTGGCCCGTATCGATGCAGTGGTTGGTCTTGGGATCGATGTCCGGGTTGATGCGCAGGGCCACGGTCACGACCTTGCCCGCCTCGGCGGCGAAGGCATCGACCACCTCCAGTTCCTCGAGGGACTCGCAGTTGATGGCGAAAATCCCCTGCTCGATGGCATAGCGGATCTCGTGGTCCCGCTTCCCCACGCCGGCATAGACGATGGTCTTGGGGTCGAAACCTGCCTCGATGGCGCAGCGGATCTCATTGCCGCTGGCACAGTCGATGCCCAGGCCGTATTCGCGGATCACCTGGAGGATACGGGGGTCATAATTCGCCTTGATGGCATAATGGATGACATAGTTGTAACGGTCGGCAACCGAGACGGCGCTCTGGAGCGTCTGGCGCAGCAGATCGATGTCATACAGGTAAAAGGGCGTGCGGTAGTTTCTCAACTTCTCCGCGACTTTTCTACTCAGCATATCAAGTTCGTTTTATCAGTTTCTAATGAATCGGGAAACCGGGATCGAAAGCAGGAATGTGCAGGATCTCGGTCTTGAAAAGGTTGCGGCGATGCATGCGTTCGATCTTCGCCCGGATTTCCTCATCCTCGCAGACGCCCTCCCGGATATAATGGTCCAGGGTCGCATAGCTGAAGCCGAACTTCTCCTCGTCGGGGCTGGAATGCGGCAGACCGTCGTCCGGGATCTTGTCCACCCACTTCGCCGGCAGGCCCAGGGCATGCCCGATGCCCTTCACTTCGCGCACCACCAGGCGGCCGAACGGAGAGAAGGAACCGGCGGCGTCGCCGAACAGCGTCGCGTAGCCGATGTAGTCTTCGCTGAGGTTACAGGTATTCGCCACCATCCCGTTGTTCGACTGCGCCACGGCATAGAGCATCGTCATCCGGATGCGGGGCGGAATGTTCTGCACCGTCTGGACGGACCATTTGCCCCCGGGAATGCAGTCTTCCAGCGCCTCACAGGCGTCGGTCACCGCTCCGATCGGCAGGCAGAGATATGTGATGCCCAGATAGCGGCAGATCTTGTCCGCGTCGTTGATGCTTTGTCCGTTCTGCGGCATCGCGACGCCGATGACCCGCTCCGGGCCGAGCGCCTCGGCGCAGAGGGCCGCGGCGATGGTGCTGTCCTTGCCGCCGCTCATGCCGAGCACGCCGGTGCAGGTCGGACCGTTCTTGTCAAACCATTCGCGAATCCACGCGATGCAGTTGTCTTTCAGCACATTGTAATCCATGGCGCATCAATATTTGAAGGACGAGCCGCCGAGGAACTCACGCAGCAGCGAAGTCGGCGGGATTTCGTTGTCCGGGACGGGCACGAAATAATGGATGAACTTGAGCAGGCGGTGCGCCTCGGCGTATTCGGGGCAGTTCTTCGGAACGCTGGCCAGAATGGGATCGGCGTGGTTGCGCAGGACGGCGAATTCCACCAGGTAGGCCGAATTGAACATCACGTCCGCATTCTCCTGGAAGGGAGCGATCCACTTCTCTTCAGCGGCACAGACGTTCGCCCATTGGGCGATGGACTCGCGGGCCGAGAAAGCGCCCTTCTTGTAGTCACGCACGATGCGGCGCAGGAGGCGGTTGTCGCTGGTCGGGATGCAGTTGTGGTGGTCCAGCGGGATGCCGGTGAGGGTCGAAATGAAAATGCGGAACTTCGTGTTCTCCGGGATCTGGTCCGTCAGGCGCGGATTCAGGGCATGGATGCCTTCGACAAGCACGACCGTACTGGCGCCCAGCTTAAGGCGCTTGCCGTTGTATTCCCGCTCGCCGGTCACGAAATTGTATTCAGGCACCTCGATCTGCTCACCGGCCAGGAGGGCCATCAGGTCCCGCTGCAGGGAGGCATGGTCGACGGTGTCGAAGTTGTCGAAATCATAGCTGCCGTCGGGAAGCTTGGGCGTGTCGACACGGTTGACGAAATAATCGTCGGTCGAGAAGGAGACGGGGCGCAGGCCGCAGGCCTTGAGCTGGACGCTGAGACGCTTGCAGACCGTGGTCTTGCCGCTGCTGCTGGGGCCCGTGATCAGAATCAGGCGGACCGGATCCTGCTCGCGCCGGAAACGCCGGTCGATCTCCTCGGCGATCTGGACGATTTTCTTCTCCTGGAGGGCTTCCGAGACCTGGATCAGCTCGCTGGCGTTCCCCCTGAGGCAGGCGTGGTTGACGTCGCCGACGGTGTTGAGGTGCGTGATGATGTTCCAGCGGAGGTTCTCGGAGAACATCTCGAAGGTCTTGGGCTGCTCGACGAAGGGGCGCAGGGCGTTCGGGTCGTGCGGATCCGGCACACGCAGCAGCATCCCGCCGTGGTAAGGCTCCAGGCCCCAGACCTGGATGTAGCCCGCGGACGGGACCAGGCGGCCATAGTAGTAATCGGGCGTATCGCCGAGGGTATAATAGTCGGTAAAGACCGTGCCGCTGGTCTCGAAGAGCTTGACCTTGTCGGCATTGCCCCTCTCCTTGAAGATGCGGACCGCCTCGTCGGTATGGACCTCATAGCGGTGGAAAGCCAGATCCTCCTTCACGATCTCCTGCATGCGCTCGCGGATGCGGGCGACATCCTCGATCGTCGTAGCGGAACCGTCCACCTTGTTGAAATTGCAATAATAGCCGTTGCTGATCGGGTGCTCCAGGTAGATCCTGCCGTCCGGGAAGACATCGCGAGCCGCCTTGCAGAGAAGGAAGAAAAGCGAGCGGCAATACACGCGCATCCCGCTGGAATCCCGCAGGTCCAGGAACTCGATGTCCTTGTTGTTGTAGACCTTGAATTTCAGGCCCTGGGAGACATTGTTGACCTTGGCGGAGACAATGGGATAGGGCTTCTCGAACTCGAAGGCGGAGAGCGCCTCCAGCAAGGAGGTTCCTTCCGGGAAGTCCTGGGCCGTGCCGGTGTTTTTACAGTAGATCCGTATCATAGTTTACAGGGGCTGGTATCAAGCTTTGAGGTCGCCGCAGGCGACGAGGTATTCCGCGATCTGGACGGCGTTGAGGGCGGCGCCCTTCTTGATCTGGTCGCCGGAGAGCCACAGGGTGATGCCGTTGTCGTTGGCCAGGTCCTTGCGGATGCGGCCGACGAAGACGTTGTCCTTGCCGCCGGTGAAAAGGGGCATGGGATAAGTCTGGGTGGCAGGATCGTCCTCCAGCGTGACGCCGGGAGCCGCGGCGAGGGCCGCCTGCACTTCCTTCACGCCGAGGGGGCGCTCCGTCTCGATCCACACGGCCTCCGAATGCGACCGGAGGGAGGAAATGCGCACGCACATCGCGGAGCAACGCACGTCCGAATGGAGGATCTTGCGCGTCTCGTTGAACATCTTCATCTCTTCCTTGGTATAGCCGTTGTCCGTAAAGACGTCGATCTGCGGAATGACGTTGTAGGCCAGCTGGTAGGCGAATTTCTCTGCCCTGGCAGGACGTCCCGCGACGATGTCGGCATACTGCTGCTGGAGCTCGGCCATCGCCTGCGCACCGGCACCCGAAGCGGACTGGTAGCTCGCCACGTGGATGCGGGTGATGTGGGACAGGGCCTCGATCGGCTTGAGGACGACCACCATCAGGATGGTCGTGCAGTTGGGATTGGCGATGATGCCGCGGGGACGCACGAGGGCGTCTTCGGCGTTGCACTCCGGAACGACGAGCGGCACGTCGGCATCCATGCGGAAGGCGCTGGAGTTGTCGATCATCACCGCACCGTATTTCGTGATCGTCTCGGCGAACTCGCGGGACGTGCCGGCGCCGGCCGAGGTGAAGGCGACGTCCACTCCCTTGAAATCGTCATTGTGCTGCAGCAGCTTGACTTCCAGCTCCTTGCCGCGGAACTTATACCTGCGTCCCGCACTTCTGGAGGAACCGAAAAGGACCAATTCGTCAGCCGGGAAATTCCGCTCCTCGAGGATTTTCAGGAACTCCTGACCGACTGCGCCGCTGGCGCCGACAATCGCTGCTTTCATCTTCTGACAAGAATTAAGGATACACTACATGACAAATTCTTTGTAAGGTATGAAAAAATTTTTAAAAACTACAAAATAATGACTACTTTTGGGATATGAAGATCTCCCAACGGGCCCAGAACATGCCGAGCTCCCCGATCCGGAAGCTGGCGAAATATGCCGAGGATGCCAAACGGAACGGCATCCACGTCTATCATCTCAACATCGGACAGCCGGACATTCCGACCCCGGAATGCGCCTTGGAGGCCGCCCGCCACATCGACCGCAGCGTCCTCGAGTACAGCCCCTCGCAGGGCTACCGGAGCCTGCGGACCAAACTCGTGGGCTATTACGCCGCCTACGGCATCGACCTCAGCCCCGACGAGATCATCATCACCTCCGGCGGATCGGAAGCCGTCCAGTTCGCCTACATGGCCTGCCTGAATCCCGGTGACGAGATCATCGTCACGGATCCTTCCTACGCCAACTACATGGCCTTCGCCATCAGCGGCGGCGCCGTGATCAAGTCCGTCAAGACTTCGATCGACGACGGATTCCGACTCCCCCCGATGGAAAAGTTCGAAGAGCAGATCACGCCCAAGACCAAGGCCATCCTCATCTGCAACCCCAACAACCCCACGGGCTACCTCTACACCCGGCAGGAGATGCGCAAGATCCGCGACCTGGTCAAGAAATACGACCTCTATCTCTTCTCCGACGAGGTATACCGCGAGTTCATCTACACCAAGGCCCCGTACATCTCTGCCTTCCACCTGGAGGGCATCGAGGAGAACGTGGTGCTGCTCGACTCGGTCTCCAAGCGTTATTCCGAGTGCGGCATCCGCATCGGCGCCCTGATCACCAAGAATAAGGCCGTCCGCGAAGCGGTGATGAAGTTCTGCCAGGCCCGCTTGTCTCCTCCGCTGGTCGGCCAGATCATCGCGGAAGCCTCCTTGGGCGCCCCCCAGGAGTATATGGATGAGGCCTACGAAGAATATCTGACCCGCCGCAATTTCCTGGTGGACGGGCTCAACCGCATCCCGGGAGTCTTCTCCCCCACTCCGATGGGCACCTTCTACACGATGGCGCGGCTGCCGGTGGACGATGCGGAGGCCTTCTGCAAATGGTGCCTGACCGACTTCTCCTACGAGGGTCAGACCGTCATGATGGCCCCCGGCCGCGGATTCTATTCCGACCCGGCCGACGGGCGCGACGAGGTGCGCCTCGCCTACGTCCTCAAGAAAGAAGACCTGGCGAAGGCGCTGGTCGTCCTGCAGAAAGCCCTGGAAGCATACAACGAACTGAAACAACAATAAGATGGAACAACTCTCCATTTCCCGGAAGTCCGCCGAGATGCCGGCGTCCGCCATCCGGAAACTGGTACCCCTGTCCGACGCCGCCGAAAGCGCCGGCGTGAAGGTGTACCACCTCAACGTGGGCGCGCCGGACATCAAGTCTCCGGACTGTGCCATCGCGGGCGTGATGGACCGCTGCCGCACGATGCACCACCTGTCGTACACCAATTCCGCGGGCCTGATACAGCTGCGCCAGGATTTCATCGAGAAGTATTACAAGAAGGTCGGGATCGACATCGACGTCAGCGAGATCCTGGTCGACGTGGCCGGCAGCGAGGCCTTTTCGGTCGCGATGCAGATCGTGGCGGACCGCGGCGACGAAATAATCGTCGTGGAGCCTTTCTACACCAATTACCAGACCTTCGCCTTCCTGAACGGCATCACGCTCAAGGCGGTGCATACCGACATCCGCGCCGGATTCGCGATTCCCGACATGGACGAATTCGAGAAACTGGTGACGCCCCGGACCAAGGCGGTGCTCCTGTGCAACCCCTGCAACCCTTCGGGCAAGCTGTTCAGCAAGCAGGAGATGCTGGCGATCGGCGAATTCTGCGTCCGGTACAATCTGTTCCTCATTTCCGATGAAGTCTACCGGGAATTCTGCTATTCGGACGAACCGCATTTCTCGGCGATGTTCATCCCGGGCGCGGAGCAGAACGTGATCCTGGCCGATTCGGTCTCGAAGCGCTACAATCTCTGCGGCGCGCGCATCGGCTGCATGGTCTCGCACAACAAGGACGTGATGGCGGCGGCCCTGAAGTTCGCCCAGTCGCGCCTCTGCCCGCCGGTGCTGGGCCAGTATGCGGCCATCGGCGCCCTGGACACGCCCTTCTCCTATTTCGACGAAGTCCGGGAGGAATACATCCGTCGGCGCGACTTTACCCTGGCGGCTCTCAACGCGATGCCGGGCGTCTTCTCCCCGACCCCGTACGGCGCCTTCTACACGGTGGCCGAACTGCCCGTGGACAGCGCCGAGGCCTTCATCCGCTGGATGCTGACGGAGTTCCGCATCGACGGCGAGACCGTCATGCTCACCCCTGCGGCGTCCTTCTACAAAACGCCCGGCGAAGGTCTTCGCCAGGCGCGTATCGCTTACGTGCTGGAGGTCCCGGAGCTGGCGAAAGCCATGCGCATCCTCGCCGCCGCCCTCCAGGCTTACCCCGGCCGGCTGCAGGCCTAGCCTTGGACCGGACAGACTGCGGACTCCAAGGTGCAGAAAACAACCCTTCCGGGGAATGCACCTTGGAGTCCGCAGTCTGTCCGGGCTTGAACGCCTACTCCCACTCGATCGTTGCCGGCGGCTTGGGAGAGATGTCGTAGACGACGCGGTTCACGCCATCGACCTGCGCGATGATGTCCGTCGCCACCTTCTGCAGGAACTCGAACGGCAGGTTCACCACCTCGGCCGTCACCGCATCCACCGAATTGACCGCCCGCAGCGCCACGACATTGTCGTAAGTCCGGCGCCCGTCTTTGATGCCCGTGCTGCGGACCGGCAGCAGCACCACTGCCGCCTGCCAGATCTCGTCATACAGGCCCGCTTCCCGCAGGTCATTGATAAACACGGCATCCGCCTCCTGCAGGATGTGGATGCGCTCGGGGGTCAGCTCCTCCAGGCAGCGCACGCCCAGTCCCGGTCCCGGGAAAGGATGGCGGCCCAGGAAATGCTGGTCCAGACCCAGCGCAGCGCCCACCTCGCGCACCTCGTACTTGTAGAGATACTTCAGCGGCTCCACCAGGCCGAAATGCAGGTCCTCCGGCAGACCGCCCACGTTGTGATGACTCTTGATGCAGCCCTTGTCGGACTTGGACTCCGCGATGTCCGGCCAGATCGTGCCCTGCGCCAGCCATTTGGCATCCTGCACCTTGCGCGCCTCGTCGGCGAACACGTCGATGAAGGTCTTGCCGATCGCCTTGCGCTTCAGTTCGGGATCCGTGATGCCCTTGCAGGCCGCGAAGAAGCGGTCCGCGGCGCGCACACCGATTACGTTCAAGCCCATGCCCTCGTAGTGCTTCAAGACATCCTCGAACTCGTTCTTGCGCAGCAGGCCGTGGTCCACGAAGATGCAGACCAGCTTCTTGCCGATGGCCTTGTCCACCAGCAGGGCGGTCACCGTCGAATCCACGCCGCCCGACAGGCCGAGTACGACGACGTCGTCGCCCACCTGGGCCTTGATCTCAGCCACCGCATCCGCGATGAACTGCCGTACGTTCAGTTTTTCTCCGTTGTACATATCTCGTAAAATTAGTCTCCGCGGGAATAGTTGGGCGTCTCCTTGGTGATCGTCACATCGTGCGGATGGCTCTCCGTCATGCCGCTGGCCGTCACCTTGGTGAACTTGGCGTTCTTGAGCTCGGCAAGGTTGTGCGCGCCGCAATAGCCCATGCCGGAACGCAGGCCGCCGATCAGCTGGTAGACCGTCTCCTCGAGCGTGCCCTTGTACGGGACGCGGCCGACAATGCCTTCCGGCACCAGTTTCTTGGTCTCGGTCTCCTTGTCCTGGAAATAGCGGTCCTTGGAACCGGCCGCCATCGCATCGAGAGATCCCATGCCCCGATAGGTCTTGAACTTGCGGCCGTTGTAGATGATGGTCTCGCCCGGAGCCTCTTCCGTGCCCGCGAACATCGAGCCGCACATCACGCAATCGCCGCCGGCCGCCAGGGCCTTGACGATGTCGCCGGAGTAGCGCAGACCGCCGTCCGCGATGACGGGGACGTCGAACTGTTTCGCCACGGAGGCGCAGTCATAGATGGCCGTGAGCTGCGGCACGCCGACGCCCGCCACGATGCGGGTGGTGCAGATCGAACCGGGACCGATGCCGACCTTGATGCCGTCCGCGCCCGCCTCGATCAGGGCCCGGGCCGCATCCGCCGTCGCGATGTTGCCGACCACGACGTCCAGCTGCGGGAAGGCCGCCTTGACTTCCTTGAGCTTGTCGATCACGCCCTTGCTGTGCCCGTGCGCGCTGTCCAACACCACGGCATCCACGCCCTCGGCGACCAGCGCCGCGATGCGCTCCACCGCATCCGGGGTGATGCCGATGCCGGCAGCCACCCGCAGGCGTCCCTTCGCGTCCTTGCAAGCGTTGGGATGGATCTGCTCCTTCGTGATGTCCTTGAAGGTGATCAGGCCCACGATCCGGCCCTCCTTGTCCACGACCGGGAGTTTCTCGATCTTGTTGGCCTGAAGCACGGAACGCACGAAATCGCGGTCCCTGCGGTCCTCCGTGATCGTGACCAGTCCCTCGGAAGTCATCACCTCCGCGATGCTGCGGGACATATCGTTCTGGAAACGGAGGTCGCGGTTGGTCACGATGCCGACCAGGTAGCCGCCTTCCTTGACGACCGGGATGCCGCCGATGCCGAATTCGGCCATCATCTTGAGCGCGTCCCCGACCGTGCGGTCGGCCGTGATCGTCACAGGCGAATCGATCATGCCGTTCTCGGCGCGCTTGACCGTACGGACCTGCGCGGCCTGCTCGGCGACCGACATGTTCTTATGAATGACGCCGATGCCTCCTTCTCTTGCCAGAGCGATAGCCATCGGCGCTTCCGTGACAGTGTCCATGGCGGCGGACACGATGGGGATGTTGAGGGTAATGTTGCGCGAAAAACGGGTGTGAAGTTCGACTTCACGCGGAAGGACGTCCGAGTATGCCGGGATCAGCAATACGTCGTCGAAAGTCAGTCCTTCCTGGGCGATTCTATCTTCGATAAAGGACATAGCGGTATAATTTGTACAAAAATAAACGATAAATGTCGGATTGGTGCAAGCCCGATCCGACACTTATCAACATTTTTTCAAACACACGCGGTCAGTCGCAATCCGCCGCCGAGAGCGCTGCCAGGTAGGGGCGCAGCTCGGACCATTTGTAATAAGGTCCCTGCCAGGGCTGCAGACGCGTGATGACGACTTCCTTCTCGTTGTACAGGAACTTGACCAGCACATCTCCCTTGCAGTTGCGGAAGAAAACCATCTGGAGGTTGGTACACATCGGAATCTGCTCGAAGGCATACCAGCCGTGTTCCCATTCTTCGCCGAGATGCCAGGTGTGGTCGTTGCCCGTCAGGCCAAGGTAAAAGGCCAGCGGCAGGACGCCCCCGTCGTGGCTGAAGCGAAGGTCGGCGGCCTTGGTGCTGCCCTCGCTCAGGGCCTCGTCCGCCTTTTCCAGGATGTCGGTGACAATGAACTTGCCCACCCGGCGCAGCGCCTCCCCGTTCTCATAGCTGAAACCGTGAGCATTGAGCGTGGCCGCGTTGCGGAACACCCAGTAGTTGAACAGCTCGTCCTCCGTGAAATAGGGATAGATCGGAGGCACCGGCTCGTCCAGGCACTGGTCGGCGACGCAGTGGGCGATGACCTGGACCATGAAAGATTCCATATCTCCGTCCGGCACGCACGCTGCGGCCGCCGTGGAGTCCGTGAACATCCGGCGGGCAAAGGCCGATGCATCCGTACGGGCACGCTTGATCGAGTCCACCTTCGCCATGCTGTTGTCCTCGGGCGGGAAGATGGGATTGCGGCCGCCGTGCGCCACGCGCGTCAGCGCCTCGTCCGTGCGCCCGTTGGTGTAGTAATGGATGTCGAGCTGCGGCGCCTTGCCTTTCAGGGCCGTGCAGAAGTTCATCATGCTCTGGTTGCAGCGCACGACGGTACTGGAGACCGCCAGCACGTCGCGGCGGCCCTTCTGCCGGAAGATGCGGGGGTATCGCCCGTA
The DNA here is from genome assembly GCA_017400135.1 of Bacteroidales bacterium. Classification (GTDB taxonomy): domain Bacteria; phylum Bacteroidota; class Bacteroidia; order Bacteroidales; family UBA932; genus Cryptobacteroides. Next base: position 29,653 of record JAFPVJ010000011.1, read on the forward strand.
CAGGCGTTCGGCCACGCCCTGGTGCTCCCGGCTCCCGACCTGGGTCAGGTAGCCCGCCATGTCCTCGTGGACCACCTGCATCGTGTCGACGATGTGCATCACGATGCGGCCGGTGTCGGTCAACAGGCCCTTGCTTTCGAGCTCCCTGAAGGCAGCCATCGTCGGGCCAAAGGGCCTCGAAGAGGTGTGATACCGGCTGCCGTGCCGGCCGAAATGGCTGACATAGAAGGGCTTGTAGCCGGCGGGAGGGGGCGTGTCCCGGATGACGGGCACCTCATAGACGTGCTGCTGGCAGGCGATACGGGTCGGATCCTCCCGGATCAGTTCCCGGGCGGTCTGCGCCCGGAGCGGAAGAAGGCCCAGGCAGGCCGAGAGCAGCAGGAAAAAGGTTTTATTCATTGTTCAAAAGCTGTTGGCTGCGGGTGATGAAGTCGCTCAGCGCCTTGCCCTTGAGCATGCCGTTGCCGAGCAGGGCGAGGTCGGTCACCTGCTTCAGCAGGTCGTTGCCCTTTGCGAAATCCTCGACGCTGCCGCCGTCCGCCTTGTGGGCCTCCCAGATCCGGTGGATCAGGGGGTTCTCCATGTTGACGATGATGTTGTAGGCCTCGGGCATCTGGCCGTAGAAGTTCATCCCGCCGCCGAGCACGCTCATCTCGCGGTAGCGGCGCAGGAATTCGCTCTGGGTGATCAGGACGGGCGCCTTGTCCTCGCCGAGGTTCTGGGCCTCGACGATGTAGTCGTTGCCTTCCGGCAGGACGGCCTTGAAGATGTCGCTGAGCGCCTTGCTGTCGTCCTCGGACATCTCGGGCTTGACGGCTTCCTCCTTGGGAATCAGGTTCTTGATGCTGTCGGAATCGACGCGCGCGAAGCGGACGTTCTCCATCTTCTGCTCCAGCAGGTTGACGAAGTGCGAATCCAGCTCGCAGTCCAGCAGCAGGACGTTGTAGCCCATGTTCTTGGCCTGCTCGATGTAGGCGTACTGCTTCTCGACGTCGGTGGCATAGAGCAGGACGACCTTCTTGTCCTTGTCGGTCTGCTGCGGCTCCACGGCCGTCTTGTACTCGTCCAGGCTGAAATGCTTGCCGTCGGTGTTCTTGAGCAGGGCGAACTTGAGCGCCCGCTCGCAGAACTTCTCCTCCGTCAGCATGCCGTACTCGATGAAGAGCTTGATGTTGTCCCACTTCTCCTCGAGCTGCTGCCGCTCCGTCTTGAAAATGTCCTCCAGGCGGTCGGCGACCTTCTTGGTGATGTAGGTGCTGATCTTCTTCACGTTGGCGTCGCTCTGGAGATAGCTGCGGCTGACGTTCAGCGGGATGTCCGGCGAATCGATGACGCCGTGCAGCAGCGTCAGGAAATCCGGGACGATGTTGTCCACGTGGTCCGTGACGAACATCTGGTTGCAGTAGAGCTGTATCTTGTTCTTCTGGATCGCCATCCGCTCCTTGATCTTCGGGAAATAGAGAATGCCCGTGAGCGTGAAAGGATAATCCACGTTCAGGTGGATGTGGAACATCGGATCCTCTTCGCCCGGATAGAGGGCGCGGTAGAACTTCAGGTAATCCTCATCCTTGAGGTCGGAAGGCGTGCGCGCCCAGAGCGGCTCTATGACGTTGATGACATTGTCCTCGTCGGTCTCCACGTTCTTGCCGTCCTTCCATTCCTGCTTCTTGCCGAAGACGATGGGGACGGGCATGAACTTGCAGTATTTGTGGAGCAGGGAGCTAATCCTGCCCTTCTGGGCGAATTCCTCGGAGTCGTCGTCGAGGTGGAGGGTGATGACCGTGCCGCGGTCCGCCTTCTTGCAGGCCTTCATCGTGTACTCCGGCGAGCCGTCGCAGCTCCAGATGACCGGGGTGGCGCCTTCCTTCCAGGAAAGGGTCTCGATCGTGACCTTCTTCGCGACCATGAAGGCGGAATAGAATCCCAGGCCGAAATGGCCGATGATGCTGCCGATCTGGTCCTTGTACTTCTCCAGGAACTCTCCGGCCGAGGAGAAGGCGATCTGGTTGATGTATTTATCCACTTCCTCTTCCGTCATGCCGACACCGTTGTCGACAACCTTGAGGATCTTTTTCTTTTCGTCCAGTTCGATGTGGACCTTCAGCTCCCCCAGCTCGCCCTTGAAGTCGCCGCTCGAGGCGAGGGCTTTCAGCTTCTGAGTGGCATCGACCGCATTGGCGACCAGCTCGCGGAGGAAGATCTCGTGGTCCGAATACAGGAATTGCTTGATGACCGGGAAGATATTCTCGGTGGTTACTCCTATCTTACCTTTGTTTTCCATAATGCTGACAATTTACAAATATCGAGGCGCCTTTGCAAGCGCCTCGACATACTTTTCAATTTATGTTCCACTGGCAGTTTTCCGCCAATTTGTCAGTCTATTTATAGAGGAAGCGCTTGATGCTCATCTTCGGGGTCTTCTCGAAGGGGACGAGGACGACCTCGACCTTGGCGATCTGGCTGTAGTTCGGGAGCTTGCGGTTGGCTCCGACGCGCACCTTTTCGGGGATGTCGGCGACCGCCTCGTCGTCCAGATTGTCACGCTTGATGGCGTCCTTGTCGAGATAGACCAGGGCCACGATCTTGCCGGCGCGGTCCACGACCACGCTCTCGGAGACGTAGGGCTGGTTGTTGATGATGGCCTCGAGCTCCTCGGGATAGACGTTCTGGCCGTTGGCGCTCAGGATCATGCTCTTCGAACGGCCCTTGATGAAGATGTTGCCTTCCTTGTCGATGATACCAAGGTCGCCGGTGCGCAGCCAGCCGTCCTCCGTAAAGGCGTTGGCGGAAGCCTCGGGATTCTTGTAGTAACCGATGGTGATGTTCTCACCCCGGGCTTGGATCTCACCAGCAATGTGCTCGGGATCCTCGGAATCGATGCGGACCTCGGCGACGTCCACCGCCTTGCCGCAGGATCCGGCCACATACTTGGTCCAGTGCTCGTAAGCGAGCAGCGGGCAGGCCTCGGTCATGCCATATCCGACGAGATAAGGGAACTTGATGCGCTTGAAGAGCTTCTCCACTTCGGGATTGAGGGCCGCGCCGCCCATGATGAACTCCTGGACTTCGCCGCCGAAAGCGGAGACGAGACCGTCCTTCACCTTCTTGTAGATGATGCCGTTAAGACCGGGGATCTTCGTCAGGAACTTGACCGCAGGCTTGTCGAGGGTGGGCTTGACCTTGCTCTTGTAGATCTTTTCCATCACGAGCGGAACGGTGATGAGGAGGTAAGGCTTCACCTCGGCGAAGGCGCTCATCAGGGCCGCGGGAGTCGGGGCCTTGCCCAGCCAGTAGATGGAAGTGCCGTTGCAGAGCGGATAGATGAACTCGATCACCAGGCCGTACATGTGGGCCATGGGAAGCATGGAAACCATCCTTTCCCCGGCCGCCACATGGCGCTGGCTGTAATCCACGTTGGCGCTGAAGTTCCGGTAGGTGAGCATGACGCCCTTGGGGTCGCCGGTCGAGCCGGAGGTATAGCTGATGGTGGAAAGGTCATCCCAGTTGTCGGTGGGGAAAGCCACATTCTCGGGGCCGTAACCGTTGGGCCATTTCTCCGCGAAAAGGGTCTCCATGGTCTCGTAGGTGGCCTTGACCTGCTCGTCGGCCGCCCAGAGGCAGCTCCAGTCATCCACGTTGATGACGAGACGGATGTTGGGCATCCGGGCGATGTCCATGTTCTTCCACTTCGCGGCATTGGTGAAGAGAGCGATGCTGTCGGAGTGGTTCACGAGGAAGGAGGCGTTCTCCGGCGTGAAATCAGCAAGCAGGGGGACAATCACCGTCTCGTAGGTGTTGACCGCCATATAGACCATGCCCCAGCGGGCGCCGTTGGCCGCATAGAGGGCGATCTTTTCGCCTTTCTTGAAGCCGAGGGCCTTGAAGACCAGGTGGAATTTCTCGATTTGGACGGCCATCTGGCCGAAGGAATAGGATTCGCCGCCGATGGTGTTGAGGGCGACCTTGTCCCAGTATTTTTTTGTGGCGTTCTGGAGTCTCTCCAGATAGTGAGGATATGTTTCCATTTGCTAAGTTTTGATTTGAACGGTGGCAAAAATAACGGGAGGGGGATTTTTTTACAAGGCGCTTCGCGCGTATGTGGCGAATTATTCCGATATTTGTGGTGGAAAACATTTATTTGGGGCGAAAATTATGGCGCACAAACCCATCATAGCGCTGGTCTATGACTTCGACGGGACCCTGTCTCCCGGCAACATGCAGGAGTTCGGATTCATCCAGACCATCGGCAAGACGCCGGAAGAGTTCTGGAAGATGAGCGACAACATCGCGATCGGCCAGGACGCGAGCAACGTGCTCGCCTACATGAAACTGATGTTCGACGAGGCGCGCAAGGCCGGCATCCGGCTCAACCGCGAGGAGTTCCGCAAGTTCGGAGCGCACATCCGTCTGTTCGAAGGCGTGAAGGAATGGTTCTCCCTGGTCAACGCTTACGGCGCGGCCAAGGGCGTCCGCATCGAGCATTACATCAATTCCTCGGGGCTCAAGGAGATCATCGAGGGGTGCCCTATCGCCCACGAATTCAAGCACATCTTCGCCGGGACCTTCATCTACAATGCGGACGGCGAGGCCGAGTGGCCCGGCATCGCGGTGGACTTCACCGCCAAGACGCAGTTCCTTTTCAAGATCAGCAAGGGCATCTTCTCCTCCCGCGACAACAAGCGTGTCAACGACAGCATCGCGGACGACCAGAAGCGCATCCCTTTCCCGCACATGATCTATTTCGGCGACGGGCAGACCGACGTCCCCTGCATGAAGATCGTCAACATGTTCGGTGGCAATTCAGTGGCCGTATACAACCCGCACGACGAGGTCGGCCGGGAGGTGGCCGCCAAGCTGAAACGCCAGGGGCGGGTCAATTTCGTAACGCCGGCGGTCTACACGAAGGACAGCCGCACCTTCCACGTGGTGTGCGCCATCATCGATAAGATTAAAGCTGAGTGCGACCTGCAGCGCCTGTCGGCGAAGATGTAAGGGCGCCGGGGGCGCATGAATGGGGTCACGAGGTGCAATATAAGCCTGTTTTGCACCCCTACCTAATCAGATTGAGGAATTCGTTGCGCGTGCGCGGATCCTTCAGGAATACGCCCGAGAAAGCGGATGTCGTCGTGACGGCATTCGCTTTTTCTACGCCGCGGAGCTGCATGCAGGTGTGGTTGGCCTCGATGACGACGGCCACGCCGAGAGGCTGCAGGGCCTCCTGGATGCAGTCGCGGATCTGCACGGTCAGCCGCTCCTGGACCTGGAGCCGGCGGGCGTAGGTTTCCACGACGCGGGCGATCTTGCTCAGGCCGGTGATCTTGCCGTTGGGGATGTAGGCGACGTGGGCCTTGCCGATGAACGGCAGCAGATGATGCTCGCAGGTGCTGTAGAGCTCGATGTCCTTGACCAGGACCATCTGCTGGTACTCCTCGTCGAACATGGCGGACCGGATGATCTGCAGTCCGTCCTCGCCATAGCCCTTGGTCAGATATTGGAGGGACTTGGCGACGCGCTCGGGAGTCTTGAGGAGACCCTCGCGGTTTTCGTCCTCTCCCAGCAGGCGGAGGATTTCCTTCACATGGACCGCAATCTGCTCTGTCACAGGGACTTCGTAACTATCATTCTTTTTGTATGACATGGCGTTTCGACGATTATATTGCAAAAATAGATAAAAATCATTTTTGTTTTGATTTTTTGTATATCTTTGCGGCGAAAAAGAGGGGGTATCCCCCTGCGATTGTTGAACCACTTAATTGTTTTGAATATGTATTGGACACTCGAACTTGCCAGCAGCCTGGACGACGCTCCGTGGCCGGCAACCAAAGAAGAATTGATAGACTATGCCAACCGTTCCGGCGCTCCGGAAGAAGTCATCGAGAACCTCCAGGAGCTCGAGGAAGACAACGAGATCTACGAGAGCATCGAGGACATCTGGCCCGACTACCCTTCCAAGGACGACTTTTTCTGGAACGAGGAAGAATATTAAGAAATTTCTGTTTGTAATCGCTTGATTATCAATAGATTATGAAAAAGCCAGGGATAGTACCTGGCTTTTTTACTTCCCCAAAACATAGCCCAAAATGCCTATTTTCACCCCCTCACTACCCCTGGGGCTATCCCAAATCTTTCATTTTCATCCTAAAAAGGTAATAGTTCGTTGAAAAGAGGAGGAATAGTAAATATATGGTTATCTTTGTATGACTGTTATTCATTGACTCAATAATGAATTGTAAAACTATTCAGATTGATTGTAAAGGTTTCAAAGAAAAAGACCTTCATTTTGTATTCAAGGAAAAGCTGGGATTCCCAGATTTCTATGGAATGAATTGGGATGCTTTGATAGATTGTTTATCTTACCTCCGTGAACCCGAGGCAGAGATGACAAAAGTATCCCTGGAAGAAGATGAGGTGCTTTTGATATACTGCAATGATTTGTCTAAAGCCAAGTTCAATTCAAATGACTTGGTTGATATTATTGAATGGGTGAATGCACGAGGACTTGCCTGGTTTAACAAACCATTTGTTACCTTGTGCCCAGTCGAGTCAAACATCCTTTCTATTGAGAAGGCTCGTATTGAGAAACAACAATTCAAATAATAACGGGGATAGTACAGTTGAGCTTTATTTGTCAGTTTGTGATACCTTAGCCTGCCTCAAACTTCCCCTGTGACTATCCCAAGTTTTTCTTTTCTTTTCTTTGTACTATGACTACCACAAGAGTTTATATTGTCTTTTACTCTGGCAAACCGATGGATTTCCAAACCATCTCTGAATTATCAGGGGTGGAACCTTCACACATAGAGGTCAAAGGGGAACAGAGGATTGGACATACAGGCAAAGTGGTTAAAACCCAAAACAAGGATGGCGAATGGGTTCCTTTGATAAATCAGCACAATTCTTTTGAGTATCAATTGCCTGCCTCACACGGCATATATGTAGAAAGACTGTTTAGCAAGCTGAGGAGAACCATCAAGAATTCCGAACAATTGGGTGAGTATTGTAAGGCACATCACATCAAGGTAATTGTTCGAGTTGTCATTCAAGGCATTACTGACACATATTCTGTTCCTGTGCTTCACTTTGATGGAAAGTTCATTTCTTTTCTTGCCGACTTGAATAATGCAGATGTCGATTTTGATATCTACACAGAACCCTGGGGAAAGGATGACGATTCATACAAAAAACCGGCAATTGTCCTTCCATCCGGCGTAGAGCTTTACAAAATCTGAGTCTACATTTTGGGGAAGTATTCTTATTAAGATACTGTTATTTCAAGGCATCTCAGCCTGTCTCAGACTTCCCCTGTGACTATCCGGGTTTTTAAACACAAGTATAACTTGCTGATAATAAGCAGTATACAACAATTGCACTATATGTTTAACGAGGAAGAATATTGATTTTATAACATATTGAAAATCAATAAATTACAAAACTGCCAAGGAATCATCCTTGGCAGTTTTTGGTTTTTAGCCCACTTTGGGACTATCCCTGAAAGAAGAGGAATAGTAAAGAATGATGTTGTAGAAAACCATTATCTTTGTAAGGAGAATATTCAGTTTGTATGAAATTGCTGGAAAGACTCTTCCATTCCAAGGCAACACCAGAGGAGACGGTGGTGCCGGATGAGTATATCAAGAAGTATCCTGAGCCTTCTGAAAAGGTACAGGAACTTTTGCAGAGGGTCCCAGATACTGGCAAGATGCTTTATCAGTATATCAGGCACACCAGCATTTCAAAAGAGTGGAAGTA
>JAFPVJ010000012.1 GCA_017400135.1 Bacteroidales bacterium
CAAATTCTATCGGACAAATCCTCTTCAAAAGAGGTGATATCCGTGAAATGTATAATCAACCTTCCTTCCCTGTTATTGTCCCGGAGGCACCGTATGGAAGGCAACTTACGCTTTGGTAAAATTTCTCCGGACAGCTATGAGGGTTGGTTAAAACGAATCGTATCTCTCATGTGATCGAGGCTGTTTTAGAGAAAGTTGAGAGAATGTTCTTTAAGACAAAAGCCGATAATGATCCACTTTATGATATGCACGTCAATAATGCAAAGGACTTTTTGAATAAAGCAAAATGAAAAAAAAGGGGAATCAGGTATTAATTTTAGGAGGGACAATATTGGGTCTTAATATTGTGGCTCTGATTGTGGAATATCTTGTTCTTCCAGAAAAAAGGATACACCTCACTTTCTCCTATTATCTTGATTACATTGGTTCTGCCTTTGTTTTCTCTCTATTGTTCGCTCTATTTCAGGTTTTTGCTATAGGATGGGATAAATGGTGGAAAATACTTATCCTTCCCACCATTATCCTGTCGTTCCAGTGCCTCCTTTCATTTCCACCAGACCCAATGGGAGATGGATTGGAGGCAGCATATACAGCAAGTGAAATATGGGCAAAAGGATTTGATGTCGTCTTAAATCGATTTAATTTATGGGATTTAGTACGTCTATTCTGCACTGCGTTCCTTTGGTTATATCAAGTAGCCCTATTATTTCTAATCAATAGAATCCATTCAATAGAGAATGATAGGTCTTAGTGGGTCGATGATCTATAGCATTACACAATGGTGAAGCTGGAAGCATCCCCGCCAGTACTCCTGGATAGGTATTGAAAAAGTTCCCAGGCGTTGACGTTGGCGACAGATTGCTTGAGGTAGAACGGTTCGAAGTGCGCGGTATCTTCGAACCGTTTTTCTTTGGAAATGTGTCCGGGTTAGAATCCGTCATTGACGCGCACCACGATCGTGCTATGAGAGGGGTGGCAAACGGTTGTCTGTGCTTCAAAGCCTGTAATCAATGCCTCAGACACGGATATTGGGCTCTCGCGCGTATATAGGCCATTTCATCGTGCGCCGACTAGACGGGTAATCTGACCGAGTTTGTCGGAAAGGTTTGGAATTGAGCTGGGATGTCTTTAGTTTGACCGACGGTGCATAACAAAAAGCCGGACGAAATTTCGTCCGGCTTTTTTGTACTCCGTAAAAAGAGAAATTAATCCTCTTCCTCCTGGGCGGCGTAGTCCGCGAGGAGCTTGGTCTGGACGTCTCCCGGGACGGGCTGGTAGTCGGCGAACTCCATCGTGAAGGTCGCGGAACCGGAGGTCAGCGAGCTCAGGGTGGTGGAGTAGCGGTACAGCTCGGCGAGCGGGACGCGGGCACGCAGGATGGAGAAGCCCTTGTCGGCACCCAGGTCGCCGAGGATGCCACGGCGGTTCTGGAGGTCGGACATGACGGCGCCCTGGTACTCGGCCGGGGTCATCACCTCGACGTTGTAGATAGGCTCGAGAATCTTCGGACCCGCGTTGCGGAAGGCCTCACGGAAGGCGTTGCGGCCGGCGATGATGAAGGCGATTTCCTTGGAGTCGACCGGGTGCATCTTACCGTCGTAGACGAAGACGCGGATGTCACGGGCGTAGGAACCGGTCAGAGGTCCCTCGACCATGCGCTCCTTGATACCCTTCAGGATGGCGGGCATGAAGCTGAGGTCGATCGCACCACCGACGACGCAGTTGTAGAACTCCAGGCGTCCACCCCACTCGAGCTCGGTGATATCCTGGCTCTTGATGGGCAGCTGGGTGTCCTTGCCGTCGATCTTGAACTTGGTGTTGAGCTCGCCTTCGGCCGGGCAGACCAGGAGGTGGACTTCACCGAACTGGCCGGCGCCGCCGGACTGTTTCTTGTGGCGGTACTGGGCCTGGGCGACCTTGGTGATGGTTTCGCGGTACGGCACCTTCGGGGCGAAGAGCTCGACCTCGACGCCGAACTCGTTGTTCAGACGCCACTTGGTGACGTTGATGTGCTGCTCACCGTTGCCGCTGAGGATGGTTTGGCGGAGTTCCTTGGAGTATTCCACGATGGTGGTGGGATCCTGGGACGCGATCTTCTTGAGGGCGTCGCCGAGCTTCTGGTCTTCCTGCTGGACCTTGGCCTTGATGGCGCAGCGGTACTTCGGAGCCGGATAGGCGATCTTGTCGTAGGCGATACCGGAACCGATGGCGGACAGCGTGGTGCTGGACTTGCCGTTCTTGAGCTTCACGACGCAGCCGAAGTCACCGGCCTTGAGGGCGGGGACGCTCTCTTTCTTGGAACCGGCGACGGCGTAGATGGCGGAGAAACGCTCCTTGTTGCCGGTGGCGGGATCCTCGAGGTCGAGACCGGGAGTGATCGTGCCGCTCATCACCTTGAAGTAGGAGACTTCACCGAGGTGCTGCTCGACGTCGTTCTTGTAGATGAAGAGGGCGGGCTGGCCCTTCTCGTCCACCTTCGGGGCCGGGGCGACACCCTTGATGAACTCCATGAGGCGCTTGACGCCGATGTCCTTCTTGCCGGAAACGCAGAAGACGGGATAGGCCTGGCCGGAAGTCACGCCGAGGTTGAGGCCGCTCATGATCTCCTCCTCGGAGAGGGTGCCTTCCTCGAAGAACTTCTCCATCAGGGCATCGTCGTACTCGGCGGCCTTCTCGATCAGCTCGTTGCGGGCATCTTCGGCCTGGTCGGCGAACTGGGCGGGGATGTCGAGCACTTCGCAAGTGCCGTTGGCGTCCTTGAAGTGGTAGTACTTCATCGTGAGGACGTCGATGATGCCGTCAAAGTTGGCGCCGGTCGCGGTGGGGAACTGGACATAGACCAGCTTGCCGCCGAAGGCTTCCTTCATGGAAGCTTGGACGTTGTCCCAGTCGGCCTTGTCGGTGTCCAGCTGGTTGACCGCGATGAACATCGGGAGATGGTTCTCCTCGGCGCGGCGGACGAAGTTCTCGGTGCCGACCTCGACGCCCTGCTGGGCGTTGATCACGAGGATGCCGCTCTCGCAGACGCGGAAAGCCGCGTAGGCGCCGCCGATGAAGTCGTCGGAACCCGGAGCATCGATGAAGTTGATCTTGGTGCCCTGGAACTCGGCATACAGCGGAGTCGCATAGATGGAGCGCTGGTTCAGTTTTTCAAGTTCGTCGTTGTCGGAGACAGTGTTCTTGTCCTCGACGGTGCCGCGGCGGTCGATGACCTTGCCTTCATACAGCATCGCTTCGGCAATCGTGGTCTTTCCGGATTTGGTGCTGCCAAGAAGGACCACGTTGCGGATGTCTTTGGTGGAGTAATCTTTCATGTTATCAGTATTTTTATGAGTTTGCGTCTTAAGGCCGGATCAGGGCATTCAAGTCTGCAAATCTAATAAAAAATATAGGAATAACAATGAAATGGCCGCTGACTCAGGCCTTTTTGTCGCCCGTCCGGCGATAAATGGCCAGAATTTCCTCGCCGCGGAAGCCCAGCTCCCCATAGAGGAAACGGTCGAAGCGCCGGAGCGGCACATCCAGGATCCGGCAGATGCAGGAGAAGTCGACGTCCGGATCCAGCCAGATCCGGTCGGTTTCCATCAGGCGTTCAAAGTTCGAATAAGCTCTGTCGAGTGTTAACATTTGGTTTACGTTTTTTACAAAAATGCCACACGAAATTCATTCTGACAAGGGTAGAAATCCTAATTATTGGCTTCTGGAAGAAGATTTTTAAGTTTTTTATAGAGATTAACTGTTTTTTATAGTCGTGCAAAAAGAAAGTTAACATTGTAAACGGATGGTTTACATAGATTACGTTTTCTCAACCTTACCTTTGACTGTCAAATTTCGGGTTATGGTCAAATTGAAGGACTTGAGAGAACAAACCGGGCGGACGCAAGATGCTATCGCCTCGGAGCTTGGGATCAGCCGCACTTACCTGAGCCAACTCGAAACGGAAAAGCGGAAACCAGGACGTGAACTTGCCGAGAAAATGGGCGCTTATTTTCATGTGTCACCAATCGCTTTGTTGGGCTATCAAATGGACGATACACAGCGTGAGCTAAGGGATGAGCGTGACTCTATCAAGGATCGTCTTGATCTCGAAAAGAGAGAGCACGCCCGCGAGTTACAGGCTAAGCAGGCAGAGATTGACCGTCTTTCGGCAGAGGTCGCCCGGCTCCGCCATGACCTCGACTTTACCCAGACGGTGTGCAGGCAGATGATGAAGCAAAATAATCTGCAAGAGGACACCTTGTCTGACGGGGAAAATATGTAACTTTGCGACAGTATGTCGCACGAAATCCATCTCCTCTGCCGTTTGAACGAAGGGCTTGTCGAGGCGGGCTGTGACGAGGCGGGCCGCGGTCCCCTCGCCGGGCCGGTCTTCGCTGCGGCCGTGATCCTGCCGGAGGGCTTCTCCCATCCGCAGCTCAACGACTCCAAGCAGATGAGTGAAAAGGCGCGGGAGCTGCTTCGGGAGGTCATTGAAAAAGAAGCGGTGTCCTGGGCGGTCGTGGCGGTATCTCCCGAAGAGATCGATACCGTCAACATCCTCAACGCTTCCATCCTGGGAATGCAGCGGGCCGTACGGCAACTGTCCCCCAAGCCTGAATTCCTCCTTGTCGACGGCAACCGCTTCAAGCCCTGCGACGGCATCCCGTACAAGACCGTGGTCCACGGGGATGCCACCTACTCCGCCATCGCGGCCGCCTCGGTCCTGGCCAAGACCCACCGGGATGCATATATGCGCCAAATCGCCGCGGAGTATCCACAATATGGCTGGGAACGCAACATGGGCTATCCCACAAAGGAACACATCGAGGCGATCAAGCGGTACGGCTACACCCCCTATCACCGCAAGAGCTTCCACCCCAAGGAGCTGGAGCCCACCCTGTTTTAAAAAACAATCAAAAAGGATAAAAAACAATGAAAAAGATCGTTTCCATGGCCCTGGCGGCCCTATTGCTCTCCTTCTCCGCCTTTGCGGACGAGGGCATGTGGCTCCTGCCCCTGCTCCAGAAAATGAACGGCAAGGCGATGGCCTCCCTGGGCTGCCGCCTCACCCCCGAGCAGATCTACAGCGTCAACAACAGCTCCATCAAGGACGCCATCGTCCAGTTCGGTGGCGGCTGCACGGGCGAGATCATCTCCGACGAGGGTCTGCTCGTGACCAACCATCACTGCGGCTACGGATCCATCCAGTCCCTGTCCACCCCTGAGCACAACTACCTCGAAGACGGATTCTGGGCGATGAACCGCAGCGAAGAGATGCCCGTCCCGGGTCTCACGGTCAAGTTCCTCCAGCGGATGGATGATGTCACGAAAGTGATCGAAAAGACCATCAAGGATGCCTCCAAGAAGACGAAAGATGAGGAGGAGGTCAAGAAGGCTGTCGCCGAGGCCGTCAAGGCTCTTGAGAAGAAGGCGGTGGAGGATTATCCCCACTGCACGGCCCGCGTGACCCCCTTCTACGACGAGAATGTCTATTATCTCATCATCTACAAGACCTACCGCGACGTGCGTTTCGTCGGTGCCCCGCCGGCATCGATGGGCAAGTTCGGCGGTGAGACCGACAACTGGATGTGGCCCCGCCACACCTGCGACTTCTCCATGTTCCGGGTATATGCGGGCGCTGACAACGAGCCGGCCGACTATTCACCGGAGAACCTGCCCCTGCGTCCGAAACAGTCCCTGAAGATATCCCTGCGGGGCCTCGAAGACGGTGACTTCGCGATGATCATGGGCTATCCGGGCCGCACGCAGCGCTTCCAGACCGCCGCCCAGCTCAAGGAGATGCTCCGCACCCAGGACATTTCCATCGCTGCCCGTACCGTCCGTCAGGACCTGATGTGGGAGGCGCGCATGGCCGACCCCGTCGTCAACCTCCAGTACGCCAACAAATATGCCGGTTCCGCCAATGGCTGGAAGAAGTGGATTGGCATGAAGCAGGCTTTCGAGAAGCTGGACATCATCGGCCGAGAGGAGCAGTTCGAGGCGGATTTCATGAACTGGGTGAATGCCCGCAAGTCCCGCCAGGAAAAGTACGGCGACGCCCTGGAAAAGATTGAGAAGAGTGTGGAGGAGTCCGCTCCTTCGATCGAGGCCCTGACCCTGCTGAGCGAGAGCATCGGCCGCATCGAGGTGCTGGGCTTCGCCAATTCCTTCCTTCGTTCGATCGCCGCGATCAAGACGGATGACATCAGTTATGGGGAAGCGATGGCCAAGGCCGTCGAAGTGATGGGCGACCCCCTGTACAAGGATTACAACGAGGCGCTCGACCGCAAGGAGGCCGCCGCGCTGATCGCTTTCTACCGCGACAACGTCAAGGACGAAGACCGCATTCCGCTGCTGGGTCAGGACGTGCGCGAAATGGACATTCCCGCCTTTGTGGACGCCCTCTTCGACAGCACCGCCTTCACGTCGGCGGCCCGTGTCAAGGAGCGCATCAAGACCGAATCCGACCTGTCCAACGACCCGGCCGGCCGGATGTGCGCAGATATGATCCGGGGCATGATGAAATTCCGCCAGAACTACATGGCCGGCCAGCAGGGCCTCGACGAGGGCGCCAGGGCTTTCACCGCCGGCCGCCTCGAGTGGAAGAAGGGCGAGCCGTCCTACCCGGATGCCAACAGCACCTGCCGCCTCACCTACGGCACGGTCAAGGCCTATTCGCCCCAGGACGGCGTGCTTTACAAACACTACACGACCCTCAAGGGCGTGATGGAGAAGGAAGACCCCGACAACTACGAATTCCGCGTTCCCGCCAAGCTGAAAGAGATCTATGCGGCGAAGGACTACGGCCAGTACGCCAACGCCAAGGGTGAACTCCCGACCTGTTTCCTGATCAACTGCGACATCACGGGCGGCAACTCCGGCTCGCCGGTCATGGACGCCGACGGCTGCCTCGTGGGCCTCGCCTTTGACGGCAACTGGGAGTCGATGTCCAGCGACGTGATGTTCGAGCCCGACCTCCAGCGCTGCATCTGCGTCGACATCCGCTACGTCCTCCTGCTGATGGACAAATTCGGCGGCGCCGGCTACCTGTTGGATGAAATGAACCTGATAAAATAATCATGAAAAAGTATCGTGTCCTCTTCATGGTCGCAGCAATTCTGTTTGTCGCATGCGGAGAAAAAAAGCCGATTGATGAACCGGAACCGGAGCATGAACTGACGCCGGAAGAGTATTACGGTTTCGATACGTTTTCGGGAGATTCGGAAAACTATGCCGAAGGTAAATATGCAAGCTATGTCAGGACCCGCAAATCATACGAAGGCGGTGAATGTACCGTTTTGGAGGATCACGCGTTGTACAAGTATGATGGGGAAGGTCGGCTGACCCGCCTGGAGTTTTCCACCGGAGAACAGCCCGACCGCCGCGAAATAGATACATACGAATACTCAGACCGGCATAAAAAGGAATTGGTATATTTTGAAAGTAACGGTTCTACCCAACTTCGGTGGGAAACGGAATATGATTATCTGGATGAGGAGTTAACGATGTGTTTCCATAGTCTGGAAACGTCGGCGGTGGTCGATGAGTCTCGCAGAACGGAGCAAGAGTGGGAGAATGGGCGCATGATAAGGCAAAGGGTGTATTGGACTCCCCGAGGAGGTACCGAAAGAATCACCGCAATGACAACGTATTCTTATTCGGACACGGATTATGCCATTGTCACAAACAGGCACAGCGAATCATATCGTGCATCCGGAATGGTTTTTTCTACTTCTGACCAAAAGATAACCGTCACTTATAAGGACAAAGAAAAAAAATATCCGCTGCTGGAAGACGATCTCCGGGAATATGGCCATTACAGGAGGGAATACGCGTACAACGAAGATCATCTTTTGGTCTCAGTCATAAGATATTTGGACGATGTTCCTTTCCATACCATCAGATACTCTTACTCCGGCGATACAAAAACGGAGTACAGTGTTACGAAGAGCTTATTGGACAATACCATTACCCAGGAGGTAACCCAAGTTTTTAAATACCGCGCACCCGCAATCGAATACGAGTATATTTCTGATTTTTGAGTAAAAGCGTATGACAAGAGAGGAGATCATTGCCATCCTGGAAGAAGTGAAGCATCCGGCGAAGGGCGAGCAGAGTCTCGTTGCGCTGGGGATGGTGAAAGAAGTTGAGATTCAGGGAGATGCGGTCGCCGTGACCCTGGCCTTCCCGAAACGCCGGGACCCGCTGGCCGAGTACCTGATCGGCAGTGCCCGGGCGGCGCTCAACCGGCATTTGGGAGAAGGCGTCACGGCCGAGGTGAAGACGGTGGTCGAGGAGGCGCCGAAGCCGGCGCAGAAGAAGGCCCTCGACCTGGACCTTTCCGGCCTGTCGGAGGTCGGCCACATCATCGGCATCGCCTCTGGCAAGGGCGGCGTGGGCAAGTCCACGGTCGCCGTCAACCTGGCGGTCGCCCTGGCGCGGCTCGGCTTCAAGGTCGGACTCGCCGACGCGGACGTGTACGGTCCTTCCGTCCCGACGATGACGGGCACCGAAGGATTCACGCCCCAGGCGTTCCAGGATGGGGAGAAAGAGTGGATCGTCCCGATCGAGAAATACGGCGTCAAATGGATGTCCGTCGGCTATTTCGCCGACCGCGGACAGGCGCTGATCTGGCGCGGCCCGATGGCCTGCAATGCGCTGAAACAGATGATCCTGCAGGTGGAATGGGGCGAGCTGGATTTCCTGCTGATCGACATGCCTCCGGGCACGGGCGACATCCATATCAGCCTGGTGCAGGACATTCCGGTCTCGGGCGCCGTCATCGTGACGACCCCGCAGGACGTGGCGCTCGCCGACGTGGAGAAGGGCGTCAACATGTTCCGCAACAAGAGTATCGCCAAGCCGATCTTCGGCCTGGTCGAAAACATGTCCTGGTTCACGCCGGAGGCGCATCCGGACGAGCGCTACTATCTTTTCGGCCGCGACGGCGGCGCTCAGATGGCAGAGCGCTTTGGCATTGATTTGCTGGGTCAGATCCCTCTCGTGCAGGGCATACGCGAAGGTGGCGATGCCGGAGAACCGGCCGCCCTGGGCACCCGTCCCGACTCCCTCGCCTTCCTGGACCTCGCCCGAAATCTCGCGGCTAAAGTCTGATATTAATTGCTATATTTGTACAAATACATAAAAAATGGCACAGAATCTTTTTGACATCAACGGCAAGGTCACCGTCATGACCGGCGCGTGCGGCGTGCTTGGCGCCACCATCGTGAAATATTTCGCCGCCCAGGGCAGCAAGGTGGTCCTCCTGGACCTCGAGCGTGCCCGTGAGATCGGTGAAAGGATCGTCGCGGAGATCAAGGCCGATGGCGGCGAGGCGATGTTCCTCCCGACCAACGTCCTCGACGAAGCGGTCGTGGAGCAGAACTGCAAGGACATCGTCGCCAAATATGGCACGGTCGACATCCTGCTCAACGGCGCAGGCGGCAACATGGGTCCGGCCAACGTCGCTCCCGATCAGACCATCTTTGACATGGACCTGGACGCGACCCGCAAGGTGTTCGAACTCAACATTATCGGTGCGATCATCCCGACCAAGGTGTTCGCCAAGGTGATGGTGGCCAACAAGAAGGGCTCCATCGTGAACTTCTGCTCGATGTCTTCCTTCCGTCCGCTGACCCGCGTCGCGGGTTACGGCATGGCCAAGTCGGCCCTCGCCAGTTGGACGCAGTGGCTCGCCGGTGAGCTGGCGACCAAGTTCGGCCCCGGCCTGCGGGTCAACGCCATCGCCCCCGGCTTCCTTCTGACCAACCAGAACCGCACCCTGCTGACCAACCCCGACGGGTCGCTGACCGACCGCTCCCACAAGATCATCGGCCACACCCCGTTCGGCCGTTTCCTGGAGCCCGACGAGCTCGTCGGCGCCCTGCATTACCTCGCTTCCGACGCGTCCAAGGGCGTGACCGGCACCATCGAGGTGGTGGACGGCGGCTTCAACAGCTTCAGCATCTAGCATCCGGAATCCATTCCACGGATGAAGATCTTCTCTGACAGCCTTCACAAGATCGCGTATGCGACGGATGCGAGCGCCTACCGGGAGATCCCGAAAGGTGTCGCGTATCCCGAGTCTGTGCAGGATATCCAGGAACTGATCGCGCTGGCGGCGCGGAAAGGGACGCACCTGATTCCGCGCGCCGGCGGGACGTCCATCGCCGGACAGGTGGTGGGCGACGGCATTGTCGTGGATGTCACGCGCCATTTCAACCAAATCCTGGAGATCAATGCGGAGGAGAAATGGGTCCGCACGCAGCCCGGCGTCATCCGGGATGTGCTCAATGCCGCCCTCAAGCCGTACGGGCTGTTTTTCAGTCCGGAGACTTCGACGACGAGCCGCTGCTGCGTGGGCGGCATGTTCGGCAACAACTCCTGCGGCTCGCATTCGCTGATTTACGGGAGTACGCGGGACCACGTGCTGGAAGCTACCGCCGTGCTGTCGGACGGCAGCGTGGAGGTGTTCAAGGAATACACGCTCTCGGAGCTGGAGGCGCGTTTCGGCGCCCGGTTCTGGGAGGGGGAGCCTCCGTCGCTGGCGGGGCGCATTTACGCGCAGCTGATCCGTTGGGCGGAGGACCCCGGGACTCGGCAGCTGATCGAAGAGCGTTTTCCGGACCGCAGCCTGCGGCGTCGGAACTGCGGCTATGCTATCGATGAAGCAATCGAAGAACCGATCAACCTCTGTAAGTTGCTGGCAGGGTCCGAGGGGACGCTGGCGTTCATCACGGAGATCAAGCTGTCGCTGGATCCTCTGCCGCCGGCGGGAAAGATGGTGCTGTGTGCACACTGCGATACGCTGGAAAAGAGTTATGAGGCGAATCTGGTGGCACTGCGACACAGTCCGGCGGCGGTCGAACTGATCGACGGCAAGATCCTGGATCTGGCACGGGCCAACCCGGGCGTGAGCCGCCTGATGAAGGTCGTCCAGGGGACGCCGGCGGCGTTGCTGGTGACCGAACTTTATGGCGATGACCTGGATGCGCGAGCCGACAAATTGGAGGCCGACTTGCGCGAGGCGGGTCTCGCGTATGCCTGCACCCGGGCCTACGGGGCCGAGGTCGGCACGGTATGGGAGCTGCGAAAGGCCGGCCTGGGCGTGCTGGGTGGCATGAAGGGAGACGCGCGCCCGATGGGTGTGATCGAAGATACGGCCGTCGCGCCGGAGCGCCTGCCCGCGTATCTGCGGGACTTCGGCATAATCCTGGACGAACTGGGCCTGGATTGCGTCTATTACGGCCACATCAGCACGGGCGAGCTGCACCTGCGCCCGATTCTCAACCTCAAGACCGTCGAGGGACGGCGCCTGTTCCGCGCGATTGCGGAGCGTACGGCCCTGCTGGTCCGCGACCACAAGGGAAGTCTGAGCGGGGAGCACGGTGACGGGCGCCTGCGGGGCGAATTCATTCCCCTGATGTATGGGGAGGAGGTGTATGAGATGATGCGCGCGCTGAAGCGCTGCTGGGATCCGGCGGGCGTGTTCAACATGCACAAGATCGTGGATACGCCGCCGATGGACGAATTCCTGCGCGGAAGTGGGGTGGAAATCAATGCCGTGGAGGCGGAGCTTGCGTCCGACAAGACGTATTATAACTGGCGCGCCGTCTTCGACGAGTGCCATACGCCGGGGGTAAGTGGGGTACGGTCGAACGCCCACGCCCTGCTGTGCTCGGTGGAGCAGTGCAACGGCAGCGGCGACTGCCGCAAGTCGAACGTGTCCGGAGGCACGATCTGTCCGGCGTACCGGGTCTCGGGGGACGAATTGCGCACGACCCGCGCTCGTTCGAACGTCATTCGGGAAATCTTGACCTGGGGATGGAACAGCCCTGTCTTCCGGGCCTCGGAGGCTTCGGGCGCTCGTTCGAGTGTCTTCGAGGCGCCCGAACTGGCGGAGGTCCTGGACAGCTGCCTGTCGTGCAAGGGCTGCCTCGGCGAATGTCCTTCGGGCGTCGATATGACGCGCCTGAAGGCGGAACTCCTGCAACAGAAATATGCCCGTCACGGGATGCCGCTGCGCTCCTGGGCAGTCGCGCGGATGGCCGACGTCGAGCGCCTGGGCTCCTGGGTGGCGCCGCTGTACAACTATTTCGCTTCTGCGAAATGGTCCTCCGCCCTGCTGAAATCAATCCTGAAATTCGCTCCCGCCCGCTCCATCCCGGCCCTTAGTCAAAAGACCATGAGTTCTTTGGTCCGACAGGAAGGCCGTCAGGCTTGCAAGCACGGGGGCGCCCTCAGCCGCAGCAGACAAGTTATCCGCGCAGCGGATGACGCAGGATGCGAGGATGGACGAAGCCCCCTGCTGCAAGCTGCGGCCGCCCGTCCTTCTCAGATAGTCTGGCTGTTTGCCGACGAGTTTACCAACTACCAGGAGGCCGAACTCGGCCTCACCTTCGCCCGCCTGCTGCGGGCATTGGGCTATGAAGTCGAGATTCCGCGCCATCGCGAAAGCGGCCGCGCCGCCATCTCCAAGGGCGACCTAAAACGCGCCCGCCGCATCGCCAAGGCCAACGTGGACCTGCTCGCCGGCCTCGTCACGGAAGAAACGCCCCTGGTCGGCATCGAGCCCTCCTGCATCCTGAGCTTCCGCGACGAGTACCCCGATCTCGTTCTGCCCGAGATGCGCGACAAGGCCCGCGACCTGGGCCGCAACTGTCTGCTTTTCGATGAATTCCTGGCCCGCGAAATCGAAGCCGGGCGCATTTCATCTGAGGCGTTCCAAAGCGCTCAGGACGAAATCTGGCTCCACGGCCATTGTCATCAGAAGGCGCTGGTCGGCATCGACAAGTGCGCATCTGTCTTACGCACACTCCTGCCGGAGGCGGACCTGCACGTCATCCCGAGCGGCTGCTGCGGCATGGCCGGATCGTTCGGTTACGAGAAGGAGCATTACGAGACCTCTCTCGCTATCGGTGAGATGGTTCTATTCCCCGCCGTCCGCAAAGCAAAAGATGCGATTGTGCTCGCGCCCGGTACGTCTTGCCGGCAGCAGATCCTGGACGGCACCGGCGTCCGGGCCCTCCACCCCATCGAACTTCTTTACCGCCGTCTCAAGGCCTAAGCATCCGCTGAACCAGCGAGAAGAACTTGTAGGGCATGTAGCGGAACTTCGGGTCAAGGCGGGTCGGGGTATTCAAGACCGCGCGCTCGTGGGTGAAAGCCAGGAAGCTGCGCTCTGAATGATAGGAACCCATCCCGGAATTCCCCACGCCGCCGAAAGGCAGCCGGGAATTGGCGACATGCATGATCGTGTCGTTGATGCAGGCGCCCCCAGACGTGGTGCGACCGATCAGCCGCCAGGCCTCCTTCGCCTTTCCGAAATAATAGAACGCGAGCGGCTTCTCGCGGGATGTCACGAAGGCCTGCACTTCATCCAAGTCCTTGAAAGTCAGCACCGGGAAGATGGGCCCGAAAATTTCCTCCTGCATCACCGGTGCATCCGGAGACACGCTGTCCAGTAGCGTGGGCTCGATCCAGCGCCGCTCCCGGTCGCTGCGGCCGCCGCACAACACCACGCCGTCTTTCAGATAACTCAGGACCCGGTCGAAGGCCTTGTCGCGCACGAGGTGGACAAAGTGGGTGGAATGCTCGGTCCCGTCGGGGTAGAGGCCCGCAAGCTCCTGTTTGAAGGCTTCGACGAACGCATCCTTGATCTCCTCATGGAGGAACAGATAGTCCGGCGCGATGCAGGTCTGTCCGGCGTTGAGGCACTTGCCCCAGGCGATGCGCCGGGCAGCGATCCGCAGGTCGGCATCCTTGTCCACGATGCAGGGACTCTTGCCGCCGAGCTCCAGCACCAGGGGCGTCAGATACTGGGCCTGGGCCGCCATCACGACCTTCGCGAGCGCCGGGCTCCCGGTGAAGAAGACCAGGTCGAAACGCGTGTCGAAGAGATGCGCGTTGACGGTCCGGTCGCCCTGGACCACGGCGACATATTCCTCCGGGAAGGTGTCGGTGACCATCCGTTCCAGCGCCAGCGAGACGTGGGGGACGTAGGGCGAGGGTTTCAGCAGGGCCGTGCAGCCGGCGGCGATCGCACCGACCAGCGGACTGAGCAGCAGCTGGACGGGATAGTTCCACGGGGAAACGATGAGCGTGCAGCCCAGAGGCTCGCGCACGACGTAGCTGGAAGAAGGCATCCCGGTCATCGGCGTCCGGACCCGGCGCTTCCGGGCCCAACGCCCGACATGCTTCAGGGCATCGGCGATTTCGCCGTAGATCAGGCCCATTTCGGTCATGAACGCTTCCTCGCGGGACTTGTGAAGATCCTCCCAGAGCGCATCGCAGAGCGGTTTCTCCCATTTTTTCAGACCGTCGCGGAAAGCTGTGAGCTGCCGTTTGCGCCAGGCGACGTCACGGGTGGCGCCACTCGCGAAAAAGGCCCGCTGCGCCTGTACGAGCGCCGTGATTCTGTCGGAAGGAGTATTCGTGATCTGCATGATTCAGGCGAGTGGCTTCTAAGTCTAGCCGTTGCACGAAAGTGAGTGGATCTCCTCTGCCGTCAGTCCGGTGTACTTGCTGATGAGCGAAACCTCCATCCCGTCCGCCAGCATCCGCCGGGCGGTCTCGAGACGCTCTTCGGAACGTCCCTCGGCTCTTCCTTCGGCAACCCCCTTGTTGTGCGCCGTGCGAAGGAAACTCTTCTGGTCGGTCTCGAACATGAAACGAGCCAAGTATTCTTCTTGAGTCAATTCGTCCATGGCAGCGAATTTAGACAATTCGAAGAATTTCTCCAAATAGCTGCCCCGGTACTCTCCCGGCATCCGTTTCATCGCTCCGATGTGCTTGATGGTGTAGAGGATCCACTCTTCGGTATCCTTGACTTCAGAGAGCGTCTTGGTCAGTTTCGGCAGTTCGACGGTGATATAATGGACGCTGTCGGTCAGCGGAACACCGCTCTTGTCGTTGAGGATCATGTAGTGGTTGATCAGATGATCGTTCTCCTTGATGTTAGGAATGATGAAATCGGTGATCCCGATGACGTAGAGGGGTGTCAGCTTGTAACCGCTTTCCCCGATCTGGAGGCGGTTGATGATGGGGAAGGAGGAGTAGAAGACCATCCGGTCGGTGAAGTCCTCCTGTTCTTTGATCTGCATCTCGATGATCAGGTCGCTCCCGTCATCGGTCTTGCATTTGACATCGATGACGGATCGCCGGGCATCGGGCCGGGGGCCGACCTGCTCCTGGGCAGTAAGTTCGACGGCGGCGATGTGTTTCTCGGGCAGGATAGCCTGCACGAGCCGGAGGAGGAGATCCTCGTTGCCGGGCGTGCCGAAAAGAAGTTTGAAAGCGTAATCGATCCGGGGGTCGACATACACGATGCCCTTTGAGCGGGCCAGCCGGAGGAGTTCGGAAGAAGTCTGTACCATAGTTTTGACAGTTTTGTTTTGCGGCAAAACTAGGCGGAAACGACCGCTCCGTCAAGAGGGCAAGTGCAGGTTTTTATGTTTCTTTTGAAGAAATATAAGTTTCTTATAGAAATGTCGTGTTTTTTCTCTTGACCATAAAATAGTCCGGATAAGAGTGTCTTCCTATCCGGACTATTATTACTATTGGGTGCGGGATTGTTCTACTTGCTTTGGTAAACTTCACAACCTGCAGCACAGCCTCTCATTCCCAATGCCGAAATAGAAATGCTCCGTTCTGAACCGGAGAGATTCTCTTTAAGCTCCAGCTCTACTTGTTGGGGGTGATCCTGTGAAACGGATACTGTATACCATGAGCCCGAAATTGAAATGGGTTTTCCTTCTGGAGGAAATTCATTGCCCACAGTTTTTTCATTCTCATAAATTGTGATAGTATAGATATCGTCTTTGGTGTTTAGGACGACTTTCTGCGCTTGATTATCAAAGCGATAAGTTGTTTTCTCAAAATAGGGGATACGATTGTCGCAACTTGTAATCAACAAAATTCCGAGCAGTAAGGAAAGCATTTTTGTTTTCATGGTAGATTGAATTAAATAACTCAAAAAAACTCACATTTGTGAATATAAATCACGTGTTGCAAATAAAGGGCAAGGGCAATGAATTACAAAAAAAAACACCGCGAACCCGACATTTTTGACCGCGAACCTGACATGGGGAGACAATCCCGTCATGGAGGCGCACAGGAGTCTGCGTTTTATGGCCGTCTGTGGCTTTGTCGCGTGTCTGGTGGGCCGAAATCGGGGCGATGAGCACGGCAAGGCATCGCAAGAGACTTTCCTTGACCGTTCCCGGTGCGCCGTTCTGACGGAATCCCGTCTGGCGAGAGGGGAGGGCAGTCCCTACACGATGAGTTGGAGGCGGCCGAGGAGACGTTTCTTGCTGTCGGCGGTGATGGTGAAGGAGACGGTGCCGTAGGGGGCCTTCAGATGGACCAAAGTATCGCGGCCGGGGCCCGGGGTGAGATGATCTACCTGGTCCAGGCGGAGGATCACCTGGCGGCTGATCCGTTGGAAACGGTCCGGGTCAAGGCTTTCGGACAAGGCGCCCAGCGATCCCGGGTAGTCCGCCCATTCGCCGTTGCAGAAATACACGCGCACGCCGCCCTCGTCCAATTCGGCGTAGCAGAGATCCTTCGTTTCCCGGACCACCTCGTCCTGCCCTTTGTGCAGCAGGATCCGGCTGCGGTATACCGGCCGGCCTGCGCCCAGATCGGCATACACGCCGCCAAGAGCCGCAGTGACTTGGGAACCCGGCCATTCTGACAAAGGCTCCTGTGCCGACGCCGGATCCGAAGCCGCCCGCCGCCCCAGGATGCGCTCGCACTTCTCGAGCGCCCGGGTCAGAGCCTCCTCGCGATAGGGCTTGAGCAGATAGTCGATGCAGTTGTAGTCGAAGGCTTTCAAGGCATATTCGTCGTAGGCCGTCGTGAAGACAACCAGGGCCTCCGTGCGCACCCGCTCGAAGATGGCGAACGAGAGCCCGTCTTCCAGCCGGATGTCCGCAAAGATGAGGTCCAGTTCCGGATGGGCCTCCAGGGCCGGGAGGGATTCCACGATACTGCCCGTCCGGCCGAGGACGTCCCAGTCCGGGCGCAGGCGGGTCAGCAGCCGCTCCAGGGAACGGGCGGCCGACGCTTCATCTTCAATGATCCAGATCTTCATGGCTTTCGCTCTTTAGGAGGGGAAGGCTGACGCAGAATTCCGTCCCGTCATCCACGACCTCAATGTCGCGGCCAGAGACGAGGCGATAACGGTCCCTCAGGGTCCGGAGGCCCGTGCCGGCCGAGGGGACGGGAGAGACGAGGGGCAGGATGTTGTTGGACACCACGATCCGGTCGCCGTCGAGCCGGAGGCGGATCCGGAGGGCGTCTGCACGGCCGTGGCGGTTGTGCTTGAGGGCATTCGCGACCAGCGACTGAACGGCGACGGGACAAACCCAGCCGTCGGATGCGTCCAGCACCGGATCGATCTCGACGCTGACGCCGCCGTAGCGCTGACTCAGGTTGCGGGCGTAGTCCCGCACGAAGCACAATTCGTCCCGGAGCGGGACGAGCTCTTTGTCGGCATACAGGAGCAGATAACGGTAAGCGTCGGTCAGGTCCCCGAGAAAACGCCGCGCCTGGTCCGGGTCCTCTTCGATCAAGGAGTCGAGGGTGTTGAAACTGTTGAATACAAAATGGTTGTCGGTGCGCAGGGCCTGGTTCTGCACGCGAGAGCGCAGCAAAGACAATTCTTTCTCCTGTGCCTCCGATTCGGCCCTTAAGCGGGACTCTTCCTCATCGCGATAGCGGTTGATCAGGAAGGAGACAAGATACGCGGTAGTGAGGACGGACAAATCCACGTAATCCGTGAAAAGGATACGGAAGAACAGGCCTTCGTTCTCCGGGAAAATGGCCTGGTACGCAGCAGCCATGCCCGTGGAAGCCAAGCCGTTGAGCACAGCCAGAATCATGACCTGCAAGATCAGCTTGCCCATCGTCTTTTCCGCATCCCAGAAAGCGGCCACGACCAGCCGGCTGTACAGCAGGGATATTTCCAGCAGCAGCGTGATCTCGACCACATGTTCCAGCAAATCCTGCCCGATCTCCAGCCACAGGGCCCGCCCGCTCAGCGAGCGGTACTCCGGCCAGTTGACCAGCGTCCACAGCACCCAGCTGAACAGAATGGCAATGAGCAGCAGCATCCCGTGCCGGAGCCGCTGCTCCCGCCGGGCTGTCTGGTATGTATCGAAGAGATGTACTTTGCGGACCATAAGCCTTCCATAGTCTCTGTGCCACAAAGATACGAAAAATAAACCATCGAAGGCTTTGAATGACTCTGCCATCTCCAAAGAAACGGCAAATGTCAGGTTCACGGTCAAAAATGTCGGGTTCACGGAAACAAAATTGCTCTGGTCACAGATCGGAGTTATTTTTGTTGCCCAAAAACAACTCTAGAAACTAATTGATAAATACAATGAATAACAAACGAGGATTAGTGTTCTTGGCCTGCTTGATAAATGTCGTTGCATGCACGCAGTCAAATCTTGAGGTGGAACATTTCAACGATGATAATGCAGGGGAGTATGCATTGGCGTCTGCACAATTAAAGAGCATGCAATTGGACTTGAATGGTGATGGTCTTTGCAGCTCAAATCTCCTGGACGAACTGACACTAAAAGGTAGTGGCAATGGCAATCTTGGCAGGATAAGCAGTATCTACGGGCAGGCGGGAAGTATCCAAAAGGCGGACTACCCTGATATGCCGTATAAGATTGTTCTGGCCTTTCCGATGCAACATGTCGATAAATATGTTGAAACTCAGGAGGTCACTATGCGAGATGCCGATCATCGAGATTTCATATTCGAATATGTTATTTCCCAAGATGGCAGCTACAAGATCAACCTTACTCCCGAGGTGGACTGGAGTATTTTCCCACAGCCTTATATGGCAGGTGGTACGCAATGGGATTTCAATTATCTGAACTATACTGGCCCTCAGGTTTATAATATAGATATTGATAACGGCTGGATCAAGGCGACGGTAGATCTTCCCTTCTATGATTTTGCAACCGACAAGTGCTTTATTCTACCTGTAAGATTGGAATACAAGCGTGTCGCTTGGCCTGTTTAATGCTTATTCAAATAAACCATGAAAAAACAGTTTTTGATCATCCTGTCACTTTTTGTTTTGACTGTCAGTTTGAATGCCCAGAATGAAATTCCGGCTTACCGGGCTACGGGATATAAAGGCAGCGTGTCAGTGACCGATATGGGTCTCCTTTGGAACGGTGTGGAGACTTCACAGGGATATATGCTCAACGACCGGTTCTATCTGGGTGGCGGGGCAGGTATGCTCATCGGAGCCGTAGGGAAGGTCGCCTATGCGGGCCGCGTCTTTGCGGATGTCCAGTCATACTGGTTCCCCCACAAAAGCACGCTGACTTCCGGAATCCGTGTGGGATATCTGCGGAATTTTTCCGGAGAAACCGATAATCTGGAAGCGGACATCACCGTCGGTTGGAGTTGGGGGCTTGCCTCGGGACACGGACTCTCTGTGAATGCCGGCCTGTGTGCCGTATTTCCGGCAGGCATTTCATACGTGGCCATCAATTTGCCCCACGTGAGTCTGGCTCCGGTTCTCTCAGTTGCATTTGAATTCTAGACTTCGGTAAAAACCTGAAAAGAGAATACAGACCAGATTCTCTCCCGTCTGGGTCGGGGTTTGAATAATAGCGGAAATTTGCTACCTTTACAAATTGAGCGCATGTGCGCACAAAAAAAGTAAAGAAAGTAACAAAACCGCAATATCATGAACATTCCCCTTAAACCCAATTGCAAATACGCGCTGCTGGTCCCCACCAGCATCGGTCTGCGCGTGACGCCCGAGGCCGGCCAGCCGGTCCACAGCAGCGACCTGTTCCACCTCCAGGCGACCAGCGCCGAGACCAACGTCGCGAGCATTTCGTCCTACCTCGGCCTGCCCGTCAAGGTCCTCACGACCTTCGTCAAGGGCAGCCCGTTCGCCCATTTCATCAAGGCCAACCTCCGCAGCCGCGGAATGGATTTCGAAGGTCCTGAAGTGGAGCAGGGAGGCCCCTGGGGCTACCGCCACCAGATCAACGTCGCCGACAGCGGCTACGGCAGCCGCGGACCCCGTGTCTGGAACGACCGCGCCGGGGAAGTGGGCCGCACCCTGGATGTCAAGGACTTCGACCTGGACCGCATCTTCGGCCAGGAAGGCGTGCAGATCATCCATCTGTCCGGCCTGATCGGCGCCTTGAGCCCGCAGACCAGCCGTTTCTGCCTGGAGCTGGCCCGCGCCGCCAAGAAGTATGGTACGCGCATCAGCTTCGACCTGAACTATCGCGCCTCCTTCTGGAAGGGCCGGGAGCAGGAGCTTCACGACATCTTCTCCGAGATCGCGAGCTACGCCGACATCCTGATCGGCAACGAGGAGGACTTCCAACTCTGCCTAGGCATCGAAGGCCCGGAGGCCGGCGGCAAGGACATTGCGGCCAAGATCGACAGCTTCAAGGAGATGATCCGCCGCGTCCGGGAGCACTATCCCAACGCCAAGGTTTATGGCACGACGCTGCGCCAGGTCAACCATACCAACAGCCACAACTGGGGCGCCATCCTGCTCGCCGGGGAAGACTGGACCGTCATTCCGCCGCGCGAGATCCACGTCCTGGACCGCATCGGCGGCGGCGACGGCTTCGTGGGTGGCTTGCTGTACGGCATCCTGAAGGGCTGGGAAGGCGAAAAGTGCGCCCAGTTCGGATGGGCCAGCGGCGCGCTGGCGACCACCTTCCTCACCGACTACGCCCAGCCGGCCGACGAGGAGCAGATCTGGAGCATCTGGCAGGGCAACGCACGCGTAAAGAGATAGAGCCATGATGTATTTTGAAAGGGGGTCCAAGACGGATGTCATCACAGCCGCGGATACCCGGGCGATCCTGAAGCAGGTGTTCGACGCGATGGGCCCCAAGAAACGGGTGATGGCCATCCCGCCGGATTTCACGCGTTTCAATTCCTACGCCGGTCCCATCACCGAGATGATCTATGATTATTACGGGGACACGCTGACGGACGTGATGCCCGCCCTCGGCACCCATTCGCCGATGACGCCGGAGCAGATCAAGGCCATGTTCGGCCATCTCCCGGCGGACAAGGTGCGGGTCCACGACTGGCGCAACGATGTCGTCACCATCGGCACCGTGCCCGGTTCCTACGTCAAGGAGGTTTCCGAGGGCAAGCTCGACTATGAGATGAACGTCCAGGTCAACAAACTGCTCCTGGACCCGTCCTTCGACCTGATCCTGTCCGTCGGCCAGGTCGTGCCCCACGAGGTGATCGGCATGGCCAATTATACCAAGAACATTTTCGTCGGCGTCGGCGGCTCGGATTTCATCAACAAGAGCCATTTCATCGGGGCCAGTTACGGCATGGAGCGCATCATGGGGCGCGCGAAGAGTCCGGTGCGCGACGTGTTCGAGTATGCGAAGGTGCATTACCTGAGCCAGGTTCCCATCGTGTATGTGCTGACGGTGCGGGCCAAGGATGACGCCACGGGCGAAATGGTTACCCGCGGCCTGTTCATCGGGGACGATTTCGAATGCTTCCGCAAGGCGGCCGAGCTCTCGCTGGAGACCAACTTCATCATGGTGGACCACGAGATGAAAAAGTGCATCGTCTATCTCGATCCCGAGGAATTCAAGAGCACCTGGCTGGGCAATAAGGCGGTGTACCGCACCCGGATGGCGCTCGCCGACGACGGCGACCTGATCGTACTCGCACCGGCGCTGAAAGAATTCGGAGAAGACAAGACCATCGACGGCCTGATCCGCAAATATGGCTACAAGGGCACGCCGCACACCCTCGAGTGCACGGCGGCCAACCAGGACCTGCAGGACAACCTGGGCGCTTCCGCACACCTGATTCACGGTTCATCCGAAGGCCGTTTCCGCATCACCTATTGCCCCGGCCCCGACATGTCGAAAGAGGAAATCGAGGGCGTGGGCTTCCAGTATTGCCCTTACGAGGAGATGGTTGCCCGTTATCCCGTCGAGACCTTCAAGGACGGCTGGAACACGATGCCGGACGGCGAAGAGATCTATTATATTTCCAATCCGGCGCTGGGCCTCTGGGCCTATCCGGACCGTTTCAAGGATTAGATGAAAATCGTCTGCGACAATAAGATTCCCTTTCTGAAAGGGGTCCTGGAGCCCTTTGCGGAAGTCGTATATCTGCCGGGCAAGGAGACGACCCCGGAGGTCGTGCGGGACGCCGATGCGCTGATTACCCGCACGCGGACGATCTGCAACGAAGCGCTCCTGAAGGACTCGAAAGTCAAGGTCATCGCGACCGCGACCATCGGCTTCGACCACATCGACACGGCCTGGTGCGAGGCGAACGGGATCGTCTGGAAGAATGCCCCCGGCTGTAATTCCTGGTCGGTGGAGCAGTACATCGCTTCCGTGCTGGTGACCCTGGCGCGGAACTACGGATTCGACCTGGCGGAAAAGACGCTGGGCGTCGTGGGCGTGGGCAATGTCGGCAGCAAGGTGGCCCGGGTGGCCTCCCTGCTGGGGATGAAGGTCCTGCTCAACGATCCGCCCCGGGCGCGCCGGGAGGGCCCCGATGCCTTCGTCAGCCTGGATGAGGTCTGCGCGGAGAGCGACATCATAACGGTCCATGTTCCCCTGCAAAAGGAGGATCCCGATGCGACCTGGCACCTTTTCGACCGGGCGCGGCTGGCGTCTCTCCGGCCGGACCAGATTCTGATCAACTCGTCCCGCGGTCCCGTGGTGGACAACCGGGCGCTGAAGGATACGCTGCAGGGCGGCGGCCTGCTGACCGCGGTGCTGGACGTGTGGGAAGGGGAACCGCAACTCGATCCCGAGCTGGTCTGGGCCCTGGCGATCTCCACGCCCCACATCGCCGGCTATTCCGCCGACGGCAAGGCCAACGGGACGACCATGAGCGTGCAGACGGTGGCCCGCGAGCTGGGATTGCCCCTGACCGACTGGGTCGCTAGCGGCATCCCCGCACCGGCACAGGCGCTGACATTCACCCTTGACGCGACGGGCAAGTCGCTGCAGGAGGTCCTGACGGAGGCCATCCTCCATACATACGACGTCTCGCAGGATAGCAATGCCTTGCGCGGCGCCCTGGACCAGTTCGAGAAGCTGCGCGGCGACTATCCGGTGCGCCGCGAATTCACCGCCTTCACCCTGCGGCTGCAGGGCGGCACGCCGGAGATGGCCGAGCGCCTGGCGAAGATCGGCTTTAAAGTGGAAATCATTTAAAATCAATTCTATATGAAAGCAAAATCGGATATCGGCCTGGTCGGTCTCGCCGTGATGGGCGAGAACCTCGTGCTCAATATGGAGAGCAAGGGATTCCAGGTCAGCGTGTTCAACCGCACGGTTGAGAAGGTGGACAAGTTCGTGACCGGTCGCGGCGCCGGCAAGAACATCGTCGGTACGCATTCGCTCGAAGAGCTGGTCGCCTCGTTGGAGAAGCCCCGCCGGGTGTTCCTGATGGTCAAGGCCGGCCAGCCGGTCGACGACTTCATCGACAAGCTCATTCCCCTGATGGAGCCGGGCGACATCATCATCGATGGCGGTAATTCCCATTTCCCGGACACTGCACGCCGCACGGCGTATGTCGAGAGCAAGGGCCTGCTGTACATCGGCACCGGCGTTTCCGGCGGTGAGGAAGGCGCCCTGAAGGGCCCTTCGATGATGCCCGGCGGATCGCCCGCGGCCTGGCCGGCCGTGAAACCCATTTTCCAGGGCATCTGCGCCAAGGTGGCCGACGGCTCGCCCTGCTGCGACTGGGTGGGTGAAGGCGGCGCCGGCCATTTCGTAAAAATGGTCCACAACGGCATCGAGTACGGCGACATCCAGCTGATCTGCGAGTGCTATCAGATCATGAAGGACTACCTCGGCATGACCAACGAGGAAATGCACGAGACCTTCGCCGAATGGAACCGGGGCGACCTGGACAGCTATCTGATCGAGATCACCCGCGACATCCTCGCGAAGAAGGATGAGGACGGCAAATATGTGCTGGACTACATCCTCGACACCGCCGGCCAGAAGGGTACCGGCAAGTGGACGGCGATCGCATCCCTGGACCAGGGCGTGCCGCTCACGCTGATCGGCGAGTCGGTATTCGCCCGCTGCCTGTCGGCCCAGAAGGAGGAGCGCGTGGCCGCTTCCAAGGTGCTGGAAGGCCCGAAGGGCGTGAAGTTCACGGGCGACCGGGCCGCGTTCCTGGAGGACCTGCGCAAGGCGCTCTTCGCCGCGAAGGTGGTCTCCTACGCGCAGGGCTACACCCTGATGCGTTCGGCCGCGAAGGAGTACGGCTGGAACCTCAACTACGGCGGCATCGCCCTGATGTGGCGTGGCGGCTGCATCATCCGCAGCGTCTTCCTGGGCAAGATCAAGGAGGCCTTCGACAAGGATCCGAACCTGGCGAACCTTCTGCTGGACAGCTACTTCCAGGGGAAGATGGCCGAGTCCCAGCAGAGCTGGCGCAACGTCGTCGCGGCGGCCGTCGTGAGCGGCATTCCCGCCCCGTCGCTCTCAGCCGCGCTCGAATATTATGACGGCTATCGCTGCGAGCGCCTGCCGGCGAACCTGCTGCAGGCCCAGCGCGACTATTTCGGCGCGCACACTTACGAGCGCACCGACAAGCCGCGCGGCGAGTTCTTCCACACCAACTGGACGGGCCACGGCGGAGATACCGTTGCCGGCACCTACATCGCCTAGAACGTGCTGCGGCGGGTGAGGTGGAAGTCGCAGTGGATCTTGGAGGGCTTTTTCTCGAGGATCATTTCACCGGCGAGGCGACCCATCTGGCGGAAATCGGCAGAAATGGTCGTCAATCCGCCGAGCACGATCTCATAAAGGTCGAACTCGTTGTAGGAAATGATGCGCACGTCCTTGCCGATGGCGAGGTTCTGTGACTTGATCTGCCGTGCCAGACCCGCCAGGCCGGAATCCAATTGTGAATTCAGAATCAGGAAGGTGTCGCCCCTGCAAATGTGCGGGGGCGTCTCCGTCATATATTCGACCGGGATGCCGTGTTCCGCGCAGAAACGGTCGATGCCCTTCCGGATGCAGGACCCGTACAGGCTGCTGGGCATCGTGATGACTTTCAGCGGACGGGATGGCCTCAGACGGTCCAGACCCTGGGTCAGCCCATAATAGATGTCATTCTCGAAATCCTGATAAACGGCGCCGTAGTTGCCGGCATAGCCCGGAAGCAGACGGTCC
Organism: Bacteroidales bacterium; assembly: GCA_017400135.1. Classification (GTDB taxonomy): domain Bacteria; phylum Bacteroidota; class Bacteroidia; order Bacteroidales; family UBA932; genus Cryptobacteroides. The sequence continues at coordinate 25,176 of JAFPVJ010000012.1, forward strand.
AGCATGATCAGCTTGCGGTTGGGAATGCGGGCCACCAGACGTCTCGCACGGGCCTGGGAGTCCTCATCCAGGGGGAAATGCGGCGTCACGACATAGTAGTCGTAGCGGTCCAGGTAGTTGTCCAGATAGTATTCCAGCAACTCCAGGCTTTGATTATGGGTCAGAATCGTCAGTTCCGCCTTGTCGCCAAGGGTGTCCGCCAGAGAGTTGAAGAGGGTCTGCTTGTAGACGCTGATCTTGTCGAAAAGCACCAGAACGGACAGTTTGGCGTCGGGGTTGTCGTTGGCCACATAGAATCCTTTCCCCTGCTTCGGGACGATGAGTCCCTTCTCGCACAGGATGCCATAGACTTTCTTGACGGTTTCCTTGGAGATGCCCGTCCGGGCCGACAGGTCGTTCATCGAAGACAATTGCTCACCAGCAACGAGGACGCCACCATGAATGGCGTCCTCGAACTGAGCGAGCAACTGTTTGTATAACGGTGTCTTGCTAGTTGGGTCTACTTGGATGTTGAGACTCATTCCCAAGCCATCTTGAAGAGGGAGAGGCCCACATTGTGGTGGTGCCCCATGATGTAGGCGCCGTCTTCCTTGACGATGACCGTGCAGTTGCCGGAGGTCTGGTCGGAATAGGTGGCTCCGGACACGACATTGGTGGACGGACCGTCTTCTTCGATCTGGACCGCCGCCTGATAGACGATGTTGGCGCCCGTCTTGACGAAGGTCTCAAGGTCTGCCTTGAAGTCGCCGCTGTCCTCGATGACCGTCACCCAGGAACGGGCTGCGTTATACATCTTCAGGAAAGCGATATACTTCTTGCCGGCATATTCGAACGGGGTGAAGCCGAAGAGGTTCTTCATCGCTTCGTTGGCGATGTTGTCCCAGGCGACGCCCTCGGCCGAATTCAGGTCGTAGAACATGCCGATATTGTTGGTGACCAGCAAGGCGGTCTTGGCATTCATGTCATACTGATAGAAGGAACCCTTGCCCTGTGAGGCGCCGTAGCCATAGTTGAAGCCGTCCGGAGTCTGACTCTTGAGCTTGCCGTCCACGATGGCCCAGCGGGCCGTCGTAGAAGCGCCCTGGGTGTTGGTGCGGAACCAGACAAAGCCCTTGCTCCAGTCGCCAACGACTGTGAAGAAGTCGCCGAAACGGCGCTCCGCCCAGGTCGGAAGGGTGTAGTCGGAGAGCAGCTTGGTCGGAGCGGCGTCGATGCCATTCTCGTAGGCATAGAGATAGAGGTGGGTGCCGCCGTCGAGCGCCAGGTTGCAGAGCAGCAGGATGTGCTTCTTGGTGGTGGGATTGTAGATCGTGCGGACGCAGGAAGTGTAGTGCGTACCCTCGCTCTCGACACCGTCCATGCATACCTGCTTGGCCTGGTCGATCGTGCCGTCGAGCGGGATGGCCCATACACCCTTTGCGCCGGTGCCCTGCTGGGCGACATAGATGTAATTTTCATCCATGGTGGCGCAGCGGTCCAGGTTCTTGGTGAAAGTGGGCCAGCCGGTGTTGGGATACTTGCCCCAGAGGCGCTGGACCGAGAACACGGGCTCGTGGATGGTCAGGGAGGCCATGCGGGTGATCTCACTCCGCTTGATGGCAAGGCTCTTCTCGCCGGAACCGACCTCGAGGGTCTGTCCGTCTCCGTAGTGGACGATCATCTTCAGGCCCATGGTGAACTGGGTCGGAGGGAGGACGACCCAGAACTCGGTATCCTCCTTCTCGTTGAGCTGCACGGGCTCCGGGCAGACGAGGGTCACGACCGTTGCGGCATCCTTGTCCAGGGTGACGACGGGATCTTCCTTTTCGTATACGACGACCGCCTTACCGGCGAGCGGGGTATCTTCGCCGCCCATCACTTCGATGGAACTGACGGCCACGTTACCCTTGAGGTTGATCAGCAGGAAACCGCCGACATTCTTGAACGGAAGGTAGCCGTTGTCGGAGAGGGATACCATCGTGTTGGCGCCGGGACCGAAGGTCTTTTCCGCGTAGGTCTGCTCGGCGGGCAGGGTGAGCGTGATCTCGCCCTTCGAAGTGATGGTCACGTCTTCGGCGTAGGGATAGACGCCCGCATAGCCGGGCAGCGCCTTGCCGGTGAGGAGACCGGAGACCTTGCCGAACTTGCCGTAGGTCTTGCCGGGCTCGCTCTTGAGCACGTACTTGCTGTTGGCAGTGGTCTTGGGGAATACGGTGATGCAATCCCCTTCCGCCCACACGACGTTCAGTTCGTCGGCATAGGTTCTCGTGCCGGGAACGGACTGTACGATGCCGGCTTCGATCTCATCCCCTTCGGGAAGAGCCACCTGGACGGATTCCGCCTGCTCTTTGACGCAGGACAGGGCGATAACCGCCATCAGGCCCATCAGGAAAAATCTTTTCATTTTCATGCTACTAGTTTTTATGTGTTTGGTTAAAGTTTATTCAAGGGTCATCTTGAAGAGGGACAGGCCCACGTTCTGCTTGATGGCGGCGATGTAAAGGGCGCCGTCGATCTCGCGGACGGCCAGGTCCATGCCGCTGTGGCCGGAGGCCTTGGGGGACTCCACGTCCATTTCCTGGTGCCAGTCTCCGTCGTAGAAAGCGACATCGTTCTGGATGGACGCCTGATAAACGACCTTGTGGGCGTCGATCAGGGTCTGCCAGTCGTCGGTAGCGGCGCCTTCCATGATGAGAACGCGGCCATCCGTCGAGGAGACCTGCCGGGTGTAGGCGACATAGCGCTTGCCACCCCATTCGATGTATTGGAAGGACGGTACGTTCTTGTAGTAACCCGATTCCATTTGTGTGAGCGCGCAGTCGTTCCCGCCCGTGGCGGTCATCGGGTCAGTCAGGGTGGTGACCCACCAGGCTTTCCGGTCGTCCCGGGATACATAGATACCTTTTTTGATGTTTTCCGGATACGGGAAATAAGAACCGGCGCCAGAGCCATCTGCCATAACGAAACGTGCCTGCAGTGCATTGGATCCCGAAACTTTGCCTTCCAGGCGGAAGGTCATCACGGCCGTGGCATTGTCAAAGTCCTTGAAGAACAGCATTCCGTCCTGCAACGTGCCCCAGACAGTGAAGGTGTCGCCCAGGCGGCGCTCGGCCCATGTCGGCATCTCCACTACAGAAGGGTCAGTATCAATACCACTGGCATAGAAATACATCTTGGGATCGCCCCAGGTCATGTTACAGACGGCCAGGACATCCTTCCCTCCATTGACGGAGGCATCCGAATTCTTGATGACGCGCGGGCAGGCCACATAGAAGGTCCCTTCCTCCGCCACGGTCCCGACGGGCAGTTTCTTCACTACAGACGGGTCTGCAAGACTGATTGCCCAGAGGTTCTTGGACTTGTCGGTCTCTGCGACATAGATGTATTCGTCGTCCATCGCGACGTTGCGGTCGGTGTTCGGCGTGCCACCGTAATACTCGTTCCAGGAGGCTGCTGCCGTGGAGAACTTGCCCCACACGCGCTGAATTTTGAGTTCCGGTTTCCTGGGGACGATACCCTTCATGTCGACCGTGATCCTGGCTACCTTGCCGGAACTCAGGTCGTGCCCGGCGGGGATGTCGATTTCCTTGACGCAGTCGCCGGCGTCCGTAAGGACCTTGACCGTCAGCTTGGTATCGGAGAGGTCTACCGGCGCGCAGGCGAACCAGATGCCGCTCGTGGAAGCGGTGTTGATGCGGATCGTATTGTCGCCATCGATGACGGTGGACTCGCCGCTGTCAATATCGTATTGCCAAAAGCCGGTCAGTGGCTTCCCGGACGTCAGTTCAACGCCCGTGACCTTGGCGGAACTCAGCTCCAGATTCTCGAACGACAGGAGTCCGTAGGCCGTCCAGTGCTTCAGCGAGAAATCGACCTTCTTGGGCATTTCGCCGAATTCCTCGGACTTGGCAACCAAGATCTGGGCTTTTTCATCGACGGACAGGGCCGTCGGGCTCTGCTCCGAAGGAACCTTAATGACCCAGGCCGCGCCGGACGCACGGTCGCAGACCGATGCGGGACTCAGCAGGGCAAACCAATACTTGGATTCATTCACTTCTTCGAAAGAGGCCGTAAAGACGGCGGATTTGCCGTTCGGGGCCGGCGACACGTCCGCATCCTTGATGGACAGCATGTTGAGGGTAATCTTGACCCGGCTGTCATTCGCCGTCCACAAAACGGGGTAACTGTCCCCCTCGGGCGCGGTAAATGCCGTACGGGTCTCGGGTACTCCGGCCGTGAACCGGACGGTCGCCGAGGCTCCGGAGGGCTCTTCGGGCTGCGTCCGGACACAGGAACAGACGGCCATCGCAAAAGCGAACAGGAAGAATAGGGTTTTTCTCATGGCAGCGTCGGATTAAAAGGTTCCCCAGTTCTCGCCGGTACCGGGCTGGATTTCACCGCCGGTCAGGCTGGTCTGGCAAAGCGCCTGTCCCTCGAAGGACAATACGCAACATTCGGGAGCCAAATATGCCTCCGGAAGAAGAATCTTTTCGTTATGGATCATGGGCGTCAAACCGTTGCTTTTCGTGTGTGGTGTACTGTGGTGCAAGGTACTGCAAAAATCGCTAAAAAACAACATTCTGGCTATCTTTTTCAAAGAGCAGGACGGCCAGGGCGTACTGGCGCAGATTGATGCGTCCGGAGGTGAAGGCCGTGGCCTGGCCGATGGTGCGCGTGTCCGTGATGTGCCAGCCTGGGATGCGGACGGTGCCGCCGCGGCTGCCGGAGGCCGTCGTGCTGACGACGACCGCGATGCGATCCTCTCCCGCAAAGCCCCGCACGATCAGGTCCTTATCCGAACACTCGATGCCGTCGGTGCAGATGAAACGGCCCATGAGCAGCTCCGGGAAGGCGTGACGGACGTCATTGACCTCGCGCAGGAACTGCTGATACACCGGCGTCTCATCGATCAGCCCCCGGCAGCGGTAGACCTCGATGTCGTTGCGCAGTCCCTTCAGCAGCGTATTGCCAACCCGCCGGGGAATGTCGCTGTCGTCCCGCACGCAGCGGTCGGACCAGATCACCTCCGGGAAGGCGTAGCGGAACCATTCCGGGAAACTCTCCGGCAGGGCGGTGAATTCCACGATGTGGACGAAGTCGCAATACTGCGCCGTACAGTCACTCAGCCATTCCGTTCCCAGGCCGAATTCCGGGCTGCGGGCCTTGACATAGTCGCGGATCTCCTTGAGCGATTCGGCCTTGTAGCGGCCCGTATACAGGTCTTGGACCGGATATTCTCCGCTCAGGTCCCAGTCCGGGAATTCCTCGGCGACGCCGAGCTGGTCGTAAAAGACCGCATCGGCTCCCGCCGCCAGGGCGCGGTCCGCCATCCGCAGCAGACGGTCGCGCCAGGCCCGCTGGCTCATGTCGGCGATGACGAAGGTCCGGGAGTCGTAGTAGCCCAGGGCCGTGCCTTCGCCCGTAAACTTGTAATGCTCCGTAAATTCGCGGCCGGTATTGTCGTGATTGGTGACCCGGGAGGCCTCTCCGCTGCGGTAATACTTGCTTTCCACATCGATCAGGCGCCCGTTGAAATACTGGATCAGGCGCCCGCCCTTGGCCCTGTAGGCCGCGACGGCCCTCGCCCAGCCCTCGTCGCCGCCTTGGGAGGCATCCGGGGAATAGTCGGGATAGCCGTTGTCCATTCCCTCATCCCACCAGCCGAAGGCGAGCACGGCGTTGCAGCCGACGCTCTCCCCGGCCTCGAAGATGCGGCCTGGCAGGTCCTCGTAGCGACGCAGGTATTCGCCGTACTGATGCTTGAAGATGATGCGCTGCCAGCCCGTCATGGTCGGGACCCAGGAGGCCGGCTCCTGTTTTTCCCACCAGGAATCGGCCCAGGCGCGGTAGAGTCGGGCGGTTTCGGTCCAGGCGCCGCAATAGGGTACAAGAACCGAGCAGTCATTGGTCCAGACTTGCCCGCAGGTGGCGTTGGGATAGCGGTAGAAGCCCGCTTCCAGGTGCCCGAAATCCTGCCAGCGTCCCGAGGAACATTCATTCCCCTTGCTCGGATAGGCTCTCAATCCGTGCCAGGTCTGCTGCAGGGAAGCGTCGTGGCTGCCGAAATACAGGCCTTCCGTTTCCCCCACGAAGGCGAAACAGTCGGCGGCTGCGTTGCGGGGATATTGCAGGTCGTACTGGCGGAACTTCTGCGCCGGCGTCATATAGACGGCACGGGTGGGGATGTCGGCGATGGTTTTCTGCGGATTGTCGAAGAGCTGGCCGCCGGTGTGGGTGGTCAGCAGTTTGTAGCCTTCCGGCAGCGCCAGGTCACCCATCAGCGGGTATTGAAGTTCGCGCACGATGGTGTGGGGCTCATTGTTTTCCAGTCGGGCGACGAACCGCACCTTCCCGTCTTCCAACGTGAGAACAAGGCTCAGGCTGATATCCAGCGTCTCTCCATCGGCGACCAGTTGTTCGTATTCAATTCGGATGGCGCCGTCTGTGAGTTTCACCCGCGGCCTCTGGTCGGTGGCCCGCACCTCGATTTCCTTGCGTTCCGGGGTGTTGTAGTACAGCCGCCAGAGTCCCGCTCCGCCGGCATATTCGGTGCCTGTCGCCAGGTTGCGCAGGCTCCGCAGGGCCCCGTCCCTGCCGACCACGACGGATGTCTTTTCATCCTGGAGGGAGACTTCCCCGTTTCTGAGCGGGGAATCGGCGATGAAGGTGCAGAACTCCTGGTACAGGGCGATGTCTTCCGGGCAGGGAGAGGTCGCCAGCTGGGTGAGGGCATTGGAGCCCGTGTAGCTGGCGATGGGCGCCACCCCGTACAGACCGACCTCCTTGAAACGGCGCATGTATTCGCGGAACTGCTCCTTGAGCGCCGGCACGTCGGCCTCGCTGAAAACCATCTTTCCGGCCGCATCGGGCCCTTGCTTCACTTCCGCCATCACGGAAGAGACCAGCGAGTATTCGAATTCGGTCTCCATCCCCATCCCATACTCCTGGATGGCCTCGAGGGTCTTGTCGAAGGGATGGACGCCGGGTTTGTGCAGGTCCCAGTAATGATTGGGCTGCATCCAGGCTTGGTCGAAGCCCAGGCGTTTCCAGTATTTATAGCCAGCCGCCAGGTGGTAGGGGATCCAGTAGAGGCCCTGGCCGGCATCGTGGCAATACGACGAGAGTGCAGGAATGATGGTCTCCCAGCGCTTGTACTGACAATTGTGTCGCTCGGCTTCGGTCTCCCCGAAAGCGACGGGCAGGTCCTCGGACACGACGTAAAAGCCGGCCAGGTCTAGATATTTGCAGTCCAGGGCCTCAAAACGCGCCCGCGCCTCGTCGATATACCAATATAAAGCCGCCAGCTGGTCTTTCACATCGGCGAAATCCAACTCCCTGCCGCCGATCGCGCCCCAGTACTTCGTGGAAGAAGCCTTGTCGGCGAAATGTTCCAGCATGATGGCATCCGGCACGGCAAATACCACATGGCGCTTGGAAGGCGGATCGCCGATGCGTGCGGCCGCTGCTGCGACGGCCTTATCCAACTGTGCCACACTGCCTTCCGGCCCCAGCCAGAGCATGAGCTGGTCCTCCCAGGAATCCTTCCCGGCGGAATGCCCGGCGGGCGAGACGCATAGCGTCTGGTTGCGCACCGGATCGTTCGCCTCGATGAAAAGGAACGCTCCGAACAGCCAGCGCTCGACGCCCGTGGAATCGACAAAACTCACGTGCGGGGCCAGGCGGGCGGCATCCCAGACGCGGGGTTCGCGGTGGTAGTAGCCGACCAGGTCCAGGTCCGCGAGGAAGGGCGGGGCGGGCGTCGGTGGCGTCGTCGTCGGTGCGTTGCAGCCGAAAAGCACAAATAAACCAAACAGGACAGACAGTATCTTTCTCATTTTTTCAAGGGCGATTCGATGATGAAATGACAGAGTTTATGGTAGGTGGTCCGGTCATCCGGAAGTGTGGAATTCGCCAGTTGGTGCAGGGCGTCGGTGCCGGAATACAGGGCGATTGGACGCGTGCCGTAGACGCCACTCTCCCGCGCCCAGCGCAGATAGTCGTCGAAACGGGCGCGGTACTTGGCCGCGGAGGCGGCCCCGTTCACGGCCTCGACCATCGAATACTCGAATTCCAGTTCCAGCCCCATCCCATAGCGGTTGATTTCCCGGAAAGTGACGTCCATCGGGTTCTTGCCGGTCTCGTCCCAATAGTAATTGGGCTGCATGCAGGCGATGTCGATGCCGAAATCCTGCCAGGTCTTGTAGCCGGGCGCCAGGTTGTAGGGGATCCAGTAAAGCCCCTCGTTGCATGCGTGCAGGTAAGCCGCCACGTCGGGGAGTACCACGTCGTACTTCTTGTATTCGGCCCGCCACTGCGTGTCCAGGGTCTCCGGCAGGATGTAGAAGCCGAGCAGCTCAATGTATTCATAGTGCTTGCGGGCAAAGGCCGCGCGCACCTCGTCAATGAACCACAGACAGGCGCGGACGCGGTCCTCCACCTTCGAGAAATCCATTGCCCGTCCGTTCAGACTTCCCCAATAGGTCGTATTGCCTGAAACGGGGTTTGCGGTGACGGAAGCGATATAGTTCTCAAAGTAAATGGGCTCCGGCATCGACACGACGACATAGCGCTTGGAAGGCGGGGTCCCGATGCGTGCAGCCGTCTCACGGATGCAGTCCTCCAGCGCGTCCAGCTGTCCCGTCGGGAAATGCGGGGAAGGCGAGACCATGCGGCCCGTATACCAGCGGCCGAACGTATCGACTCCGTTGCCCCAGTAGCTCTCCTGCCAGGGGAACGTGCCGCCGGTGAACCAGAAATCCATCGCCTGCTGCCACAACTCCTTGGTCGCGGAAGGCGTGGAGGCCTCGGTCAGGACGTAGGTATGGCCGGGCGTGCCGTAGGTGCCGGTCTGCTGCCCCTCGATGAGCAGGAACCCATCGAAAAGCCAGTGCTCAGCGCCCTGCTCGTCCACGTAGGAGACGTGGCTGCCCCAGCGTTCCTTGTCCCAGGCGAGCGGACTGCGGTGCGAACTGTGCCCCGGAATCAGGGTCAAGTCGGCCGGGACGGGAAGCGTGCTGCGGGCCGTTTCCCAGGCATAGAGTTCGCCTGGCCCGGCTCCCGTCGCGAAGGAGAGTTCCTGCAGCGAGCCCTCTTCTCCCCCGGGACCGATGCCGCGGGCGGCAAACTTATATTCCGTGCCGGGCTTGAGCCCGTCCAGGGAGAGTTCCAGCCGGCAGGGGCCGGTCGAATCCGTCTCCAGCTGCTGATCCAGGGTTGGGTCTGCGGGAGCGGCCACCCAGCCGTAGCGGACCGTGACCGCCTCAACGGTGTTGAAGACCAGGGAGACCCCGAAGGCGCTTGTCTCCTGCAGGGTCACCCGGACGGCCGGATGGGCCGGCTGTGGCTCCGGTTCCTTCTCTCCGCAGGCGGCGAGGAGAAGGAACAGGGGCAGGCAGAAGGCGATCCGGCGGGTCTTCATCATTCAACAGTTATCTTAAATAAGGACAGACCCACGTTCTGTTTGACCACGGCGATGTATACGTCGCCGCCGACCTGGCGGGCGTCGAGATCCATGCCGCTGTTACCGGACGAGCAGGGGCTCTCGTTGTAGTCCTCCTGCATTTCGGCATTCTCCTGGATGGCGGCCTGGTAGACGACGGAGCGCCGTTCCAGGATGGATTCCCAGGACTCTCCGGCCTGGCCTTCGATGACGATCAGGCGCCCGTCTGTCGAGCTCACCTGGCGCGAGTAGGCGATATAGCGCTTGCCGTTGAACTCGATGAAGCGGAAGGCCGCATCGGTATAGTATCCGCTCAGCGGGTTCAGCGTCGGATTGTTGTCCGCGCCTTCCAGGCTGTACAGGTCCTTGGACGCGTAGCACATCCAGCTGTCCTTGCCGCCGCGGGTGGTGCAGGGGCCTGCGTTGACATTCTCCGGGAATGGGAAATAAGCCCCGGCGCCAGTGGCGGGCGGAGCGACGACGCGGCCCCGCAGATACAGGGTGCCGGAGGTCTTCCCGCTCAGCAGGAAGGTGACGGTGCCCTGGGCGGAATTGAAGTCCTTGAAGAAGAGCGTCCCCTCCTGGAGACTGCCCCAGGCGGTGAAGGTGTCGCCGAGACGCCGGCTGGCCCAGGTGGTCATGTTGAGCACGGAGGGGTCCTCATACGTGCCCCGGTCATAGACATACAGCGTCGGGTCGCCTTCCGCCATGTTGGAAACGGCCAGGACATCCTTGCCACCATTGATGGAGGCGTCGCTGTTCTTGAGCATGCGGGGACAGCTGAGGTAGAAGATGCCGTCATCCTTGACCGTGCCGACGGGCACTTTGCGGACTTGGGAAGGGTTCGTCACACTGATGGCCCAGAGATTCTTGGTCTTGTTGGTTTCGGCGACATAGATGTAATCGTCATCGATCGCAACGTTGCGGTCGGAGCCGGCCGTGCCCCCGAAATAGGCGTTCCACGAGGCATCCGCGGTGGAGAACTTGCCCCATTCGCGCGTGATTACCACGCTCCCCGTGGACTTCTTGTAATGGATGCCGATGTAGGTGACCAGGTTGCCGAAATCCAGGCCCCGGAGGGCAAAATCCTCGCCCTTGCGGCTTGCCCTGACTCCGTCTTTGTCCACGCGGACGGGCGCGACATAGTCGGGGAACTCTTTCAGTTTGCCGTCCGGACCCAGCAGGACGGATTTGTCGATCTCCACCTTGAAAGTCGCGCTCTTGCCCGATTCGGGGATGGAGACAACGGGGGTCAGGATCTTGACCAGACCTTCCGGCGCGGCCTGCGCCGGTTTTTCTGCCGTCTCGTTATAGGCAGGAATCAGCGCATTGTCGATGAGGACCGGAAACTCTATCCCCACGTTCTTGATGGCGTTGTTGCTCTCCAGGTCCAGGGTGACGGTCTCCTGCAGCACGGGCTGATGCCCCTGGGGATCGGGCTCCACGTTCTTGCTGGTCACGGTGCGCTCCAGTCCCGTCTGGGTAACGGAGAGAGAGGAGCGGAGCACCTGGATGAGGACGAAGTTCTTTTCGGGATTGACCGTCAGGTCCGAAGACTGGACCAGGACGGGAATGACATAATCCGGACTGTCCCCGATCTGCTCCGCAAGGGCGGCGGGATCCCAGCTGACGGTGAGGTCCTTGACGACCTCTTCGACGTCGTAGGCGATCCGGGTGTCGGAGAGGGTATAGGCGGATTCGGGCAGCGCCGAGAAAGCGGTGCCGTTCTCCTCATTGTATTTCGCGAGGGCTTCCACGCAGGCCGTGCCGGACGTCGTGAGCGTCACCGCGGCGGCCGTCTGCCCCTTTCCGTTCTTGGCGATGCCCACCGGACAGGATCCGGTGTGAACGGAGGTCTGCAACAGAGTCTGCCGGGCCGTGAAGGAGAACGAGTCGTCCACCATCTGGTAGTTGCGGTCATCCCGGATGCAGCCGGAGAGGACCAGAAGGCTCAGAATGTAAAAGAATGTCTTTTTCATGGCTGTGTCTGTTTTGGGGCTACCAGCCCGGATTCTGGGTGAAATTGGTCATTTCGGCGCGCTGCGCGCTTCCCAGCGGGAAGAGATAGTCGCGCTTGGCGAAGACGGAACGGCCGCCGATGTAGTCGTCGCTGACTCGGCGGTAGGAGTCCTCGTAGTTCTCGGCCGTGACGTGCAGGGTCCAGTTTTCCGTGTTGTACTCGTCCAGGGCGAGCATCCAGCGCATGGCGTCGTAGTGCCGCTGGCCTTCGAAGGCGAATTCGCACATCCTTTCCTGGAGGATGAACCAGCGGAGCCATTCCTTGCCAGTCCGGCTGATCTCGCCGACCTGGGAGATGCCGTCCGCACTGTCGAAATCGATGTCCGGATAGGCCTCGCGCAAGCCGCACAGGCCGACGCGGGCACGCACCAGGTCGATATAACGGATGGCTTCGCCCGCCAGGCGGGCCGTCTTTTCATTACAGGCTTCCGCATAGTTCAGGTAGACTTCGGCCAGCCGGAATGCCGGATAGATGTAGCGCACGCTCTGGTAGTCGGCGGTCAGGTCCTTGAGCGGATTGTTGGCCTTGTAGAGCCGGCGCCAGACATAACCCACGCGGTTGCAGGCGTCCGTCGGCGAATAGGGCGAGGTCGCTTCCGCGGAATTGTAGCAGGTGAAACGCACCGGTCCGCCGCCGTTGGTCGTCGACGAAGGCCACCAGAAGCCGTTCGGGACGAAGTTGGCATAGAAGCGGGCATCGCGTCCGACCGTCGTGGCGTGGGCCTTGAAAGGCTTGGCCCAGGACGGGTCCACGTCGATGGTCTGCTGGTAATTCTCCACCCAGCCGTTCACCTCATAGCCCGCATCCTTGCACGCCGGATCCACGATGGGACGGGAATAGTCTGGCATGCCCGCGGTCCGTTCGTAGCCCAGGACCGGATAGCGGCCGTTCTCCCATAAAGGATAGGCGTCCACGAGCTTCAGGGACGGGGAATTGAGGGAGTAGCCGGCCAGGGCGATCTTGCCGCCGGCGGGCGCCGCGTAGGCGATGTCACAGCCGCCGCCCAGGGATTCGTCACCCCAGGCACGGTACCACCAGCCCCAGATGATCTCGTTGTTGGTGTCCCAGAACTTGAACCAGGTATCCTGGTAGGAAGCGGCCGCGTTCTGGAAGTCGGTCTTGGCCGGATCGTTCTCGGTGGCGAGCTGGTAGCGGTTGAGGTCTATGACGGCCTTGGCTGCCGTGGCGGCATCGTCCCATTTGGAGGCGTCGTAAGCCGGGAACAACTGTTCGCCCCGGTGGTTGACAAAGCCGGAATACAGGCCGGTGCCGTTCTGGCCGTTGTAGAGGGGCGAGGCGGCAAAGAGCAGCACGCGGGCCTTCAGGGCCATCGCGGCGCCCTTCGTGGCGCGTCCCTTGTTGGCCGCCAGGCTCAGGCCCAGGCCTTCTTCGTTGACTTCATAGTGCAGGTCGGCGATGGCCTTGTCCAGTTCGCTGACGATGAAGGAGAAGTTCTCCTCCAGGGTGTTGCGGTCCAACTCGTCGGCCTTGACGTTCTGGTCGGCGGCCTGGTCGCCCCAGATGATGACGGGGCCGTACTGGCGCAACAGCACGAAATAGAAATAGGCACGCAGGAAACGGGCTTCTCCCTTCATCTGGGTGATCAGTTCCTGCGAGTCTTCCTTGTCCAGGTCGACGTTGTCCAGGAAGGTGGTGCACTCGTTGATGGCGACGTAGTAGCGCTTCCAGAAGTTGGCGCTGCTCTCATCGGTGGTATTGTCGGAACCGTATTCACCGCGGCGCACCTTGTACCAGTAGGTCTCGTATTGCGACTTGGCGTTGAGGCTCTCGTCGCTGCGCAGGACCGTGCCGCCTTCGTAGTTGCGGGTGTTCTCATCCCGCGGGATATAGGCATACAGGTGGGCAAGGTAGCGTTTGACGGTCGAAGACCGGCTCATCGTATCCTCGAGGGTGGCCTGGTCCTTCAGGTTGATGTCGAAGAAGGAGTCGCAGGAAACGGTGGCGCCGCACAGGACCAGGACGGAAAGCATCTGATAGATCTTTTTCATAAGGCGTCGTCTTTAGAAGTTCAGGTTGAGACCGAGGCTGACGTTGCGGGTCAGCGGATAGACGTTGCCGTAGGAGGACTCCAGTTCGGGGTCCCACAGCTTGAACTTGGAGAACGTCAGGAGGTTGACTCCTTGGAGGTAGATGCGGGCCGTGGAGATGCCGGCCTTCTTGGTGAGTTTCTTCGGCAGGGTGTAGCCCAGTTCGGCGTTCTTCAGGCGCAGGAAACTCATGTCCTTCTGCCAGAAGGTCGAGGCAATCTGGTTGTTGGCCGGGGTCTCGACGGAAAAGCGGGGATATTCCGCGTGCGGGTCGTGCGTGACGGACCAGCTCTTTTCCGCCACGTCGGCGAAGATCTGGCCCTGGATCAGGACGTTGGTCGCGGCGCCGCCGTAGAGGTTGTAGCCGCCGATGATGCGCGTGACGTGGGACATTCCGCTGAAGAAGACGCTGGCGTCGATGCCTTTCCAGCCCAGGCTGAGGCCGAATCCGTAGTTGATTTCCGGAATGACGGTGTAACCGATGGCGACTTTGTCGAAATCGTTGACGATGCCGTCGCCGTTGATGTCGCGGTATTTGATGTCGCCGGGGACCAGGGTGCGCCCGTACTGGCTGGGCCAACTGTCGATTTCCTCCTGCGTCATGAACAGACCTTCGGCGATCAGGCCGCGCTGCTGGTTGTTGGCGAAGCCTGCCGTGTTCTGGTAGGGCCAGATCTGGTCGGGCCGGTCGTCATAGACGCGACGGTTGCGGTTGAAGGTGAAGTTGCCCCTCGCAGAAAGCGAAAGCCCGCCGGGGAACAGGTACTCGAACTGGCCCGAGAGGTCGAAGCCGGCGTTCTGCATCTGTCCGATGTTGGTGTACTGGGTCTTGCGCAGGCCCACGGCGCTCGGCAGGGACTGGCGCTCGATGAAGATGCCGCTGCGGAAGTCGTTGAAGTAGTCGAACTGGAACTTGAGGTGGTCCTTCCAGAAATTGACTTCCACGCCGGCGTTGCGCTTGAGGGCCTCTTCCCAGACGATGTCGGGGTTGCCGATCTCGCCGGTGGCGACGCCCGTCACGTAGGCGGGCTGCTTCTCACCCCAGGAGAAGCCGGTGATGCCGGTGATGTCCATCGTCGTGTTGTAGCCGAAGCGCCGGCCGCCGCCGATCTGGTCGTTGCCGACCTTGCCGATGGAAGCCTTGACTTTCAGCAGGCTGACGGCATCGTGAAGGGGCTCCCAGAAGTTCTCGTTGGAGATGATCCAGCCGAGCGCCGCCGAGGGGAAGAAGCCGAAACGGTGGCCCGGGGAGAAGTTTTCGGAGCCGTTGTAACCGAAGTTGAATTCCGCGAAATAACGGTCCTTGTAAGCGTAGGTGGCACGGCCGGCGATACCCATGCTCTTGCGCGGGAAAGTCTCCCAGTACTCGTAGCCGGGGTGGGTGTTGTCACGGCTGCGCAGATAATAGAGGAACATGGCGCCTACTCGGTGCTTGCTGGCGAAGGTCCGCTCATAGTTGGAGGAAGCCTCCACGTTGAGGACGGTGTAGCCGCTCTGCGCGGAACTGCTGACGTCGATGTAGCCGGCGGTGTTGTTCTGCGCGACATAGACATAGTCCTGTACCTCGTCATCCCAGGCCTTGTAGTAGACGCGCGGCAGGATGCCGTTGGTGACGGACGAGGCCGTGCGGGCGTCCCAGGAAATCTGCACCTTCGCCGTGAGACCTTCGGTGAGTATTTCCGAGAAGTCCTGCGTCAGGGCGACGGTGGACTGGGCGTTCTGCGTGTTGATCGTCGCATAGCCCATGTTGTTGATCATGTTGTAGGGGTTGGACCCCACCTCCGGATTGGAGAGCGTGCCGTCGGAGAATACCTTCGGGAAGCCGATCGGCGTGATCTGCATCACGTTGTTGTAGATGTTGGACAGACCCGTGCCCGGCTGGTTCTTCTTGGTGAACTGGGTGCTGAGGTCCATGCCCAGGGTGGTGGACGGCGTGATGTTGATGTCCACGTTGGTGCGGAAGTTGAAACGCCGGTAGTTCATCTGGGAGTTGTAGCGGTCGTTCTCTTCCACGTTGAAGATACCGTCTTCGAAATAGTAGGAGCCGCCGGCGTAGTAGCGCACGTTCTTGGTGCCGCCCGTGACGTTGACGTTGGCCTTGCGGGTCGAGGCGTGCTGCTTGAAGATCTCATGGATCCAGTCCACGTTGGGATAGAGGTCCGGATCGGCGCCGCTCAAGTACATTTGCCGGGCATAGTCGTCGATGGCGCCGGGCTGCATCGCGTTGAGGTAGTCGATGAACTGTTCGGCGGTGGCCATCTTCGGCAGCTGGGTCGGGGAGGTGATGCCGGACTCGATCTTCACGTTGACCTTGGGCTTCGATTCCGAGCCGCGCCGGGTGGTGATCAGCACGATGCCGTTCGCGCCACGCACGCCGTAGAGGGCCGTCGCTGTCGCGTCCTTCAGGATGGAGAAGGAGGCGATGTCTTCGACGTCAACCAGGTCCATCGAGCGCTCGACGCCGTCCACCAGGATCAGTGGATAGGCGTTGGCGCCGAAGGTGTTGACGCCACGGATCCAGAACTCGGCGCTGGAGCCTGGCTCACCCGTATGCTGCACGGCCACGACGCCCGCCAGTTTGCCGGCGAGGCCGGTGGAAAGCTGGCCGATGGGGGCCTGGAGCTGCTCGGTGCCGATGGTGGAGATGGAACCGATGACAGAGGCCTTGCGCTGTGCGCCGTAGGCGACCATCACGACTTCGTCCAGCTGGTTGGCCTGCGGGGAGAGCTTGAAAGTCAGGTCCGTCTGCGCTCCGACCGGGAGTTCCAGGTCGTCGTAGCCGAGGAAGCTGGCGACCAGTCGGTCGGAGGGCTTCACTTCCAGCGTGAAACGGCCGTCGTTGTCGGTCATCGCGCCGCGGGTCTCGCCCTTGACGGTGACGAAGGCGCCGGGGATCGGGGCTCCCGTCTCGTCCAGCACGACGCCGGTCACTTCCTTGTTCTGCCCGAACGCCAGCACGGCGACGAGCAGACCCAGGAAGACGGCCAGGGCGCGGGTTAGTTTTTGGAAGGGTGTCAATGGAGACATAGTTTCGAGGTATTCTTCAAATATACTTTATCTTTCAAGGGTATCAAAACGGGGTTTGGCAGCGTCTGCCAGGCGTCCGAGGCCGGTGAAAACGGCGCCTTCCGGGGCGAGAGTCACTTCGATGCCGTCGAGGGCGTTGCGCAGGGGGCGCTCGAAGAGAGGCAGGGATTTGCTGATCTGGCCGGCGAGGAGGAGGGTGCCGATGTGGAGTTCTTCCAGGATCGGGGCCAGGGCTTCGCCAAAGGTTTCGCCGAGGTCGCTGAAGACCTGCAGGGCAGCTTCGTCGTCGTTTTGGGCGAGGTGGGCGATCTGGGCGGCGGAGAGGTCGCCGCGGCCGGTGAGGCGTGTGTAGGCGGTGCGGAGGCCGCGGGCGGAGACAACGTCTTCGAGGATGCCGTCGCCCCAGGGCAGGTTGTAGATGGGCCGCGCGGGCGATCCCGTCGGCCCGACCTGCACACGCCCATTCTCTTTATGTGCGAACCCCAAACCCGTACCAATCGTTACCAGAGCCACATTTTCACCTTCGCAGCCAAGAAGAGCGGCAATCACGTCGTGACAGAAGAATATGTCGGCATCTTCGGGAAGGCCCGCCAAGGCGCGGAAAGATTCGCCGTACACGGCGGCGAATTTGTGCCGCATCAGGAAGATGCCCTTCTCGTAATCGAACGGTCCGGGAATCGCGACGGCAAGCGCCGGCGACTGCGGGGTGGCAGGGGAGTTCGGGCAGCATTCCCCCGAAGGGGTTAAACTTTCTGCTGCCCGAACTCCCCTGCCACCCGGCACCAAGCCGGCGACAGCAAGCCGGAGGGCGGTGGCGATCTCATCGCGCGAACCGGCGGACGGCATCGGAATGCACCGCCCGTCGGAACACTTGATGAAAGTGCCCCCCACATCCAAAAGCAGCCTGTCGCTATGCCGGATCATACTGATAACCGTCCCTCAGGCAAGTCTTGTGGACGCGGATCGGCTCCACGCCCAGATTCTCAATCACATACCGCTCCATCGAAGCCGGCACGCAAGCGATTTCCATGAACTCCAGGTCGAAGAACCGCTCCGGATGAGCCACGCTCCGGATCCGCACCTTCTCCCCGTCCACCAGCGTCAGCACGTGGAACTTCTCGCCCTCCGTATCCTGCTCGCAAGCGCGTTCGAACTCCAGCCGCCGCAGCGAAATGTACATCTGCGGATTCTCCCCCAGGATGTACTCCTGCCAGCCCGGGCCCTCGCAGTCGAGCCGAGGCTCCTGCACGATGTATTCCGTGCTCTGCGGATCGTGGATGACGCTCTTGCGTCGGTCCTGGCGCACGTTCAGCTCGCCCAGGCGCGTGTGGATGGGCCGCTGCTTGCCGTCGAAGTCCAGGCGCAGGTAGTCATACATCTTGTACGTGTACGATCCGATCGTCAGCGAACCGATCTCCAGGATGACCTGGTTGCGCCCCGAGGAATGGATGGTCCCCGCCGGCAGCATCACCTGCAGGCCGGGGCGCGACTCCTCGTAACTGACGTATTTCATATAGTCGCAGGGCCTGTGCTCCGTGTCCGCCGCCTCGATTTCGCGGAAGAACGCCGGAATGTCGGCGTCGTCCCGGAAGCCGATGAAGGTCTTGGCCTCGTGGCCGGTGATGACGACGTAATAACTCTCGTCCTGACGGCCGAATTCGTCATAGTTCTCGACATTGAAGGCGCCGCCGCTGTGGCACTGGATGGACATGTTGCCCGTCGAGTGGTAGGAGTCGTCCCAGTTGAAGCGGATGGGGAAATATCCCTTGTACTTGCGAACGCAGTCCTCACCCATTAGGCTAACACCTTCCTTGTGGACGAAGGAGCAGTAGTTGATGTCCAGCATCTCTTTCCCAGCCTCGACCAGCACGCTGACTTCCATCGGAATGAAGTCGAATACCCAGGCGGCGTTGCGCATTTCCCGGGGCAGGCCGCGGAGTTTCTTCATATAGGTGCCGCCCCAGACGCCCTCCAGGTAGCAGGGCTTGGCGCGGAAGGGGTATTTGACCAGTTGGGCGCAGACGTCGGCGAAGGCGGCGAAGGGCATCATCTGGAGATGGCGGCGGTCGTTGTCAAGGAAGAACCAGTCAATTTCGCCGGTCTGGAGGAGTTCCTTTCGGATCTGGACAGCGTTTTCGAAGTCGCAGTAGTAGCAGCGGCGGATGGTGCGGTTGATGATGCCGGTGCGCTCTTTGCCGAGGTTGGCGTATTCGCCGGCGCGGATGCGGAGCATGGCGTTCTTAGGGGTGATGTCGAACCAGCACCGCACGTCATAGAGGTCCCGCAATTGCTTGCACAGGCACCCGTAGCCGTAGACGGCGATAATTCTGTCGCCGGAAGGGGCCTGCCGGCTCTCGAGGGCTTCCCGAAATGCTTGGACCTTTTCGGGGTCCATCAGGCCCTCGTAACCGCCGTGCCAGATTTTTCCGTAGAGCAGCGTCGGATCGATCTTTTTGTCCCAAATCAGCAGGGGATCAATGATATCGTCGATCTCCTTGCCGCTCTTGTAAATGGCCGCGGCGGCATCAACCGTCTCGAACGGAATGCCGAGGATCTCGAACTCGCGGTTCAGCAGATTGAGCAGCAAATCCCACTGCGCCGTCGTATAACCGTCGAACGCTACCACTAACGTTCGCGCCGGCGACTGCGGGTCCGGCGATGGGTTGAGGGGAGCATTCCCCGGCAGGGTTTTTCCCTGCTCCCCGATGCCCGCGCCGGACCGCACCAAGCCAGCGGGTACGGCTTTCAGGCGTTCGGCGAGCGCCAGCGCAAGCCTTTTTGCGACGGCAGGTGTCCCGCCACCAACAATGCTATCGATAGTCCCCTCGGCGAGCGCCGGCCGGTTCACCGGCTTCGGATCGTCATACGGGAACGGATTATACATGAAACTCATAAGCCTCTACCTTATATCGTAAAACTCCATGCCGCACAGCGCCGCGAAATCCGCCAGCTCAGCTCGCCAATCCCCGTCCACGATCGCATAATGCTGCGTCGCCCCGATGCGCAAGACCCGCTCCCACAATTCCTTCACCGGCACTTCCGGCCGGAAAATCGTATGGCTGTAGGTCGCCAGCAGGTGCTTGACGGAACTCTGCGGCGTCTGAGCCGCATCCAGCGACTCCGCCAGGAACGTAATCAGCTTATACTTGCCACCCTCCTCGTACAGACCCGCCACCGTCTTCATCCCCGGACTGATGCGATACCAGGCGAACGGCGCTCCGGCATACTTCCACGAAGTCTTCGCGAAACGCACGTCCCGCGCGATCACCACGTTCTGCTGCCACGCCGGGTCGTTGTGGTCGTTTGGCCCCGCGTGCCCGCCGGCGAACGTACCGAAATCGTCCTCGATGTGGAAAGGCTCGATGAAATTGACATTCCGGCCGCTCAACAGCTTCAGGACGTAGGTCGCCAGCCCCGCGCCGATGTCGGCCTCCGGCACCAGCACGCTCACGTTCTCGTTGAACCACTGCGGATAGAACCCCGCCCGACATCCGGCCGTGCGGAAGGTCGCCTGGTCGATGTCGTTGTAGACATAGCAGTCGATATCGTTCTTCTCGGCCATCTTTTTGATAGCCAGAGAGGCCTTGACACAGCCGATGAACTTGTCGTATTCGACATCCTCCATCATCTTGTATTTGCCCGTGAGTTCGTCGGCGTACGCCTTGACTTCTTCGTCGGTAAGCGCCTCGATTTCAGTGCCATAGTCGCTGTAGGGCAGGTAATGGATCTCCGGGCCGAGCTTCGTGAAGAGGTCATAATTGTCGAGATACGTGCTCCACATCGCCTCGTTCATGTTGGCCATCAGGCCCACGCTGGACTGGCGCAGGATAGCCCGGGTCCGGGCGGCGTTGGCGTAGGTCTTCAGGCGTGCGGTCACTTCTTCCCGCGTCCCCAGGACGGTGGTCACGCCCTCCCGGGGCACACGCTTGACGCTCCCGGAAGCTTCCAGGGAGCCCACGAGCGTGCCCGCGCAGAGGTAATCGACGAAATCATCCTCGTCCAGGGTCGTCTCAAACGTCATCCGCGGCTTGGCCACGTTGGCGAAAAGGATGGGGATGTCCGGGCAGTCGCGCAGGAAGCGGATCCAGGCGAAATCTTCGCTCCAGGAGAGGAATTCGGCATAGATGAAATCGACTTTCTCGTCGAAGAAAAGGCGGATGGCGCGCTCGGCGTCTTCGCGCTCGTAGACGATGCCGGGGTCGACCAGGTCGAGGAAGTCCATCGTGGCCTTGATATCGCGCACGGCCACTTCCTTTCGCTCCCCGTAGGTGCCGCGCTTGGGGCCGGAGAGGTTCTTGAAGCGCGGGGAAGCCACGAGCAGCAGTCCTGCCTTGGACTTCCGTTGTTTCAGCGTTTTATTCATTGTATGTGGATTTTGTCATAATCTTTCTGGTAGCACAGGCGCCCGATGATCAGGAGCGCCACGCCCGTGACGGCCCAGATCACGCCGAGCAGGGGGAAGGTGGCGCTGAGGCTGCCCATGCTTTCTTTCATGGCGCCGAGGATGACCGGGGCGAGGGCGCCGACGGCGAATCCGGTGGTGATCATGGCGCTGGAGCAGGAGGCGTGCAGGCGGGCGGGGGTGACGTCGTAGAGGACGGTGTAGATGTTGGCGTCGAAGAAGGCGCGGAAGAAGCCCCAGCCGGCGAAGCAGGCGTAGAGGATCCAGAGGACGCGGTTGCCGCCCATGAGGAAGAGGAATACGGCGCCGAGGAGGAGGCCGGCGCCTTGGATGTACATGCGGAGTTTGTGGTCGCGGGCGCCGATCTTGTCGGAGAGGGTGCCGGCGAGGAGGACGCCGACAAAGGCGGCGACGTAGGTCCAGAGCATGGAGTGGAGGCCGGCCATTTCCTGGTTTTGGCCGAATTCTTCCTGGAGGTAAGCAGGGACCCAGGTCATGTAGCCGGTGATGACGAAGATGAAGGCACTGAAGCCGAGGGTCAGCATTAGGGCCGTTGGCGTCGTGAAGACGGTCTTGAAGCCATCTAAGATACCGGGCTTGGATTCGCCGGCCGGTTTGGTGCGGGCCGGCGCGTGCTTCGGAGAGCCGGAAAGGGACCCTTCGGGGAAGGCTCCCCTCAACCCGTCGCCGGCCCCGCAGTCACCGGCCTGTGTGGGCTCTTCGAAATCCTTTAGTCTCAATATCATAATGATTCCCCAAACGATGCCGGCGGCGCCGAAGAGGATGAAAGAGTATTGCCAGCCGAGGGAGTCGGCGATTTTGCCGGCGAGCCAGCCGGCGAGGATCACGCCGACATAGTAGGCGGTCTGGTGAATGGACATGGCTCGTGCCCGGGTGTCGGTGTGGTACTGTCCCAGGAGGGAATAATTGGCGGGACCGAAGAAGGCTTCTCCGCCGCCGGTGGCGATCGAACGCATCAGGACCAGCATCACCACACCGTTTGCCAGGCCCGTGAACATCGTCGCGACGCTCCAGAACAGGATGCTGATCGTCGTGACCCACTTACGGCTGAATCGGTCGCCCGCCCAGCCTCCGAGCGGCACCATGATGGCGTAGAAGAGGTTGAAAACCGTTGCGATCAGACCGACGGAGGTGTCCGTCAGGCCCAGGCTGTCCCGGATGGCGGGCAGCACGGTATTGAAGACCTGCCGGTCCGCCTGGTTGAGCAGAAAGGCCATCCAGAGCAGGGCCAGAACTTCCCATTTATATAATTTGTGGTTTCTCATCGGTGCAAGTGTGGTGTACTGTGGTGCAAATTTATGAAAAAAACGTGCATTCTACAAGTCATTTTATTATTTTTGTGGTGGACTGAGCGTTTTGTTTATGCGATTGTTACGTTTCTTCGCCCTTTGGACGATGTTGAGCCTGGTTGCCTGTGGGGAGAAGCCCGCACCGCCCGAGGCGCCACCCGCGGATCCGACGGGCCTGGCCGTTGAGCAGCTGACATCGAGTTCAGCGAGGCTAAGCTGGACGGCGGCGAGGGATGCGGCTTCGTATTATGTGTTCGCCCGGGGGGCCGGGGATGCGTATTACACGACGCCGACGGCCGAGCTTCCGGCTGGAAGTTCCAGCTATGAATTCACCGGCCTGACGCCGGGGGCGAGCTATTACTTCGGGGTGCAGGCGGTCGGCAAGGAGGGGAAGACGCTCTCGAAGATTTCCTATTCCGAACTGACAAAGATCATTGATTATGAGAATCTTCCGCGGGCGGTCGTGACGGCGTGCGAAGCCGGATATGCCTGCCTGGCAGTGCGCTATCAGCTGGAGAAGGTGCCGGAATCGGCGCCGGAGCATGGAATCTGCCTCAGCGCGTCGGGCGCTCCGACGGTGAGCGACATCTGCCTGAGAGGGCCGGCGCTTCCCGATTCCAGGGAAGTGTATCAAGTCGTGCCGGGGGCCGTCCTGGAGGCGGGTCGCGACTACCGGATGAGCGCCTACGTGAAATCGGGCGGCGAGTATTGGTACAGTGAGCCTGCTACGGTTCGGCTGGCAGACCAGCCCGCACCCATTCATCTGGACTGGACACGGGTTTCCTCGCCGACGCTGCCTTCTGCGATCGAAGTCTATGAGACGGCGTCGCAACTGAACGGGCGCGCATTCCACGCCTGGTATGCGGTCGCAGACTGCACGGGAGAGGTGGAATTCCGCGTGCAGAACCCTTCCGCCGTGGCGACTGTCGATGCGCAGGCGGGAGCGGACTGCTGGGTTCTGATCAACGGTGGCATCTATGGCACCAAGCATATCGGGGTGATCATCGCCGACGGGGTGAAACAGGCTTGGCGGGACGAGGTGGACGGCAGTTATTGGGCGTATGATTCGAAGTTGTACAACATCACGCGGGCGGCGTTCGGAACGGATGCGGCCGGGAAGCCGGCGACGTATTGGGTGAGCGCGCCTTCCGCTACCGAACTGTACTGGTACGACAGGCCGCTGCCTTCCGTGGTGGGAGAGGCGCTTTACGGTCTCGCGACTTCGACCTTCCCGGGACCGGCGGTATCTTGGAGTCCCCGGCAGGCGATCAGCACGGGGCCGATGCTGCTGTACAAGGGGCAGTGCTGCGTGGACCGGGTTTCGACGGCAGCCGGGCACTATCGGACGAATTACGAAGTCTGGGCGAAGGACATTTTCCCGCCGCATCCCGACCGCACGGCGGTAGGATATACGGCGGACGGACGCATCGTACTGTTTATTTGCGATGGCCGGATCGCTTCGAGCGACGGGGCGTATGTGGATGAGGTGGCGCTGATTCTGAAAGACATCGGCTGCGTCGGGGCGATCAACCTGGACGGCGGCGGTTCGACGGGCATGGTCGTGGCCGGGGAGCATCTGAATGATCAGACCGGTGGCAACCGCGCCGTGCTTTCAACATTGGGATTTTTCAAGAAGAAATAGTTTATGAGATTCAGGGTTTTTGTCGTGCTGGCTGCTGCCTGGGCGTTTGTGTCTTGCCAGAAAGGAGTTCCTTCCTCCGATCTTCCGGATTGGGCGATCGGACCCTTTTCGCGGCCGGTTTCCGGTCCGGTCATCGCTCCGGATGCGGGTCTGTGTTTCGATTGCCCGATGTTGGGAATGCCGGTGAAATGGGCTGAGGGCGCTGCCTTCAATCCGGCCGCAACGCTCCGTGACGGCCGCATTGCCGTCCTGTTCCGAAGTGAAGACGACCTTAACCAGGGCATCGGCACGCGCACGTCCCGATTGGGCCTGGCCTGGACCGATGACGGTTCTTCCATGCAGATCGAGCCTTCGCCTGTCCTGTTCCCGGATGAAGATTCGCAGAAGGAATATGAATGGCCCGGCGGCTGCGAGGATCCTAGGGTCGCGGTAACGGGGGACGGGCTCTATGTGTGCCTGTATACCCAGTGGAACCGGGAATGCCCCCGGCTCGCCGTCGCCACTTCCCGGGATCTGCACACCTGGACCAAGTACGGGCCGGCTTTCGCCCAGGCTTGGGAAGGACGTTTCCGCGACATCCCGACCAAGTCGGCGTCGATCGTGACGGAACTTCGCGACGGGGCGTTGGTCATCCATCGTTTCGATGGAGAAGGGCCCTTCGCCGGCAAGTATGTGATGTACTGGGGCGAGGCATTCGTGAACGTGGCGGTGTCTGACAACCTGACGGACTGGACCCCGTTGCTCGCGGAGGACGGCTCCCTGCTTCGGGTGCTGGAGCCGAGGGACGGGTATTTTGACAGCATGCTGACGGAATGCGGGCCGCCCGCAGTCTTGACGCCTGCCGGTATCATATTGATATACAACGGAAAGAACGCCCGGGAAGAGGGTCAGCGGGATCCTTTGGTGGGGGCGGAAGCGTATTGTCCCGGAGAGGCTTTGTTTGACGCTTCGGATCCCGTCCGGCTCTTGGACCGGCTCGATGCTCCGGTGTTGAAACCGGAAGCGGAGTTCGAGCGCACGGGCCAGTATGCCGCCGGAACCATTTTCTCCGAAGGTCTGGTCTACCGCGACGGGCGCTGGTACCTGTACTACGGCTGCGCCGACTCCCGCGTCGGTGTGGCGGTCTGTGACCGGGCTTTGTGACCGGCGGCCAGTCGAATGATATAGATGGAGGGAATTGTTTTAAAGAATGGATCGACGTGGCTGCGGATGGCGGATCCGCGGGCGGCGGAGCCGTACTACCGCGGCACCCGCTTCGACCGTACCGGCATCATCCTCGACCTGGAATCCGGCGGCCACCGCTACATCCAGCCCTGGCAACGCCACTACGACCCCTTCTCCCACGACGCCGTTAGCGGTCCCGCCGAAGAATTCTTCCTGGACGAGATTGGACAGTCCGGCGAGTCAGGTCCGACCGACGGCGTCACTCAGCCGCAGCGAAGCGAGGATGGACGTAGCCGAGGTCGGAGCCTGCTCGCCGGCAATAGCTTCGTCAAAATCGGCGTGGGCTTGCTGCGCCGGGAAGACCGCCCCTACGACCGCTTCCATCTCTACGATATCCTCAATCCCGGCCGCCTGACGGTCACTTTCGATCAGGCCCTCGAGACCGGCGCGGCAGGTCCGATTTTCGGCGTTACTCAGCCGCAGCGAAGCGAGAATGGACGTAGCCGAAGTCGGAGCCTGCCCGCCGGTCCGGAGCTGACCTCAGCTACTTTCTGTCATGTTTTGGATGGATATTACGATTATGTAAAGACAGTGGAGATCCCCGCAGAAGGCCGCCTGCGCCTTTCTCACGCGCTGACCAACACCGGCCCCACACCCCTCACCGGCCACGTCTACTGCCACAACTTCTTCATCCTCGACGGCGCCCCCACCGGCCGCGCCACCCGCTTCACCTTCCCCTGGCGCCCCACCGGAGACTGGCGCGCCCCCTACGACTCCGTTCACCTCACCGACGACGGCATCGTCTTCACCCGCGACCTCGCCCCCGAAGAAACCGTCTTCATGGGAAACATCCGCCCGGTAAGAGAAGCTTTGGGCGGTGTGGCAGGTCCGACCTTCGGCGTTGAGTCGAATGCCGTGGAGCCTGCAAAGCAAGCGATGGCGCGTCTCAACGCGCCCGGCGGAGGGCGGGACGGAGCCGAAGGCGATGTCGGTAGCCCGGGAGCCGCGGGGGATAGTAGGGAGCAGAGCCCCCTCAAAGTTGGACGTAGCCGAGGTCGGAGCCTGCCCACTGCCGGAGAAGGCTACCGCTTCAAAATGCAAAACCTGGACAACGACCTAACCGTCGAAGTCTCCTGCGACCGCCCCATGGACTACGCCGTCTTCTGGTCCAACGCCGACGTCTCCTGCCTCGAACCCTACATCCCCTTCCACATCACCCCCGGCCAGACCTTCCGCTGGACCCTCGACTACCGCT
The DNA here is from genome assembly GCA_017400135.1 of Bacteroidales bacterium. Lineage (GTDB taxonomy): Bacteria > Bacteroidota > Bacteroidia > Bacteroidales > UBA932 > Cryptobacteroides. Next base: position 51,462 of record JAFPVJ010000012.1, read on the forward strand.
TCCAGTAAGCCTCAATCTCCTCCAGTGTCTTCCCCGTGGTCTCCGGGATGCGCCGCCACATGATCCACAGGTACGGCAGACACATGAAAGCGAAAAGGAAGAATGTCCCTGCCGGCGTCAGGTGAGACAGCATCCAGGGCGTCAACTGCCCGATCAGATATGTTCCCACCCAGAGCGCGAATCCGGCGATGGACATCGCCAGGCCCCGCACCCGGTTCGGGTACATTTCGCCCAGCAGCACGAAGATGACCGCGCAGATCGAAATCGCCGTGCAGAACACGTACAGCAGGAAGAAAGTCAGCATGAACCAGGTCGGCAGATGCGTCGAAGGCAGGAAATACAGCGCGATCATCAGCAGGCACACGATCATCCCGCTGACTCCCCAGTAAACCAGTTGTTTACGCCCGACCTTGTCGATGATCAGCAGCGCGATTACCGTCGTCAGCATGTTGACCACCCCCACCAGCACGGTGGAGAACAGCGGATCCTCGAACCCCGCGTCCTTGAAAAACTCCGGACCGTAATACAGGACCGCATTGACCCCCATGAACTGCCCCAGGATGGCGATCGCCGAGCCCAGTAGCACCGCCGTGCGGATGCCCGGCTCTAGCAGCGCCTTCCATTCCGACTTGACCTCTCCCGCAATGGACGCCTTCGTCAGCGCCAGCTGCGCGGAAACGTCCTCCGGGGCCGGATAGATGCGCGACAGTACGCCCCGGGCCTTCTCGTCCCGCCCCTTCACGATCAGCCAGCGCGGGCTCTCCGGAATGAAGAAAATGACCAGCAGGAACAGCAGGTCCGGAATGGTCTCATAGCCCAGCATGCCCCGCCAGTATTCGCTGTTGAACATCCGTACGCCCAGGGGCTGGATGCTGCGGATAGAGGCGCTTGTCGTGCACAGGGATGTGTCCGCGCTCTTCAGGACCAGATAATTGACCAGGTACGCGAGCAGGAAGCCCACCGTGATCGCCAGCTGGTACAGGGACACCAGCATCCCGCGCTTCTCCGGGACCGCAATCTCCGAAATGTAAGCCGGGGAGACGACCGACACCACGCCGATGCCGAAGCCGCCGATCATGCGGAAGACCACCAATTGCGTCATGCCGGAGCAGACGGCGCAGCCGATTGCCGATATGCTGAACATCAAGGCGGAAATGAGCATGGTCTTCTTGCGTCCGAGGAAATCGCTCAGCATCCCCGCCACCAGCACGCCGATGATGGATCCGATCAGCGCGCAGCCGACATACCAGCCCTTGGCCAGGTCGTCCAGGGAGAATTGCCCGGCGACGATGTCCGTCGTGCCGGAAATGACGGCCGTGTCATAGCCGAAAAGAATACCCCCCAGGGCGGCGACCACCGACAGGAACACCACATAGCCCATGCGGACATTTTTCGCAGTACCCATACAGAAAACAATAATTATTTATCGTATACCAAAATATTCTTTATATCTATCATAAAGATGGCCGGCCTGCAGATAGGCGGACTGCGGGCTCATGAAATGCGAGAACTCGAAGGTGATCGCCTTGTCGTAACCGCAGCGGGCCGCCGCTTCCAGCTTGAGCCGGAGTTTGTCGAACTTGATAGGGAAGAACTTGATCGGCATGTCGCGGTCGAAGCTCTCCGCATTGGTCCAGCACTGCATCCCGTACTTGTCTGCCAGCTTTTTGTTGACTGTAAAGAAGGCGTCCAGTTCATCGTAGTCGATGTGTCCGTCCTGGAAGGCGCAGGCGTCCACATAGTCGTGGATGCCGTCGAAGATTTCGTCCCATTCCTTTTCGTGCTGGGCGACGGAGACGGCGTCATCCCGGGTCAGGGCGCCTCCGGCTGCGGCGACTGCTTTCTTGCCGTCGATCCAAGGGGAGATGAAGGTCGGCAGGCCGCCGGAAACCTCTTTGCACTGGCGTCCCATCGTACGGAAACTCTCGATCGCGCCCTTGGTGGCGCGGGAAATCTCGCCGCTGATGTACCAGCCGCCGAAGCTGTCGTACTTGCGCCCGTAGCGTTCCCAGACCTCGTCGATGACGAAACGGTTGGATTCGACCTCGTAGCTCATGTCGCCGGTGTCCCAGTAGCGGCCGGAGTCGTAGAGGCCGAGGTAGAACTTCATCCCGTGCTTCTGGGCGAGGCGGCAGAAGAGGTCGATGAGGTCGACGGAGGGCATGTAGCAGCCCTTTTTGAGCAAGTAGGGGGAGGGGTAGGTGATGAATTTGCGGTAGCCGCAGCGGATGTCGATGACGGTGTCGATGCCGATGGCTTTCATGTAGGCGAAGTCGGCGTCCCATTCGCGTTCGCCCCAGTTCTGGTGGGGGATGTCGTGGGAGATTTCGTCCAGAAAGGTGCCCGTAATGGGTAATCCGATTCCTGGTTCGCAGCATAGTCCGGCAGCACCCCCGCCCCCGGGGAGCAGGGAGGAACCCTTCGGGGAATGCTCCCCGGGGGTGGGGGTACCACCGGACTTCGGGGAGCCGCAGGAGGTTAGGACGGAGGGGGCGGCGATGGCTGCGGCGGCGGCCAGGGCGCTTTTCTTCAGAAAGGATCGTCTGTCTTCCATAGTGATTTGTCTTTGTTTTTGCCGTTAGAAGCGGAGGGGGAATTCGCAGATGCGGAGGGTGGTGCAGCCGTAGGGGATGAGTTCGATTTCGGCGGGGCCTTCCACATCGGACTGGGATTGGCTGAAGTATTGGATGGCGCCGGCAGAGCCGCGGTCCTCGTGCCAGTCGCGGAGGGTGACGGCTTTGGCCCGGATGGTAACCGGGGCGCCGGCGAGGTTCCAGGGGTATTCGCCTTCGCGGAGGGGACGCGCTTCGACTTGGAAGGTATCCGGATTGCCGAGCTCACGGGCTATGAATCCGTAGTTCCAGGGGCTGTCGGAGGTCACTTCGTAGTACCAGGGGCCGTATTGGGCGGCGTCGGGGCCTTCGAAGGCCTTCTTCGTCCAGGTTTCATTCATCTTGAGGGCATAGAGCAGGGGGCCGCGCGTGACCGTCGTGCCCCAGCTGTACCAGCGCTCGGTCCGGACACGCATGGGGAAATGCAGGACGACCGTGTCCCCGTCGTGCCAGGTGCGCTCGACTTTCACGGTCTCGCCCGCCGCGGGATGCAGTTTCCCGTCGCGGGTCGTGACCGTGGCGCCCTCGCACCAGGCCGGGATGCGGAAATGCAGGGGGAAGGTGGCCGTGGGCATGGCGCGTTTGCGGTGCTTGCCGGGGAAGTGGACTTTTACTGTTACAGTCCCGTCGAAGGGATAGGCGGTCTCTTCGGTGATGTTCACCCAGTGGTTATCCAAGGCGACGGTGACGCTCGAAGGCGCATAGACTAGGGCTGCGAGTCCCCCGTCGCGGCTGGCGTACCAGAGGTTCTGGACCAGTTTGGGCCAGCCCTGGTGCCAGTTGCAGGTGCAGCAGGGATAGCCGCCGAGCAGGCTGAAGACTACGTCCGTGCCGTCGTGCTCGGTGGAGAAATTGCGCACCTGGCGCGTGCAGGCGATCTGGTTCGTCTGCTGGAAATACTGGCGCGCGTCGCAGTCGTCCGTGGCCTGCGTGGGCAGGGCGTTGTAGGCGATGCGCTCGAGTTGTTCGGCCCAGCGCAGGTCGCCCGTGACACGTAGCATCCCTTCCAGGGAATACATCATTTCGACCGCCGTGCAGAATTCGGAGCCGCGGGTGGGTTCGCCGAACTGAGTCAGTTCGTCCCCGGCCCAAAGGCCCGTGGGAAGGCCGATGGTCTCGCGGATCGTCTCCATGCCTTTGATGGGCGCCTGCAGGTCCGCTTCATTGTGGGAGCGCTGCCACCAGACCACGGGCTCCTTGAAGCCCTGGCCCAGGTTGACGCAGTGGAGGGTGTTCTGCCGCGCGAGGATGTCCTGGCCGGAAAGGATGGAGGTCCAGGGATGCGTCTGACTGTGGATCAAGTCGCCCAGTTCCAGCAGGAAAGGCTCCCCGGTGCGGTTGTACAGCCACCAGACCATCTCCAGGTTGTCACCGCCGCGCCATTTGCCCCAGTCGGTCCAATGCTCCAGCGGATGCTCCGGGAGCTCCTTCAACTGGTAGCGGAAATAATTCGTCATGACGGTGATGACCCGCTCGTCGCCGGTCGCCATATAGTACTGCTTCAGGATTTTGAGCGCCACCATCTTGGGCCACCAGTCCTCGGCCTTCCCGCGCTGGAAACCCTCAATGTAGGGCCGCGAGATGGCGTTGCCGAAATAGCCGTCATCGCGGGCGGAGGTCAGCATCGCTTCAGTCCATTTGAGGGATTTCCGGATCAGGACCTCGTCGTCCAGCAAGTACGCCAGCGGCAGCAGTCCGTCAATCCAATAAGGTCCCCGTTCCCAGGTATCTCCCTCGCCCCCGATCCAGGCATTGTCATCCCCCACGACAGGCGCATACAGCGAATCCAGATGCCCCGTCATCCCGTCCCGCTGCCGCTCCAACTGGTCCAGCAGCCAGCCCTGCGGCCGTATCGCGCCCAGGGGCAGTTCGGCGTAGGCGTCGTCCGCCAGCGGCGCGCGATTGAACACGATGTCCGGATAATTATGTGGAGGAGCTAGCCAAGGAAAAGAAAAAGCATGGACGGGCAAGAAGCTGGCGAGCAAAAGGATGATAGGCAGCAGTTTTTTCATAGAAGTCAAATCTTACAGTTTATAATCAGCACTTTGCCCTTCCGAAAGCGCAATCCGCGTGGCGACGGGCTTCTTGCGGCCGCTGAGGGTCAGGGACTTAAGCTCGAGGGAGCCTTTCAGGATTTCGAGCTTCACGGCGTCCTCCGAGACTTCGCAGATCCCATACGCATAGCCGTTGCTCCAGAAATAGCGGCCGGGGGCGGAGGTGAAATTCATCGTCTGGTCCACGCCGGAATAATGGAAGTCGCTCAGGGCCAGCACTGCGGCCCAACTGGCCATCGAACGGGCGTAGTGGTAGCCGCACTCGGGCTCGTTGAAGGGGCTGCGGCGGGCGCCGTCGAAGCGTTCGCGGATGGCGCGGATGCATTTCAGGCCGTTCTCCTTCTGGCCTTCGTAGAGCATGCCCACCGCGGCGGCGTACTCGAAGCCGGTCATGCATTCCCCGAAATAGGGGAAGGGCACTTCGAGGCGGCCGTGGGGCCAGGAGGCCATCAGCAGGGCGCATTCGTCGCCGAAGACGAAAGAGCGCATGTTGTTGAAACGGCGGCCGATGCCTTCCACGTAGTTGTATTTCATGATGCTTTCGAGCGTCGTCCGGATATGCTCCGGGTCCCCAAGATAGCCCAGGCCGCAGATGTGCGCCATATACTGGCCCACGAGCTGGTCCACGAGGCAGCCGCGGCCGAGCTGGTAGTCCGGGATCTTGACGGCCGGGTCGTCCATGTCCAGGAATTCGAAGGTCTCCGGGTCGGTGATCCGGTGCTCGTAGTATTCCCCGTTGAAGAGATGGGCGTCCGTCCAGGCGCTGCCCTTTTCGAACAGCTCCCGGCACTTGCGCGCGAAGGCCTTGTCCTTCATCGCGAGCGCCATCTTTTCGCCGGCCAGGAGGGCCCCCATGTACCAGAACTGCATCTGGGGGTTCGGGCCGAAGTAGTTGACGTCCATCGTGTTGTGCTGCGAGCCTTCCATGACGCCGTCCTGATTGCCGTCCCAGCCTTTCTCGACCCAGGCGAAGGCGAGGGCCTTCCGGATCTTGGGCCAGTATTCCGCGAGGAAGGCGGCGTCCCCGCTGAGCTGCCACTCGCGGTAGGCCTTCATGATGCAGCCCATCTGCCCGTCGGCGGCGGGCGCGTGCCGGTCGGCGGCCTTGGAAAGGGGCAGGTCCGCGCGGAAGTTCATGCAGCCGTCGTCGTCCCGGGTCGCGTAGGTGAATTCCACGTCGCGCATGCTGCGGGCCAGTTCCCCGAAGAGGAAGGGGGTGGCGACCTCATAGTTCCAGACGTGGGTGCAGGTCCCGTGGCAGGAGCCGGCGTGGTTGTTGACGCCTTCCCAGCCCATCAGGTGCCCGTCCGGGAGGCGGAAGACCGTCTGGGAACGCAGCACGGACAGGTTATAGAGCGCCGCTTCCTTGACGACGTCGGGGTAGCTGGAAGACAGCAGGGCGTTCACGAACCGGAGCGTCTCCTCTTCCAGGGCCGGGATGCGGGGCACGATCTTTTCGGCCGCCGTCCAGGCGTCGTCGTATTCCCGGCAGTAATAGTTGCCCTCGATGCGCTCGGACCAGCCGAAGCGGTTCGGAAAACTCCAGGTGAAATAGAAGGTGAAGGCCTCTGTATGCCCGGGCGCGAGCGTCTTTTTGACGGCGAGCGAGGCCATCGGGTCGTTTTCGCCGGAAGGCTCCTGTTCGCTCAAAATCCCGTCGGCGCTGAAATCGTCCCAGAAGTTGAGGAGGGCCCGGTTCCAGCTGTTGCGTTTAGAAGAGGTTCTGTAGCTGACCCCCTGATCCGCGGCCGTCACGAGGGCGATGGTGCCCCAGGCCTGATGGTCCCGCGGGACGCCTTTCGAATAAAGGTATATGCCGCTGAGGCCGCCGCGGCTGCGGAATTCATTGACATTCTCCTTGGCGTCATTCTTCTGGCCGTCGCGGCCGATGAAGTTGCGCAAGGACCCGCTGACCGAGACTTCGAGGGGGGCGCCGGAGACGTTCGTCACTTCGTAGGAAAGCACGGCGACGGGCAGGCCGCTCTTGTCGGCGTCGGTCGGCACAAGGGGGTTGAAGCCCTTGATGCGGACGCGGACCGGGATCTCCGGGTCCGAGAGGCTCACCTGGCCGAAGGGATAGGCGGCGTCGAAGGATGCGTCGCGGAAACGGGGCAGGCCGAAGTTGTCCACGGGGGAGCCGGAAGGGCTGTTGTATTCGTTGGGGTAGAGCGGACCGGCGAGCATCGTGGTGGTGCTGCTTCCTTGCGCATCCTTGACGTAGATCGCGAAGAAGGGGGCGTTGCGCTCGGCGGTGCCGGTGTTGAAGTGCTTGGCCGGGACGTTCATGATCTCCCAGTCGCGCAGCTCCCCGCGGCCGCCGAGGGACACGGTGCCGGTGCCGATGCCGCCCAGCGGAAGGGCGATTTCCTGCAGGTGGGCCGCATCATAGTGCGTCAGGACGGGCCATTCGGCGGGGGTCCATTCCTGTGCGGAGAGGAAGAGGGGGAAAAAGAGGGGAATCAGCAACAGTCTTTTCATAATGTCAAAGATAGAAAATCTTCTGCGAGGATTTGCTTATCTTTGTGGAAATGGTAGGGGATATGAACCGATTTCTAACGATAATTCTTTGTAGCCTGGCGCTTCTGTCCTGCACCGGCGGCCGGAAAACGGCCGTGGAGACCCTCCGGGCCGCGCAGGCCGACGTCGAGGAATTCGGCTTCATCCCGGACGCGGACGAAGGGCGACTGGAAGCTGCCGCGGACTGGTTCGAACGCCACAGTCCGGCAAAGGACCGCATCGCGGCCTGGTCCCTGCTGGCCGGCGTCCAGGAGCAGGAAGACGCCCTGCACAAGGCGGTGATCTCCTACGAAAAGGCGCTGAGAGCAGCCAGGGAAGCCCGGGACGATGCCGCACGGGGCCGCACGGGCCGCCGCTTGGCCCACGTCTACAACGCATCGCGCGAATATGTCCCCGCCGCCCGCGAACTCTACTCCGCCTGGGAAGCATACCGGCGCGCGGCATCCAACGAGACGGACAGCCTGGCGGCCGCGGCGCTCCGGGCAGAGGAAAGGGCCACCCTGCTCGAATACGGTCAGGCCTGGTACAACCTTGAGGACCTCGCGCAGGCCGAAAAAGTCTATCAGGCCGTCCTCTCCGAGGCCCACGAAGCCTCCGACACCCTAACCGAAGTCGGGGCTCTGCGCAGTTATGCCGCGCTCCTGCTCCAGAAAGACCCGCCGGACCCGGCATCGGCCGTGGAACTGCTTTCCCGCGTCGCGGACGACCTGCACCACCCCCTGTCCAGCGCCGACCAGGGCGTGCTGTCCTGGTCCTATTCGCTTCTGGGGCAGGCTGCCGAAGCGCAGATGCGCCTGCGTAGAGCCTTTGCTCAGGCGGAAACCGCCTCCGACCGCAGCCAGGCCCGTTTCCGCGCTTATCAGATTGCGGCTCACGAAGGTCGCAGCGCAGATGCGCTCAAGGCCTTGGAAAAGGTGGTCGAAGCCGGCAACGATGCGGATAATACCGCCATGCGGGACGCCGTCTCCCTGGCGCGCGAGGATTATCTGGAGTCGCAGGGCGCCCTGGCGGCCGAGCGGCTGCGTTCGTCCCGGCTGGGAATCTGGGCGCTGCTCTTCCTGCTGATCGCCGTGGCCAGTACGGCCCTCTGGTACCTCCGGGCGCGCCGCGAGGAGATCCGGCGCCTGCGCGAGGAAGCCGAAGAAACCATCGCCACGGCCGAGGAACTGCGCCAGCGCCTGGCGGAGTCCTCGCGGGTGCTGAAAGGCACCGTCGCCGGCAAGAACGAGATCCTGGAGCGCCTCTGCGAGCAGTATTACATCTACGGCGAATCCTCCGACAAACTGCCTTCGCGCCTTTTGAAAGAGGTGAAAAACGCCATCAGCGGCCTGCGGGACGACCCCGGGACGCTTGAGAGTTTCGAGAAGGCGGTCAATACGGCCCACGACGGCGCGGTGGACAAGCTGCGCGCCCAGCTGCCGCGCTGCAAGGACGAGGACGTCAAGCTCTTCGTGCTGGCGGCCTCGGGCCTGAGCCGGACCGCGATGGCCACCATCCTGGAGAAGGAGAAGGGCGTGGTGAACAACCGCCTCTGGCGGCTCAAGGGCCGCATCGCGGATGCCCAGGCCCCGGACAAGGACCTGCTCCTGGCTTGCCTGGAAGGCTGATAATCAATACAAACCATGATATATTCCAAACTGATCTCTTGCGCGCTCGCCGCCCTGCTGACCCTGGGCGCTTGCCAGAACGTGAAATACGCCGACCGCTACGGTTTCCTGCCGGAGAATGACGCCCTGGCCAATTCCGAGGCCTTCCAGCGCTGCCTGGACGGCGGCGGCCGGATCAAGGTGCGCAAGAGGGGCGAATACAAGGTCTGCCGCACCCTGCTGATCGACGGCGGGACGGAGTTGACCTTCGCCGACGGCGTCGTGCTCTCCAAGGCTCTGGGCCCCGACAGCGTGGGCGCGCGTTTCGTCTTCCTCAACCGGGGCGCGCTGACGCGGGAATTCGACGAGGACATCAGCGTCCGCGGCCTGCACATCCGCTGCAACGGCCTGGACCGCGGGCAGGACATCCCCACGATCGTGGGCATGCTCTGCCAGGTCGGATTCTTCTATGTCAAGCATCTGCGGGTGGAAGATTTCACGATACTGGACCTGCCGCCGAAGGATTTCGCGCTGCAGATCTGCACCTTCGAGGACGCCGTGGTGGAGCGCGTGCACATCGAGGGGATGAAGGACGCCGTGCATTTCGGGCCGGGGCGCGGATTTGCCGTGCGGCACGGGGTCTTCAAGACCTACGACGACCCGATTGCGCTCAACGCCCACGACTATACGACCAGCAATCCCGAATTGGGCTGGATCGAGGACGGCGTGATCGAGGACTGCATCGACCTGGACGACCCGGAGCATGGCACGACCGGCTTTTTCGCCCGCATCCTGGCGGGCGGCTGGCGCGACTGGGAGGAAGGGATGGACATCCAGTCGTCGGGCGACGCCGTCGTTTCGGAGGGCCGGATCTACCGTTCCAACGGGCCGAAGGAGAAGGTGAATTATACTTCGACGGTCCGGCCGACGCATCTGTCGGGGACGCAAACCTATCCGGACGGGATCACCTGGACGATGTCGCAGGACCGGAACATCTGCCACAGCTGCGGCGTGCGCAACGTGGTCTTCCGGGATATTCGCCTGGCGAAGAAGCGCCACGTGGCCCTCTGCCTGCATTTCGACCACGACCAGTATTCGCGGAGTTACTATCCGTATGCGGAGATCCCGGTCCAGAGCAACATCGTCTTCGAACGGGTTTTTGTCGAGAATGAGATTCCCTGCCTGATCCAGAGCCGCACGCCGGTGGACAGCATCATCGTCCGGGATTCGAAGATCGGCAGCAGCCAGATCCGCATGCTGAACGCCATCGACGCCCCCGGGATGCAGTACGATACGACGCTGGTGCGCCTGGAGCGGGTCGAAGCCGACGACCCCGAGACCGTCGTCTATGCGGCGCAGGGCCGGCCGGTGAAGGTGGTGCGGTGATTTATTGATCCTTCTTCGGCGCTTCCCCGTCCTCTTTCTTCTCCTTGTAGAGGAAGCGCTTGATCTTGAGGGTGGCGGTCTTGATGAAAGGCTCTTTCTCCACCTCGACGTCGGAGATGCGGCTGCTGCGGTTGACGCGCTCGTTGACGAACTTCAGGATCTCTTCGCGGCGGCGCGCCATGTCCTCGATGAAGCGGTCCTGGTTCTCGTAGTTCCAGTCCAGGACGTTGTCGTTGAAATGGACGAGGGCGACGAGGCGGCCGTTCCGCTTGACGACCAGCGACTCGCTGATGTCCTTGATGTTGTTGATCACGCTCTCGATCTCCTCGGGGTAGATATTCTCCCCGGAAGGGCCGATGATCACGCTGCCCATGCGCCCCTTGATGGAATAGCGCCCGCGCTTGTCCACGCTGGCCAGGTCGCCGGTGCGGAACCAGCCGTCCTTGGTAAAGACAGACTGCGTGCGGTCGTAGTCCTTGTAGTAACCACGCATCACGTTGTCGCCCTTGACGACGATTTCGCCCTCCCCTGTCTCGGGGTCCCTGTTTTCGAGCCGGACCTGAATGCCATAAGCCGCGATGCCGGTCGTTCCGATATGTGTCTGGCGCGGGTTGGCGTTGCAGATCAGGGGCGCCGTCTCCGTCAGGCCGTAACCGATGGCGTAAGGGAAATGCGCCTTCTTCAGGAACTTTTCGACTTCGATATCCAGCTTGGCACCGCCGATGCCGAAGAACTTGATCCGCCCGCCGAAGGTCTTCTTGAGCCGCATTCCCACCAGCCAGTAGAGCAGGGCGGGGAAGTATTTCTTCAGGTGGCTCAGGAAACGGCTCTTCTCCACCGTCGGCACGATGCTGGCGCGGTAGATCTTTTCGATGACCAGGGGCACGGAGAGCATCACCGTCGGCCGTATCTTGGAGAAGGACGGAATCAGCACCGAAGGGGTCGGGGGCCGGTTGAGATAATAGGTCGCCGCGCCGTGCGAGAAGGCGTAGAGCATCCCGATGCTCATCTCATAGGTGTGCGCCAGGGGCAGGATGGACAGGAATACGTCCCGCTTGTACACGTGCTGGGCCTTCCAGGCTTCCAGGATATTGGTAACGAAGTTCCGATGGCTCAGCATCACGCCCTTCGCGGCGCCGGAGGTGCCGGAGGTGTAGATGATGCAGGCCAGGTTGTCGGGCGTCGGCGCAGAAATCGTCCCATTGCAAGTATAAGCTTCATCGCCCACGCGGGCGATGGACAGGTCGTCGGTATAGAAGACGATGCGCAGCTGCGCCAGGACGTGCTCCGGAATCTTGTCATAGAGGCGCTTCGACACGAAGGCCGCCTTCGCCTCAGAATGGGTGATGATGTTGCCGACTTCGTTGGGCGTGAGCTCGGTCAGCATCGGAACGGCGATGCGTCCGAACGCCACGGCGGAGAAATAGGCTACCGGCCAGTTGGGCATGTTCTGCGACAGGATGGCGATGCGGTCGCCGCTGTTGACGCCGAAATTGGCCAGCTGCTCGGACAGATGCCGGCAGCGGTCTCCGAATTCCTGGTAAGTATATTGTTCGCTTCCGTCAGAAAAGCAGAAAGAAGTCCGCTTGGAAAACTTGGATATGGAATAGTTGAATACTTCGGTGAGAGTCTGAAACTTATGTCTCATCAGTGCGTTATGTATTTTTCGGGATGTTTCCCGACGAGGTGCATGTCTTCGTACATCTGCTGGATGCGCTTCATGTCGGCGCGCGCGTCATCGGTCAGCTCGACTTTCTGGCCGCGGCCCACGCGCTTGGTCTTCCAGTCGAAATAGCCCAGATAGACGGGGATGTTCGCTTCCCGCGCGATCAGGTGGAAGCCCGTTTTCCAGTTCTTGACCGGTTTACGGGTGCCTTCCGGCGCCAGGGCCAGGTGGAAGGATCCGGGCTTCTCCATCTCCTCGATGACGCTCTTGAGCAGGGCGGTCGCATTGGACCGGTCCACGGGAATGGCGCCGAGCTTGCGCATCAGGGGGCCCAAAGGGAAAAAGAACATGCTCTTCTTGACCATGCAGCGGGCATAGCCGCCCACGGAGGTATAGTACAGGTAGGAAATGGCAAAGTCCCAGATCGAAGTGTGCGGGACGCCCAGGATGATACATTTCTCTTCTTCAACCGGCGGCTCTACGGCCGTCCATCCCAAGGCTTTCAGCAGCCATCCGCAGAATTTTCTCCACATAAGGTTTAAGTATAAGTGCGAGCGCTGCAAATATCATACCTGCCACCCCCTCCTGTCAGGCGTTCAAATCGGTGTACAAAGAGCGTTTGATGGAGTGTTTGGGCGTGTGGACGAAAGCCTCTTTCATCAGCTCCAGGCCGGACAATTGGCTGTATCCGGGCAGGGCGCTGTTGATCCGGCTCCGCAGGGCGTCGGCCGAAACGGTGCCGGCCCCGTCCGCCAGGGCGACCAGCGCGACGATCTTGCCGTCGCGGGAGACGACCAGGGATTCGCCGACCTCCGGGAGACTGTTGGCCACGGCCTCGATCTCTTCGGGGTAGATGTTCTGCCCGTTGGAACTGAGGATCATGCACTTGCTGCGGCCCTTGAGGACGACGCTTCCCTGCCTGTCGAATACGCCGAGGTCGCCGGTCTTGAGCCAGCCATCCTCGGTGAAGGCGGCGCGGGTCGCTTCTTCATTCTTGAAATAGCCCTGCATCACAACGTCTCCCCGGACCTGCACTTCGCCCACGATGTGCTCGGGATCGGGAGAGGCGACACGTACTTCGTTATATTTGCCCAGGCTTTCGCCGCAGGTACCGGTGCGAAAGCGGTTCCAGGGCTTGTAGGAGATCAGCGGTCCGCACTCCGTCATGCCGTAACCGACGGCGTAGGGCATCTTCATCTTGCGAAGGACCTCTTCCACGGTCGGGTTGAGGGCGGCGCCGCCCATCGGAATCTCCCGGACATTTCCGCCGAATGCCTCCATCAGCTTGCCGCGCATGACCCGGTAAAGGAGATGGCTGATGCCCGGAATGCGGGTCAGCACTCGCATCGCGGGTTTGTCCAGGACCGGCAGGATCTTGCCTTTGACGATTTTTTCCATGACCAGGGGGACCGTGATGAGGATGTAGGGTTTCACGTCGGCGAAGGCGGCCATCAGGGTGCTGGGACTGGGCGTTTTGCCCAGGAAGTACACGTGGCTGCCGCCGCACAGGGGATAGAGGAATTCGAAGGTAAGGCCGAACATGTGGGCCATCGGGAGCATGGAGAGCGAAGTGTCTTCCGTCGTGACCCGGATGGTCTCGATGGCATAGTTGACATTCGCACTGAGGCTCCGGCCCGTCAGCATCACGCCCTTCGGGTTGCCGGTGGTACCCGAGGTGTAGTTGATGATCGCCAGGTCGTCCAGCGAGCCTTCATAATGGATGTCTGCGCGGGTCAGACCGTCGGGGAACAAGCGGCAGAATTCCGCCTCGGCGTCTGTGAACGCCTGGGCGAAGCGGGGTTCACGGGCCCAGAGGCAAGTGTAGTTCCTCAGGCTGACGACGGCTTTCAAATGCGTCGCTTCGAGGGGACTCAGGTGGGAGAATACCCGCTCGTCCGTGAAGAGGACCACACTTTCCGAATGATCGGTGAGACGCTGGATGGCGTCGGGAGTAAAGTCGTAAAGAATAGGGACCGTGACCGCGTGATAGGTGGCGGTGGCAAGGAAAGCCATCGCCCATCGGGCGGAATTCTGGCCGCAAAAGGCTACTTTATCCCCGGGCTTGAGGCCCAGGCGCTTGAATGCAATACGGAGTTTCTTCATTTCGGTAGCGACCTGCGCATAGCTATAGTCGCTTCCTTTGTAATCACTGAGGGCGGGACGCTCCCACTTGGCAAGCGTCACCTCTTCGAAATAAGAAAGAAAATGTCTCATAGCTTTTTTCGTTTGGTGCAAAATTAGGTCAGCCGGCCCGGGCTGGGAAAGAAAGCGGGGCATCTGGGACAAAAAAGCCGCAAAAACTTGTTTTGGCGGAAAAATCGCCCTATTTTTGGGACGAAATTCGGAGGACGAACGTTTCGTCCCACCGGATTCTGGGATTAAATTTGACACCATGGACTCTGCTTTGAGACTGGCAAAGGGCTATTCTTCGCAGGTCATCTATATGATCGTGCTGCCCTTTTTCTTTTTTGCTTTCTGCATGCTGTACAATCCGTTCCGCATCCAGGAGTATTATTCGTTCGGCGGCTTCACGCCCGGCGTGCACATCGTGATGCTATCCTGCATCCTGCTGGTCTGGCTGATCCTGAGCCGGACCGTGTTCTATTTCCTGCAACGTGAATTCGCGCTCAAGTGGTGGCAATATGTGCTGTGGTGCCTGGGGGAGGTGTTGGTCGCTTCGGCCTTCATGGCGCTCTATACCAGCCTGTTCCGCCACGAAGGGAATAATTATTTCGGAATCCTGGCTACCTGCCTTCAGTTCACGGCGATGACACTGGTGTTCCCGTATGTATTCCTGGTGATGCAGCAGATCATCGCCAACAAGGAGGAGGACATCCGCAACAAGGACCTGTTGCCGGAAAAGAACCTGGTGCGCTTCTATGACGAGCACAAGCGGCTGAAGCTCACAATCGCGCCGTCATCGGTGCTGTATGTCAAGTCCGAATTCAATTATCTGAAGATCCATTACCTGAGCGCGGGCCGGGTAAAAGAATATACGTTGCGCGGGTCGATGAAGAGTCTGGCGGAGTCGGCACCGGCGCAGGTCCTGGTGCGTTGCCAGCGGTCTTACTTCATCAATCCCGCGCATGTGAAAGTCCTATGGAAGGACAAGGAGGGGTTCATTTTCGCGGACCTGGATGTCCCGGATCTCCCTTCGATTCCGGTCAGCAAGCAGTATTACGACTCGATCTCGGCGCTGCTTTAGCGCAGCTGGAAGATGACGGGGAAGGTGTAGGTAACGTTGACGGCACGGTCGCGCTGGCGGCCGGGTTCCCATTTCGGGGACTGCGAGACGACACGTACGGCTTCCTTTTCCAGGGCGGAATCTATGCCGCGGAGGACTTTGATGTTGCCCAGGGAACCGTCCCGCAGGATGGTGAACTGCAGGATCACGCGGCCTTGGACACCGTTTTCCTTGGCGATTTCCGGGTAGACCAGGTTTTGGGCGACCCAGCGGCTGAAGGTGTTGGCATCTTCTCCGTTGAAGGTCGGCTTCTTCTCGACCCGGACGAAGTCGACGGTTTCTTCCTCGATCACTTCTTCCTTGACTTCCTCGCGATAGTCATAGATGTCCACCTGGAGGGGCGTGTCGTCGAAGGAGAAGATCTCGTCCGTCGGGATGTCGTCATCCACGATCTGGATTTCATCCGAGATAAAAGGCATGCTGACCGACGGCGGCGGAGGGGGTGTCTCCATGGTGACGGGGACCAGTTCCATATCATCCACGACTGGGATATCGGAGACCAGGGAGGCGACGGAACGCTCCGTGGTTCCGTAAGAGAAGGCGCCCAGCACGGCGAGCAGGGCGAGGATCATTCCGATTTCAGCAAAGAGAACGCGCTTGTTCTCCAGCGAGGCTTGGGGGGATTTCTTCGTTTCCATAACGCAGTTTGTTTTGGTTTCTGCAAAGGTACGCCCCCGCCCGGCCCGCCTCCAAATTTTCGGGCCTGTAATAAATCTCGCGACGGAAATGTATTGGACTGATAATCAGCGATTTACAACTCGACTCAAGGGGCTCGAAATCTCGCAAATCGCAACGAGTTGATTATCAGAGAATTACAGGTTCGTAAAAATCAGTTGAACAGCATCAGCTGCCGCAGGCTGACATCCCGGTCGGGATTTGAAACCTGGACACGGAAGCGCTGCGCCGTGACAGGCTCGAAGGGCAGGGTGAGACCGGTGCCGTCGCCGTGGCCTTCCGCTACCGTCTTCCAGGCACCCCCGATCCAGGCTTCCAGGTGGTACTGCTGGGCGATGCCGTCCCAGACCTGCCAGGGCTCCACCGCAGCCAGGCAGCGGACACTTTGCGCGGCAGGCAGAATGAATTCCACCATCTCCCCGTGGCTCCCGGAAGCGGTCCAGGTGGACTTGTAATCCTCGTCCGTCAGTTCGGGGACCGCTACCCCGTTCACCTTCATCTCCAGACCTGCGGTTGGCACAGCCTGGACAGAGACGTCCTCCTCGCATTCGACGGCCAGTACGGAAACGGCCGGATGGGGGGCGAAGGGCGGCAGTTCGAACCAGGTCTGCCCACCCCGGCGCCCGTGGCGCACCTTCACCGACGGGTCGGCTAAAAGTTTGGCGCTCCGTACCTTGAGGGCACAGGGGACGCTGATGCGAGTCGACCAGTCCGTGACGTGCAGATAGAGCGTCTTCCCCTTACGGGTCGCGTAGCCCCAGGGCAGGTAGGGGAAGGGCGAGGCCTGCGTGCCGTAGATCGCTTCCCCGTTCACCTTCATCCAGGCGCCGATGCGCTGCAGGTTGTCACGGCAGACCTGAGGAATGGTGCCGTACTTGTCGGGGCCGATGTTGAGCAGGAGGTTGCCGCCCTTGCTGACGATCTCCACGAGGCGCTGGATCAGTTCATCGGCTGACTTCCAGTTGTCGTCGTATGCGCAGTAGGCCCAGTGGCGGTTCATCGTCATGCAAGTCTCCCACACTTTCCCGGGATAGCCGGTGGCGGGAATGAACTGCTCGGGCGTGATCACGTCGCCCGTGACGTCCCCGCCGATGCGGTTGTTGAGGATGATCTGCGGATGGGCCCGCACGCGCTCATAGAAACGCATCGCCTGTTCGTGCGTGATCGCGCCGCCCTGGTCCATCCAGACGATGCTCACATCCGGGAGCGCGGCCAGCAATTCATCCACTTGCGGAAGGGCAATCGTGTTCAGATAGGTTTCGAAATCGCCCTGATGGGCCGGGTCCCAGTCGCAGCCGCCGGCGCCCGGATGGTACCAGTCCTGCACGTGGGAATAATAGAATCCGAAATGCAGCCCCTGCTCCCGGCAGGCCTGGGCCAGCTCGGCGATGACATCCCGCCCGAATGGAGTCGCGTCCACGATGTTGTAGGGGCTGACCCGCGAATGGTACATCGCGAAGCCGTCGTGGTGCTTGGCCGTGACGACCATATAGCGCTGTCCGGCCTCCGCGGCGAGCGCCACCCAGTCTGCCGCGTCGAAGCGCACGGGATTGAACTGCGCGGCCAGCGCCGAATACTCTGCGATCGGGATCTTCTTGCTCGACATCATCCATTCGCCGCCGTCAGTCTTGTCGCCGTAGATACCAGCCAGCTCGGTGTAGATGCCCCAGTGGATGAACATTCCGAACTTGGCATTCCGGAACCAGTCCATCTTGTCCGGGGCGGGAGCGGTCGTCCGGGCGGATCCGGTCAGGGAAGCGGCCAGCAGGAGTGCAGCAAGGAAGAATCTTTTCATAGCGGCGGACATTTTCCCAAAGATACGGAAATTATGTATATTTGTATGTTTAAGGAAAGACGATGATACGGAGGCGGGACCACTATAAACTGGCAGGGCGCAACACGTTCAGGATGGACGTGTCGTGCGGGAGTTGGATCGAATATGACAGTCCGGAAGATCTGGCCGAGCTGGACCTCTCGGGGCTTCCGCAGCCGGTATTCCATGTCGGCGCAGGAAGCAACCTGCTCTTTACCGGGGACTTCCCGGGGACGCTGCTGCATTCCAACATCAAATATTACAAACCTGTCGCGGACGCCGAGGAGGAAGTCCTCGTCGAAGTAGGCGCCGGCGTGGTGTTCGACGATTTCTGCGCCTGGGCCTCCGACAACGAACTCTGGGGTGCGGAGAACTTGTCCGGCATTCCCGGCGAAGTCGGGGCCGCGGCCGTGCAGAACATCGGCGCATACGGCGCCGAAGTGAAAGACATCATCGCCCAGGTCAAGTGTTTCGACCTGGAGGTACGGCGCATCGTGACTTTTGCGCCCGCCCAGTGCGCCTACGGCTACCGCGATTCCGCCTTCAAGCACGCTCCCCTGAAGGGCCGCCAGGTGGTCCTGGGCGTCCTTTTCCGTCTCTCGAAGGCCCCCCGCCCGCGACTGGACTACGGCCCCTTGAAGACCGCTTTCGCCGACGCGGCCCCGACCCACCCCGTGCAGGTCCGCCAGCTGATCCTCCAAATCCGTGACGCCAAACTCCCCGACCCCGCCGTCCTCGGCAGCGCCGGCAGCTTCTTCAAAAACCCTGTCGTCGACCAAGAGACCTACGATCACGTCGTAGCCGTCGCCGAAGTTTCCCCGAAGGGGCGCCTTCAGGCGCGTGCCGGGAGAGAGGAGCAATGCGACGACCGGGAGGCACTGGCCGGTAAGCGAAGCGGCGGCCGCAATCCCCTGGGGGTGCAGGGGGATAATAAAGAAGGCACAACGCCAGTCGTGCCGCATTTTGACCTGCCTGGCGGGCAGGTCAAAATACCGGCGGCGTGGCTGATTGAGCAATGCGGTCTCAAGGGCGTACGCCTCGGCGAGGCCGCCGTCTACGACCGCCAGCCCCTCGTCATCGTCAACGCCACCGGCACCGCCCGTCCGGAAGACATCCTCGCCCTCGAAAAAACCGTCATCGACGCCGTGCGAGACAGATTCGGCATAGAACTCCACCCCGAAGTCGAACACATCGGCCCCGAACCTAAGCCAACCCCAACGATATGAGTACATTCGTCATAGAAGGCGGCCGCACCCTCAGCGGCAGCATCACCCCCCAGGGCGCCAAGAACGAAGCGCTGGAAGTCATCAGCGCCGTCCTGCTCAGCGCAGAGCCCGTCACCATCACCAACATTCCCGAAATCCTCGACGTCAAGAACCTCATCGCCCTCCTCCAGGGCATGGGCGTCCAGGTCGATCGTCTCGCCAAGGGCGAATACCGTTTCTGCGCGGCGAACATCGATCCCGCCTACATCGAGAGCGAAGAATTCGTGAGCAAATGCGCCTCCCTGCGCGGCTCCGTGATGGTCGTCGGTCCGCTGCTGGCCCGCTTCGGACGCGCCTATTTCGCCAAACCCGGCGGGGACAAGATCGGCCGGCGCCGCGTGGACACCCACCTCGACGGCCTGCACAAACTGGGCGCCGACCTAGAATACGATTCGGCCCGTCGCGCCTTCCTGCTCTCCGCCCCCAAGGGCCTCAAGGGCTGCTACATGCTGCTGGACGAAGCCTCCGTCACCGGTACGGCCAACATCCTGATGGCCGCGACCCTCGCCGAGGGCACGACGACCATCTACAATGCGGCCTGCGAACCCTACGTCCAACAGCTCAGCAAGCTGCTCGTCGCCATGGGCGCCCGGATCGAAGGCATCGGATCCAACCTGCTGACGGTGAAGGGCGTGAAGAAGCTCCACGGCGCGCAGCACCGCATCCTGCCCGACATGATCGAGGTGGGCTCTTTCATCGGCATGGCCGCGATCACCCGCAGCGCCCTGACGATCAAGGACGTCTCTTACGACAACCTGGGCATCATTCCCGCCTGCTTCACCCGCCTCGGCGTCAAACTGGAGCAGCGCGGCGACGACATCTACGTCCCCCAGCAGGACAGCTACGAGATCGAATCCTTCATCGACGGATCCATCCTGACCCTCGCCGACGCCCCCTGGCCCGGCCTGACGCCGGACCTGCTCAGCGTGATGCTGGTCGTCGCGACCCAGTGCAAGGGTAGCGTGCTGATCCACCAGAAGATGTTCGAGAGCCGTCTCTTCTTCGTGGACAAACTGATCGACATGGGCGCGCAGATCATCCTCTGTGACCCGCACCGGGCCGTCGTGATCGGCCACGACCACCGGCAGCAGCTGCGCGGCGGACGGATGACATCGCCCGATATCCGTGCCGGTATCGCGATGCTCCTCGCCGCCATGTCGGCCAAGGGCACGTCCTACATCGACAACATCCAGCAGATCGATCGCGGTTACGAGGACATCGAAGGCCGTCTCAACGCGCTGGGCGCCAAGATTACCAGAAAATAGTGTATTATCAATAAAATCAGTTGGTTATGGAAAAGATCAGAGTAGCGATCGTGGGCTATGGCAATATCGGCCAGGCCGCATTGGAGGCCGTACAGGCGGCCCCGGACATGGAGTGCGCGGGCATCGTGCGCCGCAATGCCTCGAAAGAAGGATTCCCCGAATTGGCGGACATTCCCGTCGTGTCGGACGTAAAGGAACTCGGCAAGGTGGACGTGGCGATCCTGGCCACTCCTTCCCGCAAGGTGGAGGAAACCGCCCTCAAATATCTCGCGCTGGGCATCAGCACCGTGGATAGTTTCGACATCCACACGCAGATCTGCGACCTGCGCGCGAAACTGGATCCCGTCGCGAAGGCCCACGAAGCCGTCAGCGTCATCTCGGCCGGCTGGGACCCGGGCAGCGACTCCGTCGTCCGCGCCCTGATGCAGGGCCTCGCCCCCAAGGGCATCACCTATACCAATTTCGGCCCCGGCCGTTCGATGGGCCATTCCGTTGCGGTGCGGGCCATCCCGGGCGTGAAGGATGCGCTGAGCATGACCATCCCGGTCGGCACCGGCATCCATCGCCGCATGGTATATGTCGAATTGGAGAAAGGCGCCGATTTCGCCGCCGTGGAGAAAGCGATCAAGACCGATCCCTATTTCGTCCATGACGAGACCCACGTGCAGCAGGTTGACAGCGTGGAT
The DNA here is from genome assembly GCA_017400135.1 of Bacteroidales bacterium. GTDB lineage: Bacteria > Bacteroidota > Bacteroidia > Bacteroidales > UBA932 > Cryptobacteroides. The sequence goes on from JAFPVJ010000012.1 coordinate 72,231, forward strand.
GCGCTCAATGACGTGGGCCACGGCGTCAACCTCGTCCGCAAGGGCGTCTCCGGCGCGACCCACAACCAGCTGCTGGAGTTCAACATGAAAATCAACAATCCCGCGCTCACCGGCCAAGTGCTGGTGCTGGTGGCCCGTGCGGCCATGCGCCAGCGTCCGGGCTGCTACACGATGATCGAGATTCCGGTCATCGACCTGCTCGCCGGCGAACGAGAAGACCTGATCCGTCAATTGGTATGAGAAAAACCCTCCTTGCGCTGGTTGTGCTCACCCTGTGCTGCGCCTGCGCCCCCAAAACCCATTACCTGGACTTCGTCGATCCGATGGTCGGTACCCTCCGGCCCGGCGAGACGATGCCCGCCGTCGAGATGCCGTACGGCATGAATTCCTGGACGCCGGAGACGGTTCCGGACGAAGCCAAGGGTCATTGTCCGTATTATTTCGGAGGAGAGCGCCTGTTCGGCATCCGCGCTTCGCACTGGATGTCCGGCAGCGCCACCCAGGACTACGGTTCTTTCACCGTGATGCCGGTCTTCGACTATCTGGCCGGAGAGAAATGGGAGCGCGCCGCCACGTTCAGCCACGACAAGGAGATTTCCCGCCCCGATTATTACCGTGTCGAGCTGGACAACGGAGTGCTCGTCGAGGTGACGGGCGGTTCGCGGGCCGGGATCATGCGCTTCACCTGGCCGCAGGACGGCAAGGCCTACGTCGTCCTTTCGCCCAACAGCGACGAGACGATGGGGGTTGTGAGCGTGGATACGGTGCATTTCGAACTCACGGCGGAGAATCCCGTCCACCGCATCTACCAGGGCTGGGGCCAGGAGGCCGGATTCAGCGGGCATTGCACGCTGGTCACCCGCCAGAAGCCGGTCGGCTACGGTGTCTGCCGCCGCAACGAGGTGCAGCCTGGCGTGGCGGATGCCAAGAACAGTCCGCATGTCGCCGCGTATCTGGAGTTTGACGTGAAAGCCGGAGAGACGACCGAAGTCAAGGTGGCTACTTCCTGGGTCGGTTATGACGGCGCGCGGGCCAACCTGCGGTCGGAGATTCCCGGTTGGAACTTCGAGGGTGTCCGCAAGAAGCTGGTCAAGGCCTGGGAAAAGCAGCTTTCCACGATCGAGGTCAGCACCCCGGACACCGTGGCGCTCAAGAAGTTCTACACGTCCTTCTACCACGCGTCCTTCCTGCCCCGCACGTTCAGCGACGCGGACGGGCACTATCCGTCTTTCGCCGGTGGCGAGACCATCGAGCACATCGACGGCGTCTATTACGACGACTTCAGCCTCTGGGACACTTACCGGGCCCTGCATCCGCTGCTGACGCTGCTCTATCCGGAACTGACCGGCAACATGATGCAGTCCCTGGTGGACAAGTACGAGCAGGGTGGCTGGATGCCCATTTTCCCCTGCTGGAACAGCTACACCTCCGAGATGGTGGGCGACCACGCGGCCTCGGTCATCGCGGACGCCTGGCTCAAGGGCGTGCGCAATTTCGATGTCGAGAAGGCCTGGGAAGGCCTGCGCCAGAATGCCTACGAACTGCCGACCTCTTATCAGGAGTATTGCGACGGTAAAGGCCGCCGCGCCCTGACGGACTATAAGAACCTGGGCTACATCCCCAATGAGAATCTGGTGGAGGAAGCGTTCCACAAGCGGGAGCAGGTCTCCCGGACGCTTGAATATGCCTACGACGATTACGCCCTCTCGCTCCTGGCCCGTGCCCTGGGCCACGAGGAGGATGCCGACGACCTGCTGGCCCGTTCGGGCAACTGGCGCAATGTCTTCGATCCCCGCACCGGCTGGGTGCAGGGCCGCTACAGGGACGGCACGTTCCGCGACGATGACAACGCTTTCCTGAACAAGAGTTTCATCACCGAGGGGCGTCCCTGCCACTACAGTTTCTATGTGCCGCAGGATCCGCAGGGCCTGATCGAAATGATGGGCGGCCGCGAGGAGTTCCTGGCCAAGATGGACACCGTCTTCACGGGCGGCTGGTACTGGCACGGCAACGAGCCGGGACACCAGATCCCCTTCATGTACAGCTATGCAGGCGAACCGGCCAAGACTCAGGCGACGGTCCGCCACATCCTGGATACGGAATACGGCCCGGGCCCCGACGGCCTGAGCGGCAACGACGACACCGGCCAGATGTCGGCGTGGTACATGTTCGCCGCCCTGGGTTTCTATCCGGTCTGCCCCGTGTCCGGGGAATACATCCTCGCGAGTCCGACCTTCGACAAGGCGGACATTCATCTGCCGGGCGGCAAGACCTTTACGATTGTAACGAAGAACGGCGGTCCGGAGAATGTTTACGTCAAGTCGATGACTTTGAACGGTCAGCCCTACGACGGCATCGCCCTGCGCTTCGAGGACCTCATCCGCGGCGGCGAAATGGTCTTCGAAATGTCCCCGACAGCGTTATGATGAAGAAAATCGCCATCATCGGCTCCGGCATGATGGGCTCGGCGCTCGCTTTCCCGGCCCGGGAGAACGGACACGACGTCCGCCTGGTCGGTACGCCCCTGGACCGGGACATCATCGAGCATTGCCGCGCCTGCGGGCGTCATCCCAAGTTCGACATTCCTTTCCCCGAAGGAATCAAGTATTATCAGTTTGAGGAATGGCAGGAGGCTGTCGCCGATGTCGATTTTGTCATCGGAGGCGTCTCCTCCTTCGGCGTCGACTGGTTCCTGGAGGCCGTCCTGTCGCAGCTGAGCCCGTCCGTTCCCGTGCTGTCCGTCACCAAGGGCCTGATCGGCCTGGAAGACGGCACGCTGATCTCGTATCCGGACTATTGGGCCCGGAAACTGGCCGAAAAGGGCATCCAACGCAGTGTCAATGCTATCGGAGGCCCGTGCACGTCCTACGAACTGGTGTTCCACGACCATTCCGAAGTGGCTTTCTGCGGGGAGGATGAGAAAGTTCTACGGATGATGAAAGAGGCCATGGGGACATCCTACTATCATATTTCCCTGACGAAGGATGTGATCGGCCTGGAGAGCGCCGTGGCGCTGAAGAACGCCTACGCGCTGGCGGTCGCGATGACCGTCGGACTGGTGAATCGGGAGCACGGCGCGGATGCGGGCCTGCATTTCAATTCCCAGGCGGGGGCTTTCTATCAGGCGACCCGGGAGATGCTGAAGCTCCTGCGCATCCAGGGCGCGGACGAAGAGAGCGCGGCCATCGGCATCGGCGACCTCTATGTGACGGTGTATGGCGGCCGGACGCGCAAGGTGGGCATCCTGCTGGGCGAGGGGAAGACCTACGACGAGGCGATGCGCATCCTGTCCGGGGTGACCCTGGAGTCGCTTGTCGTCGCGCGCCGGGTCGCGAAGGCGATGGCCCGGAAGGCGGAGCTGGGACAGGTCGACCTGGCGGACTTCCCGCTGATGGTCCACGTCAGCGACGTCCTGGACCGGGGGAAAGACGCCCAGTTGCCCTGGGACGCCTTTACTTTCGACAGAACCTGAATCAACAATCATGGATAGAAGACAGTTTCTGGCCGCGATGGCCCTGATCGGGGCCCAGGGCCTGGTGTTGAATGAACTGCCGGCCTTTTCCGCCGGGAAAACGGTCCCCGGCGCGACTCCCCGCAAGAAATGGCGCGGGAAGTTCGATGAGGACCTGGTGTGCATCATTTCGGACATGCACACCAACCCCGGAGGGTATCAGCCCGCCAAACTGGAGCGGACGATTGATGAGATTCTCCGCCTGAATCCCCGTCCCCGGAACATCATTGCCCTGGGAGACCTGGCCTACCTGACAGGGCGCTCGGAGGAATATGCCCTGCTGAAGCAGATCCTAGCGCCCCTGGAGGGCTCCGGCATCCGTCTGACGATGGCCATGGGCAACCACGACCGCCGGGAGAACTTCGCGGCTTGTTTCCCCGAGCACAAGGCGGCCTCCCTGCTGGATGACCGCTATGTCTATGTCGTGGAGACGCCCCGGGCCGATTTCATCGTCCTGGACTCCCTGCAGGAGGGAGAAGATACGATGACCTGGATCACCCCCGGCGCCCTGGACGAGGGGCAGTTGGCGTGGCTGAAGGAGCGTCTGTTCAGCTACACCGACAAACCGGTCTTCGTGATGGCCCATCACCCTATCCATGAGACCGGCATCAAGAATCTGTTGATAGACAGCCCGACCTGCTGCGGCTACATCCACGGCCACGACCATGTATGGCGGACCGGCTGGCAAAAGAAGAATTACTCTGAATATCAAGTACTGCCGACCCTCTGCGTCCCTTCGACGGGCCACTGGGGTGACATCGGCTATACCCTGCTGAAACTGGAGGACGGCCAGGCCACCGCCCGCATCCGCGAATACGAGTTCTTCTTCCCCCATCCCGTAAACGAAGGGGAGACCAAGCCCCACCAGTGGACCCTGATCGAGCAGGAGCACAAGGACGCCTCCTGCGTTTTCGCCTACAAATAAGTCTTAATTGTAGCCCATCAGCCGGACTGGGCCGAGGAGGCCGGAGGGGAGGAGTTTGTCGCCGGCGTTGTAGAAGCGGCGGACGCGGGTGACGGGGGCCTCGCCTTTCTGGCGGTCGCCGATCATGCGGTTGACCCAGAGGTTCGTGACATTCACCTCGATCGTATTCTCGCCTTCGTGCAGCCAGGGCAAGAGGTCCGGGCTGAGGAAGGGCGTACGCCAGAGGACGCCGGCGTTGTGGCCGTTGACGATCAGTTCCGCCATCACGTAGACGACGCCCAGGTCGATGCGGGCCTCCTTCAGGCCGGTCAGCGCGCCTGCGGGAACGGTGAAGACCGAACTGTAGTGGGCCGTGCCGGAGAAATAGCGGACGACGGGATCGCCTATGTTGGTGGTCCAGTCATTCAGCTCCGAGAAGGTCTCCATGGCGCTCTCGCCGCCTTTCTGATGGAATTCGACATCCCACCAGCGCTCCAAAGGCATGATTTCGCGCGCCGAGTATTCCGGCTTGGCTTCGGGGAGGTCCAGAGGCTGGTCGGTCAGGACGACGAAGACGGCGTCTCCGGCTTTCAGGGTCAGCTCCACGGCGTCCCCATCGCGCGGGATGCGGTACATCGATCCGTCCTCGGCGTTGAACAGGGCGGCGCAGTGTCCTCCCTCCCGGAAATGAACCTTACCACGCCATTCCTTCTGGGTGAAGTTGCCGAGCCAGTAGAGATCGGTTCCGCTGCAAGTCCTGTGCACGAACTGGATGCCCGCGATCGTGCAGTCGTGTCCCCGGCTGTTCTGCGGGACCTTTCCGCCGAAGAGGAAACCGTCGTTCCACAGGCCGACTGCCGAGCCGTCGAGGACGACGTCGGGAGCGAGACCCGCATTAGCGATGGTCGCAGGGAGTTCGTCCTCGAAGCAGACCAGCACACCGGCCGCTTTCAAGGTCTCGATCCGGGCCCGGATCTCATCGGACATGTATTTCCGGCAAAGACCGCCGAGCACCAGCACCCGATAGCGCTGGCCGCTCTCCGTGACGAGGCAGCCGCTCTCGGGCTTAACCGCATGCAGGAGCACGTCTGGATTGGCATAGTCGAAATTGAACCCGACCGGGATGCGGGGCAGGTAGGACAGGTATTCGCCGCCGTACTGCCCCGTGGCGTTGGTGTCCTCCCCGTAGAAGAGCAGGATGTCCGCCACGCTGCGGCCCGTCTGCATCATCTGGCAGCTGCGGGCGAGGTAGTCCGTCCAGACTCGCGCGTAGAGCGCCCAGGTCTCGTTCCGGTGGAACCATTGGCCGTAGCGGAAGAGCGCCAGGCCGGGCAGGTAGTCATCCGAAGGCTGCGAGGCGCTGTCGTGGATGACGAAGCGGTTGAGGCCGCTGGCCAGCGCGATGTCCGCGATCCGTTTGATATTGCCTGGATGATAGGTGTAGGCGCGCTTGTTGTCCCCGTTGACGGTGAAGGATTCGGCGGCAGTCAGGTTCTGTCCGTAGATATGGGCCACGGAGGCGCTTTCGCGGATGTCTGAAATCGCTGCGGCTAGCATGGATCCGGACGGGGATTCTGTCATCCAGATGGCGGACATGGGTACGGTCGCTCTCTTCTTTATGTCCATGCCGTCGCCCATGAAAGCGCGGCCGGTCTCATGGGATTCGATGTAGGTGCCCTTCATGCCATATTCCCCGATCAACTCGTTCAAGCGCTGGTAGTTTTCCGCGAAAAGCTCTCCCAGCGTCTTGCGCCAGTCCACGAGGAACTGCTCGCTCCGCTCCGCGCTGCCGATGATTTCTCCGGCCAGCACCGGCAGCCAGGGCTGCAGGGCATATCCGCGGCGTGCGAGGAACTCTTCCGGCAGGTGTCTCGACCAGGTAGCGGGTCCGGCCTCATAACTGTCCACGAGCATGTGCGTGATACCCCGCTCTCCCAACAGGCCACTGGCGGCTTCCTTGTACATTTCCAGGTATTTGTGGAAATACCGCGTCCAGGCTTCCTTGTCGAGTTTGTCCACTTCCAGACCCGTTGCGTTGGGAGAGGCCGGGTGGTTCATCTTGCCCGTCAGTGAGGCGCCGAAGCGGTAGATGCGCCAGCGTCCGGCGGGAAGCGTGCAGCGGAGCGTGCCATCTTCGGCCAGGGCTCCGCTCAGATCCTGGACTTCCCGGGACGAAGCACATTTTTCGCCGTTCAAGGATACCGTGGGATAGCGGTTGAAATCATAGCAGTTGGCAAATCCGGCTTTTTCCTCGATATGTTCGAGCTTGCCGACCGTGTGAAGCCGCAGGTCCTGGATATGAGGCCCGACTGCCCGGAAAGAGCGGGCTTTCGTTGCCGGGATGTTCATCGTCGTGAAGTCCTGGGGGGACTTCGGGATGCGGACCAGGGGCTTCCAGTCCTTGCCGTTGAGGCTGTACTGGATCTCGTTGGGGCCGTCCGTGTCCCCGAGGCGCGGCCGTATGCCCGTGGGCAGGCTTTGGAGCGTGAAAGCGCGGATTGTGGTCTTGCGGGGAAAGGAAACGGTGATAGTGGTATCTCCGTCTTTTTGTACGCTGGCGCCCAGATCTTCCATGCTCTTTTCCGCATCAGGCAGTTTCACTGCAATGACGGCGACATCATAGCCGTAAGAAGGGACGGGAAGGGATTCGTGGCGAAGCGGAATATCCTGATAGGGACCGGTTACTTTCGTCTGTTCAGGGAGTTGTATATCTACCTGGCCGCCATTCACTTCGACCGTCTGCCATTCGATTTTCTTCATCGCATCCTCTGGGCTCACCCAGGGGCCGCCGGTGCTGCTCCAGCCCGGTGCACTGGCCACCGCCATCTCCATCCCCAGCGAATCCGCCAGATTCACGGCAAAGCGGAAGGCCTCCTTCCAGTCTTCTGAGAGATAGGGACGCTTGAAGGGCGCCGCCTTGGGCATGTTGACGCCGCCGGCGTCGAACTGGTGGAAGCCGGCGATACCCACGGCATCCATCCATTCGAGGTCTTTCCGGATGCCGTCGAGGCTCACTTCGCCGTCCATCCAGTGCCACCAGACGTAGGGCCGGGCCGCCTGGGAGGGTTCTTGGAACTGTTGGATCAACTGGGAGCCGCCGTCTGGCGCGCTTATTGCGGGATTGCCGTCCGGCACGGCCGTCATGAGTGTGACGAGCAGGGAAAGGAGTACCATCGTGTTCATAGTTTCAAATTTAACTATTTTAAGTATCTTCGCAACCTGATTTAAAAAGAACGCTTAACGGAAATGAAGGGTAAGATATGTAAAATGCTGTGTATGACGGGATTGCTCACCGTTCTTTGGGCTCCCCTTATGACGGCACAGCACAAGGTGACCCTCAGCGGGCATATCAGCGATGCCTCGAGCGGCGAGACGCTGATCGGCGCCGGTCTGGTCGAGGGCCAGTCCCGTACGGGCGCGGTCACCAACGACTATGGTTATTATACGCTGACGATCCCCGCCGGGGAATATGACTTCCAGTATTCGTATGTCGGCTATCAGGACCAGGTCCTGCACCTGGACCTGCGGCGCGATACGGTGATCAATGTCGCCCTGAAGGCCGGCGAAATGCTTTCTGGGGCCAAGGTCGTGGCGCAGAAGGACGCCGGCATCCAGTCAACCTACCTGGGCGCCGTGGACATTCCCCTGGTGCAGATCCAGAATACGCCGGTCCTTTTCGGAGAGGCCGACGTACTGAAGGTCCTGCAGATGATGCCGGGCGTGCAGGGCGGAAACGAAGGCTTTACGGGCCTGTACGTGCGTGGCGGCGGTCCGGATGAGAACCTCATCCTGCTGGACGGCGTGCCGATCTACAACGTGGACCACATGCTGGGGCTCTTTTCCGTCTTCCAGCCGGAGGCGGTCAAGAAGGTGACGCTCTACAAGGGTTCCTTCCCGGCTCGTTACGGCGGCCGCGTGTCCAGCATCGTGGACATCCGCACCAACGACGGCAATATGAAGGAGACCCACGGCTCCCTGGGCATCGGCCTGATCAGCGACAAGGCCCACCTCGAGGGTCCGATCATCAAGGATAAACTGGCTTATTCGCTCAGCGCCCGGGGGATGCACACCGTCTTTTACGGTCCCATCATCCGCCATTTTCTGGACGGGGATTATGGGAATTATTATTTCTACGACCTCAACGGCAAGTTGACCTGGCGCCTGAGCGACAAGGACCGCTTTTACCTGGGCGCTTACCACGGCCGGGACCGCTTGGTCTATAATTCCGAGGATGAAGGCAGCTACAACTGGGACCCGACAGACAAGGACACGAAACGCAGCTGGAGCTCCCGTACGGACATAGGTGTCTTCTGGGGCAATACCGTGGCATCGTTGCGCTGGAACCATGTTTTCTCGAGCCGGCTGTTCGCCAATACGACCGTCGCTTACAACATGTACAACATGGTGATGGGCGCCGGCGAGAGTGAGACTGAGATTGAGAAAGGCATCAAATCCGTCAGCCGCTATCACCTGGACTATCATTCCGGGATCCGGGACTGGAGCGCCAAGATGGACTTCGACTACAGCCCTTCGCCGCAGCACCTGATCAAGTTCGGCACGGAATACATTTACCACACCTTCATCCCTGAGCGGATGTCGGCGGTGGACCGGGAGATCGAAGCCGAAAAGATTCAGATTGACACGACGTTCCATTTCACAGATCCCAAGAAGATCTACTACGGACACGACCTGTCCATCTATGCGGAGGATGACTTCAGCATCGGGGAGCACCTGACCGTCAATCCGGGCGTTCATCTTTCGATGTTCAACACCGAAGGCCGCACTTATTGGAGCCTGCAGCCGCGCGTGTCGGCCAAGTATACGACCGACGGCCATATCACACTTAAGGCCGGATACGCCCGGATGGCGCAGTATGTCCATTTGCTCTCCTCGTCGCAGATATCCCTGCCCGTGGATCTCTGGGTCCCGATCACCAAGGACATCCGGCCCGTGACTTCCGACCAGTATTCGGCCGGCATCTATTATGACGGCCTGAAGGGTTGGGAATTCTCCCTGGAGGGTTACTGGAAGGCGATGAACAACATCCTGGAGTACAAGGACGGCACGCTGATGCTGGGAACCTCCGATGGTTGGGAGAAACGCGTGGAGATGGGCCGGGGCACGTCCCGCGGAGTGGAACTGCTGATCCAGAAGACGGCGGGCAAGACTACGGGATGGCTCGCTTATACCCTGGCCAAGAGCGACCGGCATTTCCCGGATGGGTCGATCAACAACGGCCTGCCTTTCCCCTATAAATACGACCGCCGGCATGCGCTGGACATCAGCATCGACCACAAATTCAACGAGCGCTGGAACATCAATGCGGTCTGGTCGTTTGCGACCGGCGGCACGACGACCGTTCCCGTGCGGGAAATCAGCGTTCTGCGGCCCGATTCCCAAACGGGGGACTGGACCTATCTGCCGACGGCTCAGTATGTGGACCACCGCAACAACTTCCGCATCCCGCCGAGCCACCGGCTCAACCTGGGCGTCAATTACCACAAGAAGAAACGACACGGCGAGAGCGTCTGGAACCTCAGCGTGTACAACGTTTACAACCAGATGAATCCGAACTTCGTTTTCATGGATTACGGGTCGGATTATGATGAAAACGGCAATTACACGGGTACGAGCCTCAAGATGAACAAGATCACAATCCTGCCCATCCTGCCGTCCCTGAGTTACACCTTCAATTTCTGAGCGCCATGAAAAGAGTTTTGTTTTTGATTGCGGTCGCGGCGCTCGGTTTGCTGGCGTCCTGTGAGAATACCATCCGTTACGAATATGACCGGAACGACGGGCAGATTACGGTACTGTCCCAGATGTACACTTCGGAAACGGAGCATACCGTTTTTCTGTCGATGAGCTATCCTGACCGGGTGGATTCCCTGCCCGGGGCGACGGTGGTGTGCTGGGTCAACGGGGAGAAGTTCGTCGCGGAAGAGCAGCCGGTCCCGATGGAGGAGTACTATGATCCGGGCTTTTATTATGAGACCCGTTCGGACCAGGTGGTCCTGCGGCGGCGCCATCAGCTGTTTACGGAATACTGCTTTTCTGCGCAGTTGCGCCCCGGGGACGAGGTTCGGGTGGAAGCGTCCAAGGGTTCCTTGAAAGCCTGGGCCGAAGTGACGGTGCCGCAGCCGGCAACCTTAGTCCGGGTGGATACAAGCCGGGTCGTCCGGACGCACAGTTATGCGGATATCGACGGGACGGACACTTATGAGGCAGCCTATATGGAGATGGCGGTTACGGTCCGGGATATCCCGGGTGAGGACAATTATTTCGTCCTGTCAGGCAGCCACCTGACGGAAGGCGAATTCCGTCGTTTTGACGAGTCCGGAGCCGTGGACAGCACGGCATATTACCGTTCAGAAGACCGGGAACTTGATTATTGGACTTTCCATGATACGATCCTGGAGGACGGGTATTCAGCGGGCGAAGCCAGCAGTTTGCTGGATGAGTTATTGGCGACCAACCAGATGCATTGTTTCTCGGATAAGGAGTTCCGGGATGGGGAGGCGGTGGTGCGGCCTTACTTCGATGCGGATTATTTCACCTGGAGGGATTATAACTATTACTGGATCTGTCCCGGGACGCATGAGGGAGACCTGCATTCGACCTTTACTCTTTATCTGAGGACAATCAGCCGCGATTTCTACAATTACCTGCGCGCGCTGAACAATATGGAAACCTATGGCTATGATGTCACGCCCATCATCGAGCCGACATCACTCCCCAACAACGTGACCGGCGGATTCGGTCTCGTCTCCGTCGGAGCCGACCAGTCTCTCACCTTCGACCTCGGCTCCCGCCACATCGTCCACGACCCGTCGCAGAGTCTCTATTATTAGTTTTTTGCTCAAATAGTTTGTTTGAACAAAACATTTGGCTATTTTTGGAACAGCCAAGGAGGATTTTTGTAGAAATGGCTACTGTGCGAATCCCGGAACAGCACCAATAACCATATACCTCATGATATTTAAAAGGCTTTTTTGGGTCATTCTGATCCTTGCCACGTCCTGTGTACGCTCTTATGACGTCGTCGTCGTCGGAGGCACGCCAGGAGGCATTATGGCGGCAGTTTCCGCCGCTCGCATGGGACAGTCGGTACTCCTTTTGGAACGGACGGACAACATCGGCGGCTTGCCAGCCAACGGTCTCGGGGCGACCGACATCGCGACCCGGGGCGCGACGACAGGCCTGTTCCTCGAGTTTGTCAACCGGATCCAGGCGTATTATGTCAGTACTTACGGGCCCGACTCCCAGCAAGTGAAAGATTGCTCTTCCGGTTATCATTTCGAACCCAGCGTCGCATCGAAAATCTTTAACGAGATGCTGGCGGAATGCCCCGGCATCAAGGTCCGGACGATGCGCCAGTTCGACTGTGATGCGTCCCGGATAGCGATGACGGACGGGCGCATCGATGAGATTGTCATCCTGAACCGGAAATCCGGCCGTCTCGAAAAATACAAAGGAAAGGTTTTTGTCGACGCCACCTACGAGGGTGATCTCGGCGCGGCCGCCGGTGTCCCCTTCCGCATCGGAAGGGAAGGGATGGATGAGTTCCACGAGCCGATTGCCGGCAAGGTCTACAAGTATTGGGGAGGTCCTGTCGGCCCCGGAACCACTTACGAAGCGGACGGCACGATCCAGGCCTACAATTACCGCCTGTGCCTGACGCAGGACAAGTCCAATCAGGTGCCGTTCCGGAAACCGGCCCATTATGACCGTAATGAATACGTTTCCCTGATCGATGATATCCTGTACGGCTATCACACGGGCGTCAAGTCGATGGCCGTGACCCAGGAGCAGAGGGAGGCCAACAGGGACACGATCCTCGCCGGCGGACGCACGCAGATTCCGGACGACCGCTGGGGCATCGCCAAGATTACCAACATGGTCCGTCTTCCGAACGGGAAAACCGATGCCAACAACCAGCACATGGCTTTCATTTCGACAGACCTGCCGGAAGAGAACCAGCCATGGCCGACCGCATCCTGGGAATGGCGGGATCAGTTCGCCCAGCGCCTGCGGGAGTATACGGAGGGCCTTTTCTGGTTCGCCGCCCACGATGAGCAGCTCCCGGAGCAGTTCCGCCAGGCTGTGCAGGAGTGGGGTTTCGCAGCCGATGAGTATCCGGACAATGACCACTTCCCCAGACAGGTCTATGTCCGGGAAGGCCGTCGTTTCGAGGGAATGTATTTCTTCACGGCCAATGATGCAGAGGCGCCGACCGACCGGGGACCGGTCCATCGCGACGCCGTCACGTCCAGCCATTATGCGCTCGATTCCCATGCCCATCATAAACGGGAGGCAGGCCGGATCCATCTGGACGGATTCCTGTCTTATCCGACCCGCGTATATAATGTTCCCTACGGCGTCATCGTACCCAGGGATGTGGACAACCTCCTGCTGCCGGTGCCTGTCTCCGGTTCGCATATCGGATTCTCCACTTTGCGGATGGAGCCCTGCTGGATGGCACTGGGACAAGCGGCCGGTACGGCGGCATCCCTTGCTATCCAGGACGGGACCTCCGTCCAGCGGGTTTCCGTCCCTAAGCTGCAGGACGAGCTGCTGAAGCAGGGGGCGACACTCGTCTATATGGGCGGGCATTCTCCTGCCGACGAGGATTTCATCGCCCTCCAGAAGGAGGCGCTCTCCCGGGCCACCGAGTCCGGCAACTGATATTGATATTTACCCATTAACACTTATTATCAAACCATTATGTCATCAAGGATTCTCCAATGGCTGAGAAGGGGACTGTACTCCTGTCTTCTTCTTATGCTGTTCGCCCCGGCCTATGCTTCGGGTGGACAAAACGACCAAAATGACCGGAAAGTGACCATCACCGGCAAAGTGTCTGACGCTGCCGGGCAGGCGCTCGTGGGTGCGGGCGTCGTGGTGGTCGAAAATCCGACATCCGGTGCTGTCACGGACCTGAATGGAAACTACTCCATTCCCGTCACGATCGGACAGACGCTGCGATTCTCTTCTATCGGTTATCTCACCAAGGAGGTTGCCGTCACTTCTTCCGCAGCGGTCAATGTTACCCTCGAGGAGGACATGGACGTGCTGGATGATGTCATCGTCATCGGTTACGGTACCGCCCGCAAGGCTGACTTGACCGGTGCGACTTCTTCGGTCGACGGCAAGCGGCTGTCCGCCAAAAATGCTCCCCAGCTCTCCCAGCAGTTGCAGGGAACCATGTCCGGTGTCCAAGTCACCCGTGGTACGGGAGATCCCAGCGCCGAAGCTACGATCCGCGTCCGCGGTATCACGACGACTTCGACCAATGACCCGCTGGTCATCATCGATGGCGTGCCGGGAAGTCTGGGCGACGTGGCACCGGAGAACGTCAAGGATATCCAGGTCCTGAAAGATGCTGCATCGGCTTCCATCTATGGATCCCGTGCGGCAGCGGGCGTCATCCTGGTAACGACCAACCGCGCCAAGACGGACGACTTCAAGATTACGTACAACGGTGAATTCGGCGTTGACAAGCCGACGGCTGTCCCGGAGTTTGCGAGAGCTGCGCTGTGGATGTCCGGCATGAACGAGGTTTCCTACAACGATGCCGGAACGACCATGTATTCCCAGGAACTGATCGACAACTACGCCTCGTATCACGAGAAGGATCCCGACACCTATCCCGACACCGACTGGATGGGCGAAGGCTTGAAGAAGACCACGACTCATCACCGTCATTCCCTGTTCCTGACCGGCGGTACGGACAAGATCCGCTCCAGCACCTCTTTGAGCTACTACGATGCCAACGGACTGAGCATGAAAAAGAATTTCAAAAAATTCAACGTCCGTTCCAACAATGACTATTACATCAATGAATGGATCCATGCATCGGCCGACATCAATCTCGCCCATGCCCGGAGCGATGCCGCCCATTGGCAGGAGGGCACCGTGCTCCAATCTCTGATGTATCGCGCTCCGATCTATCCCATCTGGTATTCCGACGGAGAATATGCGTACGGCAAGAGCGGTGACAACTCGATTGCCGCCATGGATCTGGGTGGAAAGACGCTGGGCGAATTCTATAAGGTCGCCGGCAAACTCCAGTTGGACATCAAGCCTTTCAAGGGCTTCACGCTGACGGCGGTTGCGGCTCCGACGCTCTATTTCTATTACGCGAAGAACCACACCAAAGCCTTCCAGCTCAACGACGGCGGCGTGTACAAGTATGCGTCCCAGTTCAGTTCGACTTCCGTCAACGAGACCCGCAACAACAGCCGGGCGATGACCACCCAGCTCTATGCCAACTACAAGGTCAACTTCGGTAAGCACAACCTGACGGCCATGGCCGGATATGAGGGCTATTCTTTCCAATGGGAAAACCTTACCGCCAAGCGGACGAATTATGTGCTGGACAATTATCCGTACCTCGACATGGGACCGGAAGATTATCAGTACAACAACGGTTCCGCCAGCCACAACGCATACAATTCCGTGTTCGGACGTATCATGTATTCGTTCGCGGACCGCTACCTGCTGCAGGCCAATGTCCGTAGCGACGGATCTTCCCGTTTCGCCAACGGCTACCGTTGGGGTACTTTCCCGTCCGTCAGTGCGGGTTGGGTTATCTCCGAGGAACCGTGGTTCCAGTCCAAGGCTATCAATTTCCTGAAATTCCGCGCTTCTTACGGTCAGCTCGGCAACGAGCAGATCGGCAGTGATTTCCCGTACATGGCGATCCTGGATGTCGGTACGAGTTACATCCCCAACGGCACAGGAGTGGATATGGTGCAGAATGTCAAGCAGACGGACTACGCTTTCGAAGACATCACCTGGGAGACCACGACAACCTACGGCGTCGGTGTCGACATGGCCATGTTCAAGAACCGGCTCCACTTCACCGGCGACCTCTTCTATAAAAAGACCACCGGCATGTTGATTTCCATCGGCTTCCCGTCCTATTTCGGCTTCAATTCTCCGCAGGCCAATGCGGCGGACATGAATACCCGCGGATGGGAGTTCGACATTTCCTGGAACGACCAGGTCGGCGACTTTGCTTACGGCGCCACGTTCAACCTCTCCGACTATCGTTCGAGGATGGGCTATATGGCTGACAAACAGTCCATTTCCGGCAACAAGCTGACGGAAGAGGGTTCCTACTACCAAGAGTGGTACCTCTATCAGTGCAAGGGTATCATCCTCAATGAAGCGGCCATGACCGACGAGAACGGGCAGAAAATTGCCGTCTTGACGGCCAGCGACAAGCCCGGCTGCCTGCAGTTCGTCAACCAGAATCCGGATGAAGACAACATCATCAGCGCTTCCGGAGACCGTGTCAAGTGCGGCAACTCCCTGCCTGAACTTCAGTACGGAGCTCAGTTCTGGGCCAACTGGAAGGGTTTCGACTTCAACCTGTCCCTCCAGGGTATCGGCCGCCAGCGCTCCTATTGGAGCTGGCCGGTCACGCCCTTCAACCTGCAGGCTTATGCTTGTCCGAAGAATGTCATGGACAGCCACTGGAGCCCGTTCAATTCAGATGAGCAGAACGCCAAGGCCAAGTATCCCATGCTGTCGACCAATACGACCAACATCTACGCGGCCAGTGATTTCTATCTCTTCAACGGAGGATATCTGCGTATCAAGGACATCACCCTGGGATATACCATCCCGGCTACGTTCACGCGCAAGTTCAAAGTCAACTCCCTCAGGTTCTATGTTTCGGCGGACGACCTGCCCGCCTTCTCGAAGTATCCGAAGGGATATGATCCGGAATGGAACCGCAGCGGTGACCTGCTGCTGACTTCCTTCCTGTTCGGTGTCAACATCAACTTTTAAATGAAAGGGATTATGAAAACCATATTCAAACAGATTCTCTTCGGCGCTTCGCTGGCCCTGCTGGCATCTTGCGCAGATCTGGACATCGTCCCTCTGTCCGAGCTTGCTTCCGGTAACTGGTACACGACCGAGACCGAAATCAAGATGAGTATCGACGACTGGTATCGTCCGGATTTCTTCCAGATCGATGAATTCTATTGGAGCGACGACTGCCTTTTCCGTGACCGTGAGAACGAAATCACCCTGGGTACCATCAACTCCCAGACCGGTTTCGTCGCGACCCGCTGGTCTTCTTGCTACAAAGCGATCAGCCGCGCTTTCGGTGTCATCAAGGGAGTCGAAAGCGGTGCCGCCAACCTTCCGCAAGCCAAATATGACCAGTACCTGGGTGAAGCCTGGTGTATGATCGGATTCAGCTACGGCCAGCTTGCCACCTATTTCGGTGACTGCGTATTGGCCAAAAGCGCGATGACGCTGGACGAATCCTATGAAGCGAAGCGTTCTCCCAGGGCGGAAGTGATGGCTTATGCCTACGAATGCCTGAACAAGGCTGCCGGCCTTCTGCCCGAGTCTTATTCCGGCCAGAAGCGCCTGACCAAGGGCGCCGCGCTCGGTTTTTTGAGCCGTTTCGCCTTGCAGGTCGGCGACTGGTCCGTCGCGGTCGAAGCCTGCAAGAAGTGCATGGATCTCGGTGTCTACAGCCTGCATGACAACTATAAGAACCTTTTCACCAGCACATCATCCAAAGAGCTGATGTTCTATCTCCAGGGTGACCTAAGCGTCCCCTATGGCGTGGGTCCGTTCTCCAATGTCCGTAACTTCACGCTCCGTACGCTGGGCGCCCATACCAACACGGGACCGTCCTACCAGCTGTATTGCTCTTATCTCTGCACGGACGGCCTGCCGATCGACAAGTCGCCCCTGTATGAGCCGAAGGATCCTTTCCGCAACCGCGACCCGCGCATGGCGTATACCATCCAGCCTTTCAAAACGCCTTATTCCCCTGATTATGAGGCATACCAGAAGGCCAAGGAAGACGGTACCTTCGCTGAGAAGTACCCGGATTACCTGTTCATCGGCATGATCGAGTTCACCCCCAACCCGTATGTGACCAAGATCTATGATGCCAGGACCAAAAAGATGATCACGACGTCCGACACCAAGGCGACCCAGCTCCACTCGGTCTATACCGGTCTTCCCCTGCGGAAATACTCTAAGCCGGAATGGGCGGATTTTGCCAGTTACAACTTACGGTCGGACAATGTTTATCCGTACCTTCGCTATGCTGAGGTCTTGATGAACTATATCGAGGCTAAGAATGAGTTGGGCACCGTGACGCAGGACGATCTCGACAAGACGATCAACAAGGTCCGTGAACGCGCTTACAACGGCACCGGCCTGAGCTATCCCAAAGTAACCGTCGCCTCCCAGTCCGAACTCCGCAAGATCATCCGGATGGAACGTCGGATGGAATTCGCTTTCGAGAACACCCGCTACCGCGACATGCTCCGCTGGAAGATTGCGGAAAAGGTCTTCAATACACCGTCCTACTATCTGCCTCGCGTATGGTCCGGCAGCGCCAGCTGGAACGGAAAGCGCGGTGCCGAGTCCAACTGTGAGCTTTCCGCCGACTTCCTGAAACTCCTGGACAATTGGGATAAGGGTGAGTATCCTTTCGGCGGCATCCCGCCGATCGACGAAAACGGTCTGCCCGACCTGAGCGCTCAGGAGAAAGCCGGGTATATTGCCGTGTTCAAGGAGCGTTTCTTCGATCCCAATCGGAACTACCTGTGGCCGATTCCGGCGGATGACATCCTCGTCAATCCGGGTCTCGGACAAAATCCTGGATATTAGTCTATGAAAAGATTCACTTTCATACTCGTGTTTGCGGCCGCTCTGTTCCTGAGCGGCTGCAAGCACAACACCGTCTGCATCTATGGCGGTACCTCTGCCAGCGTCACGGCCGCTTATTCTGCGGCCCACGAGGGTAGCCAGGTCATCATCGTTTGTCCGGACGTGACCATCGGCGGCATGACCACCGGTGGTCTCGGACAGACCGATATCGGTAACAAGCAGGCTGTCATCGGCCTGGCCAAACAGTTCTACAGAAAGCTGGGAACGCACTATGGAAAACTTGAGCAATGGTTGTTTGAACCTCACGTGGCGGAGGAAATCCTGATGGAATATTTGGATAACCCGCTCATCACGCTCAAGCAAGGTTATTATCTGGAATCTGTCGAAAAGAAAGGAACCCGGATCATCTCGATCACCTGCCGCAACAAGGCGGGGGAGAGTCTGACGGTGAAAGCGGACCAGTTCATCGACGCCACTTATGAAGGCGACCTGATGGCCCAGGCGGGCGTCAGTTACCGGGTCGGCCGGGAAAGCGCCGAGGAGTATGGTGAAAACCACAACGGCTCCCATCTGAGCATCCATCATCAATTTGTGGATGGCATCGATCCTTATGTCGTCCCCGGAGATCCCTCCAGCGGCCTGCTGTGGGGCATTTTGGACTGGACCATGAAAGAAGAAGGCGCCGGGGATGATTATGTCCAGGCTTACAACTACCGTATCTGCCTGACGGATGTCCCTGAAAACCAGATTCCGATCACGCGCCCCGAGAACTACGATTCCACGAAGTTCGAGCTGCTCGTCCGCGTCTTCGAGGCGGATCCGAATCCGATCCTGGGCAACTATTTCATCTGGAGCCGGATGCCGAACCACAAGACGGACATCAACAACCGCGGTCCTTTCTCGACGGACATGATCGGCATGAACCACAATTATCCCGAAGCGTCCTGGGAAGATCGTGAGCAGATCCTCAAGGCCCATAAAGACTACACCTTCGCCTTGTTGTATTTCTATTTGACGGATCCCCGGGTCCCCGCAGTCCTGCAGAATGAAGTGCGGCGCTGGGGCCTGCCGAAGGATGAATATGTCCGCACGGATCATTGGACCCACCAGATCTATGTCCGGGAGGCCCGCCGCCTGGTCGGCGAATACATCGCCACGCAGGCAGACTGCGAGGGAAAGGCGACCGTCACGGACGGCATCGGCTTCGCCGCCTACCAGATGGACTCGCACAACTGTGAGCGTGTCGTCATCGAGAAGGACGGCAAGAAGATGGTCAAGAATGAAGGAGATGTCGAGATCGGCGGTGGCCTTCCTTATCCGATTTCCTACCGGAGCCTGACGCCCAAGCGGGAGGAATGCACCAACCTGCTGGTTCCCGTCTGCCTTTCCGCCTCCCATATCGCATACGGTTCCATCCGTATGGAGCCGGTGTTCCTGGGAATGGGACAGGCCGCCGGACTGGCTGCCGCCATGGCCGGCAAGGGCGCCGTTCAGAAACTCGATGTCAAGCGGGTCCAGAAGGTCTTTGAAGAAGATCCTTACCTGGACGGGAAGGGCCCGGACATCCTCATCGACGAGGATTCAGAGTATATCCAGGGCGCTGACAACTGGGAGGTTGTCAAGGGTCGTGGAAGCTATGGTTTCACCTTCCGGAAATACACCGGCGCGCCCGAAGACAATCATCTTCAGTATCGGTTCCCGGAAACCCTGGACGGTGAATATGACATTTATGCCTTCCAACAGCGTGACGGCAGTCCGTTCACCCGCTTTGAGGTAGCCCTCGGTTCCGAGACCCGGACGGTCGAATTCGACCGGAACAGCCTTCTTGTTGAAGGCCAGACCCGCGGCGAATGGGTTCACCTGGGCTCTTATCGGATTCCCCGTAACAGCGGCGGTTCCATCCGGATCCAGTCCGATACCCCGGACCTTCACGCAGACGGCATCCTGTTTATTCCTAAATAGGACTATCGGTAAATAAACTATTGATCCAGCTCCTTCAAGACGTCGTTGAGAAGGAGCCGGGTGCCGATAGTGGCTGGGGCGAGGGGCAGGCGCACGGTATCCTCGCAGAGTTCGAGGATGGAAAGCGCCGCCTTGACCGGGATGGGGTTGCTTTCTACGAAACAAGCCTTGTAAAGCGGTGAGAGGTAGTGGTGCAGGGAGCGGGCGGAAGCCAGGTCTCCCTGCGCGACGGCCTCGCAGAGCGCGGCTACTGCGCCGGGAACGACGTTGGAGGCCACGGAGATCACGCCGTGCGCGCCCGTCGCCATCAGGGCCAGCGTCAGTTCGTCGTCGCCGCTCAGTACGGCAAATCCTTCCGGGGCGCGGCGGATGATCTCGCTGACCTGGGCGTAATTCCCCGAGGCTTCCTTGATGCCTGCGATGCCCGGAACTTCCGTCGCCAGGCGGATGACGGTGTCGGGCAGCATGTTGGCGCCCGTGCGTCCGGGGACGTTGTAGATGACCAGGGGAATCTTCGTCTCGGCCGCTACGGCCTTGAAATACTGGAACTGCCCTTCCTGCGTCGGTTTGTTATAGAAGGGTACGACGACGAGGAAGGCGTCCGGCTTGAGCGGCTCCAGCAGGCGGATGTTGGCCAGCGTGCCGGGGAGGCTGTTGGATCCGACGCCCGGTACGACGGGCAGGCCGCCCGCGTGCTTCTTCGTGATCTTCAGCAGTTGAACCTTCTCCTCCTGCGTCAGGGCCGGGGTCTCGCCCGTGGTGGCCAGCGGCACCAGGAAATCCACGCCGCCCGCGACCTGGCGATCCACCAGCGCCGCATAGGCTTCATAATCAACGCTCCCGTCCGGGAGGAACGGGGTCACCAGCGCGGTGCCGCATCCGTGAAGAAACATATCCTTGGCCATATGCAATCCTTTATCGGAACAAAGATAGGAAAAAACTACAGGATCAGATCCTTGAACTCGTGAACGCCCTGCAGGCCTTCGGTCAGGAGGGCGGCGACAACGGCGCCTTCGGCGAATCCCTGGCGGGAGAACGCCTCGTGGGTAAAGACGAGTTTGTCCACCTCGGAGGTGAAGGTCGCCGTGTGGATGCCGGGGACTTCGCCGATGCGCTGCGCGCCAATCGGAGGCTCCACGCCGAGGGTGTCGGTAATGATGCCGGCGATGCTCTTGGCCGTGCCGGAAGGAGCGTCCAGCTTGTGGATGTGGTGGATCTCGTCGACGCGGGGCTCATAGCCCTGGCCTTTCAGGACCTTGCAGGCCTTCTCGACGGCGGCGAAAAAGGCGTTGACGCCGAGGGAGAAGTTGGAAGCCCAGACCATGGGGGTCCCGGCTGCCTCAAAGGTGGCGCAGACTTCGTCGTGGATGTCGTTCCAGCCGGTCGTGCCGATCACCGCGGCCTTGAACTTGCGGGCGATCGTCGGGTAGTTGGCCCGGAAGGCCTCCGGGGTCGTAAAATCGATGACGACGCACTCGCGCGCCACTTCGTCGGGAACGGCGCAGACGTCTTCCGAGGCGCAGGCCAGTTCGATCCCGCGACGCTGCAGCGCCGCTTCCACCATGTGGCCCATACGGCCGTATCCACTGATGACTACTTTCATTTCCTTACAGACTTAAGATATTATTCAAAACGCCGGAAGCGGCCATGCGGGCCCCTTCGCCGGCACCGCGGATCACCAGGGGCGCGGAGAAGGCGCTGCGGATGATCACGATGTTCTCCGTGCCGCTGATCCAGAAGAACGGGCTGTCCATTCCGACCAGCTGCATCTTGATCTCGGCCTTGTAGCCCAGGCGGGCGGAAGGATCTTTCTGGATCGAAGCGACGAAGCGCTGCCGCATCCCCAGGTCGTCCAATTCGGCCTCACGGGCGATGAACTTCGGCTCGTATTCCGCCAGCAGGCGGTAGAATTCCTCGATCGGGCAGTCAAAGAACTCCGGCCCGAGCATCGGGGTGATCTCCACGTCGCTCTCTTCCAGCGGGACGCCCGCCTCGCGGGCGAGGATGAGCAGCTTGCGCAGCGCATCCCGGCCGCCCAGGTCGGCGCGGGGGTCTTTTTCCGTCAGGCCGATGTCCTGGGCCTGCTTCAGGAGCGTGCCGAGAGGTTCGGTGTTAGCGCCGTCATAGGAGGTGATGATGTTGTTGAGGGTGCAGGAAACGACCGCTTCGATGGCCGTGATCTCGTCGCCGCTGTAGGCGCTGCCCGAGATGGACTCCAGGATGGGCAGGGCGGTGCCGACCGTCGTGTCGTATTTCAGCGCCAGGCCGTAGTCGTGGGCCGTGGACTTCATGGCCGCATAGCGGGCGTAAGGCACGGCGAAGGCGCGGCGGTTGCAGGAGACGACGTTCAGCCCGCGGCGGAAGAATTCCTCGTAACGCGCGCCGATGCTCTCGCTGTTGGTGCAGTCGAGCAGGACCGCATCCTTCAGGGACAGGGTTCCGATCGCGTCGAAGAAGGCGCCGCCTTCCGCCGGATGGCCGTAAGGCAGGACGGTGGCGATGTCTTCCGGGCGGATGCCGTCGGTGTTGAGGATGTATTTCCGGCTGCTGGACACGCCCACGATGCGGATGCGCTTGCCGGTACGCTCGGCGATGGTGTCTCCGCTGGTGGCAATCATTTCGATGAAGGCCTGCGCCACGGCGCCGTAGCCGGCGAGGAAGCAGTTGATCGTGCGGATGGGCTTGGACTCGAAGAAACGGCGGTGGATGGCGAGCATCGCGTCCCGCTTGTCCTCCGCCGAGACCACGGCGAAGACGTTGTACCCGGTGCTGGCCGTGCCTTTGGCCTTGATGCCGGCCCGGGCGAGGGCGCGGACCATGCGAGCCTCGACTTCGGCCCCGTCCTCTTCGCCCGTGCCGACCAGCACGAGGACCACATCCCCCTCAGCGGCTTTCAGGGCCGGTTTCTCGACGTCGGGGGCCACGTTGGCGAGCGCTTCCCCCTTGAGGGCGGTCAGACCCAGCAGGCCCGATGCCCGATGCGGCGGGTTGTCCAGGATGAAGGAGCCCTGCGCCTCCGGATCGTAGGTGTTGAGGATGCAGATGGGGATGCCGGCCCGCTGAGCGGGAATGACGGTCGGGGGATAGAGGACCTTGGCGCCAAACTCCGCCATGTCGCGGGCGGCGCGGTAGGACAGGTAAGGGATGGTCGTCGCGGCGGGGATGACCTTCGGGTCGGAGGTCATGATGCCGGGCACGTCGGTCCAGATCTCGACGATGCGGGCACGGCTGGCCGCGGCGTAGATGGCCGCGGAATAGTCGGATCCCCCACGTCCCAGGTGTACGCGCCGGCCCTGCAGGTCGGAGGCGATGAAGCCCGGTGCGACGAAGATGTCGACGTCCGGATGCGCCTCGAGGGTCGAGCGGATGGCGGGATCCGTCAGGTCGAAGCGGACCTTGCCGTCTTCGGTGCGGATCAGTTCCCGGGAATCGATCCAGAGGACCCGGTAGCCGTCGGCCGCGAGTTTTCGGGCAATGATGCGGGTGGAAAAGAGTTCTCCAAAGGTCTGGATGGCGTCGGCTTCCCCGGGCGTGATGGCCCCGGCGGCGCAGATGCCGTCCGCGAAGCGCTCCAGCTCGTCGAAGGTCGCGTCGCATTCCTTGATCGCTTCCGTGCAGGCGGAGCCTTCCAGCAGTTCCTCGATGATGCGGTGGTGGATGCAGCGCAGCGAATAGACCTGCGCCTTATAGGAGCTGTTGCCTTCCCCCGCTTCGGTGCCGATCTTGATCAGGGTGTCGGTACACTTGCTGATGGCGGAAGTGACCAGGATGACTTTCTCCTGCCGGGCCGCCGAAGTGACGATCTTTTCCACCTTGCGGATGATGGGCGCGGAAGCGACCGAGGTCCCGCCGAATTTCAATACTTTCATGTCAGTTCGCTTTATCTGTATTCCTCATAGTCGGGCAGGCCGATATGGGTCGTGATATCCTTGATCTTGTGCTCGTTCCGCGGGCAGATCATCAGGACGTCGTCCGTGTCGATGACGATATAGTCTTCCAGCCCGCTGACGGCCAGGAGCTTGCCGGGCTTCTCCGTGGTCAGGATGCAGCCCCGGCTGTCGAGCAGGAGGGAGTGCGGGGAGAGGACGGCGTTGCCGTCCGCGTCGGGGACGGCCAGGTGCCGGTAGACGGCTTCCCAGTTGCTGATGTCGGCCCAGTGGAAGGCGGCCGGGAAGACCCGGTCGATCTCCGTGTTCTCCATGACGGCGTAGTCGATGGAGATGCGCTCCATGTTCATGTAAGCCTTCTCCAGGAAACGCTGCTCGTCCGGTCCGCCCAGGGCTTCCTCCCAACCCTCGAAGAGGTTGGTGACCGAGGGCACGTACCGCTCCAGTTCGCGCCGGATGGTCTCGGCCTTCCAGACGAAGATGCCGGAGTTCCAGAGGAATTCGCCGCTGCGCAGGAAGACTTCCGCCAGCGCTTCATCCGGCTTTTCGGTGAAGGTCTTGACCTTGACCGGGCGGGTCTGCTCCCAGGCCTTCTGCCCGCCCACGACTTGTATGTAGCCGAAGTTGGCGTCCGGTTTGTCCGGGACGATGCCCAGGGTGATGAGGGCGTCGTGGCCGGCGGCATAATCCAGCGCTTCGGAAAGGGTGTCGCGGTAGGCCTGCTCACCGTCGATCAGGTTGTCGGCCGGAGTGATGGCCATGACGGCGAGCGGGTCCCGCTTCAGCAGGGAATAGGCCGCAAAGGCGATGCAGGGGGCCGTGTTGCGACCGTAGGGCTCCAGGAGAAGATTCCCGGGAAGGAGTTCCGGCAGGTCGTGCAGGACCGCGTCCCGGTAGCGGGCGAGGGTCACGACCAGGATGTTCTCCGGCGGTACGATCCCCAGCATACGCTCGTAGGAATGGCGGAGGAAGGACTTGCCGCTCTGTCCGAGGGTGAGGAACTGCTGCGGGCGGTCCCGGCGGCAGAGGGGCCAGAACATCGTGCCTCCGCCGCCTGCCATGATGATGCCGTAATTATGTGAACTCATCTCGAAATCAAGTGTATATCGGTATAAAAGCTTGCTTGTAATACTGTATGTCTGTCTGTTCTCCGTCGAAGACCACGGTGACGATGTCGAAAAAGACCTCCACGTCGCCGGGGTGCTTCTCATCGAGGTAGGCGTGGGCCGCGGAGACGAGCCGCCGCTGTTTCAGGGGCGTCACGTTCTCCTCCGGGGCCGCGCTCACCGGGGCCGTCCGGCTCTTCACTTCCACGAAGTGCAGGCCTTCCGGGTCCCTCGTGATGATGTCAATCTCCAGGTGGGACCAGCGCCAGTTCCTTTCCAGGACCACGTGTCCCATCTTCTCCAGGTGCCGGCAGGCCTGGTCTTCTCCCAGGTCTCCCAGCCTTCTTCTCGAAGTAATCATAGTGTTCAGTCAAACGTGACGATCGTTACACCGGTGCCGCCGAACTGGATCTGTTCGTCCTTGACGGAGGCGATCCCGGGGATCGTCCTCAGGTATTTCTGTATCTCTTCCCGCAGCACGCCCGTCCCTTTGCCGTGGATGATGCGCACGGAGGGCACGCTCAGCATCAGGGCATCGTCCACATAATGGGTGACGATGTCCAGCGCGTCGGAGAGCCGCTCGCCCCGCACGTCCAGTTCCATCCTGAAATTGAGCTTGCGCTCCCGGATGGCGGGATCTTCCACACGGTAACTGACCGTGGGAGCCTGTCGGGCCGCCGCCTTGAACTCGTTGGACGAAATGCGCTCGACCCGCTCCGCGGGAATCGTGCTGCCAATGTTGCCGATGATCAGGGTTACGGTCTTGCCGGAGACCTTGGAAACCTCCCCGACCATTCCGTTGTCCTTGATGCGGACCTTTTCGCCGACCTTGAACGCACCGGAGCGGAAGGTGGCCGGCTGGGCACTTTCTTCCGCAGCGGTTTCGCCCTTGCGGCCTTCCCGGCGGGCTTTTTTCTCCCGTTCCTTCTCCTGCCGGCGCTCGAGCTGCTCGAGCTTGCGGTCGATGTATTCGTCCCGCGTCTTCTGCTCCTTGGATTTCCGTGCCTGAAGGGCGGTGACAAAGCCCTGGAGCTCCTTGCGCGCCTCTTTGGTCTCTTCCTTGCCGGCCTGGGCTTCCTTGATGGCGCGGATGGTGTTCTCCACCTGCTTGTTGGCGCCCTTGACGATGCTTTCGGCTTCGCGCTTGGCTTCGTCCAGGATGTCCTGTTTCTGCTGCTTGATGTCGCGGAGCTCCTTCTCGTACTTGTCGGCGATGCTCTCGAGGGCCTTGTCCGTGTGCTTGATCTTCTGGAGCTTCTCGTCCAGCGCCTTGCGGTTGCGGGCGATCTTGCGCAGGTTGCGCTCGATGCCGACATACTCTTCGCCGGCCTTCTCTTCAGCATCCTTGACGATAGCCTCGGGCAGACCCATCTTGCGCGCCAGTTCGAAGGCGAAAGAGTTGCCGGGAAGTCCGGTCTCCAGCTTGAAGAGGGGGGCGATGCGCTGCGTGTCGAAGGCCATGGCGCCGTTGATGACTCCGGTCTCGCCACGGGCCGCGTACAGCTTGAGGTTGGTGTAGTGAGTGGTGATCACGCCGTAGACGCCGCGTCGGTCCAGCTCGGCCAGGATCGCTTCCGCAATCGCTCCGCCGGCCGCCGGCTCCGTGCCGGAACCGAACTCGTCGATCAGGACCAGGGTCTTCTCGTCCGAGACGGCCAGGGTGTCGCGCATGTCGCGCAAGAAGGAACTATAGGTACTGAGATCGTTGTCGATGGACTGGTCGTCGCCGATGCTGAGCAGGATGCGGTCGAATACGGGCATCTCGGAGGTCTCCGAGGTCGGGATCAGCATGCCCCACTGGAACATGTACTGCAGCAGGCCGACGGTCTTGAGACAGACCGACTTGCCGCCGGCGTTGGGACCGGAGATCAGCAGGATCCTGCCCCGGGGCGTCAGGCTGACGCTCAGGGGGACGATGGGCTTGCCTTCTTTCCGGAGGGCTTTCTCCAGCAGGGGGTGGCGCGCCTTGCGCAGGTTCATCTCGCCCTCCTCGGAGATGACCGGCATCCCGGCGATGAAGTCGAGGGCGGTCTGCGCCTTGGCCATCAGGAAGTCGATCTCGCCGATGAAGATGGCTCCGTCCAGCAGGTCGGGGACGCGGGCGCGAATCTCGTCGCTGAAGACGCGGAGGATTCGGGCGATCTCCCGGGCTTCGGCGAAATGCAGTTCACTGATTTCGTTTTCCAGGGCCACGATCTCGGCGGGTTCTATGAAGGCTGTCTTGCCGGAGGCCGACTCGTCATAAATGAACCCGGGGAGCTTGCGCTTGCTGACGGCCGGGACGGGAATCAGGTATTTCCCGTCGCGGATGGTGATCCCCGCGTCGGAGTCCGTGAGACCCTCGGCCTGCGCCTGTTTCAGAATGGCGGACGCCCGCTTGGAAATGGCGCTCTCCTTTTCCTTGAGGGACTTGCGGAGGGCGGCGAGTTCGGGGGAGGCGTTGTCCTTGACCTCGCCGTAACGGTCCAGGATGCCGTCGATGCGCTTCAATATGTCCGGGAAGGATGCGACCGGGGCGGCCATCCGCTTCAGGTTGGGATAGATGCCGTCCTTGATGCCGCGGAAGAAAACCGTGACCTTGCGGATGGTTTCGAGCATCGTGCGCAGCTTGCCCAGGGACAGCAGGTCGATGCTGGATCCGTCCTTCAGGAGCGGAGTCAGGAAGGGGAGACAGTCGATGTAGCCGTTGGTCGGGAAGTTCTCTTCGAACATAACGATCAGGCGCATCTCGTCGGTCAGCAGGAGCCGGCGGCGGATGGCAGCCGGGTCGGTGATGAACTGCTCCACGGCCACCCGCTGCGACGCATAGTCGGTCGAGCAGCGGTCGGCGATGAGCGACCGGATCCGGTCAAATCCCAGTTTCGCCTCCAGCCGGGTGTCGATCCCCTTCGTCACTTCGCGTCCTCCTCCTTTATCGTATCTTCCGTATCTTCGGATGTTTTCTTCGTGTCGTCGGACAGCAGGCCGCGCAGCTGCTCCATATCCCGGACCGTGCAGATCTGGCCGTCGGAAACAAAGGAGACCTGGCCGGTCTCTTCCGAAACGACGATCACGTGCGCGTCATTGGCCTCGGTGATGCCGAGGGCGGCCTTGTGCCGCATGCCGTAGCTGGCGGGGATGTCGGCCTTGCCGGACAGGGGCAGGGTGCAGCGGGCGGCCACGATGCGGTTGTCGTGGAGGACGACGGCGCCGTCGTGCAGGGGGGAATTCTTGAAGAACAGGTTCATCAGCAGGCGCTTGCTGATGCGCGCGTCGATGGTGTCGCCGGTCTCGATGATGTGCTGGAGCGGGTCCTGGCGCGCGATGACGATCAGGGCGCCCGTCTTCTGCTCCGACATGTCCTTGACGGCGTCGAGGATCTGGTCCAGGGACTCGCTGCCGAGCCGGTCGCCCTTGCGCCCGAAGAGCCGGTCGAAGATCTTCCACCCGCTGCCGCCGAGTCCGTAGCGGGACCCCAGCTTGATCAGGAAATAGCGGATCTCAGGCTGGAAAATGATGATCAGGGCGATGACGCCCACGTCCAGGACCGTGCTCATGATGCCGGACATCAGGGTCATGTTGAGGGCGGAGACGATCACCTTGATGAGATACAGGAAAATGACCGCGACGAAGACGTTCATCGCGGAGGATCCCCGCAGCCAGCGGAAGAGCAGGAAGATGATGGCGGCCACCATCAGGATGTCCAGGACGTCCGTCAGGGTGATGTGAAGAAAATCCAGTATGGCGAGTGGCATCGTATGCAAGGTTTAGCTTACAAATATAGTCATTCGTTTCCGAAAAGTTATCAACAAAAAATCGCATTAAGTTGTTGAAAATCAAAAAATAAGTCGTATATTTGCAGCCCGCCAAAATATGCGGCGGGACTAAGTTATTTATTATCAATTAATTATCAAACAATGCCTGGATTAATTGGAAAGAAAATCGGAATGACTTCCGTTTTCGGTGCTGATGGAAAAAACATTCCATGCACCGTTATCGAAGCTGGGCCGTGTGTTGTCACGCAATTGCGTACAGTTGAGAAAGATGGTTATGCCGCTGTACAGCTTGCCTATGACGAAACAACCGAAAAACACACCAGCAAGCCTCTCCAGGGGCACTTCAAAAAGGCAGGTACCACTCCCAAGAAGAAGCTCGTCGAGTTCCCGGCGGACTTCTCCCGTGAGCTCTCCCTCGGTGACGTCATCACCGTCGAGGACATCCTCAAGAACGAGGTTCCTTTCGTCGATGTCGTCGGTACGTCCAAGGGTAAGGGTTTCCAGGGTGTCGTGCACCGTCATCACTTCGCCGGCGTCGGTGGCAAGACCCACGGCCAGCACAACCGTCTCCGCCACCCTGGTTCCATGGGTGCATCTTCGTGGCCTTCCCGCGTATTCCCCGGTATGAGGATGGCAGGACACATGGGCAACGAGCGTGTGAAGGTTTTCAACCTGAAGGTCCTCAAGGTGATCCCTGAGAACAATCTTCTCGTAGTCAAGGGTTCCGTTCCCGGAGCCAAGGGTTCTTATGTAATTGTGGAGGCTTAAGATTATGGAATTGTCAGTTTTGAAAATTGACGGATCTGAATCCGGAAAGAAGGTAGTCCTTGACGAGCGCGTATTCGGCATCGAGCCGAACGACCACGCCATCTATCTCGACGTCGTCCAGTACCTCAACCACCAGCGTCAGGGTACTTCGAAGACCAAGGACCGCAGCGAAGTCGCCTACAGCACCAAGAAGCTCGGTCGCCAGAAAGGCGGCGGCGGAGCCCGTCACGGCAGCTTGAAGGCCAATATTTTCGTCGGTGGCGGCCGCGTGTTCGGTCCCAAGCCGCGTCTTTACAGAACCAAGTTGAACAAGAAGGTCAAGTCCCTGGCCCGTTGCTCCGCCCTCTCTTACAAGGCGCAGGAGAACGCGATCACCATCGTGGAGCCCTTCGTCATGGAAGCCCCGAAGACCAAGGAGCTGCTTTCCATCCTTGACAACATCAAGGCCGGAACCCGCAAGGTCCTCTTCGTCCTTCCCGAGAGTTCAACCAATATTTTCCTTTCATCGCGCAACCTCCCCGAAGTGAAGGTGATCACCGTCGACGAGATCAACACCTACACCATCATGAATGCGAATTCGATGGTTCTGGTGGACGGCGTTCAGGATATCCTTTCGGCCCGCGTCAAGTAAAAAGAATGTACCATGGGAATCATATTTAAGCCTATCGTAACAGAAAAGATGACGGAACAGGGCGAGAAGCTCAACCGTTACGGCTTCATCGTGGACCGTCGGGCCAACAAGCTCGAGATCAAGGCCGCCGTGGAGCAGATGTACAACGTGACCGTCGAGGATGTCAACACCGTGAACTATCACGGCAAGCGTCGCTCCCGCTACACCAAGGCCGGCCTCCTCAGGGGCCGCAGCAATCACTTCAAGAAGGCGTATGTCACGCTTGCAGGTGATGACAAGATCGATTTCTACGCTAATATTTAAGGAGGGTTAGACAATGGCTATCAAGAAATTCAAACCCGTAACTCCGGGTCAGCGCAACAAGGCGATCAGCTCGTTCGACGAGATTACCGCCAAGAAGCCTCACAAGGCATTGTTGGAACCCCTCAAGAAGACGGGCGGCCGCAACAACACCGGCCAGATGACCGTCCGCTACATCGGCGGCGGCCACAAGCGGATGTACCGCATCGTCGACTTCCTGCGTGACAAGGACGAGTGCACGGCGAAGGTCCTCACCATCGAGTACGACCCCAACCGCAGCGCCCGCATCGCGCTCGTTGAATACGAAGACGGAGAGAAGAGATACATCATCGCCCCGAACGGCCTCCAGGTCGGTCAGGTGATCGCTTCCGGCAAGGGCGTCGCGCCCGAGGTCGGCAACGCACTCCCTCTCAGTGAAATTCCTGTAGGTACCCTCGTGCACAACATCGAGCTTCGTCCCGGTCAGGGAGCCGCCATGGCCCGCTCCGCCGGCACTTTCGCGCAGCTCGCCGCCCGTGAGGGCACGCACGCCGTCCTCCGTCTGCCTTCCGGCGAGACCAGGATGGTGCTCGTGGCCTGCCGCGCCACCGTCGGTACCGTTTCCAATCCGGATCACAACCTCGAGTCTTACGGAAAGGCCGGCCGCAGCCGTTGGCTGGGTCGCCGTCCTCACAACCGGGGTGTCGTGATGAACCCGGTCGACCACCCGATGGGTGGTGGTGAAGGCCGCGCTTCCGGTGGTCACCCTCGCTCCCGCAAGGGCTTGCCTGCGAAGGGTTACAAGACCCGCAACCCGAAGGCGTCCTCGAACAAGTTCATCATCGAGAGAAGAAAGAAATAAACAGGAATAAAACGTAAGAGATTATGAGTCGTTCTTTAAGAAAAGGTCCGTACATCCAGGAAGCCCTGGAGAAGAGGATCATTGCCATGAATGAAGGTGGCAAGAAGAAAGAGGTGGTCAAGACCTGGTCTCGCGCCAGCATGATTTCACCTGACTTCATCGGCCATACGATCGCTGTGCATAACGGAAACAAGTTTATTCCTGTCTATGTCACCGAGCAGATGGTCGGACACAAGCTTGGCGAATTTGCGCCTACCAGAATTTTCAGAGGCCATTCGGGCAACAATAAGAAATAATTAAAGGAGAATTGAATTATGGGAGCTCGTAAAAGACTGATGGCTGAGAAACTGAAAGAAGCCAAAAAAGTTACGGCAATCGCCAAGGCTAACAATATCCCCACGTCCCCCCGCAAGATGCGGCTCGTCGCCGACACTGTGAGAGGTGTGGAAGTAAACCGCGCGCTCGACCTTCTGAAGTTCTCCAAGAGAGCTGCTTCGAAGGATCTCGAGGTGCTGCTCCGCAGCGCTATCGCCAACTGGGAGGCCAAGAACCCCGACCAGAGCAAGGAGCTTGACAACGGCAACGTCTATGTCAAGACCATCATGGTCGGTGAAGGCCGCACGCTGAAGCGCATCCGTCCCTGCCCGCAGGGCCGTGCCGGTCGCATCCGCAAGCGTTCCAACCATGTCACCATCATCCTGGATGTCAAACCCGCAACTGTGGAGGAGTAATTATGGGACAGAAAACTAATCCTATCAGCAACAGAATCGGTATCACCCGCGGTTGGGACTCCAACTGGGTCGGTGGCAACTATCCCGAAAAGATCGCGGAGGACTATGAAATCCGCAAGTATCTGAACAACCGTCTCGCGAAGGCCAGCCTCTCGAAGATCATCATCGAGCGGACGCTGAAGCTCATCACCGTCACCATCTATGCGGCCCGTCCGGGTGTCATCATCGGCAAGGGCGGCACTGAGGTCGACAAACTCAAGGAAGAGCTCAAGAAGGTCACGAAGAAGGATGTCCAGATCAACATCTACGAGGTCAAGCGCCCCGAGGTGGACGCCCACATCGTCGCGGACAACATCGCCCGCCAGATCGAGGGCCGCGTGTCCTATCGCCGCGCCATCAAGATGGCGATCGCGAACACGATGCGCGTCGGTGCCGAGGGCATCAAGGTGCAGATTAGCGGCCGCGTCGGCGGTGCTGAAATCGCCCGCAGCGAGATGTTCAAGGAAGGCCGTACCCCTCTGCACACTTTCCGTGCGGATATCGACTATGCCCTGGCCGTCGCCAATACCAAGGTCGGTTGCCTCGGCATCAAGGTCTGGATCTGCAATGGTGAGCGTTATGGCCGTCAGGATCTGACTCCTGCCGCCGTGATGGCTGCCAACGCCCAGGCCCAGGGTTCGCCCCGTGCCCCTCGCGGCGACCGTCGCGACCGCCGCAGCGGCGACCGTGAGCGTCGTCCCCGTCGGGAAAACAGCGCGCGTTAATTTTCTTTCGGGAAAATTGACTATATTTATCGTCGGTTCCGGATTTTCCGGGACCGGCGATTTCTTTTGACAATCAAATTATTAGTATCCGTGAATATGAAAAAACTGTTATTCTGCACGCTGGCGGCCGTCCTGATGCTCGCCGGCTGCGCCAAAGCTCCCATCGAGGAGAAGATCAAGGACTTCCAGGCCAAGATGGAGTCGTTCGAGCAGCGTTTCAATGACGGCGCCGCCGCCATCAAGGAAGACGTGGCCCTGACGGCGGAGCAGCAGAAAGAAAAGATCGCCGCCCTGTCCGACAAACTGGTGGGAGAACTGAAAGCGTTCTGCCTGAAGACGATCCGCAAAAACCGCGACAATGAGCTGGGTCTCGAAGCCTTCAGGAACGTCCAGTTCCTGCTGGATGCCGACGAGCTGGAGAAGACGGTCGAGTCCCTGAGCGATTCCCTGAAGGCGAACGCCATGGTCAAGCGGGTGGTGGACGGCCTGCAGGCCAAGAAGGCCACCAAGGCCGGCCAGCCTTTCGCCGATTTCACGATCGTGCAGGATCCGGAGAACCCCGAGGAGACCACGGTCAAACTCTCCGACTATGTGGGCAAGGGCAAGTATGTCCTCGTGGACTTCTGGGCCAGCTGGTGCGGTCCCTGCAAGGCGGAGATCCCCAATATCAAGGCTGTCTATGAGAAGTATGCGGGCGAAGACTTCGACGTGCTGAGCGTCGCGGTCTGGGACAAGCCCGAGGCGACCGTCAAGGCTGCCGAGGAGCTGGGTATCACCTGGAACCAGATCATCAATGCTCAGCAGATCCCGACCGATCTCTATGGCATCGACGGGATTCCGCACATCATGCTGATCGGCCCGGACGGCATCATCCTGAACCGCGAACTGCGCGGCGAACTGATCGAGACCAACGTCTCCCGGTATGTCAAGGCAAAGAAGTAATTGACCGTCAGGGAGAAAATAGCGCTCTTTCCGCATTCCCCGGGAGTCTACCGGTATTATGACTCCGCGGGGAATGTCATCTATGTCGGCAAGGCCAAGGACCTCCACAAGCGGGTGGCCCAGTATTTCGTGCCCCCGGAGCGCCTCAATCTCAAGACCCGCGTGCTGGTGTCCAAGATCGCGGACGCGCAGTACTCGGTCGTGGACAGCGAGTCGGACGCCCTGCTGCTGGAGAACAACCTGATCAAGCAGTACAAGCCCAAGTACAACATCCTGCTGAAGGACTCCAAGACCTATCCCTGGCTCTGCGTGACGAACGATCCCTATCCGCGGGTTTTCCTGACCCGGCGCGTGGTCCAGAACGGTTCCCGGTATTTCGGTCCCTATTCGTCCGCGATGCACGCCCGGAATCTACTGGACCTCTTCTCCCGGACTTACCCTCTGCGCTCCTGCAAGCACAAGATCGATTCCGACACCATCCTGCGCGGCAAAATACGGCCTTGCCTGGACTATCATATCGGCAAGTGCAAGGGCTGCTGCGTCGGGGCCGTTTCGATGGAAGAATACGGGGGCTGGATCGAAGAGATCGTTTCCCTGCTGAAGGGTGGCGTGGGCGACATCCTGCGTGACCTGGAAGCCAGGATGAACGCCGCCTCGGAAGAACTGGACTTCGAGACGGCACAGCTGTACAAGCTGCGGATCGACGCGTTGAAGAAACACTACGCCCGCTCGATCATCTCCAGCGCCCGGGATCTCAACTGCGACGTGTTCTCCCTGGTCTCCGACTCCCTGGAGAGCTATGGCAATTTCCTGCGCATCCGGGGCGGTTCCATCATCCAGTCGCTCAATCTGGGCTTCAAGTTGGGAATCGAGGAGGAACCGGCTTCCGTGCTCAGCACCTTCATCGCGGAGATCGAGTCCAAGTTCGGCGCCCTGAGCAAGGAGGTGATCGTGCCTTTCCTGCCGGACGTCGAGATCGAAGGCGTGGAGTTCCGGATTCCCGTCAAGGGCGACAAGTTCTCGCTGCTGGAGCTCAGCGCCAAGAATGCCAAGGAATTCCAGCTGGCGAATCTCAAGCAAAAGGAGCATTCGCATCCCGACGAGTTCCGGGCGATGGCGCTGGAGAATCTGCGCCAGGCCCTGGGCATGAAGGAAACGCCCGAGCACATGGAGTGTTTCGACAACTCGAACACCCAGGGCACCAATCCGGTCGCGTCCTGCGTGGTCTTCCGCGGGGGAGAGCCGTCCAAGAAGGACTACCGCAAGTTCAAGATCAAGACCGTCGTGGGCGCCAACGACTATGCTTCGATGAAGGAAATCGTCAACCGGCGCTATTCCCGCATGCTGGAGGAGGCTCCCGACGACCTGCCCCAGCTGGTCGTGATCGACGGCGGCGAAGGGCAGCTCAATTTCGCCTGGCAGGCGCTCTGCGAACTGGGCATCCAGGACCGCTTGACCGTCGTGGGCCTGGCAAAGCGGATGGAAGAAGTCATCCGCGTCGGTGACCCGTACCCCCTGTTCCTGGACCGCAATTCACAGGCATTCCGCCTGATGACGCACATCCGCGACGAAGCGCACCGCTTCGGTATCACCTTCCACCGCAGCCTGCGCTCCAAGCAGCAGACACATTCCGCGCTGCGGGAGATCAAGGGCGTGGGAGAGCAGACCGAGCAGCGGCTGCTCATCCATTTCGGGAGCGTGGCGCGCATTGCGGCCGCCCCCGTGGAGGATATCGCCGGCCTGGTCGGTCCCGCACTGGCCCGCCGCATCAAGGACGCATTGAACGGAGATGGACGATAAACGATTCAACCGCTGGTTTTCCGCTTTCATCCTGATCGGGATGAGCGTGGCGCTCGTACTGACGACCGCCATCAAGTTTTCGGGCGCCGAGTCCGGAAAGGGACTGCTCCTGCTGGCCGCCTTCGGGTCTCTGATGGGTGTGCTCGCGACGGTCAGTTCGGCCAATGGGCGCATCATCACATTCTTCTTCGGCCTGCTGGACGTCGCCATCTATGGAGCGATGTGCCTGATGAACTGGTACGACGGTGGCTCGGGTCTGGGCAACGCGGTCCTTCATTTTGCCTATTTCGTGCCGATGCAGTTCGTCGGCTTCGCCCAGTGGAAGAAAAGGGGAGAGAACGAGTCGGGACAGGTCAATGCCCGGCGCCTCAGTGGCCGGCAATGGGCGATCCTGCTTCCCGCATTCCTGGCTGCGACCGTCATTTTCTACCTGATCATCGCCCGTTTCGACCGTTCGGCTGCGGAAGGATTCCTGCGGATGGCGGTCATACTGGACGTGCTGCCGCTGGTCTGCAACATTTTCGGGCAGGCGCTGATGTCCACGGCCTACCGGGAGCAATGGTTCTTCTGGATCGGCGTCAACATCTTCTCCATCTGGATGTGGGCCCACACTCTTTCGACCGGAGGAGGCTCATACTCAGTCATTTACATTATCAAGTACAGCTTCTACCTGATCAACTCCCTGAATGGTCTGCGTATCTGGCACAATCTTAGCAAAGGGGTAGATGTTTGCAAATAAGAAATACTTTTCATACCTTTGTCACACTATTGGTTTGACGTGTATTTATAAACATAAACTTTTATCATTATGGAGTACGAGGAAATCGTAAACAAAGTAAAAGCGATCATTATCGACAAGTTGGGTGTTGAGGAGTCCGAGGTTACCGAGACTGCGAGTTTCACCAATGATCTTGGCGCTGACTCCCTTGACACCGTTGAACTTCTCCTCGAGTTCGAGAAGGTGTTCGACATCAAGATTCCCGATGAGGAAACCAGCACGATTGCCACCGTCAAGGATGCGATCGACAAGGTGAGCGAGAAGCTTCAGGCGAAGTAAACGATCTCGTTCCGAAAATAAGAAGGCCGGCTTTCACAGCCGGCCTTTTCATTTTCCATCCGCTGGGCGGACTAGTTCTCGCCGCTCTTAGGAAGGGAATAGGTGACGGTCATCATGGGCCGGCGGCCTTCTGCGGTCGGACCGTTGAGGATCCCGCGGTAGTAGCGGTCCTTGTCCAACTGCTTGACGGTCGTGGAAGTGGAAGAACTGCTGCCGTACATCTGGGCCATCAGCATATAGCTGTAATAGTTGCTGTAGTAGTCGCCGTATCCGCCATACCCGTATCCGCCGTAGCCATAGCCATATCCGCCGTACCCGTATCCTCCGTAACCTCCGTACATG
Source organism: Bacteroidales bacterium (assembly GCA_017400135.1). Lineage (GTDB taxonomy): Bacteria > Bacteroidota > Bacteroidia > Bacteroidales > UBA932 > Cryptobacteroides. The sequence continues at coordinate 109,185 of JAFPVJ010000012.1, forward strand.
CCGTTATAGTAGCTGGAGTACATCATCATGTTGTAGTACTGGGACATTTCGTCCTGCTCGGCGGCGGAAGTAGTCGTCGTCTGTATCTCGTTGGCCATGATCAGGAACCACACGTCATAGTTGTGGATCTTGTCCAGGTTGTCAAGATTGAGGATGGACTGGGTGTGGTAGGTGATGTCCGGTGCGTAGGTCAGCAGGGAGCGGTTGACATCCCCCTGGTCCTCCGAGGAGTCGCTCGAATCGGTCAGGCTGGCGAAGGAGAGGCGTCCGTTGTCGTTCCGGATCCGGCAGGTCGGGCTGAGGATCTGGGGATAGCGTTCCATTTCCTTGTAGTCTTCCGGGAACTCGAAGGGGAGTGAGAGAGAGGCCCGGTTGATGGCGGCTTCCGCAGGGTTGCCGTGACGGGAGATTTCCGCGAGGAGCTTCTCCCGGATCTCGGTCGCGGAAAGGACAGGCTTGAGCCCGCCGCCGCCCTCGATGAAGATCTTGTCCGTGGCATAGCCGCTGCGCTCCCGCGTCTCGTGGCTGCATACGTTGAGACAGTACTGAGGCAGGTTGGAACTGGCGTTGTAGATCAGCGAATCCACGTTGTAGAACTTGTCCGGGCTGAAATAGAAAAGGAAGGTGGTATCCTTGGTCACTCCGTTGTAGTCGGCGGTGAAGCCCAGTTCCGCATAGTTGCCCTGGATGTAATAATAGGTGGCGTTGAACTTAAGCTGGAGGTCGAAGATGTTGATGCGGCCGCCTTCTCCGGAGGGTTCGTCCGTCTCGAAGACGATACCGGGGAACTTCTTGGTGTAGGTCGCCATATCCTTCGTATCCTCGGGCTTGATGTCCAGATACTTCTCTCCGAACTCCTTGGTGAAGAAGAAGCCGAGCGTATCTTCCGATCCGTTGAAGACGGGGACGCCGCGGGTGATGCGGCGCGAGCTATGCTTGAGCCGGGTGTTGATGTCGAAAGTGGAGTCAAGCGGCTCGCTCAGTTCGTAGACATTGACGTGCTGGTGGGCGTAACGGTCCTCGTCGCGCATGACCGAGACGGTATCCCGTGTCATTGTCAGACGGAAATAGCGGAAACGGGCGTTGCTGCCGTAGTCGAGCGAATCGAACATAGGCACGAGCGTGACGGCCGAACTGCGGGTCGTCAGGCCGAAATCCTCATCGCGGATGGCCCCGAAGGTGATGCGGGTCTGGGAGTAGCCGGACAGGCTGTCCGCTGGTACCATGCGGATCTCTTCCAGCGGAAATTCCGCCACGAAGGTATCAAACTGCTGGTCGGTGGCCAGAAAACCGGCTCCGAGGTCATAATCAACGTGTACGCAAGACAGGCAGCAGGCCAGCACGGCTGTGCCCAGAAGGGGGAAGATACGTTTCAGGAAATGAAAGTCCATTTTTTACAACTGATCATAAAACCGGTCGTATTCGTCGATGTAGCTGCCGTCTTCGAAGGATTTTTCCGAATAGGGCAGTACCGGAAGCTTGAGGGAAGTGCAATACTTCTTCAGGCTGGCGTCCACTCCGGCGTCTCCGAAGATGACGGCGTCCGAATACGTGATAGCTGTTTTCGCAAGATTTATGCCATTCGGCTTCTCCAGGAGCGCAATGTCCCCGGCCTGAATGCCTCCGGCGACGATTTTCTTCGCAAAATCCTGGGAGAAAGATTCCCCGTCCGCATCGCCGTACAGCGACAGGACTACCTTGCTGCCCGCGAAAATCGGGTCGTCGCGATAGATTTTCTTGAGGTAGAGGGGGACGAGCTGGGAGATCCAGCCGTGGCAGTGGATGATGTCCGGGGCCCATCTGAGCTTCTTGACGGTCTCAAGGATGCCGCGGGCGAAGAAAATGGCCCGCTCGTCGTTGTCTGCGAAGAAACGCCCTTCGGCGTCACGGTCGATCTGCTTGCGGCGGAAATAGTCGTCGTTGTCCAGGAAGTAGACCTGAAGGCGGGCGGAAGAGATGGAGGCGACCTTGATCACCAGGGGACGGTCCACGTCGCTGATGATGAGGTTCATTCCGGAAAGGCGTATGACTTCGTGAAGCTGGTTTTTCCGCTCGTTGATGCATCCGTACTTCGGCATGAAGGAACGAATCTCCTTCTTCCGCTCCTGGATCCCCTGGGGAAGGGCACGGCAGATGCCTGCAACCCGGGTGTCCGGGAGGAACGGGGACATCTCCGAATTGACGAATAGTACCTTTTTTGCAGTATCGGCCATCTTGTTGCGTCTTAAAAGTCAGATTCGAACAAAGATAAGAATTTTTTTTCAAATATTGATAAATCACTATCTTTGAGGTAAAATCGGAAATAGCGCGCCAATGGGTAAAAGCATGGAGAAAAAACTGGTCCGCCGGAGACTGGCGAACGCCTGGCTCTCGACGATCATCAGCATCAGCCTGGTGCTGCTGCTGGTCGGACTGGCGGCCTTGCTGATGATGAACGCCGGCAGCGTATCCGACTATTTCAAGGAGAACCTGCAGGTCTCCGTCCTGATGAAACAGGAAGTGGGGGACGAGGAAACCATGGCTTTCCAGGAGGAATTGAATGGCCTGGAATTCATCCGCGGGACCCGTTTCGTATCCAAGGAACAGGGCGCCGAGGAGATGAAGGCCATGCTGGGCGAAGACTTCCTCAGCGTATTCGAATCCTCTCCCGTTCCCGCTTCGATCGACCTGACGCTCGAAGCCCGGTACGTGTCGGCGGACAGCCTGGCCAAGGTCAAGGAGATCCTGATGGCGTCTCCGCTCGTGGACGAAGTCAGCTACCAGCAGTCCCTGATCGAAGCGCTGAACCAGAATCTGGCGAAGATAGCCCTGCTGCTCGGCGTGTTCATCGTCCTGCTGCTCTTCATTTCGTTCGTGCTGATCAACAACACGGTGCGGCTGAGCGTGTTCTCCCGCCGTTTCACGATCCATACGATGAAACTGGTCGGAGCGACCAAGAGCTACATCCGGGCTCCGTTCCTCGTGCAGGCGGTGTTCCAGGGCTTGTTCTCGGCCTTGCTGGCGATTCTGTTCCTGCTCGTGATCCTGTTCTTTGTGCGCAGGGAGTTCGCGCAGCTGTTCGAGGTTTTCCAGATGCCGGTCCTGCTGGCCGTGATGGGGATCATGGTGGTCAGCGGCGTGGTGATCTGCGTGCTGAGCACCTGGTTCGTCGTGGGGCGGCTGGTGTCTTTGAGCAAGGACGAATTATATTATTGAGAAACAAAAACAGACAGACTATGGATAATGGAAAGATGGCGACGACGCCGAAGAATCTCCGGATGATGATAGCGGGACTGCTCGTGATGATAGCGGGTTTCATCCTGCTGACGGGCGGAGGAAGCAAGGACCCGCAGGTGTTCAACTATGCGATGTTCGATTTCCGCCGTCTGGTGGCCGCACCGCTGGTGATCATCGCCGGCATCATCGTGGAGGTCGTCAGCATCATGTCCGTTTTCAAGAAGAAGGAGGACCGCTGATATGACTTGGTTTCAGGCTTTGCTGCTCGGACTGGTCCAGGGACTGACGGAGTTCCTCCCCGTCAGCAGCAGCGGACATCTGGCGATCGGGCGTGAGATCCTGGGCGTGGAAGCGTCCGGGGACCTGGTTTTCGAAGTGGCCGTCCACGCCGCGACCGTCCTGGCGACGATCGTGGTGTTCCGGAAAGAGATTTGGAAACTGCTCTGCGGGCTGTTCAAGTTCCGCTACAACGACGAGACGGACTATATCCTCAAGATTTGCCTGTCGATGATTCCCGTCCTGTTCGTGGGCCTGTTCCTGAAGGACAGGGTGGAGAATCTGTTCTCCTCCCTGCTGGTCGTGGGACTGGCGCTGGTCGTGACGGCTATGCTGCTGTTCTTCTCCCAGTATTTTTCCGCGAGGAAGAAAGAGGACGTTGAGGCCGCTCCCGGCCCGCGCAACGGCATCGGCTGGTGGCAGGCCCTGGTGATCGGCATCGGCCAGGCGTTCGCGGTCATTCCCGGCCTGTCGCGCTCCGGCACGACGATCAGTACGGGTCTGCTCTGCGGCGTCAAGCGTAAGAATATCGCCCAGTTCTCCTTCCTGATGGTGCTCGTCCCCATTCTCGGAGAAGCATTTCTGGACGTCGTGGGCGGTGACGCCGCGGCTTCCACCATCGGCGCCGTGCCGCTGCTGGTCGGCTTCCTGGCCGCTTTCGTTTCGGGTCTTTTCGCCTGCAAGGTGATGATCGCCCTGGTCAAGAAGGCGAAACTGTCCTGGTTCGCCCTGTACTGCGCGCTCGTCGGCCTGGCGGTGATTTTGTATACGATAGTCGCTTAGCAAATGGCGGAGCGCAAGGGCATTTACTTCGTGTCGGACGTCCATCTCGGGCTGCAGGTCGGCGATCCCGCCGGCCGGGAGGCGCGTTTCGTCGCTTTCCTGAAATCCATCCCTGCCGATACGACACGCGCGCTCTACCTGCTGGGCGACATCTGGGATTTCTGGTACGAATACAAATATGTCGTGCCCAAGGGTAGCGTGAGGGTGTTCGCAGCGCTCCTGGAGTTGATGGACGCCGGGGTGGAGGTGTATTTCATGGCCGGCAACCACGATATGTGGTGTTTCCATTATTTCGAGGAGCTGGGCATCACGATCCTGCAGCAGCCCCATTGCTTCGAGGCGGACGGCATCCGCTTCTGCGTCGGTCACGGCGACGGGCTCGGACCGGTCCCGTTCGGCTATCGCCTGATGCACGGGATTTTCGCCAGCCGACCCATCCAGGCGCTCTTCAGCACCCTGCATCCGACCCTTGCGTTCGCCTTCGGCAATGCCTGGTCCCGGCGCAACCGGCTTTCGCATGCGCCTTACCGTTTCCGCGGGGAAGACGAACCTCTGTACCGTTTCGCCGCGGAGTACGAGAAGGAGCATCCGGTGGACTATTTCATCTTCGGACACTACCACGCGGAGGTGGACATGACGCTGCCCGGCGGGGCGCGCCTGCTGATGACGAAATCCTGGATGGATGATTCTCCCTATTGGTATTCGGACGGGATTTCGGTCTTCTTGGGCCACTCGAAGAAGATCGAATAGTAAAAGAGGTCAAATTCTCCCTTCTCCCATAGTTGGACAAGCTGCTCCGTCTGCTTGTCTTCGCCTTCCGGGTCGTAACGGTTCTTCAGATCCTGCCCGAAGAGCTTCGCGACGCCCTGCCAGAAACCGGCGGCCGTCTTGCTCTTGTAATCCTTGACGACCGCGTACGCCGTCTTGCCGAGCTCGCGGTCTACGAGGCGCACCAGGAGCTGCCCCTGCGAGATGGTCATGTGACGGATGGCGTCTTCGAAGTCGTGCAGCAGTTTCCACTGGACGTCGTTGATGTATTTGTCCCGTTTCCGGCGCCTCAGGTTCTGCATCTCGATGGTCAGGTCGACCTCTTCGGAAAGTTTCTTGCCCAGAAGGGCGTAGGGATAGACTTTGTTGAAATTGTAGACCAGCCGGCAGAATTTCCGCCAGTCGGTCTTGTTGACGCGGCTCCCTTTCGGGAAGATCCAGGCGGGCTGGATGGTGTCCAGGTAGACCGTGTCCCCGTCCTGGACCATATAGTACATGTATACCGGTCCGGGCTTGCGTCTCTGGGCTTGACCCGGAAGCGCAAGGCAGAGCAGGAGGACTGCCAGCGTGAACCACAATTTTCTGGTCGGCATACGGGACAAAGGTAAGCAAAAAAAAGGCCACTTGATCCCTTCCCTCCGAGACCCCCTCTTACCCTGTCGAAAATGCGCTGGAAAAAATTTTACCGGATGGCGGAACTGGTTGAAAATACGCAACTTGACTTTTCAATCTGCCTGTCGAAAATATTTGAAAAAAATTGTAAAAAGCATTTGAGTTTTCAGTTTTTTTACTAACTTTGCAGTCCCCAAAAATGGCCCTTTTATACCTAATATATTGAGAGTCAGGCAGTTGGGGTAATTTGATTATTTATTTTTAAATCAATAAACGATGTTACAACCTAAGAAAACAAAGTTTAGAAGGGAACAGAAAGGCCGCATGAAGGGCAACGCCCAGCGCGGCAACCAGCTTGCGTTCGGATCCTTCGGTCTCAAGACCCTTGAGAATTGCTGGCTTACCGCCCAGCAGATCGAAGCCGCCCGTCAGGCCATTTCCCGCCGGATGAACCGTGAAGGTCAGATCTGGATCCGGGTCTTCCCTGTGAAGCCTGTCACCAAGAAGCCGTTGTCCACCCGTATGGGTAAAGGTAAGGGCGATCCCTACGGATTCGTCGCTCCCATCACCCCGGGCCGCATCCTGTTCGAGGCGGAGGGTGTTTCCCTCGAGGTCGCGAAAGAGGCCATGCGTCTGGCGTCCAACAAACTTCCCGTCGATACGAAGTTTGTCGTCCGCAGAGACTATGTCGAATAATTTAATGGAGAAAGAAAATGAAAGTTTCAGAAGCACGCGAAATGTCCATCGCCGATCTGCGTGACCGCATCCAGATCGAAAAGGCCAACCTTGATACGATGAAGATCAACCACGCGATCTCTCCATTAGAGGATACTTCCAAGTTCCGGAAGACCAGAAGGGATATTGCCCGTATGATCACGATCCTCGCCCAGAAAGAAAAAGAACTGAATTAATTTGAAATCCTATGGAAAGAAATCTTCGTAAGGAAAGAATCGGTGTCGTGGTCAGCGACAAGATGGACAAGACCATCATCGTCGCCGTTGAGATCCGGGAGAAGCACCCCCTCTATGGCAAGTTCGTCAAGAAGACCGCCAAGTTCGTCGCCCAGGACGAGAAGAATGAGTGTGGCATCGGCGATACCGTCCGCATCATGGAAACCCGTCCCCTGAGCAAGACCAAGAACTGGAGATTAGTTGAAATCGTTGAAAAAGCAAAATAGTCTATGATACAGCAGGAAACACGTTTACAGGTTGCCGACAACAGCGGTGCGAAGGAAGTCCTCTGCATCCGCGTCCTTGGCGGTACCAACCACCGTTACGCTACGGTGGGTGACAAGATCGTCGTCGCAGTCAAGAGTGCCATGCCGGGTGGTGACACCAAGAAGGGTACGGTCTCGAAGGCTGTTGTCGTCCGCACCAAGAAAGAGATCCGCCGGGCGGATGGTTCCTACATCCGTTTCGACGAGAACGCCTGCGTCCTCCTCAACAACACGGGAGAACTCAGGGGCACGCGTATCTTCGGCCCCGTCGCCAGAGAGCTGCGTGAGAATTACATGAAGATCGTTTCACTGGCACCGGAGGTCCTTTAATCCATTGCAGAGTATGAAAAAGATTCACATCAAGAAAGGCGACACCGTTTATGTAAACGCCGGTAACGACAAGGGAAAGACCGGTAAGGTCCTTTCCGTGATTCCGAGCAAGGATCGCGCGATCGTCGAGGGTGTCAATATGGTCAAGAAGCACACCAAGCCGAATTCCAAGCAGCCCCAGGGCGGCATCATCGAGCAGGAAGCCGGCATCCATATTTCTAACCTTCAGCTTATCGACCCCAAGAGTGGCAAGCCCACCCGCGTCGGCTATAAGATGGTTGACGACAAGAAGGTCCGTTATGCTAAAAAATCAGGAGAGGAGGTCAAATAATTATGGCAAAGAAAGCTACCAATACTGAAGTCCAGGCTCTTCCCAAGGGATATGTGCCCGCACTCAAGAAGCTTTACAATGAGGAGATCGTCGACCGCCTCATGAAGCAGTTCTCATATACGACCGTGATGCAGGTTCCCCGCCTCGTCAAGATCATCCTCAACGAGGGTGTCGGCGACGGTACGCAGGACAAGAAGATCGTCGAGGAGTCCGCAAACGAGCTGTCGCTGATCAGCGGCCAGAAGGCGGTCATCACCACCTCCAGCAAGGACATCTCCAACTTCAAGCTCCGTAAGGGCATGCCCATCGGTGCGAAGGTGACCCTGCGCGGTGTCAAGATGTACGAGTTCCTCGAGCGCCTCATCCGTGTCTCCCTTCCCCGTATCCGCGACTTCAACGGTATTTCCGAGAAGATGGACGGTCAGGGCAACTACACCCTCGGTCTCAAGGAGCAGATCATTTTCCCGGAGATCGACATCGACAAGAACCCCCGGATCCACGGCATCGAGGCCACGTTCGTGACCACCGCCCGGACCGACGAAGAGGCCTACGCCCTTCTGAAGGAGTTCGGTTTCCCGTTCAAGAAACATAATAAATAAGATACTATGGCAAAAGAATCAATGAAAGCCCGCGAAGTCAAGCGCGCAAAGATGGTTGCTAAGTATGCCGAGAAGCGGAAGGCTCTCAAAGAGGCCGGCGATTGGGCTGCCCTCGACAAGCTTCCGAAGAACTCCTCTGCCGTCCGTCTCCACAACCGTTGTTCCATCACCGGTCGTCCGAAGGGCTACATGAGGGCATTCGGCCTGAGCCGTATCCAGTTCCGCGAGATGGCTTCCAACGGCCTCCTTCCCGGTGTGAAGAAAGCCAGCTGGTGATTATAGAGACAATTAATTATTAACAATAGGATATCGGGCGCGCACGCGCCGGTTCTAACAAAACAAAAAAAGAAATGACTGATCCCATTGCAGATTTCCTTACGAGAATCCGTAACGCTTACCTCGCCGGTAACAAGGTGGTCGAGGCTCCCGCTTCCAAGATGAAGCTTGCCATCACCAAGATTCTCTGTGAGAAGGGCTACATCCTCAGCTACAAGGTGGTTGAGGCCCAGCCGCAGAACATCATCAAGATCGCTTTGAAGTATCACCCCCAGACCAAGATGGCCGCCATCAAGAAGATCGAGCGTGTCTCTTCCCCGGGTTTGCGCCGCTACACCGACGTCAAGGATATGCCCCGCGTCCTGAACGGACTCGGCATCGCCATCCTTTCCACGTCCAAGGGCGTCATCACTGACAAGGAGGCCAAGGACCTCAATGTCGGCGGTGAGGTTATTTGCTATGTTTATTAATCTAACAGTACACAATAATGTCAAGAATCGGAAAATTACCTGTAAGCCTTCCGTCCAAAGTGAGCGTTGAAGTTCTCGATGGCAACGTTGTCAAGGTTAAAGGCCCTCTGGGTGAGATGAGCCAGAAAGTGGATCCGGACATCGAGATCACCGTTGAGGGAAATGAGATCAAGTTCACCCGTCCTACGGACCAGCCCCGTCATCGTTCGATGCACGGCCTGTACCGCGCCCTTGTCAACAACATGGTCGTCGGTGTCTCCGAAGGTTTCGAGATCAAGCAGGAACTCGTGGGTGTCGGTTACCGTGTGGAGGTCAACGGACAGCTCCTCACCTTCAACCTCGGTTATTCCCACACGATTCAGCTGATGCTTCCCGACGAGGTCAAGGCTGAAGTTCCCCAGGTCAAGAAGGGTGAAAACCCCGTCCTTGTCCTCAAGAGTTGCGACAAGCAGCTGGTCGGCCAGGTGGCCGCCAAGATCCGTTCGTTCCGTAAGCCCGAACCGTACAAGGGCAAGGGTATCAAGTTTGTCGGTGAGCAGCTTCGCCGCAAGGCTGGCAAGACCGCTGCCGCTAAATAATAGGAGGATAGAACTATGGCATTGAATAGAATCGAAAGAAGAAGAAGGATTCACTACAGAATCCGCAAGCATGTCAACGGCACCGCCGAGAAGCCCCGTATGGTCGTCTTCCGCTCCAACAAGCAGATCTACGTCCAGGTCGTGGATGACGAGCAGGGCAAGACCCTGGTCGCCGCCGCTTCCAACGACAAGGCGCTGGCCGCCGAGTGCAAGGGCAAGACCGGCATCGAGGCTGCCGCTATCGTCGGTAAGGCGATCGCAGAGCGCGCCCTCCAGGCAGGGATCACCACCGTTTGTTTCGACCGTGGCGGTTACCTTTTCCACGGAAGGGTTAAAAGTTTGGCTGACGCCGCCCGTGAAGGTGGCCTTAAATTCTAATTGAAAGACTATGGCAAATACAAATGTTAAGAGAGTAAAGACCTCTGAGCTTGAGTTGAAAGACAGACTGGTCGCCATCCAGCGAGTGACGAAGGTCACTAAGGGTGGTCGTCACTTCCGTTTCGCGGCTATTGTCGTCGTGGGTGACGAGAACGGCGTTGTAGGTTATGGTCTTGGAAAGGCCAACGAAGTCACGGCTGCTATCGCCAAGGGTGTCGAGGATGCGAAGAAGAATCTCGTGAAGATCCCCATCATCAACACCACCATCCCCCACGAGCAGGAGTCCAAGTTCGGCGGATCCCGGGTTTTCATGAAGCCCGCCGCCCCCGGTACCGGTGTGAAGGCCGGCGGTGCCATGCGCGCCGTGTTCGAGTCTGCCGGCATCCAGAACGTGCTTGCGAAGTCCAAGGGTTCTTCCAACCCTCACAACCTCGTGAAGGCCACGATCACCGCCCTGACCGAAATGCGCGACGCTTACACGGTCGCCGGTCTGCGCGGTGTCCCCATGAGCAAGGTTTTTAACGGATAGGAGGACTGAAGTATGACTAAACTCAGAATTACCCAGATCATCAGCAAGAACGGAGAGACCAAGCGCCAGATCGCCAATCTCCGCACGCTCGGTATCCGCCGGATGCATCAGACGGTCGAGGTCGAAAAGAATCCCGTCACGATGGGACAGGTCGCCAAGATCGCTCACCTTGTTAAAGTTGAAGAAGTTGAAGACTAAGGAGGACGAGATTATGAAACTTGAGAATTTGAAACCCGCAGCGGGTTCTACCAAAACCAGTAAGAGAATCGGTCGTGGAGAAGGTTCCGGGAAAGGCGGTACCGCCACCCGTGGCACCAAGGGTGCCCAGTCCCGCGCCGGCTATTCCCACAAGATCGGTTTCGAAGGCGGCCAGATGCCTATCCAGCGCCGTCTCCCGAAGTTCGGCTTCAAGAACCCCACCAGAGTTGAATACAAGGCAGTCAATCTCGCCGCCGTCCAGGCTCTCTCCGAGGCTCTCGGAAAGACCGAAATCAGCGTCGAGGACATCCAGGCGGCCCGCCTCGCGTCCAAGAACGCCCTTGTGAAGATTCTCGGCAACGGAGAGGTCACCACGGCTCTGACCGTGAAGGCTGACGCTTTCTCCGCCACCGCGAAGTCCAAGATCGAGGCCGCCGGCGGCCAGGCTGTCGTAATCGAATAAGTGCGATGAGAAAGTTTTTTGAGACCATCAAGAACATCTTCAAGATCGAAGAGCTCCGCAAGAGAATCGTCTACACGGTCCTCCTGATCCTGGTCTACAGGCTCGGCTGCTTTGTCGTGCTTCCGGGTATCGACGCCACGCTCCTCGCGAACCTCCAGAACAACACGCAGGAAGGCCTGGTCGGCCTCCTCAACATGTTCTCCGGCGGTGCGTTCGGTAACGCTTCGATCTTCGCGCTGGGTGTGATGCCGTACATCTCGGCATCCATCGTCATCCAGCTGTTGGGCGTCTTCGTTCCCTATTTCCGCAAACTGCAGATGGAGGGCGAAAGCGGACGTAAAAAGATGAACCAGATGACGCGGTGGCTGACCATCCTGATCATCTGCATCCAGGGTCCCGCCTACATGGCTGCCATTCACAACCAGATCCCCGGACAGGCTTTCGTCGCCGTCAATCAGCTGGGCTGGAGCAACTTCATGTTCAACCTCGTGTCCACCATCATCCTGATGGCCGGCTCGATGTTCGTGATGTGGCTCGGCGAGCGGATCACGGACCGCGGCATCGGCAACGGTATCTCCCTGATCATCATGATCGGTATCGTCGCCCGTCTGCCTTACGCGCTGGCTGCTGAAATCGGTGAGAAGCTCACTACCACCAACGGCGGTATGCTGATCCTCATCGTCGAATTCATCGTGTGGTTCTTCGTGCTGGTCGCCGCCATCGCCCTCGTGCAGGCGGTCCGCCGGGTGCCCGTGCAGTATGCCAAGAGAGTGGTCGGCAACCGTCAGTACGGCGGCGTCCGCCAGTACATCCCGTTGAAAATCAATGCCGCGGGCGTTATGCCTATCATCTTCGCCCAGGCCTTGATGCTGTTCCCGCTCCTCTTCTCGAAATTTGACGCTACCCGTGGCCTGGCTGCTACCCTGAGTAACTACACAGGCTTCTGGTACAACCTCCTGTTCTTCATTTTCGTGGTCATCTTCACGTATTTCTATACGGCCGTTACCGTCAACCCGACGATGATGGCGGAAGACATGAAGAAGAATGGCGGTTTCATACCTGGTGTGAAGCCCGGCAAGAAGACCGTGGACTACCTCGACGACATCATGTCGAAGGTGACCCTCCCCGGTTCCATCTTCCTCGGCCTCATCTCCATCCTGCCGGCTTTCGCGATCATCGCGGGTGTCAACAACCAGTTTGCGAGTTTCTTCGGAGGAACTTCCCTCCTGATTCTCGTGGGCGTGGTCCTGGATACCCTCCAGCAGATCGAAAGCTATTTGCTGATGCGCCACTATGACGGTCTGATGAAGACCGGCCGTCTGACGGGACGCTCCGGCATGTAATCTTTGATATAGAATCGTAACGATGGTTAAGCCCAAGACTGAGGAAGAGATCGAGCTGCTTCGCGAGAATGCGCTCATCGTCTCGAAGACGCTGGCGGAAGTCGGTAAGAGGGTCGCCCCTGGTGTGACAACGAAAGAGTTGAATAAGGTGGCCGAAGACTTCATCCGCGATCATGGCGCGATCCCCAGCTTCCTTGGTTATGAGGGCTTCCCCGCGGCGCTCTGCATGTCGGTCAACGATGTGGTCGTGCACGGTTTTCCGTCCGACTATGTCCTCAAGGAGGGCGACATCGTTTCCGTCGACTGCGGCACGCTCTACAAGGGCTACAACGGCGACTCGGCTTACACCTTCCCGGTCGGGGAGGTGGACGCCGAGACCCGTCGGCTCCTGGACGTGACCAAGGCTTCCCTCTACAAAGGGATCGAGGCCGCCGTGGCGGGTAACCGGGTTGGCGATATCGGATACGCGGTGCAAACGTATGCTGAATCATTCGGGTTCTCCGTGGTCAGAGAATTGGAAGGCCACGGACTCGGCAAGGAAATGCACGAGCAGCCCGGTGTCCCGAATTTTGGGCACAAGGGCAAGGGCACGAAGCTTGTCGACGGAATGGTCATCTGCATAGAGCCCATGATCAATGTGGGAGGGCGTGGCGTCTACCTGGCCAGGAACGGCTGGGCGGTACACACGCAGGACCACAGGAAGTCGGCGCACTATGAGCTTACGGTTGTTGTCCGAAAAGGCCGGGCCGAGCAACTGTCGACCTTCGATTTTATCGAGAAAGATGGCACGATCAGATTTTAAGTGAAACAATTATAAACCATGTCAAAACAAGTAGCAATAGAACAAGATGGAAAAGTCATCGAGACTCTTCCGAACGCGATGTTCAAAGTCGAGCTTGAGAACGGTCACGTACTCCTCTGCAACATTTCAGGCAAGATGAGAATGAACTTTATCCACATCCTCCTTGGAGACAAGGTCAAGGTTGAGATTTCACCTTACGATCTGACCAAAGGCAGAATATCTTTCAGATACAAATAAAAATTACCACGATATGAAAGTCAAAACATCCATCAAAAAGCGTAGCGAGGATTGCAAGATCGTCCGCCGCAAAGGCCGTCTCTATGTGATCTGCAAGAAGAACCCCAAGTTCAAGATGCGCCAGGGATAAGATTCAGTTGTATAACAAACAAAAAGATCAAGAATAGATTATGGCAAGAATAGCCGGTGTTGATTTACCCAACAACAAGATTGGAGAGGTAGGTCTGACCTACATCTTCGGTATCGGCCGCAGCTCCGCGCAGAAGATCCTCGACGCGTGCGGTATCGATCGCAGTATCAAAGTGGGCGACTGGAACGACGAGCAGATTGCAGCCATCCGTGCGGAAGTGGGCGACCACTACCTCATCGAGGGTGAACTCCGTTCCACGGTCCAGATGAACATCAAGCGCCTCATGGATATCGGTTGCTACCGTGGCATCCGTCACCGTATCGGCCTCCCTGTGCGCGGACAGAGCACCAAGAACAACGCGCGTACCCGCAAGGGCCGCAAGAAGACCGTCGCCAACAAGAAGAAAGCGACCAAATAAAAGTTAGATGAATTATGGCAAAGAAAAGTACAGCATCCAAGAGAGTTGTCAAGGTTGAAGCTAATGGCCAGGCCCATATTTCATCAACCTTCAACAACGTCATCGTTTCCCTTACCAACGCCCAGGGCCAGGTCATCAGCTGGTCTTCCGCCGGCAAGTGCGGCTTCAGAGGCTCCAAGAAGAACACTCCCTACGCCGCCCAGATGGCTGCCGAGGAGGCTTCCAAGACTGCTTTCGATGCGGGTCTCCGCAAGGTCAAGTGCTACGTGAAGGGCCCCGGCGCAGGCCGTGAGTCCGCCATCCGGACCATCAACAACGCGGGTATCACCGTGACCGAGATTATCGACGTCACCCCGATGCCCCACAACGGTTGCCGTCCGAAAGGCCGTCGTAAAGTTTAACCCCTTAAAGCAAGTATTACCATGGCAAGATATACTGGTCCCAGCACTAAGATCGCGCGTAAGTTCGGTGAGCCGATTTTCGGTTCCGACAAGTACTTCGAGAAGAGGAACTATCCTCCGGGAATGCACGGACTGGCCGGCAAGCGCAAGAAGCAGAAAGACTATGGCATCCAGCTGAAGGAGAAGCAGAAAGTCAAGTACATGTACGGTGTCCTGGAGCGTCAGTTCCGCAACACCTACGACAAGGCCGCCCGCATGAGCGGACAGAAGGGTGAGAACCTCCTCTTCCTCCTTGAGTCCCGTCTGGACAACATCGTGTACCGCTCCGGCATCGCCCCCTCCAGGGCCGCCGCCCGTCAGCTCGTGAACCATGGCCACATCACCCTGAACGGCAAGGTTTGCAGCATCCCTTCGACGACCGTCAAGCCCGGCGACGCCTTCGCCGTGCGTGAGCGTTCCAAGAGCCTCGAAGTGATCCAGGCCAGCGTGGCTTCCGCTACCAAGTATTCCTGGATCGAGTTCGATACCACTACCCTCGCGGGCAAGTATCTCAACATCCCTACCCGGAACGAGATCCCCGAGAACATCAACGAGCAGTTGATCGTCGACCTGTATTCCAAGTAGCATTTAACACCAAAACAAGAACAATATGGCAATCTTAGCATTTCAAAAACCCGACAAGGTGATCATGCTCGAGAGCACCGATACCGTCGGCCGCTTCGAATTCAGGCCCCTTGAGCCCGGATACGGCCAGACCATCGGCAACGCCCTCCGGCGCATCTTGCTGGCTTCTCTGGAAGGCTTTGCGATCAGCCAGATCAAGATCTCGGGCGTGAACCACGAGTTCGCGACCATCCCGGGCGTGATCGAAGGCATGCAGGCCATCATCCTCAACCTCAAGCAGGTCCGGCTCAAGAGGATGGTCGAGACGGTCGATACCGAGACCGCCAACATCGTCATCAGCGGCAAGCAGGAATTCACTGCCGAGGATATTTCCAAGGGATTGTCTTCTTTCAAGGTGTTGAATCCCGAGCAGCACATCTGCTCTCTCGAACCTTCCGTCAAACTCGAAATCACCCTCGTGATCACCAAGGGCCGCGGCTTCGTGCCCGCCGAGGAGAACCGGGATGAGAACACGCCGATCGGAACCATCCCCGTGGATGCCATCTACACTCCGATCCGCAAAGTCAACTGGACGGTCGAGAACTGGCGTGTCGAGCAGAAGACCGACTACGAGAAACTGAACCTGGAGGTCGAGACCGACGGTTCCATTTCTCCGAATGCGGCCCTGCAGGACGCCGCGAACATTCTCATCTATCACTTCAAGCTCTTCACCGACGACAAGAAGCTCTCCATCGAGAGCACCGTCGAGGCCGAGAGCAAGGAGCTGGACGAGGAATCCCTCCGGATGAGGCATCTCCTCCTGACCAAGCTCTCCGACATGGGTCTGTCGGTCCGTGCGTTCAACTGCCTCAAGGCGGCTGACATCGACACCTTCGCCGACCTCGTTTCCTACAGCAGGGCCGAGCTCATGAAATTCCGGAACTTCGGCAGGAAGTCCCTCTCCGAGATCGATATCCTCATCGACAAGATGAAGCTTTCGTTCGGAATGGATGTCACGAAGTATAACATTGAACCCAAGAAAAAGAATATCTAGCAATGAGGCACAATAAATCAGTCAATCATCTTGGCAGAAAGAGCGGCCACCGCAAAGCGCTCCTTTCCAATATGGCGTGTTCCCTGATCCTCAACAAGCGGATCATCACCACCGAGGCGAAAGCGAAGGCTCTGAAGCAGTATGTGGAGCCCTTGATCACTAAGTCGAAAGAGGATACCACCCACTCCCGTCGCGTAGTTTTCAGCTACCTGAAGGACAAGAACGCCACGGCCGAGCTGTTCCGTACGGTCGCTCCGAAGGTTGCGAACCGTCCGGGCGGATACACCCGCGTGCTGCACGTCGGTTTCCGTCAGGGTGACGCCGCCGAAATGGCTCTCATCGAGCTGGTCGACTTCAACGAGGCCGCCCTGGCCACCGCGCCCGAGAAGAAGGCTGCGAAGAAGGGCACCCGCCGCAGCGCGAAGAAGGCCGCTCCCGCCACCGAGGCTCCTGCCGTGGAGGCTCCCGTAGCGGAGGCTCCCGCGGCCGAGGAAGCTCAGGCGGAGTAGTTTCCAATCGAGACGAAAGGGGGCGGCCGAAAGGTTGCCCCCCTTTAGCATTTTAATCTATGAATCCTTTATTTTACGCAGTTCCTGCCGCGTCCGTCCTGGCGCTGGCATTCGCATATATCTTCTTCCGCCAGATGATGAAGGAGGAAGAAGGGACCCCCACCATGAAGCAGATCGCCCAGTACGTCCGTGAGGGCGCGATGGCGTATCTGAAGCAGCAGTACAAGGTCGTCGTGATCGTGTTCGTGATCCTGGCCCTGTTCTTCGCGCTGCTCGCCTATGTGTTCCACGTCCAGAATCCCTGGGTTCCGTTCGCTTTCCTGACCGGCGGTTTCTTCTCCGGCCTGGCTGGATTCATCGGGATGAAGACCGCGACCTTCGCGTCCGGCCGCACCGCCAACGCCGCCCGCCGCAGCCTCAATTCGGGGCTGAAGGTGGCCTTCCGCAGCGGCGCCGTGATGGGCCTGACCGTCGTCGGCCTCGGCCTGCTGGACATTGCGATCTGGTTCCTCATCCTCAACGCCTTCGTCGATGCTTCGGAGGCCCAGAAGCTCGTCGTCATCACCACGACGATGCTGACCTTCGGCATGGGTGCTTCGACGCAGGCCCTCTTCGCCCGTGTGGGCGGTGGCATCTACACCAAGGCCGCCGACGTGGGTGCGGACCTGGTCGGCAAGGTCGAGACCGATCTGCCCGAGGATGATCCCCGCAATCCCGCCACCATCGCCGACAACGTCGGTGACAATGTCGGCGACGTCGCCGGCATGGGTGCGGACCTGTATGAGAGCTACTGCGGTTCCATCCTTTCCACTATGGCTCTGGGCGCCTCCGCCTTCTATGCGGTCGGCCCTGATATGCAGATGAAGGCGATCCTCGCCCCCATGCTCATCGCCGCCATCGGCGTGCTGCTGTCCATCCTCAGCATTTTCACCGTGCGCACCAAGGAAGGCGCCGGCATGGCCCAACTCCTCAAGTCGATGAGTGTGGGTACCAACCTAGCCGCCGCCCTCAGTGCAGTCGCCACCTTCGGCGTGCTCTACCTCCTCGGCTTCGAGAACTGGTGGCAGCTCAGCTTCTCCGTCGTCGCCGGCCTGACCGCGGGCGTCGTGATCGGCAAGGCGACCGAATACTATACGTCACACTCCTATAAGCCCACGCAGAAACTGGCGGAGGCTTCCCAGACCGGTCCCGCGACCGTGATCATCAGCGGCGTGGGCCTCGGTATGATTTCCACGGCCATTCCGGTCATTGCGATCGCCGTGGCCATCATCCTGGCTTACCTCTGCGCCATCGGTTTCGATGTGAGGGACATGCTTTCCCCTGAGAACCTGTCGAAGGGTCTCTACGGCGTCGCAATCGCGGCCGTCGGTATGCTCTCCACCCTGGGTATCACCCTCGCCACGGACGCCTACGGACCGATCGCCGACAATGCCGGCGGCAACGCCCAGATGTCCGAACTCGAGCCCGAGGTGCGCGAGCGCACGGACGTCCTGGACGCCCTCGGCAACACCACCGCCGCGACCGGCAAGGGTTTCGCTATCGGTTCCGCGGCTCTGACCGCCCTCGCTCTGCTGGCTTCCTACATCGAGGAAATCAAGATCGCCCTCGACCGCACGGGCGAGATGGTCAACGGCGTGGCCGGCAAGGTCGACGCCGCGAGTGCCAGCATCCTGGACATCCTCAACAATTACCACGTCTCCCTGATGAATCCGGCGGTCCTCGCCGGCGTGTTCGTCGGTGCGATGATGGCTTTCCTGTTCTGCGGCATGACGATGAACGCCGTCGGCCGTGCGGCCGGCAAGATGGTCATCGAGGTGCGTCGTCAGTTCCGGGAGATCAAGGGCATCCTGACCGGAGAAGGCACGCCCGACTACAAGCGTTGCGTGGAGATTTCCACCAAGGCCGCCCAGCACGAGATGCTGGTGCCCGCCTTCACCGCCATCCTCGTGCCCGTCGCGACGGGTTGCATCCTGGGAGTTGCGGGTGTCCTGGGCCTGCTGATCGGCGGCCTCGGCGCCGGCTTCGTCCTGGCGGTGTTCATGTCCAATTCGGGCGGCGCCTGGGACAATGCCAAGAAGTTCGTCGAGGAAGGCCACTTCGGTGGCAAGAACTCCGACAGCCACCACGCCACGGTCGTGGGTGACACGGTCGGTGATCCTTTCAAAGACACTTCAGGCCCGTCACTCAACATCCAGATCAAGCTGATGAGCATGGTCAGCATCGTGATGGCCGGCCTGACGGTCGCGTTCCACCTGCTCTAGCGGAGCAGTTTCCTGAGTAACCGGCGGGGGATACGGGCAAAAACAATGTCGTATCCTCCGTCGGAACTGTTTGTGCCGTCCTCATAGAGGATGCCGACATCTCCGTTCTTGAACGCCACCATCGTGGAATAGGCTGCCGAGCCGGGCTGGAGGGTCAGAATGTCCTTCCAGGAATCGCCCCCGTCGGCGCTGACGGCCAGGGTCAGGCCCTTGCGCGTCTCTTTTTCCTTGATATAGGAATGCAGGATCAGGCCTTTCCCCCAAGGGAGAATGTCACCGTTGCAGTTGTTCGCCACCAGGCCTTCGGCGGGACGCGTCCCTTCCCATTGCCAGACGCCGTCTTTGTCCTTGACGGCCGTGTTGATCCAGCGCGGGCCGTAGAATCCGGGGCGGCAGCTGACCAGCAGGCGTCCGTCCGGCAGCAGGGCCAGTTTGGATTCGTCACCGATGCTTGCGACCGGCCCGGCCTGCAGCGTCCAGGTCTGTCCCTCATCCTTCGAATAGAACAGATGCGGCTGGATTGGCCAGGGAACGGGCATGGGATCGGGATAGTCGTGGTCCAGCACGGCGGCCATCAATAGAATGTCGCCGTCCGCATCTACGATTCCCTTGCCGGAAGTCGCGAAAGCGCTGTGAATCGTATCCGGGAAAGGGATCAGCCGGGGCTCGCTCCAGGTCACGCCGCCGTCTTCGCTGACGCTCAGGGCGGTATGGGTCAGACCCCTTCTGAATCCGGCACGGCCTCTGCCGGGAGCCATCAGACAGAGGATCTTGCCGCTGCGGGTCAGCGTCAGGGATGCATCTCCGAATCCAAATCCGAGATATCGGGTCGTATCGCCCCGGGCGATGAAGGTCTGGGGGCTCCAGGTCCGTCCGCCGTCCGTGCTGCGGCGCGTGCTGATGTCGATGCTGGTGCTACGATAGCCCAAGTCGGCCAGGGACTCGTAGCGGCGGTCGACCACGGCCACGACGTTCTCGTCGCGGTCCAGCGTCATGGCCGGAATGCGGTAGAAATGGCAGGAATCGCTGCCTTCGGCGAAGACCACCGTGCGCTCGATGACAGGTTCGGCGCAGCCGCATACCAGGAGGCAGACGGCCAGTGAAAACAACTTTCTCATAGACTGTTTGTTAAAGCGTCAGTTTCAGGAAAACCTCAATGGCTTGATATTCGGCCATGCCGAGCGAATCGTAGAGCTTGGCCGTGTTCTGCGTACGCTCCTCGGCCCGCTGCCAGAACTCGCGGGGATCTTCGCCCGGGAAGGGGACGATGTCCTTCTGCGAAAGGTGGCGGAAGATGGAATGACGCTTCTCGATCATCTCGCTGGGGCTGATCGGTACGGCCATGTCCACGCTGCCGAGCTCCCACTCCATCCACGCGCCGCGGTACAGCCAGATCGTCGTGTCGGCGAGCCAGTCCTGCCCTTCTTCCTTCAGCTGCTCGATGGCTTCCAGGGCCGCTTCCGTACAGACTCGGTGCGTGCCGTGCGGGTCCGCCAGGTCGCCCGCCATGTAGATCTGGTCCGGGTGTAGTTCGCTGATCAGTTCCTTGATGATATCCACATCCTTCTGCGTGCGCGGGAGTTTGGTCACGCCGCCGGACTCGTAGAAAGGCAGGTTGAGGAAATGGATGCAACTGCTCTTCAGCCCGAAGGAATGGACGGCGCCGCGCGCCTCGCTCCGGCGGATGGCCGCCTTGAGAGCCAACAGTTCCTTCGGCTCCGGTGCACCGGGAATCTTGGAGGAAATGAGGTCATGCACTTCCTTGACCCGGTCTCCCAGGCCCAGCTGGCGGGCTGCGTCCATGTGCTGCATCACGACATCGTCATGGACCGCCAGGTCGCCGGAGGTCTGGTAAGCCACATGGACATTGTGTCCCTGGGAGACGAGACGGATGAACGTGCCGCCCATCGAGATAACGTCATCGTCCGGGTGCGGGGAGAAGATGAGGACCGTCTTGGGGAAAGGCTTCGAGGCGACGGGACGCGTCGAATCGTCGGCGTCCGGCTTGCCGCCCGGCCAGCCCGTGATGGTATGCTGGAGGTCGTTGAAGACCTCGATGTTGATCTTGTCGTAGGGGCCGAACTTGTCCAGGAGTTCGCCCAGCGAATTCTCCAGATAATCCTGCTGGGTAAGCTTCAGGATCGGCTTCCCGACCGTCTGGCAGAGCCACACGACGGCTTTCCGCTTGAATTTCGTCGTCCATCCGCAGGGACCGACCAGCCAGGGCGCCTCGATCCGGGACAACTGCTCACCGGCGGTCTGGTCCACATAGAGGGAGATGTTGTCGTGGCGCTGGAAGAAGGAGGCGGGGAAGGTGGGGTCGACGGGACGCTCGACGATCTGCTTGACCATCTCGGTCTTGTTCTCGCCCCAGGCCATCAGGATGATCTGCCGGGCGCTCATCATCGTGGAGATACCCATCGTGATCGCCGTCTTGGGGGTATCCTGGATGGAACCGTTGAAGTTCTTCGCCTGCCGCTTGCGGGAATTGTAGGACAGGGCCACGACGTGTGTCCGGCTTTGGAACGATGCACCCACTTCATTGAAGCCGATCTGCCCGTGAGGACCGATGCCGACGACGAGGAGGTCCAGACCGTGCGCCAGCTTGTCAAACTCCGCGCAGTATTCCGACACCTTGGCCTGGGGGACCGTCCCGTCGGGAATGAATACGTTCTCTTCCTTGACATCCACCAGATCCAGGAACTCCCGGTGCAGCCGGTGGGTGTGGCTCTGGGCCTCGATCCCGGTGGTAGGATAGTATTCGGCGATGGAGAACACCTGCACGTCGGCAAAGGAGATCTCGCCCTTTTTGTATTTCTTGACCAGGGATTGGTATACGGAGGACGGGGTCCGGCCCGTGGACAGACCCAACTTGAACGGGCGTGTCTCGCCCGAAGCGCGGTGGGCTGTGATCGCACGGATGATCACGTCCGCGATGTCGCGGCTCGCGACGGTCGCGTCCGCATAGATTTCAGTCTGAATCCGTTCCCGGCTGTGAAGGATTCCCTTGGGAAGGTCTTTTTCGATGAGGCCGCCTTCGCGCGGCAGGATGAAGTGCTTCATATACGATGGACTTGAAACACAAATTTAAGAAAAATATATCATTTCCGGACCGATTGCTCGTACTCCTTCAGCGCCCGGATGGCCTGCGGGCAGAGGAGGAGCAGGGCGATGACGTTGATCCATGCCGTGATGCCGACTCCCACGTCGCCCAGCTGCCAGATGACGCCGGCTTCGCGCAGGGAGCCGAAGACGACCATGCCCAGCAGCAGGAAACGGAAGACCCAGATGCAGGCCTTTTCGGCTTTTTGCCGGTCGGGTCGGCCTTCGAAGAAGCTGATGATGCTGGTCTCCCCGTAGAAATAATAAGCCATCACGGTGGTGAATACGAAGAAGACCAGCGCGATGCTGACAAAGGTGCTGCCGAAACCCGGCAGGACCGTGTCCACGGCGGCCTGGGTGAAGCCGACGTAGTTTTCGCCCAGGGCGGGGGAGCCTGCGAAAATCATCCGGCCCGTCGCTGCGTCGAAGATATTATAGCAGCCCGAGCAGAGGATCATCAGCGCTGTCGCGGTACAGACCAGCAGGGTGTCCACATAGACCGAGAACGCCTGCGCGAGGCCCTGCTTCGCAGGATGCGAGACGGCGGCTGAAGCGGAAACGATAGCCCCGCCGCCCTGTCCGGCCTCGTTGGAGAAGATGCCCCGCTTGACCCCCATCATGATGGTGGAACCGATGATGCCTCCGGTCACGGAATCCATGCCGAAGGCCCCTTTGATGATAGCGCCGAAAACTGCCGGCACGGCATCGAGGTGGTGGATGATGACGACGATCGCGAGGATGATGTATCCCAGCGCCATGAAGGGCGTGACAATGGAGGCCACGCGGGCGATGCTCTTGATGCCTCCGATGATCACGAGTCCCAGCAGGAAGGCCAGCCCGAGTCCGGACACGACCGGCGGCAGGTGGAAGGTGTTGCCCATCGCGCCCGCCATGCCGTTGGCCTGCACGGTTGGCAGGAGTGTTCCATACCCGATAAGGCAGAGAATGGAGAAGAGAACGCCCAGCCAGGGCGCTTTCAGGCCCTTGCTGATATAGCTGGCCGGCCCTCCGCGGTAGCCGGACGCGTGATGGAACTTATACTGCTGGGCCAGCGTGGACTCCACGAAAGCCGTGGAAGCGCCGAAAAAGGCGATGATCCACATCCAGAAGATGGCGCCCGGCCCGCCGAGGGCGATGGCCGTAGCCACGCCGACGATGTTTCCCGTTCCTACCCGGCCGGACAAGGCCACGCAGAAGGCTTCAAAAGAGGATATGCCGTGCTTGCTTCCGTCCTCCGCCTTCTCGCTGCTGGCGAATAGCGAGCGGATCATCAGTCCGAATCGCCGCACCTGCACGAAGCGGGTGCGCAGGGAGAAATACAACCCTGCCCCCACCAGCAGCACCACCAGCGCGGGACTCCACACGATGCCGTTCAGGACGGAAACAATCTTCTCAAACATGGCTATTCCGTGCGGCCGGTATAGGCATTGACGCTCGTATCAATCTCCGAGTCGAAGAAGGCCTGCTGCGCTTTGGCCAGCGGGTCATTCCAGGGCTGGGGGCCTCCGTTGGACTGGATCACCCACAGCTTGAGCTGCTTCTTGTGCCAGTTGACGGAGCAGTTGGTACCCCAGGCGCCGCCGTGACCGAACCAGGCATCCTCCGTATCTTCTTTGGGGGCGCTGAGTCCCAGGGAATAGCCGCCCATTTCCTGCGGCCGGCTGGTAACGGCGAGAAGATTCTTGACCGTTTCCTCCTGGAGGATCCTCACGCCGTTGTCGCCGAGCCCCAGGTTCATGAGCATCTTATAG
Organism: Bacteroidales bacterium; assembly: GCA_017400135.1. Taxonomy (GTDB): domain Bacteria; phylum Bacteroidota; class Bacteroidia; order Bacteroidales; family UBA932; genus Cryptobacteroides. Next base: position 132,819 of record JAFPVJ010000012.1, read on the forward strand.
AATTTCAGCTGGTCCCGGGCGGTTGTCCAGAGACCGGCGCCGGCCGATGCGAAGACATGCGAGTCATTGTAGGGGCGCTGCTGGTTACCGTTTTCCGAGACATACCGGGCAGGCTTGCCTTCGATATACTGATACATTTCGATCTGGCGGGTAAGCTGCTCGTCCGTAGGCCAGAAGGTCGAGGACGTCATGCCCAGCGGATCGAGGACTTCCTGCTTGAGATAGTCTTCCCATTTCATCCCGGTCACTTCAGCCACGACCGCCGCGGCGATGTCGATGCCGGTGTTGGAATACTGGTCCTTCGTGCCCGGCTCGAACAGGATGGGTGAACTGGCTGCAATCGTCGCCGTCTGGCGCAGGGGTGCACCGCCGGACCATCCTCCGCCGCGGACGTCGGAACGCTTGGCGCTGATTTCGAACGGGAAACCGCCGGTGTGGTTGAGGCACATGCGGACCGTCAACTCATTCTTGGCCTTTTTCAGCACTTTTGTGTCTTCCGTCTGATCGCTCAGGATCCACAGTTCCTTGAACTCCGGCAGGTACTTCGATACGGGATCGTCCAATCCCAGTTTGCCCTCTTCGACGAGCTTGGCCACGGTGACGCCGCAGAAGCCCTTGGTCTGGGAGCATTGCATGTAGGGATCGTCGAGCGTGATCGGACGTTCCGCCGCTACGTCGGCAAAACCGATGCAACAGGTCTCCTGGACACCGTCCTTGTAAAGGATGCTGATCGCGCCGGGCAACTCCCCGCGTTCGACGTAAGGGGCAATCGCATCATGGACGAATGTGGTTCCCGAATCGACGACGGGATTCTCTTCGACGGGCTTGGTGGCGCGGCAGCCCAGCATCAGGGCAGAAGCGGCCAGGATCAATAATAATTTTCTCATGGTAAGGACTTTGTTTTGTTTTATTCCACGACGATCATCTTAACCTGCCCCCAGTCAAAGTCACATGTGACAGGGCGCCTGTTCCTCACATAAATAACCTTGAGATTGGGATTTTCCTTGCACACCAGGTATTGGAGGTTATATTGATAGCTCAGATCGAGAACTTCGATGGATTTGTTTGCAATAATGGTGACATGTGACAGCGAGGGCATCTTGCTCGTTTCAATCGTTTTCAATGCATCGCAGCCGCTGAGGCCAAGTCTCGCCAGTTTTTCTTGGAATCCTAGATCCAGCGTTTCATAAAGCGGTAGATTGGCAACGAACGATGTCAGGTTCGTACTTCCTTCAAGATTAAACTCGCAGGCGCAGTCCAACATTTCCACGGAAGACAGGTTCTCCAGATTCTCCAGGTTAATCGTTCCGAAGCAATTCCTCAGGGCAACGGTTCGCAACTTCTTGTTTGAAGAGAAGTCGGGGTCAAGGAATGGTGCATGGAAATAGACATTTTCCAGATCTTTGTACCGGCTGAACTCGAAATGGGTCAGATAGGTGGATTCTGCATGGATGGATTGTAGATTGTGGAAATATTCCCATCCCTGCACGTTCTTGAGGTTCGTATAGTCGTAACTTCTGAAATTCTGATAATTGATGGTCGTTACTTTATCCGCATCATCCATGCAAAACTGTCCGTCGCGGTTGAAATCAAGGTACACCTGACAAAAATCGAGAAAATGAGGATCCGTAATGGGGACGAGCTGCGCATCCTGATTGATCTGGATGCTTTTTGTCATCTGGCTGCAACTGATGGCGACACTTGCGCTCCTTTTTCCAGAGCGATTCTCGCCGATGGAGAGCCAGAGGGTATCCTTGGAAGAGGGATTCCCAGTCTCTGCCACATTCAGCCAATCCTTTCCGGATGAGTCAAATTCGGCCGTGACAGGTTCGTCGGATATAAATGGGATGCCGAGTAACTGGGAGTCATGAGAAAGGACAAAAACCGAGCGGGGAAGAAGCAGGGGCGCATCTTCTTGCGACACCAGAACCTTTTTTTCTTCTCCGTTGCTGTTGATGATGAGGTGACAGGACCGGCTTTCGTCCCAGTTCTCGTCGCAGGTAAGATAAATGACATGGTCTTTCAGCACGGAGACAGAGCCTGAGGACGGGGCAATGCTGCACCAAGAGGCCGTCGTATGAGCTTCCCAGTCGCTCGTCGTCTCGAAGGGTATGGTAAACCTCCCGCCGGCCCATTCAATTGAGAGGGTTTCCTGCTGCAAAGAAAACACGGCCTCAGTTTCCGGTTCCTTACATGCCACGAGGACAAGACCCAGAACGGCAAGGATGAAGGAATGCTTTATATCCATATTGACAAATATAGCAATTTATGCTAACTTCGAGAATTAAATACAGGTAGGTCTATGATAAGATACAACAGAATCATTTCGTTACTCCTATTGGTTTTTGCCGTCTCGGCATGTGGTTTTTTCGGCGGCAATCAAAAGACGCCGGGTGGTTATGTGCGCCATTGCGTCAGGTTGCTCGACCGTGAGGCGCTGTATGCCGACAGTGCGGCGTGGCGGGAGGCAAAGACCTCTGTTCTGGCTGAGGCAAAAACCTTCACCACGATGGACCAAGCCCACGACGCCGTTTCAAGGGTGGCGAAGGTGGCCGGAGGGAAGCACTCGGGTCTGATACCGCCTGTAACGGATACTGCATCCTATCCTGAGGTGGCACCTGAGGTACGGTTGCTGGATGAAGACATCCTGCACATCGTCTTGCCCGCCCACACGGGAGTGAAGGTGCCCGACTCGCTCTATATCCACCGTGTCCTGGCCTTTTTGCAGGAACATCAGGATGCTCGGGGGGTCATTCTTGACCTTCGGGGAAACACCGGTGGCAATATGGGACCGATGATATCCGCAGCGTCTCCCTTGCTGCCGGATGAAATCATACTCCGTTTCAAAGGCCGCAAGCGCACGACTCCCATTTTCCTGGAATCTGTTTTGATGGGGGTCGGTCTCTCTGGAGAGGGTATCGAAAAACTTCCTGCTACGACACCGGTGGCCATTCTTACTGACGACCATACAGGCAGTTCGGGCGAAGCCACGCTGTTGTGCTTCCGTGGGTTGGACAACGTGCGTACGTTTGGAATGCCCACGGCGGGATATGCCAGCGCCAACGTCACCCATTACCTGGCAGATGGATACTTGCTCGTGATTACGGCCTCCTGTGACATGGCTCGGACGGGAGAGGTTTTCTGCGATGATCCGATCGAACCGGACGTCAGGACCGAAACACCGCTGGAGGATGCTGCAGCATGGGTTAAAGCCGTGAGATCGGAAAATAACTAGGTCAGTCATGTCAGAATTCATCATACGCCCGGCAGAACCTCATGACCTGGAAGCAGTCAATACGCTCCTGGGGCAGGTGCTGGCCGTGCATCATGCCGCCAGGCCGGACTTGTTCCGCCCGGTTGGGAAAAAATACACGGACGAAGAACTGCTGGCCATTTTTGATAATCCGGATACTCAGGTCTTTGTATACGACAGGGAAGGGGCCGTACTGGGATATGCCTTCTGTGTCCTCCGGCATCAGGACAGCGGAGCGCTGATGCCGCTTTCGACGCTGTACCTGGATGATCTCTGCGTCCTGGAATCCGCTCGCGGCCTTCACATCGGCACCGCATTGTTCGAATTTGTGAAGGCGTTTGCAAAGGAGAAAGGCTGTCACAACATTACCCTTCACGTCTGGGAAGGCAACCCGGGTGCAAAAGCCTTCTATGAGGCACTGGGGATGGCGCCCCAATATACGTCGATGGAACTGTTGTGCAAATAGGCGACATTTCGCTTGTACACAGGTAGTTTTTTCGCTTTAAAAAATAAATCATTATATTCGTATGGTTATAAAGTAGTGTGTTATGACGATTCACAAAGGGGTCTTCCCGAAACTCCTGGCGTTTTTCCTTCTTTTGTCAGCGTTCGCGCCTCCTTCCCGGGCGCAAGGCACCCGTCAGGTAAAGGGAACCGTGTATGACGAGACCGGAGAGCCCTTCCCGGGCGTCGTTGTCATCAATCGCAAACTCAAACTGGTCGCCACTACCAATGTGGATGGCAAGTTCCAACTGGACAGGGTTCCCGTCAATGCCGTGCTCACCGTGGAAATGATGAGCTATAAGTCGCAGGAAATCCGTGTCGCCGATTTGAAAAAAGAACTCAAGATTTATCTGGAACCCGATACCCAAGTCTTGGAAGAATCCGTCGTGACAGGCATTTTCACCCGCCGCAAAGACAGTTTCACCGGTTCGGTCCAGTCAATGACCAGCGATGACATCAAGCGGGTATCCAACAGCAATGTGGTGGAGTCGCTCAAGAACCTGGATCCTTCCCTGATGATCCTTGACAACCTGGAGGCCGGTTCCAACCCCAATGTGATGGCCACGATGCAGCTTCGCGGCGCTTCCACGCTCGCGGCTGAGACTTCCAACCTCAAGAGCAACTTCCTCGCCAAGGCCAATCAGCCGCTGTTCATCCTCGACGGCTTCGAGACCACGCTGGAAAAGGTGACCGACATGGACATGAACCGCGTCCAGAGCATCACGATCCTCAAGGACGCCTCTGCCAAGGCCATCTACGGCTCCAAGGGTGCCAACGGCGTCATCGTAATCGAGACCAAGGCGCTCACCAACGACAAAAGCCGGGTCACCTACAACGGCAGCCTCACCATCGAGGCTCCGGACCTCACAAGTTACAACCTCTGCAACTCTCTGGAGAAACTGGATGTGGAAAACCGCGAAGGCTACTATGTCAACAGCGACTCCTTTGAGACCATCGCGAGGCAGGCCCTCTACAACGAAAGGCTCAAGAAGGCCCTGGAAGGCCAGGACACGTACTGGCTCTCGAAGCCCCTGCGGCTCGGCATCGGCCAGAAGCATTCCGTCGGCATAGAACTGGGCTCCAAAGAGTTGAAAGCCCTCGCGACCTTCTCGTACAACGACACGCAGGGCGCGATGAATGGCTCCTTCCGCGATGTCGTCTCCGGCAACGTCAACGTGGCCTACCGGCGCGGCGGCTGGACCTTCCGCAACATCATGGGCGTTTCGCACATGAACAGTTCGGAGTCCCCGTGGGGCATTTTCGGCGAGTATGCGGCCCTCAATCCCTACCTGACGCCCTACGACGAGGAAGGCAAGCTCAAGAAGGTGCTTCAGACGAAAGACTATACTTATAACGGGATCAAGACCTCCTTCCTGCTGGTGACCAACCCGATGTACAACGCTACGATCGGCACGACCGACACCAGCCAGTATCTGGCCATCTCCGACAACTTCTATGCTGAGTATCAGTTCCTCAAGTTCCTCCGGATGGTGGCCCGCTTCGGCATCGATTCCCAGAAGACCCGCACGGACGAGTTCAAGCCGGGCCAGCACACGGACTTCTATGACACCAACGAGATCCTCCGCCGCGGCACCTATGAGCAGTCGAACGGCAGCTACACCACCTATTCCGGCGACGTCTCGGCCCAGCTCAACCACAATATTGCCGGCAAGCACGACCTGTTTGCCACTGTCGACTGGAGCATCTCCCAGACCCACTTCGAGGAGATCGTCAACTACACGGAAGGCTTCCCCAACAGCAACATGAAGAGCATCACCTTCGCGCGCCAGTACGCCACGGACCGGGTGCCTACCGGCAGCGACGGCCTGAACCGCAACCTCGGCGCCCTCGCCACCGCCGGCTACAGCTACGACAACCGCTATATGGCGGACGCGACGCTGAAGGGCAGTGCCTCTTCCGTCTTCGGGACCAAGAACCACTGGGGCATCTTCTGGAGCGCCGGCCTGGCCTGGAACCTCCACAACGAGCGCTGGATGAAGGATAACATCCCTTGGATCACCCAGTTGAAGATCCGCTCGAGTGTGGGCTCTTCCGGCAACCAGAACTACACGAGCAACGTGGCGCTTCCGGTCTATACCTATTATTCCTCTGCCTATTACAACGGCTTCACCGGGGCCGCGCTCTCGAACATGGCCAACCCCGAACTGGGCTGGGAGGAGAAGATGGACTACAACGTGGGCCTCGACTTCCGCACGCGCTCCGTCAACGTGATCCTGGACGCCTACATCGCCGATACGCAGAACCTCGTGTTCTCCCGGACGATCCTGCCTTCCACGGGCTTCGCCTACACCAACGACAACCTCGGCAAGGTCCGCAACAAGGGCCTGGAGGCCAGCGTCAGCTGGACCTTCTGGCGGAAGGGCTCGTCGTACGTCAGCCTGTTCGGCAAGACCGCGATCAACGACAACCGCGTTCTGGAAATCTCCGAGGTCCTGAAGGCCTACAACGAGCAGCAGCAGGCGCGCGCAAAAGAAGTGGGGATGAACGATCCGGTGATCCAGTACTACGACGGGATGCCGCTGCATTCGATCTGGGCCGTCCGGTCCCTGGGCATCAGTTCCGACCAGGGTGATGAGATCTTCCTGAACCGGAACGGCCAGATCACGACCGAGTGGAACCCGGCCGACCTGGTCAACTGTGGTTCGTCCGACCCGCTGTTCAACGGCAATTTCGGCGTGACGGGCGAGATCAAGGGCTTCGGATTCAGCCTGACCACCACCTTCTACGGCGGCGGCTATCTCTACAACAGCACGCTGCTGAACAAGGTCGAGAACACCACGCTGGAGACCAACGTGGACCGGCGTGTATTCAGCGGGCGCTGGGCCAAGGCGGGTGACATCGCGCCGTTCAAGGCCATGAAAGGGGTAAATGCCGTGACAAAGGCCACCACCCGTTTTGTTCAGCGCAACGATGTGCTGAACCTCTCTTCCGCGACCCTCTATTATGAGTTCCCGCTGAAGCTGATCAGCGGCCTCAAGCTCAGCCGCCTGAGGCTGAGCCTGTACACCAACGACATCTACACCTTCTCGTCCATCGAGATCGAAAGGGGTACGTCCTACCCCTATGCCCGAAAGTTCTCCTTCAGTGTCAATGCCTCATTCTGATTGTGTTATGAAAAAGACGACAAAGAAACTGGCATTATTGCTCCTGGCCCTGACGGGCCTTGCCTCATGCAACAAGTGGCTGGAAGCCACCTCCTCCACGCAGGTCTCCGACGCCACCCTGTTCTCTTCCCGGAGCGGCTTCCAGGATGCGCTCTGCGGCGTTTATATCAGCATGGGCGATGAGGCGGAATACGGTGCGCTGTGGACCTGGTTCGTCAATGAACTGTCCTACGGGCCCTATGCCCAGCAGTTCAGTCCCCTGTTTACCGCCATCCAGAACCACGAATGGAGCGGCAACTACGTCAATCCGCTGATCGCACGGATGTGGCAGGCCGGCTATTATACGATGGCGAACATCAACAAGGTGCTGTATGAGCTGGATGCGAAGCCGGAGGTCGTTTCGGACCGCATCGAGCGGAACCTGATGACCGGCGAGCTCCTGGCGCTCCGCGCCTACATCCATTTCGACCTGATGCGGATGTTCGGGCTGGCCCAGCTCCAGGAAGGGGATTATGAGAAATACACGGTGCCTTACGTGACCACCTACGACAAGGAGCCCACGCCCCAGCGGACCTACCGGGAGACGCTGGAATTGCTGGAGGGTGACCTGGATACGGCCATCGAGCTGCTTGCGGACGACCCGGTCCGGGGAAAAGCTTCCGAGGCCTGGCTGGCCAACGCCAACGCCGACGGCTTCTGGGATGCCCGGGACAAGCGGATGAACTATTTTGCCGCCCAGGCGCTCAAGGCCCGGGTGCTTCTGTTCCGCTCCGAGCTAGATGCCGCCGCCGCGGCCGCGCAGGCGGTCATCGATGAGGCCACGGCCGCCGGAGCCTACCGGTGGATCGACGCAGACGCGATGACCAAGGCGACTTCCAATGACGAGATTGACTGGACCTTCTCTTCCGAGCAATTGTTCTCGCTGGAAGTGACGGGGCTTCAGTCGCTGACGGACCTCTATATCTTCAATCAGCTCGGATCCGGCTCCTCCTCGATCCTGGTCGACAAGAATGTCGTGGACGTGTCGCCGTACAATCTGGCCTCCATCGCCTCCGCCGAGGACGTTCGCGGCCCGGCCTTGATGCTGAAATTCTTCGGCAACCAGTATCGCCCGTACAAGTACTACAACAATTCGTCGTATTATGCGGGCTACCGCAACCGCGTACCGATGATCAAGATTTCCGAGATGTATCTGATCATCGCCGAGGTGGCGGCGGAAAAGAAGGACGAGGAGACCCTGCTCCAGGCCCTGACCGAGGTACGGAGCCACCGGGGCATCCAGGACCCGTCTCCCGTCAACACCGATCCGAACTTTGTCAGTCCCAACTACTGGTTCTCGGGCGTGATGATGGAATATGTCCGGGAGTTCCAGGGAGAAAGTGTCGGTTATTATGCGGCCCGGCGCATGCCCCGGAAGGCGCGGGCCTGGCTCAATATCGACAACGACTGGCTGTTCAGAATCACTTCGCTCACGCCCTATCCCTATCCTACGGATGAATTGTCTTACGGAAGACACCAAGACTTATGAGACGGATACTACTGATGATCATGGCGGCGGCCGTGTGCTGCTTGTCCTGCACGAAAAGCGAAATACAGACTTTCCGGGTGGAAGACTGCTCGGTCTCGTTCAAGGGCATTGAGAACTCCTTCTCGATGCGGGGGTGGACGGAGGACTACAAGGATCTCTACATCCCCGTGCGGATGCTGGGCGTTCCGGTCGACTACGACCGGGAGATTACGCTCGAGATCCGGGATTCCATCGCCACGGCGGGGGATTACCAGGTGCTTTCTTCCGTGGTACAGGCCGGCGCGCTGAAGACCGACATCGTAGTGCGCGCACGGCGCCTGCCGGACGATGTGGAGCAGAAGGTGATCGTACTGAACATCCAGCCCAACGAGTACTTCCGCGCCGGACTACCCGCGTACCAGAAAGCCATCGTGAAGTGGACCAATTCTTACGCCAGGCCCGTGCCTGACGTGTGGAAGAACTGGTACCTCTATATCAGCACGGGCTACAGCAAGGCCTTGCACAAGATCCTGGTGGAGGAATACGGCGACGAGATCGATCTCTGCGTGCGCCGGATCTCGGAGGCCACGCCCGAAAACGGCCTGATCTACAAAGACCCCACTTGGTGGAGCGCCCTCAACAAGCGCGTGCGCGAAATCGTCCGCGACCACGACCTGGCGCACCCCGAGGCCCCTTATATGCACAGCGAGGATTATGAGGACTATCCCAATTCCTCGACCCCGGTCGGTCAGGGGAAAAAGCCCACCGTCCTTCCCACCATTTATTCAACCCTCGTGTCGTTATGATGAAACGCCTTATCATATTCATAATACCCCTTGTGCTGCTGCTCTCCTGCTATCAGGACCTAAGCACGACGGCCGACAAGGAGCTGCCCGACATTGAAATCAGTGGCGTGCCGGACACGCTGGAGACTTTCTTCGGGGAGGAGATCGCCCTGCGCGCCCTTGCGACGCTGGGCGGAGAAGCGTACGACGGCTTCACCTATGAGTGGGCCATCGACCTTAAGCCGAGGAACAACAACGACCGGATCAGCCTTTCCGAGACGCCCGACGTCTCGTACCGGGTAGCCAACCAGCCCAACGAGGCGCCTTACTGCCTCTCCTTCACGGCGACCGACCCCGAAAGCGGTCTGTCCAAAACTGTCTTCTGCCACGTCTATGTGCGCTCGTCCCTCGGGGAGGGGATCCTCGTCGCCCATACGCGGGACGGCGGGCAGACGACGGATTTCGACCTGCTGGCCAATAAATATGTGACCTACGGCTATTCCAGCGACGTCCCCCGCTATACGCGGAACATCTACGAACTGGCCAACGGAGCGCCCCTGGCCGGGAAAGTCAACACGGTGCTGCCCGTGGTGCGCTCGGACGGCGCGGTCTATAACGAGACGCTCATCCTGGTCGGGACTGACGAACACCTGATCGCCCTGGATCCCCTGTCCTTTACGGTCGCCAAGCAGGACGGTGCGCTTTTCAACGGCTTCAAAGAGCCCACGTTCGAGGTTCACAACCTGATCAACTACGGCCAGATCATGACCGCAGCCCAGATCAACGGCGGCCTGTGGCTCAATATCTGCCATACCAACAATATCTTCAATAAGGCCGGTTACAGCGGGATACCCGCGGATGTTTTCACGCCGACCAATATCGGATACTCGTACGCAGTGCAGCAGAGCGACGTCGCCTTCTTCCATGAGGCGCAGGGCAAGTTCTATTACGTTCACGCGCAGTTCTCGGGATACGGCAGTTTCGCCCTCGTCACGGACCTGATCGGCGCGGACCTGTCCGGCGGCAAGTCGCTCTGGGCCGGCGCCGGCAAAGACGGACGCTGCGCCTTCCTGATCGAGGCTGCCGACGGCAATCACCATATCGTTTTCCTCCACCCCAGCCTCAATGAGATGATCCACTACCCGCTGGAGTCGGGCCAGTGGCTGACCGACGCCCGGTACTTCGCCTTCTGCGACAACGCCGATATCCTGTTTATGGCTTCGGACCGCAAGGTCGCTTCGGTCACCGTTCTCGGAGGAAGTCCCGTTTTCAGGGAGATCAGCTGGGCGCCGGATGACAAGGCGGAAATCATCACGGGTATCAAGTTCTACACCCAGGGATGGTACGGCAGCCACGGCTTCGACTATAATTCCTACACCTTCCCGCTGGCCACCAACCGGATGCAGCTCATCATCTTCACCTACAACGAGTCTACGGGAGAAGGCAAGATCTACCTCAGGCCGTTCAATGTCAGCACCGGCCTCTTTACCTATAAGGATAATGGCGTGTATGGCGGATTCGGAAGGATCACCGCCGCGGCTTCCACTTTCAGATAGTTATGAAATTGAAAAGAATACTTCTGTTCACGGCCTTGGCCGCCCTGTTCTGCCCCGTCTGCCTCGGGGCGGAGAGCCAGCCGTCCGTCAAGGCTTCCATCGAAAAAGGGAAGGTTCTCCTGGATATCCCGGATACGCTGCTGGGACGGACCTGGGCGATGGCTTCGACTGTCAGGGCCATCAGCGACGTAAAGATGGGGAATGTCGGTCTGAAAGACGTCAGGGGCCTGAAGTTCTATAAGTTTGAGAGGGTGGACAGCACCATCCGGATCAAGGAAGTGTCGTTCGATTTCTCCTCCACCGACGGGAATATCCTGAAGGCCTTGTCGGACAGCCATACCGGTGCCACCGTGGAGAAATTCAAGATAAAGCCGTCTGGTTCCGAGAAGAGATGGGTCATCGACGCCACCGACTTTTTCCTCTCTGACAGAAAGGAACTTGACCCTACCGAACACAATCCGCTTGGCTCGCAGGCCGTCAAGAAGAGTTACAAGAAAGACCTTTCATACATCTCCGGAGCCAAGTGCTTTGACGACAATTTTTCCGTGGCGACAAGCCGCTCCTACACGTATGAAGCCAATAAGAAGGACATACCGCTGACGATCGAGACGGTGACGTCTTTCCTGCTGCTGCCGGAAGAAATCTATCATCCCAGGATCGCCGATCCCCGGATCAACTTCTTCTTTACCCGGAGAAAAATGGTCGAGGACCTCAACTCCACGAGCAAAGACGTCTGGTTCGTCAACCGGTGGCGTCTGGAGCCCTCCGACACCGCGGCATACAGAAGGGGTGAGGCGGTCGAGCCCGTGAAACCCATCACCTTCTGGATCGACAACAACTTCCCCGAGTGGTGGAAGCCCTATATTTTCCAGGCCGTCCTGCAGTGGAACGAGGTGTTTGAGAACATTGGCTTCAAGCAGGCCGTCCGGGCTCTGCCCTTCCCGGAAGATGATCCCGAGTTCGATCCGGACAACATACGCTATAACTGCATACGGTATGCTCCTGTGTCTGTCCAGAACGCCATGGGGCCTTCCTGGACAGACCCTCGCAGCGGGGAGATCATCAACGCTTCCGTTTGGGTCTACCACGATGTCATCAAACTCCTGAGCGTCTGGATGTTCGTCCAGACCGCGCAGGCCGACCCCCAGGTCCGCTGCGCAGACATTCCCAAGGAGATCCTCGGAGACGCCCTGACCTATGTCATCCGGCACGAGGTCGGTCATACCCTGGGCCTGATGCACAATATGAGCGCGTCCACCTGCCGCTCGATCGAACAGTTGCGTGACCCGGCATTCAGCCAGGCGCACGGTACCACGGCATCGATCATGGACTATGCCCGTTTCAATTATGTAGCGGCCCCGGGCGACAAGGAACGGGGCGTCCGGCTCAGCCCTCCCACCTTCGGGGAAAACGACTACTGGGCCATACGCTGGGGCTATACCCCCGTCTTCGACGCCGCGGATTTCGAAGAGGAAACCCGCATCACGACCCGCTGGATCACAGATTCGGTGGCCGTTTCGCCGGTGTACCGCTACGGCAAGCAGCAGATGGGCTTCTTCTTCGACCCGCGGTGCCAGGTCGAAGACCTCAGCGACGATGTCTTCGCCGCGTCGGCCGCCGGCGTACAGAACCTCAAGTATATTATGTCCGGATTCCTGGACTGGATCTCCGATGACAGTGACCCGGATATGAAATACCGGACGGAGCTCTATCTGGGCATCGTGAACCAGTATCTTCGCTACGCCGGCCACCTGATGCACAACATCGAAGGCCTGTACCGCAACGAGACCATTCCCGGAGACGGATTGAAGCGCTTTGAGAACGTGCCCCGGGACGTCCAGGTGAGGGCGCTGGAGGAAGTGTTCGGGATGTATTCCGACCTGGCGTGGCTGGAAGACAAGGCCGTGCTCGGCAGGCTTCCCGTCGTCGGATCGCCGGTAGACGACGTCCGCCGGAGCATCGCACAGAACCTGATGGGCAAGGTCTTTGCCGCCGGCATGATCGACGGCATCAACACGGATGAACTGCCGGTCAAGGACCTGATGGATCTGCTCTATGACAAGGTTTGGAGACCGACCGTCAAAGGACGGACCCTGACCGACGGAGAAAGGCTTTTCCAGCGGATCTATGTGGAGTCCCTGATGAATATGGTCGGTTTCAAGAATCCGACCGTCCGTGAGCAAGCGAAGGCCCTCCACGACGAGGATCACTGCTGCGACATCCTGAATCCGCATTCCCCGATGGGGACGGTCTGCTATGACGAGATATCCGGTTTCGAATGGGAACCGCGCAGTTTCGGCGGCGGCCATGTCAGCCAGCCCACCGTCTATGCGGAATTGATGAAGGTTCGCAAGCTGATTGGCTGCAAGACCGGCAAAGGCGAAGACCGGGGGCATTACGAATTCCTGAGAAGTATCATCGATTACGGCGTAAGGTAATGAAAAAGCTGTATCTGGTCATACTTGCGTTGTCGTTCGCCCTTGTTTCTCGGGGCGCGGACACGTACGAGTCTTTCATCTCCAAAGCCGGGATGAAAAGTGCGGGGACGTGCATGCGCATCTACAAGGACGGGAACAAGCTCTGGATGGAGATCCCGGACTCCCTCATGGGCCGGCGTGTGATCTTGTCCTCGTTCATGCGGAGCTCTTCAGGCTGGACGAGTTGCGGGACGGACATTTCCGCCAGGGAAGTGTTCACCTTGTCCCGTACGGATTCCCTGCTGCTGCTGACCTCGCCGGTCGTGCTGCCCGAGTCGTCCGAACGCTCGCTGAAGGAAACGCTGTCGCACAGCACGATCGCTCCCGTGCGCTATGCCTTCCCGATCAAATACCGCAAGGCGGATTCGACATCCGTCGTAGTGGAGGCAGGCAAACTCTTCGACCCTTCCAACAAGGATGCCTTCAACCCGGTCAAGGTCCAGGTGGACGGCAATGCCATGGTCCACAAGGCAACGCCCAAGCCGGAGTTCACACACCTCAAGGAACTGCTTTCCTATCCGTCCAGCATCGGCGTCCTTCAAGGCGTAACCTTCAAGGTTGCACCGGAATACGATCTGGGCGGAGGCATGCTCCAGATCGTCCAGGAGGAAATATTGTCGGTCGATGGAGATGTGGCCACCCTGCTGACCCTTGTGCCGGAGACCTCCGTCAAGGTCAGGGTCGCCGATCCGCGGATCGGCACGGTCAATGCTTCCCGGAACTATTTCTCGAGCGACAAGGGAATCAAGAAGGAAGAGATCATTTCCCGGTGGGACATCACCGACGGAAAGAGGATCGTAGTCCATATCGACACCCTGTTCTCCGACGTCCAGCGTGAGGCCGTGAAACGGGGGATTCTCGTCTGGAACAAGACCTTCGAGGCTGCGGGACTCGGGAGCGTGATCGAAGTGCGTCCCTATGCGTGCGGCTTCTGTGCTGAAAATCCCCTGGAAAGCAAGGTGATGGCCGACGTCCATAGTTCGTCGGGCCGTGTTTCCGTTTCCACCCTTTCCGATCCGGCCACCGGCCTTGTCTCTGCCTGCAGCATTACCGTGCCCGCCGGGCTTCGAAGCTATGCCCGGATGGATGGTCTGTTCGGCATTTCCGATGTCGATCCCAGATGGCGCGAATATGAAATCCCCGAAGACGCCTTCTGCGAGGTTCTCAGCGCCAGAGTCATGCAGGCATTTGCCCGGGTGCTGGGCTTGAGCGCCAATGTGGCGGGCTCCTACGCGTATTCGCCCGCGCAGTTGCGGGACCCGGATTTTACGCAGAAGAACGGGATCACCGCCTCCGTAACAGACGATGTGCTGTTCAATACGCTGGCCCGTCCCGGAGACCGGGAGCGAGGCGTGGTGACCGTGGTGAATCAGCCCGGAGCCTACGATTACCTGGCGATCGAATGGATTTATTCCCGTCCAGACGCCGCTTCGGACAAGGCGTTTGCCGACTCCCTGATCCGTTCCAAGGCGGGAGACACGGCTTTCCTGTACCTTCCGAATTCCAACGATTCTCCGGACCCCAGGTGCTGCCGGGGCGATCTGGGTAACGACCCGTTCGAGGAGTATGCGACTTCTCTTGGAAGATTACAGTATATCGCCGCCAACGTCCCGCTCTGGTACGAAAGCACCGTGCCTCAGAACACGAGCTTCCGGACCGTCCTGGTCGAGCAGATCCTGCGTCATCACTGCTCCGAGCACAAGAAACTCGCTAGGATGGTCGGCGGCCTGTATGTCCAGGATATGTCTGCCGGCCGGAAATACGTGGCCGTCGGCAAGGAAGAGCAGAAGAAGGCGCTTGCCTTATCCATCAATGGATTGGACAAGCTGGACTACATTGATTCCAACAAGGATCTCCAGTCGTTCAGCGGCGCATACAACGATTTTACTACGCTGATGCGGATCAATGCCCTCACCCAGAACGCCATGACTTCAAGGCTGAAATGGAGTGCGGCCTCCACGAAACTGGGAATAACGGACTACCCCGTTGCGGAGCTGCTTTCGGACATCTCGGATGAGGTCACCTGCAACCTGCGCAAAGGAATTCTGCCGGAAGGGGAGGAGTTCTTGGTGGATGTCTGGATGGTGCGTGGACTGATGCCGCACCTTCCGGTTTACGAGGAAAACAAGAAAGAATACAACCATAAAGCGGCACAACTCTATGCGCCCATGCCTGTATCGGAAACCCTTTATGGGCCCGTGCTCGAGAATGCCTGCATCGCTGAGATGGAAAGGCTCGGCGGCATCCTGAGAAAGGGCATGCGTGCCGCACGCAGCAGCTACGACAAGGACAGGATCCGTTATCTCCTGTCAGAGTTGGAAGGAATGAAAGGAACAAAAACACAACTATAACATTATCTAGTTATGAAAAAGTATGTTTTACTGGCAGTTGCAGCCCTGGTAGGGCTTGCTGCAATCTCCTGCAAACCGAAGGAGATCGAACCTGAGGATGCCCTGAGCATCGCAGGGACCACCATCACCGTTGGAAAGGATGCGACCTCGACGCCCATCGCTTTCACGGCGAACAAGGCCTGGACGGCTCAAAGCGATTCCCCGTGGATCGTTCCCGACAAGACTTCCGGAGAGGCTGGGACCATCAACCTGAACCTCGCCATTGATGAAAACGACACCTGGTCGGAAAGAAGCGGAAAGGTGACCGTAGCCGTAGGCGTGGTGAGAACTGTTTTCACCATTGTCCAGGGAACGGAATCGCTCCTGGAGACCACTTCGACCTTCAACGTTACGCCGGAGGCCCAGGACATTCTCGTTCCGGTCAAGACCAATCTGCAGTATGCCGTCACGCCCGCCGCGGATTCTCCTTGGATCACTGTCCTCTCCACCAGGTCCGAGCCGCAGGAAGGGACCATTAAGATCCACGTCGCTGCCAACACCGAGCTCGCTCCCCGTACCGGCAGCTTCAGCATCACGGCGCCCGGTTACTCACAGACCTATACGGTGGTCCAGGCCGCATCCTGGACGCCTGCCGTCAGCGCCAATGCCATCTACATCGGCAACAGCCAGGACATTTACGACAATGAGACTTGGACCATCAACCTGCATCAGCAGTATGTCATCAAGATGGCCACCGAGGCCGGTGACCAGGTTACCCTCGTCCTCAACAAGAAGGGCGAACTGAAAGACGGTGTGTTCGAATTCTTCCCCGTAGACAAAGTCCCTGCGGCGACCTACGAGATCGACGCCACCGGCAAGAAGGTGGACAATACGTTCTCGATCATGTCCTCCTCCGGCATCGACAAATATTACACCGGCCTCGTGGTCGATGGACGCGATGTCCTTATCTACGACGGTGAAATCACGGTCGGGGAAGACAACGGGAACTATACGGTGACGGCGGTCCTCGTCGATGCCGTCGGACAGCAGCACAACTATTCCTATGTCGGTGCGCTCGAGATGACCAGTGACTTCCGGGGCGGACAGTCCGAAGTCAACTGGAAGAACACATATGACACCTACTTCACCACCAAGGCAAACGGTTGGTCGGTCTACTTCTACCTGCCACGTAAGAACCCCGCCAACAAGGTTGAGGTCGCTTATGCCTCCTTCTCTTTCTATGGGGCTGCCGGTGACGTGGACCTCAACGATCTCCCTGCCGGAACCTATACCTTCGGGGCCGCAGAAGCCGATCCGGAACTGAGTTACAAGAATGGCAAGATGAAGGCCAATCCCGGCCTTCTTTCCAATGTGAGCATCTCCGTGTATGATGCCGCCGGAGGTCTCAAGTATACGGATGTGACCACGGAATCGACCGTCCTGACCATCTCCAACAATGCGGACGGGACCAAGAATTTCAAGTATTCAGCAACCGTGACGCCTTACACGTATGATGAGAGCTACAATAAGGTTTCCGAGGATCCTGCCCAGGTCAGCATCGACATCGATGTCCCGCTTGGCAAGGCCACGGATACGCAGACGCATCCGACGGAAGACAAGGATGACGTGTTCACGTCTCTGGACGGAGCTGCCGGAACCCAGTATGTCGGTTATTAGTTCAGCAAGTATATCGGCAGTGTCGACGGCGCCGGTACGGAACCCCTGCCGGCCATTGCGGATACCGACTGCAACATCTTCAGCTTTGGCTCCAACTCCAATTTCAACGACACCTGGTCAATGATGGTTGCCATCATTGCCGAAGCCGGTTGGACCTTTGAGAAGAATTTTGCAAACCGTTACTGCAATACGCCCATTCCTAACGGAACCTACACCTTCGGGACCGAGGCTCAGATCGGTGCCCTGATCCCGCTGAGATATGGCTCGTCTTCAAGGTGTTACGTCACCAATACCTATACAGGTACCACCTACTACCCGGTTGCCGGATCCATCACGCTCCAGGACGGAACCATCTCCGTGGATCTGACCTGCAAGGCGACGGAGGCGGCCCTCCAGGGCAAACCGAACAGCCCGGCCAGCATCCATCTGACCGGCGGCACCGTCTTCACTTGCTATTATCTGCAGGATTACAGCGCCATCAGCCGCGTCAAGAATCTCTCCATCAACTCTCCTGTCCCGATTGACTGACCGGAACCGGATCGACGCTGATCAAACATAAAAAGAGGATGACTGAGCCATTCAGTCATCCTCTCTTTTTTGGGCGCGCAGAAAGGATCCCTTAATAATCGAACACATAGTCAAAGTCCGCCCCGCCGGCGCCAATGCGGAAGGTATGTACCTCGCGGGTGGCCGGCTTCACGGCGACCACATCGATGCAGAGAGACTTCGTGTAATCGAAATAGGCGTGGTCCTGGCCGGGGAACAGCATGTCGGGGGCGTTCCAGCCGTAACCCTGCGACACGAAGTAGTTCACGCCGGCCACATTCACCTGGAAATTGACATGTGTGTCACCGGTAAACAGTCCGACGAGATTCACCTTTCCGACATACGACGCCAGAAGATCCATCATCTTTGACGAATCTTCCTTGCGGACAGGGTTCATCGACACCTCATTGCACGCGCCCAGCGGATGGGGCATCCAATGGGAAAGCAACAACACGTGCACATCCTCGGGCGTGGCATCCAGCACCGAGGCAAGCCACGCCAGCTGCTCGTCTCCGTAGGAATAGTAGTAGTCACCCTTCGTGCGGGAGGACTCGCTGTTCAGGAACACCACGCGGAACTGCTTGGCGGGAAGATCCAGATAGCCGTATGTCCTGCCGGGGACGAGATGGAGGTTCCCGCCTGCAGCGTCCTCCCAGGGCTTCTGGAAGAAGTCGGAGAGGAAGTCCTCCGTGAGCCACTTACCCTGGCCCCCGTCCCAGTCGTGATTGCCCGGGCAATAAAGCCAGATGCCGTTGTAGCAGCGCATCCCTTCCAGCGTCTTGTCGAGGATGAATTGAGCATACACGGAGTCCACCGTGGCCGGATACGTATTCAGGCCGATATCTCCCAGATTCGCCATGAAATCAGCCTTGAATTTGCGGCCGGCTTCCGCGGCAAACCCTATGTGTTTATAGGAGTACCGCGCTCCTGTGTGGACATCGGTGATGATGGGGAATACCACGGTCTCGTCCGTTCCCTTCCAGGCCGCGAAACGCTTGTATGCCTCCTTGACCTGGGGCTTTACGAATTTCCTGTTGTCGGAGAGCTTGTCTTCCTTGACCTCCACGAGGTCGTCATACTCCCGTTCCGCGATGGTTGGAGTGGAATACTTGAAAATCAGCGTCTGAAGCTTGTCGAAGTCGAAGAACTCGATCTTCAGGTCGTGATTCCCCTTGTCCAGGACCTTGGAAACCTTTTTCTCGATGGGCCCGTGGGCGCCGTCGTTCACGATCAGAAGCTCACCGTCGACATAAAAACGGCTGCCGTCGTCTGTGGTCAGGGTGAACTGATATTCCTCCTGGGTGCGAACCTTAAAGGGAGCCTCGAACAGGATGCAGAAATGGTTCCGGGTGTCGTCGAATCCCCGCAGGTCGATGTTTGACTTGGTCCCCTGCTGGTCCGGTGCGCCGAGGGTGCTGAAGTCCGGCAGATATCTCTCCGGCCAGTCGTACCATAATTTGTAATTGACGGGAGCGGTCTTGCCGCAGGTCATCAGCATCAGCGCCGCAAGCGCCAGGAGGGCGATCTTCTTCATAAGTGCGTTTCTTTTTCCCAAAGATAAGACTTTCTCTTTTATTCGACTAAGTCAGAATTATACTATCTTTGAGAATCAGATATCGGGCCATTATGGATAAGACACTACTGACACAGGCGCTCGTCAAATTCTTTCTGGGCGTAATACTGCTGGGGGTACTAATTTTCCTGCCCGCTGGGTCCTTCCGGTATTGGCAGGGGTGGCTGCTGATGGGCATCCTCTTCGTGCCGATGTTTGTAGCTGGACTGGTGATGCTGTCCAAGAATCCGGAGTTGCTGCGGAAGCGTCTCAACGCCAAGGAGCAGGAGGCAGAGCAAAAGACAGTCGTGGCCCTGAGCGGCCTGCTTTTCATCGCCGCTTTCGTGGTAGCAGGATTGAACTGGCGCTTCGGCTGGTGGGTCTTGTCGGACTGGGCCGTATGGGTGGCTGCAGGGTTGTTCTTGGGATCGTATCTCCTGTATGCGGAGGTGCTTCGGGAGAACACCTACCTGTCCCGGACCATCGAGGTCCAGGAGAATCAGAAGGTCATTGATACGGACCTTTATGGCATCGTCCGGCATCCGATGTATATGGCCACCACCATTCTTTTCCTGGCGATGCCACTGGTGCTGGCGTCGCCCATATCCTTCATCATTATGCTTGGTTACATTCCCGTGATTGCCAAGCGCATCAAGAATGAAGAGAAAGTGCTTGAAGAAGGACTGGAGGGATATGCCG
The DNA here is from genome assembly GCA_017400135.1 of Bacteroidales bacterium. Classification (GTDB taxonomy): domain Bacteria; phylum Bacteroidota; class Bacteroidia; order Bacteroidales; family UBA932; genus Cryptobacteroides. The sequence goes on from JAFPVJ010000012.1 coordinate 152,830, forward strand.
AGTACAAAGAGAAGGTAAAGTACAGAATCCTGCCCTTTATCTGGTAACAAAAATAATAGCAAGTAATGAAAATATCGCTTGCGATATAAAAATAAAGTCGTATATTTGCATCGTGAACGACATAAACAACAACTAAATATTCAAACATCATGGACTTTACAAACACTATCCAGATCTCTCAGATGATCATCAACGAGCTTACCGGCAGCGCTTTCGTACACAAGATGCAGGGACAACTGTTCAAGAGCCAGGGCTTCACGAAGCTCGGCGAGAAGTACATCGGCCATTACAACGAGGAGATGGCGTGGGTGGAGAAATACACCGACCGCCTGCTCGACCTCGGCGTCGTTCCCGAAGTGAAGGTCTGCAGCGAGGCCAAGCTGATCGAAGACCCCAAGACCTATATCGAGGCCGACCACAAGCTCCAGAAGGAAGGCGTGGAAACGCTCTACAAGGCCATGCCCGCCCTCGCCGGTGACCCTACTACCTACGACCTTACCAAGGCCTATCTGCTGGACGAGGAAGAGGATCAGTACTGGGATGAGGAACAGCTGGACCTCATTGAGAAGATCGGTTATCAGAACTGGCTTGTAAAACAGCTGTAAGATGTCAAGGATTTATGACTTCAAGGCTCTTAACAACAAGGGCCTTGAATTTGACTTCGCGCAGTTCGAAGGAAAGGTTCTCCTGATTGTCAACACCGCATCCAAGTGCGGCTTTACCCCGCAGTACGACGGCCTGGAGGCCCTCTATCAGAAGTATAAGGACCAGGGGCTTGTCATCATCGGCTTCCCCTGCGACCAGTTCGCTCATCAGGAACCCGGCTCCGACGAGGAGATCGCCGAGTTCTGCCGCATCAACCACGGCGTCACCTTCCCGCTGATGAAGAAAATCGATGTGAACGGTCCCGATGAAGCCCCGGTTTTCACTTATCTCAAATCCGTTGCTCCCAATGAGGAATACAAGGGGCTCAAGGCTAAGGCCACGCACAAGCTGCTGAAAGGCCTCAGCAAGAGCGTGGAGAAGGACAGCGACATCCTGTGGAACTTCACCAAGTTCCTGATCAACCGCGACGGAACTGTTGTCAAGCGCTTTGCGCCCGTGGCAGAACCCGCTTCCTTTGAGAAGGACATTGAGGAAATGTTATAATGGAAGAAAAGTTCAAGCTGGAGAACCAACTCTGCTTCAGGCTGTACACGGCTTCACGCCTCATCACACAGGCATACTACCCGTTGCTGAGTGAGCACGGCCTTACGTACCCGCAGTACCTGGTGCTGCTGGTCCTGTGGGAGACGGACGGACAGCCGGTGAACGACATCGCCAAGCGTCTGATGCTGGAGACCAATACCGTCACCCCTCTCCTGAAAAGGATGGAAGCCGATGGCATCGTAACCCGCAGTCAAGGCAAGAAGGACGCCCGGCAAATGATCGTGAAACTGACGAAAAAGGGCCGTGACCTCCAAAGGAAACTGACCGACGTCCCCGAAACCGTCGGCAAGGCCGTCCTCTGCGAGAGCGTCACACCGGAAACTGTCCCCGGCCTCTTCGGCATGCTGGACGATATCATCAAACAACTCAAACAATAACGCGATCGTCTCGCCCGTCCGCTGCAAGTGGGAGCCGGCGAAGTAGTAACGCCTCCCCGTTAATCGGAACTTTTATTCCACCGTCCCCCAAACAAAGAGATACCGCCGGCATAACAACATGAGCCTACCTGAGATTACACTACTTCCCTTGCAACCTGAAGACCGGGAGCAGTTCATCCTGGACAACCAGTGGGCGTTCAAGTATGGAGCCCAGCAGGAATTCGGGTTGCGGGACGAGCGTTGTGAGGAGGGGGAAGAGGTCATATCCCGCAAGACCATCGAGGATTCCATTGACGGGGAGAACGCTGAGGCTTACCGCATTGTCCTGGATGGCCAGAACGTGGGCGGCGTAGTCTTGCGTATAGACAAGAAAGCGGCTCAGGGTGAACTGGAACTGCTTTTCGTGCTGCCCGAGATCCACAGCAAGGGCATCGGCCAGGCAGCCTGGAGGGCGGTTGAAGCGATGCATCCGGAGATCAAGGTTTGGGAGACCATAACCCCTTATTTCGAGAAGCGCAACATCCATTTCTACGTGAACCGCTGCGGCTTCCACATCGTCGAGTTTTGGAACAAGTACCAGCACGGTCCGGCCGTCCCGGAAGCGGAGGAGGGTAACTGGAGCATGGACGATGAGATGTTCGTCTTCAGGAAAGAAATAACGGACAGGTAAAATACCAGTTTTTGCCCGCAAAAAGGCCGGGATGTCACGAAAGGAACAGATCAACCGTCCCATTCCTTTCGTCGCACAAAACAAAGCGCAAACCCCCATTTCCCTGCGACGAAAGGAAAAAACGCCGATCATTGTGCCTTTCGTGGAGCGGAGTAATATCGCCCAGTCGGAAAGTGGTATTTCGGAGGCCGCAGGCCGACCGGGATGGGGAAGGTGGAATTTTAGGCCCTACACCTTCCCCGGCAAAATGCCATTCAAGGGCCTGAGAAGCCATTCCAGTGATGAAGGTGTCAGGGCTTTTATTCCACCTTCCCCAAACAAAAGGATACCGCCGGCAAATTATCAGCGTTCGATAAAATGCCGGCGGTTTTTGCCTTTCTCGTGCCCAGAGCGGGGGTCGAACCCGCACGTCTTTAAGGGACACTGGATTTTGAGTCCAGCGCGTCTACCAATTCCGCCATCCGGGCAGGTTAGCAATTACTTGCTGGGGTTGCAAAGGTATTGATTTTTCGAAAAAAAACAAAAAAACTGACCCCGTTCAGAGCAAACTCACCGGCAGGCCGTAGCTGTTCTTGATCTCGTTCATCACGAACCAGCTCTGGACAGATCCGAGGCTGTCGATCGTGCCCAGGGTGTTGATCAGGAAGTCGTTGTAGTACTGCATGTCCGGGGCGTAAATCTTCAACAGGAAATCGAAATCGCCGGAAATATTGTAGCATTCCGCCACCTCGGGGATGTCCCGGACCCGGGAAATGAAGTCGTGGGCGATGTCCCGACCCATCTGCCGCAGGCGTACGCTGCAATAGACGATGAAGCCACGCCCCAGCTTCGCGGGGTTGACGATGGCGGTGTAGCGCTCGATGATCCCCTCTTCTTCCAGGCGGTGCAGACGGTCGAAGACCGGGGAAGGGGAGAGATGGACCTTCAGCGCCAGGTCCTTGACGGTAATGCGCCCGTTTTCCTGGAGGGCCCGGAGAATCGAAATGTCGGTTTTGTCGAGTTTTTCAACCATAAGACTGAATGAATCTTCGGTAAAAATAGCAATAATCAGATGAAAACACCAAATTACAGCCATAATCTTGTTTGAAAAACCGGCTCGCCCTAACTTTGCCAGCAGAAACAAACAAGAAAAGCCATGAGCACCCGTCAACTCCACTTCGAAACCCTCCAGCTCCACGTTGGGCAGGAGCAGCCCGACCCGGCCTCCGATGCGCGCGCCGTCCCCATCTACCTGACCTCCTCATACGTGTTCCGCAATTCCGCGCACGCTGCCGCGCGCTTCAACCTGTCCGACCCCGGCAATATCTACAGCCGCCTGACCAACTCGACCCAGGATGTCCTGGAGCAGCGCATCGCCGCCCTGGAAGGTGGCGTGGGCGCCCTCGCCGTGGCCTCCGGCGCCGCCGCCATCACCTATTCCATCCTCAACATCGCGCGTGCCGGCGACCACATCGTCTCGTCCAAATACATCTACGGCGGCAGTTATGACCTGCTGCAGCACACGCTCGTCCCTTATGGCATCACGACCACCTTCGTCGACCCCTCGGACCTGAGCAACTTCGAAAAAGCCATCCGACCCGAGACCAAGGCTCTCTTCATCGAGAGCTTCGGCAACCCCAACTGCAACCTGATCGACGTGGAAGCCGTGGCCAGGATCGCCCACGCCCACGGGATTCCCCTCATCATCGACAACACCTTCGCCACGCCCTTCCTCCTGCGGCCCATCGAATACGGCGCCGACGTCGTGGTCCATTCCGCGACCAAATTCATCGGCGGCCATGGCACGACCATCGGCGGCGTGATCGTAGATTCCGGGAAATTCGACTGGAAAGCCTCCGGCAAATTCCCCCAGTTCACGGAGCCCGACTACAGCTACCACGGCATCGTATTCGCCGACGCCGTCGGCCCCGCGGCCTACATCACCCGCGCCCGCGCTATCCTGCTGCGTGACACGGGCGCCACGCTCTCCCCGGTCAGCGCCTTCATCTTCCTCCAGGGCCTGGAAACCCTTTCCCTGCGCGTGGAGCGGCACGTATCCAACGCCCTGAATGTCGTCGAATTCCTATCCAAGCATCCGAAAGTCGAGCGCGTCAACCATCCCGCCCTTCCTTCGCACCCCGACCACGCCCTGTATGAGCGCTATTTCCCCAATGGAGGAGGCTCCATCTTCACTTTCGAAGTCAAGGGCGGCCAGGAGGAAGCCTTCCGCTTCATCGACGCCCTGGAGATCTTCTCCCTGCTGGCGAACGTGGCCGACGTCAAGTCGCTCGTGATCCATCCGGCCACGACCACCCACTCGCAGCTGACCGCCGCGGAACTCGCCGACCAGGACATCCATCCCAACACGATACGCCTGTCCATCGGCACGGAGCACATTGATGACATCCTTGCCGACTTGGACCAGGCTCTCGCGAAAATCTGAGCGAAACTTTACCGGCGCCCCTTGGATTCGAGGTAGCGGATCAGGAATTCCGGACGGTCGGTCTGGATGATGGAAGTACCGAGGTCCAGGATGGGCCCGTAGATGGCGTCCGCGTCGGGACTGTCGTAGGCAGCGTCATCGTCATAGCCGCCGCAGAGGGAAGCCCAGATGGTGTTGACCCAAAGTTTGGAACCGGAATCCAGGATGGCCCGGGAGGCTTGGCGCACGCTGTCATCCAGCGTCCTGAAGCAGAGCTCGTAGGCCAGCTGGGCGGGTTTGGCGGCGAGATAATCCCGGAAGACATCCATCCCCTGGGGGTTCCAAATGTCGACGATGGGCATGTACATCATATTGTGCGGGTACTTCGCCTGCCGGTCCAGTACTTCGCGGACCGGGCGTTTTCCCTTGATCAGGATCTGGTCCGTCACGCCCAGTTCTTCCGTCAGGGCCAGCACCATGTCGTAAAACTCATACCCCTGGTCCACGTTGACCACGATCCGGTCCTTGCAGACTTCCAGGGCCTGCCGCAGCGTCGGGATCTTGACCCCGGGCTTGGCGATGCCGTGGGCGCGCTTCAAGTCGAAGGCCATCAGTTCTTCGTAGGTATAGTCGCTGACGAGACCCGTGCCCGTCGTCATCCGGTCCAGGGTCTTGTCGTGGCTGAGCACCAGCACGCTGTCTTTGGTCAGCTTGAGGTCCAGTTCCATCACGTCCACGCCCATGCGGATGACGGACTCGATGGCCGGGATGGAATTCTCCGGATAGTTGCGCCAGTCGCCCCGATGGGAAACCACCACCACATATTTCGAAGCGGGATCGTGCAGGGCGGCGACCACTTTTGCAGCCTTGTTGGATGGCGCGGAAGCCGAAGGGAGTACCTTGGGCGAACAGGAGAGAAGGGTAAAGGCCGCGGCCAGCACCCACAGGATTCGTTTCAGCATAGTTTGAATCATTAGTTATTCAGTCTATTTCAGTTTGATGACGCATGTGTGCTTCCTGGATCCGGCCGTGGGGTAGTCACCCACGAAGCCGAGATACATCTGGCCTTTGCGGATATGGACGCCTTCCGGCTCGAACGTGCCGTCGGAAGACAGGTTCAGTTTGATCAGTTGCTGCTTGTCGACGGAGACCCCCACTTTCACGAGTTTCTGCAGGATGTTTCCGTTGAAGTCCAGGACCGACATCAGCGTCGCCTCGTCGTTCTTGGCGCCGGAGGTGACATAGATCCGGTCGTCATACACGCACAGGCCCTGGACGGCGCCGGCGTTGGTCTCGCCGGTGGTCACGCCCTTGCGTTTCCAGGAGAACTTGGCGATGGACTTGACGCTGTTCAGGTTGTAGGCCGTCACGTCTTTTCCCTGGTTGTGGGACGCGCGGGTGACCTTCTTCGTCACCGTGGTGGCATTGCGGATCTCGGAGAGCTTGTACACATAAATGTAATCGCTGTTGTTCTCGTAGGTCCAAAGGACCAAAACGTCGTGCTCCGTGTCCACATCGGCGAAACGGGCGCCGTTGTCGTTCAGGTAGAAACGCTCCAGGGCGTCCTCGGCATATTCCGTGGCGCCGGCCTTGAACTTGTGGCGGCAGATGAGGTGCACGTCGGGGTCATTGGCCTTGCCGCCGGAATAGCCTCCGTTTTCGGTGCGCTCACCCAGCGTGCCGCAGGTCCAGAAATAGATGTCATCGGCATCGTATTCGATGCTGAATCCGTCTCCATGGCCGCCGCTGGGCAGCACCATTTCCGCGCCGATCCTGGAACCGTCCTTGTTCAGGGCACACACGAGCATGGAGGTATTATCCTCCGTGGACATGTAAAACTGTCCCCGTTTGTCGATATCGAAACTTTGCATGCCGTCCTGGCGGCCCAGGGGGAGGGCGATCATATCCGCCGTCAACGCCTGCGTGATATCCTGATTGAAAGAGGCGGGCGTGTCTTCATTCTTCTTCACGGTCACGGCCAGTTGTCCGCTGGTGCTGATCTTATCAGAGGAAAGCGTCAGTGTGGCCGATCCCTCCTTCAAGCCCTTTATCTTCCCGGCGGTCACGGAGGCGACATCCGGGGCGGAAGAGTTGACAGTCACGCCGTAGGGATTGGTTTCGAAGTCATAATCGGCCTTGACATACACGCCTCGTTCAAAGACTTGATAAGAAACGGGAACAGCCACTTCTTCACCCACGAAAACGACGCACTCGTTTTGCAGGAAAGACATCTTGTCCTTGACCGTTTCCGCTTCTGCGGGAGCGGGCTTGTCGCATCCTGCTAACAAGAAAGCTGCCGCCGACATGACGGCGGCAACTTTCGCTAAGAACGGTTTCGCTCCCATATCAATTGCCACAGACGTTTCCTTCGAACGTGCAGTTACCGGCTTTGCTGGTGGCAAGGGTGATGTATTGGGCGAAATTGTCCGGAGTCAGGGTGACAACCACATGGTCGGCATCCACCGTCAGCGGGCCGACCTTTCCACCCACCTTGCAGTTCTTGATCGTTACGGCCTTGCTGTTGGCATTGCCGAGGATGGCGCCCATGTAGATGGTGCTGGCCTTGATCATGTCGGACAGGATGGATCCATAGTTCTCGCAGGCGTCGATGGTGATGGGGTTGTTGGACTGGCCCAGGATGCCGGCGGCATAGCCATGGGTCGTGTCGCCCGCCTTGTCGAAGACGATGTCACCCCGGTTGATGCAGCGGGTGAACACGTCGTCGGTGCTGCCGGCGGAGCAGATGCCACCGATGCGGCTGTTGCTGGCTTTCACGTCCAAACCGGAAATCTTACCCTCGTTGACGCAATCCTCGACCTTGGTTTTCGCATTGGCGGAAGCCACGATGCCGGCGAGACGGGTGGCTTCGGCGGCGATCGCCACCTTGTTGGTGCAGTTCTGGATGAAGTTGAAGTTCTTGCCGTCCGAGAAACCTACGATACCGGCCACGGAAAGACCGTTGCCGCCATTGTTGGCGTTGACGGAGTTCTTGGACGTGATGGAACCCTCGTTCACGCAGTTCTTGACGTAGCTGGCGAAGTCTCCTTCCGCCGTATACATCTCGCCCACGATGCCGGCCAGGCACTCGCGGGTGGCGTCCTTGGCCGCTGTCAAGCTCATCGTGGCCTTGTTCGTACAGCCTTCTATGGTGGAGTTGAGCGCGAATCCGGCCACGCCGCCGATGAAGGACATCGCGGCGCTCTGTCCTTCGAAGACGGCCTTCGGGCCGATGACGACGTTCTTCACGGTCGCACCGTTGAGGATGCCGAAGAGGCCTGCCGCATAGCCTGCGGGGGCGTCGGCAGGGACGCTGACCTTGAAGTTGTCCACGGTGTGTCCCCGGCCGTCAAAGACGCCCGTGAAGGGGACGTCACCCGTCGTGATGACACCGGCGTTGGTCACGGAACCCGTTCCGATGGGCGTCCAGTCCTCGCCGCCGAGGTCGATGTCGGCGCCCAGGACGAGCACGCCGTCCACGAGGAATTTGCTCACGTCGCCTCCGGTCTTCACCAGTTCGGCGAATTCCTTCAGGTCGGCGGCCGTGCCAATGCCTTCCACGGTCGGCGCAGGAGCGCCGTCCCAAGTCAGGTCGGTGATCTTCGCCCGGTTGGCATCAGAAACGACTCCGATGTAATCGGTGAAGTTGCCGGCATTGACATCGATCATCTCGTGGTTGCCGTCTGCCTTGTAAGTTCCGAGCTTGCCACCCACGGTGACGCCGCTGATGGAGGTGAACTTGCTGAGGTTGGCGCCGATGAGGCCCTTGTAATTGCTGATCGCGGCGATGACGGTACCCGTGTTCCGGCCGCCCCGCAGGACGATGCCGTCATCGTTGAAGAAACCGATGATGGCGCCGGCGTGGGTGTTGGATTCCGTTACCGTGAGGTTTCCGTTGTTCACGAGACCGTCGGCTACGGCATTCTTGTAGAGGACGGAAACGACATTGCCGATACGGCCGTTGGAGAAAGTGCTCACCTGGTTGGCGTTGTTCGTACAGTTCAGGAAGTGGCCACCGAAGTTGGCCGTGGCGACGATACCGGAAGAACGGCCCAGCTTTGCGTTGATTTCTCCGTTGTTCACGCAGTTTTCGATATTGTTCGCGGAGTCATCCTGCGAGGTGGTAACGAAACCGGCGATACCGCCGTACATGGCACCGGCGGCGCCGTTGGCCGTGTTCTTTCCGCAATCTGCATTGACGATGAGGTTGGTCGTGCAGTCCTTGATGGTGCTGGTGCCGCTTCCCGTATTGAACACGAAGCCGGCGATGCCGCCCAAGGCGAAGCGTTTCGAGTCTCCGGTACCGGCGGAAGTGATCTTTCCGCTGACTTTCACGTTCTGGATCGTGGAGGAAATAGCCGTTCCCACGAGGACGCCGGCGTCTGCCTGACCCTCGGCGGAAATGTTGAGGTCGGTCTCGATGTTCAGGTTCCTGACGGTCGCACCGTCCAGTACGCCGAAGAGGCCGAAGGTGCCGTTGGCGGGAACCTTGACGGTCGGCTTGAAGCCCCGGATGGTATGGCCGCCGCCATCGAACACGCCCTTGAAGGCGATTCCGGTGTAGGCGCCGGCATAGTTGCCGTTGCTGACAGTTTCGGGATTGCCGATGGGCGTCCACTCCTGGCATTCGGACAGGTCGATGTCGGCGAGCAGTTCGATTTCCTTGGAAGCGTTCTGCCAGCGGGTCGTGCCTTCATTCTCGTTCACAGCCTGGACGAACTTCAGGAACTCATCCACGTCCGGAATGCCCCCGATACTCGCGGAGGGATCGTAAGGGACGGTGTAGCCGAGCTGGGTGATGGGAACGACGTAGGACTTGCCGCCACCGGAGAAGACGATCTCGCCGGATCGGGGAGCGACATCCGTCTTGTCGTTGATGTACGTGCTTTCTACCGTGAAGCTGACGATGGCATTGCCGCTGCCAAAGATGGGATCGGCCTTGACCCAGGCCGGTGTCACGACGATCCAGTTTGCATTGGTCGTCAGGTTCAGGACCTGCTCGTCAGGATCCATGCAGGGCACCTCGTTCAGGGCTGCCGGATCTGAAGAAAAGGTAATCTGCTGTTCGGCTTCCTTGACGCAGGAAGAGGCCGCCATCAAAGCCAAGATGGATGCGCAGATCAGTTTTGCAATGGTTTTCATATAGTTTTTATTATTAATTATTTCTGTCTTACAAGCATATAGTTGAGACAACTTCGTTCGCCTTTGGAGTCGGAGACGCGATTGACGGTCTTGCCGGAGGAGGTCACCGGATCATAAACCCACATACAGGAGGAACCGCCGCCGTCGAAACGGGTCATGTTCCAGCCGCCGAGTTTTTGGGCGATGCGGAACATTTCGTATCCCTTCACACCGTAGGAATAATCAGCCTGGCGACCGTCCACCTCCACCAGCCACACGGTCTTGCGATCCTGGCTCACGACGGGGAAGGTCATGGGATCGTAGGTGGTATAGAGGTTGTTGCCCGTCGGCGGGGTATTGCTGCCGTCGCTGCCGTTCTCCATCAAGCGGTACATGCTGCTGTTCTGGGTGAAGATGGGCTTGGTTTCCCCGTCGATGGACATGTCGAACTTCAGCCGGACCGTGTCCCCCGCTTTCAGCGAAGAAAGGAGGGTCTGGGCGGTGGAACCGCTGACGGCAAACCCCACTTCGTTCGCGGAAGAGAGATAAGGAGCGGCGGCCAGGGGCGTCCCGGTACCGTCGTGCAGGGTCTTCACGACCGCTTCTGCCCAGCCGGTATTCAGCTTTACGGGGCCTTCCTTGTACTCCGCCACCACATACAGGACGTCCTTCGCAAGCGGGTTCGTGATGCCCGGTTTCGACGGATGCGGAACCTGCTTGTAGCGGCTGGTGTACATGTTGAGGGCATATTTCGCGGAGGCGTGGCGCAGGATGGTGTCGTTCACCGACGAGATGGCGTAGGACTTGCCGCCGGCCTCGAGCGTCGCGCTCAGGGACTTCTTGCCGCAAGATGCCGTGCCGTCGGTAAAGACGGTCAGCGCCCACGCGTGGTTGACCAGCGCGCCGGACACGGCCGGGTTGTTGACATACACGGGTTCGCCTTCCTCCACGTGGTAGCCGCGGGAGATGCCGTCGTTGGAATCGAAGAAACCGGTGTTGATGCCGGCGAGTATGTTCTGGCCCTCCGAACGCCTCCGGGAGCAAACTTCAGACAAAGTCTCGCGGAGATTCTTGCCGTTGTTGCTGTTGTTGTTGGCGTTGGGATTGGGCACCTGTTCGTCGGCATAGGCGGTGGTCAGTTCGATCTCGGGATTGCCCAGGTCGATTTGCAGCACGTGCATGTGGCGGGGCATGCCGATGAAGGAACAATGGATGTATTTTACGCCGGCGTGCAGCTGTTTCTCTTCCAGGACATCCCAGTCGTAATAGGTATCTTGCGTCCAGTCCACGGTGTTTTCCTCCAGCTTGTAGGCGCTGGCGGGGTAAACGGCCGTGGCGTGGACGGAAGCCCGCCCATTGACGGATCCGTAGCCGAAATTGCCGGTGAACTTGTCGGCGGTGGCATTGAAGGCACAACCCCAGGCGGGGCCGAAGTCGGCTGATGCGACGCCCGTAACGGCGCCGTTGTTGGTGCAGCCGAGGACCTTCCCCTCGTTGTAACCCACCAGTCCGGCGATGCGGCAAGGGAAAGAGGCGGAGATGGCGCCGTCGTTCACGCAAGCTTTCTTTTTCGACTCTGCATCGCCAAGCAGCGATGCCGCATCCGTTTTTCCGCAGAGACCGCCCATGCACAGGGATGCGGAGCCGGCAGTCACGTTCAGCGCCGCTTTGTTGGTCACGCCGGTGAGCGTGACGCCGACCGCGTTCCCAACGATGCCGCCGAGGGTGCCGGAGGCGTTACCCTTGCAGGTCACGACGCTTCCTTCGGAGCCGAAGACGAGATTGGATATCCTGGAATTCCTGGCATAGCCGAGGAAACCGGCATCGGGATACTTGTCCGTATCCACCGTCCAGTGCACGTTCCTGATGGCGTGTCCCTTGCCGTCGAAATACTCGCGGAACGGGTTGTCTTTCGTCCCCACGGGAATCCATTCCTGGATGGTGGAGGCGTCGATGTCGTTCAAAAGCGTTACGACCCCGTCCACCATATAAGGACTCACGGCACCGCCGTTGTTGACGGCGGAAGCGAAGGCCAGGAGGTCTTCGGCGCTGGAGATGCCTTTGACCGCGGGTTCCCCGCTGCCGGCAGCCTGGATCAGTTCCACGGTCTCTTTCTTCCCACCCAGGGTGCTGACTCTGACTGTCGCCGAACGCTGTTCGGTGGACGTGTTCTCCGAAACGGAGACCTTGACGGTGACCGCGCTTTCAGAGCCGGTCCCCTTGACAGTCAGCAGCTTGGCCCAGGATTGGTCGACAGCGGCCATCCAGTCTTCGGAACTGAGTACGCTGAATGCGACCTGACCTCCCGGGGCCTCCACCGTCAATGAAGACGGAGAGACCTCGAAACGGACGGCTGCGGGTTCCGTCACTTTGCCGCACGCCTCCGAGAAGGAGAGGGCGGCAAAGAGAAGGAACAGCGTTTCCAGGATCAGGCGAATGTGCTTCATGGATTATTCCCAACCGGGGTTCTGGGTTAATTTTCCGTTATAAGCCTGAATCTGTCCGAGAGGGACGGGATACAGGTAATCACGATCTTTCCATACATAATCCTCGGCAGCATCCCGGGTGATGTATCCGTGATCTCCGTCAGACAGGGTGAGCGAATTCGCGCCCACCTGGATGCGGTTCGTCGCCGGGATGGTGGAACTGACGCCCGAAGGCATCTGACCGGAATAGATCAGCAGGTCTTTCTTGCCGTCGTGGTCGGTGTCATATTCGCCGAGAGCCGGAATGTAGATACCCTTGTAGCCGGGTGTGAGACTGGCAGGATCCAGCGGTGCGGCATCGGCAGACTTGTTGCCGGCGGCCGTCAGGGGTCCGCCTTCTTTCCAGCGGATCATGTCCCACTGATGGAAACCTTCCGCGAAGAGTTCCACGACCCGCTCGCGGCGCACCTCGAGGATGGCGGCAAGCATCGGGCCCTGGGCGTTGGGATAGTATTCGGCCATCAGCGGATCGGGCGTGGTGGGGAGCATCAGGTTGGGCATTCCCGCACGGTCGCGGATCAGCTTGATGGATTTGTCTATCATCGCCTGGGTCAGTTCGCCCAGTTCGGCATAGGCCTCTGCATAGTTCAGCAGGACTTCCGCATAGCGGATGTAGGCCCAGTCGGTCGTACTGGTGCTGGCGTTCTCATGGCTGCCGTCGGATACGCCCTTGATGACGCGGTATCCGTTCAGCGTACGGGCGAAGTCCGTGGTTTCCACGGCGCCCTTCATCGCAGGATCCAGATAGCCGAAATGGCCGGGGGCGTGAAGGGTCTGGGCCATGCGGGGATCTCTCCGCTGGAACTGCTCGTAGTATTCTTCGGTGGCCCAGCCGCTCCTGTCCTGGATGGGCGTGCCATCGGAACGCAGGTAGTGGTTGACGAAACGCCGGGTCGCGCTGTAGGTTTCGTTCTTCAAGTCGAACTGGAGTCCGTGGCGGATGGCCAGGGTGACGTCGTAGTGCTTGGCGAAGATGGCCTCAGGATTGCCTTTGAGGTCCTCGAGCTGGAAGAAGTCGCGATAGGCCTTCCAGTGGGAATCGGTGCTGGTGTTGTACAGGCTGTATTTGCCGGAGGACATCACGCTCTGCGCGGCCTCGGCAGCCTGGCGCAGGAACCATTCGGCGCTCAGCGTCGTGGTGGAACCATCTGCTTCGACGTAGGTCTCGTCGGCCACACCGTGGTATTTGCGGAAAGTTCCCTCGAACAGGGCGACGCGGGACTTGAAGGCCATCGCACCGTATTTGTTGATGCGGAAGCAGCCGTCCGTCCAACTGTCGGGCAGTTTCTTCGCGGCAAGGTCGAGGTCTTCGATGACCTTCTTCATGACATAGCCGCGGGGATCGCGTGCCTGGAAGAGTGCTTCTTCATCGGCGGAGCCTACGACCGTATCATAATAAGGGACGTCTCCATAATACTGGACCATCTGATAATAGTACAGGGCCCGGAAGAAGTGCTCGACGCCCTCGTATTTGGTGCGGACCTCTTCGTTCTTGCAGTTGGAGCAGTTCTCGAAGAACTGGTTGATATGCCTCAGGTAGCCCCAATGGGTCTGGGACCAAAGTCCGGTGGTTGCGTTGGTGCGGGTGCCTTTCTGGATGGCGCTCAGACTGCGCCCGATGAAATCGTCACCCTTGATCTCAGCGTAAGCCGTGGCATCATCCAGCAGGGTGGAATACTCGTGGTTGGTCCACAGTTCCAGCTCTTTCTCGGAAGAGAAGAAATTCTCAGGGGCGAGATTGGTCTCCGGAGTTTTCGTGAGAAAGTCCTCGCAGGCCGTCATGGTCAGAACGACGGCAGATACTGTCAAAACTTTGAATATGCTTTTCATATTGCTGTCCTCCCGTAATTAGAATGTAATGTCCACGCCGAAGGTATAGGTCTTGGCATACGGATACAAGCAGTCGCCGTATGCGGAGGTCGTCGCCACTTCGGGGTCTACGGTATTGCAGTATTTCTTCATCGGAGACAGATAGAACAGGTTCTCTCCGCTGAAGTAGAGGCGGCACTTCTGGATGGCCTTGGTCTTGAAAGGGATGCTGTATCCCAGGGTCAGGTTCTTCAGGCGCAGGTAAGCCGCGTTTTGCAGATAGCGGTCGTTGACGACGCTGTTCTTCACGAGCTGTGCCCGCTGGCGGGGGAAATAGCCGTTGGGGTTGTCCTCCGTCCAGCAGTTCGATTGCAGGGAAGTCGCGATGAACGTGGGCCTTCTGTAGGAATAGGGACCCCAAAAGTAAACGCAGTTGGAATCCGGATACCAGTCGCATTTGCCCACGCCCTGGAAGAAGGCGCTCAGGTCGAACCCGTACCAGGAGAAGTCACCCTTCAAGGAATAGCGGTAGCGGGGCAGGCTGTTTCCGATCACGCGGCGGTCGCCGGGATCGTCCAGGGTATTGGAACCCGTGCTGATGGCCTTCTTGCCGTCCTTCATGTGCTTGTCACCGTCCAGGTTTTCGAACTTCATGTCGCCGGCGAGCACTTTGTTGTAGGGCGCCTTGCAACCGAGTTCCGCCTTGTTGACGACGCTCAGGTCGTATTCTTCAGCCCAGCTGGCGGCCTCCTCATCGGAGCCGAACAGGCCGATTACGTGGTAGCCCCAGATTTCGCCCAGCGTCTTGCCGACATAGTTGTCGGTGAGCAGGTTGGTGGGGTTGTTGAACTTGGTGATCTTGGTGATGTTGTCACCCAGGGTGGCGGTGATGCCGTAATGAAGGGGCTTGCCAGCCACTTTCTTAGCGTCGTGCCAGCTCACGGAAACCTCATAGCCCGTGGTGCGCAGGTCGGCGGCGTTTTCCTTCGGTGCGCTTTCACCATACACGTTGGGCAGCGTCATCGCTTTGGTCAGCATGTCCTTGGTGTCCCGGATGTAGGCGTCGGCGGTGATGTTCAGCCGGTCCCTGAAGAATCCGAGGTCGATACCGGCGTTATAGGAGATGACCGTTTCCCAAGTCAGACCGCTGGAAACGGGGGAGGACATGTTGGCGTTCTGGGCCGCATCGGTCCCGTTGAAGGTGTATGTCAGCTTGGACAGGGAGATGGTATCGAAATAGTAGTAGTTGCTGACCTGCTGGTTGCCCAGGGTACCATAGCTCAGGCGGAGCTTGGCTTTGTTCCAGGTATTCTTCAGAGGCGCCCAGAAAGGTTCCTCGCTGATGCGCCAGCCGACGGAAGCGGAAGGGAAGAAGCCCCAGCGGTGATGTTTGGGGAAGCGGGAGGTTCCGTCATAACGTCCGGAAACCTCAAAGAGGTATCTTTCCGCGTAATTGTAGTTGAGACGCCCGAAGAAACCGAGTGTGCGGTAAGCGCTGTTGCTCTCGGCAAGGGTTGATATCTCCGTCGCGGAGGCCAGGTTGATGTAGGAGAGCGACTCGCTCAGCGAACCCTTCTGATGTACCGTCAGGTTCGAGGAGCGGTAGTCGTCGAAGTTGGCACCCAGTGTGGCCGCCAGGTTGTGCCTGCCGAAAGAACCGTCGTAGGAGAAATAGCCGTTAGCTACGTGACCGTCCTGATAGTAGCGGACTTCGCGGTAGAAGTCATACACGGAACCGTTGCTGAAATAGCCTCCGGTCAGTCCGTTGCCCACATACATACGCTTGTTGGCGTTGTCGTAGCAGTTGGGCGTGGGAAGGCTGCGGTAGGTATTCACGTTGTCGTTGCGGCGATAGGTATAGTCAGCCACGAATTTCAAGCCCTTCGCAATGCTGAAGGTCAGGCGGTTGGTCAGGGTGAGGGCGTTCTTGATGCGGGCGTTATGGTTGGCATCGTTGGTCCAGACGCCGCCGCGGCCGCTGAAGAGCGGGGAGGTGGCTCCGTACATATAGCCCGGCTGGATGTTCACGGTACCGTCGGGATTGAAGGGAACATAGAAGGGTCCGACGTTCTGCGTCGTATTCCACAGGATACCCGCCTCGACCAGGCCGGTCTGTCCGTCCTGCTCCCAGAAGCCTCCGTATTGGTAGTTGGCGCGCTCGAAGGCGATGTTGTTGGAATAGTGCAGCCAGGGGGTGATTTCCGCGTTCAACTTGGAACGGAAGGAATAGTTGTTGACCATGTCCTCGGCGCTCTGGTTGAAGAGACCTTCGCGGTACAGGTAACGGCCGCTCACATAGTAGTTCATCTTCTTGGTGCCGCCCTTGATGGAAACGTTGTGCTCCGTCTCGGGACGGCTCCTCTTGAACAAGTATCCGTACCAGTCGAAGTTGCCGAGGTAGAGATAGGTGTTCGTGTGGGTCTCATCGGGGATGACCCAGGGACGCGCGGGATTCTCGGTGACATCGTTCCGGCGGTCATACATCATTTGGATCTGCTCCTCCGAGAAGGTCCAGGCATTGTTGCCCTGGAAGACCTGGTTGAAGGCGTTGGTCATCATGATGTAGTCGTAGGCGGTGGTCATGAAGTCCGTCGAGGTGGTGTTGCTGGAGATGGAGTAGCGTCCGTTGTAGTTGATGGACGCACGGCCTTCCTCGCCGGCACCGCTCTTGGTGTTCACCAGGATCACGCCGGCGGAAGCCTTTGCGCCGTAGATGGCGCAGGCGGAGGCGTCCTTCAGCACGGAGATGCTCTCGATGTCATTCGGATTCACCAGCGTCAGGCTGCCTTCCACGCCATCCACCAGGACCAGCGGGCTGCCCGAGTTGAGGGAAACCTTTCCGCGGACGGACATGCTGTATTCGGACGCTTCGATGGAACCGTTGCCGTTCGTGAGGATGATGGAAGGATCGGCTCCCTGGAGGGCCATCGCCGTGTTGGTCACGGGACGTTGGTTCAGGGTGGCTCCGTCGATGACGGACACGGCGCCGGTCAGGTTCACTTTCTTCTGGAAACCGTAGCCCACGACCACGACTTCGTCCAAAAGGTTCTTTGCATCGCTGAATTCCACCTTGATGTGGCCTTCGTTGCCACTGACCGGAATTTCCTGGTCAGCATAGCCGATGTAGGATACGATGAGGGTGGCGGGGAATCTGACGTCCGTGAGTGTGAAGCTTCCGTCCAGACCGGAGATGAATCCCTGGTTCGTCCCCTTGATGCGGATGCCGGCACCCATCAGCGCCTCTCCGTTTTCATCCACCACCACGCCGGTGAGCGGTGCGGGCTCGGTCTTGGGCTTTCCTTTACTGACTGAGATGCTCTTTCCGTCGATAATGTAAATGACCTGCTGGCCGGCGAAAATCTGGTCCAGCACGTCAGAGATCGATGCTCCGGAAGCATTGACGCTGATCACCTTGTTGAGGTCCACGTCGCCGGAGTTTACGGATACCGAGTATCCCTGACTGCGGTTCAGTGCGGTGATGGCGTCGCTAACCTTCACATTCTTCAAAGACAGGTTAATCTGAGCGTTCGCACCGATGCTGAGCATCAGGGCCGCGAACGTCAGAAGAAGCGGTTTGATTAATCTGTGTTTGGTTAACATAACTATTGGTAGATAGGTTATTAATAATTGGAAGTATTATTTGGATTCCAGATAGATCGTCTTGCCGGAATGGCGGACGCGCATTTTACCGTCGGAGCTCATCACGGCCAGGATTTGATCAAGGGTTTCGTTGTTAGTGAAGATGGAGAAGTAACGCCTGGACGCCAACTCCTCATCCAGGACTACGATTTCGCAGTTGAAGCGACGGGAAAGCTCATCGGCGATGTCCGCCATTTCCATGTCGAAGAAATGCAGGGAATTGTCTTCGTAGAAGGCCTTGTATCCCTTGGGGTTGAAACGGGCGATATCCAGGTTGCCGTTCTCCCGGTTGTACTGCATCTTGTCGCCAGGCTTCAGTCGGACCGTCCTCGTGTCGTTCGGGATGGACACGCTGGCTTCCACGCTGCCCTCCATCAAGAGCAGTTCGGCCATGCGTTCCCGGGCGAAATTCTTGAAATTGAATGAGGTGCCAAGCACCTTGATATCGATGTTCTGGGATTTGATGATGAAAGGATGCTCCGGATCCTTGGCCACATCCAGATAGGCCTCTCCATCCATGAAGACGGTACGGCTGTCTCCCGAGAAAACGGAAGGATATGTCAGCCGGCTGCCCGAATTGAGGTGCATCACCGTCCCATCGGAGAGTGTCACCGTTTGCTTTTCGCCGTACGGAACGCTTGCCTCTACCCATTCGATGGCGGCAATGCGTTCCTCCCCGGTATTCAGGCCGGCCCGATAGGATATGGGGATGATGATCAGGAGAGCCAATGCGGCAGCTGCTGCCAAGACGTGGGGAATGCTCCTTTTTACAACGGTCTGGCGGCGTAGTTGCTGGTCTGAGGCGGTGAGACAATCATCGAATAGACTCCGGAGGGCGTCATCGACCTCCTTTGACCCTTTGTTGGCGCAGAGGTATTTCTGTACTTCTTCCTCTTCACGGGTAGAGAGGCGGTCGTAAAAATAGTCGCGTATTTTGTTCTTCATACATTATGAGAACGCATGAAGAACGCATTTTGCGTAACGGGCCGCGGAAATTAATTCAAATTCTGCCGGATTTCCCGGTTCGCGATCTCGAGATGTTTCTGGACCGTACGGACAGAGATGCCCATCCGGGTTGCGATTTCCTCGACGGAAAGCCCCTCCAACTTGCTCATCCTGAATACCTCCGATCTTTTCTTGGGCATTCGCGACAGGACCGAGTTAAGCAGGGACAGGCTTGTCTCGGGCTGGATGCCGTCGGAAATCCTGTCCGGGAACGCCTGGACCTTGTCGACCTGACTTTCCCACTTGGACCGGAGTGTGCTGATTACCTCGTTACGGGCGCAGACGAACAGCCAGTTCTTGAAGGCCGCGACGTTTTCGAAGTTCGGCCTGGAAGACATCATCCGCAAGAAGATGTTCTGGACTATATCTTCCGCTTTCGTCCTGTCTTTGATCAAACCCGTCACAAAACGGCGCAATCCCGGGGTATAGCGTTTATAGATTTCCGCAAAGGCCCCCATATCCCCATCGGCCATGGCTTTGATGAGGACTTCTTCATCGGTCTTTTTCGGAAACCTGAATGACATATCAATGCTGGTTAAGAATCGCCGGCGGCTCCGCCGCAATGGCTTCCTGCAGGCGCTGCTCCAAGTCGGACAAGGGATAGAGCCCGTCAGCGTTGGGCGTCAGGCCCTTCAGGAAGATCTGGAATGAAACGGGCGGTTGTTGCAGGCTGAGCATCGGCATTTCCCGCAATTGCGTGTCGGACGCGTAGACCAAATGAAGGTCGGCGTACAGGCGGCCGTCGCTGCCCCGCCACTTGCAGAAGACCAGTTTCGATCCGATCGGAGTCTTGCGTTCAATGGCCTGCGGCGCCTCATAATCCTCATTGCCCAGTGCCGCGAGTACGCTGCCGATGTTAGAATCGTGCCCGCAGAGGAAGGTGAACTTGCGCCCGGGCATGCCAAGCTCGGAGAGGATCGTCTTCAGCAGCGGATGCGCCACATTGGCGGCAACGGCCGGCGCTGTGAACAGCAAGTCTCCGTACCAGTCCTTGATCGCCGCGATGCTTTCCCAGTTTTCCCGGCTGATCTTGTGGCCAAAGGCCGCCCGCCGCAGATCCGGATCTTCATAATACTGGAGAATAAGGGCGTCGGAAGCGGAATTGGCCATTTTCAGCCCGCCGGTCATCGATGGCTCTTTATACAGGTCCAGGCGGATCGCCAGATCGCCGGTGGGGAAGAAGGTCGTGTCATTGAGGGCCGCGGGACTGTCCTTCAGGTCCAGGACCTTGGCCAGGACGGCGAATTCCGGGGCCAGCCGAGCCCCCGCGCCCTTGAGTCCGTCGTCTCCGCCCATGGCGCGGATCTGATCCATCGCACGGGCCAGGAATTCCGGGTCGGAACGCGTGATCTGCGGGTTGAAGACGGGGTCCATGGTCCCGACCGCGCAATGACGCTCCACCTCGACATTGGCCAGCGGCAGCATTCCGCTGGAGAAATATTGTGCCGTGGCGATGGTGCGTTGCATCGAATTGGCGTAGAAACGCACTTTTCCTTCAGCCGGGCGTTCGTTCTCTTCAAAGAGGCCCTCGCTGACCAGCCACTGCCGGAAGAATTGGCCCATCTGCGTCTCCAGCACGCCGCCCTTCAGGGACAGTTCGCCGGGGGCCGAAGTCCATTCAAACCACTCGTGCGGGGTGATGCGGGACAGGACCGAACCTTTGCCGGAGAGGGGAGAGCGGATATTGTGGCGGCTCAGGACGACGACCTCTTCCAGGGTGTAACGCTCATGAAAATCGTCCGGCCTCGCCATCCACGCCGTGCCTTCCGGAAGGATTCCGGACGACGGGGGATAAACCTTGGGGCTGCAGGAGAGGACGGCGAGCGTCGCAAGCAGGGCAAAGAGAAGTTTTTTGATCAAGTTCATGACGAAATAGTCAGGTGTCCCTGCGAAGATAGCGATTTTCCTGTCGAAAAAGAAAATACGGATTTCGTTAAAGTAGTATATTTGTGTGTCAGATAGATTCCATGAAAAAGAGTATCCTTCATATTATCTGCCTGTTATCGTGCCTGCTGGCTGTCTCTTGCGCCCGGCAGCAGAAGGTGGAAAGCATCGAAGCCTTGCCGTTGAATACCCGGAGTACCGTACCCGAAGACATCAACAAAGGGGCCGTCATCCCATTCGCGCATGCCCTGCCGTCCCAAAACCTGGAAGGCCGTCACAACGGCACCTACAACAATGTCGAGCTCGCAATCCCGGGCGTGCTGACTACGCAGGATACGGACCTGGGGATGATGATGAAGTGGCTCCGGGACAATGTGCAGAGTGGCAGGCATACCGTATTTGTGGAGGGGAAGGCCATGCCGGTCTACAAAAACTGGATACGCGACCACGTGCACACGATGAAGGCCTTCCGTCACTGGGAGTACGACCTGCGCACTTACCTGGATTTCACCCTGGCGTACCAGCGCCCGGACGGAAGCTACTATGAACTCATCAAGCAGATGGACGACAGCCATTGGGCGTATGTCGCCGAAGACGATATCGTGTTCTTCCCCGAAGACAACTTGTACCTGGCGCGCCTGGACATAGAGTCCGACATCGAGTATCTGATGGTGGAAGGGGCTACTGAATACTACAATGCCACGGCCGACCGCAGGTGGCTGCGAAACAATCTGCGCAAACTGGAAAAGGGTATCCTGTATTCCACCTCCCATCCCAAACGCTGGGAGCCGGAGCTCGGGCTGGTCAAGCGTGCTTATACCATTGACACCTGGGACTTTACGTATGAAGAATCGTCCCCCAGGGACCGCCGTATCACCCGCGATACCCCGATGGCTGTCATGCATGGGGACAATTCCGGCGTGTACCAGGCGATGAACCAGCTCGCCTGGATGAACGAAGAGCTGGGGCGTCGCGCAAAAGCCGGACAGTGGAGGGAGAAAGCCCGGACGCTCCGCGAAAACGCCATCCGCCATCTGTGGAACGGGAAATACTTTACCCACCAACTTCCGCTGGGAGGCCCCCCTGCCGATGACAAGGAAGACGTCCGCCTGACCCTCTCCAATGCGTACGATATCAATCGCGGCTTCACGACCCTCGAGCAGTCCCGTTCGATCGTCGAAGAATATAGGTTCCGCAAGGACACGACCACGGCTTTCGCCGAGTGGTTTACCATCGATCCTCCGTATGAGCCTTGTTTCGGAGATGTGAAGGTACATCCGGCCAATACCTATGTCAACGGTTGCATCACCTCCTTCACCGCCGGAGAGCTCGCCAAGGCGGCATTCAGTTGCGGATATGAAGCGTACGGATGGGATATCCTCCATCGTCTATACGAACAGATGGCGGAAGATGGCGGGAACATTTATTTCCTGTACAACCGCTTTACAAAAGTGCCGGAGAATGCCAAGGTGGGACCGGCGGCCTGGGGGGCGGCGGCGGTCCTTTCCGCCATTGATGAAGGCCTGGCCGGCATCGAGGATCTGGGTTGCCGTTACCGCAGTCTGGGCTTCTCCCCGAAGTGGCCCGTGACGCCTTATAAGGAGCTCCGGTATTTCAGCGGGTACGAAATAGGCGGGGATGTCGTAGACGTCCGTTACATCCTCACCGGGGATGGGATGAGGTATTGTGTGGACTCTCCGGCCCGCGATATCCGCTCGCACATCCTGTTGCCGGAGAGCACTGTCGTTGCGAAGGTCTTGCTGAACGGCAGGCCCGTTGCGTTCCAAGAAAGTGTTGTCGGCGAAAGTCACTATGTCGACTTTTCTGCCGGCAGGCTGAAAGGCCGTGCCGACATCGAGATCCTGTTCTTGAAACCGTCGGCAGAAACGGTCGGCAGCGTTGTCGCCTGGCTTGAAAAGGCTGTGGACACCACCTCTTCCGGAATCTTTGTCCGGGAACGCTACGATATGGATGCGAAGCAGTGGATATCCCTTTACAGGCCGGACTGCAACATCGAAACGGCGTATGCCTTCCTTCAGGCCTGGCGCTTGACAGGGAAAGATAAATATCTATCCCTTGCAAGGGAAATCTTCCACGCCGTGTCCGGGATGCGCAATCCCGACGGGTCCTTTCCCTTTGCCGACAGGAAAGACCGCCACGTGTACACCAATGACAATTCGGAGGTCCCGATATTCTTGATGCGAATGGCGGAAACAGACACCGCCCATGCAACGGAATACATATCGGCGGCCCTTGAGAGCACGTCCTTCCTGTTGCAAATCCAAAACGAGGATGGTTCCTGGCGGGTCGTGGACAATGACACAAGCCGTACCGCGATGTTCACCGCCCATGCAGTCGCCGCGTTGGCGATGGCTGCGCGTTATGCTGACAAACCCGAAGATTATTTGGCTGCCGTCACCCGGGGAATCGCTTTCATCGGCACCCGGATCCTTCCGGAAGGGAGAGTCCGGACCTGTTGCGAAGAGCATCCGGGGACCGAATACTGGCGTCCCCCTTCGAGCGACCAGGCCATATGCATCCGGGGCATAGCGATGGCGGAATACTATCTTGGCACCGCTCCCCAGCGCGAGGAATGGAGAAGGATGCGTCATCTCCTTACCACGTGGATGGACGCATTGATAGACCCTTCAGGGGCGCTGCGCAACGGCTGTGGGGAAGGAATCAACGGCGCAGACATCCCCGGGCTTACCGATAATGTCTATACTACTGCCTTCGGAATGGAGGCATATTACTGGAACTGGCTCTTGGACGGCCGGAAAAAGGATCTCGAAGCGCTGAAAGGGATGATCAGGTTCTGCGACGGCAATCTGTGGCACAGCGACGATCCCGATGCTGACGGGGTCTTCCGCGGCGCTTACAATCTCGAAGAGGGGAATTGGGACAGTTCGCGCCTTGTCCTCAACTCCGGGAAGGAAGGAGGTTCGTCCATGATTTACTCAGGTTGGGCCAATGCTCCTATCGTGAGCTTCCTGCTTGCCTTCTGCAAGCCGCCGGTTGTTGACTCTGTAGCTGTTGAAAATGCTGTTTCAACTCAATTGGAACGCTTTCCGGAATCCCGGCTTCAAGATTTATACAAATCGTTCTTCCAAGATCGGTTCGGTCCGGGGCACCTCATCGCGGACCGTGAGTCGGCATTGAGGTTTATTCTCACAGAGCTGGCAGAAGCAGATACCCTGATGGGGCCGAAAACCGAGTTGTGCGGCTGGCAAAGTAATTATGTAAGGGTGAATCTATCCGTCATTCCCGATGGTCAGATGACAGCCGACGAACTGGTCGACGCCTTGATGGCGAGCGCGAAGGAAGTGACAAAGGATGATATAGAACGTTGGAAGACAGAATGGGCCCAAATCGAGGCCATCATCGAGAAGAATCATCCGAATCTACCGGACCTTGCAGAAGATAAGGCAAGGATCAAGGAACTGCTTGATGCCGGCCAATACGCATGCCACCACAGTCCGGCATACGAAACCGCGTATCATCCTCATTATCGAATCATCTTGACAAAGCAACTGGATCCTCTTATCATTCGGTAAATTGCACCACGAAAGGAACATGAACGCTATGAGACTCCTTTCGTCGCCAGAATACAAGCCAAATGCCCATAATCGCTGCCACGAAAGGACTGAGAGCCCCGTCCCATTCCTTTCGCGGATCAAAAGTGGAGGTCTTGGATGGTGACCAAAAGGTGACCAAATTCGGGAGATACAAAAAGGAAGACTTTGCAGGGTGCTTGAAAATCAGTAACTTACAAAGTCTTCTTGTGCCCGCAAGCGATATCTTCTCGAACTCGTTTTTAGAGGATCTGGACAAACTCTGGCTCCTGTGGGAATGGATACCGGGTCCTAAAAGCGCAGAAATACACTATCCGTCACGCTTTCCCAAGATTCTGCGGCTCAATGGCGTGATTTTCCATTGAGCGCACCAGAAAACCCAAAACCGTGCGGTTGACCCCCGTTTTGGCGCTTGACCGCACCGGAAAGGGCATATTCGTGCGGTCTATGGTGAAAATGCAGGGCAAAGACACAGGGAGCCCCAATTCCGTGCGGTCTGGGCTGGCCGACAATTAAGTCATTGTGCGGTGGGTTGAAATAACTCCCGAAAACGGTGACCGAAAGTGACCGAATTTGAAGCGCGGTGACCGAAAGTGACCGACAAAATCAGACATCGTCCCAAAACAACAGAACAATACCTACATCCAATTCTTTTTATATCTTTGCATACACTATGGACGAGAAACAAGTCATATCGGTCATTCCCTACGCTGGCGGCGGAGACCTCCTCACCGACGCCCGCACCATCATCGACGGTGCCAGGCAATACGCCTACTCCGCTGTCAACGTGGCGCTCGTTCAGCGTAACTGGCTTCTGGGAAAGCGTATATCTGAAGAAGAACTCAAGGAGGACGGAAAAGCGAACTACGGTTTGGAAATCGTCAAGAACCTCTCCCGAAAGCTTACCGCCGAATATGGAAAGGGCTTCTCTGGCACTGATCTGTACTGGTGCGTCAGGTTTTACAAAGCCTATCCGGAGATTTTTGCATCAGTGAGTAAAAAATCTCTTCCCGCACTTTCCTGGACCCACTACCGCGTCTTGCTACAGGTCGAAGACACGAAAGCCCGCGACTGGTATATGAACGAAGCCTCTGCGCAGACTTGGAGCGTCAGGACCCTCCAGCGAAACATCTCCTCCCAATACTATCACCGCCTTCTCCAATCCCAGAACAAAGACCTTGTGGAGAAGGAAATGCTGCAGATGACAACACAGACGCAAGTTCCCGACAAACTGGAATTTGTCAAGAATCCCGTTGTTGCCGAATTCCTCGGGCTTGAGTCCAGGTCTGACTTCACGGAGAACACGCTTGAAGGAGCCATCATCTCCAACCTTCAGAAGTTCTTGATGGAACTCGGCAAAGGTTTCGCCTTCGTCGCCCGTCAGCAGCACATTCAGACCGAAAAGCAGGACTATTACATCGACCTCGTATTCTACAATTACATCCTCAAGTGCTTCTGCCTTATCGACCTGAAGACAACCAAAGTCACCCACCAGGATGTCGGCCAGATGGATATGTACGTCCGGATGTATGACGAGCTCAAACGTAGCGAAGGCGACAACCCCACCATCGGCATTATCCTCTGCTCCGATACCGACGAAGACATTGCCCGTTACTCCGTCCTCCATGGCAACGAGCA
The DNA here is from genome assembly GCA_017400135.1 of Bacteroidales bacterium. Taxonomy (GTDB): domain Bacteria; phylum Bacteroidota; class Bacteroidia; order Bacteroidales; family UBA932; genus Cryptobacteroides. The sequence goes on from JAFPVJ010000012.1 coordinate 178,638, forward strand.
ACTCTTCGCCAGCAAATACAAACTCTATCTCCCCACCGAGGAAGAACTCCGCGCTGAAATAGAAGCCCAGAAGACTATCTATTACCTCCAACAAGCAGACGGCTCGCCACAGCGGTGACCAAAAGGTGACCAAATCTGGGGGATTCACAAAGAAGAGACCTTGTATGGTGCTTGAAAATCAGCAACTTACAAGGTCTTTCTTGTGCCCGCAAGCGATATCTTCTCGAACTCATTATTCGAGGACCTGGACAAACTTTGGCTCCTACGGGAATGGATACCAGATCCAAGGAGCCTTCAATAACGTGACTTAAAAAACCACTCTAACCTTCCCCCGAAAGTCGAATTTATGAACCTGTGGTGGGACTTCCGTAAGGTGGTGGATTATATCCAGCGAAATGAAAAGTGGATACTTTCTTATTGTTTGTCTTAAAATGCTATTCCAACCCCACCGATATACGCCTTGTTTGTCAACTCGGAAAACTCTGCAAGGACAAAGGAATCTTCCTTAGGTAAAATCGGTACGAAATCCTCTACCGCAAGGCCCTGCTTCTCGACGTACTTGACAAGCTTTTCCGGCATATCTTGTCCTTCTAATGAAAAGAGTACCTGCCTATGGGACATTTTTCCTTGGTGAACAGATTTGTATTTTCCCATAAAATAATTCGTATTGGGAAGTATCTCTATCGTACCAAAAAGCCCCCGTACTTCAGAAGACTCATTCCAATATCTCCTATCCCCAAACGGGATTTCAATCCTGCATACTTCATACAATCCCGCAGGAATTTTTTCTATCACGGCATTGTCTGAGATAGCGTGAAGGCACTTTGATTCGTAAATCTGATGTGTCTCAATATTCTCAATGGTGAGAATAATCCCGTGTCCTGACATTCCCGTGGAGCGAGCAGATGCTGAAATCGCAATCATTGATTCTTGAGCCGAGCAGAGCAGCGGAAACAAGAGGCAGAAACAAGCAGTAAGGATATGTCTTTTCATAACTATCGTTTTTTGTGTCTTTTGCGAGGTAATGATGATACCCCTGAAAGTAACTAGAAACTAAGCTTTAGGGTTAGACCGGTAGTCGGTGTAAAGGTGTTGTTAATGCCGGAAGGTGTAAAGGCGAAATAGGGCTCAAGATTGAAATCGACTGAAGCACGCATACGAATATCTTGATAATACATGTTCTTGATTTTCGCAATGCGAACGGCGTCAACGGTACTCCAAATGTTATAGAAGATTCTTGCGACGGATGCAATACTGCCTACTGTGCCATAGTAACGCATGCCGTTCTGATCGTATGAGTCGGAAAGCATAATCGCATACAAACCGATATTTCCAAGGCAGACAAGAGCTCCCCGTCCCCATTCTCCATCAAAGCCTTCTCCTAATCCGGGAATCAAGAATGAAGCAAAGCCTGCCCAAAAACGGGTGTAAGGATCATCATCTTGAGGAATATAGTATTTCGGGCTATAATAGGATTTGTATTGCCGGTACGTCATTCCCGGATAAACCTCATAAACCGTGTTAGGCTTGTAACCGGACGTTTCGGATTCGAAGTGCTTAAATACTTCATTCTCACCATTTTCGTATCGGACAATAAGAATCTCCGATTTATTCATGGTATATGTGGGACCATTAAGGTTATCGTATTTTTTGTACTTTACCTCCGTTGGAGTAATCTCAAGAATCTTTGCAATAATGTCGGTACCATCATTCGTGGTGATTAAGTCTTGAGCATAAGAACAAATTACGGCACCAAACAGAAAACAAATAACGGACAATGGTCTTTTCATATCAAGCAGCGATAAAAACCGGGTGAATAATATGCAACCTATATCTATCAGTAGGTTATGGTGTAAAGATAGTTCATTTATTTATTATGACCGCACCATAGAGACCATTTTCGTGCAGTCAATGACAACAAAAAAGCGCCGGCATCTCTGCCAGCGCTTTCTGCTCCCCCAAAAGTCGAACTTAAGAACCTGTGGTGGGACTTCCGTAAGGTGGTGGATTATATCCAGCGAAATGAAAAGTGGATACTGCCAGCCTAGTCGTGACGCATGGAGGAAGGAAGTTGGACAAGAACCGATTGCTTGCCTTCCGAGAAGGGACGGTATTCTTCCCAGACAACTTCAAAATGATGCTCAGGATCCGTTTCCCTGTCTCCGTTAATCAAGGTGTACCGCATCAAAACAGAACTATCCATAGTCGGTGAACTGACCGTGATTTGTTCCGTTTTTGAGAAGGACGAGCCACGAGCCACATAGGTCACCCAAGAACCATTTTCATAGACGATCTTTCCATCTACGGTATCGTAGTTCTTCGGAGGATTAAAACCGTGGTCACCCGATTGGTAGACTTCCACCCTGAGCGTGACAAAGTCTCCTTCCTCCCAGGTAATGTCGGGTCCTGTCTCATCGTGACTGTTCAAGGTGGCTTTTGTCTGGATTTCGTCCGACACATCAAACTTGTACTGCGCGGAATACTTAAACGCATTGCAGGATGGTAGCAGCACGGTCACCACGATAGCGAGTATTATCTTTCTCATAATCATATGATTGTATTATTTTTTTCTTTTATCCTAATCCTTATTGTTCCTTCGGGTTAAACGATGTATTCAATAGACAGTACCGTATAGTAAATGTCTATTACCCCCAAATCTTGCATGGTTAGAGCAAAATAAAGCCCTGGGCCAGCGCATTATTTGTTGGACAATTATTACATAGTCCCCCTCATCCTTGCAGGGTTAGCGTTTCGATCCGTGAAAGTCATCCCGCCTCCCTGGGTGCGCCCAATTCCGTGCAGTTGGGGCCCAATCAACTTCGCTCGCCCGACAAGAACGTCCATCCAGGTGCAAACAAGGTCGTTTTTACACCGCGGACTCACGTTTAGTAGCTTTGAGGGGCAGAAATGGGGTGATTTGCACCTCGTGACACCCGGGGTAATCGGAGGCCGCAGGCCGACGGGAGGAGTTTGAGGGGGTTCTCCCCCTCAATGAATCATAGGCGCCCTTGGGCGCGAGCAAGACCGGAAGGGCGGTGATACAAAGAGCGACCGTCGGCAAATCACGGACGTTGAAGTGAAATGCCGACGGTCTTTGTCTTGCTCGTGCCCGCAGGCAATGTTTTATCAAACCGCCTTTTAGAAGACCTGGAACGTCTCTGGGCTTTGCGAGAGATCATCCCGGATCCGTGCAATTTCCAAGATTAATCAAAACTTTCCCAAATAGGTTTCTTGCCAAACTTTTCTATCAGTGGGAGGAATCGTGGCTTTTCTTTTTCTTTGGAATAGGCCCGGTATAAAATCTCACCTTCATCGTCTCGCAATGAATAAATCTCTTTATTCTCGAACAAATCTTCTATGAGAACGTATGCCCAGTCATTATCATAAGCCATAACGGCTTTATAAAACAGCATCTCACGATAATAGTAGGAATACCCCTGAAACAAGCAGCTGTCCTTTAGTTCTTCCAATATCGGAACAAAAGCGTCGTTTGGCCAATTCATCACCGCAGCCAAAGCATCATCAGTCCTCCCAAGGATGTAGGTATGATATTCTCCGTAATCAAATAGTCTATACTCCCGAAGTGCATCGACAATCAAGGGAATATCTCCCGGATTCTTATAATCTGCCAGAATAGGCAAAAGGTTAGAATCCCCGCTGAGATACAACTCCCGGATTCTTTCATATAAGCCATCATAACCAAAGAGCCTCGAAGCGGAGCCGCTCTTGTCAAGATGCTCGAGTCCGGAACCAAATACGATTGCACTATCAATCGTAAACGTTTGTTCTTTTGTGAAGAGGAGCGAATCTTCAAATGAAATGTTTAGCATCAATTCAGATACGGTTGCCTTTCCCCACAAATCACCCCAAGAAATCCAAAGGCTATCCTTGTCCGTTATTTTATTGAGAAGGACATCAAAACATTTGTCACTCCGCCTGGATGCCAAACCATAATATGCAGCGACTCGCTTTGAAGGTTTCTTGGCGTACTGAGCCTGTTTTGCCAGCATTTCGTCTGAAGATGTTTTATACATCAACTGTTGTCTAAACCATCCCATAAAGAAACCGCCGATTCCATTATTGCTTGCCCTATAAAAGACATTTCTTGGCTCACAACTAACCATTGCGCATAAGAGTAGAGCTGTGAAAAGAATTATGAAGGGGCGTTTAAACATATCTCAAAGATAGCACTTTTCTCTTAATTCTGACAAGTGTAAGAGCAGACCGGTTCGGGCGTCGCAGGGGCTCCATCCCGTGGCTGCCCCTGCGTCATTTTTACCGTAAAAATGCAGCAAGGGCTCCATCTTTCAGCGGCCCTTGCTACAGTATGAATCATACCCAGAAAGACTGGAAGTTAAATATGGAGGCCGCAGGCCGACGGGGGGCGGGGAAGGTGGGATTTTTCGGCTTACACCTTCCCCGGCAAAAATGCCATTCAAGGGCCCGAGAAGCTATTTCAGTGAGGAAGGTGTCGGGGCTTTTATTCCACCTTCCCCAAACAAAGGAAGACCGCCGGCAAATTATCAGCGTTCGATAAAGTACCGGCGGTTTTTGCCTTTCTCGTGCCCAAAGCCGGGGTCGAACCGGCACGTCTTTAAGGGACACTGGATTTTGAGTCCAGCGCGTCTACCAATTCCGCCATTCGGGCAGTCTTGCCATCGGATGCTGGCAGGTGCAAAGGTATTGATTTTTCGAAAAAAATATCCTCAACGGACTGTGGCGGTGGCGGACAGGGCGTTGCTTTCGGCGTCCCAGGAGTCGCGCGCGGTCAGGCTCACTTCGTAGCTGCCGGGCTCCAGGGGTATCTCCAGGCTCCAGGCCTTTTTCATGGCAGACGGCTGCGGGACGTGGTAGAAATCAGCGAGGACCTTCTTCGTGCAGACGGCTTTCCCGTCCCGGCTCACCGTGACGAAATACGTATGCACGAATTCGTCATCTTCACCCGCAGCCCAGCGGACGATCACCTTCCCTTCCAGTCCCTCCGCCTCCAGCGAACGAAGCACCGGGGCGTTGTTCATCGCCGCGCGGACCTGGTGGGAATACGTCTTCAGATGGCTGCCGTCCTTACGCGGATGCCGGAGCACCCAGGGCTCCCCGATCGTGGTCTGGTTGTAGAAATCCATGCGCTGGACGCGCAGGTTGCCTTTGTTGTCGAACTGCAGCAGGAGGCCCTGGGAGAATTCATCCTTGTCCTTCATGATGGTCAGGCCCGCCATGGCTTCATAGCCGCCGTTGTCGATCGCCATGTAGCGCACGGAGGCCGTTCCCATCGAGGTAAAGTCCCCCTGCCAGATGCTGCGCGGGTCGTTGAGGGGGAAGTGAAGATGCCCGCCGAAGGCGATGGCCTGGGGGTATTTTTTCAGGACATCGGTCAGTACCTTCGTGCTCCAGTAGCCGTTCCCCTTGGGATAGACGTCATCCAGCAGGCTGCCGTACACGGTACCGTAGATCATCGCATGCGTGAGCACCAGGACATAGCGGTCGGGGTGCTCCTTCGTGATTTGGGCGAGCGTCTCGTCCAGCCAACGTATCGTCTCTTCCGGGTAGACGACGGGATTCCGTCCGTCCGGGGTGACGCAAAGAATATGGACGTCCCCGATCACGCAGTGGCGGCATTCCAGGCTGTCCCGCATCACGGGATCGCCCACGTCGGTCCGGTAGTAATCGGGCCCGAAACGATGGGTGAACTGCTTGGCCTCCCGATAGGTGTCGGGCGTCCATTCCTTCCAGACGTCGTGGTTGCCCACGGCATAGACCATCGGCACTTCCACGGGATTGAACACGCTCTCATAGAGTCGCTTCCAGTCGTCGATCTGGGTGTATTTGCTTGCATTCCAGGCCGGACTGTCCACCAGGTCTCCGACCAGCAGCACGCCGTCCAGGCCGCCGTAAGGGGCGGCGAAGTCGCGCTCCTGGATCAGGGCGCTGCGGAATTTGTAAGCGGGGACGGTGTTGTACGCGTCCACGTGGGTGTCGCTCATGACGGCGAGGTTGAGGACGACTTTCTTTCCGTTGAAATCCTTGGAGAAGGCGGCCGTGCCCAGCAGAAGGGCGGCCAGAAGGGCGAGATGGCGGATTTTCGACATGGTTCAGAACAAATGATACACAAATATAGACATTTCCTTCGTATCTTTCGGCAAAAGAGCATACGATGGATAAACCTCGCGAAATCTGGGTGGACTGGATGCGGGTGGCCGCCTGCCTGATGGTAATGGTCGTCCATGCGACAGAGCCCTTCTATCTCGGTGGCGACGGGTCGCTGATCCTGACCCGGACTGACGCTTTCTGGGCGTCCTTCTTTGATTCACTGGTGCGCTGCTGCGTTCCCCTGTTCCTGGTGGCGTCCGGTTATCTGCAGTTCCCGCTGCATTATCCGACCGGGGAGTTTTTCCGCCGCCGGGCGGTCCGCATCCTGATTCCGTTTGCGGTCTGGACCCTGGTCTACGCCCTGGTCTGGGGAAAGCCGGTGCAGAACTTCAAGGATCTGCTGTTCAATTTCAACTACGCGGCGGGACACCTCTGGTTCGTCTATATGCTCGTCGGCATCTATCTGCTGATGCCGCTGCTTTCGCCTTGGGCGGAGCGGGTCGGCAGGAAGGAGCTGCTCTTTTATCTGGGCATCTGGCTCTTCACGACGCTGATTCCACTGATTCGCGACTGGGCCGGCGGTGCACCAATGGTCATCTATGGCCCTTCCGGGCTTCCGCGCCAGTCGCTCTGGCCGCTCTGGGGCGAGGCCAGCTGGAACGCCTATGGCGTCTTCTATTATTTCAGCGGAATGATAGGTTACCTGCTGCTGGGCTTGTATTTCCGCAAGTTTGCGCCGGCGCTCTCCTGGGGCCGGACCCTCGCCGTGGCGATTCCCTTCTATCTGGCGGGTTTCGCCATCAGTTTCTGGGGCTTCCTGCGCCGCGCCTTCGAGACGGCACAGGGCGCTTTCCCGGTCGGAGGACTGGTGGAGAAGGCGGTCTGGTGGGAGACGACCTGGTGCAACGACACCCTCGGCGTGGCGCTGATGACCATCGCCCTGATCCTGATCTTCCGCAAGATCACGGCGGACGGAGGCTTCTACCGCCGCATCCTGCTGCCGGTCTCGAAGGCCAGTTACGGGATGTACTTGGCCCACTTGCTGGTGCTGGTTGCTTTCTCGGGCCTGTTCCGCCATGCGCTGGGCGTCGGAGAAGCCGGTTCGCTGGGCATCTGGACCACGCCCGTCGAGATCCTGCTGACGGCCCTCTGCACCTTCGTCACTACGGCCGTCGCCGCGGTTTGGGTCCGCAAAATCCCGCTTGTGGGGAAGTGGATTGCAGGTTGAGTTGTCACATAGTGGACACAATGGGTTATTTTTTCATAAATTTGAGCCATAAACAATAAAAACCATATCTAACGAACTATTCAATTAACCCAAAAATCCATTCAAGATGAAAAGGAACAGAGTCCTTCGAGCATGCTTCATGCTCTTGTTCGTGTGTATGTCGGTGGCCCTTTCGGCCCAGACATACAGGACTATCTCCGGAACGGTGAAAGATGCCGCCGGAGAAGGCATCATCGGAGCGGGTGTCGTCGTTCAAGGTACATCGAACGGTGTCATCACGGCCCCCGATGGTTCTTTTACTCTCAAGAATGTACCGGACGGCGCTTCCCTGGTCGTATCCTGCGTGGGATACAAGACCCAGGTATTCCCTGCGCAGAACGGGACCATCATCCTCGCCGAGGACAGTGAAGCGCTGGACGAGACCATCGTCGTTGCTTACGGTACGGCGAAGAAATCAAGCTTCACCGGTTCGGCGAGCGTCGTCAAGGCCGACCAGATTGAGAAGATTTCCGGTTCCGGTTTTTTGGAGACCCTGCAGGGTATGTCCACCGGTGTCCAGATCGTCAACAACGAAGGTAACCCGGGCGGTACCTCCCGCATCCAGATCCGTGGTATCTCCTCCATGGCCGGTGTGACCGACCCTCTGTATGTCGTCGACGGCATGCCTTACGACGGTACCCTGAACTCCATCAATCCTTCCGATATCGAGTCGATGACCATCCTGAAGGATGCGGCTGCATCCTCCCTGTACGGCTCCCGTGCAGCTAACGGCGTCGTCGTGATCACGACCAAGAAGGGTAGGAGCGGCAAGCCGGTGGTCAACCTGCGTGCGGGTTGGGGTACGTCCGATGCGGCGGTCCCGTTCCATACCAAGGCGGATCCGAAGCAGCAGCTCCTCAACAACTGGCGTGCCCTTTACAACGACCAGGTGTACTACCACGGCGCTGATTCCCAGACGGCCGGTGACTATGCCTCGGCTAATGCGGTCGGCCTCTGCGTCAACCCTGTCACCAATTCGAAGGGCGAGACCTGGTACGTCACTCCGTTCAAGTGGCCTGGGAGCGCTTCCAACTTCTTCTCCCATGACGGGAAAGGTAATGTCAGCCTCAACCCGAACCTGGAGTATGTCTGGGACAAGTCCGACTGGGAGTGGAATGATGTGGTCTTCCACCACAAGATCCGTTCGGACTACGGCGTCGACGTGAGCGGCACCTCCGCCAACGGCAAGACCAACTATTTCTTCTCCGGCGGCTACCTGGATGACCAGGGCTATGCCAACCGTGACTACTACAAGCGCTATTCCTTCCGTGCCAACGTGGAATCCGAGATTACGAAGTGGCTCCAGATGGGCGGCAGCCTGGCCTACAGCTATGCCCGCCGTACCACGCTGCAGTACAACCGAATGCTCAACTTCCACAACTCCCTGTGTTCCCCGTACCTGCGTAACGCGGACAACACCGACTGGGTCTATTCCGAGAAGACGGGTGAACGCATGTATGACTATGCGACCAACAATGCCTTGTACTTCGGCATGCCTGCTGTCGGCAGGGGCGACTATTGGGACAATCCTAACGACGAGGACTTCGAAAGCCACGCCTATACGACCATGACGGCCAAGTACTTCGTGAATTTCAAGCTTCCGTACGGTTTCAACTTCCGTTCTTCGATCAATATCGATGACAACCTCGTCACGGACTACAACTACGGCTCCGCCGTCCATGGTGAGGATCAGGTAGCTCCTTACGGCATCACGGTGAAGACCACCGGTGGCTGGGCTGACCGGACCAACACCCATATCATGTCCTCCACCTGGAACAACCTGCTGACCTGGGACAAGAACTTCGGCGACCATAACCTCAACCTGCTGGCCGGTCATGAGTTCTATTCCTACAACGATGAGTACAATTACGGCTATGGTGAGGGTATCATGAATCTGGGCCAGTTCGAACTGGCTTCCACGACGGCTAACTGGGAGACCGACTCCAATATCATCAAATACCGTCTCCTCTCCTTCTTCGGCAAGGCGGACTACAACTACGCCAACCGTTACTTCCTCTCCGCGTCCTTCCGCCGGGACGGCTCTTCCCGTTTCCATCCGGATAACCGTTGGGGTAACTTCTGGTCCGTGGGCGCTTCCTGGAGACTCAGCAACGAGCCCTTCATGAAAGACATCCCCTGGCTGGACAACCTCCTTTTCCGTTCCAGCTACGGAACCTCCGGTAACGACCGCCTCTATATCCGGCAGGCCAACAAAGGAAAGCCCGGCGACGAGATCTACTATGCTTATCAGGCCTATTATGAGCCGGACAACTTCATGGGTCAGTCCGGATACAAGCCTTCGACCGCTTACACGCCGGACCTGAAGTGGGAAAAGAACCAGCAGTTCAATGTTGCGACGGACTTCAGCCTCTTCCGCGGTCGCTTAACCGGAACGATCGAGTACTATGTCCGCAGTTCCAAGGACCTGCTCTATTATCTGGATCTTCCGATTTCCGCCCAGGTGGGCAATGCGGTCGGTTACAACACCAACCTCGGCAACGTCCGCAACTCCGGTTTCGAGTTCACCCTCGGCATCACGCCGGTGCAGACCCAGGACTTCGTCTGGCAGATCGATGCCAACCTGTCCACGCTCAAGAATGAGATCACCTACCTGCCCGTCGGCGCTTATACGTACTCCTACCGTTCGACGTCTCACCGTCTGGAAGAGGGGCACTCCCTGTTCGAATTCTATACTGTCCACAATGCGGGCGTGGATCCCCAGACCGGTCTCATGTCCTATGTCCTGAAGGACGGTACCATCACGACGGACTATGACGGAAAGGTTTCGACGGACGACTATGACTGGTGCGGTAGCGCCATTCCGAAGGCGTTCGGTTCCCTCACCAACAGCTTCCGCTGGAAGAATTTCGATGCTTCCATCATGTGGTACGGCTCCTTCGGTTCCTACCTGTTCAACTACCTGTTCTTTGAGGCGGGTACCCTGCGTACCTGTGTCGGTCTGATGCAGGATGTGGCTGGCGTGGACGTCTGGGAGAAGCCCGGCGACCAGGCCAAGTACCCTCGCTGGAGCACCGAATACGACAGCCGCAACCGCAAGAACTCCGACTTTTTCATCATCAAGAACGACTACCTGCGCCTGCGTAACGCTTCCATCGGCTACACCATTCCGAGGAACCTTCTCAAGAAGGTCAACATCTCCAATCTCCGTGTTTACATCTCGGGAGACAACCTGCTGACCTTCGGTAACGCTGCCAAGCAGCACACCGATCCTGAAACGGGCATCAGCGGCAACAACTACAACGGTAACTCGCAAACCGACTATGGTGTGCAGACTTCCCGCCGTGTTTATATGGCCGGTATCCAGTTAACTTTCTAAATGACTGCCGTTATGAAAAAGATATTGTATTCCATTGTTTCCGTCGTTTTCGCCGTGCTGCTGTGCAGCTGCGACAAACTTCTGACTACGAATGACGCGACCAAGGTGGGTGCCGAGAACTTCACGACCAGCGTTGCCGGCTTGAACCAGCTACTTACCTCTTCCTACAGGTCCTTCCTGATGGGTACGGGCTCTTATGGCCAGGATCGCGCTTCCTACCAGGGTGTTTCCGGCTTCCTCATGCTCTACGACATGATGGGGTCCGACATCTGCGTCAATACGAACTACGGTTCTTCTCCCGAAGACGTTTACAAGTTTGCTCCTTCCAGGACCCAGTCGGTCGGCGGTGCCCGCCATATCTGGGAGCACATGTACAACGTCATCAACATGGCGAACATCATCATCGACAATGCGTCCGGGGCGACGGGATCCGATGCGGACAAGAACGCGCTGGTCGGCCAGGCCCTGGCGATGCGTGGGTTCTGCTACTTCCACCTGCTGCTCAATTATCAGCAGACTTATGCTATTGCGAAGGACAAGCGCGGTGTCATCCTGCGCCTGCACGAGGACGACGATCCCAATATGCCTTTCTCCACTGTCGCCCAGTGCTACGACCAGGTCGTCGCTGACCTCAAGGAGGCCGAGACCAAACTTTCCAGCTTCAACCGTACCGAGAAATGGCAGCTGGACGCTTCCGTGGCGGCCGGCATGCTGGCCCGCGTCTATCAGGTGATGGGCGACTGGAAGAACGCTTACGCCGAGGCCAAGAAGGTCTACGACAAGTATGGCACCCTGATGTCCAAGACGCAGTGGTGCAGCGGTATGGACCACCTCATGGAAGAAGGCTGCGCCGAACTCGTCTGGGGTGTCAAATACACCAATCTCTCCAATGTCAGCTCCAACACGGTCTTCAACAACTGGTACAATTTCGATCCCAGTTACGGCGAGGGCATGACCACCGGTCCGCTCTATCACTTCCTCTGCAACTACGTGGACCAAACCTATGTCGACCTGTTCGAAGGTGACGATACGGATTACCGCGGCACCAAGTGCACGAAGACCTCCGGTGTCACGGACGAGGATGAGATCAACGTGATGTTCTGGCACAGGACCAACAACGACCTGGGCAATTACAACGACAAGAAATGGGCTTACAACAAGCTCAAATCTTATGGCGACGGTACCTATGAGGGCCACACCAACGCGAACCACAGCTATGGTTTCGACGTCCCGATGATGCGCGGCTCCGAGATGCTGCTCATCATGGCGGAGGCTGCGGCCCACGAGACGTCGCTGGGTAACGCTCAGACTTTGCTGAATACGTTGCAGAACGCCCGTCAGGTCAAGAACCCGACGAAAGCGTCCGGTGAGGCGCTGCTGGAGGCCATCTACGTCGAGCGCCGCAAGGAGCTCCTCGGCGAGGGCGTGACCGGGTCCTACGACCTGCTCCGCCTGCAGAAGCCTCTCGTCCGCAAGGAGGCTTGCGCGGCCAACAACTATGCCGGCCACTTCTCTTGGGGTATGACGAACCTGGATGGTTATAACGGTGCCGATGCCCAGCCGCAGGGCACGCTGCCTTCCAACGATTACCGCTTCATCTGCCAGATCCCGCAGTTGGAACTGACCAACAACCGGGCGATCAGCGAAAGCGACCAGAACCCGTTCCGCGGCCAGTAACCGCAACGATTCGCATACTTGAAACGGAGGCGACCCGATCGGGCCGCCTCTTTTTATGCCAGTGTGGAAGCAAGGATTTCCATGCACATCCTCCCGTTGTGGTACGGGCATTTCCAGAAGCCGGCGCGGTCGTCGTCCGTGTTGGGCGTGCCGTCCGCCCGGATGCTCCAGTACCATTCCCCGTCGGGGCAAAGCAGATGCTTTTTGATGTAGCGCCAGTTCGCGAAGGCGCGGTCCAGCCAGGCCTCTTCACCGCGAAGGCGGTACTGGTTGAGACAGCCCACGACGGTCTCGGCCTGCACCCACCAGTGGCGCTCCATGTCTGAAAAAACGGTCGCCGGGTCAGATTCATAAATCATGGAGCCGTCGGACTGCAGTCCCTCTGCCGCTGCATCCGCCGTCCGCATCGAGCAGGCGCGCACCTGCGCCAGCAGGGCCGGGTCGCCCAGTTCCTCCGCCGTCTCGCACAACAGCCAGGACGCTTCGATGTCGTGCCCGTAGGAAACCGTCTCCGACTGCGCCTGCCAGTCTTCGTCGAAAAAGAGGCCCAGGTGCCCGTCATTCCGGACAATCCGGTCCAGGAAAATGCGGACCAGCGCCGTCAGGCTGCGTCTCAGTCCTTCGTCTTTCCAGACGCGGTACAAGGCGGTATAGCCTTCCAGGATGTGGAGGTGGGTGTTCATCGTCTTGGCGTCGTTGCGGTCCTTGGCGGACAGGCGCATGTCCGCAATCGGCGACCAGTCGCGGGCCGCGGCTTCCAGATAGCCGCCCTTTTCGAAATCCAGGCTGTGTCCCTCGATGTCCCGGAACAGGCGGATCGCCAGCTCCAGCGCCTCTTCCTCGCCGGTGGCGCGGAAAAATTCCGCCAGACCGTAGATGGCGAAGGCGATGGCGTAGAACTGTTTCTTGGTATCCAGCGGCTGCCCGACCGCATCCAGGCTCCAAAATACACCGCCATAGACCGGGTCGTAGAAGCGGTCCCGGATCTGGGTGAAAGCGTTCCGGGCCACGGTTTCACAGGCCGGATCGCCCAGCAGGCGATAAGCCGACGCGAAGGTCCAGAGGATGCGGGCGTTCAGGATAGCCCCTTTCGGGGCATCCGCGTCCAGCCGGCCCTTCCCGTCGATGCGGCCATGGAAACCGCCGGTGCCGTCTTGCATGCGATGCTCCCAGAAGGGGAGGATGTCCCGGACCAGTTCCGTCCGGGTTTCTTGTCTGAGTTGCTGCAACCGCTCCATATTGCAAAAGTAGGAGAATGCATTTGAAAAACAGTTGTTTCCCCCAAAAAATGTAAAAAAAGTATTATTTCTTGCGAAAATTGTATATTTGTGAGCGTAACCAAAGTATAATTTATGTCCATAGTTCTTTCTGAAATCACAGGCTTGTCCGAGAAGGACTGCTTCTATATCGTGGAGCGCCACAAGAACAAGTTCACCTACCCGCTTCACCGTCACCGGGACTGCGAACTCAATTTCATCAGCAACGGGGCCGGCGTGCGCCGCATCATCGGCGACAGCATCGAGACCATCGGGCCCTACGAACTGGTCCTGGTCACGGGCGAAAACCTGGAACATGTCTGGGAGCAGGGAACCTGCACCTCGGAGGATATTCGGGAGATCACCATCCAGTTCTCCCCGGACCTGTTCGATGCCGGCCTGCTCTCCAAGAACCAGTTCGAGTCGATCCGCAAGATGTTCGAACAGGCCCGTCAGGGGCTGAGTTTCCCGCAGGAAGCCATCATGAAAGTCTATTCCAAACTGGACACAATCTCCTTGGAATCAGACAGTTTCACGCAGGTTCTCCTTTGTATCCAGATCCTGCATGAACTTTCCCAGTTCGAAGGCCGCAAGCTCGCCACGAGCGCTTTCGCCAAGGCGCCCCGCCACTCCGAAAGCCTGCGCGTGGAGGCCATCAAGGAGTACATCCATTCCCATTATGCGGAGCCGCTGACGCTGGATTCGATCGCCGACCAGATCAGCATGAGCCCGTCGTCCTGCAGCCGCTTCTTCAAGACCCACGCGGGTAGGACGGTCACCGACTACATCGTGGACGTCCGCCTGGGCAACGCCTCCCGCGCGCTGGTCGACACCAACGAGAGCGTTTCGGTCATCTGCTACGCCTGCGGATTCAACAACCTGTCCAACTTCAACCGCGTGTTTAAGGCGAAAAAAGGGATGACTCCGCGCGAATTCCGCCACCTGTACAAGAAGAAAAAAGTCATCATCTAGCAAAAAATTTGCGAATATTGACAATATCCTATTAGACTATCTGCGCGTATCTGCCTATTTTTGCAGTCACTTACACATATATTACCATATAGCTGAGACACAAACCAGAAATCAATCATATTATTAATCTCAAAACAGGTCCAATGAAAAGCAAACTCATTACTTGCCTTCTGATGCTCCTCGCGTGCACGAGCCTGTTCGCTCAGCGGGTTTCCGTATCGGGAACCGTCAGCGATGCGATCGGAGCCGTGGTCGGAGCGAGCGTCGTCGAAAAAGGCACGTCCAATGGTGCAGTGACCGATTTGGATGGAAACTTCGCGCTCAGCGTCAAACCCGGCGCCACGCTCGTCGTTTCTTCGATCGGTTATGCAACCCAGGAGATTCCTGTCGGATCCCAGACCCGGTTCGCGATTACGCTCCACGAGGATAATGAATTCCTCGATGAAGTGGTCGTGGTCGGTTATGGAACCATGAAGCGCAGCGACCTTTCCGGCGCCTCTGTTTCCATGCGGGAAGAAGACCTCAAGGGTTCGATCATCACGAACCTCGACCAGTCTCTCCAGGGACGTGCGGCCGGCGTTACCGCCGTGCAGACTTCCGGAGCCCCCGGCTCCTCTTCATCCATCCGCGTACGCGGCCAGGCTACGATCAACGCCGCCGCGGAGCCTCTCTACGTCATTGACGGTGTCATCGTCCAGGGCGGCGGCAACTCGCCCGGAGACTTCGGTCTCGGTGCCCTCGGCAACGGCCGCGTAGCTACCATCTCCCCGCTGGCGACCATCAACCCGGCCGACATCGTTTCGATGGAAATCCTCAAGGACGCCTCCGCCACCGCCATCTACGGCGCACAGGGCGCGAACGGCGTCATCCTGATCACGACGAAGCACGGCAAGGCCGGCGAGGCGAAATTCACCTACGACGGCATGTTCGCCGTCAACCGGCAGACCCGCCGCATCGACATGATGAACCTGCGCGAGTACGCCGAGTATTACAACGACATGGTCGATCTCGGTTACTTGAAGGCCAATCCTTACTATGCGGATCCTTCCATCCTCGGAAAGGGTACGAACTGGCAGGATGAGATCTTCCGCACCGCGCTCCAGCATCAGCATCAGCTCAGCGCCCAGGGCGGTACCGACAAGGTGCAGTACTATGTGTCCGGGTCCTACATGGACCAGGAGGGTACCATCATCGGTTCCAACTTCAACCGCTTCAGCGTGCGCACCAACCTTGACGCGCAGCTCAAGTCCTGGCTCAAGCTCGGCCTCAATGCGACCTTCGCGAAGACGCGGGACGACCTCAAGCTGGCGGACGGCGGCGAGGGTATCATCTTCTATTCCCTTTCCGCCCTGCCGGACATCCCGGTCTATGATATCGACGGAAACTATGCCACGACCGTACGCGAAGGCTATACTTCCCCCAACCCGGTCGCGATCGCGATGCTCGACCAATATACCTTGGAACGTCAGAAACTGACCGGCAACATCTACGCCGAACTGACCCCCATCAAGCATATCACATACCGCTCCGAGGTCGGTTTCGACACCAGCAACGCCACGTCCACGATGTTCAAGCCGACGGTCGACCTGGGCAACTGGACCCGCAACTCCAACCAGATGAGCCTGCGGAAGAGTGACAACACCTACCTCCAGTTCAAGAATTACCTGACCTACGCCAACACCCTTGGCAAGCACAGTGTCACAGCGATGCTCGGCCAGGAGGCCTGGGTGTCCCACTGGGGCGGTTTCAGCGGATCCCGCTCGAACCTGACCAGCGATGAGATCATCAACATCGGTAAGGGCGAAGGTACTCCCACGGTCGATCAGTACTACGGCAGTTCCTCCATGGCCTCCTTCTTTACCCGTGAGACCTACAACTACGACGACCGTTATCTCTTTACCTACACCTTCCGTTACGACGGTTCTTCCAACTTCGGTCCGGATAACCGCTGGGCCGGTTTCCATTCCTTCGCAGCCAGCTGGCGCTTCACCAACGAAGCCTGGTTCAAGGATTTCGCCGAATCCATCCGCATGAACAGCGGCAAGATCCGTGTCGGCTGGGGCCAGACCGGTAATGCCAATATCGGTGGCGGCGCCTGGGAGGCAAGGATGAGTTCCATGGCGTCTTCGCTGGGCACCAGCGAGCGTCCCGCCAACATTCCCAATACGGCGATCCACTGGGAGAAGCAGCGCCAGACCAACCTCGGTCTCGACCTGAGTTTCTTTGACAGCCGGGTCAACCTGACGGTCGACGCCTACGACAAGATTTCTTCCGACATGCTGATGTCTCTCAACCTGCCGTCCTACATGGGTACGCAGGGCAATCCGTCTTCCGCCCTGGCTGCGCCGATGGGCAACTACGGAACCATTGAGAACAAGGGTCTCGAAATCACCCTCGACACCCACCCCGTCGTCGCCAAGAACTTCGGCTGGGACAGCAACTTCCAGATCTCCTTCAACCGCAACAAACTGGTCGCCCTCGACGGTACCGCCAACGTCAACCTCGTCGGTTACGGACAGTGGGAGGACGTCGTCTCCGTCACGGAGATCGGGCAGCCCCTGTACAATTTCTACGGTTATGTCGTGGAAGGCGTGTACAAGGATTTCGCCGATATCGAGAACAGCCCGCGGGCTGAGAAATATCCGGCCGACGGTGTGTTCAACCCCAGCACCACGGTATGGCCCGGCGACCTCAAGTTCAAGGATATCAGCGGTCCCGACGGTGTGCCGGACGGCGTGATCAACGAGCACGACCGCACCCACATCGGATCCCCGCTTCCGAAGTTTACCTTCGGCTGGACCAACACGTTCCGTTTCTGGAACTGGGACCTGAGCGTCTTCCTGAACGGAAGCTACGGCAACAAGATCCTCAACTACAACAAGATGGGCCAGGGTTACAACGGCCTGGTCTCGATGAACAGTGCCTGGATCAACCAGCACAACGACATCCGCGACCGCGCCAAGCTCGTGATGATCGATCCGGCCCTGGGCATGTATGACGTCACCAACGTCTATGTCCAGAACGCCGACACGATGACGCCCCGTCCCGTGCTGGCCGACCCCAACGACAACGACCGCATCAGCACCCGCTACGTCGAGGACGGCAGCTATCTGCGCGTCAAGAACGTCACGCTCGGCTATACCGTACCCAAAGAGGTCCTGAGACGCTGGAAGATGGACAACATCCGTCTCTACATGAACATCCAGAACCTCTATACCTTTACGAAGTACAGCGGCTACGATCCCGAAGTCGGCGCATCCACCACGGACTCCAAAGGTATGACCTTCGGCGTGGACAACGGCCGTTATCCTTCTCCGCTGACCTGTTCCTTCGGGCTGAATCTGACATTCTAAAAGACAGGAGGAAAAGAATATGAAACAATATATCAATATTTTGGCTGCCGTCCTGATCCTGGTTTCCGCCGTTTCCTGCGAGAAATTCCTCGACCGGCCGACGGAGGATTCCCTTTCCAACGCGACTTATTATCAGAACGATGCCCAGGTCGAGCAGGGCGTGAACTATCTTTACAGTTCTCCCTGGTACGACATGATCCGCTTCTACGCATACGGCGGAGAGACGATGTGCGGCAATGTCTATATGGGCCAGAGTCCTTACCTGACCCTGACGGTCAACGGTACCGACAAGGACCTTATGAATATGTCCTATTCCTGCTGGTCTGTCAACGGACATTGCAACACCGTTATCGAAAACATCCGGAATTCCACCGGAACCGCTTCCAAGGAAGTGAAAGACAGAGCGATCGGAGAAACCCTCGTCTGGAAGGCGATGGCCTATTTCTTCCTGGTCCGCACGTTCGGCGACGTCCCCATCATCCACGACAACTCCGCCATCATCAAGGAAGGCACTTACAACGAGGTTTTCAAGGTGGAGAAATCTGACGTTTATGACTATATCCTCATGACGCTCGAGAAGGCGATGGAGTTCCTGCCCAAGAATGCCTACATCGGCAAGTACAACCGTATCGACTATTATGCGGCCGAGGCCCTGATGGCGAAGGTCTATCTGACCCGCGCCGGCGTCAGCGGCACGCTGGACAACGGCGACCTGACCAAGGCCCGCGACCTGGCGAAGGACGTGATCGACAATTCCGGCCGCAGCCTGACGCCCGTCTATTCCGACGTGTTCCGTCTGGCTCCCGCCCTCTTCCAGCAGACCGGCGAATGCCTGATCTCCTGGCTGTGGACCTCGAGCCCGCAGCGGTGGACGTCCCAGAACTCCATCCAGAGCGACGTGGGTATGGTCGGCTTCGACGAATTCGGCGACCTCTGGGGTGACTGGAAGGGTCCTTCCGTGAACCTTCAGGATGACTTTGGCGTCTCCGCCCTGGACAATCCCCAGGCCCGTGTGGACAAGGATGACCGCCGCAAGGCGACGATGATGATGTTCGGCGACCAGTACAGCTATTTCTGGCAGGACATGGGCGGTTTCGATTTCTACCGTTTCGAGTACGATCCCGATTACTCGCCCAACGCCACGAGCGGCGCTTTCGGCAGCGGCAGCGGCGCCAACTATGCCAAACACCTTTATGGCAACGGCACGGACCACATGTCCGCCCTCGGCATCACCGCCGACTACATGTACAACGCCCTTCCGACGCACTTGCTCCGCCTGAGCGACCTGTACCTCATCTATGCGGAGGCTTGTTTCCTGACCGGCAATTCCGGCGAGGCCCTGACCTATGTCAACAAGGTGCGCGAGCGCGCCCATGCCGAACCTTTCGAGTCCATCGACTTCGAGAAGATCTGGAAGGAGCGCCGCCTGGAACTCGCCCTCGAAGGTGACCGCTGGTATGACCTGGTCCGCCGTTCCTACTACGACGTGGATGCCGTCATCGCCGAGCTCAAGGCCCAGCGCCGTTCCACCTACGCGTATCTGGATGACGTCTACAAGGCTTTCGTCTGCGACGAGAAAGGCAAGTATGTCGGCCCCGGCGCGAACCCTTGGGATGCCAGCAAGGCCGTCTACAACGCCAACGAGGAGCTGACCGATGTCAAGCCTTCCATGTTCACCATGCCGTTCCCGACCGAGGACGTCGTCCTCAACCCGAACGTGGCTTCCACCGCCCAGCCGATCCATGTCGACGTCCGCGAGACCTACACCTACGATTTTTAACGGATGTGCCCTATGAAATCAATGACAAAATATATCGGAATCCTCGCGGCGCTTCTTCTTTTCGCCGCCTGTGACCTCCAGGACTACCCGGATCGCTTCCGCGCGACTTCCGGCGTCCCTTCCATCGATTTCGTCCGCTACGCCGACCGGGATGTGTTCATCACCCAGGCCTATATGGACGAGGTCCTCTGTGTGGTTGGTTCCAACCTGTGCAGCGTCCACGAAGTGTACTTCAACGACCAGCCTGCCATCCTCAACACCAGCTACATCACCGACCATACGCTCTTGGTCTCCGTCCCCAGCAAGGCTGCGACGGAAAAGACCGACAAGATCTATTTCAAGACCGCTTCCGGCGACGTGGTCACCTACGACTTCAAGGTCCTTCCGCCTGCCCCGAAGATCAATGCGATGAGCAACGAGTGGGCGAAGCCCGGTGAAACGGTGACCCTGTCCGGCCGCTATTTCATCGACGTGACCGGTGTCCAGATGCCCGGCGTCGAGGTGACGGAATACACCGTCGACTCCGGCGAGAGCATTACCTTCACCGTGCCCGAGGGTGCGAATCCCGGTCCGGTCGAAGTGTATACCGCATCCGGAAGCGGACGCAGCAGTTTCCAGTACAAGGACAGCCGCAACATGCTCTTCGACTGGGACGGTACGTACGGCATGGCCCTTGGCTATGGCTGGCGCGCCGGCGACAAGGTGCTCTGCGCACCCGGTACGCACGCGTTCCCGGCCCTGGACGGCAACTACATCGCTTTCTCTTCCGACTTTGACGGTACCCCGTACGGCGCTTGGGCGGAAGATCCCTGTTCGTTCGACTACTGGCCCGGCGAGGTGGGCAGCGCGCATGCGCCGCTCTATTCCTTCGATACCTTCTCCCAATACATCAACAAGTATGGTGTGGGCGGTCTGTGCCTGAAGTTCGAGATCCTGGTTCCGACTTCCAACCCCTGGACCGGCGTCGCCCTGCAGCTGATGTTCTCCAGCGAGAATCAGGTCTCCGAGAGTGACATGAACAACAACTACTTCTCCGATGACGATTTCCCGCGCGCCGTCTGGGAGCCCTGGATCGCGACCGGATCCTTCGATACGGGTGACAAGTGGCAGACCGTTTCCATCCCGCTGACCGATTTCAACAAGAAGAGCAACGGCAGTGCCTGCGCGACCAAGTTCGACGACAGTTACCTGCATGGTCTGGCCTTCTTCGTGTGGGGCGGTTCCGCGGAAGGAAAAGCCGGAACTCCGATCATCGCGATCGACAATATCCGCGTAGTACCCCTTTAATGAATCCGCGTATGAAAAAGATATTCCAATTGATATGCTTTGTCGCCGTCGTTGCGCTTTTCGCCACGGCCTGCAAGCAGGAACAGCTCGAAACCTATCCCTACGGATCTGAGCTTTCATTCGCGTCCTTTTCTCCCAATCCGATCTATCGCGGAGGTGAACTCACGATCATCGGCAGCCACCTCGAGGATGTCTCGCAGGTCCTGATCCCGGGCATCGACCCGATCACGGACATCCGCGTCCTCGAGACCGGCGAGAAGAGCCGCATTGCGGTCACGCTGCCCAACACTACGGAGGAGGTTGGCAAGATCTCCATCGTGGGCAAGGACGGCCGGGTCCTGACCAGCCTGGCCGAGCTGACCTACACCGAGCCCATCGTCTTTGACGATTTCTCTCCCAAGTCGGCCATGCCCGGTGACGTGATCACCGTGACGGGCGACTATATGAACCTCATCCAGGAGGTGATCTTCGCCGACGGCGTGATCGCTTCCGGAGATGCCATCCTGTCCCGCACCCGCAAGTCCCTGACGGTCGTCGTACCGGCCCACGCCGTTACCGGCCTCATCATCCTGGGTGATGCCGACGAAGTGGCCGACCCCGACAACGTGGCCAACAAGAGCTACTCCGAGGTGGAACTGACCATCGGTGACCCGACGGTCAGCTCGCTTGAGATCGAGACCGTGAAGCCCGGGCAGACCGTCACCATCAGTGGCGTCCACCTGGAGATGATCGAGAAGGTTTCTTTTGCGGGCGATGTCGTCGTAACGGACTTCACCGTCTCCGAAGACGGCAAGACCATCACCCTGGCCCTGCCCGCCGCGGCGCAGTCCGGCGACGTGGTCGCCACCAGCTTTGCCGGCAAGGAATTCAAGGCCGGCGCCATCGAGGCCATCGTGCCCACCGGGCTGTCCGCAGCTCCCGCACCGGTCAAGGCCGGCGCTGAATTGAAGATCTCCGGCAAGGACCTGGATCTGGTGACCGCGGTCAACCTGCCCGGCGCGGACGGCACATCGTTCGGCCTCGTGGACGGCGAGATCGTCCTGACCGTGCCTGCCAAGGCTCAGGAAGGCGATATCACGCTGGACATGGCCAACGGCAGCCAGGTTTCCGTCGCCTACACGCTCGTCCATCCGACCGTCACCGGCATCTCTCCCGTCGAGTTGATGGCCGGCGAGACCTTCGAGATCACGGGTACCGACCTGGATCTCGTCACCGCTGCCACCCTGGGCGGCAAGCCCGTCGAGATCGAGGCGTCGGAGGAAAAGATCACCGTCACGACGGCCAACACCTCCGTATCCGGCAAGGTGGTCCTCAGTCTCGCCAACGGTGAGAAAGTGGAGCCTTCCGAGACGATCACGCTCAGCTATGACTCCTTCATCGTCGTCAACGAGATGCCGTCCGCCGAGCATATCGGTGCGACCGTCACCCTCAAGGGCGAGAATTTCATGATGATCGAAAACATCTTCATCGGCGACGCGAAGGTGTCCCAGTACATTACCCGCAGCGACAATGAGATTTCCTTCATCATGCCGTTCAACAAGGTCGGCACCTACAGCATGTATTTCGACCTGTTGAGTGGTGAGCGCGAAACCTGCCCGCAGAGCATCGATGTCCTGCTGGAGCTCAAGTACATCATCGCCTGGGAAGGTGAAATGGACATCACCTGGAATCCGGGCCAGCGTATCGTCATCCCGGCTATCCGCTTCAACGATGTCAAGGCTGGAGCGAAGATGCGCCTGTACTACAGCCAGAAGGATCAGGTATGGGCGCAGGCCCAGTTCGACTACGGAGACTGGACGACCATCAACTTCGACGATCCTGCCGGTACCACCTTCAACGGGACCCTGGTCCCTACGGACATCTACGGCTGGTTCCCGGATGGCATCCTCGACCGTTGCACGGAAGTGGTACTGACCAAGCAGATTCTGGACAACATCCAGGCGAAACAGGCAGACAACGACGATGTAACCAACGTCGGTATGATCATCATGGGTTCCGACCTGATCTTCCGCAAGGTCGAAATCGTGCAGGAGATCCCGCAGGAGAAGACCGTCTGGGAGGGCTCGTTGGAAACGGGCGATTATGCCAACAACCTGGAACTGGGTACCGAAGACGACTGGGTCAACGCCGGGCTGAAGGAAGGCGACGAGGTGAAGATCTACTTCACGCCCGCCGATCCTGCCGACTGGTCGATGCAGCTCTTCAGCGGCCACTGGGCGGCGATGAACATGTTCTATCCCGACCTTCCGGACCCCAACCAGTTCAACATGACCCGGAATCCGGATGCAGCCGCCAATGGTTACATTTCCTTCACGGTAACCCCGGAGATCTACAGCATCTTCACGGAGAAACAGTGGTGGGGATCAGCCATCATCGTCCAGGGCAAGTTCCTGACAGTTACAAGAGTTGCTTTCCTGTAATCATCGATGGACCGGTCTTTTGCCATAATCCTGATGGCTGTGGCCTTACCGCTGCTGGTCCTTTCCTGCGGTGACCCCGGCGGAGTGGTACCTGACACTCCGCCGGAGGCCCCCGCCCTGGTGTCGGTGGATCCCGCCGACGGGACGGACGGCCTGACCGGTACGTCGCTCAGCGTGGTGTTCACCTATGACCAGAACGTCAAGCTGCCCACGGCCGACCAGGGCAAGGTCAGCATCACGGGAGGAGGGACCGTCACCAAGGTCAACGCCTATGCCCAGGCCGTCACCGTGCAGGTGGACGGCCTGGAGCAGGGCAAGACCTATACGGTGTCCATTCCGTTCGGGATCGTGACCGGATTCAAGGAGAACCAGCCAGGCGCCGCCGCTGCCTCCGTCCGTTTTACGATGAAAGCGGAGGTCAGCTACGGCCGCGATCCGCAAAAGACTCTTACCGACCCCCACGCCACGCGGCGGGCCGCAGCTCTGTACGAGTTCCTTCTCTCCCAGTACGGAAAGAAGTCGCTCAGCGGTGCGATGGCCTGCAGCAACGGCTGGGACAATACTTTTACCGATATGCTGGGACCCCTTGCCGGGGCCTGTCCCGCCATATCGGGATATGATTACCTCTTCCTGAACTGGCCTCCGAAGGCTTGGAACGGCTGTCCCGACTACGGAGACATCACCCCGGTCCGGGAGGCCTGGGAAGCGGGTTCCCTGATCCAGGTGTGCTGGCACTGGAGCGTGCCGAAATCCCAGGCGGCCTACGAAGCCCGGGACCCCAACCAGTACGCTTTTTATGTGTCTGACAACAAGGCTTTCCGGCCGAAGGATGCACTGGCGGCAGGAACCTGGCAGCATGCGTGCATCGACGGTCAGATTGAAAAACTGGCCGGGTATCTCAAGCTCCTCGCTGACGCCGACATCCCGGTTATTTTCCGCCCGCTCCACGAAGCGGCGGGGGACTACACCTGGGGTGCCTGGTTCTGGTGGGGTGTCGACGGTGCCGACCCTTGCAAACAACTCTGGAAATATCTCTACGACAAGTTGACCGGAACCTACGCTTTGCACAACCTGATTTGGGTCTGGACCGTGCAGACCAGCGATGCCGGCCAATTGGCCGACGTGGAGAAACTGGAGGCCTGGTATCCCGGGGACGACTGCGTGGACCTGGTCGGCGCCGACCTCTATGTGGCGAAAGGCACGACCCAGTCCGCTGTCTTCAAGCGGGTCAACGATTCCGTCAAAGGCCGCAAGATGGTGGCCCTGAGCGAGTTCGGCAACCTGCTGGACATCGACGGCTATTTTCGGGAAGATGCGCCCTGGCTCTACTTCCTCGCCTGGAACGACTATGAAAACGGTGTCCCCGTCCTCTATTCCAAGGACGATCAGGGCAACTACAACTGGAACAACTCCGCCTCGGACTGGAAGAGCGCCCTGGGCAACTCCCACGTCCTGAACCGCGGTAGCGTAACCGATTGGAAATAAAATGAAGATTCGCATACTCCTACTGCTGGCGGCCGTTTCCGCCATCCTCGTCTCCTGCGGGGAGAAACCCGTGACGCCGGAGACCCCCGAGGCCGCTCCCGTGCTGGTCTCTTCCGAGCCCGCCCAGGGTGCGACGGACGTCCCTATAAAAACTTCGTCCGTTATCCTGACCTACGACCAGAACGTGAAATGTCCCACGTCATCTCAGGGTGGCATCTCGATTTCGAACGGTGCTTCCGTTACCAAAGTATCGGCCTATGGGGCCGCGGTGACGGTAACCATTTCGGGGCTGGACTACGAGAAATCCTACACGCTTTCCGTCCCGGCCGGCGCCGTCCAGGGCTATAAGACCAACCAGGATGCCGCCGCGGCCGTGTCGGTCTCCTTCACGACGGAAAAGAATCCGGATCAGGGAACGGACGAGCACGAGTCCGAAGTGGCCTGGAATCTGGCCGCCAAGCTCGGCCTGGGCTGGAACATGGGCAACCACATGGATGCGCTTTACAACTGGCACTACGTCGATGCGAACGGGTTCGACTGGTACAATTATCCCAACGAAACGGTCTGGGGCAACGATCCCTGCACGCAGGCCACCTTCAACAACGTGAAGAAGGCGGGCTTCGCCAGCGTCCGCATCCCGGTCACCTGGATGAATTACATCGGCCCCGCCCCGGACTACAAGATCGACGAGACCTGGATGAACCGGGTGTACGAGATCGTCGGTTATGCCCACAATGCCGGGCTCAACGTGATCGTCAACATGCATCACGACGAGAACCACGGGGACGACCATTGGCAGGACATCAAGAACGCCGCCAAGAACGCTGAACTCAACACCCAGATCAAGAATGAGATCCGGGCCACCTGGACACAGATCGCGGAGAAATTCCGGGACAAGGGGGATTGGCTCATCTTCGAATCTTTCAACGAGATCAACGACGGCGGCTGGGGCTGGAGCGACGATTTCCGCAAGGATCCCACCGTCCAGTGCAACATCCTGAACGAGTGGAACCAGGTCTTCGTGGATGCGGTCCGCGCTACGGGCGGCAACAATGCCACCCGCTGGCTGGGCGTACCGACCTACGCCGCCAATCCGGGCTATGAGGTCTATGCCAAACTGCCCACGGATCCGGCCGGCAAGCTGATGCTATCCGTGCACTTCTATGATCCCTCCGACTACACCATCGGGACTGCACAGTATTCCGACTGGGGCCACACCGGCGCGGTCGGAAAAAAGGCCAGCGGCGGGGATGAGGACCATGTGAGGAATACCTTCAACAACCTGACCCGCAAGTATGTCAACCGGGGTGTTCCGGTGTATATCGGTGAGTTCGGATGTTCGATGCGGGCCCAGTCCGATACCCGCGCCTGGTCCTTCTATCTCTACTACATGGAGTATGTTGCGAAGGCTGCGAAAACCTACGGCATGCCCGCTTTCCTCTGGGACAACGGAGCCAAGGGTACCGGCCAGGAGCAGCACGGCTATATCAACCACGGAGACGGCTCCTATATCGGCAACAGCAAGACCGTGGTCGATCTGATCGTAAAAGCGATGACAGACAATTCCGACTCGTACACCCTGGAATCCGTGTACAACCGGGCGCCCAAATTCTAAGCATGAGATACGTACTGAAACCTGTACTAACCGCCGCCGTTGCCCTCGTCCTCGCATCCTGCGGGGGCGGGGACAAGACGGCTCCCCGCCAGCAGCTGCTGGACCGCCTGTCGGCTTCCGTAGCTGAGGGCAAGATTCTCTATGGCCACCAGGATGACCTGGTCTATGGCCATGCCTGGAAGGTGGAGGATGTCGACGGCGATGCGTTGGAGCGTTCTGATGTAAAGGATGTCTGCGGCCATTTCCCCGCCGTCGTCGGCTTCGACCTGGGCGCCATCGAGTCCGGGGGACCGGACAATATCGATGACGTCCCCTTCGCGCTGATGCGCCGCGCCGCGCTCACCCATGTCGCACGCGGGGGCATCGTCACCTTCTCCTGGCATCCCTGGAATCCGCTGACCGGCGAGAATGCCTGGGGCATGCCGGCCGGCGCGGCTGTCGCTTCCGTCCTGCCGGGCGGGGAGAAACATGAAAAATTCCAGGGCTGGCTGCAGGCGGTCGGAGATTTCTTCGACACTCTGCGCGATGCGGATGGGAATCGCATTCCCTTCATCTTCCGCCCCTGGCACGAGCATACCGGAAGCTGGTTCTGGTGGGGCCGCGACCACTGTACCGTGGAAGAATATGTGGCCTTGTTCCGCATGACCCATGACTACCTGGCCGTGGAGCGCGGGATGGACAACATCGTCTGGTGCTATTCGCCCGGACGGGAGTCCGACGAGGCGATGTACATGGAGCGCTGGCCCGGCGACGACGTCGTGGACCTGATGGGCCTGGACTGCTACACCTACCTGGGTGAAGACGGGATCGCGCCTGCCGTGGCCCGCTACCGGGAGCAGGTCGGTTCCGCCCTGGCCTACATGACGAGGCTTGGCCGCGAGCACGGCAAGCTGATCTGCCTGTCGGAGACCGGCTTCGAAGGCATTCCGGACCCGACCTGGTGGACGGAGACCCTGTATCCCACGATCCAGGATGCGCCCATCGCCTATGTGCTGACCTGGCGTAATGCCTGCGATAAGCCGAACCACTTCTATGCTCCCTGGGAAGGGTTTGAGCATGCCGTTGACTTCAAGGCGTTCAGCGAGAAAGAAGATATCGTGTTATTGAATCTTTAGGCCTATGACATTCAATGAGAGACTGGTCGACCTGACCTGGAACCATGAGCAACTGATTGCGTGCCCGAACGAACCCCTCGAGGGGAACGGTGTCTACGAGCGTTATAAATATCCCATCCTGACGGCGGAACATGCTCCCTTGTTCTGGCGCTATGACCTGGATGAGCAGACGAATCCCTACCTGATGGAGCGCTTTGGCATCCATGCGACCTTGAACGCCGGTGCCATCAAGTGGAACGGGAAATACGTGCTGATGGTGCGCGTGGAAGGGGCCGACCGGAAGAGTTTCTTCGCTGTGGCGGAGAGCCCGAACGGGGTGGATCATTTCCAGTTCTGGGACCGGCCGGTCACGATGCCGGAGTGGGGCGAACCCGCGACGAATGTCTATGACATGCGCCTGACGGCTCACGAGGACGGCTGGATCTATGGCATCTTCTGCGTGGAGCGTAAAGATCCGGCGGCGGCCCCGGGAGACCTTTCTTCCGCTGTCGCCGCGGCGGGCATCGCCCGGACGAAGGACCTTGTGAACTGGGAGCGCCTTCCGGATCTCCAGTCGGGAAGCCAGCAGCGGAATGTGGTCTTGCATCCCGAGTTCGTAGAAGGGAAATATGCCCTTTATACACGTCCGCAGGACGGTTTCATCGACGCCGGGAACGGCGGCGGCATCGGCTGGGCTCTGGTGGATTCGATGGAGCATGCGGTCGTGACGGAAGAGAAAATCATCAACGCCCGCCACTATCATACCGTCAAGGAATGTAAGAACGGGGAAGGTCCGGCGCCGATCAAGACGGACCGGGGCTGGCTGCACCTGGCACACGGCGTACGGGGTTGCGCGAGCGGCCTCCGTTATGTCCTGTATCTGTATATGACCGCCTTGGACGACCCGTCCCGCGTGATTGCGGAACCTGCGGGATTCTTCATGGCGCCGGAAGGTGAAGAGTATGTCGGAGATGTGATGAACGTCCTCTTCTCCAACGGATGGATCGCAGATGAGGACGGTACCGTCTACATTTATTATGCTTCCAGTGACACCCGCCTGCACGTGGCCGTCTCCAGCGTGGACCGGCTCGTGGATTATTGCCTGCACACGGAGCCGGACGGCCTGCGGACCGGCCGCTCCGTCGAGACCCTGAACCGACTGATCGACAAGAACCTCAACAACAAGTGATATGGGAAAGATCCGGACCTCCTTTGCGGAAAAAGTAGGATACGGCTTCGGGGATATGTCTTCCTCGATGTTCTGGAAGATATTCTCCTACTACCTCCCCTTCTTTTATAGCAATATTTTCGGCTTGCGGCTGGACCAGGTGGCCCTCCTGCTGGTCGTAACCCGCATTTGGGACGCCGTCAGCGACCCGATGATGGGCATCCTGGCGGACCGTACCCGGACCCGCTGGGGCAAATACCGTCCCTACCTGCTGCTGATGGCGGTGCCATTCGCTTTGAGCGGTATCCTGCTCTTCACGACGCCGGACGCCAGCCCGACGATGAAACTGGTCTGGGCCTATGTGACCTATATCCTGATGATGACCGTCTATACCGGCATCAATGTCCCGTACGGGGCGATGCTGGGCGTGATGACCGACGATTCGGACACCAAGACGGTCCTCAGCTCCTTCCGCATGTTCTTCGCGTATGGCGGCAGTTTCATCGCGTTATTCTGCTGGGAGCCCCTCTGCAACGCCTTGGGCGGCTATGGCACGACGGGTGGCTGGCAACACGCGATGTTCGTGGTCGCGACGGTGTGCCTGGTGTTCTTCCTCCTTTGCTTCCTGATGACGCGGGAGAAACTCCACACCGTCAGCACGGTGTCCGTGGGCAGTGACCTCAAGCTCCTGCTCAAGAACGCTCCCTGGTGGATCCTGATCGGCGCGGCCCTGTGCTCGAACCTCTTCAATACGGTCCGGGGCAGTACGGTGGCTTATTTCTTCAACGATGTGATCGGTTCGGACGTCCACCTGCATCTCGGTGCCTGGAGCTTCTTGTTCTACGCGGGCCTGTTCCTGTCCATCGGCGAGGTGTGCAACATGATCGGCGTGGCCCTGGCCGTGCCGCTCTCCGCCAAACTCGGCAAGAAGACGACCTACATGCTTTCCTTCGCCGCCCTCATCGTGCTGAGCATCCTGTTCTTCTACATCCCCGTGACCGGCAGCGGTTACTGGTGGATGCTGGTCTTGCAGGTGGTCATCAGCATTTTCACGGGCGTCATCTCGCCTCTTGTCTGGAGCATGTACGCGGATGTCAGCGACTACGCTGAGAACCGAGACGGCACCGCCTCCACCGCCCTGATCTTCTCTTCTGCTTCGATGGCGCAGAAGTTCGGAGGCGCGTTCGGCGGCGCAGCCGTGATGTGGATCCTGGCGGCCTTTGGCTATAATACGGCCGCAGGTGCCGTACAGACGCCCGAAGCCATCCACGGCCTGAAGATCCTGATGAGCTGGATTCCGGCCGCGGTGGCCGCCCTGGCTGTGCTCATCGTCTTCTTCTACCCCCTGACCCGCAAGCGTATGGATAAGATTCAGGACGAGCTGGCGCTCAAGCGCGGCTTAACGGGCGAGGAAGAGTCGGCATCGGCAGACTTGGTGCGGTCCGGCGCGGGCATCGGGGAGCCGGAAAGAACCCTGTCGGGGAAGGCTCCCCTCAACCCATCGCCGGCCCCGCAGACGTCCGCCGATGGGCAATCTTTCTTCAAGGGCCTCCCTGCCGTAATGCGCTGGGTGCTCGGCGTACTGGGCATCCTGATGCTGCTGGAGCTCGCCTTCGTGCTCTTCAAGGGCACGGACAAGACGGCGGAACCCGTCGCGGCGGCCCTCCTGCCGGCCCTGTATGTGGAAGGGACGGCGCTCAAGGCGCAAGGCTCGGATCAGCCGGTGGTGTTCCGGGGTGTCAGTTTCGGCTGGCACAACATCTGGCCCCGCTTCTACAATGCGGGTGCGGTGAAGACCCTCAAGGAAGACTGGGGCGTCCCCATCGTGCGGGCCGCCATCGGTGCCGACGACCATGCCAAGGCAGACAATCCCGGCATTCGCAGCGGCTACATGGGTGAGCCCGAATGGGCCCTCGAATGCCTGTACAAGGTCATCGACGCAGCCATTGAAAACGGCATGTACGTCATTGCGGACTGGCATTCGCATGTCCTGCACAAGGCGGAGGCCGCGGAATTCTTCCGTGCCGTCGCCACCCGCTACGCCGACTGCCCCAATGTCATTTACGAACTGTACAACGAACCGGTGGAAGACAGCTGGGCGGACCTGAAGGCTTACGCCGAAGAGCTCTGCGCTCTGATCGACAGCATTTCTACGGTACACCCCCTCATCCTCATGGGCTGCCCGCACTGGGACCAGGATATCCACATTGTTCCGGAAGATCCGGTCACCAGTTATGACAACCTGATGTACACCGTCCATTTCTACGCCGCCACCCATAAGGACTACCTGCGGGAGCGTTGCGACCTGGCCCTGGCCGCGGGCATCCCGGTCTTCATCTCCGAGTGCGCTTCCTGCGAGTGCACGGGAGACGGGCCGATGGACGCGGAGTCCTGGAAGGCCTGGAGCGACTGGGCCACTGCCAGGGGCATCACGATGCTGACCTGGAGCATCTCGGACAAGGTCGAGACCTGCTCGATGCTGACTAAGGAGGCTTTTTCGGAAGGCCCGTGGGAAGAGGAAGTCGTCAAGCCCTGGGGCCGGGATGTACAGGCCTGGATCCAAGAATAGAAGATGAAACAATACGGTTTTTTTGATGACGACGTACGGGAATTCGTAATCACCGATCCCGCCACGCCGTGGCCCTGGATCAACTATCTGGGCTGCGAAGATTTCTTCTCTTTGATCAGCAATACCGCCGGCGGCTATTGCTTCTGCAAGGACGCCAAGTTCCGCCGTATCCTGCGTTACCGCTACAACGGCGTGCCCATGGACAACGGGGGCCGGTATTACTACATCAAGGACGGAGACAGCGTCTGGAATCCCGGCTGGAAGCCGTGCAAGACGCCGCTGGACCGCTATGAGTGCCGGCACGGGATGGGTTACACCCGTATCCTGGGCGAGAAGGACGGCCTGCGGGCCGAAACGCTCTTCTTCGTGCCCCGCGGCAGCCGCTGCGAAGTACATCGCGTCCGCCTGACCAACACCGGCGCCGCACCGAAGCGGGTGCAGCTCTATTCCTTCGTGGAATGGTGCCTCTGGAACGCCTCCACCGACATGGAGAACTTCCAGCGCAACCTCTCCACCGGCGAGGTTGAAATCGGAGACCGTATCCTGTACCACAAGACGGAATACCGCGAGCGCCGGGACCATTACGCTTTCCTGGGCGCCAACCGGCCTTTCGACGGCTTCGACACCGACCGGGAGGCGTTCCTGGGTCGGTACAACGGCTTCGATGCCCCGCAGCAGGTGCTGCAAGGCACATCCGGCCAGTCTGTCGCCCACGGCTGGAGCCCGGTTGCCGCGCAGCGTTTCGACCTGACCCTGGCGCCTGGCGCCACGGAGGAAGTGATCTTTGTGCTCGGCTATGTGGAGAATCCGCCCGAGGCCAAATTCTCCGCTCCGGGCGTCATCAACAAGGCCCCGGCCGAAGCGATGCTGCACGCCTTCGACACGACGGAGAAGGTGGATGCCGCTTTTGCGGCCCTGCGCGCCTATTGGGATGACCTGCTGGGCCGTTTCCGGCTTCAGTCCTCCGTCCCCGAACTGGACCGGACGGTCAACATCTGGAACCAGTACCAGTGCATGGTCACCTTCTTCATGAGCCGCAGCGCCAGCTATTTCGAGAGCGGCATCGGCCGCGGCATGGGTTTCCGCGACTCCAACCAGGACCTGGCGGGCATCGCCCACCTGATCCCGGACCGCGCCCGGCAGCGCATCCTGGACATCGCCGCCACCCAGTTCCCCGACGGGGGCTGCTACCATCAGTACCAGCCGCTTACGAAACGGGGCAATCACGACATCGGCGGTGGTTTCGGGGATGACCCCCTGTGGCTGATCTTCGGTACGGTCACCTATATCAAGGAGACCGGCGATTTCGGCATCCTGGAGGAGCGTGTGCCCTTCGACAACCAGGCTGGGACCGAAGTCTCGCTGCTGGAACACCTGAAAATCAGCTTCTCTCGCGTGGCCGGAAACCTGGGCCCCCACGGCTTGCCCCTCATCGGCCGGGCCGACTGGAACGACTGTCTCAATCTGAATTGTTTTTCCGACAATCCGGACGAATCCTTCCAGACCACCGAAAACAAGACCGCGGGCAGCCGGGCCGAGTCCCTGATGATCGCGGGCCTGTTCGTGGCCGAAGGCAAGGACTTTGCCGAACTGCTTTCGCACCCGGCCGTGGCTGCCGATCCGGCCTACATCGCCGAGGTACGTGCAGCCGTCTCCGCGATGGAGCAGGCCGTGAAGCAGCACGGCTGGGATGGACGCTGGTTCCTCCGTGCATACGATTATTACGGACGGAAGATCGGCTCTGCCGAGAATCCGGAAGGCAAGATCTTCATCGAGAGCCAGGGCTGGTGCGGCATGGCCCGCATCGGGGCGAAGGAAGGGCTCTGTGACCAGGCGCTGGACGCCGCCTCGAAGTTGC
This sequence comes from Bacteroidales bacterium, assembly GCA_017400135.1. GTDB lineage: Bacteria > Bacteroidota > Bacteroidia > Bacteroidales > UBA932 > Cryptobacteroides. Next base: position 211,863 of record JAFPVJ010000012.1, read on the forward strand.
TGGAATGCGAACACGGCCTGGTGCTCAACACCCCGGCCTATACCTCTTACCTGAAAGAATACGGCGAGATCAGTTCCTATCCCGAAGGGTACAAGGAGAACGCCGGTATCTTCTGCCACAATAATCCCTGGATCATCATCGCTGAGGCGATGGCAGGCCGCCCGGAAGATGCCTGGCGGCACTATTGCAAGATCACGCCGTCCTTCGCCAAGGACCAGGACCTCCGCAAGGTTGAGCCTTACGTCTTCTGCCAGATGGTGGCCGGCAGGGATGCCGCCCGTCCCGGCGAGGGCAAGAACAGCTGGCTGACCGGTACGGCCGCCTGGACCTGGAAGACGGTCAGCGAGTATATCCTTGGAATCAAGCCACAGTACGACGGCCTCCTGATCGAGCCCTGCATTCCGGCGCGCATCGGCACCTACCGGGTGCTGCGCCGTTTCCGCGAGGCGGAGTACGACCTGACCATCCACTATACCGGCCAAGGCGGGAGCCATTGGATTCCCTACAAGCCCGGAAAGCATTCCTTGAACATCGAACTCTAGTATGAAATCTTTCTTCCGTTTTCTCCTTCCGGCACTGCTGGCACTGGTTTTCAATGCCTGTCAGTCCCGGATCAGGTACTTCGTCCAGGGAAATGAAGTGACAGTGTGCGTAGTCCCCTCGGAAGAGGGACCATCACGGGTCCGTCTGCAAGTGCTGGACGAGGAGATCGTGCGCGTCAGTGCGGTTCGGGGCGGGCGCTTCGCCGACCGGCAGAGCCTGGTCGTCGTCCCGCAGCCGGATTTCCGTGATTTCCGGGTGGAAAAGACGGAGCAGGGTGTACGGGTTTCGACGGCGAAGATGGCTGCGGTGGTGCATCCGGATGGGAACGTTTGGTTTTACGACGACGAAGGCCGGCTCCGGCTCGGAGGCGGACAGCTGTCTCTTCAGGCGCGGGAAGTCGAAGGAAAGAAGGGCTTTTCCACCCGTGTGAGTTACGAGACCTGGGACGATGAATCCTTGTATGGTCTGGGCCAGCACCAGACCGGCGAGTTCGACCGAAAAGGGACAGACGAAGAGTTGTATCAGTACAATACCAAGATCAGTGTTCCGTTCGTTGTGTCCACTTACGGCTACGGCCTGCTCTTCGATGCCTATTCCTACAGCCGCTGGGGCAATCCGGCTCCGTATGGCCAACTCGGAGAGCGTTTCCGCCTCTTTGACAAGGACGGCGTGGAAGGCGCTTTGACAGGCACCTATATGGCTGCTGACGGAACGGAGCTTGTGCGCCGGGAGGATAGCCTTTATTTCGAGAATGAATGGGCGATCCGGAATCTGCCGGCAGTCAACCTGAACGGTGCAAAGGTCGTTTACGAGGGTTCTATTGAGGCCCCGGAGACCGGAGAATACCGTTTCACGCAGTATTATGCCGGCTTCCAGCGCACCATCGTGGACGGGCAGGAAGTGATGTCCCGCCGCTGGCGTCCGGCCTGGAATCCCAACAGTTTCCGTTTCTCCGTCTCTCTGGAGAAGGGAGTCCGTACGCCCGTGCGGATCGAATGGGAGCCGGATGGCGACGTTTCATATCTTGGCCTGCGCGTGGCGCCCCTTCAGGCGCCCGAGGAGCGGACGCGCCTTAGTTTCTGGTCCGAATTTGAGCCGCAGATCGACTATTATTTTATCGCCGGACACAATTATGATGAAGTGTTGAAGGGCTACCGTCAATTGACCGGCAAGGCGCAGGTCCTGCCCAAATGGGCCCTGGGCTTCTGGCAGAGCCGGGAACGCTATTCCACCCAGGAAGAACTGGTCGGAACGCTCCGCGAATTCCGCCGCCGCGGCATCCCGGTGGACAACATTGTCCAGGACTGGCAGTATTGGAAGCCGGACCAGTGGGGGAGTCACGAATTCGAAGCGGAGCGCTATCCTGATCCCGAACAGATGCTGGACGACGTGCATGCCCTGCACGGGCGTTTCATGATCAGCGTCTGGCCCAAGTTCTACACCGCCACCGACAATTACAAGGAACTGGAAAAGGGTGGGTATGTATACCATCATGCCGTGGAGGATTCGCTCAAGGACTGGCTGGGACATTATCAGACCTTTTATGATGCCTACGCGGAAGGGGGACGGAAGCTGTTCTGGAAGCAGATGGACGAGGACCTGTACAGCCGTTACGGCCGCAAGATAGACGCCTGGTGGATGGACGCCAGCGAGCCCAACCTGCGCGACTGCCTGCCCAAGGAATATATGCAGTGGTTGCTGACACCCACGGCCCTGGGCCCTGCGACGGAATACTACAATGCCTACGCCCTGGTCAACGCCCAGGCCATCTATGAGGGCCAGCGGAGCGTGGATTCTGACAAACGCGTGTTCCTGTTGACCCGCAACGGTTTCGCGGGCCTGCAGCGCTATTCGACCGCCTCCTGGAGCGGTGATATCGGCACGACCTGGACGGACATGAAGATGCAGATCACGGCCGGACTCGGCTATTCGATGAGCGGTCTTCCCTTCTGGGGCATGGATACCGGCGGCTTCAGCGTACTGTCGAAGTTCTACGACGCGGCGAACCGGGATGAGTGGCAGGAGCTGCAGGCCCGCTGGCACCAGTTTTGCGCTTTCGTGCCCCTGTTCCGCGCTCACGGACAGTGGCCGCAGCGCGAGATCTGGAACATCGCGCCCAAAGGATCCCCGGCCTACGAGAGCATCCTTTACTATATGCGGCTGCGCTACCGCCTGATGCCCTACCTGTATTCCCTGGCTGGGGCGGTTCATTTTGAAGACTATACGCTGATGCGGGGTCTGCCGATGGATTTCCCGTCAGACTTGCAGGCCCGCCAGGTCGCGGACCAATGGCTGTTCGGTCCGGCGCTGATGCCCTGCCCGGTCTGCGAATACAAAGCCCGCAGCCGGGAAGTGTATTTCCCTGTAAGTGCAAGAGACCGGGGGTGGTATGACTTCTACACGGAAGAGCCGGTCGCAGCCGGGCAGACGCTGACCGTTCCTGCCCCTTACGGGCGCATTCCGCTGTTTGTGCGGGCGGGATCGATCCTCCCGCTGGGTCCCGACATGCAGTGGTCCGACGAGAAAGCGGCCGATCCGATTGAACTGCGGATCTACCCCGGCGCTGACGCGGACTTCCGCCTTTACGAGGACGACGGCGTCAGTTATGCATACGAAAAAGGGAATTATTCAGTCATCCCGATTCATTGGGACGACGCTTCGCGCACGCTCACGATCAACTCCCGGGAAGGCTCCTTCCCCGGGATGCTCCAAAGCCGGACCTTCAACGTCCGTCTGGCCGGTGCTTCCACATCCGCCAGCTTGACATATGAAGGCCAGGCCGTTTCCTTGCGAATGTAAGCTTCTTTTACGCCTCGGTGTTTTTCTCCTCCTGCCGCGTCAGGTTGCGGGTCAGGTACATGATGGCGACCAGGATTGCAAAGAGAATCAGCGTGCCGGTCAGGAAGGCGTAAGTGTCCATTTGCAGCAGGATGTAGCTGACGGCGTAGGCCAGCGCGACCAGGATGCCCAGCAACCAGGCCTTGCGGTCCCGCAGGATGCCCCGGAAGTACCCCAGCAGGGCCGCCGTCGTCATGACCGCGGAAAGCGCGTATGCGGCCGGGAATGCCATGAACTCCGAGAAGGACAGCACCAATGCGTAAAACAGGACCAGCGACAGGCCGATGATTCCGTATTGCACCAGGCTGATTTCCTTCTTCCCGACCAGTTCGACGGCTAGTCCGGCTACGAAGACCAGCAGGATGATGAGGATGCCGTATTTCACGGCCCGCTCGGTCTGGCGGTACTGTGTCACGGTCTGGAGCATCTTCACGCCGAAGGTGGTGTCATCCGGCTTGCCCCGGTTGATCTGGGACACGACCCATTTCGCATCGAACCCGTCCTCGCGGACATCCCGTTCCGACGGGAGAAAATCACCGGTGAAGGAAGGATCGGGACAATCGGAGCGGATGCTGACTTCCGTCATTTCCCCGTATGGCTTGACCATCAGGTATTCCGATCCCTTCATCTTGAACGTCAGACGGAAGGGCAGGGCCGTCACGCCGTCCATCGCCCGCTTGTCCAGGGTCAGGACTTCCCGGACATGCGACTTTTCGTCCCGGGCTCCGGCGCTGCCTTCGGTGAAGGTGTAGGTCCGGCCGTCCAGTTCGAGGTCCACGTTCCCTTCGATGCCTCTCAAGTCGCTGATTCCAAGCGTGATGGCGCATTCCGTGACCGTCAGGTCCGAGAATTCCTCCGGCAGAACGAAACTGCCTTCGGCTACCACGTCGGAGCGATAGACCATGATGTCATAAATGGAACGGTGAAGTTTCTGCGTGGCGGCTGAGACATCGTAGCGGAGGGTCTTCGGATAAACGGTCCTTTTCAGGTGCTGGACGGTCTTCTTGCCTTCGGCGTCCGTTCCGGTCTGGTCATACCGGAATTCGATAGAAGGGCCGGCCAGGGTCTGGGCATTGCCCCAGCTTTGGGAGACTTCGTGGCGGCAGCTGTCCGCATAGTTCTGGCGTTCCCGCACCTGGTTCTTGACCAGGGCCAGCGGTATCAGCATCAACAGGGCGATCGCCGCAACGACGGCGATCTTCAGGAAAAGGGATGAAGAGGGTTTCATACGGATAGGGAATGAACGGTTGTTACGCCCATCAAATACCATGCCCTCCGGCCCGGTCTAAGGCAGGAGATTGAGGAAGACGGTCAGGATGCCCGTGTTGATCAGGTCAGCGAACATGGCTCCGATGATGGGCACGATGATGAAGGGCACCGTCGCGTAACGGTACTTGAAGCAGACTGCCGACATATTGGCCATCGCATTCGGCGTCGCGCCCAGGCCGAAGCCGCAGAGTCCGCTCACCAGCACAGCCGCATCGTAGTCTTTCCCCAGGACGGGGAAGGCCACCCAGCGCGCGTACAGGGCGATGAAGACCACCTGCGCGAGCAGGATGACGCAGAGCGGTAGCACCAGGCTGGCCAACTCCCAGAGCTTCAGCGTGGCCATCGCGATCCCGAGGAAGAGCGAGAGGCAGATATTGCCCAGCGAAATGATCTTGTCCATGCCCAGCACGTCCCGGCCCTTGCAGACCCCCTCGCAGACGTTGCGGATGATGCAGGCGACGATCAGCGAGCCGAAATAGGTCGGGAAGGTGATGCCCGTGCGGACCAGCAGCTTGCTCAGGCCCACGCCCAGCGCCATCGTCAGCACCAGGATGTAGACGGCCTTGGCATAGTCCCGGAAGGTCTTCTCCTCCGAGCGGGCGTGTTTCTCCTTGTTGTCGGGTGCGGCCGTGTTGCTCTCCATCCCCGCGACGACGTCCGTCGAATGGGATTCCGGGGCCAGGTGATGGCGCCGGATGATGCGCTCCGCGATCGGGCCGCCGATCAGGGAACCGGCCACCAGGCCGAACGTAGCGCAGGCCATGGTGATGGAAGCCGCTCCCTGCAGGCCCATGTCTTCCAGCACGGGGGCGAATCCGCCCGAAGTCCCGTGGCCGCCGGTCATCGGGATCGAGCCGGCCGCCATGCCGACGAGCGGGTCCAGCCCCATTCCCTTTGCAATACCCAGCGAAAGCAGGTTCTGGACGGCGATCAGGATGGCGACCAGGATGAGCATGACGACCAGGGGGCGGCCGCCCTGCTTGAGGGAGAACAGGTTGGACTGGTAGCCCACGGAGGTGAAGAACAGCATCATGCAGATATCCTTGATCGTCCCGTCGAAACTGATGTCCGTCTTGAGCCAGCCGTGGCCGGCGAGGATCAGCAGGGAGACCAGCAGTCCCCCGGAGACGGGTGCGGGGATGCAGTAGCGTTTCAGGAAGGGGATGCTCTTCGTGAAGAAGAACCCCAGCAGGAGCGCCACGACGCCGACGCCGGCGGTCTGGAACAGGTCTAAGGATAATTGATGCATGGGCAAAAGGCAAATGCTGACACAAAGATACAATTTTTTCCGTCAGGATTTTTGCTTATCTTGCAGTACTATCCAGATGGTCGCCATGAAACGTATCCTGCTTTCGTTTTCCATTCTTTTTGTTTTGTCCGGCTGCGGCCGCGTATCCACCCCTTTCGACCCGGCCCAGGCCGCCGTCATCAATGAAGACTGCGACCTGATGGCGCACTGCTCCGCCTTCCTTCCAGTCGGGGACGGTGTAGTCTATTTCGCCTATTACCGCGATTCGACCCAGACGCTGGAGGCGCCTGGCAAGACGACGATCACTCCGGTCCTGGCCAAGGCGACGGGTTTGCGGAAGGGACGTCCCGGCGAAGGGGTTTCCGTGGCCTTTGAGTCCATCTGTCCGCAGGAGTTCATCCATTCGGGCGAGACCGTGGGAGACTATACCCATAGTCCGGACCGGGCACCCTATGATCCCAATCTGCTCCTGCTTGGGGATACGCTGATGGTGTATTTCGTCGGTTGCATCGACGGGACCGTGACGACCTGCGTCCGGCGTTACGACATCCGCACGGACCGCTTCGAAGATGCGGTGGAAGTCTGCACGCTGAGCTATGGCGACAAGACGGTTCCCTTTGACACCAAGGGACTGTTCGGGATGTATGAGGATCTGGGCTTCAAGGCGACGTTCAACAACGACCTCCTGATGTCGGGCGCCTTCGTCCCGTACAAGGGGGCCTGGTACTGCGCGCTCGGGACCGCCTTCCTGCCCCGTTCCTGTCCCGTGATCGTCAAGACGGAGAACGGGGTGGACTTCGATCTCGTGATGCTGTGTCCGGAGTTCCTGTATGGCTGTGCCGAGGCGTCCGTGGCGATCTGGAAGGATGATTTCTATGTGGTGATGCGCAACAGTGGCGTGGAGCGCGGAGGCCGGGGTTGCTACGTAGCCCGTTATGATGCGACGGGCTACTGCCTGAACGGCCCGGTCTACCTGTCTGAGGCGCAGTCCAAGCCGGCCATCGCTCTGCATAAAGGGCGGATGTATTTGTTCTATAATGCGAATCCTTTCCTGCAGACCGACTGGGGACTGGTGTCCCGGAGCCGCCTGCGCATCTCGGAAATCGACCGGAACTGCCGCATCCTGCGCAGCTGGGACATCACCGACCCGTACGGCATCCATTATCCCTACGTCAAGGAAATGGACGGAGGACTCTGGATGAGCTTTACGGAAGACCGCAAGCAACTGGACGTCAATCAGACGCGCACCAACATCTCCTTTACGCCCGTGCACCTGCCCTGATTCTGCAAAGTCGAAATAGTTTCGTATCTTTGCAGCCGCTATGAAAATTCTTTTTGTCGTAAACAATTACTATGCTTCCGGCAACGGCCTGTCCGCCTCCGCCCGGCGTACCGTCCAATATCTCCGCGAAGCCGGTCAGGAAGTCCGTATCCTTTCCGGACGGAACCATGAAAGTGAAGAACCCCAGCCGGACTATGTCCTGGGTGATTTCCATGTCCCGGTCTTCGACGGACTCGTCCAGTCCCATGGATACAAGTTTGCCAAGACGGATATTTCCCTCATCGAAGAAGCGGTCAAGTGGGCGGATGTCGTCCATCTTGAGGAGCCCTTCATCATCCAGATGGTGACGGCGCGCATCGCCAAGCGCCTGGGCGTTCCCTGCACGGGCACCTACCACCTGCATCCGGAAAATCTGTTTTGCTCGATCAATCTCGGTGACTGGAAGTTCTTGAATTACAATACGCTGCGTCTTTGGCGCGACACTGTGTTCAACTATTGCACGGACATCCAGTGCCCGACGGAGAATGTGCTGGAGCGTCTGCAGAAATTCGGCTTCAAGTCGCGTCTGCACCTGATTTCCAACGGCATCATCCCGGATCCGTCGATCCGAAAGAAAATGCCGCCCAAAGATCCGGACGCTCCGTTCCTGGTCGCCTGCATCGGCCGCCTGGCGGTCGAAAAGGACCAGCCGACCCTGCTGGAGGCGATGAAATATTCGAAATATGCGCGGAAGATCCAGCTTTTCTTTGCCGGCCGGGGTCCGGAAGCGGACGCTGTCAAGGAGAAGGCCCATGCCTTATATGAAGAAGGGATCGTTGCGTATGATCCGATCTTTGAATTCCGGGACCGGGCCGGACTGCGCCAACTGGCGGCCGAGGCGGACCTGTATATCCATTGCGCCACCGTCGAAGTGGAAGGTTTGTCTGCCTTGGAAGCCCTCCAGCAAGCGGTCGTCCCCATCATCGCGGAAGGTGACCTGACGGCCACCTCCCAATTCGCGCTGGACGAGCGCAGCCTCTTCCCGACCAAGGATGCGAAGGCCCTGGCCGACTGCATCGACTATTGGCTGGATCACCCTGTCGAGCGGGAACTGATGGGCTGGAAATACGCCGAATCCACGGAAGGATACGACATCCACAAGTCCATCGATGCCCTGATCGACATGTTCCGCCACGCCGTCAGCACGGCGCAGTAATCAAGGTCTATTTCAACTGAAACTCCGCCGTGGTGCGGATGTCGGTGCTGGAGGATCCGACCAGGATCTGGAAAGTGCCGGGCTCTGCGACCCAGCTATGATTCCCGGCGTCAAACCAGCTGAGGGCCGCACGGTCCAGGTCGAAGGAAACGGTCTTTGCCTCTCCGGGCTGCAGGAAAACCTTTTGGAATCCTTTCAGTTCCTTGGCGGGGCGGTCTACGGATGCTTCCGGATCGGCCACATAGAGCTGGACGACTTCGGCGCCCGCGACGGGGCCGGTATTCTTCACGCGCACCGTCACGGTCTGCAGGGTCTTGCCGGATCCCGTGGCTTCTGACACGGCTGTCGTTCCGGCGCCCTTTACGACTTTATGGGCGACTTTGGCATCCGAATACTCGAATGTCGTATAGCTCAGTCCATAGCCGAAGGGGAACTGCACGGGGATTCCCTGCGTGTCGTACCAGCGGTAGCCGATGTAGACGCCCTCGTCATAATACTCGTCCCAATAACGCTGGCCCTCTTCCCGGATGCCGGGATACTGGCGCTCGGTCTTCAGCGGACCGTCCTCCAGACGGAACGGCACCGTGAACGGGAGCTTGCCCGAGGGATTGACGGCGCCGGTCAGCACATCCACCAGCGCCCGGCCGTTCTCCGAGCCTCCGTACCAACCCTGGACGATGGCCCCGGCCACGTCGGCCCAGGGCATTGCGATGGCCGAGCCGGAAATGTTGACAACTACCAGCGGTTTACCCGTCTCTGCCAGGGCCCGGATGACCTCTTCCTGTCCGTATGGCAGTTCGAGCTGCGTGCGGTCGGTGCCCTCGTTGTCCTGGTTGGCGCTCTTGTTGAGGCCGCCGATAAACAGGATGACATCCGCCTCCGCGGCTGCGGCGACGGCATCGGCAATCAGCGTCTCCGGAGAGCGCTCGTCACGAAGGTCCTGTCCGGTATCCACGCGGTCGAAGGTCGTCGTGATGTCGCCCACATACCCGCGCTCCCAGCTGACCTTTACTTTGCCGTCAAAATACTCGTGCAGCGCTTCCAGCGGAATGATTTCCTGTTTGGTCTTCAGGTTGGTGCTGCCGCCGCCGACCGTCAGTTTCTTGTAGGCGTTCTCGCCCACGACCAGCAGGGAGCCTCCGTCAGCGATCTGCAGGGGCAGGACGCCGTCGTTCTTGAGCAGGACGATGCTCTCTGCGGCGATTTTGCGGGCCGCGGCATAATGCTCCGGTGAAACGAAACGACCATAGTGCGCTCCGGGGCTCATACTGGTCTGGAAAATGGTCCGAAGGATGCGGCGCGCCTTGTCATCCAGCCCGGCTTCGTCGGCACGTCCGTCTTTCAGGCGCTCCAGGTAAGGATTCGCCAGGTGGTACAGGTCGTAGGGGTTGCCGGAGCCGGTCAGGCCGTCGGTGCCGGTGCCCATTTCGATGTCCAGGCCGTTGGTGACCGGCTCGTCGTCGTCGCGGCAGCCGCCCCAGTCACTCACGACCACGCCGTCGAAACCCCACTCGCCTTTCAGGATGTCGCAGAGCAGGCGTTTGTTATGGCAGTTGAACTGGCCGTTGTAGAGGTTGTAGGAACCCATGATCGCCCAGGCGTCTCCCTCAGTGACGGCCGCCTTGAAGGCAGGCAGGTAGATTTCATACAGGGTGCGGTCGTCCACGATCGAATTGGTCTCGGTCCGGCGCACTTCCTGGTTGTTCATCGCGAAATGCTTCACACAGGCAGCGACGCCGTTCTCCTGGACGCCCCGGACGTAGGGGACGACCATCTGGGCGGCCAGATAGGGATCCTCGCCCATATATTCGAAGGTCCGGCCGTTGAGGGGTGTGCGTCCCATGTTGACGCCGGGCCCCAGCAAGATATCCTTCTTCCGGTAGCGGGCCTCCTCGCCGATGCTGCGACCGAACAGCAACGCCAGATCCCGGTCCCAACTCGCCGCCAGGGCGGAAAGGGCAGGAAAAGCGGTGCTGGAGTCGTTGGTCCAGCCGGCCTGGCTCCATTTGTCCCAAAGTACTTCGGGCCGGATGCCATGGGGACCGTCGGTATGCCAGACCTCGGCAATGCCCAGGCGCGGCACGCCGGGCGAACTGAACTTCGACTGGGCGTGCGTCATCGCCACCTTCTCCTCCCGGGTCATGCGGGCGAGGGCGTCTTCGACCCGCTGTTCCAGGGGAACGGAAGGGTCCAGGTAGGCGGGGGCATTCTTCTTTTCGGGGGCCGTGCAAGCGCTGAGCGTCAAGGCGAGCAGCAGGGGAATGAGGATACGTTTCATACTTTGGGTTTTACTGTCCAAAAATACAAAATAAAGCGGAAAAGATTGTTATCTTTGTATCTCTACACCTTGTATTTGATTGGAATGGAACCCAATAAAAGACTCCTTTCACTGGATACCCTCCGGGGCTTCGACATGATATTCATCATGGGTTTCGCGGCTGTCATTTCAGCGATCTGCCGCCTCTTTCCCGATGGCGGGAACAGCTGGCTTTGCCTCCAGATGAGTCATGTCCCCTGGGAGGGGTTGCGCCACCACGATACCATCTTCCCCTTGTTCCTGTTCATTGCGGGTATTTCCTTCCCCTTTTCCTACGCCAAGCAGCTTTCCAAGGGGGCGACACGGGGGCAGATTTATGCAAAGATTTTCACGCGAGGCATTGTCCTGGTGTTGCTGGGATTCGTCTACAGCGGTTTTTTTGAATTAAAATTCAGCACCTTGCGCTTTTACAGCGTGTTGGGGCGCATTGGCCTGGCCTGGATGTTCGCCGCGCTCCTGTTCATCAACTGTAAGCCCCGCACGCGGATCGTGATCGCCGTTGCCCTGCTGGTCGGCTACTGGCTGCTGCTGAAATTCGTTCCGGCGCCGGATGCACCGGGGGCCGGTCCCTTTTCAAAAGAGGGCAACCTGGTCGGTTACATTGACCGCTGTCTTTGGCCGAACCATCTTTTGCAGCGGGGCCTGTTCGACCCCGAGGGCTTGTTGAGTCTCCTTCCGGCCATCGTGACGGCGATGCTGGGCATGTTCACGGGTGAGTTCGTCCGTATCGATGAGAGTCGGATATCCGGTTCCCGGAAATCGCTTTACATGGCGCTTGCCGCCGTCGTGATGCTGGGCCTGGGCTTGTTGTGGAGCCTGGATTTCCCGGTCATCAAGGCGCTGTGGTCCAGCTCTTTCGTGCTGGTCGTGGGGGCTTACTCGCTGGGCCTGTTCGCGTTGTTCTATTATTTGATCGACGTGCGGGGTTGGAAGAAGTGGACGAAGTTCTTCGAGGTGATCGGACTCAATTCGATCACGATCTATTTGGCACAGAGAATCCTTCCTTTCGGTGCCGTCAACAAGTATTTCCTGGGTGCTGCGGCGAAGTTGCTGCCGGCGGCGTGGGGGGAATTGCTGCTGAGCGTAGGTTATTTCGCGCTCAGTTGGCTGTTCCTGTGGTTCCTGTATAAGAAGAAAGTGTTCCTGAAGGTGTAGGCGCGTATGATTTGCATTACGATACAGGGTAAGACGCGGGATGAGATTTTCGAGATTCTGGACCGCCCGGAGGTGGAGATGGCGGAGATCCGGCTGGATCGTTGTCCGTTGTCTGACGAGGAGATCGAGGAGGTTTTTTCGCTGACGGATGTGCCGCTCATTGCGACCTGCCGCATTGGAAGTTTTTCTGCGGCGGAGGCGGAGCGGCGGCTTTCGGTTGCAATCACGACGGGGGCGGCGTTTGCGGACCTGGAGGTGGAGGCACCGCCGGCAATGGGCAAGCGCCTGCATCGCCTGACCCGCGAGTCGGGGACCACCTTCATCCGTTCGTGGCACGATTTCGATGGGACGCCTTCCATCGAGGCGCTCCGGGATATGGCCGGTCGCTGCCGGCGTTTTGGAGGGGAGATCGTGAAAATCGTCACGACCGCTCGTTCCGAAGAGGATGTCCGGACCTTGCGTGCGCTTTATGACGAAGATTCGGAGGGCCGCCTGGTGGCCTTCTGTATGGGTGCCCGGGGCCGGGAGAGCCGCTTGCAGTGCCTTTCCTGGGGGGCGCCGTACACTTACGCGTCCCTGACGCAGGGCGAGGAAGCGGCGGACGGGCAGATTCCCTTCACGGAAATGGCGGACGCCCTGTACGGAGATGCGCCCTGTCCTTCGATGGAAGTCATCCGCATGCCGGCGTCCAAGAGTTTTGCCCAGCGGGCCATCGTGGCTGCAGCGCTGGCCGAAGGCGTTTCGACCCTGGGCGGTTACCAGCCTTGTGCGGATTCGGAGGCGGCCGTTGCCGCTGCCCGTTCGCTCGGTGCCGAAGTGCATCGCAAGGGGGACGTGCTGACCATCCGGGGCATCGGCCCCTTGGACCATCCTTTGGCGCTGGATACGCTGGACGTCGGAGAATCGGGCTTGCTGACGCGGCTGATGATTCCCATTCTAGCCCGTTTGAACGGGGCCCCGGTCACGGTCAACGGTCGGGGAACGCTGCCAGGACGCCCGCTGAGCGGGGCGAATGACATCATGGCGGCGTTCGGCGTCGTGCTGACCAATCTGGGCCAGACCTCCCGCAAGGATGTTTATGTCCCGTTGCGCATCGACGGGACGCTGCTGCCCGGCCGGGCGGACATTTCCGGTAAGGGTGGTTCGCAGTTGATTTCCGGCCTGCTGATGGCGCTCCCCCTGGCGGAAAAGAACTCCGCCCTTTTCGTCCACGAGCCCCGCAGCATTCCCTATATGTTCATCACCCTGGATGTGCTTCGCAAGTTCGGGATCCGCATCGCCAACGAGATGGAGGGGGATGAGGAGTTCCTCGAAACGCGTGACTGGGGGCTTTGCACGGCGATCAATTTCAAGATCCGCGGCGGCCAGCGCTACGAGGCCGCTTCCTTCGACATCGAAGGGGACTGGAGCGGCGCAGCTCCGTTCCTGGTGGCGGGGGCGGTGTTCGGCGGCGTGCGTCTGTCCGGACTGGACACCTCTTCGCTGCAGGCGGATCTGACGATGATGGACATCCTGGTGGAAGCGGGCGCCTGCGTCTCCCAGGACGAGGATGGGACGATCAATGTCCGCAAGGCACCGCTGCGTGCCTTTGGCGTGGATCTCAACAACGCGCCGGATCTCTTCCCCGCTGTGGCGATGCTCGCTGCTTTCTGTCCCGGCGAAAACCGGATTGCGGGCGTCGGACGGCTGGTGAACAAGGAGAGCGACCGCGCCGCCGCCCTGGTCGACATCCTGTCACGGATGGGGGTGGACGTGTGGATCGAGGGGGATGAGTTGTTTATCGTCGGGCATTCCCTTTCCTGGCGGCTGCTGAACGGGGCCCTGCTCAAGGGCGGGTCCTATTCATCCCGTCACGACCATCGGCTGGTGATGGCCCTGTCCGTCGCCGCCCTGGGTGCGGACGGCCCCGTCGAAATCGACGACACGGCCTGCGTCGCCAAATCTTTCCCTTCTTTCCCGGAACTCTGGCGGCGCTTTACAGGCCTTTGATCCAGGAAACGATGTCGGAGATGACCTTCTCGGACATCGTCTCTTCAATATTGGCGTATTCGGCGCTCAATCCGGTTTCGCAGGGCTGGAACAGATGGTTGAGTCCGGGATAGAGCCGGCAGTCGGCTGAAGGACAGAGCGCCTTCACTTTCTCGAGATTGAATTCGGGGATGACCTGCGTGTCCAGGCCCCCGTTCAGGGCCAGGACCGGGCAGCTGATGCGGGAGATATACGGGGCGGGATCCATTGCGACGAAATAATCCATCCAGACCGACTTCTGCTTCAGGATCTTCTTGTACATCTTTTTGGCTGCGAAGGTCGCGACCTTTTCCGGGGCGCCCTGCAGCTCAAGCATCTTGGCTGTCTGGCGCAGCAGGGTGCTGTCGCCACGGTCTGCCATGCCGGCCAGGCTGACGATGAAGTCCGGGGTACCCGCGTCAGGGGTTTCGGCTCCGGCCAGCATGAATGCGACGGTGCCGCCTTCGCTGTGCCCCAGGATACCCACCTTGGAAAAGCCCTTGTCTCTCAGGAACTGCACGGCCGACGCGGCATCGGTGGCGAAATCGGCCGTGGTGGCGTCGGCGAAGACTCCGGCGGATCCGCCGCATCCCCTGTCGTCATAACGCAGAGAAGGGATGCCCGCCCGGGCGAAAGCGTCCGCCAGGACGGCGAACGGCTTGTGCTCCATCAAGGTCTCGTCCCTGTCCTGCTGGCCGCTGCCGCTGACCATCACGACCACGGGTACGTCCCGCGGGCTGTCAGGCAGTGTAAACGTGCCGGCCAGGGAGATGTCCCCATTGTTGAATGTGACATCTTCAGCCTGGTAGGGGAGTGGCGACACCGGCGTCTGGGGACGGTTTCGGACGATGGGTCCGTGGGCCATCGCGATGCGTTTCTGGATGACCAGCTGCTGGAAGGTCCCCACCAGGGAATCCCCCTGCAGGGTAGCCTTGAGGCCGGCGTGGAATTCGGGGAACTTGACATTTATGGATTCTTCCGAAATGTCCTTGATCTCAGCCTTGAGTCCGAAGGCGCCCTGGTCCGGGGAATCCACGGTGCAGGTGTCGCCCAGGTGAAGGGTGAGCGCGAGGCCGAGATCCTCAATGACACCGCTCCAGGTTCCCGCCAGGTTTTCGGGAATCGTGGGAGACTGCGTGGTGGTGCAAGCCATCGTCAGGGCTGCGGCCGCCAGGAAGAGGAAAAACTTTTTCATATCCAGGTTATTTGGCAAACAGACTGATCAGGTTGAGGATGACTCGCGAGGCCGCCTCCATGTTTTCCAGGGGGACGAACTCCATCTTTCCGTGGAAATTGAGCCCGCCGGCGAAGAGGTTGGGGCAGGGAAGGCCCATGAAAGAGAGGTTGGCGCCGTCCGTCCCGCCGCGGATGGGCTGCACCTTGGGCTTGATTCCTTCCATCTCCATGGCCTTGATGGCCTTTTCGATGATGTGGTAATGGGGCTCCACTTGCTTGCGCATGTTGTAATACTGGTGACGGATCTCGGCCGTTGCGGTACCTTCTCCGTATTTTGCGTTGATGAAGTCCACGCAGCGGCGCACAACGGCCTTCTTTTCTTCATACAGGTCCAGGTCGTGGTCGCGCAGGATGTAGGTGACCGTCGCTTCCTCCACGCTGCCGTTGAAAGCGATCAGATGGTAGAAGCCTTCGTAGCCTTCGGTGTATTCGGGTTTCTGGTTGGCCGGGAGCAGGCTGTCCAGCTCCTCCGCGATGCGGATGGCATTCTTCATCTTGCCTTTGGCGTAGCCGGGATGGACGTTGCGGCCCTGGATGCGGATCGTGGCCGCTGCGGCGTTGAAGTTCTCGAACTCCAATTCGCCGATGTCCCCGCCGTCCATCGTATAGGCGTAATCCGCCCCGAATTTCTTGACGTCGAACTTGACAACGCCACGGCCGATCTCCTCGTCGGGCGTGAAGCCGATCTTGATCTCGCCGTGCGGGATCTCGGGATGCTCGACCAGGTATTGGACGGCGTCCATGATCTCCGCGACACCGGCCTTGTCATCGGCGCCGAGCAGCGTCGTGCCGTCCGTCGTGATCAGGGTCTGGCCCTTGTGCTCCAGCAGTTCCGGGAATTCGGAGGGCTTGAGATACAGGCCGGGAACACCGCACAGGGGAATGTCGCTGCCATCATAGTCCTCGATGATCTGGGGCTTGATGTCAGCGCCGGAGGCGTCGGGGGCCGTGTCCACGTGGGCGATGAAGCCCAGTTTGGGTGCCTTTACACCCGGCGTGGCGGGCAGGGTGCCCATCACATAGCCATATTTATCCAGCGTGGCTTGGATACCCATCGCCTTCAGCTCATCCCGAAGCATGCGCAGCAGTTTCAGCTGCTTTTCGGTGCTGGGCTGGGTCTCGGAGGTCTCGCAGGACTGCGTGTCGACGGACACATATCTCAAAAAGCGGTCAAGAATCTTTTCCATATACTAGCATTTGATGATTTCGGCGAATTGGGCCCCGACATAGCCGGCCAGGGCCTTGGGATCAAGCTTGAACTGGAGACCGCGCACGCCGGCGCTGACATAGATGTAGGGCAATTCCGCAGCGGTGGCATGGAACCAGGTGGGGAAGGGCTTCTTCATCCCGACCGGGCTGCAGCCGCCCCGGATGTAGCCGGTCCGCGGCAGGAGTTCCTTCATCGGGATCAGGTCGCATTTCTTGTTGCCGGAGACCTTGGCCGCGGCCTTCAGATCCACTTCCTTGTCTCCGGGAATGACGCAAACGAAGAAACCGGTCCGGTCTCCCTGCAGCACCAGGGTCTTGAAGACGCAGGCGATATCCTCCCCGAGCTGATCGGCGATGTGGGTCGCTGCGAGGTCGTTTTCATCGACCTCGTAAGGAATCAGTTCGTAGGAGATGCCGGCCTTGTCCAGGAGTCGGGCCGCATTGGTCTTTTCCAGTTTGGGCATATCTTTACAAATATAGCGATTTTGTTTATTTTTGCGTTTGGATCCTTTTGTGTGCGCCCCATGAACAGACGTATCTTTCTGCCGGTCCTGACCGGCGTCTTGCTTTCCTTGTTGACGGTTATTCCCGCTCCTTCGCAGACCCGCTGGGCGGTCGTGGATTTCTCGACCAGCTACCTTCGGGCGGCTCCGGACTATGAATCCGCCCTGGAAACCCAGGCCCTGATGGGCACGGTCGTCGAGATCATCGGGGAACAGGGGTACTGGCGTCAGGTCGTGCAGCACGATCCCTCCTACGTCGCCTGGGCGACGGAACTGGGACTCGTGGAGATGACTCCCGAAGAGTTGGACGAATACGTCGCCGCGCCGAAATACATCTGCACCGTTCCCCTTTCGCGCGTCTATAACCGGCCTTCGGCCCGGAGCGAAATCCTGAGCGAGTTGGTGATGGGAGATTTGCTTCGGATGGTGATTGGCGACAAGGGGCGTGCGGTCCGCAGCATGGGCTTCTGTCAGGTCGTCCTGCCCGACGGCCGGATCGGGTACACCCAGGCCCGGGATCTCGCTTCCTTTGATGACTGGACCCGTACCCGCAAGGCCAGTCAGGCCAACCTGGAAAAGACGGCCCGCCAGTTCCTGGGCATCCCTTATCTCTGGGGCGGCGTTTCGGTCAAGGGAATGGACTGCAGCGGGCTGATCTGGATGACGTATTTCCTCAACGGCATCCTGCTTCCCCGGAACGCTTCTCAGCAGGCGAAATGCGGCGTCGAGGTTCCGCTCAACAAATTGAAAGCCGGGGACCTGATCTTCTTCGGCACGCCGGGCAACGGAGTCGAGCCCGACCGCGTCGCGCATGTCGGCATGAGCCTGGGCGGAAAGGAATTCATCCATTCCTCCCACCTCGTGCGCATTTGTTCGCTGAATCCGATGGACCTCAATTATTACTCCAACAAACCGGCCCTTTTCGCCGTCCGTATCGTCGACCGCGCCGGCGTCCTGACCGAGAACGCAGACGCCTATTTCACCCGGACGGGCCGGGGCGCCCGTTATGGGTATAATTATGAGAATGTAGGGAGCACCGGCACCATCTATCACGCCATTCCGCTGAAAGACAGTCCCTGGTATTTCTGATTATTTGCTGCGCTTAACGGATTTCGGCTTGGAATCCGCCTTTTTCTTGGACGCCGCTTTGGGCTTTTCGGCGTCGGCCTGCGCTTTTTCAGCCTTTTTGGCCTCGGCTTCCTGTGCCTTCGCCGCCTTCTTTTCTTCAGCGGCCTGGGCCTTCAAGGCCTTCTTCAGTTCGGCCTCCGCTTTCTTCCGGGCACGCTCGGGATGCTTGGCCGCACGCTCGTCGCGCCGGGCCTTGATCTTCTCGAAATGCCGGACGTACTTTTCTAGGCGAGCCTGCTCGCGGGCCAGTTCCTTGTCCCGGATTTCCAGTTTACGGGCGACCTCCTTGCGGAATTTCGCCAGTTTCTTGGCTGTCTTGATGGAGTCTTTGATGGCATCCTTGCGGTCAAGTTCGGCCCAGCGGGCTTCCCGCTTCTCTTCCTTGACCTGACGGACCGAATCCCTGACTGCCTTCTTCATGGCCAACAGGGCGTCCTTGGCTGCCTGGATGGAGTCCTGGACGTGCTTGACGGAATCCCGGGCCGCCTTGATGGCCAGCAGTGCGGCGCGGGTGGAGTCACGCACGGCTTTGGCGCGGGCGATGGAATCCGCAACGTGCGGATCTATTTCCGGAGCCTTCACTTCGGGCACCTCAGTTTCTTCTCCTTCCGGACTTTCGGTATTCTCGGGCTTTTCTTCCGGCGGAGTCGTTTCGTTTTCCGGCTGCGTCGGCGCCTCCGGTGACTCCGGATTCTCATTTTCGGGTTCCTGTCCGATTTCCTCCGGTTCCTCCTCCGGATTCACTTCCTCTTCGTCGGGCATTTTCGGCACGTCGGCCTGCGTCGTGTCCGGCGGCGGAACGATCCGGGGCTTGTCCAGCTCCAGGGAGTCGCGCATCCGGCGGCTGGCCCGCTGGGCGGAATCACGGGCGGCCAGACCGGCATACACCTCCTTCATATAACCCGGGAAGTATTTCTCGGTCTGGGGGAATTTCGCCTGCGGCCGTGCCTCGTACGCGATGCGTTCGGACAGGCGCGGCTTGTAGGGAGTGATGTCGATCATTCCCGTCGGGCGCTTGTCGGGATCCCAGCGGAATCCTTTCATCTGCCGGTCGTCGTGCGGCAGCTGCACCGTCGGATAGGCGTCGTTGTGCGGATTGTCGAAATAGTAGATGCGCTGGATCTCGCCGTCCTTGAAATAGGCGGACAACATCTTACTCTCCACCTTGTTGACCGTGGCCAGGGCGTCGTTCTCTTCCAGATAGAAAACGGCGCTGGCACCTCCCAGGGCGTCGAAACGCTGCAGAACGGTGGCGGTGTCGAAATAGGCCATCATTTCCGCTCCCCGGATCTGGTCGAAACTGATCGAATCCTCCTGGATGGTGATGAAGGCGTTGGACATCAGGCTCGCTTTCTTCATCCGGCTGTTCTGGATCACGACCGTGATGCTGTCAGAGACATACTGACGGTTGCCTTCGTTCCAGACGACCGGGTCCAGATATAGCAACGCCAGCGAATCCAGGTCGGAATACAGGAGCGAATCGCAGCGGGCCTGCATGTCGGACTTGAACACGCGCACCTTGCCGACGGCCTTGATGAAGGAGATGCGGCTCGTGTCGGGAGCCTCTTCCTGCGGCGTGTCGGGCGGCGTCGCCGGCTGATCGGCATCGCTCGGGTTGTCGGTGTCGGCAGGCCCGTCGGTATCGGTCGGTTCCGGCTGGTCTGCCTTCTTTTCCTTCGGGGGCTTCGCCGTGTCATCCTTGGGTTTGGCCGCCTTGGCAGCGGGATCCTTGGTCTTCTTGCCCATGGCCTCGTCCCGTTTGCGTGCCTCTTCATCCGCTTTCTTCTGGGCCTCTTCGCTGGCCTTCTTGCGGTAGGCGGAGACGGGATCGATTTCCAGGTCGCTCAGCCTTTTATTCGAATCTTTGACCAGACCCTCCGGCAGCTCGTTGCGGGCGAGACTGTGTCGCTCGATCTTGTCTGCGGCCATGTACAGCGTATCCCGGGGCTTGGTCTTGTTGTTGGCATCTTCCAGTTCTGCGATGATAGTCGCATCGACGCTCATGGTCAGACGGTCCAGCGAATCCACATACCAGATGTGCTCGCCGAGACCGGAGACCTTGCGCGAATCATCCGTGACCTGTACGTTGCCATGGAGCTCGATGTCCTGCGTGATCTTGTTGAAATGGAGCGTATCCGCCCAGCCCTCCTGCTTGTCGGTCATGCCGTGCACTTCGTCGTAGAAGTGGAAGAGCTCCTCTTTCCGGTCATAGTCGCCGCGTCGGGCGGAAAGCATGTTGGCGTTTCTCCAGATGTCGACGCCGTAGTCGAAAGTGGCCAGGCTGGTGTTGCCGTGGTAGACCAGTTCTTCGGTCTTGACGAACACGGAATCCGTGAACATGTTGACATTCCCCTGGAAGTGGAAGATCTTGGTCTTGGAGTCGTAGGATCCGTTGTTGCTCTCGATCAGCTGGCCGTCCTTGTCCCGCATCGCGCCGCCGTTCTTGAAAATGGCGACGGAGTCCTTGGTGTTGTAGTCCAGATGGCGGGTGCGCAGGGTATTGCGTTCCTTGTCCTGGAGCTGCACCACGGTGCCCCGGAACTGGGCCAGGTCGTCGTCGATGAAATAATCCAGCTTTTCGCTGGTCAGCACCGTCTCGTCCTGCAGGATGCGCACGTGGCCGAACGCCTTGATGATGTGGACATCCACGTCCCAATAGGCCGTGTCACAGATCAGATAGGTCTTGTTGTGGAGGAATCTCGCCGGTCCGATGACTTTCCTGTAGTTCCTGCCCCGCTCCTGGATGAGCTCCGCGGACTGCGCGCTCATCAGACGCACGAGACTGTCCGTCGGCTGCTGGCCTTTCTGGCGTTTCTGGGCCGTAAGGGGCAGGGCGGCGGACAAGAGAAACAGGATGACGAGAAGTCTCTTCACGGGACGCTATTTCTTCTTGATCTTTTCGTACCAGGCTTCGTTGCGGAATTCGCAGTCCTTGAACATGGGATCGATCTTGACCTTCGACTCCTTGATCTTTTTCCGGAGATAATCGTCTATCGCCCGCATCTGCATGTCGTTCTGCACCTGCTCCGAGATTTGCGTGAAGTCGTTCTCGAAGGTGGCGGTGTGGGCGGGGATGATCTTGTCCACGCGGAGGATCTTATAGACGAGGTTGCCGTTGCGGCCTTCGTTGTCGAGGGACTCGATCGGCTCGGAGACCTCCCCTTCCTTGAGGTCCTTGATGGCCAGATAGTCCTGGGGCTTCAGCTGGTCGATCTCGAAGTAGGCGCTTCCGGTGTTGGGATCGGCCATCTGTCCGCCGTTGGTCCGGGTGGCGTTGTCCTCGGAATAGAAACGGGCCGCCAGTTCGAAGGGAAGGGCCTTGTTGTTGATCTCGGTGCGGATGGAGTCCAGCACGTGGAAGGCGTGCTCGCGGTCCTCTGCCGTATACTGGGGTTTGAGAAGGATGTGGCGGGCGTTGAACATGTCGCCGCTCTTCTCGATGACTTCGATGATGTGGAAGCCGTCCGGCGTCTCAACCACCTGGGAGATGATGCCCGGTTTGAGGGACATCGCCACATCGGAGAAGGCCGGCCAGAAGATGCTCCTGGAAGCCATGCCCAGTTCTCCGCCCTTGCGCGCGCTGCCCGGATCCTCGGAATAGATGCGGGCGAGGGTCGCGAACTTCTCGCCGTTGAGGATGCGTTCCCGCAGGGAAAGGAGTTTCTCCTTCACCGCCAGGTTAGCTGCTTCGCGGTCCGGATACAGGCAGACCTGGCTGAGCTGGTATTTGATCGGGACGATGGGGAGGTCCGCCGCATCGGTCGTGTCGATATAGCGCTTGACGTCCGAGGGCGTGAGATCCGGCACTTTCTTGGCGATCTCCATCTGCTCCTGCTGGGTGAGGGACATGTCCTCCATCTGCTTCCGCCATTCCTGACGCAGCTTGTACAGGGGTTTGCCGAAATACTCTTCCACGGCCTCGTCTCCGCCGAGCGCGGTGCGGACCTGGTCGATCCGCTGTCCGACCGAACTCTCCACCATGTCCTGGTTGACCGACAGGGAGTCCAGCCGGGCCTGCAGGAGGAAGAGTTTGGATTCGAGCATCCGCTCGAGCAGTTCGCAGCGGGCTTTTTCATCGGAAGAGCCTCCCTGGGAACGGGAGACCTGGATTTCCTGCTCCAGATCGGAGATCGTGATCATATCGTTGCCGACGACGGCGATGGTCTTGTCGATCACCCGGTTGTAGCGTTGGGCGGCGGCGCCTGTGCAGAGGGTCAGGAGGACCGTTACGGCCGCCAGTTTGAGCGTATGGTTCATCTTCAATAAATTATCAGTTTTTCTTGCTCCAGGGCGTCTTTCAGCAAGTCTTGTTCCAAACCGGCCAGCAACGCGTGTTTTCGGTTGCTGAGAATGATTTCCCGGATGCGGTCCGTACAATATTCGAGGGGCGCGACCGTCCCGGGCTTGCGCATTTCGCAGACATAGCCGATCTTGACGTCAGCTTCACCTTCGTCCATTACGATGAAGCCGTCGGGGCGGAGTTTGGACAGGACCGTGCCGTAGTCGTAGCCGAAATACTTGGCGTAGACCGGCATGTCGAGCCATTCTCCGGAACGGTCCGCATAGCGCAGGGCGGAACCGAACGCGAGACTGTCCACCATCGCTTGGTCTTCCTCCTTGTCTGCAGACATCATCTTCCTGAGGGACTCCAGGTCGGCAGACTCCTTCAAGACGTCCAGGAAACGGGCCCGAACGATGGGCACCTGCAGGGCGAACAGGTCCTGATGGTCCTGGTAATAGGATTCGATCTCGGAAGCCGCCACCACGGTGTCGAGGCGCTCGTGGAGGTATTGCTGCTCGTAGCGGTATTTCAACAGGGAGCGTCGGTAGTCTTCCACTTCCGTGGTCACGTCGCTGTCCGTCCTGGACAGTTGTTCACCGGCCAGGTCGACGAACAGGATCTCCTTGGCCCAGGTGTTGATATACTGTCCGGCCAGCCGGGCGCTGTCTTCCGGAGATGCGTCGTGGGGGATGAATCCGGCCAGCTCGGAACGGTACAGCTTGTGCTTCCCGATGCGCGCGACCACCTCGCCGTCGTGAATCAGGTCGGAGACCCAATTGCAGGACGCCAGGACGAAAAATGTGGCCGTGAGAAGGACGAATCTATGTATCAATTGCTTCATGGGCGATTATTCCAATCTGCAAATATAATACATTTATTTGTCTCTGCGCTTATTTTCTCTCGGGCCGGGTCGCGAAGATCATGTAAAGGATGAGGCCCACGAAGGGGATGATGGCGATGGCTTCGCCGTACTGCGCATTCCAGCCGGTCAGGAACCAGTCGACATTGGCGAACTTGAGGATGGCGCTCACGACACCCATCAGGGCGCCGCCGGCGATGAAGCCGCTGGCGATCAGGGTTCCCTTCTCCTGCCGTGCCGCATTGACGGCGGCATCCTTGCTGCGGGTGCTCACGAACCAGGCGACGGCGCCTCCGATGAGCAGCGGGAGGTTGAGGTCGATCGGGATGAACATGCCCAGGCAGAAGGCGAGGGCCGGCACCTTGAAGACCGTCAGGAGTATGGCGATCACGGCACCGATGCCGTAGAGCAGCCAGGGAGCGTTGCCGCCGTTCATCATCGGCTGGATGACGGCCGCCATCGCGTTGGCCTGCGGAGCGACGAGCGCGCCTTCTCCGGTGAATCCGTAGGTCTTGTCCAGGATCATCATGACGCCGGCGACAGTCGCGGCGGCCACCAGGGTTCCGAGGAATTTCCAGGTCTCCTGCTTGGCGGGCGTCGTGCCGATCCAGTAGCCGATCTTGAGGTCGGTGATGAAACCGCCGGCCATCGAAAGCGCGGTGCAGACCACGCCGCCGATGATCATCGCGGCGCACATGCCGGCGTTGCCTTTCAGCCCGACGGCGACAAGTACCAGGGCGGTGATGATCAGGGTCATGATGGTCATGCCGCTGACCGGGTTGGTGCCGACGATGGCGATGGCGTTCGCCGCCACGGTGGTGAAGAGGAAGGCGATGACGGCAACGATCAGGACGCCGATGAGCGCCTGCCAGACATTGTTGACGACGCCGCCGAAGGCGAAGAAGGCGAAGACGGCGAGCAGGGCGATGACGATGCCGGTGACGACGGTCTTCATCTTGATGTCCTTGTCGGTCCGGGGGACTTCGGCTGTCGTCTCACCGGGCTTGCGCCTGAATTCGCCGGCCGCCAGGCCGACCGCGGACTTGATCACGCCGGCCGACTTGATGATGCCGATGATGCCGGCGGTCGCGATGCCGCCGATGCCGATGTGGCGGGCATATTCCTTGAAAATCTGTTCGGGCGCCATCGCGCCGATGGTCTGGGTGATGCCGGAGCCCATCAGGTCGATGACGCTGCCGCCCCAGATCAGGTTCATCAGCGGGATGATGACCAGCCAGACAAGGAAACTGCCGCAGCAGATGATGAAGGAATATTTGAGGCCGATGATGTAACCCAGGCCGAGGACGGCCGCGCCCGTATTGAGCTTCAGCACGACCTTGGCCTTGTCGGCGACGACCTGGCCCCAGTGCATGACCGTCGTGGTCAGGGTTTCGCTCCAGGCGCCGAAGGTAGCCACGATGAAATCATATAGACCGCCGATCAGACCGCTGATCAGCAAGGTCTTGGCGCTCTTGCCGCCGCTCTCCCCGCTGACCAGGACCTGGGTGGTCGCGGTCGCTTCCGGGAAGGGATACTTGCCGTGCATATCCTTGACGAAGTATTTCCGGAAGGGAATGAGGAAGAGGATGCCGAGCACGCCGCCGAGGAGCGAGGAGAGGAACATCTGCCAGAAGTTGACTTCCAGGCCCAGGATGTAGATGGCGGGCAGGGTGAAGATGGCACCGGCCACGATCACGCCCGAGCAGGCGCCGATGGACTGGATGATGACGTTCTGGCCCAGGCCTCCCTTCTTGCCGAGGGCGGAGGTGAATCCGACGGCGAGGATGGCGATCGGGATGGCCGCTTCGAAGACCTGGCCGACCTTGAGGCCGAGGTAGGCCGCGGCGGCGGAGAAGATGACGGTCATCAGCAGGCCTATGATGACGGAATAGGCGGTGACTTCGGGATAGCTTTTCCCCGCTTTGAGCAGGGGCTCGTAGGTTTCGCCCGGTTTCAGCTCGCGGCTGGCGTTTTCCGGCAGGGAAATGGGTTTGTTCTCGTCCATTGTTTTCGTTTTTACCTTGTAAATATAATATAAAAAAGGGCCGGAGGGATGCCTGGAAGTGGAAAAATCAAAAAAAACCAAAAAAGATTTGCAAGTCCGAAAAAAGTCCTTATCTTTGCAGCCCGTTTTGAAAAAAGCGGTAGTTCATTGACAAGTTTGAGAAAGATAACGAGGTAAAGAAAAACAAGAAGCAAATTGATCAGTTTTATTTTCTTTTAAACACAACGAGTTTTTTCGAGAGTTGAAGAAAGGGACTGCAATTTCATAGGCAACGAGTACAATTATTTGAGACGTTGAAGTGCAATAAATTCAAAGTCGCGAATGATTCACTTACGGAGAAAGAGAAGAAGAGCGAACGGAGGATGCCTAGGCTTCCGGTGGCGACGAAGGACGCGGTAAGCTGCGAAAAGCTCCGGGGATCCGCAAACAGGAAGTGATCCGGAGATGTCCGAATGGGGCAACCCATGCAGTTGAAGGCTGCATACCGGCAATTGCCGGGGCGAACGGGGGGAACTGAAACATCTTAGTACCCCCAGGAAGAGAAAGAAACATCGATTCCCTGAGTAGTGGCGAGCGAAAGGGGAAGAGCCCAAACCGCCGACGTTACGGCGCCGGCGGGGTTGTAGGAGTTATCATGAAGAGTCGAGCGTCGAACTGGAACGGTCTGGAAAGTCCGTCCGCAGAGGGTGATAGTCCCGTACAGGCAAGACCTGCCCGACCAAGATAACCACCTGAGTAAGGCGGGACACGTGGAACCCTGTCTGAATCCGCGGCGACCATGCCGCAAGGCTAAATACATCCGGAAGACCGATAGTGAACCAGTACCGTGAGGGAAAGGTGGGAAGCACCCCGAACAGGGGAGTGAAACAGAACCTGAAACCGTTCGTTTACAAGCGGTCGGAGCCCGAGAGGGCGACGGCGTGCCTTTTGCATAATGAGCCTACGAGTTGCTTCATACCGGCGAGGTTAAGTCCTTCAGGGACTGGAGCCGCAGCGAGAGCGAGTCTGAACAGGGCGCTTATAGTCGGTATGAGCAGACGCGAAACCTAGTGATCTACCCATGTCCAGGGTGAAGTGGAGGTAACACTCCATGGAGGCCCGAACCAGTTTCCGTTGAAAAGGGCTTGGATGAGGCGTGGGTAGGAGTGAAAGGCCAATCAAACTGGGAGATAGCTCGTACTCCCCGAAATGTCTTTAGGGACAGCCTCGGTCATGACTGCGTGAGGTAGAGCTACCGATAGGAAGAGAGGGCTTCATCGCCTATCGATTCCTGACGAACTCCGAATGCGCGCAGCCCAGAGACCGGGAGTGAGTCGTCGGGTGCTAATATCCGTCGGCGAAAGGGTAAGAGCCCAGCCCACCGGCTAAGGCCCCCAAGAGCAGTTTAAGTTGAGACAGAACGAGGTGACATCGCATGGACAGCTAGGATGTTAGCTTGGAAGCAGCTATTCATTCAAAGAGTGCGTAACAGCTCACTAGTCGAGCGATGACGCGTGGATGATGACCGGGCATCAAGACTGCCGCCGAAGCCGTGGACGCGCGAGAGATCGTGCGTGGTAGGGGAGCATTCCGCTCGGCGCCGAAGGCGGACCCGCGAGGGCCGCTGGAGCGTGCGGAAACGAAAATGTAGGCATAAGTAACGACAATGATTATAGAAATAATCACACCGAAAACCCCAGGTTTCCTCAGCAACGCTAAACGTCTGAGGGTAAGTCGGGACCTAAGGGGAAGCCGAGAGGCGCACCCGATGGCAAAAAGGTTAACATTCCTTTACCCGCATCACGGGAGAAGCAGAGACCGAGGAGTGACACTGCCGCCACCTGACGGAATAGGTGGTTGAAGGGCGTAGGCGAAAGTTGAACCCCGACAGTACCGCGCGTCTTCGGACAAGCGGACAGTGCAGGTAATCAGACTTGCAAGAAAATCTGCGGATCGTTAAGAGTGATGCGGCCCGTACCGTAAACCGACACAGGTGGGTGAGGAGAGAATCCTAAGGTGCTCGAGTGAATCATGGCTAAGGAACTAGGCAAATTGACCGCGTAACTTCGGGAGAAGCGGACCCTGGCGACAGGGCGCAGAGAAATGGCCCAGGCGACTGTTTACCAAAAACACATGGCTACGCTAAATCGTTAAGATGACATATGTGGCCTGACACCTGCCCGGTGCCGGAAGGTTAAGAGGGGGGCTCAGCGCAAGCGAAGGTCTGAATCGAAGCCCCGGTAAACGGCGGCC
>JAFPVJ010000013.1 GCA_017400135.1 Bacteroidales bacterium
AAATTCTATCGGACAAATCCTCTTCAAAAGAGGTGATATCCGTGAAATGTATAATCAACCTTCCTTCCCTGTTATTGTCCCGGAGGCACCGTATGGAAGGCAACTTACGCTTTGGTAAAATTTCTCCGGACAGCTATGAATGAAACTTGTTTTTGACACAAACATAATCCACAAGGATTTCCATCTCCATGGATCACGCATCATCAAACTAACAAGCGCTGCTAATCAGTTGGGCTATGACCTAATGATACCTGATATTGTGGTTGATGAGATGGTATGTCAGTATCGAAAAGTTTTACTCCAACATCTGCCCGGTTATGCGGAATTATTAATGCTTGTT
This sequence comes from Bacteroidales bacterium, assembly GCA_017400135.1. GTDB lineage: Bacteria > Bacteroidota > Bacteroidia > Bacteroidales > UBA932 > Cryptobacteroides. Next base: position 341 of record JAFPVJ010000013.1, read on the forward strand.
ACGCGAACACAAGGTAGAGCGGAAAAACTGGACAAAGATTCCTTCATTAACGACAAGACGAAAGAATATGAAGCTTTCTTTAGAAGCCGACTAAATGCTCTCGGAATAAAAGTAATAAACTACCCTAAAGTCGACATCAAGGAATTAGTTTCCAAAGAATTAAACATAAAGAAACCATTCAAGGAATTTAAAGAAGGTAACGTTGGTTATCGTGATGCTCTCATCTGGGAAACAATCAAATCGGAATGCTCAATACAAAAAGCATTGATAGAAGACCCTCAAATTGTATTTCTTTCAGAAAATACAAAAGACTTCGCAGGGTCGGACAATGCCTTGCACCCAGACTTGGTGCAAGAACTTAAGAATGCTGGTCTCGCAGAGAACTGCGTAATGCTTATTTCAGATGTAATCACGTTCTTTGAAACCCAAATTAACACTGAACTTGAATTGCTGGAACAGATAAAGAACGCTCTGGTGAAAATAGGGAAATTTAACCGATTTGAAATCAATGAAGAGGTTAAAAGAGTATTGAATGAAGAATATGTGACCGAGGTATTGGAAGAAACAGATTACGATGGTGGAGAACATTTTCATCTTCCCGGTTACATGGAAGACCCCACCATCAGCAGTGTTAACACTCCCACTATTGAGGATGTTACAGTACGGCGACTTACAGACCAGACCGTGTTGATTGAAGTCGAAGTAACCGTTAATGTAGATTTGAATTTCTTTGTCTTTAAAGCAGACTACCTTCTGATAGATGAAGATAAAGCGCCCTCTATTCTGGATGATGATTGGAATGATCACTATATGTGGTGCGAAGGCTCGGTTGATGTGCCATTCCAACTCGCATTCCGAACAACCCCAAAACTTGGAAAGATTCTGTCTGTGGATGTGCAGGTAGAAGAAGTGTTGAACACTCTATAGTTAAACGGAAAACTATATATGAATGCATTTGAAAGTATAGTATCCAAGAAACCACGCGAAAACGCAGGCCCATTAGCCGCAAACAGGTTTGTATACCAACTGGACTGGGGTTTGAAAAAGCTTTCGATCTGCGGCAACAGACCGAAAGCTCTAATCAGAAACGCTTTCGCGCAGTAGAAACAACAGAACAACCGTTTTACTTGCCCGTATTGTTCTTGTTGTACATAGGAGTGTCACCGCCATGATTCCTCTGGTAAGTTTGAATCCTGGCAGTTTCCCAGTCTGAAGCAGCTTCTGGGGTTGTAACATTACCAACTTTCCTAATAGAAGAGAACTTCATGCCATCTGCCCGATGTTCAGCTTCTCTTCGTTCCAAGTCGTTGGTAATACCAACATAAACCAGTTTGTTGCCCTGGTAACACTCGTACTTGTTTGTGTCTCGTTTTTGAGCCATAATACAATAGTTTTTGTTTTCTCCTCTGCTTTGGTATTCGAGGCGTAACCAGTCAATTTAGAATAGGGATCTCGTCTTACAGACGATTTAATCCAGATGCAGATCCTACCGTTTTTGACTTTAACAATTATGTGGCCAGCAAGGAAGAAACTGACAAATTGACAATTCATTGACTCAAGATTCTAGCGTGCATCGATCCACCGAATGGAAGAAGGAGCGCGTGTTTCGCATACTGAAAGACTTCGCCGAAGAATAACATCAAAGGGCTGCCCCCAATGGTAGGCGACCCCTTGCGCGGATGGGTAAACAGGATCCCAGACTAACCAGGATCGACTACATCTTCTTTTCGAAGACGAGTCCGGATGATCTCTTTAACGACCTTCAAGGCTTTTGAGCTGGCCTTGATTGTTTGCTTGACACGCCTGGATTCCAGGCAGATGTCAAAGCTCAACTTGGTTGAGAATTTGACCATAAGCATTAGTTGCGTTAAATAAGTAGATAAACCATTGGAAAGCATAATAGAGTACGCATCCGAGATAAAAAATAGTAGGACATTCCCCCTCACGGGAAAATGCCCTATGTAATGGTGCCCTTTCTCAAGGGGCGGTTCGCTACTAATGCTTTGGCAAATATACGAAAAAGATTATTATCACGATACGATAAGATTGAGATTAATTTGTTATTTCTATGAACCTTAAACTTAGAAACATCCCGTTCTCCCCGCCTGACATGACGGAGGCGGAGGCGAAGGAAGTACGCGAGGCGATTCTTTCGGGTTGGATCACGACCGGCCCGCGGACGAAGAAGCTGGAGAAGCAGATTTCGGAATACATTCACACGGACAAGACGGTCTGCCTGAATTCCGCAACGGCGGCGATGGAGATGGTGCTACATCTGCTGGATTTAGGGCCGGAGGATGAGGTGATCGTGCCGGCGTACACTTACACGGCGACGGCATCGGTGACACAACACGTGGGGTGCCGGCTGGTGATGGTAGACAGCCAGAAGGACAATGTGGAGATGGATTATGACCGGCTGGCGGAGGCCATCACGGAGCGGACGAAGGTGATCGTGCCGGTAGATCTGGGTGGCATCGTGGCCGATTACGACCGCGTATTCGAGATCGTGGAGGCGAAACGGGGGCTGTTCCGGCCCTCGAATGCCTTGCAGGCGCGGATCGGCCGGATCGTGGTGTCGGCTGACTGCGCGCACTCATTCGGCGCCAGCCGCAAAGGTCGGATGGCCGGCTCGATTGCGGATTTCAGCTCGTTCAGCTTCCACGCCGTGAAGAATTTCACGACTGCGGAGGGCGGCGCGATGACGTGGCATCTGCCATTCGGCGAGGAGCCCGTGCCTGCGGGCGTGGACTACATGCCCACGGTCCCGAAGAAGGAGGGCGAGACGTGGAATGAGTTGATTTACCGCCTCGCGCAGCTGTTCAGCCTCCACGGCCAGAACAAGGATGCGCTCGCGAAGACCCGGCTCGGCGCCTGGGAATACGACATCATCGGCCCGTGGTACAAGTGCAACATGACGGACATCATGGCTGCGATGGGTCTGGTCCAGTTCGAGCGGTATCCGTCCATCTTGCAACGGAGATATGACATCGTGGCGCGGTACAACAAGGCCCTGGAAGGCCTGCCCGTCGCTGTGCTGAACCACCGTTCCGCCGAACACTGCAGTTCGCATCACCTCTACCTGGTACGCCTGCTCGGCAAGACCCGCGAAGAGACCAACCGCGTGATCGAGCAAATGGCCGAACGGGGCATCGCCACCAACGTCCACTACAAGCCGCTCCCGATGATGACGGCCTACAAGGCGCTGGGGTTTGATATTGCTGATTTTCCGAACGCCTTCCGGCTGTTTGAGAACGAGATCACGCTCCCGCTGCACACTTGCCTCTCGGACGAGGATGTGGAGTACGTCATCGGGAACTTTGTTGAGATTCTGAAGAGATAGACTGCGCTATAAAAAATCCAGAGGGCTCCTTTCAGTTACCAGCTTGAGAGCCCTCCGGATGTTGACTTACATCAAGGAAGTTACTTGCGGCGTTTTACCGGACCGACTTTTACTTTCTCGATGACAGTTGTGGCAGGATGCTTTTCAGCTTCCCCGATTGGGATGAAACGCCCAGTACTGGCATCTCTTCCTTTTTTTACAGTACGTGCCATAAAAAAGTTGTGATTTTGTTTTGCTTCCACTAAAGTTTCGAAGTTTCACTTCTCCCATTTAAAGGCTTGGATGCCACCTACTAGAGACCGTTGGGAACTCTAACAAGTTCGGTATAAACATCAAAGCACCCGGAGATTTGATTGCATTTTGCACATAACGGCGTGATGTAGAGTTCGTCGCCTCCATTTTGTTTCTTAACATGAGCTCCAACAAGATTGTGCACACACCCACAGTTTCCGCAGCATACTGGCAATCCAGTATACTTTCTGCGTAGAATCCAGTAATCAAGCCACGAAGGCTCTCCTGTCGAAGGTCGACTCCATCGGGACGTACCCGATACATTTAGAACGGTTTTTGCCATAGAATTTTTTTAGATGCTCATAGCAAGCGGTTTATAATAAATATCAATTGCTAGTTCAGTGTAAATGTATCTAAAAGGCGTTAAGTACTGCACTATTTTATTTCCCGCAAATGTATCGTATTCTCCGTCATTAGCACTCTCCTTCCCCCTTTTGTTATCAACATCTTTTTTACATTCAAATTATAAGGCAATCGATAATGATCTAAATGCCGTTTCATAAGAAGGTCGCAGAACTATGAAAAAACACGCGAACGATAATCAAATTAGGGACTACGACAAGGTTCTCGATGCGGAATTTGGTGCGCCTGGCACTCCCGAGCGCATCGCCGCTGAGGAGCAGGCCCGCGCTTTCTATTCGGAGCATCTTTCGGGGAAGGTGTCAGGCATAATTGGGGAAGGTGGGAAAAATGCCCGTTGACCTTCCCCACCCAATCGAGCTCTCAGGCACTTCCAAGGCACATTCGATGGGGAAGGTGTCGGCCCTAAAATCCCACCTTCCCCACAATCATCAAAGGGTTGCCCCCAATGGTAGGCAACCCTTTGGCGGATGGGTAAACAGGATCCCGGGCTAGCCGGAGTCGACTACATCCTCTTTTCGAAGACGAGTCCGGATGATCTCTTTAACGACCTTCAAGGCTTTTGAGCTGGCCTTGATCGTTCGCTTGACACACCTGGATTCCAGGCAGATGTCAAAGCTCAACTTGGTTGAAAATTTGACCATAGATAGAGATTGGTTTTTAGAACATGGTTGAACCATTGGAGCAGATAAGAAAGTACGCATCCGCTGAGAAAAATAGTAGGGCACTTCCCCTCACGGGAAAATGCCCTATGTAATTGTTGCCCTTTCTCAAGGGGCGCTATCAATCTCTATCGATACAAAGGTACATAAAGTTTGAGAAACAACAAACTATTTTAACGATATAACCCGTGCATTTATGATAGACAAACGCACCTTCTGCAGACGCTTCATGATCGGGACGGCCGTCGTGGTCGCGATCGCCGTCGCCGCCATTGGCCTCTGTTTCGGCCGGGTGGTGGAGGCGACGCTGGCCGAGGAGGTCGGCAAATGGGTGCTCATGGGCATCTTCCTCATCGGCATCTTCGAGGTCTTCGCCTACATCCTCGCCCCGCTGGTTTATCATCGGATCTACGATAAAAAGAAATAGTCAACGGGTAGTAATTCTTATTCTGAATATGATAAAAGGGAGACTGGCAGGTTTCCCTTTTTTTGTTTAAATTTTTACGTACATTTTGTGTAAGTCAAATTTATAACTATCTTTGCCTAGCTTACTAACAATAAGGAAATGAATATCACGTTCGGGGACAAGAAGTTGAAAAGGGCAGCGGAAGATGAACGGCGGTGTTACAAGGAACTTGGGCAGCGAAGAGGTGAGTTATTCCTGAGACGGCTTTACGATTTGGCGACAGCGGACACCCTGGAAGACGTGCGTTACCTTCCGGGGCATTATCACGAACTTCATGGGAACCGAGAGGGATATTGGGCCTGTGATTTGGATCAACCCTATCGATTGGTTTTCCGGCCTCACGAGGACCCCATTCCAGAAGATGAAAACCACCATTACCTGTGGATGGAAATACTTGGGGTCGAAATCGAGGAAATAGTTGACTATCACAAATAAACAACGACAGCGATATGACAGGAAAGAACGAAAACTTTTATAAGCCCATCAAGGCTTTTCATCCAGGGATTACTCTAAAGGAGAAACTGTCTGAGATGGAAATGAGCGTGAAAGAGTTCGCGCTTAGGACGTCAAAGCCGGAAAAGACAATCAACGCTGTCCTGACAGGAGCAAGCTCGATAACACCTGACATGTCCGTGGCGTTTGAACAGGTAACCCATATCACGGCTCGGATGTGGCTGAATCTTCAGCGGAATTATGACGAGTATTGCGCACGAAAAAAAAGAGAGGAAATCTATCAAGATGAGACCACAAAAAAGTGGGCTCAGGCATTCCCCTATTCAAAAATGGCTGCTCTCGGATGGGTACCTGAGACCAGGTCCTCAACGGAACGCATCAAGAACTTGTTTGACTTCTTTGATATCACAACTGCGAAGGCGTGGGAAGATTATTACCTTAATCAAGAGCTTAAGGTTGCTTTTCGAATCTCTCTTGCGTCAACCAAGAATCCTTATGCAGTCTCTGCATGGCTAAGACAAGGCGAAGTCCTGGCCAGCAAGCAATCTGTCGAGAATCCATACAGCGATGTCGCCCTTAAACAAGTCATCCCTGAGATGAAGCAATTGGTCGAAGAGCAGCCTGAGGATTTCACAAATCATCTAATAGAGATTTGTCAAAAAGTGGGTATTAAGTTGGTCTTCGTCCACCACATCCAACACGCGCCCGTGAATGGTTGTGTCAGATGGCTAGGAGGGACTCCCTGCATCCAAATGACCGATAAGCAAAAACGAAACGACGTATTCTGGTTCTCTTTTTTTCACGAAATCGGCCACGTTTTGCTTCATGGTAAGAAAGACATCTTTTTGGAAGACAAGACAATGGATTTTGACAACATACGGAAAGAGAGTGAGGCAGATCATTTTGCATCCAAAATCCTTTTCCCCTATTCTGCCGAATTAGAATTGATCTCCGCCAATGATTTCAGCAGAAAAGCAATTATCGCATTTGCAAAGAAATATCATACTCACCCCGCCATCATTGTCGGGAGACTGCAATATCGAGGACTCATCCCTCACAGCTCTCCCCTGAATGATCTTATCACCCACATCGATCTGTTCTCGTAGATCACCTGCAGGATAACTTGACGCCCCGTTCCCGAAACGAACGTTTCCCCGGGGTTTCGCTCTTTTCAAATACGCCTTCGTTCCCGAAGCGTACGAATCATTGGGATTTTGTACGCTTCGGGCTCATTTTTTCCGTAGGAAAAGAGCGGATTTCCAATCTTTATTCATAAATTTGTAGTCTGCGAGAAAAAGACAGAAAACAATTTGTAATTAATAACATAAAAACATTCAAACACTATGAACAAAAAAGAATTTTACGAAGCGCCCGAATGGGCTATGAGAGCTTTGATGCTCGAGAGAACGCCAATCTGTTCCAGCCCGGGCGGCCCTGGTGATGATGAAGATTACAATGAGCCGAATAATGGAAATGATTACTAGAATTTGCCTTATGAAAAAGATCACTCTTTTTAGCTTTTTTGCTCTCGCTATTCTTTCTTTTGGCGCTTGCCAAAAAGATGTCGTTTCCAGTGATGTTGACGAACAGGTTCAGAATTTAGTTACGGTCACATTCACCGCAGAAAAAGTGGTAGATACTAGAACTACCGCCGTTGAAGGTGAAAGCAGTGTTTCTTACGAATGGACTGATGACGATGTTGCGAATATGCACCTCTATTTGGTTACCGAGGAAGAGGTGGAAGAAAATGGTACTACGGTGACGAAATCGGTAGAGACGGAGGTCACTGACAAGACTGTTGCCATACAGTCTCCCACAAAGCTTACCATTTCTGCAAATGTAAGCTCGGCAGAATCGTACACTTTCCGTGCGAAATTGTTTACTGAGACCACCTCTGGCGGCTCACCGAAAAGCTTGTCTTCACAGTACCCTGACGGAACAAGTAGTTACGATCCGACGGCGGATATTCTTCTTTCTGAGGATCTTACTACTACGGAGACATCAGGACTCCTTCTCACCTTTTCTCGCAAGGTAGTTGTCAATAAGATGACTTTAAAGGGACTGACCCCGGAAGAACACGTAAAAGAGGTAACCATTACTTCCGACAAAAATATTGTGGGCTATCTTAACGGGACTACGATGAACGGTCAGACGAAGTCTATCACCCTTCATTATTCAAATGTTGAAGTCCCGGATAACGGTCAGTTCCCAGTATATTTTGTGACAATGCCTCAAGCTGGACAGACATTGACCGTTGTGGTGACCGTAAATGAAGGCTACACCTATTATAAAACTTTCGGTGGCGGTAATCTGGAATTTAAGCTTGGGTCATTCACCCGTTTTGGGGTCAATAACCTTACTAAAGCGGAAATAGTTGACTTGAGTGGTACGTATGTACTGGTAAATGCAGGTGGATCCTTCATGGCGAAGGCATATGTTGATGAAGACACGAAACTTACCTCTACTTCGACTACCCTTGAAGAAGGAACGGTTTATTATGATCCGGATGATGTTGACATTAACTCCGCCAAGGTGACACTTGCAAAGGTTTCCATCAACGGCACGGATTATTATACCATTGCCCAGAATAGTAAGTACCTCTATGCCGCCGGAGCGAAGGAGGGTGATAATCACCTTAAGGCGGCTACTTCTATTCCAGAAGAGAATAATGGAGGCTATTATTGGTCCATCTCCAATACCAGTGGCTCATGGTCAGTTGTCGCTAATCGCACGCAGTATAGCAATATTCTGCAGATGAATACTAGTGGTCATAATTTTACTTGCTATGCTGCAGCTACACAGACTGCTGTTTCGCTCGTTCCCAATTATGCTCCCACTCCTGTAATCACGGCTAGCAATATCGCTCTGGTTGACGGAAATGCTATTACGACTGCAACAGATCTGGGTGCCTCGTTTAATAGCAATACGGCGAGTGTAACCGCTGCGGCATATGATGACGAGACCCTTAATACAAACTCCTCCTGGCTCACTGTTTCAGTTACTGGCAATACAGTAAAATATACTGCTTTGGCTAATAATACTGGAAATGAACGCGTCGCATATGTAAAGATTAATGCTACGAATTCTAATAACAGAACTGTCTCCAAGACGATTGAGGTCTCACAACCGGCATTAGGATCTACATCAATGACGGACCACATAACCTATTCTTTGATTGGCGTTTCTGGAACTAGTTATACTGCTTGGTCAGGAAAAACATCTGTTTCCGATGCTGTCTATGCAGGAAAAACTGCGGGTGGTAATAACTCTATCCAGATTAATGCCACAAGTGGAAATGGTATCTATTCCTCATCTTCTGGTGGTTATTTGAAAAAAATATCTATTATCTGGAATAGCAATAATACGAATACATCTAGAAAAGTTACAGTCTATGCAAATAATACCGCATATACTTCTCCTTCATCAAGTGGAACAAAGGTCGTTGAATTTGCGGTAGGCGGTAGCACCACCTCCTACGATTTTACTGATAATTTTCAGTATATTAGTATCGTTGCAAATGGAGCCGTTTATCTAGACGAGATTGCAATCACATGGGATTCAAATCCGTTCATGGAAACAGTTGCAAAACCTTCTATTTCTGTTTCCAGCAATGTGATAACCATTACATGCGCAACTGAAGGTGCGTCTATTTATTATACTACTGATAACACCACTCCTTCTGTTTCTTCACATTTGTATACCTCTCCGATCTCTCTTAACGAGGGTGATTCGTATACAGTCAAGGCGATCGCTGTTAAAGAAAACTATTATGATAGTGAGGTTGCCACTAAGGCCGTTTCGTATGTGGCACCTTCTAACAACTATTACGTCTTACTACCAACTGATGTCCCTGAGGTAAGTGCTTATTCCTCTACAGAAAAGAGTGTTACCGCAGAGGATAAATCAGTTTGGAAACTGAAAGGATATGGTGCTTCCGAAACCCGGATCCAACTTGGGAAGGGCGGTGATAATTTTATCCTTACTCCTGAATGCGGGAGTGCGATTTCTTCGATCACTGTTGATTGTACTTCTTCTTATTATTTAACTGTCCAAAACACAGATGGGGAAGAGTTAATTGCTGCTCAGCCCGAAGATGGGGTTATTACCTTTGATTTATCAAGCTATTCTTACACTCAGGTGAAACTCGTTGCTCGAAGGTCGAGTGGAACAAGTAATGCTGCAGTATACATTACTAAAATTCAATTGAACTATTGAAACCAATCCGAGGGCGGAACCCTCGGGGATGGAAACATCACAGCAGTTTCCTCCGATAACGTAAGCGCGTCAGGGGCGACCCTGACCGCTTCGTTTGAAGGAGTTAGTGTGACGCCGCATGCGCCGCAGCCAGTTGGATTCCGATACAAAAAAGCATCTGAATCGACTTGGCAGGAGGTGTTGTATGCGGAAGGTATCACGGTTTCCTCCGGCTCATTCTCTGTTGATATCAACAATCTGTCACCCGAAACCACATACGATTATGAAGCGTATATGTCGGTATGGACGGAGGATGGCTATCAAGAGATCTCTAAGGCGGGTCAATTCACTACGTTGTCTTCGGGGAGCGTGGCTACAGGATGGCTGGAACTTCCTGCATACACTGGAAACGAAGACTTGATACTAACGATGTACAAGACTGGAGGTACATCTGGGTCGGATGTTAATAGAAACTATACCTTCAATTACAGTAAGCAGTATTATGCCGCTCTTTGGACAGCATATACTCTAACTGAAGACGATGTGGTTGGTGGCCAAACTGGATCAACAAGTTGGACATTCAATAATTCTGTGTTCGATGGCGAATATCAGGTCGGCGTGAGCCAGAATGCCGGTAGTTATCCTTCGAATTATGAGAATGCCGACAAATACTCACGAGGACATCAAATCCCGAAAGCAGACCGAACCTCTTCTGGGATGGCTATGACTCAAACATACTATCTTTCCAATCAAACGGCTCAGATTCAGAATAAGTTTAATGGAAGCATCTGGGGCTCTCTTGAGAAGGCTGGACGTGGATTTGTGGTAACGGCATCCCATTCAGGCCATGATAGTTATAACGGTTCGTTTACTAAGACGGACGAATTGTATGTTGTTACAGGGCCTTGTTACGGAAAAAAGGGGACTACTGAAAGTCCCTCTTACTTGGAGGCATCCAATTCATCCATCCAGCCTCAGCGGCTCCCTATACCAAAATACTACTGGAAGGTCTTCCTAAAGGTCAAGAAAGACTCCAGCGGTAACATTACATCTGCTTGTGCAATCGGCTTTTGGTTTGTACACAGAGAGTACAATTCTGATACAGAGCATTACACAGATTTTGCAGTCAGTGTTGACGATATAGAAGAATGGACTGGCTTTGACTTCTTTACGAATTTGCCTGGAACCCAGACTTCCGGCATCGAGAAAACAGCCGAGGCCAACTCCAACTGGACGACATTCCAGAACTTCTGATCCGTGTAAACAGCTTCAAAAACGGGAAAGACTCACCTCTTTCCCGTTTTTTTATACCTTTCTTGTCTTTTCAATAGAAAAACACTAACTTTGTGAATTGGAAAAGAATTATCAAACCATAGCATCATGAAAAAGCTTGTTTTAATCATCACCGCTGCTCTGGCGCTGGCTTTCAGCGCCAAGGCGCAGGACACTTTCTATCCCGGCTGGTACTTCGGTATCCAGGGCGGTGCTAACTATGTGACTTCCAACTACTGGGGCACTACGATCCCTCACGCGAAGCACATCACCCCCAACGCTGCCATCGACCTGGGTTATGACTTCACCCCTTGGTTCGGCCTGCGCGGGACCCTCAGCGGCCCCATCGGCACGTTCCCCAAGGACAAAGCTACGGTCGTCGGCAAATACGGTTATGCTCAGCTCGGACTGGATGCGATGTTCGACATCTGCAACATGTTCCGCTACAACGAGAAGCGTTTCCTGAGCCCTTACGTGTTCCTCGGTGGAGCGGCCAACTACCGTTTCGCCGTGGATAACGAGAAGGGTTACTTCGGCCCCGGCGTCCGTGCCGGTCTCGGCTTCAACTTCCGCCTGGCGGAGGGCCTGAAGCTCGGCCTCGAGCTGCAGGACAACTTCCTGAGCAACAAGTTCAACACCATGGATGACAACAAGATCTTTGGTGGCAACATCCTTGGTTGGAAGAAGCCCTTCCAGTGGGATGACAACTTCGCCGCCCTCCTGGGCCTGAAGTTCGAGTTCGGTGCCAACGCCGCCCGCAAGGCTGCCGCCCTGGCCGCTGCTGAGGCTGCCGCTGCCGCTGAGGCCGCTGCCCGTGCCGCTGCCGAGAAGGCTGCTGCTGAGAAGGCCGCCGCCGAGAAGGCTGCCGCCGAGCGTGCCGCCGCTGAGCGTGCTGCTGCCGAGAAGGCTGCCGCCGAGCGTGCCGCTGCTGAGAAGGCTGCCGCTGAGGCCGCCCGTGCCAAGGCTCGCGCCATCGAGGAGAACATCTACTTCATCATCGGCCGCACCAACATCCGCGACTGTGAGAAGGAGAAGATCGACCACATCGTCGCCATCATGAACACCTATCCGGAGGCTGTCGTGAGCGTGACCGGTTATGCCGATAAGGCCACCGGTACCGCGAAGATCAACTGGGATCTGTCCCAGAAGCGCGCTGAGAATGTCGCGAAGGCCCTGGTCGACGCCGGCATCGCTGCCGACCGCATCAGCACCAACTTCTACGGCGACACCGTGCAGGTCTCCGAGGTTCCCGCTGAGAACCGCGTGTCCGTCTGCGTGACCCGCTAATCAGGAACAAGCACTTAAAACGGCCCGGACTTTCATCCGGGCCGTTTTTTTGTCTTTGATATCAAGCCCTACCGGGGGTTGGCGAAGCGACTGTCCAGCCATTCTCCGAAGAAACGATCATAGACCAGGTAGCCGCCATCAGGGGCTTGATATACGATTTCCTCATCGAGCATTCGCTTCAGCGCGCCTTTGACGCTGCTGGTGGCTGTCAGGTCGTATTTGGCGATGAATGCGCCGGCGGTGATTTCCTTGACCTTCTTTTCTTTGGCGATGGCTTTGACAAGCTTCATCTGGCCTTTGGGATAGATCCGGATCAAATGCTGATAATAGTATTCATTCTCCTCCAGAATGTCCCGGATGCATTCGTGAAACAGCGCTTCGTCGATGGGCCTTTGCGCCTTGGCATAGATCCGGTTCAAGATCATTTGCAGATACCAGGTATACCCTTCATACCGCTGGTACAATTTCCGGAACACGTCCTCCGGAAGTGTGCGATCTTGTTTCTGGAAGAAAGACGACGCGAACGCGTAATATGTATCTTCCGGGATGGTCTCTATCGTCATTACAGCCGTGCTCAGGTAGAAGGGGCGCTTGGGAGACAGGAACATCTCTTGTAGCATGTGCGATTGGCTGCCGGAGAAGATGAACTGGACATTGTGCAGGTCTTGCATATAAGACCGAAGCAGGGCTTCCACATTTGTCTCGGGATAATTTGCGATCTGCTGAAACTCATCGAAGGCGATGAAACAGGTCTTCCCGGACTGTTTCAGATAGTGGAATACTTGCCCGATCGTACTGGATTCGCTTCCCCTTGCTATATCGAGGTTCAGAACCGGTTTCCCAGTCACCTCATCTATGGACATACTGGGACGCAATCCTTTGAAAAAGTCCATAATCTTCCTCAGGGCTTTTACCGGGCTGGAGTCCAGCTGGCCCAGCACCGCAGATGCAAAGACTTGGGTGAAATCGGAGAGATTGGCCGTCGGAAACAAATCTATATAGATTGTCGTTATCTCCGGAGATTGAGTCTTGAGCAAGTGGAAAGTATGTTTGATCAGACCGGTCTTACCAATCCTCCGGGGGGATGTCAGGGTAACGTTCCTCCCGTTCCGTAACATTTCCGTGAGGGTCTCCGCTTCTTTTTTCCTGTCGCAGAAATAGGTCGGGGATTCGTATCCCGAGACCAGGAATGGGTTTTCTAAAACAGCATCCATATCGTTGCTTTTTTGTCGTTGCGAAAAAATAGCAACGCGAATATCGCAATAAAATTTCATATTCCAAACTTTCGGACCGTTATTTTTGTTATCTTTGGATATGGCTAAGAGATTTCTGTGTTGCAGCTTGCTGCTGCTTGCCTGGGTGTTTGCGACAGCCCAAGGCGTCACGCAATACGTGGACCCGTACATCGGCATCAAGGGCGGCGGCAACGTCACGATCGGTCCTTCCGCGCCTTATGGGATGGTGAAGCCCGGGCCGGACTGTTCCCGTAAAGAGGCCAGCGGCTGGCGGCCGCTGAATGAGGGCTGTTTCGGCTTTTCGCAGGTCCACAACAGCGGGACGGGCGGCGGAGCGAAGTATGGCAACATCCTGATCCAGCCTTTCTCCGGGCAGCTGGATGCGACGGAGCACCGGCAGCTGCGCACGGAGGAGGAGGCAAGGCTGGGGTATTATCGGTGTCGGTATGAGGGCGCCGGCGCCGGGGAGTCGGGTCGCACGGGCACGGGCGGTCCTGGCGCCGGCGCCATCACCACGGAGATCACGGCGGCGGCCCGGGCTGCGTTTTACCGATTCACCTACGCCGGTGACGGGCCGCGCTGCCTGAGCGTCGACTGCGGCTGGCTACTGGGCGGGGAGAACCTCCATTACCCCAAGGAGGGGCAATACCTGGTCGGTTCGGAGGTGCGCATCCTGTCGGACCATGAGGTGGAGGGCTACACCCGCGCCAACGGTGGCTGGAACGGCGGCCGGGCTTATACGGTGTATTTCTATCTCGTCGCGGACCGTCCTTTCACGGCGACGCGGACCTGGAAGGGCGACCTTATCACGAATGACCGATGGCAGTACGATTCGGGCGAAGCGACCGGGGCGCTGTTGCGTTTCACGGACGGGGCCGGGGTGGTCAATGTCAAGGTGGGCATTTCGAACATCGGCTGCCTGCGCGCGCGGCAGAATGTAGAGGAGCAGTTGCCGCAGGATTCGCTGGAGGAGGCCCATGCGGCGCTGACTGCGGAATGGGAGTCGCTGCTCGGCCGCGTGGAGATCGCGCCTGAGACGCCGGACAGCCTGAAGCGGATGTTCTACACCGCGCTTTATCACACGTATCTCCATCCGGTCGACAAGACGGGCGAGAACCCGCTCTGGACGGGGTCGGAGCCGTATTTCGATGATTATTATGCGATCTGGGACACCTTCCGCACTTCCCTGCCCCTGATGATGCTGCTGACGCCTTCGCGCGCGTCGGATTTCTGCCGCTCGCTCATCGACACGTACCGGCACGACCATTATCTGCCGGACGGGCGCAGCGGGCATTGCAACGGGCGCACGCAGGGGGGATCGAACGCCGACATCGTCTTGGCGGATGCATTCCTGCGGGGGCTGCCGGGGATCGATTGGAAGACGGCGCTGGAGGCTTGCCTGAAGGATGCGGATGTGCCGCCGGGGGACGATGAGGAGGCGGAAGGGCGCGGGGGCCTGGCGGCTTACAACACGCTGGGCTATGTGCCGTACGGCATCCCGCGCGCCGGAACGCGGACGCTGGAGTATGCGCGCTGCGACTATGCTATCTATCTGATGGCCAAGGGAATGAAGGAGGCCGGATATGATGGGGCGGAGCTGGGTTGCGACCTGGATTCGCTGGCGCGGCGTTTCCTGCGGCAGAGCGGGAATTGGAGGAATCTGTGGCGGAGCGATTTCGAGAGCAACGGGTTCCGGGGCTTTATCATGCCGCGGGACCGTTCCGGGCGCTGGCTGGATTCGATTCCGGCCTATCCGTCGAAGGTCTATGGGTCGAAGCTTTATGACGGCGGGGCACTGACCACGGCAGGAACGGCCTGGGCCCGCGCCGGGGATGATTGGACCGCCTCGGTGGGCACCTGGTCGGGCGCCGGCGCCGGTCCTGGTCCGAGCGCCTCTGCCGGGGCTGGTCCTGGTGGTCCCGGGGTCCAGCCTGATGCCAGCGCTTCGTCCGATGCTGCCGGCGCTGCTTCTGCGACCGTGACCCCCGCCGGCGCCGGCTGGCCCTTCATGCCCTACACCCCTGTCACTCGCGAGCCCGGCACCTTCTGCACCAACTGGGAAATGTTCTTCTACGAAGGCACCGGCTGGATCTATTCGCTCAGCGTCCCCCACGACGTCCCCGGGCTCATCGAAGCCTGCGGCGGCCCGGACACCTTCAAGGCGCGCCTCGACGAATTCCTCTATGCCGGATATTTTTCGACGAACAATGAGCCGGCGTTTTTCGCGCCTTGCCTGTATCACTGGGTGGGGCGACCGGACCTGACGGGTGAGATCGTGCGGACGACGGTCTTTAAGGAATTCAACGACGGGTGGAAGGGTCTTCCGGGGAATGATGACACGGGTGCGACGTCGGCCTGGCTGTTGTGGCATCTGATGGGGTTGTATCCCGTCGCGGGGCAGGATCTGTATATTCTCCACGCGCCGCTGGTACGGGAAGTTGTTTTGCATTTGGATGCAGCTGACGGGCTTGCTGCTGGGTCGGGTACCGGTTCGGCTGCTGGGGCTGTCTCGCCTGCGACCCGTACCCTGGTCATTCGCGCCGAAGGGCTGTCCGATACGAACCGTTTCATCCAATCGGTCACCCTCAACGGCCGGAACTATCCATATAGCTCCCTACACCACGCCGATCTTTCCTCCGGTGGCCTCCTGGTCCTCAAAATGGGTCCCAAGCCCACCTCCTGGGGCCGAGAGCTCGCCCCATAAAACCGTATCGTTCCTGAACCGAACGATTTCTCAGGTTTTCGTACGCTTCAAACACGGCAACGTTCCCGAAACGAACGATTTCCCGGGTTTTTGTACTCTTCGGCGACAGTTATCCTCGGCCAAGGAGCCACGGCGGCAATCGGTGGGGCGGTCACGCAGTTATCCTCGGCCGGAGCGAGGAGAGCCCTTGCCCCGGCGCTCCCCGCAGCCCCGGCCGGGAGATAACTGCCGGCACAGACCTTGGCATCTGGCACTGGGCCGGGAGATAACTGTCCGAGAGGATGGCACCGCCGCCGCGCGGACAGTTGTTCTTCTATTGGGCAGCGCCGTTGGCTTTTAGGATTTCGCGGATGAGGCGGTCGGAGGCGCGGTGGTTCCAGAGGTAGAGGTTGGTGATCTCGTAATCGACTAGGAGGCCGGCGGGAACTTGGCGGTAACGGACTTTGAGGTCGCCGCTGACGCCGAAGGGGCGGGTCAGGCGGTAGAGACGGCGCATCTGCTTGTGGAGGGTGGCATCTTTCTGGATGAATTCCTGCTGGAGGAGTTGCCTCATCGAGTCGTTGAAACGGAGTTTCTTGCAGCTGGCGTAGGATTTCCCATCGGCGTCGTAACTGTCATAGACAAAGGTCGTTGGGGCCATCTTGAGGGCCTGGCGGAATTGCTTGCGCTGGGCGTCGGTCTTGAGGGTGTCGCGCAGGCGAATCGTCTCGTGGCCGGAGCTCGCGGAGAAGGACGATGACTTCGTCTGCGCGGCCACTCTCCCCGGCAGAACCGAAGAGAGCAGCAGCACCAGCGCGAAAACTCGGGCGACGATTCGTCTCATATCTTTATTCTTCCGCCCAGGCGGGTTTTAACGACAGAATCGCCCGCAGGCGCTCCGCATCGAACTTCGTCTGGCGGTCGTAGGTGTAGATGCCGTTTTGTTCCTGCTCCACGTCCGTCAGCTGGGTGTAGCAGAAGCCGCTGCAGTAGTCCAGGTTGCGGATCACTTCCGTCAGGGCGGCCAGGCGGGTGTAGACCTCCTCCATGTTCTCCGGGGTCTTGCCGTAGCCCCAGGTCTTCTCCGAATACTGCTCGATGACCCAGCGGATGCCGCCGTATTCGTCCAGGACGTAAGGCTGGCCGATATAGGGGCATTCGCGCTCGACATCGAAGGTCGGGACGGTCCCGTCGCCCTTCAGCGTCTGCTTCTCCAGCAGGCGGGCGGCGTCCTGCTCGTAGTTGTGGTAGGTCCAGATGTCCGTCACGACGTGGTAGCCGCCGCTGACGTCATTCACCGGACGGTAGTCCAGGGCCTTCGTGATCTTGTAGACATCAGCCACCATGCGGTCGTGGCAGCGGGCGCCCTCAACATCCTTATTACGGTCCCAGCTTTCGTTGAAAGGCGTCCAGGCGATGATCGACGGGTGGTTGCGGTCGCGAATGACGATCTCTTCCCATTCGGAGATGAAGTTGCGCGCACTGAGCTCGTTGTTGGAGTTCGCGCCCCAGCTGGAGGATTCGCCCCAGGTCAGGTAGCCGAGTTTGTCGGCCCAGTAGTGGAAGCGCTCCTCGAAGACCTTCTGGTGCAGGCGGGCGCCGTTGAAGCCCACGGCCATGGAGCGCTCGATGTCCTCACGAAGGGCATCGTCAGAAGGCGCCGTCCAAATGCCGTCGGGATAGAAGCCCTGGTCCAGGACGAAGCGGACGAACAAGGGCTTGTTGTTCAGATACATACGGTTGCCCTCGATGTGGATCTTACGCATGCCGGCGTAGGAGCTGACTTCGTCCAGGACGCGCCCGTCGGCGGCCAGGACCTCGAACTTCAGGTCATAGAGGAACGGATCCGCAGGCGACCAGGTGCGGAGCTTTTTGGCGGGAACGGGCAGGATCAAGGTCGCGGCATCGGAAGCCGCCACCGTCACGACGGCCACGGGCTTGGCGCCGCCGTCGCTCAGGGTGGCACGCAGCTTCTGCCCGCGGGACAGTCCGTAGAAGGAAGGCTCCACGACGAAACGGCTGCCGTCCAGGTCGGGCCGGACATAGACGCTCTTCAGACCGCAGGGATCGACCGCCTCCATCCAGACCGTCTGCCAGATGCCCGTCGTGCGGGTGTAGCGGCAGCCCCAGGAAGCGAAACGCGCGCTCTGCTTGCCGCCGGGCTGCACGCCGCTGCGGACGTCATCCTCGACCAGCAGCACCAGGTTGGCGCTCTGTCCGGGGGTCACGAAACGGGTGATGTCGATTTCGAAGGAAACGGTTCCGCCCCAATGGCGGCCGGCCAGCTGCCCGTCCACGTAGAGCGCGCAGTTGAAGTCCACGGCGCCGAAATGGATCAGGACTTTCTTGCCCGTCCAGGCGGTGGGCACGTCCACCTTCCGCTGGTACCACATACAGGTGATGAAGTCCTTGTAGCCAACTCCGGACAACGAGCTCTCCGGGCAGAACGGCACGGTGATCCGGCCGTTGAAGCCTTCGGAAGCGGCATAGCCCTGGGCCAGGCCGGAGCCGCCGAAGTCAAAGGTGTAGGTCCAGGTGCCGTTCAGGTTGATCCAGTCGGCCCGCTCAAACTGCGGACGGGGGTATTCCGGGCGCGGCAGCGTCTCGGAGTAAGCGGCAAAGGAAAGGAGGCCGGCGGCCAGGGCCAGGGCGAAGCACATCCCAATTTTTTTCATATGATTCATCGTTAATACTATCTTCGTACCTCTCAAAGATAGCATATATCCGTGAATAATACTATATTTGTAAGCTATTTGGCAAACGACTAAAACACTTATATCATTATGAAATTTTTGACGGATGAAAAGCTTGTCATCGTCGGCGCAGCCGGCATGATCGGCTCCAACATGGCACAGACCGCCATGATGCTCGGTCTGACTCCGAACCTTTGCCTGTACGACATCTATGAGCCCGGCCTCCGCGGCGTCGTCGCCGAGATGGACCACTGCGCGTTCCCGGATGCCAACATCACCTGGACGACCGACCCCGCCGTCGCGTTCAAGGATGCCAAGTACATCATTTCCTCCGGCGGCGCCCCCCGCAAGGAAGGCATGACCCGTGAGGATCTGCTGAAGGGCAACTGCCAGATCGCCGAGGACTTCGGCAAGAACGTGAAGCAGTACTGCCCCGACGTCAAGCACGTCGTCGTCATCTTCAACCCCGCCGACCTGACCGGTCTGGTGGTGCTCCTGCATTCCGGCCTGTCGCCGGAGAAGGTCACGACCCTCGCGGCCCTCGATTCGACCCGCCTCCAGGAGGCCCTCGCTTGCGAGTTCGGCGTCCAGCAGTGCAAGGTCACCAACGCCTACACCTACGGCGGTCACGGCGAGGCGATGGCGGTGTTCGCCAGCAAGGCCCTCATCGACGGCAAGCCTCTCGCGGAGTGCGCGCTGAGCGAGGAGCGTTGGGCTGAGATCAAGCACAACACGATCCAGGGCGGCTCCAACATCATCAAGCTGCGCGGCCGCAGCTCCTTCCAGAGCCCGGCTTACAACGCGGTCAAGATGATCGAGGCGGCGATGGGCGGTGAGAAGTTCACCTGGCCCGCCGGCTGCTATGTCAACTGCGACAAGTGCGGTTTCAAGAACGTTATGATGGCCATGCCGACCGTGATCGACGCGACCGGCGTGCACTTCACCTGCCCCGTCGGCACCGAGACCGAAATGGCCGACCTGAAGGCTTCCTACGAGCACCTCTGCAAGATGCGTGACGAGATCATCGAGCTCGGCATCATCCCGCCGGTGGCCGAGTGGGCCAAGGCCAATCCTGCGCTGTAAAACAAACAGATAGCGAAAAAGACCGGCCCGTCGCGGCCGGTCTTTTTTGATTTATTTCCTTTGATTATCAAAATAATGATTATATTTGTGGCCTAAAGTATTGTTGAACCATTCATGGAGCCTCCCAGTACCATACTGAAAGACACCAACGCGGCGGACCCGGCCTCTGAGGTACCGTTGCGCAACCGCGACATTACCCTTTCCCTTCCCTTCCGGACCTTCAGGCCCCGGACGGTCGTTTGTATGTAGACATCACTTTTAGCCATATATGCCACTATATCTTAAAAAAGAATTGGAAGACAAGACCCGGATCGGCGTCTGGCAGGTCACGGAGACCGAAGAGGAGCTGAAAGCCCTCACCAGCGTCCCGTCGGACGAGCTGGAGGAGATCTCCTTCATCCGCAGCGAGTCGCTGCGCCGCCAGATGCTCGCGGTCCGCGCCCTCCTCGACGAGATGTTCGAGGACAAGGTCTATCTGTCCCACCACGACAACGGCAAGCCGTACATCGAGAACTGCGTCACCAACATCAGCATCACCCACACCGAAAAATACGTCGCCGTGATCCTCAACGACAACGAGGATGTCGGCATCGACATCGAGTCCCTCTCCCGTGACTTCTCTTCCGTGGAGAAGAAGGCCCTCAGCGAGGACGAGATCGACGACCTCGAGGAGGACGAGAAGCGCAACGGCCAGCTGGCCATCTACTGGTGCGCCAAGGAGGCGATCTACAAGATGCTCGGCCAGTACGACGTCAATTTCGCGGAGCAGATCGAGGTCGAGAAGTTCCGTCCGAAGAAGGACGGCGAGCTCGAGGCGACCTTCGAGGATGAGGATGGATACGAGGAGGAATTCGACCTCGAGTACATCATTTTCGACAACCACGTGCTGGTCTGGGTGGTCGGCAACTAGGCCCCCGGAAGGTTATCAACAGCCGTGTAACAAAAATGTACGAAATTTTCGTAATTTAGAATAATTCTAAATCATAGAAATTTGTAATCCCCTGCTGGACAATGGTTTAGCAGGGGATTTTGGTATATGTTGATAACTTTTCTTGGCAAATTCCAAGGAACTGGAGAGGGAAAGCCGTATCTTTGCACTTACCGCACCTATACTAATTAACCGAACCTCAAATGATCAAGAGAGTCATCAAGCGCGACGGCCGGATCGTCGAGTTCAACAACCAGAAAATCGTAGCCGCCATCCTGAAGGCGATGGCCGTGACCAGCCAGGGAGAGGACATCATCCTCGCCGCCCAGATCGCAGACAAGATCTCCAAGATGGGCAAGGACGAGATGACCGTCGAAGAGATCCAGGACTGCGTCGAAATGGAACTGATGAACAGCCCGCGCAAGGAGGCGGCCAAGCGGTATATCGCGTATCGCAACCAGCGCAGCCTGGCCCGTAACGCCAAGAGCAACGAGATCTTCCAGGAGATCATCGACGCCCAGGCCAACGACATCACGCGCGAGAACGCGAATATGAATACGGACACGCCCGCGGGCATGATGATGAAGTTCGCGTCCGAGTCCACCAAGGCCTACGTGGACAACTGCATGCTCTCCGACGACGTGCGTTCCGCCGTGCAGAACGGCTACATCCACATCCACGATAAGGATTACTATCCCACCAAGAGCCTCACCTGCATCCAGCATCCCCTGGACCGCATCCTGAAGAACGGCCTGAAAGCCGGCCACGGCGAGTCCCGTCCCGCCAAGCGCATCGAGACCGCGTCCGTGCTGGCCTGCATTTCGATGGAGACCGTCCAGAACGAGATGCACGGCGGCCAGGCCATCCCAGCATTCGACTACTACCTGGCTCCTTACGTGCGGGCGACCTTCCAGGAAGAGCTCAAGAAGCTCGAGGCCTACGACAACCGGAAGTATTCCCACTTGTATGAGATCCCGATCCGGGATTACATCCGCCGCGACCTGACCGGCCTGCTCGGAGACGAGCGCGCCGTGCAGCAGGCGATCAACCAGACCGTCGGGCGCGTGCACCAGGCCATGGAGGCATTCGTGCACAATATGAACACGATCCACAGCCGCGGCGGCAACCAGGTGGTGTTCAGCTCCATCAACTACGGCACGGACACTTCGGCCGAGGGCCGTTGCATCATCCGCGAGATCCTCAACACGACGTATGAGGGCGTGGGCAACGGCAGCACGGCCATATTCCCCATACAGATTTGGAAGAAGAAGCGGGGCGTCAGTTATCTCCCCACCGACCCCAATTACGACCTCTACAAATTCTCCTGCAAGGTCTCGGCGCGCCGCTTCTTCCCCAATTTCTTGAACCTGGACGCCAGCTACAACCAGGACGACGCCTGGAAGGAGGACGACCCGCGCCGCTTCGAGCATGAGGTGGCGACCATGGGCTGCCGCACCCGCGTGTACGGCAACAAGTTCGGTCCCAAGACCTCCATCGGCCGCGGCAACCTGAGTTTCACGACCATCAACATCGTGCGTATCGCGATCGAGTGCATGGGCATCCAGAACAAGGAAGAGCGCATCGGCGCTTTCATGAACAAGGTGGACTGGGCGCTGGACATCGCGGCCAAGCAGCTCTGCGAGCGTTTCAATTTCCAGAAGACCGCGCTGAAGAAGCAGTTCCCGCTGCTGATGAGCGGCCTGTGGCTGGGCAGCGACAAGCTGGAGGACTGCGACACGATCGAGAGCGTGATCAACCAGGGAACGCTGTCGATCGGTTTCATCGGCCTCGCCGAGACGCTGATCGCGCTGATCGGCAAGCACCACGGCGAGAGCGAGGAGGCCCAGGAGCTCGGTCTGCGCATCATCTCCCACATGTCGGAGCGCGTGGCCGGCTATGCCGAAACCTTCCAGCACAACTTCACTTTCTTCGCCACCCCGGCGGAGGGCCTGGCGGGCCGTTTCACCAAGATGGACCGCAAGAAGTTCGGCGTCATCAAGGGCGTCACGGACAAGGACTACTACACCAATTCGAGCCACGTGCCGGTCTATTTCAAGTGCACTCCTCAGCACAAGGCCGCCATCGAGGGCCCGTACCACAAATATGAGAACGCCGGCCACATCTTCTATGTGGAAATCGACGGCGACGCAACCCACAACCCGGAGGCCATCATGGCAATCGTGGACCTGATGGACAAGTACGACATCGGTTACGGCTCGGTCAACCACAACCGCAACCGCTGCCTGGACTGCGGGTATGAAGATGCAACGGAGGGGCTCGAGGAGTGCCCGCACTGCCACGGCCACAACATCGACACCCTGCAGCGCATCACGGGTTACCTGGTCGGCACGACCAACCGCTGGAACAGCGCGAAGCTGGCTGAACTGAAGGATAGAGTCGTGCACAAGTAGTTATGTGCAAGGATAAGATCTGCATCATGGAGGTGATCGAGGAGACCATGGCCGACGGGCCGGGGCTCCGGACTTCCATCTATTGCGCGGGCTGCAGCCACCGCTGCCCGGGTTGCCACAATCCCCAGTCCTGGAATATGAAGAACGGGCATTGGGTGACCGTGGATGACCTGCTGGACGTGATCAAGGCGGACGAATTCTGCAACGTGTCGTTCTCCGGAGGGGATCCTTTCTATCAGGCGGAGGCGTTCACGGAGCTGGCGCGGCGGATCAAGGAGGAGACGTCCAAGACGATCTGGTGCTGGACGGGATTCACCTATGAGGAGATCCTGGCCAACGCGCAGATGAAGCAGATGCTGCAGTACCTCGACGTGCTGGTGGACGGGCCGTTCATCCAGGAGCAGCGGGACACGCAGCTGCATTTCCGCGGGAGCGCCAACCAGCGTATCATCCATCTGGTCCCCGAGGAGGATGATTACATTCCCGGCACCGTCCCGCTGGTGCCGCTGCGATAAGGGTGGCGCCCTTAGATTGAGACACACTTTTTTTTATGAAATATACTGCTAGCATGATAGCCAGAGCCGCCGTCGTGGCGGCGTTGGTGTTTATATCGGTCGATCTGTTCTCCCTGGGTGCGCCCAATGGCGCAGAAAATGTTCCATTGGGAGCAAAAACGGCCCAAAATGCGCCCAATGGGACGAAAAATGCGCCATTGAGCGCAGTCCCGGTTCATGGGGGGTGTCCGGAACCGGACGCCTTTGCGCAGCCGCCGAAGGAAAATTATCCGGAGACGTGGTTCCACTTCATCGGGGGAAATGTCTCCCGGGAGGGCATCGACGCGGATCTGGAAGCGATTGCCGGAGCCGGGATTTCCGGCGTACAGTGGTTCCACGGGCATTTCGGCGGGCCCTGGCCGGGGACATCGCGCCAGGTCCGGGCGCTGACGCCCGAATGGGAGGAACTGGTCGCGCATCTGGCGGAGAAGGCCGATAGCCTCGGACTGCGGCTGACCATCCAGACCTGCCCGGGATGGGCGATGGCGGGTGGTCCGTGGATCGAACCGGAGAATGCGATGCGGAGGCTGGTGTGGTCACGGACGGATGTGGAAGGGTTTGAGAAGATTACGCTGCCCGTGGGAGAGCCGTCTGCGGAAGAGTGGAGGGATTACCGGGATATCTGTGTGCTGGCGTTCCCGACGCCGCTGGGCGATACGGGCGAGCCGCTGCGGCCGGCCGATGTCCGGTCGGAGGAAGCCGGGTGGGCGGAGATGATTGAAGGGGGCTGGAAGATGGTGACCGGAGATGGGGACGCGAAGTATCGGCCAGTGGACCTTCCGGCCGGCAGCGAGCACAGCTTCACTTTCAGTCTACCCGCGGGGGAAGTCATCCGGACCTTGGAGCTTCCCAGCATCGGAAATATCTGTTACAATGATGTTTACGATCCGGCCATTCACGTGTGCCTGACGGCGGAATGGTCCGACGGAAGCCAGCGGACCCTGGTGGATGCGGACCTGCCGAAAGCGGCCTGGCAGCACAGTGACGGGGAGATATTCCTGGCTTGTGAGGAGATCGGGCTTTCGGAAAAGGGTAGCTGGAGCGAGGGAGCGGTCAGCGACGGAGCGACCCCCGGGACGCCGCGCTATACCCTCACGTTACGCAACGGGCATCGTTCCTCTCTCCCCTATCTGCGTTTCTGGTCCGCCGCCCGCAAGAACAACTGGCGCGGCGAGGCCGGCTGGGCGCTGATCGCGAAAGAATCAACCCAGGAGCACGTCAAACAGAATGATTCCGCATACGTTCGTCCGGAGGACATCCTCGACCTGAGCGATCGCCTGAAAGCCGACGACACGCTCGACTGGACCGCACCGGAAGGGCGCTGGACCGTTCTCCGGATAGGGCACGTCAACCTCGGGCGGCGCAATTCCCCTGCTCCGCCGGAAGCGACCGGCTGGGAATGCAACAAGCTGGATCCGCGCGGGGCCGAGACGCAGTTCGCCCATTATGTCGGGGCACTGCAGGACGGGTCGATGGGCGGCCGGGCTGACGGGATGCTGATGGACAGTTGGGAGTGCCAGACCCAGACCTGGACGGCCGGGATGGAGGAAGAATTCGCCGGCGCGGCCGGCTATTCCCTGCGGAAATGGATGCCGGCGCTTCTAGGCTATATCATTGGGAACCAGGAGAATACGAGCCGCTTTCTAATCGACTGGCGGCGGACGGTCAACGGGTTGTATTGCGAGAATTTCTTCCGCCGGATGACGGACCTGGCGCACGAAAAGGGGCTGACCGTCCAGTACGAGACGGCGGGCGGCGACGTGGTCGTGATGGATCCGCTCGAATATTACAAGTACGCCGACGTGCCGATGTGCGAGTTCTGGCAGCCGGTGACGGAGGGATTCGTCGGAGACCTGGATTTCAAGCCCATTCGCCCGACGGCATCGGCCGCACACCTGTACGGCAAGCCGCGCGTGGCGGCGGAGAGTTTCACCAGCTTCAATCTGACCTGGGACGAGCATTGGCAGATGCTGCGCGAGGTGGCCAACCTCAACATGGCCGAGGGCGTGACGCACAATGTGTTCCATACTTATACGCACAATCCGCAGGTGGGGTTCCTGCCGCCGGGCACGAGTTTCGGAAGCGCCATCGGCACGCCGTTCCTCCGGGGACAGACCTGGTGGAAGTATATGCCGCTCTTTACCGCTTTCCTGGCGCGCACGAGCTATATGCTGGAGCAGGGGCGGCCGGTCGCGCAGATCCTGTGGTACCTGGGCGACGAGGTGGGTCACCGGCCGTACCAGTACACGGGCAACGGCACGCGGCAAACGGGGCCGTACCGCATTCCGGACGGATTCGACTATGATTATTGCACGACGGATGCGCTGCTGCACCGGCTGACGGTCGTGGACGGGCACATCTGCACGCCGGAGGGGATCTCGTATGAGGTGCTGTGGATCCCGGAGAATGAGCGGATGCTGCCGGAGACGGTTTTGAAGCTGGAGGAATTGGTGCGGGCTGGGGCTCGGGTGATCGCTTCGGCACCGTTGGCTCCGGCGACGCTTTCGGGCGGCGAGGAGGCCGTAGAGCGGTTTGAGAAGGCGGTTGACGCGCTCTGGGGGGACGCTAAAGATGGCAAAATCATTCGTATAGGTAAAGGTTTCCTGGCTACGGGGATGTCCCTTGATCAGGCATTGAAGGCTTACCGCCTGTCGACGCATTTGATCTGTGATGATGCAGACCTTCTCTGGTCGGAACATGTTTCTGATAAGGCTCGTTGGTTCTTCCTGGCGGCGCCGGTGGGTAGATCCTATCAAGGTGATGTCCGCGTACTGGCCCGCCGCGGTTTCCGGCGGCTGCGGGCCGAGTGGTGGGATCCCGTGGACGGAAGCGTCCATGCTGTGCCCTTCCGTCGCCAGGGCCGCTATGTCGAGGTTCGGTTAGATCTCGCCCAGGCCGAAGGCGGCTTCCTCGTCCTGCGCCGCGCTACCGTTCCCTCCGTCCCGAAAGTTGGGACAGAGGGAGCAAAAAACGGGGTAAAACGCTCCCTCCGTCCGGGGAAAAGGGACGGAGGCGACACCCTCGATCTTCATCCGGACATCGGCGCTGGACAGCTGACCCTTTCCGATTGGACGATCCGCTTTCCCGAGGGCTGGGGCGCTCCGACCGAGCCGACGGCGATCTCCGAACTGAAAGCCTGGAAAGACCTCGGTTTCGGCCCCGAAGCCAGCGCCTTCTCCGGCACTGCCACCTACGAAACCACCTTCGACCTTCCCGAAGGCTTCCCGCCCGCCTCATCGCTGACCGACCGGACCACCGACGAGACCCCTACCCCGTTCGACCCTAAGCGGCATCCCCGAAAACTGTCGGTCGTCCTGGATCTCGGCACGGTAGACTTCATCGCCGAAGTAACCGTCAACGGACAGCCCGCCGGCGTCCGCTGGACCCCGCCTTACCGTCTCGATATCAGCGACTTGGTCCACGCAGGCACCAACACCCTCACCGTCGACGTCACCAGCACCTGGTACAACCGTCTCACCTACGACGCCTCCCAACCCGAAGCCGCCCGCAAGACCTGGACCATCTCCGGTCCCGCCCCCGGCAGCCCCCTCCGCCCCTCCGGCCTCCTCGGTCCCGTCACCCTGACATTTCAGCACCCGCTCTGACAGCCGAAAGGGGAACTGCCCTTGGCGGGCGTGTCCACCCCAGGACACGGGAAGGGGGAGGGGCCCGCAACCGTCAGGTTGTGGGAGGGGCCGGAGTGAGCGAAGCGAATGGAGTCCCGCCGAGGGCAGTTCCCCCTTCGGCGTTAGATCCCCACGCGGCTGAAGATGTAGTCGACGTTTTTGAAGTAGTAATCGAGGGTGAAGCAGTCGGCCAGGTCCTCCTCGGTCAGCAGGGACATCACCTTGTCCGATGCCTGCAACAGGTCGCGGTAATCGAGCCCCTCGGTCCAGGCGCGCATGGCGATCGGCTGAACCGTGTCGTAGGCCTCTTCACGCGATAAACCCTTGCCAATCAGTGCGTTCATTACCCGTTGCGCAAAGATCACACCCTTTGTGCGCCAGATGTTCGCCAGCATCGTCTCGGGATAGACGACCAGATTCTCCAGGATGCCCTTGAAGCGCGTGAGCATATAGTCCAGCAGCTCCGTGGCGTCCGGCAGGATGATGCGCTCCGTCGAGGAATGCGAGATGTCGCGCTCGTGCCACAGGGCCACATTCTCGTAGGAAGTCAGCATATAGCCGCGCATCACGCGGGCGCAGCCGCAGATGTTCTCCGAGCTGATCGGATTGCGCTTGTGCGGCATCGCGCTCGAGCCCTTCTGACCCTTGCGGAAGGCCTCCTCGGCTTCGCGGACCTCGGTCCGCTGCAGGTTGCGCACCTCGAAGGCCATCTGCTCCAGCGTGGCGGCGATCAGCGCCATGGCCCCGACGTACGCGGCGTGCCGGTCGCGCTGCAAGACCTGCGTGGAAATGTCGGCCGACGCGATCCCCAACTTCTTGCAGACGTAGTCCTGGATAAACGGGGGAATGTTGGCGAAATTGCCCACGGCGCCGCTCATCTTGCCGGCCTCGACCCCCGCGGCGGCGGCCTTGAAACGCTCGATGCCGCGTTTCATTTCCTCGAACCAGAGCGCCCATTTCAGGCCGAAACTGGTGATGTCGGCGTGGACGCCGTGCGTGCGGCCGATGCAGGGAGTGAGCTTGAATTCTTTCGCGCGTTTGCGCAGGACCTCCTGGAATTCCTCCAGGTCCTTGAGGAGAATGGCGTTCGCCTGCTTGAGCAGGTAACCGTTGGCAGTGTCGACCACGTCCGTGGAAGTCAGACCGTAATGGACCCACTTGCGCTCCTCGCCGAGGCTTTCGCTGACGGCGCGGGTGAAAGCGACCACGTCGTGGCGGGTCTGCTCTTCGATCTCCTGGATGCGGGCCACCTCGAAGCGGGCGTTCGCACGGATTTTTTCTACATCCTCGGCGGGAATGACGCCCAGCTTGCTCCAGGCCTCGCAGGAGAGGATTTCGACCTGCAGGTAGGCGTTGAACTTGTTCTCTTCGGTCCAGACGTCCCGCATCACCTTGCGGGAATAACGCTCGATCATGGCTCTATTCGCGGGTTTTTAGGAATTCATTGATGTGGGTTTCGATACGGGCCTCGACATCGGGGCACTCGGCACGGTCGAAGGGCTGGCCTGTGATGTGCTCGTAGAGCTCGACGTAGCGGTCGGTGATGCCCTTCACGACTTCCGGGGTCATCTCGGGGACTTTCTGTCCGGCCTGGCCCTGGAAGCCGCCGGCCATCAGCCATTCGCGGACGAATTCCTTGGAAAGCTGCTTCTGGCGCTCGCCTTTCGCGAGGCGCTCCTCGTAGCCTTCCGCATAGAAGTAGCGGGAGGAATCGGGGGTGTGGATCTCGTCCATCAGGATGATCTGGCCGTCCTTTTTGCCGAATTCGTATTTGGTGTCGACGAGGATGAGGCCCTTGGCGGCCGCGATCTCGGTGCCGCGCTGGAAGAGGGCGCGGGTGTAGGCTTCGAGCTGCTCGTAGTCTTCCTTGGAGACGATGCCCTGGGCGATGATTTCCTCTTTGCTGATGTCTTCATCGTGGCCTTCAGCGGCCTTGGTGGTCGGGGTGATGATGGGCTTGGGGAAGCGCTGGTTCTCAACCATTCCTTCGGGCATGGTCTCTCCGCAGAGGGTCCGCTTGCCGGCCTTGTATTCGCGCCAGGCGTGTCCGGCTAGGTAGCCGCGGACGACCATCTCGACTTTGAAAGGCTCGCAGCGGACACCGACGGTGACCATCGGATCCGGCGTGGCGATCTTCCAGTTCGGCAGAATGTCGGCCGTGAGGTCGAGGAACTGGGCCGCTATCTGGTTGAGTACCTGACCCTTGAAGGGAATGCCTTCGGGCAGGACCACGTCGAAGGCGGAAATGCGGTCTGTAGTCACCATCACGAGGAGGTCGCCCTCGAGGCTATAGACGTCTCTGACCTTTCCGGTGTACTTGGACAGCTGGCTGGGAAAATGGAAATCGGTGTTTACTACGGCTTTCATATCGAAGAGTATTTCTATCAAACAAAGATAATGTTTTCCCTCCGAAATGCCCAAAATATCTACCGGGGCCTAAGCCAGATTTCGGGGTTTTGGGGGATGGTGCGGTCGTCCCAGATTTCGAAGTGGAAGACGGTCTCGCCGGCGATGGTGTCGACGGTGCCGAGGACCTGCTCGGTCTTGACCTTGTCACCGGCCTTCACGTCCACCCGTTTCATCTTGGCGTACAGCGTGAAATAGTTGCCGTGCTGCACCAGGATGCATTGGTGGTAACCCGGCAGCACCGTGATCTGCGCCACCGTGCCGTTGAAAACCGCCTTGACCGGCGCATCCGGAGAAACCGCCACGTTGATGCCGTTGTTCGCCGGCAACTGGAGATTCTTGAAAACGGGATGGTACTGCTTGCCGAAACGACCGGTCAACGCCCCCGACACGGGCCACGGCAGGATACCCCGGTTCGCCACGAACTGGTCCGCCAGCTTGTAATCCACCGGCGTCCGCGACTTGGAGGACGAAGATCCCTTCTTCGACCCCTTCGACGAAGAAGCCTTGGACGAAGCCATCGCCTTGTTGATCGCCGCCCGGATCTCCCGCTCCAGCGCATCGGCCTGACGACGCTTCGCCGCCAGATCCTTCTGGTACTTCGCCTTCTGCTTGGTCAGAGAAGCCGACAGGTTCTGCGCCTCCTTCTCCTCCGACTTCAGTTTCTGCATGTCGGCCATCCGCTGCGCCTTCAAAGTCCGCGCATTCGCAGCCAGCACCTCCATCGCAGCCTTCTCCTTCTCCAATTCCGCCTTGGAAGCCCGGATCTTCGCCGCCTGGACCGTCATCTGGGAGGAAAGATTCTTGAAGAAACCCATGCGCCGGAAACCCTGGGCCACATTGTCGGAAGCCAGGATGTACATATACCAGATCCGCGCATCGCGATTCTTGTAGGCACTTTTGACCAGACGGCTGCCGTAGGTGATCATCGTATCCAGCCGCGACTGCAGCACGTCGATCTGCTTTTGCCGCACGGCAATGGAGTCCTCCAGCACGGCGATCTCCCGGTCACTCTCTTCCAGCAGCGACTGACGCGTCGAGATCTTGCTCCGCACCAGCGACAGGCGCGACAGGGCGTCCGCGTTCTTGGCCGCATTGTCCTTGATCTGCTTGTCCAGCAGGGCGATCTCCTTCTCCAGCCGGGCCTTGCGCGATTCCTTCTCCTTCACGTTCTGGCCATACGCCGCGAAGCCCGCACCCAGACACAGGCACAGGCAGAAAAGCGATATGACCTTCCGTAAAACCATCATTCTATGGCCTTCAGCCGCGCCTCCACCCGCTCATCGAGATCGGGAACGGCGCCGTCCGTGTTCTTGTTCTTCGCGAGGTTCCAATACACCCGCGCGGTATCGTATTCCTTCAGTTTGTACAGGACCTCGGCATAGTGGTCCAGCACGGCCGCGGAATCCTTGCCCCCATACAGCATCGCGTGCTTGAAATAGGGCTTGGCCTCCGCCGCCTTCCCCTGCAGGTACAGGATCCAGCCGTAGGTGTCGAGGTAGGTCGCATTGTCGGGCTCCGCCTCGATCGTGATCTTGCTCATCGCGGCGGCCTTCTTGAGCTTGCGGCCCTCGAGACAGAGGAAATAGGCGTAGTTGTTGAGCACCGGCAGGTAGTGCGGATCGATCTTGAGCGCCTTCTCGTAAGCCGCGAAGGCTTTCTGGGAATCGCCGATCTCGTGCCAGGCGTCGCCGATGCCCGAATACGCGCGCAGGCGGATGGACGTATCGCGGGGAGAAGTGGCCCCGATGATGCGTTCGCAGTCCCGGATCAACCCCTCGAAGTCCTTCAGGTTGTAGTCGGAATAGGTCTTCATCTCCAGGAATCCGGGCTCCTGCGGGAAGTCGGCGAAGGCCTGTTCGGCGGCGGGGCCGGCCTCGTCCCAGCGCTCGAGCAGGGTCAGGAGCTGGACATACATTCCGCGGGAACCGATGCTCTCCGGGTACAACTCGCTGCACTCCTTCATCAGATCCACCGCCTTGTCCCCGTCGGCCGTATTGTAATAATAGGACGCGACGGTCTGCAGGACGCTGCTGTCCCGGGGCGCCTGGTCGCGGTAGGTGTCGACCAGCAGGTCGAGGCTGGGCTTGAAGCGCCGGGCGAACTGGGGATCGGCGTGCTGGAAGAGCGTCTGAATGTAGCGGGTCTTCATCTCCAGCGGAGTCTCCTCCTCCCTCACGAACTCCGTGACCGTCGCGAAATAATTGGGGAAATCGCCGCGGTAGCGGTAAATCTCTGACATTCCCAGGAGCGCCTGCGGCATCCCGGCCTCGTACGAAAGCGCCTCGCTGTAGTATTTGAGGGCCAGGGTATCCCTGAATTGGGACACGCAGTGGTCCCCCATCGCGACCAGGATGCGCGGGGAAGTCAGTTCCTCGTTGTAGGACTCCAGCAGGGCGTAGGCCTCGTCGGGCTTCTCCTGCCGCATCAGGATATCATACTTGGTCAAAGCCACCATGTCGTCCTTGCCGGCGACGGTCTCGATCTCATCGAGCGTCCGGAGAACATCCTCGGTCTTGCCGTTCTGCATGTAAAGCTGGACCAGGGAGTAGTAGATGTCGGTTTTCTTGGGATTCTCCTTGATCAGGGACTCGTAGATATCGATGGCCAGTTCGGGCTGGTTGGTCGAGATATAGAGGCGGGCCAGGCGGTCGCGGTACCAGTAGTTGGTGGGATCCAGCCGGACGGCTTCGCGCAGCTGCGCCACGGCCGTGTCATAGTCCCGCAGTCCGACGGCGCTCATGCCGTAGTAATAGTGGACGGCATCGTTGGCGGGGTCCGCATTGGCCAGGACCTTGAGCAGGGAGGAGGCTTCCTTGAAGTGGCCGGCATCGAAGAGGGCGACGGCGTCGACCAGGCCGGTCTCGACCTGGAGGGCTTTCTTGCTCTGGGCGGGCGCGGGTGCTATGGCGCTGAAGATCAGCACACAGGCGGCCGCGGCCGCCATCAACGTTTTTTTCATACCTTTCATCCCATACAAAAATAGTACAAATTCAAAGGATTTTGCGTACTTTCGTGAAAAGGTTCGGGAAGATTTTGGACGAAAGATGCAACATTTCCCGGATCGGACGCATCTTATAAACCGACGAACGAAGGCATCATGCCGGAGAAACTGATACTAAAACCTGACGAGAAGAGACTGATCCGCCTTGCCAAGAAAGGGGACCCAGGCGCTCAAAAGGGTTTGTATGACCTCCTGGCGCCGAAAATGTTTGCGGTTTGCATCCGTTATATGGGTGACCGGATGGCAGCGGAAGACGTCTTGCAAGACGGCTTCGTTACCTTGTTCGCCAAGCTCGACAGCTTCTCGGGGATCGGTTCCTTCGAGGGCTGGGCTAGAAAGATCTTTGTCAACACGGCGCTCATGAGCCTGCGCAAATCCGATGTGCTGAAGGATTCCGGTGACATCGAGGAGGCGCGGAGCCTGACCGGCGGCGGCACCACGGCCTTCGAAGACATCGGATACAAGGAGTTGATGGACTTGATCGGTGGCCTGCCTCCCGGGTTCCGGACCGTCTTCAACATGTATGTGATCGAAGGTTATTCCCACAAGGAAATCGGAGAGGCGCTGGGGATCACGGAAAACACCTCACGGTCCCAGCTGCAGCGGGCGCGAACGTTGTTGCAAAGTAAAATTAGAGAATTGAGTGATGACAGATAGAGAGTTTGATCAGAAAGTAAAATCGCTTCTGGCGAATGCCGGGGAACAAGTTCCCGACGGCGCGTGGGACGCGATCCGCGCACGGATTCCGGCGAAGGCACCGAAGACGGCGGCCCCCTGGTGGTGGGCCGGCGCCGGCCTTGCGGCCGCCGCTGCCGCGGTCGCCCTGGCCCTCGTGCTGGGCGGGACGTTCCGCGCGGACCCTTCGGTCGTGACGGCCGGGGAAGGTCCCGTCGTGGCTCAGGTCGCCGAGCCTGACATGCAGATCGGCAAGAAGGCCGTGGAGACGCAGGCCGTCGAGGAGGCGGTGCAGGATCAGAAGGTTCCGGCCACGGCGCCGAAGAGCACCGGTCCCACTTTCCGCGCCAGCAAGCGCGCCACGCCCACCGGCCTGAAACCCAAGACTTTACCGGATGGTTCGCAGTCTGCGACCACCGCTCCCGCTACCGAAGCAGCCCCTGCCAACAACGCCGCTCCCGCCGCCAAGGGCGTCGAATCCGCGACGACCAAGAGCGCGCCGGCTTCCGAGAAAGCCCCTGCGACCAAGACTTCCGAGAAGAAACCGACCCAGGTCTCCGACAAGACCGTCCAGGGCTGGAGCGATCCCTTCGCCCAGATGGCTTGGGAGGACGCCCACCGCAAGACTCGCCGTGGCGTCTCTCTCGACATCAACGGCCTCGTGGGTACCAACGACAAGCCGCTGGCCAACCTGCGGAACGGGATGATGGCGGTGCCGGCCAAGGCCAAGTCCGCCACCGGCCAGTCCACCTATATCACGGAAGAGGGTGAGTCCCGCTACGGCATACCGCTCTCCTTCGGTCTCGGTGCGAAGTTCTATCTGTCCGACCGCTGGGCCCTCGGGACCGGCGTCAGCTACAGCCTCCTGTCGCGTTCCTTCCCCGGTTCGTACACCAAGGAAGGGGCCGTGATCAAGCCAACCAATTCTAACATCAAACATACGATCCAGTACATCGGAATCCCCGTCAACCTGTATTACGACCTCGTCTCTAACCGCTTCACAAAGATGTATACCTTCGTCGGCGGTTCCGTGGAAAAGGGTCTCGTGCAGAAGTACACCATCCCCGGTTCCGGCAGCACGGAGGTCTGGAAACAGAACGTTCCCGGCCTGCAAGGCTCCGCCGCCATCGGTATGGGCGTGCAGATGAAGCTTTCCGACAATCTGGGCCTTTATGTGGACCCGAGCGCCAGGTATTATTTCGGCGCCAACCAGCCGAAGAGCATCCGTACCCAACAGAACGTGATGTTCAATATCGAGCTCGGTCTGAGGTTTGACCTATAAGAAAACCATCATTCCACTAAAAAACTTAAAAACTAATCGGAATGCCCTGTCGTGAGACAGGGTTTTTTCTTTTTTTGCCGGGGGTTTTTCGTTTCTTTGCGGAAAACCGTAGACTATGAAAACTTCCATTTTTCTTGTGCTGGCCCTGTGCCTGGCACTCAGCTGCGACCGGCTGGATCCCGACATTACGGTCCGGCATGGCGCTACCTTTCCCAACCACGACAACGGCCGTCCGCCCCGCGGGGCGAGCGATTCCACCGGGGGGCCGGTCGTCATTCCCCCGGACGGGCTTTTCGTCACGGCCGTCGCCTATCCCGAAGGCTATGACTGGCGGAGGGACACGGCCCGGGGCGACATCCGCGGCCGCCTGCTGCTGCTCCGGATGCGGGACGGGGCGGCCGGATGCGACACCGTGCTGTCTTTGGAAGCCGGTGCCGGCCGCCCGGTCAGTCTCGATCCGGACCGGCACCAGTTTGCCGGCGGACACCTTTACACCCAGTGCATCACCGAAGCGGGGACGGTCTACCGGCGCGACGGTCGGACGGTGCTGCTGTCGCAGGAGCGAGAATACCTGCGCGGCATCCTGGTGATGGACGACGGGGCCGGCACTCTTTACACCCTCTCCCAACGCCTCGACGGCGACGGCGGATTCGTGCTCCGGCGCAACTGGAAGCCGGTTTTGACCCGGGAAGGAGGCCGCATCCACGGCAGTTTCGGAGAGTCCTCCTTCGGCCCGACCGGCGCTCTTTTCGCAGACGGCGGGCAGGCTTGTTTCTTCTATGAACAGGATTCAAGCGACTGGATCCTTGTCCGGGCCGGGAATGGGTCCACCTCACCGGATTCCCCCGGGCGGGAAGTCCAGGAAATCCCGGTCACCCTCCCTGACGGCATCACCCGGCTTTACGACCTCCGCTGTCACAACGGTACCCTGTACTTTGTCTGCCGCTGGAAGCAGCGGGAGCCCGTCCTCTACATCGGATCCAAGAAATACGACCTCTCCGCCGCGCTCCCTACCCCGGGGCAAAAATCCGGCTTCCGTCTCATCCCATCCGACGACGGCATACGGATCAGCGGGACAGTCCGGCTTTCCTACAACCAGCGGCTCTGCACCGGTCTCTGGTCGGAAAACAGTTTGGTGAAACTGATCGACGGCCGCTGCGACTGGCTGGACCCGGAAACATTTTTGCGAAAGGAAAACGGCCGCATTACAGGTGCGGGCATCGATGAGAAATACTATTCGCTGAGCGGCAGCGGCACCCTGATGATGCCCTCCTGTGCCTACCGGAACGGCCATGACCTGTATCTGGCCCTGACCGGAAGCGGGAATGTCGGGGCAGTATCCTACCCCGCCCTCTGGATCAACGGCCAGTCCATCCCCCTTCCCCTCAACGGCTTCCTCTCCTCCGTCGTTCTCCTCCAACAATAGATATATTTCCTATCAAATTCAAACTGTTTAATAGAAATATTACTATATTTGTATAAAATATACAGAACTCCATCGCTTGATAGAAACGAATGGTTGGCTACCTATAAGACAATCCGGTAGCCATGTAATATACAAGAAGGGGGAACGGTCTTACCCCGTCCCTTTTCACAAAGGGAGAGAGGTAGGCTCAGGACTGGAGAAGAAGATTCGAAAGGAAATGGGACTTAGAAAACACAGATGAATTATGACCAAGATAGAAGCGATCATCGAAAGGGCCGGGGACGGAACGTACGATATTTATTGTCTGAATGAAATCTTTTCCGGGGCGGGAAAAAGCATTGAAGACGCCAAGAAAGATCTGCGCCGACAAATGGAATTCTATAAGGAAACTGCCAGGAAAGAAGGGTTCAAGTACCCTGCCTTCCTGGATGACGAATATGAAATCGTCTATCGGATTGATGCTCCCAGCCTGATGAAATACTATGTAGGGGCCGGTGTATTCTCATTGGCCGGTCTGGAAAAGGTTACAGGAATCAGCCAAAAGCAACTCTGGTCTTATTTGAATGGGACCCGGCCGAGACGGAGACAGTCCGACCGGATCGAAGCGGGGTTCCGGGCACTCAGCCGAGATCTCAATGCCCTTTTCGCCTAGACGATACGGCGTCCGGCGATGAGGACGTGGGAGACGCGGATGTCGTCGTCGAAGATTACGATGTCGGCGTCTTTGCCGGGGGCAATAATGCCCTTCCGGGCGGTCAGGCCCATGAAACGGGCGGGATTGACCGTCATCATCTTGACGGCATCCACCACGCTGCAGCCGGCAATTTGAACCATGGTCCGGACCAGGCGGTCGGTCGTGGCGACGCTGCCGGCGAAGCAGCTGCGGTCGGGCATCTTGGCCACGCCGTCTTCGACGATGACCTCCCGTCCTTCCGCGAGTCCGCCCAGGATGCTCTTGCCTTCGGGCATGCCCGCGGCGCGCATGGAGTCGGTCACCAGCGCGATCCGGTCCACACCCTTGATTTTCAAAACGAGCTTCAGCAAAGACTGCGGCACGTGGACGCCGTCCGCAATGATTTCGATGCTCATGCCGTCCTGATAATAGCCATACTCGACCACGCCCGCATAGCGGTAGGCGTTGCGGCGCGTGACGGTGCTCATGCAGGAGAAGAAATGCGTCAGATGCTCCGCGCCGCTCAAATACGCGGCCTCGCACTGCTCAAACGTCGCATTGGTATGTCCGATGGACGCCAGGATCCCCCGCGCCTTGAGGGCCGCGGCGAAGGCGGGCGCACCGTCCAGCTCGGGCGCGAAACTCCAGCGCTTCAGGATGTCGCCGCCCTTCTCCAAGATCGCCTCATAGTCCTCCGGTTTGGGGCAGCGCAGATAGGCCGGATCCTGGGCCCCGGCCTGCTCGGGGGCGAAATACGGGCCCTCCAGGTGAAGGCCGCCCATCACCGCGCCGTCGTGGCAGTAGGCCTGCGCCTTGCGGTAGGTCTCGAACGAATCGAACAGCAATTCATTGGAACTCGTGCAGGTCGTGGGATACAGCAGCGTAGTGCCGTGCGTGGCGTGCATGCGCGTCGCGGTCTGATAAGCCTCGACCGTCCCGTCCATGAAATCCGCCCCGCCTGCACCGTGGGTATGGATGTCGATGAATCCGGGGCTGACATAGCGTCCTTCGGCGTCGATGACCTCCGCACCGGGACTCTTGCGCTTGTTGATTCCCTGAATGAGGCCGTCTTTCAGGACCAGGACGCCCTCGACGATGCTGTCGCCCGCAATGATGCGGCCGTTTATGATGTTCGTGACCATCTTTGAATCTTATGACCGTAAACCGTATAGAAGAACATGAAGAGGAAGCAAGGGAGCAGGGGCCAGTATGCGGCCTGCAGGCCGATGCGGTCGGAGGCCGCGCCGTACAGCAGGGGCATGATGGCGTTGCCGCAGAGGGCCATGACGAGGAGCGAGCTGCCCAGGCTGGTCCATTTGCCCAGGTTCGGGATCGCCAGCGCCCAGATGCCGGAATAGACGATCGAATTGGAGAAGCCCAGCAGGACCAGGCAGATCACCGACCAGCGGATGGGCAGGACCAGGACCAACACGGAAAGGATGATGCCGGAAATCGTGCAGACCAGCAGCGCCTTCTGCTGACTCAGCAGTTTGGGAATCGTGACAACGCCGAAAAGATAGCCGATCAGGATGCATCCCAAGGTGAAGGAAGGGAAGATCGCGGCGTTGGCGTAACCCGCCTCGGCGGCATAGCCGACGATAGTGTTGACCGTCAGCTGCTGGGAGCCCAGGTGGCAGAAGAGCGCAATGATACCCAGGACCAGGTAGGGATAAGCAAGGATGGAACGGCGCTCGGTCCCCTCCCCGCTCTCGGCCCCCCGTTTGTCGGGGTTGATGTCGGGGATGGGCGACTTGTAGAACGCCAGGCCGAAGATCACGAAAACGATGGCCAGTACGATGTAGGGCGGGATGACGCCTCGTATCAACTCATTGAGCGCCAGCTCTTTCGCTTCGCCCACCAGTTCGCCGGAGGCGACCTGGTTCATGATGACCTTGTCCTGGGGACGGATCACCGCCGCGGCGAAAAGCATCGGCGACAGGATGCCGGCCGTCTTGTTGCAGACACCCATGATGCTGAAGCGCCGGATGGTGGTGTCGGGCGAGCCGATGATCGTCACGAAGGGGTTCGCGACGTTCTGCAGGATGGCCATGGCCGTTCCCATCGTGAAGAGCGCCAGCAGGAAGAGTCCGTAGGTCCGGGTCCGGGCCGCGGGCCAGAAGAGCAGGGCGCCGGCCGCCAGGATGAACATGCCGATGAGGGTGCCCTTCTTGTAACCGATCCTGGAGAGCAGCATGCCCGCGGGAATGGTCACGACCAGGTAGGCGATGTTGAAGGCGAAGGTGACGAGGTAGCTCTTGAACTGCGTGTCCAGGTCGCAGGCCACCTTGAAATAAGGCACCAGGGTCGCATTCACCCACGAGACGAGCCCGAAGATGAAGAACAGGCACGCGAGCAGGACGAGCGAAAGGACGAACTGTGACTTTTTCATGACTGCAGGATGTACTTGCCGCTGTCGGAATCGACGAACATGCGCGCGTCCTTATGCCGGCGCATGATCGTGGAAGGGCAGGCCTCCGTGATCGGGCCGCAGACCGTCGCCCGGACGGCGTCGGCCTTGGTCAGCGCCGGTACGACGCAGATCAGCTTGTCCGCGTTGAAGAGCGTGGGGACCGTGAGGGTAAGCGCATATTTGGGGACGTCCTTCAGTTTGGCGAAACAGCCGTCGTGGACCTGCTGGTTGCGGCATTTCTGGTCCAGGGCCACTTTCTTGATGGCCACGGGATCATTGAAATCGGCCACGCCGGGGTCGTTGAAGGCAATGTGGCCGTTCTCCCCTATTCCCATGAACACGATGTCCACGTGATGCTTGTTCAGGATATCCGTGTATCGGGCGCAGGTTTCCTCGATGCTTTCATCCGCATAGATGTAGTCGACGGACGCGAAGGGCACCTTGTCGAAGATGGCCCGGCGGAGGAAATTGCCGAAACCCTGGGGAGCGTCTTCCGGAAGGCCGATGTATTCGTCCATGTGCAGGGCGTGAATCCGGCTCCAGTCGATGCCGGGAGCCTCCGCTACATATTGGAGGAACTCGTTCTGGGAGGGCGCTGCGGCAAAGACAATGTAGATCTCATCTTTCTTGGAAAGCAAATCCTTGATGGCGTCCACCGCATACTGTCCGGCCCCTTCGCCCATGGATTGCCTGGTGTCATGGACATCAACCTTCAGTTTGTCCACGAAAAAGGAATGGATTAACATTTAGACTTAGGTTTATTCTTGTTAAATATACCCTTTGTAATCGATAAATGCAAAAATTTCGTTTTCCTTTCTTCGCGAAAACACATAAGACTGTTCGTTATTTCATAGCTTGCGCAAATAAACACAAAACTATTCGAATTATGTAAGAAAAAACTTAATAATTTCAGTACATTTGTGTATCAGGTCAAGCTTATGAAACATTTCCTTTTCAGCCTGGTGGCTTTCACCGCATTGCTCACCGGCGCCAACGCACAAGAAGTCTTCCGGCTCGGCATCATCGGGCTGGACACATCCCATTCCGCCCGCTTCTCCCAACTGCTGAATGACCCGGAAAGCACCGATCCTTTCGTACGGAAATTCGAGGTCGTAGCCGCCTATCCTTACGGCACCACCACCATCGAGAGCGCCGCCAAGCGCATTCCCCAGTACATCGAGGAAGTCAAGAAATATGGCGTCAAGGTGGTCGACAGCATCCAGGAAGTGCTGGACCAGGTGGATGGCGTGTTCATCGAGACCAATGACGGCCGCCTCCATCTCGAGCAGGCCATCGAGGTCTTCAAGAGCGGAAAGAAAGTATTCATCGACAAACCGATGGGCTCCACCCTCGGCGAGACGATCGCCATCTACAGGATGGCGGAGAAATACGGCGTGAAGACTTTCTCTTCCTCCGCGCTCCGTTTCGCCAAGCGCAACCAGGAGCTGCGGGCCGGGCAATACGGCGAAGTCTGGGGTGCCGACTGCTATTCCCCTCACAACCCGGAGCCTACCCATCCCGATTTCGGATACTACGGCATCCACGGCGTTGAAATGCTCTATACCGTCATGGGAACGGGCTGCGAAAAGGTCAGCCGCATCCACAGCGACGCGGGTGACATCGTTTCGGGCTGCTGGACAGACGGCCGTCTCGGCTGTTTCCGGGCCCTGGTCGGAGGCTCCTACATCTACGGCGGCGAGGCCTTCTTCCAAAAGGGCAAGAGCGTGCCCATGGGCGCCTACGAAGGCTACAAACCCCTGCTGGACGCCATCCTGACCTTCTTCGAGACCGACGAACTGCCCGTCACCCCGGAGGAGACCATCGAGATTTTCGCCTTCATGAAAGCGTCCAACATGAGCCTGGAGCGCGGCGGCAAATATGTCACCATCGCGGAGGCCATGAAACTGGGCGAGAAAGATGCCAAGAAACTGCTTAAGAAATACAACAGATAGATGGAGAAACAACAAGGAGTTGATTTGAGCTTGAGAAAGTTCATCAAAGACCTGGGATGCATCGCAGGCGGGACCGCCCTGCTGGCCACCACTCCCTGGCTGAAGTCCTGCACCCCCGAGAAACTTGCGGAAATCAAGAAGGAGAAGGCGCGCATCGGCATCATCGGCACCGGTTCCCGCGGACAATACCATATCGTGAATCTCCTTCAGATCCCGCACGCCAAGATCGTGGCCCTGTGCGACAACTACGACGTCAACCTGGAGGCCGCGCACGCCATGGTCCCGGACGCCCGCACCTATACCGACTATCACGAGCTGCTGGACTGCCCCGACATC
Organism: Bacteroidales bacterium; assembly: GCA_017400135.1. Taxonomy (GTDB): domain Bacteria; phylum Bacteroidota; class Bacteroidia; order Bacteroidales; family UBA932; genus Cryptobacteroides. Next base: position 42,043 of record JAFPVJ010000013.1, read on the forward strand.
GACGGCGTGATCATCGCCACCCCGCTGGGAGCGCACGCGCAGATCACCCTGGACAGCCTCGCGGCCGGCAAGCATACCTTCTGCGAGAAGGCCATGGCCCGCACCCTGGACGAATGCAAGGCCGTGTACGACGCCTACACGCAGTCCGACCGGGCCCTGTATTTCTGCATGCAGCGCATGTATGACGAGAAATATGTCCGGGGCATGCAGATGATCACTTCCGGTCAGTTCGGAGAGGTGGTCGGGATGCGCTGCCACTGGTTCCGCAACGCGGACTGGCGGCGTCCCGTGCCCAGCCCGGAACTGGAGCGCAAGATCAACTGGCGCCTGTACAAGGAGTACTCCGGCGGCCTGATGACCGAGCTGGCCTCCCATCAGCTGGAGGTCTGCACGCTGGTGGTCCACAAGATGCCGGTCGAGGTCTGCGGCTACGGCGACATCGTCTATTGGAAGGACGGGCGCGAGGTGTACGACAGCTGCAACTGCGTGTTCCATTTCGCCGACGGGCGCAAGATCAACTACGAGACGCTCATCTCCAACAAGTTCAACGGCATGGAGGACCAGATCCTCTGCAAGAACGCTACCATCGACTTGGCGAAGGGCGTTTACTATTTGGAGGAGGACAACATGATCTTCGGCGTACGCCAGCTGCTGGACCAGGTCCGGACCGGAGTCTTCGCCGCAGTGCCGACCGCCGGCCCGAGCTGGAGACCGGAGTTGAAGAGCGAGTATGTGCCCCACGCCATCCTGGACAAGCGTTACGACGTCAACCAGGGCCAGAGCATGATCGGCGTGGTCAACGACGGCTCGGATGTCATCGTGTCGGCTTTCTGCCAGTCCTGCATCACGGGCGAGAAGGCGGAAAATGTGGTCGAGGAGGCCTACTGCGCCACCACCCTGTGCCTGCTGGCGAACCAGGCGATGGACGAGCACCGGATCGTGACCTTCCCGGACGAGTACAAGATTCCTTACATGAATTTCTAGATCCCTATGAAACCGATCGTTATAGATTCCAAATTCGTCAAGCGGGAGCTATGGATCCTGCTGGGCTGCTTTGTCGCCGCCGTGATCTTCGACCTCGTGGGGATCATCATGTTCAAGCGTCCGGCCATCGAGCTGCTGACCACCATCGGCTACGAAGTGGTCATCGCCCTGGCCCTCTACGCCTTCCTGGCGCTAGTCAGGATTATTGTTTTCCTTATCGCCAGTCTCTTCAGGAAAAAGACCTGACAGGAGGCATCATCGGTTGGCTCGAAGTGCAAATTAGGCTCTTTCTGCACCTGAACAGCCTCAAATTGAGGGTTCGAGGTGCAAATCGAGCCTAATTTGTACTTGAGCCTAAAAGCAGGCGCCTTACACGACCCTAGGAAGCATCGGCAGTAAACAGCACGATACGCGACACAAGAGCGGCGTAGGCGTTATAGTTTACCTGAGCTTCGAATTTCAGGGTCATGCCAGTCATGTCCTCGCCCGGAGCTATGTCGATAATTCCACCTCGGGTGTATCCTTGTCCCAGGTCCAGCATGGTTACATTGGTAACGGTGTAGACCAGCTGTTCGGCACCATTTACAGTCTTGTAGACTTTCAGAGGAAAGCTTTTGTTCTCCGGGAGCGACACGGGAGCGAGATAAAGCCGCACTTTCGTAATGGTTTTCCCTGCGACTGCCGGCAGTTTTATGTACCCCTGTCTGGCTTCTTCTGTCCGGCAGGGGAAACCCAGGGCGTCCGGAAGCATGCTGCCTCCATCCAGGTTGGAGGCCTTCCAGTTGAATGCCTTGATTTCCCAGTCACGGGTCACGTTGTCCGTCGCTGTCAGTTGTTTTGTCTGCGCGCTTAAAGTAGGATAATTCGACGTCGCTGCAGGCATCCCGTTGTGGAAAAATCCCTGGCTGATGGCAGGCTCCTCCGAATAACCGCTTCCCTTGATGTCGACGGTGAAAGTATTGATGGTTTTTGTGCTGAAAGTACCGGCCTTGATGTTGACGGTCCTTGTATAGCAAGCGTTGGCAGTAAGCACCGTAACGGTCATCGTCTTGCCGGAATTGATTTTAATGGGACGCACGTTGAACCATACAGGCCAGCAGTCGCCCACCTTCTCCAGTCCTTCGTCATAAACGGCGCTTACGGCGTTGGACCGTGTGTAAGGAAGTGCCACCGCCGACCAATTAACTTCGTCGGGAGTAGCTCCAGCCGTGTAATTGCATCTGCCAGCCATGGTATTCAAATCCTCTGGAGATGCAGTCTGGCTTAAATCGAAGGTTACCGCATAAATCTTATCACCGGGATCGAGTCCCGTAATCTGAAGCTTGAACGGTGCGGTCAGGCGTTTGAAAGCGTTGATACTAGCCGTCTTGTCTCCGGTTCCTTCGATGGTGAAAGGCTTCGACACAAGGATATCCGTGGCCGGGTCAAAAGAATTCTGGCCGGGGAATTGGATGGCAGGGAAAGTAATCAAGAGATGCTTGGTATTAGGATTCGCCCGGGTCAGTTCTTTGCTGTAAGGCACGATACCATACCAGGTCTTGTCCAAGGAAGCGTCAGGGGCGGTAAAACTATACTTGCCGGTACCATCGGGAGTAGAAGCGATGGCATAAGAGGAATTTCCGACATACAACGGTTTCGTCTCATCTTCGTTGTCGTATAACAGAGCTATTCTCTCGTTTTGAGTGAGCCTAATACCATCACCGGGAGTATAAGCGGACCGGGACGATACCCAATCTTCATCAGAAACGGAAAGAGTCACCGGAGTACCTGAAGAAGGGATAATAATCTGTTCTTCATCGAGTTCCTGGACACAAGACACTCCGGCCAGGAAAAGGGCGAGGATGCCCGCTATTGCATAAATCTTTTTCATGGCAGTGAAGTGTTAGTCATCAAAACTGTTATATTCATCCTCATCATCCGGGATATATCCATCGTCCCAGGATGAACAAATGACGGACCTGAAACCCATCATCCTGATCACAATATCCGGCACTTCATACGGCGCCTTAAGCATTTCTTTAGTCATAGGCGTTGATTTAAGGTGTTGATTATTAATGTTTAGCGTTGTTCAATTAAGCGCTACTGCAGGCGCTGGGCATACTTTTCCTCGAGGCGGGTGATGGGCTCCAGGATGCCGCCTGAGCGGGCCCAGTAGTCGTCGTCGAGGGTGAAGACGCCGCTTTTCACCAGGGACCAGGGGGCGTTCGGGTCCGGGAGGTCCTGACGCATTTTCTGCCAGTTGACATAGTTCTGGTGGCCGTTGGTCTCGACCAGGCCGAGGTCTCCGATGCCCGGGAAGGAAGGGAGGCGGGCAGCGACGGCCTTGTTCCATTCGACCATCACGGGCGGGACGGTCAGGTCCGCGCAGAAGCACGGAACTCCCCGGTCGAAGGCGGCCTTGGCGATCATCAGGCTCATGGACATCGTCTTCGCGATCGGCTTGAGGGCCATGGCCCGGTAGCCCATGTCCATACGTTTCTCAGCATCGGCCACCGTGTGGGCGGATTCATCCGCAGCCAGGCGCAGGGGGATGTCGCTCACGTCGATGTCCGCGGCCTCGTCGAAGGGTTCCTCGATGATGGCGACCTGGTCGTAGGCGCCGATGGCCTTGAGGTGGTCGATGAACTTCAGCAGCGTCTCCTTGGTCTCATAGCGCCCGTTCGCATCGAAATAGTACGGGATCTTGCCGTTGTCCGTATAGGGCGTGCGGATGTCCTTCAGGGCCTCGTGGATCTCGCTCACGCGTGCCATGTCCTTGGCCAGCATCTCTTCCTGGGTGCCAGCCTGCCCGATCTTGATCTTCATGAAGAAATAGCCCTCCTCAGCGAGGGACTTGATTTCCTCCACCGGCACGGCGTAGGTGATCAGCGGGATGGCCGCGCAGTGCGCGTGATGCTCGGCCAGCGCGGGGCGATACTCCGGCGGAATCATGTCGTCGAAGTTCGTCAGACCATTCTCCTTGGCATAGAGCACCCAGGCCGCATTGTCCACCGACACGAGGGCATTCAGGGCGAAGGTGGCGCGCAGGTCGGGGTTGGCGCTGATCTGCCTGCCGTATTCCCAGACCTGGGGGAAGAGCCACTCCATCAGCTCGACGGGCGTGCGGAAGCTCTTGCCTTTCGCCAGCTTCAGGGCATACTGGGTCATGGAATACATGATGGCGCTGCCACCGGTCTCTGAGTTGGCGAAAAAAACGGAGGCGTCGCTCCAGAGGATGCTCTGCAGGCCCAGGCCGATGGCGTGCTGCCCGGAGGTGGAGCTCATGTAGGCCGACACGTTCCAGATCTCGGAGACATAGCCGCCCTTGAAGCCGAAGGGCCTCAGCAGGGGTTCGCGGTCGAAGTCGCAGGAGACCTTGTCGATGGTGATGACCTTGAGCGTCGTGTCGGGGCTCAGAACGGGTTCCGCAGGGATTGTTTGGGCGCACTCGCGGGACTTGCAGCCGGCAAAAGCGGCCGCCAGGACCAGCAGGAAGGTTATTTTGAAGAGGGGTTTCATATCGGGATCGTTCTATTGCCAGCCGAATTCGTCGCTGCCATGTCCTTCGCCGTAGGACTCGGAGTTGCCGCCGGAATCCCCGGCCCAGCTGCGCCAGAGCTTGGTTTCATAGCTGCAGCCCTTCCCGGCAAGGGACGGGATCAGACCCAGGTAGCCAACGGCCGTGTCGACAAGGGAGAAGGGGGTGAGGCCATACTCGAAGCGGTTGGGGGTCGGGACGGCGAAACGGGCCTTCAAGGCGTCCCCGTTGGCGAAATCCACGCCGCTGATGAAGCCGCCGCTGTTGTTGCAGTAATTGCCACCCACGGAAGAGGTCTCCGCCGACAGCTTGGAGTAGGGATAATAGATATTGAGCAGATAGATGGCCGAAGTGAGCTTCTGGTCCAGCACATTGTCCTCACAGACGATCGCCTTCGGGTCACAGGTCGCAAGGATGGTACCGCTGCCCTTGTAGCCCAGCACCGAATTGTTCCTGAAGGTGAATTCCAGTGTCGAATTCTTGGCGTCGGTGTCCGTGCTGAGGGTGAACAGGTTCGAGGTGCAACTCTCCTTGCCCAGGATCCCGCTCGTGTAGACCAGGGCGTTGTTTTCGATCACGAAATCCGCGTACGGGACGGTCCCGTATGCAATGCTGCGGAACAGGGCGTGGTTGTAGTCGTTGCTGCGGACGACCACGCTGTTCTTCAGGGCGAAGGAACCCAGCGGGCTCGTGCTCTTGCTGTCATAGACCAGGCTGCCCGCCGCATTCTCGTTCGGAGCGAGGTAGAAGGCGCAGTCTTCAATGTCGAGCCGGGACCCTGAGACGGTCATCGACGCCGTCGTGAGGGCATTCGTATTGCTCCGGACACAGACGTTCTTCAGGGCCAGGGAGCCCTGGGGCGTGAGACTCTTTCCTTCAAAGACCAGCTCGCTGTGGTGGTCGGAATAGCGGCCCACAAGAGCCACGCCGTCGGCCGGGGCCAGGTTCGCATCCCGGACTGTCAGCTTGTCCACGCCGGCATCGGCGGCGACATAATCCAGGAACACGACGTCGTAGCTTCCTCCGAGATAAGCGGCCAGATCGCTGCCCGCGGACAGCTGGCTCAGCCGAACCAAGGCGTAGGAAGGATGGGTGGACTTGTTGTAGGTCTTTCCGCCGATGACGAGGTCCTGACCGGCGGTGAAACGCCCGTACCAGTCGATGCCTTCCGGGGCCTCGAAGCTGGGCGTCCAGGTATAGGGGCTGATATGGCCCGCTTGGAAGGTCGCGGCGCCGCCCCGGTTCACCAGGGTCGCCTTCGAGCCGTCATTGGCATGGGCGGTGATGCTGAGCTCGCCGAGTGGTACCGTGAGAGCCGGGAAACCGATGTAGAAGCGCGTCCCTTCCGGGGTCAGGGCCACGCCGCTGCCGCAATCAAGAGTCACGGCGGTGCCCGAATACGGCAGCATCGTCATCAAATCGACCAGGCCGGAGATGGGGGTTTCCTTCGTCTGGACGGAGATGCTCGTCAGGGTCTTGTCGCCCTTGATGGTCAGTTCCAGCAGGCCCATGGCGTTCTGGAACGAGAAACTGAGGGTTTCCGTCGAGGCGAACATCACGTTCATATCCTTGATATTGCCCGGAGACTGGTAGTGCTGCGTGGAGGGCAGCGTAATGATCGGGATGCCCGATTCCATCGTCACGAGCCCAGCAGGATACAGGGCGGCATATTTGCCAATGCCATAATAGTCGGGCAAGGGAACGGGCTCGGGATCGGACGGATTCTTCTTGGTGAATACGGCCTTGCGGGCATCGGACGCGTCAGGCGTGGCCACGTAGGTCACGACGCCGGCTCCGCTGATGATGTCCAGCTCATCCCCGCTCTCCCAGAGGACGCGGACGCCGTCCAGGGTGGTGCGGGTCAGGGCGCCGATCTCGGCGGTGAAGCGGATGGAAGCCGGGGGCTCGGGAAGGACGGTCTCCTTCCGGCATCCGGCCAGCAGGAGAGAAAGGGCCAGGGCGGCGAATAAGAATGCTTTGCTCTTCATCTTCCGTCCTCCTATCCGTTAAACCAGTCCACATCGTCGTCGCGGACGAGATCATCGGTCTCTCCGCTCTGGCAGAGTACGCCCTGCGAGAGGAATTCCAGGATCTCCACCCGGGGAGATTCGTACAAGGGAAGGTAGGGTTGTTTCCTCATGGCCGGACGCGTTAATAAATTCTGATATTGGAGTCCACGACCCGCGTGCTGACGTCGCCGTTCAGGTTGAGCGTCACCCGGGCCGGGCCGCTGGCGCCTTCAGGCAGGAAGTTGACGTGGTTGAACTCGACCAGGCAGGGGTTCTCGACCGTCACGGGCAAATAGATTACGTATGTCCGTACGGCCGTATTGGTCTTGAAGACATAGTTGAGGTCCTTCACCTTGACGCTGGTGATATGTCCGAGCGGGTCAGGATACTTCTGCCCATCCGAAAGGTGGAACAGGGAGAACGCCGAAGCGCCGACGATCAGGTGGACCGTCATCCCGTCGACCTCTAGGTTGGGCATGTTCTTCTTGGCCAGTTCCGGGCGCGGGTTGATCTTCGCATCGTACTTGCCCAGGTTGACCAAGGCGTGCTGGCCGCCCGAAATCAACTCACAGTTCCGCAGGACGATGTCGAAGGGCGTGAAGGCGTTGTATTCGGTGCGCATGCTGTAGGAGAAGCAGTCGGAGAAAGTGACGTTCTCGCAGAGGACGGTGCCGAAGATCGAAGAGCAAGGGATGCCTTTTCCGGTCAGGGTCGAATTGCGCACCGTGATGTTCCGCCCGTAGCAGTGAATGTCAAAACGCTCCACGTCGCTGTCCTCCAGGAAGGAGTCCTGCATGTTGTTGCAGCCGAAGGCCGCCCAACGGTTGTGGGAATGGATGCGGCGGAAGACGGCGTTCCAGGTGTTGTTGATGCTGAGGCCGTAGCCGGTCTCGTGGTCGTCGCAATACAAGCCGTCGAAGGTCACGTCCTCGCAGGTGAGGTTGGTGCAGTGGCGGATGTCAATCGCCGTGTCGCTGTAGATCCCGGTTCCGGACGGCGTCTCGACACGCACATTGCTCAGATACAGGTTGTTGATACCTCTCACGGACAAGAGGTTGATGATCTGCGTCGAAGCGGCGTCGCGCACCAGGGTGACGTTGCAGAACGACTTCCGCGCATCGTCCGCATCGCACCATTCGGCGTTGATCCGCGTGGCAGGCGTGTCGTAGGAGGCAATAGGGGTGTTGGATCCGACGCCGTTGCGCACCAGCACCACATCGGCGCGGTCCGCGGGATGGTCGAAACCCTCGCGGTCGTTCACCCAGTGCTGGTCGTCCTGGATGCGCAGCAGGTGCAGGCCGCCGGACAGGACCGGTACGCCGGAATAGTCCGCCGCGTCAATCTGGGCGCCGCTGACGCCTACGCGGGTAAACACCTTCTCCAGTGAGAACAGGTAACCCTTCTGGGCCGTGTTGAGGACACGGAAGACGGTCCCCTTGAAGTCCGTGTTGTTCGGGAGGGGAAGGGCCTTCGCGCCGGGAGGAACAGTCAGTTCGACCGTGCCGACACCGCTGTAGTCGAGTTCCAACCCGAGGGCGACCGCAGCGCAATGGGCATTGTAAAGGGCCTGGTAGCGCGCCTCGCCCGTGGTCGCTTCCCGCAGGCCGTAGTCGAAAGGAGAGACGGATCCGCTCGGAAGTGCATTCGGAGTCGGTGCATATTCCAGACGAATGCTCTGGATGTAAAGGTAGGCGGAGGCCGCGTTAAGGATACGGTAGGCGCGTCCCCGTTCGGACCCGTACAGGGTCCAGGAAAGGGTTTCGCCCTTGGCCGACGCGGCGTAGACAATATCGCCGCCAGTCACACTCTTTCCTTCGTCGGTAGAAATGCAGGCGCCCGCCATGACGCCTCCGGAAACCAGCGTGACGCGGTTCAGACACAGGCCCGGAATCGCGGGGCATTCGAAATAGTCGCCCGTCCCCAGACCGATAACCAGGCCGGAACCCGAGCGGGCCACGCCCTTGGTGCCGTATGCCGCGCAGGTGTAGCCGCCCTGCGAGGCAGGCAGGGTGAACTCGAGGCGCGTTCCGGGAGAAGAAGGATTGCTTGTCGAGGTCGAGAGCCGCATCAGGTCCGGGCTCTCGAAGGGATTGACGAAGGTCGTCCCGGTCGAAAAGACGATATCCATCGTAACGGGCTCATAATCAGAGCGTTCTTCCCAGGAAGAGGGAGCGAGCGTCCCCATGTTGCTGGAGGTCGAGCGCTCGAAAGCGCCGTGGAAGGCGCTGGTCATGCGGCCGGTGAGGGTCGCTTTCTTGAAGGTCAGCGTCAGGCCGCTGTGGCTGCCGGGAAGGACAACGAAGCAGTACTCCCCTGCCTCGAAACGTCCCTGGAGCGTCACTTCGTCACTGCCTTCGGTCGGCGTCGCGGCCGGCAGGCTACTGGCCAGGGAGATGTCCGCCCGGCCGGAAAGGGCCGTGCCCGCCGTGCTTTTCAGGGTCACGGCGACCAGGTCCCGGGCCGTCTCCGCATTGATGGAGAAGCGGACCAGGGCCCCGACGTTCTTGAAGGTCATGGGGTCTCCGGCCCGGTCCGAGGAAGCCACGGAGAGGGCGGCGGCGGGATCGAAGCCGCCCGCGACCGCCTGTTGGACGGTCGGCAGGACGGCGGAGATGACGCCATTATTGCAAGTTGCCTCTGCGCTGTAGGGATAGAGGGCGTACACGGGTCCCTCTTCCCCGGACATCAGCCCGGTGAAGGTACAGGAAGTGCCCTCAATCTCTGAGGCCGTGAACGGGGCGGAATATTCCCCGGAGAACACGGCCGCCCGGTCCCCTTCCGACCACCAGACGGCGTTCCCCTGCAGGGACGTCCGCGTGGCGGGTTCGCCGGTGGCGCGGAAAGAGAGGGTCCGGACCGGGGATTCCACACGGTCCGGAAGCTGCGAGCAGGACAGGACCAGCCCTGCAGCGCAGAGTATGCTTGCCAGTTTTTTCATCAGACCTTGGGCATCCAGCCCTTCTCGTACTTGCGGGTCCAGTACTTCATCGCCTCGCTGTCGCCGAGGATCTTGCCGGTCTTCGGGTCGATGTGCAGCGAATGGCCGACACGCTGGGCGATGTTGCCGTACTGCATCAGCTGGGTGCTCTTGCAGCCCTCGATGAGCGGGGCGTTGAGCGGGGTCCCGAGCCGGATGCCGTCGAGGAAGTTCTTGAGGTGGATGGTATCCAGGGCTTCGCAGGGGTTGAAGGTGTCGTTGACGCGCACGGGCAGGCTGCCCACGGCTTCCTTGACCACGTTGCCCTTCATATCCCGGATGACATAGGAGTCACGGAAGTCGAACCACATGCAGCTGTCCTCGCCGTAGAAGGTCACGCCGTGCGTGAGGCCGTCGGTGGGGAAATGGTTGCGGCTGCGGCCCTCCCAGTTGACGGAGCAGCGGTCGCCGTACTGGAGCGTGATGAGCTGATAGTCAGGGGTCTGCCAGTCGTCGTCGACGAAGCGGTACTTGCCGCCGACCGAGTTGACGAGGGTCGGATAATCATCCAGGCCCATGCCCCAGCGAATCACGTCGATGAAGTGGCTGCCGTTGTTGAGCGCCTCACCGGTGCCCCAGTCCCAGTACCAGTGCCAGTTGTAGTGGAGGCAGTTGGCCTTGAACTCCGTCTTGTGCGGAGCGGGGCCCTGCCAGAGCTCCCAGTCGAGGTTCTCCGGGACCGGAGAAGGATCGAACTTGCCGATGGACGGACGCGGGTGGGAATACCAGCTCTTCGCGACGGAAACGGTACCGAGACCGTATTCGCCGTTGCGCAGGATCTCTATGCCCTCACGGACGGTCGGCCAGGAACGGCGCTGGGTGCCGATCTGCACGACCTTGCCGTACTTCTTCTGGGCCTTGAGGACCATCTCGTTCTCCGCCGGAGTGTGGGTGGCGGGTTTCTCGAGATAGACGTGCTTGCCGTTCTCCATCGCCATGATGGCGGCGGCGGCATGCCAGTGGTCCGGCATCGCGACGACGATCACGTCGATGTCGGGCATCTTGACCAGTTCGCGGTAGTCGCGCACATACTTGGGCTCGATGCCGGAAGCGGCCTTGCAGGCTTCCTGGGCGGCGGGTACGACAGCCGAGTCGCAGTCGCAGATGTAGACCACCTCGCAGTCGGAAGTCATCTGGGCGAAGTTCATGGCCAGGGCGCGGCCCCGGTTGTGGACACCGGCGACGGCCACACGGACCTTGTCGTTCGCACCCAGGACGCGGCCGGGAGCGGTCACGGGAATCTTCTTGCCCATGGCGTCCAGTTTGTCACCGATGGCGAGCGCGGCGCTCGCGACGGCGACCTGCTTGATAAATTCTCTTCTTGTTGACATATTTGATTTTTAGATTATTACCTGTTACAGGGCCGGATAGACGTGCTTCCAGACGAGGTCCATCAGCTTCTGGCCCGCCGAATTGTAGGAGGTGACGACGATGACGGCATCCTTGTCCGGGATGACGATCACCCACTGTCCATAGGCGCCGCTCATGCGGTAGGCATCGTGTGTGCAGCGCCAGAACTGATAGCCGTAACCCTGGTAGAAGTCGCTGGTGGGGATCGTTGCCTCCACTTCGGGCTTCAGGGTCCCGGGAATGAACTGCTCGATCTGCTTGGAAGTGGCCTCTTCGATGAAGGCGGCATCCAGCAGTTGCTTACCCTTCCACTGTCCTTCCTGGAGGAGGAACTGTCCGGCCTTGGCGAGGGACTCGGGGCTCAGGAAGAGGCCCCAGCCTCCGAAGCAATAGCCTTCCGCGCTCTTCTCCCAGTACCAGTCCTTGATCCCGAGGGGCTTGAAAAGCTTCCGGGCGAGGTACTGGTCCAGGCTCTGGCCGGTCAGGTCGCTGACGATGACGCCCAGCAGGTAGGTGTTGGTGCTGTTGTACTCGTAGCGGCTGCCCGGGTCGAACTTGAAGGGTTCCTTGAACAGCGTCGCGGCGACGTCCTTCATCCCGGCGCGCAGCTCGCCGATGTAGTCCTTTCCGAAACCGGAGGCCATGATCGCAAGGTCACGGACGCTCACCTGCGCCAGGCGCGGATCCGCCCCGGCCGGGACGGCCTCGGGGAAGAAGTCCACGACCTTGTCGTCGAGGCTCAGCAGCCCGTCCTGGATGGCAAAGCCCAGGGCCAGGGCCGTGAAGGACTTGCTGGCGCTCCACAAGACGTGGCGCCCCTTCATCGAATGGGCCGGGTCATGATACTCGTAGATCAGTTCCCCGCCCTTCAAGACCACCAGGGAGTGCAGCTGGTCCGTGCTGCGGCCCAGCGCGATTTCCGTAGCAACCTTGTCGAAATCTGCGTCGTAGCGCCCGTAGGCCGCACCCTTTTTCAGCCCCCCTGCGGACAGGGAGGCTGAAAGGGCGAATACGGCCAGAAGCGTTGAGACAACTCTTCTCATGGGTTACCAGGTCTGCCAGAGCTTGGTCGCGTAGGTGGCACCGGCACCGTTGGTCACAACGGCGGTGTTGACCGGGAAGTAAAGCTTATCCACGTCGCAGGTCCCGAAGACGGTATTCTCGGTCGCATCTTCCTTGACGTTGTTGTCGGCAATCTTATACCAGGAGTCCTCTCCGCCCCATTGCGCGCCCCAATGCGTATTGGTCGTGAAGGGGGTGAAATGGAAGGTATTGCCACTGATGGAAGAATTGGACGCATTCGGATAAACCCAGTCGGGAGCCGGCGCAACATTACTCGCAGAATTACCGGCAAGAGCAAAAATCTTAACCGGATAAATGCCCGAGTCCGTTCCTCCGGTATACGTCCCAAACAGGACATTGTCGTCAATCACCACAGACTTGGCATTACTGGTGTTGAGAATGGCCCGGGGAGCGAAACCGTACATCGAGTTGTTCTTGAAGGTAAATTCGAGATTCTCATGGTTTCCGAAAGCCGAAGGATAAGCGGCGCTCAGGTTGGAGAACACGAAGCAGCGGAAAGTGACCGCCTTGGTGCCGGACATCCGATTGTAGAAAACCGTATTCGTAACGGAGAACTTCTTGTACATCGGACACAGTTCAGGGGTCTTTGCCGCATTCTCGATGAAGTAGCAGGCACGGTCGCTGATATACGAATGGGCGATGATCGAATTGTCGATGATATAGCTGGTCACGGCCGCGGCTTCCTGGGCCTGGTCATAATAGAGGAAATGCGGGGAATCGATGGTACAGTCGATGATGTTCAGGCAGTTGTTCACCGTCGAACCGGCGTCATAGAACAAGCCGTGACTACTATCGGTGCTGGACATCCTTATGTTCAACAGAGACATTCCACCTCCCTTAATCTGCCAGAACTTGCCTCTCATGTCGATGAAGGGCTGGCCCTTTCCGATCTTGTAGCGACCGACGATGGCAGTAGGACGGACACGGGTCAGCACGATACCGGCCGCGTTGTCACCGGTAATCGTGACGGAATTGTCAATGAACAGGATATCACATTTCCGCACGGTATCCTTGAACGCCTTGTAATCACCATCCTCAATCAGGCCGTATACGATGTCGTCGTCCTTGATGTTGTAGGTCTGGTTGCCGATGACGATGTCCTTACCGTCCATGAAATCCTGGTAATAGTCGCCTTCCACCGGCAAGGGCTGCGTATTGCCCGTGAACAGGACGATGCGGGACACCAGGGCGTGGACGTGCTTGGCACATTCGCCGAACTTGATCGTCAGTCCCGTCATGTCGCCGCTCGTCACCGCTTCCGGACAAGGGATGTCGATGATACCGCCGGCGGTATAACCCTTGGAGGGATTGTAGTCCAGCATGGCGCAGTTGTCGTATGACGCGACGATATCCTCCCCATTGTACACCTCGAACGGGAAATCACGGGTCTCCGCGTACGAAATGGGAGCGAGGTACAGACGTACTTTCGTGATAGGATTGCCTTCCGCCACGGCCGGGATCTTGATCGAAGCTCCCTGGCTCTCGGGGAAGCCCAAAGCGTTCGGAAGCGTACTTCCGCCGTCCATCTTGGCGGCCGTCCAGTTGTATGCCTTCATCTCCCAGTCGCGCGCCACGCCGTCCGTAGCCGTCAGGGAGACCGTCTTCTCGGTCGCAGCTGTGGTGATCGCCGCCGCATCAGGCATTCCGTTGTTGAAGAAGTCCTGGCTGATGGCAGGAACGCTCGTATAACCGTCTCCCTTGATGTTGAAGGTCAGTTTGTGGAGCTTGTCCGCCTCGAAGGCGCACTCATTGATGGTAGCAGAGCGCGTGTAGCAGGCGTTGGCCGTGAACACGGTGACGGTCACCTTGCTGTTCGCCGGAAGGGTACCGGGCAGAACGCTGAACCAGACCGGCCAGCAGCCACCCTCCTCAACGAGACCCTCCTTATAGACGGCGCTCAGGTCATTCGACCGCGTGTAGGCCATCTGGATCGCATCGTAGGTGAAGTTGTCCGGCTCCGCGCCGATGTTGTAGAAGGCGACGCCGGCCAGCAGGTTGCCGAACGCTGACGACGCCTTCTTGCTCACGGCAAAGGTCGCGGCATAGATCTTCTCGCCGGCATCCAGACCGGTGATTTCAAGCTTGAAGGGTGCCGTGAGGCGCTTGAAGGCATCAATCGTCGCGGTCTTTGCACCGGCGGCGTCGATGGTGAACGGCTTGGCCACCAGGACATCCGTCTGCGGGTCGAAGGTGTTCTGGCCCGGGAACTGGATACTAGGGAAGGTGATCATCATCCGTTGGTTGGTGTTGATCTTCGCCCGTGACATCCAATAGCTGTAGGGCACGATGGCATACCAGGTCTTGTCCAGACCCTCCTCCGGGGCCGTGAAGCTATAGCTGCCACCACCCTGGGGAGAAGCGACGATGCCGAAGGAATTGTTACCAACGAGCAGGGAGCCGTTGTCATAGAACAGGGCGATCTTCTCGTCTTTGGTCATTTTGACACCCTCGCCGGGCGTGTAGGCCGAACGGGTGGATACCCACGCCTCGTCAGAGACGGTCAAGGAAACGCGCGCTCCGTTCTCGGGGAGAACGACCGCACCTTCATCAAGTTCTTTTACGCAGGAAACGCCGGTCAGACAGAGAGCAGCGATCGCGAAGAATGCAAAAATCTTTTTCATGGCTCTCATCTGTTAAAGGTTTCCGAAATCATTGAAATCCCCGGGGATGGTTCCATCCGTCCAGGATGTACATACGATGGATTCCGGCTCCATCAAGTCGATCCTAAGATCCGGCACCTCGTATGGTGCCTTTGCCGTTTTTGTACTCATAGGCTTGGATTTAATAGTTGATAGTGATTATTCGTATATGGTTTTAGTCTGTCTCTTTGATTGTGAACTCCAGGGATTTGCTGGTCCGGGTCATCCCGAGGTGGCTGGCGTTGGTCGCCTCGAAGGTCACGGTGTAGGTGCCCGGCTGGTTGTAGATATACGTGTAATTCGTTTTGTGCTCCATCAGGTTCTTGATGTTGAAACCCGTATCGGGATTGACACCGTTGAGGGATACGGGAGACGTGAAGGCGGCAATTTCGCACTCATAGACGTCACCCGTGTTGCCGGCAAAGCAACCACCCTGGAAGACGATTTCAGATTTCTGCGCGAAATCATAGAGGAAACCTCCGGTATAGACACTCCACGTCGTCACCGCATACGGATCGATGACCCTGGGGTTGACGGCCATGAAGAAATGTTTCCAATCCAGGGTCCTGAAATTGTACTTCTGGGTCGGAACGTCCTTCATTTCGACATAGATATCTCCCGCCATGAAGATTTTCTTCCGGAGGGTAAGGTTTCTGGATATGGGATGGAACCAGATGAAGAAACTCAGGTTGGTCACCTCCTCCGGCTCGATGACGAATTCCTTTTCCGCCCAATACATCTGGCGGCTGGGAGAATCATTGAACTGGGCATTCGGGATGGTATCGATCAGTTTCCAGTCCTTCAGGCCTTCCGCAAGGATTTTCCGGGTATAGAGAGAATCCGACTGAAAATCGGTACCGGTGACGACACCGTCGTATGTGTTGGACTTGTACAGGGACAGGGCCGCGCCGGGAGCGCCGATATAGCTGTACTGCACCAGGACATTCATGACCAGACGGGCGGAAATGACATCCTCGACCGGTACTTCATAACGGTCCTTGAAGCGGAACTGGTGACCGACTTCCCCGCTGAAGAAGGTGATGTTCTCAGCATTGCCCGTGAAATTGAAACGTATGGGGCTGCCCACCTCGTACACGTTGGACGGGTCCAGGGCCGCGTCGAACACGACGGGCGCGCTGATGTCACTCTGGTCGCAGCCGGCCAGGAGAAGCACGGCGGCGCAAAAGGCCGCAACGGCCGGGAAAAACGCCTTTACCATAGCTTGTTCTGTTTTAATTCGGTGTTGACACCCAGTTCGATGTTGGGGATGGGGAAGAGGATGTGCCGCTCCTTGACATTGGCGGGAATGTGGGCCGCGTAGGTGGATGCGGTCGTCACGCCGGCGCAGCGGACATCGGTGAAATAGGCGTTGTAGGTCGTCCGCATCACGCCGGCGAAGTTGCCCCAGCGAATCAGGTCGAAGCGGCGGATGCCGGCCTCGCCCACCAGTTCGCGGGCCCGCTCGTTGCGGACCAGCTGACGGAATGCGGCCTGGTCATACTCCGCGAAATCGCGTGTCTTGACCTTCGCGCGGTCACGGATCAGTTTCACGCAGTCGTATGCCTCCTGGCTGGGCGTGCCGTTGTACTCGTTGTCCGCCTCGGCGAACATCAGGAGGACGTCCGGGTAGCGCAGCAGGGGCATGTTGACGCAAGTGCGGGTGCTCTTGAAGGTCTTCTGTCCCTCCCATTCCACATAACGGCGATACTTGCAGAGATAGCGGTTGCCGGCGTGGTAGGTAAAATCGGACAGGGAACTGTTAGGCACGGAACCACCGTAAGGGCATTTTTCCTTGCCGGATATGATGAGATGGATATCGGAAGGATCCCCGTCGAACGGATAGAGCTGGACGGCGTTGGCCGAGTATTGACCGCCATAATGATAGGGCGGCATGTTCCAGATCTGGCGCTCATCGGTCTGACGGTCCAGGTTGTACTCGTCGGAGGTGCGGTCGTCATTCATATACAGGTCCCAGAGTTTGATGGAACCCAGATACCAGGCATTGGCGTAATTGACCACCCAGTTCGAGAAGTCGGAATTATTGTTCTCGATCGCCAGGATGCCGATCAGGTTGCCCCACTGGCCGTTGGACCAGTCGCTGGCCGAAATCTGGTCGCCCTTGAACTCGACTTCCCACATCGACTCGTAGTAGTCGGTATCGTATTCGTCACAGACCAGACGCTTGTAGATATCCACGACATCGGGGTTCAGCCGGTGCTTGCGGCTGTCGATGACGGTCTTGCAAAGGTCACGGGCCTTGCCTATATACTCGTGCTTGACATTTTCAGGACAGTCGACGGTATCGCCGGCCATGAAGAGGTAGAAGCGGGCGAGGATGGCGCGGGCGGTATTGGCAACCACCTTGGAGGGCGCTCCGTCCAGGCTTTCGCTCAACTGGGGAAGAACGGCCTCGATCTCGTCCACGCACCATTTCATCACCTCGTATTGCGGCGTCGCAGGGCAGGATGCCCCTTCGTAGGTGACTACCGGATCCTTGTGGAGAGGCACGTCACCCCAGGTCTGGGCGAGGACGAAATGATAGTAGGCCCGCAGGAATCTCGCCTGGGCGATGAATTCCCCGGTGGGGTCGAGCTCTTCGGCGCGGGGCGTGATCGCTGCGATGAATTCGTTCGCGTTCTTTACGCCCGCGTAGATGCGCGTCCATGCAAGATAGATGTTATTGGTCGTGGCGTCGTGGTTGAACCAGCACTCCTTGTTGGAGTCGGACTCCGCCCGACACCACAGCAGGTCGTCGGTCATCACCATATACAGACCGTAGATGCGACCATAGAAGGCATCGCCGCTCATCGCGCCATAAATGGCGTTCAAGCCGTACTGGACGTCCTTGTCACTCTGGTAGAAGTTGGTACTGGTGATGACAGTGGGTTCCTGATCTAGGAATTCGCTGCAAGAGGCCGCCAGGAGCAGGAAGCCGAAGGAAAGTATGCCGAATATCTTTTTCATGATCCTGCCTGTTTAGAATTTGAGATTGATACCGGCCGTAAAACTCCGGGCCCTGGGATAGGGTGACCAGTCGAAGCCAGGCGTGAGGACGGTCGGACGGGTGGAGACCTCGGGATCGTTGCCCGAGTAGTTCGTCAAAGTCCAGAGGTTCTCTCCGGAGACGTAGATGCGGGCGTCCCGGATATGCAGCTTGGAAAGCAGCTTGGTGGGGACGTTGTAGCCCAGGGAACAGGTCTTGAGGCGCAGATAGGAGCCATCCTCGATCACCCGGGAGGAGTAGTTGTCGATAGCCTCGGCGTAGGCGACGGGAATGTCGGATGTCGTATTGGTCGCCGAATAACGGTTCTCGACGGAGATGAACTGGTTGAGGTTGGTGCGGCGCGGGTTCTCGAAGACCAGGCGGTTGGCGTTGAGGATATGGTTGCCGTAACTCCACTGGAAGAAGAAGTTCAGGTCGAAATCCCAGATCCGGAAAACGCTGGAGAAGCCGCCCGTCGCCAGGGGCTGCCCGCAGCCGATGACGGTGCGGTCGCTGTCGTCGATGATGCCGTCGCCGTTGATATCCTTGTACTTGGGATAACCGGGCTGGGTCTTCTCCTTGCCAACGGTTTCCACGTATGCGACACCCCGCTTGAGACCGGTCTCATCGAAGTCGTCCGGCTTGTAGGTGCCCTCATACAGGTAGCCATACATCATACCGGCCGGTTTCCCGATCTGGGTGACGTATGCGTACTGGCCGCTGTACTGTCCGTCGAAACTCACCTGGGACATCAGCACGTCCTGCATGCCGGACAGGGCCACGACGGTGTTGCGGTTGAAGGCGATGTTGGCATTGAGGTCCCATTCGAAGTTCTTCTTGCGGAAGGGAACCAGGTCGAGGGTGAGCTCGAGGCCCCGGTTGCGCAGCGAGCCGATGTTGATCATCGCCTGCGTGTAGCCGCTGGAGGCGGGAAGCGTCGCGTTGAGCAGGAGGTCGCGGGTGTATTTCACATAGACGTCGGCCGTCAACTTGATCCGGCTGTCCAGGAAGGCCAGGTCCAGGCCGAGGTCCGTCTGTTCGGTCGTCTCCCATTTCAGGTTGGGATTCTCCATGTTGGACTGGTAGTAGCCCGGGACGATCTGGCCGCCAGAGACATAGTCGAAGGTCTGTGAGGAGCCCGGCGAGGTCTGCATGATGGCGTAGAAGTCGTACGGAGTGTTAGTCCGGTTGTTTCCGGTATATCCCCAGGACGCGCGCAGCTTGCCATTGCTCAGCCACCTCAGATTCTTCAGCCAGGGCTCGCGGTTGAAGTTCCACGCGACAGAGGCCGAAGGGAAATAGCCCCAGCGGTTATGTACGGGGAATTTGGACGAGCCATCCGCGCGGAAGGAAGCCGTCAGGTAGTAACGGAAGTCGTAGGAATAGTTGAACCGCGCCAGGTAGGACATCAGGGTCCAGGCCCGCTCCCAGGGCACGACGGTCTGGTAGACACCGGTGTGGAGGCCGTTCAGGCCCAGGGACTCGTTGGTCATCTGGTAGGCCACCGTGCCGTTGTACTTGTAGTTGTCGCCCTGGAAGGTGATACTGCCGAGCAGGTTGAGGCGGTGCTTGTCGGCGAAGGTCTTGTTCCAGGTCAGGGTGTTCTCGTTGAGCCAGTTGCGTCGTTCGTACCAATAGATGGCTCCGTTGACGCCGCGGCCGGTCAGGGAGTAGGGGTTGCCGGTCGTCGTCGCGCTGCCGTTGAACTCCTCGTTCTTCATCGTGTACTCCAGGTAGCCGCCGGAGATGCGCAGCTTGAGGTCGTCGGTGAAGGCGAAGGTGAAGGCGCCGTTGGCGGAGAAATTGCTCTCCAGGCGCTTGCGGTACTCGTTCTCGATGGACTTGAGGGGGTTGAAACGGGAGTCGAGGACCTTGCCGTCCTCGATGTCCAGCATCGCGTCGATGATGTCATCCACGTCGCGCCCGTAGAGGAGGGGCTTGGTGGGACGATAGCCCCAGACCGAGTAGAAGAAGTACGACGATCCGTTGGTCGGCGACAGGCCGTTCTTGACCGAGCGGGCGTAGTTGACGCGCAGGTCGAGCTGGCCCCGCTTGCCGACTTCCTGGATGAGGGAAACCTTGCCCTGGTAGCGCTGGAAGTCGGAATTTTTGATGATACCCTGCTGGTCGAGGGTGGAGAGGTTGACGTTGTAACGCGTGCCCGTCTTGCGGCTGCCGCCGGACACGGAGACGTTGTAGTTCTGGGTCAGGGCCGTCCGGTACACCAGGTCCTGCCAGTCGATGCTCGGGGCGTCGCGGTAATCCTCGACCGTATAGATGTCGGGCTTGGGGATGCCGTCCGGGCCGTAGGCGTAGGTGTACATGTGGGTCGTGCCGCGAACCTTGTAGATCTCGTCCTGGAGTTTCACGAACTCGTAGGCACCCATCAGCTCCATCGTATTCGTCACCTTGCCGGCGGACACGGAAGCCGTCAGGTTGACGACAGGCACGCCCTCGTTGCCGCTCTTGGTCGTGATGACGATGACACCGTTGGCGCCGCGGGCGCCGTAGATGGCCGTCGCGGAGGCGTCCTTCAGGATATCGATGCTCTCGATGTCGGCCGGGTTGATGGTGGTCGCGTTGGAGGATTCGGAGGGGAAGCCGTCGATGACGTAGAGCGGCTCGTTGCTCTGGGTGATGGAGTTGTTGCCACGGATGGTGATGGTGGCGGTGGTGCCGACTTCGCCGTCCGCGCTGCTGACCACCACGCCGGCGACGCGGCCCGCGATGGCATTGTCGAAGGACGTGACCGGCGCCTTCATGATCTCGTCCATGTCCACCTTGGCCACGGAGCCGGTCAGGTCGCGCTTGGAGAGCGTACCGTAACCGACGCTGACAACCTCGGCCGCTTCAAGGGCCTCACGGTCCTCCTGCATCGTGATGTCGACGGTGCCTTCGTTGCGGATGGTCTTCCGGGTGTCCATGTAACCCAGGGAGGACCAGACGACGACAGCTCCCTTTGGAACGGTGATGCTGTACCGGCCGTTCTCGTCCGTGACGGTGCCGTTGGACAGGCGCCCGTCCTCATAGACGGTGATGGCCTGGAGGGCTTCGCCTTCCGCATCCGTCACCTTTCCCCGGATGGTCAGGCGCCCGCCTTGTCCCCAAACGGGGACGACGAGGACCAGCGCGAGAAGGGCTGTTATGAATTTTCGGAACATTTGTGAATCAGTTATTGCAACTAAAATTATCCTTCGGATTATTTTCTTGCAATAACAAGGCGCTTATTATTCGTTTTTGCACATAACGATATTCGTTATTGCATAATCGAAGCGCCCGAACGCTTGGACCGGCGCCAGGATGCCGGGGAGCAACCCTTGACTTTCTTGAAGACGTGGAAGAGATAATTGATGTCGAAGATGCCGGAACGGGACGCACATTCAGACAGGGACAGGTCCGTCGTCTCGAGCAGGGAGCAGAGATGATCTATTCTCCTGTCTATCAGATATTTGTAAACTGTGGTACCGGTGGTTTTCTTGAAACGGATCTCGGCGGCACGGCGGCAGAGGAAAGCCTTGTTGAAGATTTCTTCCGTCGTGATCTCGCGGGTGAAGTTCTGGTCGATGAATTCCAGCATCTTGGCCACTTCCTTGTCCTCCACGTTGTGCTGCTGGGTGGAGCCCCGCTGGACGATGAGACCCGGCTTGATGGAAATAACGAAAATCGGCCGGTTCCCGGAGGGTTCCTTCTCCTGCTCGTGCAGCATGCGTCCCAGTTCGTATCCGCCCTTTTCGGCATCCTGGACGATGGAGGACAGCGGGGGGTCGGAGATGTTGCAGAGCAGCTCGTCGTTGTCCACGCCCAGGATGGCCACTTCCTGGGGGACGCGGATCCGCGCCAGGCGGCAGTATTCGGAGATTGCGAGGGCGTATTCGTCGTCGCTGCAGAACACGGCGACAGGCTTGGGGAGATCGGCGAGCCAGCGGATGATCTCGCTGCTTTCGCCCTCCGGGGCCTTCTGGACGGTGTATTCCTGGTAGTTGAAGCCGTGGAGCTTGACGAGGTTGCGGAAGCCTTGGGCGCGTTCCTCGGACCAGATGATGTCCTTGACGCCGAAGAAGGCGAAGTTGACGAAGCGCCTCCGGATGAAAAAATCGGCGGCCAGTTCGCCAGTCTTCACGTATTCGCCGGTGATGGTGGAGAGCCCGGTCTGGCGGGAGGTCAGATTCTGGATGACTACCGTGCAATCCAGGTTGGAAAGGGGAAGGAGGTCATCGTATGGCCAGCGGCCGATGATAGCATCCGCTTTCCAGTCCCGGGCCCACTGGGCGATGCGGTAACCGTTCTTGGAGGCAGCGCTCAGACTGGAGGGTACGCGGGACAAGAGCAGGCAATTGCCGTGCTCTTGCGAATACTGTATCAGCCCCCGGACGATGGAGCGGTCATATTCGCTGGAATTGTCTATGCATAGCAGCGTGCGGACCATGGGTATCGTTACCGACCATATTGCAAATAAAATTATCGTCTTCCAGATATTCTTGCAACAACGGTACACCCAATTGTTCGCTATCTCACATAACTATATTCGTTATTGCATAGTCCCACGAAACATGCTCACCTTCGCAAACTTATGCAATTATTTGGAAATAAATACAAATTAAAGAGAAAAAGTGCCCTAATCTTCCCAACTGAGAATGCGGGCGCCGTCGGGGGCGACGGAGATCGAGACGCGGAGCGTTTCTTCGGGCAGTAGATCCTCGATGTTTTCGGGCCACTCCATCAGGCAGAGACAGCCGCTGTCGATGTAGTCAAAAAAGCCAATATCCAAAGCTTCGGCGATCTTGTTGATCCGATAGAAATCGAAATGATAGACGGGCTCGCCGTCCCGGGTACGATACTCGTTGACGATGGCGAAGGTCGGGGAGCTGACGGCGTCGTCCCTGACGCCGAGAGCGCGGCAGACCGCGTTCGTGAATGTGGTCTTCCCCGCCCCCATCGGGGCGTAGAACGCCACGATGCGCCGCTCTCCGAGCTGATTCAGGAATTCTTCCGCAGCCGCATCGATCCGGTCCAGGCTTTCGATCTTCAATTCGTGTTTCATTGAGCGCAAAGATAGCTAAAAATCAGGACTTTCGCATGCGCGCCCAAGGAATGACACCAGCCGGTGCCTGCCCGTTCTCCAGAAGCCATTTCATCCGGTCCAGGTAGGGGGCCGCATGGCGGAAGAACAGCTGGTAGCCTTCGCACAGGGCGTTCAGGCCGGTCTCCCCCGACTCGGTGCGGTTGAAGCGGTGCTTCGGGCATTCGCCTCCACAGGCCTGCAGCCATTCGCAGCGGCGACATTTCCCGGGCAGAGAGTTGCGCTTGTCGATGCCGAAGCGCAGCTGTGCCTCCGAAGTCATCATCTCGCGGAGGCTGTTGGTCTCGATGTTGCCCAGGCGGTAGCGGGGATAGACGAAGTGGTCGCAGACATAGATGTCGCCGTTGTGTTCGATGACGGCGTTGCCGCCGCAGGTTTCCCCGTAAGTGCAGATGCCGGGCTGCACGCCGCACCAACGGGCCAGGGCGGCGTCGAACTGGCCGACGAAAACCCTGCCCACGTCATTCCGGACCCATTCGTCGAAGATGTCGCAGAGGAAACGGCCGAAGGCCAGGCTTCCCACGGACCATTTCGCCAGGGTCGCCCCCTCTTCGGATGGGTCTACGATCCGGGGGCGGGCTTCCTTGCGGATGCGTCCGGCGGCATCCTTCGGGTACTTGACATGCTCCACCACGGGAAGGAACTGCAAGTAGTTGCTGCCCAGCGACTTGAGGAAACGGTACACTTCCCTTCCCCGGCCTTCGCCGGCCTTGCTGACGGTGGAGAGGGTATTGAATTCGGCGCCGGCCTGCCGGAGTAGGGAGAGGCCTTTTATGACTTTATCGAAGGTGGGTTGTCCGCCCTTGTCGCGGCGATAGCGGTCGTGGACCGGGGCCGGCCCGTCCAGGGAGATGCCGACCAGGAATCCGTTCTCTGCCAGGAAGTCAGCCCACTCGGGAGTCAGGAGCGTGCCGTTGGTCTGCAGGGTGTTGTGGATCACTTTCCCGTCGGCGTATTGCCGCTGGAGGGCGAGAGCCTGCCGATAGAAGTCCAGGCCCAGGACCAGGGGCTCGCCGCCGTGCCAGTTGAAGGTCACTTCGGGGACCTCGTTGGCGCGGATGTACTCCCTCACGACGGATTCCAGCATTTGGGGCGACATCCGGGGCTCCCGGCCGCCGTAGATTTCCGATTTGTCCAGGTAGTAGCAGTAGCTGCAATCCAGGTTGCACAGCGACCCCGCCGGCTTGATCATCAAATTGAAAGCCAGCGGTCCGCTGATGCGGAGCGCATCCTGCAGGGTCAGCGTCTCTTTTGGGTTCATTTAAATAGAAGAACGGAGTGTCCGGGTAATATATTCATTCAGACTGAGACCATCATTCGCAGCCTTTTCAGCTATTTCTCCATGTAAGGTCGGACTGATCCGAAGGAGAAGACGTCCGCTGTAGGGTTTTTCGGGTTGATTACCCTTCTCTTTGCAGATCTGCAAATAATGATCAATACCTTCATGAAAATCGTGAATCAGCTCATCAATGGTATTGCCTTCATAGATAATACAGTCGTTCCTTAAACCCAGGACCCGACCCGTGAAATAGTTTTCTTCCTCATCGTATTCTACGGATCCTGAATAACCTTTATACTTTAAGTTTCCCATACTACAAAAGATTATTTTCTTTCAAATATCTATGGAGTTGTTTCAATGTACTTCTTTTCACTATTTTTCCGGGGTGAGGCCTATGGATATCAAAAACCCGACCCTCTCGAGAAAAAGACACACGGGATCCGGAAGTCATACCTTTGTTATCCATTTGATAGTCAAAAAGGCCCATTAGCCTAATCAACTCATCAAATGTAAAATCCTTCGGCAAACGCTTGAATCTATCTAACAGTTTGTCTTTCGTACTCATGACAAAGATACTAAATATGATACTATTTCACAAATCAAAGATATCCTGCCGGTCAAGGAAGCGATAGCCGGCGGCTTCGGCGAGGTGCGGGACAGTGATGAAATCAGCGGCCTCCAGGTCCGCAATCGTGCGGGCCAGCTTGATGATACGCGAACAGGCGCGGGCCGACAGGCCCATGCGCGTCATTACCTTCTCCAGATAGTCCTGGCAGCGGGCGTCCAGCGGGCAGTAGCGCCGGATCATGCGGTTGTCCATCTCGGCGTTGACCCGGATCGGCTCCTCCCGGAAGCGCTCCGCCTGGATCTCGCGGGCTGCGATCACCCGGGCGCGAACCTGCGCCGAAGTCTCTGACAATGAACCCCGTACCAGCTTCCCGGGATCGACGGATTTAAGCCAGAGTTGCAGGTCCACACGGTCTAGCAAAGGACCCGACAGGCGCCCCAGATAGGCCTCCCGCCGCCCCGGCGTGCAGGTGCAGCGGTCCCCTTCCCCGTACCAGCCGCAGGGACAGGGATTGGTCGCCGCGACCAGCATGAAGGACGCCGGATACTCCACCTTGCTCTTGAGGCGCGAGATCACGACACGGCGGTCCTCCATCGGTGCGCGCAGGGCCTCGATCATCTTCTTCGGCGCTTCGCAGAATTCATCGATGAAGAGCACTCCATTATGCGCAAGCGACATTTCCCCGGGGAGGATCGTGTCCGAACCACCGCCGATCAAGGCGGGCAGGGAGGCCGTGTAGTGCGGGGCGCGGAAGGGACGCTGGCGGATCAGGCCCACGCCCGAATGCGCCCGTCCCGAGACCGAATAGATCTTGGAGGTTTGGATCGACTCCTCCATCGACATCGGCGGCAGGATGCCCGCCATCGCCTTGGCCAGGGAGCTCTTGCCACTCCCCGGGGAACCAATGAGAAGTACGTTGTGACAGCCGCTCGCCGCGATTTCGACGCCCCGTTTCGCCTGCTCCTGCCCGATGATCTCGGAGAAATCCATATAGGAATAAACGGCGTCCGGCAGCTGCGGGGCCTCCTTCAGGCGCGCATACTCCGGCGTATTCCAGACCAGCAGGTCTTCGCAGGCAGACTCCCCCGAGAGGATGCGGATCGCCTCGTCCAGCGTGCGGATGCCATACACCTGCGTCTGGCGGAACTCCACCGCCTCCATCGCGGAACGGACAGGAAGAATGCAACCCCGGAAACCGTCGCGCACCGCCATCTCGGCGTAGGCCAGGGCGCCCGTAATCTCGCGCACCTCCCCATCGAGGCCCAGCTCCCCCATGATGAGGAATTCGCCCAGCAGCGGGAGTTTCCGCTGCTCGGAGGCCGCGATGATGCCCAGGGCGATGGGCAGGTCGTAACCGCTACCGTTCTTCCGCAGGTCGGCGGGAGCCAGATTGATGACTATCTTCTTGCCGGGAATGGTGTATCCCAGGGATTGGAGGGCGTTGACGGTCCGGAGCAGGCTCTCTTTGACGGCCGTGTCTCCGAGTCCGACGAGGTGGATGCCGATCCCGCTGCGGATGTCCACCTCAACGGTCACGGTGACGGCTTCGATGCCGATGCATTTGGCGCAAAAAATCTGTACGAGCATAGTATGAGTTTTCGGTCCCCTAATGTAGTCAATCCCCTTCCGGCAGCCGTACGATAAACGTTTAAGTCGCGAAACGTCCGCCCGTGTGGCGAAATCAGCGGCCGGGGACGATTTTGATGCGAGCAAAAAAATGATGAACTTTGGAAAGAAACCTTTGCATCCATGAGAAAACTGCTCCTTCCGGCGCTCCTCGCCCTGCTGGCCTCCTGCTCCACGTCAGCCCCGACCCAGACCCTCACCCCCGTCAATTTCTCCGAAGTCACCATCGACGACGCTTTCTGGGGCCCCCGTCTCCAGAGTCACAAGGACGTCACCCTGAAAGTCTGCATCGACCAGATCGAGAACCAGACAGGACGCATACGCAACTTCGAGAACGCCGCCAAGGGAGAAGGCGCCCACTCGGGCATCTTCTTCGACGACTCCGACGTGTACAAGGCCCTGGAAGGAATGGCTTATTCGCTACAAAACCATCCGGATCCGGAACTGGAGGCCAAGTGCGACGAGTGGATCGACAAGTTCGCCGCGGCACAGCAACCGGACGGTTACATCAACACCTATTATACCCTCACGGGCCTGGAGAACCGCTGGGACAACATGGACAAGCACGAGATGTACTGCGCCGGACACATGATCGAGGCGGGCGTGGCATACTACAACGTGACCGGCAAGCGCAAACTCCTGGACATCTGCATCCGGATGGCCGACCATCTGATGACAGTCTTCGGCCCCGGCAAACGGCATTGGGTGCCCGGCCACGAGGAGATCGAGCTCGCCCTTGTCAAACTCTACCGCACGACCGGCGAGAAGAAATACCTGGACTTCGCCCAGTGGCTGCTCGAGCAGCGCGGACACGGCTATGGTTCCTACGGCGCGAAGAGCGACAGGAAATGGCCGACGCAGTACTATCAGGATGACGTACCCGTGCGCGAGCAGACCGACATCTCCGGCCACGCCGTGCGCTCGATGTACCTTTTCTGCGGCATGGCGGACGTCGCAGCCTGCACGGGCGACCAGGGCTACATCGACGCCCTGGACCGTCTCTGGGACGACGTGGTCCTGCGCAACATGTACATCACCGGCGGTATCGGCCAGTCCCGCCACAACGAGGGATTCACCGAAGATTACAGCCTGCCCAATCTCACCGCCTACTGCGAGACCTGCGCCTCCGTGGGCATGGTGCTCTGGAACTGGCGGATGAACCAGCGGACGGGTGACGCGAAATACGCCGACGTCCTGGAGCGCTCGATGTACAACGGCGCGCTGGCGGGCATTTCCCTGGCAGGCGACCGGTTCTTCTATGTCAATCCCCTGGAGTCCCTGGGCAACCACCACCGCCAGCCCTGGTATGGCTGCGCCTGCTGCCCCAGCCAGATCTGCCGTTTCCTGCCCTCGATCGGCAACTACATTTACGGCACCTCGAAGGACGGCATCTGGGTCAACCTGTATATGGGCAACCGCGCCACGATGAAGGTCGGACGCAAGACATTGACGATCAAGCAGGAAACGGAATATCCCTGGAAGGGTGCCGTCTCCCTGACCGTCGGGACGAAAACTCCGGTCCGGACGACGGTCCACCTTCGAATTCCGGGTTGGTGTAAAGCCTGGTCCATTGCCATCAACGGCGAGAAAATGCCGACCCCCGTCGAGAAGGGCTATGCCATCCTGGAGCGCAAGTGGTCGGACGGCGACCGGATCACCCTGGATCTCGAGATGCCGGCCCGGCTCGTGGCGGCCGACCCGCGGACCAAGGAGGACGAGGGTTGTCGCGCCGTGCAGCGCGGACCGCTGGTCTATTGCCTGGAAGAAGTGGACAATCCGGAAGCCTTCGACAGCCTGAAACTTTGCGAAGATGCCGCCTTTGAAGAGACCTTCGAGCCGGATCTGCTGCGGGGCGTGGTGTCCCTGAGCACCGCCTCCGGAGAAAAGACGCTCAAGTTCATTCCCTACTACGCCTGGGACAACCGCGAGGCGGGCAGGATGAAGGTTTGGATTCCGCTGGAATAGTTCTGGAAATTACAATTCCTTCAGCTTCTCAAGGAAGGTTTTCATACCGCGGGTCGCAACATCCCGGATGTGCGTGATCCGCTTGTCGTACGCCGGCACATCTTTGGGGTCTATAATGAAGATAGGAACGCCAGGGGCCGCATAATGGTACAGGGACGCAGCCGGATAGACCTGGAGCGAGGTACCGACGATCAGCACCACATCCGCCTTTTCGACAGCGCGGATGGCTTCCGTCATCTTGGGCACAGATTCGCCAAAAAAGACAATATGTGGCCGTAACTGGACGCCGCGTTTGTCTTTGTCGCCCAGCCGGACCGGAGCATAACCGACATCGACCACAGCCCTCTCGCTGAACCCGTCATAATCGTTGAACGTGTCTTCCGGACGCACCTTGGTGGCCTCCCCGTGGAGGTGGATGATGTCCGTGCTGCCCGCGCGCTCGTGAAGGTCGTCCACGTTCTGGGTGATGACGGTGACTTCATAGTCCTTTTCCAGGGCGGCGATATCGAGATGCGCCGAATTGGGCTTGCAGGCCGCCATCCGGGTGCGAAGGCCGTTGTAGAAATCCAGGACGGTCTTGGGGTCATTGTACCATCCCTGGATGGAAGCGACCACCATTGGATCGTAGTTGTCCCAGGTCCCGCCGCTGTCGCGGTAGGTGCTCAATCCACTTTCGGCGCTGACGCCCGCGCCCGTCAAGACGACAATTTTTTTCATCGCAAATCGGTTTATCTCTCACAAATTTAAGAAGAAAAAACAAGATGAAAAGCGTATCTTTGCGGGCGAATCTCAAAAGAAATCCCATGACGAAGATCAGTCCGGCCGATAAACTAATTTATGACAATTACGAAAAGACCCTGCAGGCGGGCCTGATGAAGGTCTGCAAGTCCGCTGGCATGCTCGGCGACGACCTGCTCTCCAGCCCGGACATCGAGGCGAAGTGGGAAGAGTTCATCCAGGATTACATCGGGGACGCCGTCGGCGAATTCAACGAATTCCCGGAGGCGGCGGTCGCCTGGCCCGGCTTCATCGGGATGGCGGTCGCACACCGCTGGGACGAGGACTGGACCCGGTACAAGGATATGAAATACAAGGACTTGTACGGCCCGAACGGCTGGGATGACATGGACGAGGGCATCCTCCATTTCGTGCTGGGCCTGGATCTGGGCAGCGATGAGGCGATCCGCCTGGCGCAGACGATGAATTCCTGCGCCCTGGCTTCCCTGGCCCTGATCCGCCACGAAGGCGTGGAGGCGCAGACCGCCCGGGGTTTCTACATCCTGGCGCGCACCTACACGGTCCTTTTCCGCATCGGTGCGGCCGTGGAGCTCTATCGGCAGAAATATTCTATTCAGGCAGTCTAGCGACGCCTTCCATCAGCGAGGCGCCACTGGCCTGAGCACCCATTGAAGCGGTCGTGCCGTTGAAGGTCGTACCCCAGTAATAATCGCAGTACATCCGCGGGTAACGGCCGCGATCGAGGTGTCTGGACAAGGTCTTGGCACTCAAGACCAGCTTTTCCTTGATGGTCTGGGCCGTGTGTGCATCCGCATTGGCGTCCAGCACATAGTTGACGGCATAGGGGATCAACACCGCCTTGAAGATACTCTGGTCCATATCCTGCCCTTCGGAGCGCGGGATGCCGTCGGTGGTGCAGCGGTTGCTGGTGAAAGCATATTGCAGTACCACGCCCGCCTTGTCCATGTAAGCTTTGTCTCCCGTGAGGTGGTAGAGACGCCGGCAGGCTTCGCCGAAAGTACCCTGCGTGTAGGAGAGCGGCGGCTCTTCGACCCGCTCCGTGTCCGGCATGTTGGCGATACAGTACTGGTAGAGCATCTTCGCCGCATCAAGATAGCCGGACACCTTGTAGCGCTCGTACAGAAGGGCGGCCACCAGGCAGGAAGGGGCGTTGGTGCAGGCGTTCAGGTTATTCCTGTCCTCATCCCGATCCGTCCAGGGAAGACCGTAAAGTCCTGTCCCCTTGGAGGAAACGACCCGGCGGGGCCAGATGTAACGGTCAAACACCTCCCGCGCCGTATCGGCGTAGGAGGCATTCCCGGCCACTTCGGAGATATGGAACAGCGTCAGGCAGATCCACGCCATGTCGTCGGTCCACTGGTTGAAGAACCCCCCGTATGTTCCCTCTCCGCGATGGGTACGGTTGTAGTTGTTGGCATAGTTGACCACCCACTTGGCGGCATAGTCCAGATAGATGGCCGCCCCGTTCGGATCCGCGGACCGGGTCCTCTCCACGTGGTACAGCAGCACGTCCAGGGCATGGGCCTGCTGCCAGTAGATATACTGGGAAGAACGCTCGATGTCGTTGGGCGTGGACCAGAAAGTCCCTGTCGACTTGTCCAGGAAGTTGGAGACCAGCACATTCGTGCAGGAGTCGGCCAAGGCCGCCCAGTTGTCTTTCGAGACAACCGGAGTGACGGGAGTCGTACCGCCTCCGCCTTGGGATGGGCTCACCGGTTCGATGCCGCTATTGCCGCAGGCCAGGGCCAGGATGGCCGTCAGAAAAGGAATAAGACTCTTTTTCATCTTTAACGGATCATTTATCGGGAGACAGGGGGATGTGCGGTATTCCAACAATCGGAGGGTTCCGGCCCCATCCGCAAGACCAGTTCGCCACCGGCGAAGATATCCTTGCGATAGAGCCAGTCCTCGTTCAGAGGCTTTCCGTTGAAACGCGCGGACTGCACGTAGTAGGCCTCGGGGCCCCCGCCTTCGGTGCGGATGACGAATTTCCGGCCGCGGGCGTTGAAGGGACTGAGGTGGACGGTGACTTTGTCGAAGGCGGGGCTGCCGATCTGGTAGGTCGGCTCCGCGGGAGCGCCGCCCTGTACGTCGAAGAGGCCGAGGGCCGTCATCACGAACCAGGCGCCCAACTGGCCCTGGTCCTCATCCTGTCCGTAGCCGTAACCGTGTTCCCCGTCGGTGCCGTAGAACTCGTCGCAGATCAGGCGAGTCCATTTCTGTGTCAGGTCCGGACGTCCGGAGAAGTTGAACAGCCAGGGGATGTGGAGGCTGGGCTGGTTGCCATGATTGTAGGGACTGCGCAGGCCTGAGAAGGCGTAGGCGACCTTGCCGCCGCCGAAGATGCTTTTGCGGGCTTCGGTGAAGATGGAGTCGAGGATGGCATTGAAACGTTCGCCTCCCATCCGGGCAATCAGCGAATCCGGTTCCTGCGGTACGAAGAAGGTATACTGGACCGCATTGCCTTCCTGGAAGCCGCGCCAGGACTCGAGCGGATCGAAGTTATCTATCCAAGCGCCACCGGGAATGCGGGGTCGGACGAGTTTGAGCGAATCATCGAATAACTTGGCCCAACCATGGGACAAGTCCATCAGGCGCCCGTAGTCCTCTTCATGGCCCAGTTGCTTGGCGAGTTGGGCGGTGGCGTATGCGCTGAAACTGTATTCAAGGGTATGGGAGACCGAGAAGGTCGCCCCACCCTCGTGGGCCACGAAGCCGGGATCCGTCACGTAAGGGACGTAACCGTTCTCCACGAACTGGCGGACATCCATCTTGCCGGCTCCTTCGATGCGGCCTTCCCACTCGAGGTTGTCCTTGCGCGCCGCCTCGTACATCTTTTCAACGTCATAACGACGGATACCGCTGTTGTAAGCACCCGCAAAGGCGATGCTGACCATGTTGGTACCCACTCCGGAAACATATTTGCTGCAGGCGATGCCGTCGCCCAGCCACCCGGCGTCCTGATAGACGAGAAGCTGGCTTGACACCCAGTCGTTGTAATACTCCGGATAAGCGAGCGCCCAAAGCGGCGTGAGATTCCAGTAGCCGCCCCAGATCGCATCGGTATTGTAATGGTTATGGACGGGACGTCCCTTGGCGTCCAGGGGAATCTGGCCGACGGATCCGTCGTTGCGCGGATAGGCTCCGTTCACGTCGCTGGCCAAGCCGCGTCCCAGCAGGGCATGGTAAAGGCCGGTATAAAACTTGATCCGGTTCTCTTCCGTACCTCCTTCCGTTTCCAGACGACCGAGAGTCTCTTTCCAGGAACGGGAAGCCTGCTTGGCCGCCGTGTTGAAATCCATCTTCCGGGCCTCTGCCAACAGGTTGGCCCGGGCATTGTCGACAGAAGTGTAGGACAGGCCCAGTTTGAGAACCACCTGGTCGCCTTCGTCCAGGCTGTAGTCCAGGCTGAGGACGGCGCCCGGGCCTTCGGCGACAGAGGATTCCGCCCTTTCCCCGCCCACTCGGAAGGCGCTGACTCCATCCGGCTCACGGGATAGTTCGGCATAAAAGTACATCTCCACGGTGGCCCCGGCCTGATACTTCTTGACATATTCCGGCTCGGTCACGATAAAGCCGCTCAAGGCTTTGCCGTCCCATTCGGCGCGGGCGTCGCGGATGGCACCGCTCTCCCCTTCCCGGGTGCCGACATTGACCAGAATATGTCCGTCGCCACCCTTCCGGAAGGTAAAGCGCTGGAAGCCCACGCGCGGCGTGGCGGTGAGCTCCGCATAGACGTCATAATCCTTCAGCAGCACGGCATAGTAGCCGGGCCGGGCGGTTTCGTCCGTCTTGTCGAAGCGGGAGCGCCAGCCGGCGTCCGGATCTTCCAGCCGCCCCGGCTGCGTCACGGGCTCGCCGGTGACCGGCATCAGGGCCAGTCCTCCGACCTGGAACTCGTGGAAGCAGGGGAAACCGTCGATGGACGTGTGCGTATCCTCATAACCGACGGCCTCCCAGCCCTGGTTGTTGCCGTAGGTACCGTTGGTGGAAGCACCGAGCTTGGCCATGCCGAAAGGTACGGCGGCCGGCGTGTAGACGAACCAGCGGCTGTGGACAGTGCCTATGTTGGGATTGACATATTGGGTGTAATCGGGACCGCAGGCGATGCAGAGCAAGGCGGTCAGCACGGGGATGAGGATTCTATTCATTCCTTTGAAGGGTTATTTCTTTTCGCCTTTGTACAGGGCGATGGTGCCGAGGGATTCCAGGACGGCATCCTGCATCAGCAGGGATTTGTCCCGGGAAGGATTGGGGTTCTTTCCGCTCCAATCCTCATAGAAGAGGCCGTTCTCCTGGCGGGCGTTTTTCCAGGCCCTTTCCAGGTCGGCGATGAAGGTCTCGATGTAGCGGGTGCAAGCGCTGTAGTGCGGCGCCAGCTCGATGTAGGCCTTGACCAGCTTGATGGTAAACCAGGGGTCGTTGAGAGGGTAGCAGAGCGGGATACCGTTCCGCCCGCGGACGAAATAGTTGTAAGCGCCGTCCGCCGTGGCCTTGGCCTCGTCCAGGTAGTGCTTCTCTTTGGTAATGGCATAGAGCCGGACGCCGGCGGCGATCATCGCCCCGGAATTGTAAGTCCACTTGGTAGGGTGGATGTTGCCGTCCGCGCCCTTGTCGTTCCAGTACACATTGTCGGAAGGGTCACGGAGCGTGGCATATTCCCAGGCGTAAAGCCGTTTGGCAAAGGCAAGCACGCCCACCTTCTCAGACTCCGGACAAATGTCATAATAACTCAGCAGGAACCACTGGGCGTAGCCGTTGGCGCAGGCAGGTTTGTTGGAGTCGCCGTTACCGGGCTTGTTGCGCAAACCCTCGCACCACCACAGGCCTCCACCAAAGGTGTCATCTTCACCGGAAGAGAGGAACTGCACGATACGTGAGCAGCGGGTCAGATAAGCGGCGTCCCCCAGTTGATTGTAGGCTTCAACCAGGTCCAGGCCCACGATGGAGTTGTCATCGTAGAAGCGGTCTCCCCCACCGTTTCGCCCATCGGTCTGGGAGCCGTAACCCCCGACCGCCACGGCACCGCTGGAACGCCAATAGGCCTCGAAGCCCTGCACCTTGTTCCGGTACTTGACATCGTAGCCCAGCTTGTTGAGAGGCGCCAGGGCAGATACATAGCCGTCGTATGGCCATAGGTAGGAGGCAGAGAGGTCGCCGTTTCCCTTGGGATAGTTCTCGTTGTAGAAACCCGCAGTCGCGCCGGAGGATATCCCGTACAGGCGTTCTATGGCGCCGTAGGTCTCCCAGGCCCGCTGGTGCCAGGAAACGGTCTCGGTCTGCTGACCGCCGTTTCCTCCCCCATTCCCGCCATTGTCAGGCTGCAACTTTTCCTTGGCGTTGTCCGTGCAGGAGCAGGACAACGCCAAGAAAAGACAGCAGATGGTCAGATAGTGTCTCATTACTGTTTCTCAATGGTGTGGGTCATCAAGCCATCTTTGTTGGAGTACAACTTGACAGTGATATTGGCACCATCGAAAGCACCGGACATCTTCCAGAGATGATCCCACTGGCTCCAGTTGAATTCACCGTAGTCGTAGAAATGCTCTCCTGCAGTGAAACGCTCGTCGTCGGGACGGTATTCGCCGTCCACGCCGTCCAGGCGGCCCCAGCAGCGGTCAGTACCGTCGATCGTAGCAATGAAGTAGTAGCGTTCCTCAACCCAGGTCAGCCAGGTGGCGGATCCGTAGCGAGGGTCGCCGGGCTGAATGAACCAGGCCGTACCGCTGCCGCCCCAGACACCGTTTCCTTCATAGGCAATCGAAACGATATCGATGTAGTTGCAGCCCCAGATCATCCGAACCTTGCTGATGGTTTCGGTCTTGACGCTGAGATCCTGGAAGTTGACGGTCAGGCGGGTGACCTCACCTTCAGCAGTCGCCGTGGCGTCACCTTGTCCTTCACCCTGGAGCAGGCCTTTCTCCGCATCCAGGAAGTAGTTCTTGCCGTCTCCCTGGAAGGAAATCTTACCTTCCTTGAACCGGGCCTGGATCTCGAACA
Source organism: Bacteroidales bacterium (assembly GCA_017400135.1). GTDB lineage: Bacteria > Bacteroidota > Bacteroidia > Bacteroidales > UBA932 > Cryptobacteroides. Next base: position 76,862 of record JAFPVJ010000013.1, read on the forward strand.
CGCCGTCGGACACCTTGCGGAAGGCCTGGCCTTCGGTTTCGGCGCCGGAACCAGCGAGCGTCAGTGACGCGGGAGCGACGGTCGGCGGGAACGGATCGGTGGTGAGTTTGGTGAAGCTGTGGCGGAAGTGGCCGTTGTCATTGGTGTTGATCGTGACGGAAACGTCGCTGTTGTCCAGCGCGGAAGCCATCTTCCAGAGGTGATCCCACTGACTCCAGGCAAACTCTCCGATGTCGTAGAAGGTTTCCGTGACTTCCCCATCCGGACGCTCGGCGCTTTCGCCATCCAGACGGCCCCAGCAGCGATCTTCACCGTCAATCTTGGCGATAAAGTAATAACGCTCCTCAGTCCAGCCCAGCCAGCTCGGAGGATTGGTCTCAGGACGGGAAGGATCGATGAAGACAACATGGCCTTCTCCAGCCCACTTGCCCTGGCCCTGATAGCTCAGGACTGCAATGTCGGCGTAGGTGGCACCCCAGATGAGACGGACTTCGCTGCCGATCTCGGCAAAGGAAATCTTGTTGGTGTTGAAGTCCACCGTCACGCGGGAAACGCCCTCGGAAGCGCTGACCTCGTAGTTGCGGCCACCGATGTAGAGGGACTTCTCGCTGTCGGCGAAGTATTTGACGCCATCGCCGTCGCGGAAGGAGATCGTGCCGGCATTCAGCTTGGCATAGATCTCGAACACGCCGTCGGACGCCTTGCGGAAGGCCTGACCGTCGACTTCGGCGCCGCTGCCGGCCAGGAAGAGCTCGGCGGGAGCGCTCGTCGGCTGCTCGTAGATGATGTCGCCGGCCTTCTCGACGAAGTGCGTGAACTGATTGTCCTTGTTGGTCCAAATGGTGACGCGAACCCGGCTCAGATCCAGGGCGTGGTCCATCTTCCACAAGTTGTTCCAGTCGGACTTTTCGGCCTCGACGATGTAGTAGAACTCTTCGGTGCCGTCCGGGGTCCAGGCGTTGCCGCCCGTATTGGCGCCCCACTGCTTGACGGCGCCATCGATCTCGAGGAGGAAGGAGTAACGCTCCTCCACCCAGGAGCACCAGTCGGGTGTACCGTCACGGCCGGGACCGTAGAAGACCGCCTCGCCCTCGCCCATGAAGGTTCCGTCGCCCTGGTATTCCAGGACGGCGAACGGGACGTGCGTGGCCTCCCACTCGGCGCGGATCTCCGTGCTGATTGATTCGATCTTGATTTTCAAGGTATTGAAGTCCACGGTGATACGGGCAAGTCCGGTCGCGGGAGCCGTCTCGACCTGATAGTCGCCCTCGCCCTCGATGAGTTTGCCCGCAGCGCTGGCGTGATAGGCCATGCCACCGCTCTTCTCGGAGGTAAAATGGAGGCCTCCGGCGGCCAGACGGGTCACGATGGAATAGAGACCCTCGCTGACGACGCGGAACTCCTGCCCGGCCTCGCGGGCTGCAGCACCGGCGACATAGAGACGCTCGGGCATGTTGTCGATACCCTCGCCACGGGTGACGCTGAGGGTCTGGTATCCATTGTACATCTGGGTCACGCCGCCCTTGGAGCCGCGTACGGTCCAGATGAAGGAACCGGTCTCATTGGGTTTGACGCCGGCCTTGCGGGCGATGGCGTTGAGCTCGGCGTGGGAGAGGGTCAGGGTCGTACCCGCGCCCAGGTCACTGGGAAGAACCGTGACCGGGTCGGAGAAATTACCGCCCTCACGGTCGAAGAGGACTTCGTAAAGCACGATGCCGCCATCCGCCGCACCGCCACCCTGCCAGGAAAGCTCCACGGTCGAGGAGGAGGTGACGTCGAGGGTAACTGCCGAAGGACTTGACAGGGAGGTCGGCATCGAGAAGTCCGTATTCAATTCGTATGTCTTCTGGCAAGCGACAGAGAGGACCAGAAGAGAGGAGAATATGCAGAATATCTTTTTCATGATCGACTACCAATTAGGGTTCTGCTCGAGGTTCTTGTTCATATCCCTTTCTTTCTGCGGGATGGGCCAGAGATAGTGGCGGGCGGGATCGAACTGGCGGGTCTCGATACGGGCAAAGCCGTCATCGGTGCCGACAGTGGCACCTGTGTAGAGGCCGTGGCACCAGCCGTTCATGACCGTCTCGGCAATCTTCCAGCGGATGATGTCGGCGCGGCGGGCACCTTCGAAAGCCAGTTCGCAGCGACGCTCGTTGCGTACGATGGCCCGATAGTCGGCGCCGGAAGGGAAATCGAGGGCGGCGGCATCAGTGAAGCCGGCGCGCTCGCGAATCGGTCGGATGGTCTTGTTCCATACGGCGGAGTCGAAAGAGTTGAGCTCGACGTTGGCCTCCGCATTCATCAGGAGGATGTCGGCATAACGCAGGATGATGGCGTTGAGGCCGGACTGCAGGGTGAGGCGGTAGGTGTTGTCCCACCACTTGCGGATGTAGTAGCCGGTCGGAGTCACGTCGGAAGTGGCATTATAGCCGTCCGGGCCATTTACGCAGTCGATGACGGCGGTCTTGCCGCCGGGAAGCGGATAGGAGTTGCCCGAATAGATCACGGTCGCGGCGAGACGGGGATCACGGTTGTCCCAAGGATTGGCGGGATCATAGCCGGAGCCGCTTTCGCCGATGGCCTTGCCGTTGAGCATCACGTAGCTGTCGACCAGGCTCTTGAGGGGAGCGAGGTTGGAGTAGCCGCCCAGCGACGGGGGTACGGTGTTGTACATGATGTTGTGCTCGCGGCTGACCAGAGTGTACTGGTTGGCCAGAAGGATTTCTGAGCAATACTCGTTGGCCACTTCGAAGAGACCGGTGTAACTCGGATAGAGACTCGCACCGCTATTGGCGATGATGTCTTCCGTAACGGTCTTCAACTCGGCCCAGTTACCTTCGAAAAGGTACACGCGGGCGAGGAGACCCTCGGCGGCCCAGCAAGTCATGCGGCCGCGATCCGCTCCGCTGTAGGAAGCGGGCAGGGCCTTGGAGTCGACGACTTCCTTGAGCTCCTTGATGACATTGGCGACCACGGTCTCGCGGCTGTCTCGGGCGATGGTGCGGCTCTCCTCGATGGAGATGGGCTTCTCGATCCACGGGACTCCGCCGAAACGGGTGTAGAGCTCGTAGTAATGGAAGGCGTGCAGGGTCTTGGCCTCGGCGATATAACGCGCCTTGAGCGCAGGATCCAGGCCGGGAACACGGTCGATGTTGTTCAACAGTTCGGCGCAGGCGCGGATACCGCTGTAATTCTGGTTCCAGACACTGTAGACATAGCCGTCGGACGTGCCGTAGGTGCCGTTGCCGATCGCCTGGTTCTGACCGCCCTTGACATAGGCATTGTCGGTCATGCCGTCGCCGTAAACCAGCTCGTACATGCCGGTCAGCGAGGTATAGCAGGTATTGAGGGCGCTGAAGGCCGCATTGGGGTCCTGCTCCCAGTAGTTGAGGTCGGTCTCACGGTCGTACGGGGGCGTATCGAGCGGGACACAGGCGGGAGCGAAGCAGAGTGCGGCGGCGCAAAGGGTAAGAAATATCTTTTTCATATCCGTATCCTCCATTAAAATTTGACATTCAGGCCGACGGAATAAACGCGGGCGACCGGATAGGCGCGGCCGCTGCCGTCAGCATTGTATTCGGGATCCCATCCGCCCCGCATCTGATGGAGAGTCAGGGCGTTCTCGACGCTCAGGTAAGCGCGGAGCGTCTGGAGATGGCACTTGCGAAGCCAGTCACCATGGAAATTGTAGCCAGCCTGAACGTTCTTGAGACGCAGGTAAGCGGCGTTCTGGATCCAGAAATCGGACTTGGTCGCATTGTTGGCAGACTCTGAGCCCATCGTCAGACGAGGGTAAGTCGCGTCGGTGTGGGTCGGAGTCCAGCGATCGATGTGGAAATCGTGGACCGGGCCCTCGTTGTTGTTGTGGAAGGCCTCGACGGCCTCACCACGCATCCAGCGGCTGCGGCGTCCCACTCCCTGGGCAAAAGCGGACACGAAGAATCCGTTCCAGTCAAAGCTGTAACTCAGGCCGAAGGTGTAGCGCGGGAAGTCGTTGCCGACCACGAAGCGGTCGTCGTCGTTGATGACGCCGTCGGTCATGCCGTCCTTGCCAGGCTTATCGATGTAACGGATGTCACCGGCGCGGGGCACGATGCCCTCGAGGTGCGGGCTGGAAGCCGCCTCTTCGTCGCTGTTGAAGAATCCGTTGCTGCGCAGCGCATAATAGGAATAGAGCGGATAACCCTCCTTGATGATGGTAACCACGTCGTAGCCGAAGAAGAGTTCTTCGCCCTTGGTGTCGACGACGGTATTCCAGCTGTCAGAGACGTTTCCGGCCAGGCGGTGCTTGACGGGACCCGTCTTGAAATCATAGCTGGCCGAGAATTCCCAACCGAAACTGTCCACGACGGCGGCATTGGACCTCGGGGATCCGTTGCCGAAGAGACCGGGGACCGGGAGGTTGACCAGAATGTCGCGCGTGCGATTGGCAAAAACGTCGAAGGAGAGGTTGAGCGCATTCTTCAGCAGGCCCATGTCAAGACCGATGTCGGCCATCCGGGTGGTTTCCCATTTAATGCCGGGATCGACGGATGCGAAGTACGCGGTCGGAACCTGCTCGTCCCCGAAGGTCATGCCCTGGGTGACGGAGACGGTCTGCATGTACTCATAGGCGCCGATGCGATTGTTACCGACCAGGCCCCAGGAACCCCTGAGTTTCAGGGAAGGGATCACAGGACGGAGATTCTCCCACCAAGGCTCCTGGCTAACGCGCCAGCCAACGGAGAAGGAGGGGAAGATGCCGGAACGGTTGCCCTTTGCGAAATAGGAAGAATAGTCGTTACGGACGTTGAACTCGAAGAGATATTTCTCATCGTAGTTGTAGGTCAGGCGGGCGAATCCCGAGTAGAGGGACCAGTCGGAGGCACTGCCGCTGTTGGAAACATCGTCACCGGACAGGCCGCCGACGAAGATGTCATACTTGGAATCGTCGGTCAGACGCTGCGTGCTGAAGTTCTTGGCTCGTTCGCCTTCGTAGGCATAACCCAGAAGGGCGGCAAAATTATGCTTGAGACCAAAGGTCTTCTGGTAGTTGAGCATAAGGGTGGTCGTCAGCTTGGTCGCCCGGTAGAAGGACTCGGAAATGTGGTTTTCCTTGTCGCCGGAAGCGGCGGCCAGGGACGCCATGCGGTTTTCATGGGTCGCATTGTTGAGCGCACGGCCACCGACGGTGGCATTGAAGTGCAGACCCTCGACGATTTTGAGATCAGCCGAAAGCGTGCCACTCATGTCATCGTTGACACTCTGACGGTATCCACCCTTCTCCAGACGCTCCAAGGAGTTGGAGTTGGATCCGGAGGGATAGGTGTAGGTTCCATCAGGATTCTTGATCTCATAGATGGCGGGCATGCGGTTGGCCTGCTCGATGATCCACTCGGTCCAGTACGCGTGGTCATTGATCTTGTTGCGCGTGAACTGGGCGGTCGCGGAGAGCGTGAGGCGCTCGGAGACCTTGTGGTTCATGTTGAGACGGGCGTTGTAGCGATTATAGCCGTAGTCCGGGCCCTTGAAGAAACTATCCTGGTCCAGGTAGCCAAGGGACGCCATATAGGAAAGGTTCTTGGCGCCGCCTGTCATCGATACGTTGTGGCTGTGCATGGGCGCGAAGTCCTTATACAACTCCTTGATCCACTTGACGTTGGTGCCGCCGTTGCGGAAACGGGCGATGTCCTCGGCCGTGAACTTGGTGGCGCGACCGGAGTTGACGGCGGCCTCGTTGTAGAGTTCGGCGTAGACCCAGGAGTCAACGACGGTCGGAAGGGCCGTCGGCTGCTGCATGCCGTAGGTCATGTCATACTGGACGGAAACCTGCCCCTCAGCGCCCTTCTTCGTCGTGACGAGGATGACGCCGTTGGAAGCACGGGAACCGTAAATGGCAGTGGAGGATGCATCCTTCAGGATGGAAATCTGGTCGATGTCATTGGGGTTGAGGTTCGCCAGGGAACCTTCGATACCGTCGATGATGACCAGCGGATTGTTGTCGTTCATCGTATTGTAGCCACGGATGTTCATCGAAGGCACACCGCCCGGAGTGGAGGATCCCTGCTGAATCACGAGACCCGGAGTCGTACCCTGAAGGCCTTCCAGGACATTGGCGATGGGCTTGCCTTCAAGTTCTTCAGTGGAAACGGAAGCGACTGCACCGGTAAGGTTGACCTTTTTCTGGACACCGTAACCGACGACCACCGCGTCACTCAGGAGCGTGTTGGCCTCGGCCAGTTCGACATTGACGGCGCTGCGTCCCTGGACGGGGACTTCCTGCGTCTCGTAGCCGATGGCGGAAACCGTGAGCACGTCGTCCGGACGGACGGTAAGCATGTAGTTGCCGTCCACATCCGTCACCGTGCCGTTCGTCGTGCCCTTCACGAACACGGACGCGCCGATCACGGATTCACCATTGGATAGGACCTGGCCGGAAATCCGGTGCGATCCCGTCTGGGCGGACACTTGCAAGAAAGCGCCCGCTCCGATGAAGAGCGCCAGCGACAGCAGGAATGGTTTCAAAGACGAAACCACCCGTGCGAGCGGGAAGCGACCTTCATTTTTCAAGGTTGAATGCATAATGGATAGTTTGAATTGTTTAATATGTTTGAACATAAATAATCAAGCATGGAAACGTACGGACGCACGGACCGTCATGCAAGTCTTTCCTTCGGAACGGCCGAAAGGACGTATCGTATAGTCGCCGACACAAGCCGGAACGATGAAGGTCTCGGCATAGTGGACGACAAAGGGCTCGAAACGGCCTTCGGGACTCTCCACGACGGCTTCTTCGCCCTCAACCAGATTCAGCACGTGCACGCCGCCCTCCGTATGGAAGGTCACGGGCACGGAGAAGGAGGTCCGGCGCGTCTCGATGAACTCATTGGGATGCAGGCCGGTGCGGATTTCTTTCCAACCCTCTCCTTCCGCGACCGGCTCGAAATGATTGGCCAGGTGCTCCTGCACGTAGGCCGTATCCCGGTTCCACTGGATCACGTGGCGACCGCGCTCCACATTGATCGGGCGCGGTTTTCCGTCCAGGCCAAGGCGGCCCCAGTCCCAGAGCTTGAAGGTGAAGATATTGGGCGTGGCGCTGATTTCGAGGACCATGCTGCCACCACCGGAGCAATGGATCGTTCCGGCTGGAATCAGATAGTGGTCGTGCTTCTTCGCAGGTAATTTATTGACGTATTTCTCCGCATCAAAGATCATTTCTCCACGCTGGGCCGCCCGAAGATCCTCGATCATCGCATCGCGGTCCACGCCGGTCTTGAGACCCAGATAAACGACCGCATCCGGCGCCGCATCCAGCAGGTAGTAGCTCTCATCCTGCGTATAAGGCATGCCAAACTGTTCCCGGATGAACTGGGTTGTGGGATGAACCTGCAGGCTGAGGTTACCACCGCCGATCGTGTCCAGGAAGTCGAAACGAATGGGAAAATCCTTGCCGAAACGGGCCTCGACGACCTCGCCCAGCACCTCACGGCTGCGCAGCAGGATCAGGTCCTGCGAAGGTAATTCAAAACGCACGCCTTCGACTTCGAGAAGAAGGCTGTTCTCCTCGGGTACGCAGTCGAAGCACCAGCCGTAGTTGGCCACGCTCCGGTCCAAGTCGCAGACTTCCTTCATCCACTGGCCGCCCCAGGGCGCGGGATCGAAGAAAGGCACGACACGGAATGGCCCCTGGGCGGTCTTCTCTAGACCGCCCAGGAAGGTCTCACGGCTGATCATCTTGGGATCGCCGGCGGCGTTGGTATCCAACCACCAATCAACGCGCGCAAATAAATTATCTTTATGGTAATCAAGAACTTTCCAGTCTATGAATAATCCCCGTTTGTACTGGACGGAAATTGGATCCTTCCGATTATCCACACCCAGGGCCGTCACCTCGCGGCGGCGGAAGCGCTGCTGGATTTCCCATCGGGCCATGTCCGCATAAGCGAGTGTCGCATGCTCCGGCGCCACCAGGGCGGCGCCGATGCCGATGATCAAGGTGTCAGACCCAGCGCTCTCTAGTGCCGTACGAGCCTGTGCAAGTTTATCTGCATCGAAGAAATCGACGATGCGCAAGTTGGTCACATAGCCAAAAAGCACGTCATCCGTCATGAAGGGGGCTGTCATCGCCAGGATTTCTTCCTCGGACTTCATCAGATCCCGCATCCGGACGATGCGGGCGTAGTTTTTCTCCAAGGCGGCAAATTCTTCCTCATGCACGCCGGTGTACCAATCCACGGCCAAAGGGCCCTGGCAGTCCCGATCCAACGTCTGCCGAATGCGCTCCCAGCCCCGGATCAGCTTGCCTTCGGTCCGGGTGGCGGGGTATTTGTCATAATTAGGCTGCCTCATATATGTATGAACATATTGATTTTGTGCAAATATAAAAATAATTTTTATTAAACATACTTTTTGTTATTTTTGTATGTAATTTTTTCGCAAAATGACACTGGACCCACATAGTTCCATCCCTCTTCACACCCAGGCCGAGCGGATGCTCCGACGCCTGATTGAGTCCGAGGAATACAAGAATGGGAAACTTCTGCCCAAGGAAGTGGAGCTCTCCAAACAGCTTCGAATCTCCCGCAACACCCTGCGCCAGGCCATCAACCAACTCGTTAGCGAAGGCCTGCTCGTGCGTAAAAAAGGGGTTGGGACCAAAGTGGTCCGGAAAGGAATCAACGGTGGAGTCAAGAACTGGCTCAGCTTCTCCCAGGAAATGAAACAGCTGGGGATAGAAGTGCGCAATTATGAGCTCCACCTCAGTCACAAGAAACCCAATCCGGAGATTGCAGGCTTCTTCGGCTGCGACGAGGAGACCCGGTGCGTGGTGATGGAAAGGCTCAGGGGCAACACCTCTTTCCCCTTCGTCTTTTTCATCTCCTATTTCAATCCCGCCCTGCCCATCACAGGAGATGAGAATTACAACGCTCCTCTTTATGAGATGCTGGAGAAGAATTACGGCATCGTCGTGAAATTGTCCAAAGAAGAGGTTTCCGCACGCCTGGCAGGCAATCACATCGCCGAAAAACTGGAAATCGAGCCCAACGACCCTATCCTGATCCGCAAGCGTTTCGTCTATGATGTGGACGGGAAACCTGTCGAATACAACATCGGCTACTACCGTGCCGACGCCTTTACCTACACCCTTGAGTCCGAGCGCTAACTGCGCGCCACCCTATTCCTCATCGAATCATCCTTTCTATCGTTATTGAACGCCCCAGGACACGTTGGGTTCCGGGCCCATCCACAATTCCAAGGTTCCTCCCTTCAAAACATCGGAAGCATCGATCCGGAAGGTATCCAGTTTCTTGCCGTTCAAAGAGGCCCGCTGGATGTATCGGTTGGTACGGGAAGCATCATGGGCCTGGATGACGAACTTCTCTCCCCGGCCATAGCGCCCACCGAGATCGATGACCGCCTCCGGGAAGAGAGGACTGCCGATCTCGTAATGCGGGGTGGCGCTGCAACCGCCGTCGGTCTGGAACAGGCCCAGGGAGGCCATCACCAGCCAGGCGCTCATCTGTCCCTGGTCCTCGTCGCCCAGCCAGCAGTTGGAAAAGTCATAACCATAATAGCGGTCCAGGATGCTCCGGCTCCATTTCTGGGTCAGCCAGGGCTTGCCAACGTGGTTGAACAGAAAGGCGAACTGCATGGACTGCTGGTTGCCGTGCACGACCGGATAGTCCCCGTATCGCTCGTTGGGAGCATTGAACCGGACACCGTAACTCTCCTGAAAACCCCATTCGAGCCGTTCGACAAACCGTTCCTTTCCGATCCATTCCGCCAGGCCTTCCACATCCTGTGGGACAAAGAAGGTCAGTTGCCAGGCGTTGCCCTCGACATAATGCCGGTTGGCCCCGCTCTTGAACGGGTCGAAATCCGGCAGCCAGGTTCCCTTGCTGTCCTTCATCTGGCAATAACCATTGTCCCGGTTGACCGCGTTTTTCCACCACGTCCCCCGGTCGGCAAAGGTTTCGTACTCCTTCTGCCTCCCGAGGGAAAGGGCCAGCTGGGAGACTGTCCAGTCGTCGAAACTGTATTCCATCGCGTTGGAATAGCGGCCCAGGTCATACGGCACGTAATGGTATTTCAGATAGGGAACCAAGTCCCGGTTGCCTGCGAAACCGCGGCCGACCTTGGAAGCCGGCGTGGTCTGCATCTTGACGACGGCTTCGAACAGTTTCCCGGCGTCGCAGTCGCGGATGCCCATCTGCCAGGCGCTCACCATCTGCGGAATCTCATGTTCGCCGACCATCACGGGGATCAGTTTCATTCCGGCAGGGCCCTTGCCGAGCCAGCCCGTCGCCTCATACAGGGCCAGCTGGGACTTGACCCAGCGCGAACTCCACTCGGGCGTCAGCAGGTTCCAGACCTGGTTCAGGTTCCAGAATGTATTCCAGAACGCATCACAGCCCAGCGCCCGCATATCCGGATCCGGCAGGGTCTGCACCCGCTCGAACTGGTCCACCCAGCGGCCGTCCACGTCACTGAAGGTGTTGCGGCAATAGGAACGGTAAAGATTGGTGTAGAAGCGCTTGAGTTCCCGCCGGTCGTCGCAGCGCACCCGCACGCGGGAGAGAATGTCGTTCCAGGCGTCCCGCTGGCAGGCCCGGACGGCCTCGAAATCCCAGCCGAAAGGATCGGAGATCTCCGTGCGAAGGTTTCTGTCCGCTCCGGCTCCGTCCACGAAGGAGAGGCCGGTCCGCATCCGGACGACATTCTCCCCGGCCGGGGAGAACTCGACATAGCAGCCGAAATCCCTGGGGCGTTCCATCCGGCAACTGTCCCCTGCCCACAGACCGCGGTCCGACCAGCCGGCGAAGCGCTCGATGTCCCGGTCGAATTCGATGGTGAAAAACAAGGTATAGAACTGGTCCGCATCCTGCGACCACACCCGGGGCGTATCCTGGCGGCAGTAACCTTTCACCGTTCTTGCCCCAGTCTTGACGACTTCGCAATCCACGATGTCGTATCCGTATTCAGCCGGGATCTGCAGGTCGATCATCACCCGCCCGGTCTCTCCGGAGGGATAGGTATAGCGCTGGAAGGAGCAACGGTCCGTGGCTGTCAGTTCGGCCAGGATATCATAGTCCGTCAGACGGACGGCATAATAACCGACATCCCCGACCTCGGAAGCCTTATCGATGCGGCTGCGGTAACCCTCTTCATACCCTTTCTGACACTCAGACTGGTCTCCGACCTGCGTCTTGAGCGGGCCGGTCACGGGCATCGTGCCCAGGCCGGACATCGTCCATTCATGGATATGGCTGAAGGTACCGATGCTCTCCAGGACCGAATCGTATCCGCCCTGCCAGCCGCCGTTCTGGTTGTCCGGGCTGATTTTCACCATGCTGAACGGCATCCAGGGACCGGGGGCCAGCATCCAGCGGGAATGGGCCGTGCCCATCCGCGTGTCGATATAGTCCGCGGGCGTGACCGCCTCGCAAGGGGTCCGCAGGACTTTCCCCTTCCGGACCCGCATGCCGTCCACTTTGACGACATAGCGGGAACGGGTCTTGCGCCGCACGGCGGGCATGGGTGCCTCGAACTCGTAATAACCGCCCTCAAGGGTCTTGGAAAGGATTTCCTTCCCATCCAATTCGACGCTCAGGAGCGGATGCCCCTGCAAATGATCCACCCCGACGACGAGGGGCTGGGCGCCCCCGTCAAGGGTCAGATAATCAGCGGGAAAGACCTCGCGCACACAGGCATCCGCAAAATCTTTCCGTAACCGTGTCGAAGCGGGTCCTTCCAAACGGATGTCATCCAGGATGGCCCAGCTCCCTTCCAGACTGTACAGGCAGATCTCGTTGTGTCCTTCCCGTATGTCTGCATCGGACAAAGGTATCTCCAGCGTATACGGACGGGCCTGGGAATAATCACCGGTCAGCGATGCATCCCCGCCGCCCTTGGGCAGTTCATATTTGAACGAAGTCCCGTTGACCGAAACCTTCAGCAGCGGCGGGACCGTGTCGTGCGTATCCACGAAGTCCAGGACCAGGCGCCAGTTCCCTTTCCCCTTCTTCAGGATCTCGAAAAAGATGTTCTGGAAAGCCGAACGCGTCCCGGCTCCCCCGCTCGATCCGTTCCAGGCATCCGCCGGCCCGGGAAGAACGTAGGGAAAGTCCGTTTCCGGATGGGATCTGCCGATCAGGAAGAATACATCTTCCCAGCCGTAATCTTGGGACAGGTACTCCTGATACCGGTCCGGGGCCAGGGCGAACTCGGCGGCAGACTGGTCTTTCACGCCGATCTGCCAGATCGTGGCCGGTTGTTTTCCCAGGAACAGGGAAAGAAGGAAAAAGAGAACGAATTGTTTCATATTGAGGTTTCAGCCTTTGAATATAACAATTTTAAAAGAAATGCTATATTTGCCTTGAATGAAAAGGATCCTCTATTTCTGCCTGGCAGCCGGTCTCCTGACGGCCTGTATGACCGAGGCCGTCCCGGAAAGGACGGCCGGGAAGGAGCCGCGGACCCTTAGCCTGACAGCCATCCAGGAAGGTCAGCCCGGAACCCGGACCATCATCGCCGAAGAGACGAAGGTATTCTGGCAGCCCGGGGATGAGGTGAAAGTTTTCTGCGACGGCGCGTCCGCCCGATTCACTTCCACCAACGCGGAGCCGGCCGGCATCGCCACCTTCACCGGCACGCTGCAGGTCCTGGTTGGATTCAACGAAGGTTTCTCACCGGACACGCCCCTCTGGGGCCTTTATCCCTATTGCGAGGACGCGACGGCAGACAACGGATCCGTCACCACGACCCTGCCAGACGTGCAACTTGCGCAGGCTGGGTCCTTCGCCCGGGACATGTATCCCACACTCGGACGGTCAAACAGCCTTTCCATGGGCTTCTGGGGCATTTGCGGCGGCGTGCGGTTCTCTCTCACGCAGGAGGATATCCGCCAGGTCGAGTTCGAGAGCCTGGGCGGCGAAGCGATTGCCGGCCGTATACGGGTCGCGTTTGCCGACGGCGTGCCAGCGGTCCAGGAAGTCAGTGACGCGCGCAGCACCATCACGCTGACACCCCCTGCCGGCGAATCCTTCTCGACCGGGCAGTGGTACTATATCGTCGCCCTCCCTGGCACCCTGGAGAAGGGCTTCCGCCTAACGTTCCACCAGGGATCCAGGACGGCGGAATATGTCTCGGATCGCGCCGTCACTATCAAGCGGACCATTTTCGGAAGCTTGAAAGACGTCGACGAGGGACTGGAGTTTCAGATTCCGGGCATCGGCAATCCGGACGATCCCATTCCCTTTGCGGATGAAAAAGTCAAGGCCAAACTGGTGGCTGCCTTCGACCGCAACGGCGACGGCGAGTTGTCTTTCGACGAGGCGGACCGCGTGACTTCGATGGAAGGCGTCTTCGGCACGGACAAGGACTTCGAGTCCTTCGACGAATTCCGTTTCTTCACGGGCGTCACGGCCATCCCGGACCGCATGTGCCGCAACTGGACGGCCCTGACTTCCATCCGGCTGCCCGAATCCCTGACTTCGATGGGCGCCCACTCCTTCTACGGCTGCACGTCCCTTCGCAGCATCGTCCTGCCGGAGGGAATCCGCACGATCAGCCGCTATGCCTTCGGCGGGTGCACGGCGCTGGAAGAATGCATCCTGGGCTCGCAGGTCGAGGCATTCGAGGACTGGTCCTTTTACAACTGCACGTCCCTGGTGGAGTTGGATTGGCCGGAAACCCTGACCTCCCTCGGCGACAACGCCCTGCGCAACTGCTCCTCCCTGGAGTTCGCCCTGATACCGGACGGAGTGAGCTACGTCGGCAAGAATCTCTTCTACGGCTGCAAAGGCCTGCAGTCCGTCCGGCTTCCCGCTTCGGTCCAGAGCATTCCCGATGGCCTGTTCGCCCAGTGCGCCGCCCTGGAAGACGCTCCCATCTCCGAAGGAATGACATCCATCGGAAATACCGCTTTCTACGGCTGTACCAGCTTCAAGTCCCTCGTCATCCCCGACGGAATGACATCCATCGGGACGAACGCCTTCAGCGGCTGCACTTCCCTCACCCGGATCACGGTCCGGCCGGCCACGCCTCCGACGGGTGCCAGCGGCATGTTCAGCAATACCGGGAACTGTCCGATCTACGTCCCGGCCGCCACCGCCTACATGTATACGGAGGCCACTTACTGGAAGGATTATGTCTCCCGGATCAAGACGGAGGAGGGGGTCCCGCCCTTCTATACGTCGAGCGACTATTCCCGGGACGGCGAAGTGGTGACCCTGCAGCAGGCCAGCGTCGGCCGGGGGGTCAATTTCGTCCTGCTCGGAGACGGATACGTGGACCGGGACATGGAACCCGGGGGCAAATACGAGCAGCGGATGCGCTCCGCGATGGAGGCCCTGTTCGCCTACGAGCCTTACACCTCCCTGCGCGACCGTTTCAACGTCTACGCCGTCAAGGTGGTCTCCGCCAACGCCCAATACGATAATGACCAATCCAACCGGCGTCTGACCTACGAGTCGGGCGGGTCCATCGACTTTCGGTCCGCGGTCGCCCTGAATTACGCCAACAAGGCTCCGAGGGGAAACACGGGCCAGCCGGTCAAGGTCGCGGTCCTCTGCAATTCCACTACGAGAGTGGGACGCAGCTACTGCCTGCGTTACACCTCCGGTCAGGCCGTCTGCATCGTCTTCGACCCCAACACCAACGTCCTCGTCCACGAACTGTGCGGCCACGGATTCGGGGACTTGTGGGACGAGTATACCGAAAAAACCGAGACCTTCACGGACCAGGCGGGACTGGACCGGGACTGGAACAACCGCCAGTGGGGCGCCAATACCGACTGGCGCAACGATCCGGCCACGATACGCTGGGCGCATTTCCTGGCGGATTCCCGCTATGCCGGGGAGGATCTGGGCATCTTCGAGGGCGCCAAGCTCTATCCCAAGGGCATCTACCGACCCACCAACAACAGCATGATGCGCCACAACAACTGCCCGTTCAACGCCCCCAGCCGGGAACAGATCTACAAGAACACGATGAAATGGTCGGAGGGCAGCACCTGGAAATACGACTACGAGACCTTCGTGGCCCTCGACCAGGCCGGACGCTCCCAGGCAGCCGGCAGACTGCGGGCTCCCCGTACGCGCAGCACGGAGGAGGAACTCGACCGGCAGCACGAGGAGACGCACATCCCGCCCGTCACGGTCGATGAGGGTGTCTTGGAGGTCGGATTCCCGGTATCGGGACCGGCCGTGCCGCATTTCAAACGGAAATAATCCTTACATCGGCTTGATCCGGCGTGCGAGCCTTGCACAAAGGCCCGGGAAGAAGCGTTTGATGTACACCATCACCAACTCTCCCCTGCCGACCAGCACCTCGCGACGGCCCTTCTCCACGGCGCGCACGATCTTGCGGGCCGCTTTTTCCGCGCTCAAGCCCCCGGCCTGACCGGGATCCAGCTGACCATGCTGCCGGCCGCCCTTGTCCAGGGCGTAGAAAGAGATGCGGGTCCGTACGCGTCCCGGACAGACGAGCGTCACCTGGATTCCCTTGTCGGCGTATTCCGCCTGCAGAGTCTCGAAGAAGCCGTAAAGGGCGAATTTGGAGGAACTGTAGCCGCAGCGCAGCGGGAAGCCGAAACGGCCGGCGATGGAGGTCGTGACGGCGATGTGGCCGCCGCCTCTTTCGAGCATCCGGGGCAGGAGGGCCTTGGCGAGGACGACCGGAGAGAAGTAATTGATCTCCATGATCTTGCGCACCATTTCCATCGAGGTATCCTCCACGGTCGTGCGCTGACTGATGCCTGCATTGAGATAGACGGTGTCAATCCCCTGGAAGGCATCCCAGGCCTTTTCGGCCAGGCCTTCGACGGCCGCCGGATCGCCCAGGTCACAGGGCAGGACACAAACGTCCGCGGCACCTTCTTCCTGGCACCGGGCGGCCACAGGCTCGAGCCGCTCGCGGGAAGAGGAGGTCAGTATGAGCCGGGCCCCCTGAGCCGCCCAGCGGAGGGCGCAGGCTTCTCCAATGCCGGAGGAAGCGCCGGTGATCCAGACGGTCTCCATCTTATTCGGTGATCTTTTGGCGGGACATCAGACCGATGGCCCGGAAAAGGAACTTCGGCAGCGGCTTGGACGCGTCGCGCTTCTTCATGTCGATATACCAGCCCAACTTCTTGGCAATCGGTACCTTATGGGTTTCGACCAGCTCAATCAGCGTCCCGTCGGGATCCTCGATGTAGGTGAAATGGCCCGATGCGTCGCCCATGTCGAAACTGACATCTCCCGGACAGCTGTCCACGGTGAAGGGATGGCCTTTCTCGTTGCAGAACTTCTCCAGGGCCCGCATCCCGGTCACGTCGTAGCAGATCTGGATGAAGCCGGGGTCGCCCCAGTAGCGTCCCTCGTAGATCTTGCGCGGCATGCGGTCCAGGGCCTGGACCAGCTCGACCGTGTCACCGGAGAAGATGCCGGCGTAGGCGCCCGTACGGGGTTTGGACGGAGAGAGAAGCACGCGGCGGTAGTTCTCCCCCGCGGCAGGCATCAGCGACCAGTCGTCGAAGACGCCGGTCTTGTCGTAGATCACCTGATCGTAGCCCAGGATCTCCTTGTAGAAGGCGACCGAACGCTCCATATCCGTGACGCCGACCAGCGCCCCGATGACGCCGCCGGTCAGACAATTCTTCTGGGGAAGGAAGACATCCTTGCGCTCCACCAGCTGGAAGCAGTTGCCGTACAGGTCCTTGACATAGAAGCAGGGCGTGCCGTCCGGCAGGGCCGACACGGGACCGACCTGGGGCCATTTGGCTGCCATCTGATCGTGGAAGGCCCTCACATCCAGGCACTTGATCTTGGCGGCGAAAGTGCCCAGGTCGCCGACTGCGACATCGAAGGGGCAGGGCTGGGGGGTCCGGTCCGAATACTGCCAGATCTCCAGTCCGCCGCCGCCCTGCAGGTTGAGCGCGATGCAGGCGTGCCGCTTCTGCGGCTTGTTACCGGTGTACGGGAGCATGCGCTCCGCAACTGTATCGTCCTCCAGCACGCGGATGTCAAAACCAAAATGCTCGATGAACCAGTTCCAAGACTTCCGGAAATCGACGGTACCCACGCCTACCTGTTGGATGCCCGAGATGTTGAATGATACCATATCGTATGTGTTTTGTTTTCTGGTCGGAAAGCAAATGTACGGCTTTCCCGGCAAATTTGAAACACCCGCTTACCAGCGGATCTCCACCGCAACCCCGTCCGGATCGTTGTCGAAACGAAGGAGGCAGGTGTGGCTGGGGGCGTCCCATTTGTATTCGGCGGCTTCGCCATTCACCGTCACGCTCCGGGGCTGCCGGGGCAACAGGATGCGCGTCACGTTGGTCGTTTCCAGTGGTCCCTTGCAGAGATAGGAGAAACGGCGGCCAGACTTGTGGACTTCGTACGCACGGCTCGCGGCAGCAAGGATGGCCGGGGCCCGGGGCGCTTTCCGCAGGTCATAATAGAGGCCCTGCGTCCCGGGGACGACATCCGCGCCCTCGCAGACAGGCAGGTCCGGATCGTAGAGATCAATGAGCTGTCCCTCAAGATGATAGGGCGCGTTGCTGACGCTTTCGTCCAGCACGGCCACCAGCCTGTATGGCCCGCGGTCCAGGGTGAAATGATTCTTTGTCTCCAGGCCGCCGTAGAGGGCGGAAACGGCCGTCAGCAAGGGTTGGTCCCCGCCCGCAGACAGGACGAATTCCTTCGGATCCTGCCGCAGGATCTGCAGCATTCCTTTCCCGCAGGCATAGCTGCCTTCCGGGGCACCCGCCGGAACGCCCAGGAGATCAAAAAGGTGGTCGGACGGCGCAGAATAGGCATTTTCACCCGTATTCCACCACTCCCGCACACGCTGGAAGGGATCGGTGTCGCGCCCGCAATAGATCAGGCGCCCGCCGCCACGGACCCATTCGGCGAGCTGCCGGTGCGCTTCGGGATCGAGGGGTTTCATATTGGAATAGGTCATCAGCAGGAGTCTGACATCCTGCAGGGCCTTCCCGTAGCCGAGGTTTTCGATGTGGGTGATCCCGACGGGGACGCCCCTTTTCAGCAGGGGCATCGCCAGTCCGAAGAAGCCTGCCAGCTGGGGGTCATCGTAGCCTTCGTGGATCGGGAAGTGCTGGAACATCAGGGAGTTGGCCATCAGCACGGAGATGCCCGGCGAGCCGTCGAGGCGGCCTTGGGTCACCGGCATATCCTGCAGGGCGCCGATCATCACCTGCATCATCGAGGCATAGTCCCGGGGGATGCGGATCCGCTCAGGATCGGTCGCGCTTTTCGGGTAAAAACCCCGGTAGATACGCTCGGGCCAGGGCATGACCTCATAATCCGCCAGCTGCGGATACAGCAGCTGGGCCGTGAAGGTCGCCTGATAATTGCGTTTAAAGTCCGCCCAATCCCGGGATCTGTCTTCGACGGGGTCCGTCAGGAACCACACGCGCCTTCCCGTGGGCGCGGTCATCGAAGCCATGCAGCCGTATTCGAGGAAGGCGTTTTCGAAGACGCGCTCCTTGCTAACGCCGTCGAAATGGTTTGGCACGCGGGCCGTGCCGGTCCAGACCTGAGCGATATAGCCGTCCACGCATGGCAGGGAGGCCAGGGAGGCTTCCGGGGACACGATGCCCCACTGCGCATAGTTGACCAGGGAGTGCGTGGGCACGTAGCATCGTATTTCGCGGCCCAGGGATCGGCCATATTCCTTGGCATAACTGAATGTCTCCTCCAAGGCCCGGTAATAGAGATGGTATTTGAGCTTGGCGGACAGGTATGTCGCCTCCGGAGATTCGTCCTGAGGGCGCCAGGGCTCACCGTAGTACGCTTCCCACTCACTTTTGAAGGCTTCGCTGTAGCCGGCTTCCGCCCAGAACTCCGGTTCTTCAAGGAAGATGTCATCTACGCCGGCGTCGATCACGCGTTTGATCTTCGTTTTCTTGAAATAGGCCAGGTAGTTTCGGCTCGGGACGATGTAAGGCACCTTGGTCCCGTGCCAAATCGTGTCACCCGCGGCGTTTTTCTGGCCTTCGTCCAGATGGGGTCGTCCGTCCCATTGGCCGGAGAAATAGTCCCCGTAGCCGCCCCAGGCGATGCCTGTCATGAATTCGGTCTTGTAGCCCCGTTCCCGCCAGGATGCCAGACGAGCCTCCAGGGAGGTGCTGTCACTGCGGTCGGAAGGATTGCCGCTGACCCCGTACACGATCACGGCATCGGCCCGGTTGTCCGTATAGGGACTCCAGGGCCGGGAGGTCTGGAAGGTCGTTTTGTCGGCTTTGGGGCCTGGCGAGCAGGCGGCCAGAAAGGCCACCGAAACCACTGCGGCCCATATAATCTTGGTCTTCATATACGCAAAGATACAAAAAAGCACCTGCGTTTGACACAGGTGCTTTCAGCTGAGAAACGGATCCGTTACTCTTTCCGTTCTTCGCGGCGGAAGGTGTAAGTGGTCTGTTCGTTGGCCAACTCAATGCCAAAAGCTTGCTTGAGGACCATTGTGTTCTCCGTTACTTCGACTTTGTAACTTCCCACCAAAACCATTGCCTTGCCATTGTCCGAGACAGAAATACCGTTGGAGAAACGGATCATGCCACTTTCTGCATCATAGCTGTAGACAGCGGATTCCATCTCGAGATTGTAATAGCCTGTAGCCATGAACTCCTTGCCAAGGAAAAGATAAACATAATCCTTGGTATAGTCGGTCGTGTTGGAAGTCGTGTTTACATTGCCGGCTACGCTGGTCCGGATTTCTACCAGGCAAGATTGAAGTCTCCAACTGCCCGTGACGGTACCGGTCTTGTCGCCGGGATTATCAACTGGGTCGCAAGAACAGAATAGCAGAGCAGCCGCTGCGGCCATCAAAACAGAAAAAAATACCTTTTTCATAATAATAACCAATTGGGTTGACAATCACAAAGATACATTTTTTGTGCCAAATCGAAAAAAGGCTGCCCGTCAGGCAGCCCCTTCGTGGAGATAGTCGGATTCGAACCGGCGACCCCATGCTTGCAAAGCATGTGCTCTACCAGCTGAGCTATACCCCCGCAGAAATGAAAAAAGCCGGTCTGGTGTCCGGCTTTCCAGTAGGGACTGGCAGAGTTGAACTGCCGACCTCCACATTATCAGTGTGGCGCTCTAACCAACTGAGCTAAGCCCCTGTATGAATAATGAAAGATAAGCACAGGCTGTGCCTTGTACGACCTCGAGCGTCAGCGTCAAGACACGCTCCAAAAAGGAGGTGTTCCAGCCACACCTTCCGGTACGG
>JAFPVJ010000014.1 GCA_017400135.1 Bacteroidales bacterium
CGCAGCGGCCGGAAAGGTCGCCGCAGCCAGCATCAGCGCGGCGAGGAGGGGAAATGAGATCGATGCATGCTTCATATCCACAAATATAATGAAAAAAGGCGTTGCCAAAAATGTTTGTTTTCTCAAAAAAGTTTGATATTTTTACACCGATTATGCGGTAATAATTATTCAAATCCTATATGCTTATGAGGAAATTTTATTATGAAACGCCTCTTGTAGAGGAGATCCAGGCTTTGCCTGAAGGACAAGTCCTTGCTGCCAGTGACCAGAACAGCGGCTTGGAAGATTACGGTAACGGAAACTGGAACTGGGGTAATTAACTGCAAAACGAAGAAAGCCATGAAAAAGATCACTTATCTCCTGATTGCAGCGTTTGTGACCCTGTCCGTTGCATCTTGTGTGAAGGACCAGTTCGAAAAAATCGGTCCTGAGAATCCCTATGGAGCAGAAATCACCGTTTCCCTGAATCCCGTCACGAGAACGGCCCTTGAAGAGGGTAAGACCGTGTGGGCGGATGGCGATCAGCTCTGGGTGTCGAACGGCGCCGCCGTGGATACCATTACCGTACCCGAGTCCGCTGCCGGACAGCAGTCTTTCACTTTCAAGACCACGAATGCGACTCCGACCGAGGCGAATCCCGATGTCTTTGTCGTCTATCCCGCCACGGCAGCCAGCAAGGTTGCTGATGGCAAGGTCGTAGTGAAAGTGCCCGGCGTGCAGGAAGGCACCTTCGAGACGGCGAATATCTGCGCCGGCGTATCCAAAGAGGGCAATGTCGCCCTGCGCAACGTCACGGGCGTCCTCAAGGTGAACGTCCCTGCGGATGCCGCGGCTCCCGTCTATCAGCTGGTGTTCAGCGCCATGGGCGAGACGGCACTCTCCGGTGAGTGCACCGTGGATCTTTCCGGCGACAATCCTGTCGTGACGGCTTCCAAGACTTCTGCTTCCGTGACGGTCCAGGCCGGCGGCTTCGACGGCGATTTCTTTGCCGCTGTCATCCCCGGTACCTATGAGGCCGGCTTCAAGCTGACGGCCGCTACGGTTGATTTCGAACATGCTTCCGAGACCAAGGTCTCCACGGTCGCCAACACCGTCGCTCTCAATGAGATCGTCGACCTGGGCACCATCGGCGCCGACCTCAAGCCCCTGGCCGGTGACGGTTCGGCTGCCAACCCTTACCAGATCGAGAATCTCGGTCACTGCATCGCCCTTGCGACGGCCGTGGACAACGGTGACGAAAGCCAGACCTTCGAAGGCGAGTTCTTCAAGGTGATGGATGACATTTCCGGCGTCAGCATTCCGATTGGAAGCACGAGCCATCCTTTCTGCGGAACCCTTGACGGTAACAACAAGACCATCACGCTGAGCATGAGCGGTGCACAGGCGAACCAGGGTTTGTTTGCCGCCCTCTCATACGGTGCTTATATTTCCGATCTCGTCATCGATGGCAGGATCAACTCCAGCGCCAGCAATGCCGGTGGTGTCGTCGGTTATATCGTGACGCCGAAGGACAGCCTGCGTCCCCAGATCGTCAATGTGACGAACAAGGCGGTCATCACCGGCGTCAGCAATGTCGGCGGTATCGCGGGACGTACGTCCTTCGCGGAGATCAGCAATTGTAGGAACGAGGCTGCTTTGGAGGCCGAAACGAATGCGGGTGGCATCATTGGCTTCAGCTATCAGACCAAGGTCAATTCCTGTATGAACTGGGGTATCATTACGGGCACGAAGGATTGCGGAAAGGTGGTGCTTCGTCAGGATGGTAACCACAGGCTGTCTTATCTCGACGGCTCGGGTTCCCAGTCATTCTCATCCGATAACAATACTCCGACTCTCGGTGTAGGCGGCATTGCCGGTTGGGCTCAGGTGACTGCCTTTAACGAATGCGTGAACAACGGTAAGGTCAGCGCCGTCTCTAAAGCCGGTGGTATCGCCGGCGCCATGTTCATGTCCAGCAGCGCCTCGAATTGTTCGAATACCGGTGAGGTCGTTGCCTCTGCTGATTTCGTCGGCGGCATTGTCGGCTGGTTCTTCAAGAATGGATCACTGAAGGACAATACGAATTCCGGTCCCATCCAGGGCCGCGCTGCCATCGGCGGTATCGCCGGTATGACGAACGGCGGTCTTGCCAATTCCAATATTATTGTCTCCGGGTGCACGAACAAGGGTACCGTCACCAGTACGTATGAGACGGCAACCGGTGTCAAGATCTACAATTATACGCACGGAAATGCCAGTTGCGCTGGTGGTATCGTCGGTCTTTCCGCCGAGTATTTCAATGGCAGCAGCCGTTCGGTAACCCAGTTCTCGGATTGCGTCAATGATGGCGCCATCACGGGCAAGGGCCAGGCAGTCGGCGGTATCTGCGGAATGAGAGGAGCCGTGCAGAATAGTACCCGTACCGGTTTCATTGACAAATGCGTCAATAACGGAACTGTCGAGACCCTGCTCTACCGTGCTGGTGGTATCATCGGCGTATGCTTCGACCGCTTTACTTCCAGTGTCTTTGAGATCCGCAACTGCGCCAACCATGGCACGGTCAAGGCTCCGTATGTGGTCGCGGGTATTGCTGCATGGATTTCCACCGCATACCCTGCCAGCGACACCGGTTTCTACGAGTGCATCAACAATTGCTACAATGACGGCGATGTACTGTACAACAAGGCTGCGTATGACGACGGAAAGGGCCCGTATGCGGGCGGTATCCTCGGTTATTCCCAGCAGAGCTGCGTTTACAACGTGGTCAATTACGGCGCCGTGAAACCCATCGAAGGCGAGGCCAATGAGTATGACGTCAAGCTTTGGGCCGTTGACCTTGCCTACCTGGGCAAGTGCGGCAAGGCGGACTACTTCTATGGCCCGGACGGCGAACTCGCCCTGATCGGCCCCACTGTCGGAGATCCTGCGGCCGTTGTCGGTACCAATGTCGCCAAGATCCTCGAGGATGGTTCCTTCGACAAGGCGGTCATGGTCAACAATGTGTCGTGTGAATTCCCGGTGGATGCGCTCAATCAGTGGATCGCCGGCGTGACGGAGACTCCCGAGCTCTATCTGGAGTGGAAGGAAGGCACCAAGGGCCCTGTCTTCGTTGAGTAAGACTTCCCGATCCGTTAGGATGTTTCTTTCAGGGCGACCCTCAGGGGCCGCCCTGATTTTATTGTATACCGCTCTTGCGCGTGATACTTTTTTTGCATAACTTTACCCATTATTGTGTAGAAAGCTAATTAACAATCATACCTATTTATTCCTTATGCGAAAAATTGTATCAGTCCTCTTCCTCGCCCTGATGCTGCCGTTCTGCGCGCTCGCGCAGACAAAGACCGTCAAGGGCGTGGTCTATGAAGAGGAAACAGGACAGACGCTGCCAGGAGCCACCATCTCAGTCGAAGGATCGACGAGGGGTGTCATTGCTGACCTTGACGGCGCCTTCGAGATCTCCGGCGTCAAGCCGACGGATAAGTTGAAGGTGGAATTCTCCGGCAAGGAACCCCAGATCATTACTGTGGGCGACGGCAACAATTTCCTGATCAAGATGAAGGATCAGGCCAATGAATTGGATGAAGTGACCGTCGTCGCCTTCGGTAAACAGAAGAAGGAGAGTGTCATTGGCTCCATCACCACGGTGGATGTGTCGACGCTGAAGGTTCCGTCCAGTAACCTGACCACTTCGCTTGCCGGTAACGTCGCTGGTATCATCGCTTACCAGCGAAGCGGTGAGCCGGGCCAGGACAACGCGGACTTCTTCGTGCGAGGCATCACCACCTTTGGCGCCAATACCAGTCCGCTCATCCTGATCGACAACATCGAACTGACGACCACGGACCTGGCGCGTCTTCAGCCGGATGACATCGAGAGTTTCTCCATCATGAAGGATGCGACGGCGACGGCCCTGTATGGTGCCCGCGGTGCGAACGGTGTCATCTATGTGACGACCAAGCGCGGTCAGGAAGGACCGGCCAAGATCTTCGCCCGTTTCGAGACTTCGATCTCCCAGCCGACCTCCGAGGTGGAGCTGGCCGATCCGGTCACCTACATGAAGGGATACAACGAGGCCATTTCCACCCGTGACCCCCTGGGTGAGTTGATGTATACTTACGACAAGATCGAGCAGACCGGCAAGCCGGGAGCCAACCGCATCATCTATCCGGCCAACAACTGGTATGACATGCTGTTCAAGGATTTCTCGACGGCTTACCGTACCAACATTTCCGCCCGTGGCGGCGGCAAGGTGGCCCGTTACTATGTGACCGGGGGCTTTACGGAGGATACGGGTATCCTGAAGGTGGACAAGCGCAACTCCTTCAACAACAACATCGACCAGAAGACCTACACCCTGCGTTCCAACGTGGACATCAACGTCACCAAGACGACTCAGCTTGCCGTCCGCCTGACCGGTAACTTTACCGATTACACAGGTCCGCTCAACGGTGGTGACGCCGTCTACAGGCAGGTAGTCCACTCCGATCCGGTCCTCTTCCCGGCCTATTATCCGGCAGACGAGGACCATGTCGGCATCCAGCACATCATGTTCGGTAACTACAAGGACGGGTCCTATTCCAACCCTTATGCCGACATGGTGCGCGGTTACCGCGACTATCAGCGCAGCCAGATGATCGCTGCGGTCGAGATCAACCAGGATCTGGATTTCATCACCAAGGGTTTGAAATTCATGACCCTTTTCAACCTGACCCGACTGTCCAGCTATGCAGTCTACCGTTCGTTCGCTCCGTACTGGTACATGATGGACCGCTACGATTCCTATACCGGAGAGTATCACGTCAACCGCATCAACGAGACGGGTACGGACTATCTCCAGTATTCGGAAGGAGCCAAGACCATTACGAATACGATGTACTCCGAGAGCCGGCTCAATTATGCCCGTGATTTCGGACGCAATGCGGTGACCGGCCTGCTGGTACTGACCGCCCGCGAGGAATTGACCGCCAACGCGGGATCACTGCAGCTCTCCCTGCCTTCCCGCAATGCCGGTCTTTCCGGCCGATTCACCTACGGCTGGGACAAGCGCTATTTCGCGGAGTTCAACTTCGGCTATAACGGTTCCGAGCGTTTCCACAAGTCGCATCGTTGGGGCTTCTTCCCGTCCTTCGGCGGAGCCTGGGTCATTTCCAACGAACCCTGGTTCAAGAAGGCCAAGAAGACGGTGCACAACCTCAAGTTCCGTGCTTCCTACGGTCTGGTGGGTAACGACAACATCGGTGACGCTGCCAACCGTTTCTACTATCTTTCCCAGATGAACATGACCAGTAGTTCGCGTTCCGCCGTATTCGGAGAAACCCGGAACCAGACCTATTCGGGTATCGATGTGCTCCGCTATGCCAATGAAGCCATCACCTGGGAGAAGTCCTACAAGACCAACTATGCAGTGGAGCTCGGCCTGTTCAACAAGATTGACATCATCGCCGAGTACTTTACGGAGCACCGCAAGGATATCTTCATGAAGCGTGCCGATGTCCCCGAAACGATGGGTCTCCAGGCTGAGATCTATGCCAACATCGGCGAAGCCAAGGCCCACGGCATCGATATCCAGGCCGATTACAAGCAGGTTTGGAACAAGGATTTCTGGACTTCCGCGCGCGGCAACTTCACCTATTCGACCAGCCGTTATCTGGTCTATGAGGAACCGACCTATCCGGAGTCATACCGCCAGCATGTCGGCTATTCGCTGAAGCAGACCTGGGGCTACATCGCGGAACGTCTCTTCATCGATGACGAGGAAGCATCCAACAGCCCTTCCCAGCAGGCTTTCGGCAGCCAGTACGGCGGCGGTGACATCAAGTACACCGATGTCAACGGAGACGGCGTGATCACGGAAGCCGACCGGGTGCCGATCGGTATGCCGACTTCGCCTGAGATCATTTATGGTTTCGGTGTCTCTCTGGGTTGGAAGGGTTTGGATTTCTCGGTGTTCTTCCAGGGATTGGCCAACGAGTCGTTCTGGATCAATGCCGGAGGCTACACCAACGCCAATCCCGGTGGTACGGCTCCGTTCTACAACAACACCCAGCTGCTGAAAGCCTACGCGGACAGTCATTGGAGCGAAGATAACCGTGACATCTATGCCTTGTGGCCCCGCTACAGCTCCTACGACAACAAAAACAACTCCGCCACCAGCACCTGGTGGATGAGAGACGGTGCTTTCCTGCGCCTCAAGCAGCTGGAAATGGGTTACACCCTGCCTTACAAATGGACCAAGAAAGCCCGTATCGAAGGCCTTCGCATCTATCTGCAGGGTAACAATCTCCTTTGCTGGAGCCGCTTCAAGCTCTGGGATCCCGAGCTGGCCGGTTCCGGTCTCAACTATCCGATCCAGCGCACCTTCAACATCGGTGCTCACGTTACATTCAAATAGGAGGACACGGTATGAAAAAGATATTCAACTACATTCTTCAGTTTGCGACGGCCGCGGCCATCCTGTTCGGCGCCAACGCCTGCAACAAGTATCTGGATGTCGTGCCCGATGACGGGATCGCGACCATCGATATGGCGTTCAACCTCCGTTCGTCCGCCATCCGTTACCTGGCCACCTGCTACTCTTACATGCCGCACGACGGCGCTCCTGCGGGTGACTCGGCATTCCTGACCGGCGATGAACTCTGGGACCTGGTCGGACGTGTCGTCTCCAGTGCATCGGGTCGTGTCCCGTACACTTATTTCCAGATTGCCCGTGGATACCAGAGCGCATCCAATGTGATCGCCAATGACTGGGCTGCGATGTACCAGGGCATCCGCTGCTGCGACATTCTGCTGGACAACATCGAGCGGGTCCCCGATATGAGACGCTCTGAAAAGGACCAGTGGAAAGCGGAAGCAATCTTCCTCAAGGCCTACTACCATTTCAACCTCATCCGCAAATGGGGCCCCGTCCCGATCATCCGGGAAAGTCTGCCCATGGATGCCGACGTGGAGACGGTCCGTGTCTATCGCGAACCGATCGACACCTGCTTCAACTTTGTTCTGTCCCTGCTGGATGAAGCCATGCCGAACCTCCCGCTGGAGAATCCTTCCCGTGATGAGCTGGGACGTGCCAACCGGGCCATCTGTGCGGCCTTGAAAGCCCGTGTCGCCGTGTATGCCGCCAGTCCCTTGTTCAACGGCAATGAAGAGGAAGCAACGCTGGTGGACAAGCGCGGCGTCGCCCTGTTCCCGCAGAAGTCCGCTGCCGAAAAGCTGGAACGCTGGAAATATGCAATGAATGCCTGTAAGGAAGCCATCGACGTCTGTACGGAAGCCAATATCCGGCTCTATGACGTGGATAATGGCATCGCGCAGAATTATGTGATGGTGGACACGCTCAAGCGAACACTGACGCTGCGCAGCGCTGTCAACCAGCGATGGACCAGCGAACTGATCTGGGGCAATACCCAGACCGGCAGTGAATTGACGGCATTTGAGCAATGGACGATGCCGAACCTGTTAAAAGCCACATACGATCACAATACTTTCGGCTACCGGTTCATCGGTGTTCCTCTGAAGATCGTGGATATGTTCTATACCCGCAACGGCCTTCCGACCAACAACGACCGGGAATGGGAAGGTGTGAACCTGATGGAACTCATCGATGGCCCGGAGGATCATGCCTATTACCTGGAATATGGTTACACGACGGCCCGGATGAATGTTAACCGCGAACCCCGTTTCTATTCCTATCTGGGCTTTGACGGCGGTAAATGGCTGGGTATGCTTGGGAGTTACAACAATCTGGCTCCCGGCAATATCCTGTTCGTCGAATGCCGGAATGGCGGGCTCTTGGGTAAGGCCGGCACGGAAAGCGGTCCGTTGACGGGCTATTTCCCCAAGAAACTGTATCCGATCCAGTGCCGCGTGACGGGGGCGAACGCCGCAACCGTTTATTGGTTCCCCTGGCCCATCATCCGTCTGACCGACCTCTACCTGCTCTATGCGGAGGCGATCAACGAGGCGGAGGGGCCGGACGGTCCTCACAAGGAAGAATTGTTCCATTATCTCAACGCTATCCGCGAGCGGGCGGGCATTCCCGATGTAGAGACCTCGTGGGATGAGTTCAGCAACAACCCGGGCTATTACAAGAGTCAGTATGGCATGCGGGACATCATCCATACCGAGCGTCTCATCGAGCTCTGCTTCGAGAGCCAGCGCTACTGGGATATCCGCCGCTGGCAGGAGGCTGCTAATGAATATCAGAAGGGCATCTATGGCTTTACCATTACGGGCTCGGCTCCGGAAGACTATTACATGCGCCGCCTGGTGGCTGCCCAGACCTTCGGCCTGAAGGATTACTTCTGGCCTATCTCCAACTCTTACATTGAGCGCAATCCCAACCTGGTCCAGAACCTGGGTTGGTAAACGATAAAGGATGACGAATATGAAAAAGACAATCTTCATACTAATTGCGGCCTTGGCCCTGGCCTCCTGCTCGGACAAGCTGGGAGGGCGTATCGATCAGCCTGCGAATGTTCCGGTTCCCGGCAAGGTTACCGTTACCGGCGTTCGCAGCATCCCCGGCGGAGCCGTCATCAAGGTGCAGATTCCGGACGATGAGAACCTGAAGGGGATTGTGGCTGAATATGAGCGTAATGGCGCCATTGTCAATGCCAAGATTTCCCGTTATGTGGACAGCCTGACCGTGGAGGGATTTGCGGATACGAAGCCCCATAAGATCAGCCTGTACGCCTTCAATGTCAACGAAGAGCGTTCGGAGGGGGTTGACATTTCCATCGATCCGCTTACGCCGGCCATCCAGACGGTTCAGACAACCATGACGGGATCCTATGGTGGCGTGAAGGTCCGTGTGGAGGGAAATGAATCGCATTCCGATCTGGCCATCTGCATCCTTCGCGATCCGGATCCTTCCCATTATGGAAAGCCGAAGAGCGAGTTGAGGCTGACCGAAGTGACGACCTTGTTCACTGCTTCGAACAATATCTCCCTTTCCCGCCGCGGCATCGAGCCGGTCGAGGCCTTGTTCGGCATGTATGTCCGGGATCACTGGGGCAACATGTCCGACACGACTTACTATGTGCTGACTCCGTTGGTGGAAGTCAAACTGGATACGGTCCTGACCTTCAAGAATGCGGCGATCGCCGACGACAACTGCCCGTCGGGCAATACCTCCTACTACCCGATTGAATCCCTTTGGGACGGATCCGGTCTGAGTGAGGTGCCACACTTCTTCGCCAGTACCGAAACGAATCCCAGCCCCTGCTGGCTGACCATTGACCTCGGTCTTGGTCAGCGGACGGCTTCCCTGAGCCGCATCACCACTCTCCCGCGTATCGGTTATGTGATTTTCGGCGGCGGTGCAGTCCGCGACTATGAGTTCTGGGGCAGCCTTGGTTCCCTGAACGACGATGGAACCTATTCGAAACCGAAAGGACAGGTCGTTCCCGAGAACGAGCATGGTTTCGACGATACCTGGTTCTGCCTTGGCAAGTTCACCCAGGCCAAGCCTTCCGGTTATCTGGACAATGGCCTGCCCGGCACGATCACGGCCGAAGACCGGGATACATACAACGCCGGAAACGATTTTGAGCTCAATTCTGATGAGTATCCGCGTTGCAATGATCCGCTGAGGTATCTGAGGGTGGTTTTCGCCAATACCTTTACGACATTTGAACTGGGTCACAACGCCACCAACCGTCAGGTTCAGACAGGTGAGGTGACACCATACGGAATGATTAACGAATAGGAGGACGGACCATGAAAAGAGTTTACTTCATTTTACTAGTTCTTGCTGCCGCCCTGGTTTCCTGTGGCAAGCAGGACACGGTTTACAAGCCTTTCGTCAAGGAGGGCGGGTATATCTATCCGGCCAAACCCCTGGAATTGACGGCGACCTCCGGTTATCAGAGAATCTTCCTCGAGTGGATGGCTCCGATGGATCCTTCCATACGTACGACCAAACTATTCTGGGACAACTATACCGACTCGCTCGTTTTCAGCATCTCGGACTACGTGGACGGTTACCTGACGGCTGAAGTGGCCAACCTGGACGACCGTTCCTATACCTTCGATGTGGTCAATTATGATGCCGCTGGCCATAAATCCCTGGCTACGGAGATCACGACGACCCCTTTCGGAGAGAGTTGGCTGCTGTCCCACGCGGAGCGTTCCATCCTGTCCGCCGTTATGGACGGGGATGATGCCGTCGTGACGATGACCAAGTCCACCGATGAGATGGTGGCGACCCGTTTCCGGTATAAGACGGTGGACGGGAACACCGTGGTGAGCGATTATTTGCTGCCCGGTGAGGTGGAGATCCGTCTCCCCAATGCAATGAAAGGAAAGCGGGTCGAATTCAAATCGGCTTTTCTCCCGGCCAACGGCAAGGATACCGTCTGGTTCGTGAGCTGGGCGAAATCGATGAGCCCTATCTTCTACAAACCCGATACGGAAAACTGGACCGTCACGGCCACCAAGGGACAGGTTTACAGCACCAACACGCCCGACAAGATCTTTGACGGCATCATCGCTTCGGCCAATCGCTGGCACTCTTCCCGGACTGCCTCTTCGGCCAAGATCTTCCCCAAGGTGTTGTCGATCGATACCGGTGTCCCCGAGGGCGGTGAATATACTTTTACCAACTTCGTTCTTAGTCAGAGCACGAGTGGCCAGACCTATCGTTATATCCGTGAGGTGCTGATTTACATAGGAGACACGCCTTACGATCCGGACGACACGGATCCCGTCACCAATTACGGGACTCCGGTCTTCAAGGAGACGGTGGTCCGTACGGAGGCGGATCTCAACATCCCCTTCAGGCCGGTGGCCAAGGGCCGTTATATCGCCCTCGTTTTTACGAACTCTTACAACGGTAGCGGATATCTTGATCTCTGGGAACTCGCTCCTTACGGATATCTGGATTCTGAAGTAGACTGATGATGACAATCTTCAAAAACAGTTGTATCACCTTTGCGGCGGCCGTGGTCCTCACGGCCGCTTGCAAGATGGTGGGGCCCGTGGAGGAGCAGCAGGCCGTATCGACGGTCAGTGTCTCTTTCACGAGCGAAATGCCTGCGACCCGGGCGGCCTTCACGGAGCCGGAGGACGGCAACTATCCGGTCCTTTGGCAGGAAGGAGACGAGGTCAAGTTGTTCCTGAACGGATCGGAAGTCAATGAATCTTCCGACAAGGGCGTGATGAAAGCGCGGCTTTCCGCAGATGCGAAGGTCGCCAACTTTGAGATCACGCTGCCCGACCCGGGCGAACTGGAAAGCTTCAACTATGGCGTGCTCAGTCCGGCTTCCGCTTTCCTGGGATGGGACATGTTCTCGGATCTCATTTCCGTGACGATTCCCGATACCCAGCATGCTTCGGCCCTTTCCTGCGACCCGGCTGCGATGTTGCTTTGGGCGGCGGCCGGTCCCTACGGGGATGTCCATGATCCGGTCAAGCTGCCGTTTCAACACCTGACGGCATACGGCAAGCTGTCATTGACAGGGCTGAAAGGAAGTTTGAGCGAGGTGGAACTCGTTTCCGACCGGAACCTGGCAGGCGTTTACCGCCATCCTTCACAGACTGATCCCCACGCGGCCGTGGAGACCTTGTCCCCCGAAGCACCCGTCGGCCGGATCCGGATTCTGGCGACAGATCCAGAGAGTGTCTGGTTCGCCTGCCTTCCTTCGGACTGGGGTGGGAGCACCCTGACGGTGACTGCGACGACTTCCGAGGGATTCTTTACCAAGTCCGTGACCTTCCCGGCTGAAGACCGGGAAATGAAAGCCGGGTGGATCGCCCGCATCTCCGTGGATATGTCCACGGCTGCCGACAAGACGGATGTCTTTGACGAAGGACATATCGTATTCTCCTTCGGCGCGATCAGTGATACACATATCGAGAGCACGTCCGGCGCAGTCGCCCAGAAATTTATTTCTGCATTGAACCAGCTCAAGTCCCGGGCCGCCGAGAAGGACGTGGACGGACTGGATGCGGTCGTGGTGGCCGGAGACCTGACTCAGACAGGATCCTCGGTCTATGCCCAGACGGGCTGTTTCAAATCTTTGTACGAGCAGGTATTCAAGCCTCGTCAGGTCCCGATGATCTACACGGTCGGCAACCATGACGCAAACCCCTCCTATTGGTGGACTTCCAGCACGATTGTCCAGGCAGCGGTCATGAGCCAGGTCCTGGGAGACGATTATTTCCTGACAGACCAGGACCAGACGATGCGCACCGGCTATGAATGTCGAGATAATCTCATCGCCGGCTTCCATATTCTCAGCGTCACTCCGACGGGCACCAATCCCGTCACCTATCCGGCCGAGACCAAGGCCTGGCTGGATGCCAAACTCCAGGCACTGACGGAAGCCGATCCGGAGCGTTACATCATCCTGAATACGCACCCGATGATCGACAATACTTGCTACGGCAGTCTGCTGGGTACGCCTACGGGAAAGGCGCTGAGCGATATCTGGGATGCCAACGACAGTTGGGCGACCCGTGACTTGACTGACATACTGAAGAAGTATCCGCAGGTCGTGACCTTCGGCGGCCACCTTCATTTCCCGCTCAACGATCCGCGCAGTTTCTGGCAGGGAGATTTCACCTCGTTGGGCTGTGGCTCCACGCGATATATGGCCATCGAGAATGGCAAGTATGAGGATATGAGCAGTGCCACCGTGATGAAGGACTGCAACGAGTTCTCCCAGGGCTGGCTGATCCAGCTGGACCGCAGTGGCAACCTGCGGGCTACCGCCATGGATTTCTACCGGAGTTCCATCATCGGACAACCGTATGAGATTCCGTACCCGCACTCAGACAAGTCCCATCTGACCCGTTTCGCTCCGGACCGCAAGGACCGCAACCAGGCGCCTGTATTCCCGGAAGGGAGCGACTGCTCCATTGTCCAGCCGTCTCCCTCGTCTCCTACTCTGCTGAACTGGGAGGCCGCCCGGGACGACCAGATGGTGCATCATTATGTCCTGGAAGTCAAGCAGGACGGTGCGGTACAGATCCGGAAGAAATTCCTGGCGGATTTCTACCTGCATCCGCTTGCGTCTGACATGAAGAAGAACTGGAGCACCTCATTGGGTACGCTGGCCACGGGGACCTACGAGGTCGTCCTGACGGCATACGACTCCTGGGACGCTTCCGCCCGTATCGCCAAGACCGTGACGGTCGAAGGCCCCCAGCCTGTTGACGTGACTCTCTATTCGGATATCGAGTTCTCCAACGGTACGATTACGGACAAACAGGGGAAACTGTCTATCGAGAACCGGGGTGCCACGATCGCCTCGACAACGGTCAGCCACGGGGGACAGACCTACACGGTACCTGCCGTGAAGGCCGGCGCCGGGAAAAACGTCCGCTGCCAGTTCAACGAGATCACGTCGACGGGGGAGGCATCCGCTTTCTTCTGCGCCGGTTTCTCCGTGGAAGCGATGTTCGTGGACAAGGCGCCGGGTGCGGGGTCGAACGCCG
This sequence comes from Bacteroidales bacterium, assembly GCA_017400135.1. Lineage (GTDB taxonomy): Bacteria > Bacteroidota > Bacteroidia > Bacteroidales > UBA932 > Cryptobacteroides. The sequence continues at coordinate 13,417 of JAFPVJ010000014.1, forward strand.
TGCACGGTGTGGTCTGCGGTACGCAGTACGGCGGATGGGGCCTGGCCCTGCGCGCCAACGGGACGCCTTATTTCATTGTCGGAGAGAATCAGTACAATACCTACGTTTCCGTGGATGCATCCTCGGCGGCTTCCAAAACGGAGTTGACGCACGTCGTCTGCGTGTACGATCCTTTCGCCAGGAAGATGTCCATCTATGTCAACGGCACGCTGAGCGCTACGCAAACCATCTCCGGCAGTTTCTATCTCGGGGCACAGGATACCTACAACCGTTTCTGCCTCGGCGCGGACATTGCGGTGAATGATGCCACTACGGACTTCAACTGCACCGACATGGTCATCACCGATGCAAAGTTCTATACCGGCACCCTGGATGCCGCGGCGGTCACATCCGCGTACCAGGCTGCCGTCGCTGCCTTGAAACAATAACCCAGACAATATGAAAAGAATCCTCATTACCGCCGCGGCGATCCTGTCGATCGTTTCCTGCGCAGGCGCGAAAAAGAGCAAGAATCCTTCGGAAGTCACGCTTTCCAAGGAGGTCCTGATGGACAAGATCAAGGGCGCCTGGGCCGGCCAGATCATCGGCTGTACCTACGGTGGGCCGACCGAATTCAAATATGCCACCACGATCAACGACAACATCCCGATCAAGTGGGACGAACACGGGATCAAGTGGTATTACGACAACTCCCCGGGCCTGTATGACGACGTCTACATGGACCTGACCTTCGTGGATGTCTTCGACAAGGAGGGGCTGGACGCGCCCGTCGAATCCTTCGCCAAGGCCTTTGCGAATGCTGGATATCCGCTCTGGCACGCCAACCAGGCCGCCCGCTACAACATCCTGCACGGGGTGATGCCGCCGGAGTCCGGGCATTGGAAAAACAATCCCCATGCCGATGACATCGACTTCCAGATCGAAGCGGATTACGCCGGCATCATGGCGCCCGGCATGCCCAATGCCGCATCCTATTTTTCCGACCAGATCGGCCATATCATGAATTTCGGCGACGGCTGGTACGGCGGCGTCTATGTGGCGAACATGTATGCCCTGGCCTTTGTCTGCGACGACATCGAGACGGTTTGCACGGAAGCGCTCAAGTCTATCCCGGCCCAGAGCCGATACTACAAGTGCATGAAGGACATCCTTGACTGGCATAGGCAGTATCCGGATGACTGGGAGATCGCTTGGGCGCTGTCCAACAAGAAATACGGTTTCGACATCGGCTGCCCCGGCGGGGTTTACTCGGCCTTCAACATCGATGCCGTGATCAACAGCGCCTACATCCTGATCGGCCTGCTCTACGGCGAGGGCGATTTCGGGAAGACGATCGACATCTCCACGCGCTGCGGCCACGATTCAGACTGCAACCCGGCCTCCTCCGGTGGTATCCTGGCGACGATGCTCGGCTATGATGCCATTCCGGAGTATTGGAAAAAGCCCCTGTATGAGGTGGCGGACCGCAACTTCAAGTATACCGACATTTCCTTCAACCGTGCCTGCGACCTGTCCTTCGATCAGGCCTGCCAGGTCATCGAGCGCAATGGCGGCAAGGTGGGGAAGAAAGACGTCACCATCAAGATCCAGACTCCGGAGCCGGTGCGCTACGAGCAGTCCTTCGAAGGCCTCTGGCCCATGGAAAAGGTCCAGGTCGGCGGCAAGGATGTGCGGACGGTCGGACAGCTCTCCTTCGAGGGACAGGGCATCGTGGTCGGTCACCGCGTGGCCAACACGAAGGATTTCAACCTCGAGGGTTATGAAGCGCAGGTTGAAGTATACCTGGACGGCACCCTGGACCAGACGGTCTTGCTCCCGGTCAAGGCCAACAATTACAAGCAGGAGATCTACAGTAATTACGACCTTTCCGACGCAACCCATACGCTGGACTTCAAATGGCTGAATCCCGTGCCGGGCGTGACGATAACGATCAACTACCTGTTGCCGTACAAGGCCCGTCCCGAGGACATTGATACCTTCTGATGAGGTTTATTCCAGCTTTCTCTACTTGGTCTTGAACCAGGCGAGAGACTGTGCGAGAAGGATCCGGAGGTCTTCCGGGTCCTTCAGCGTTTCCAGGGGGAAGCCGAAGCTGACGACCTTGTAATGGCCCGGGTTGTAGGCGACGGCGGCGTTCATGCCCGTTTCTGGATACTGGAGGAAGGAGATGCTGAGCTTGGTCGGGAGACGCAGGGCGTCGGCGTTCTCGACGCGGTACACCTGCTCGTTGAATTCATTCCAGTAATGGATCGTGCCGATCTGGCCGCGCAGGTCCAGGGCTTTGTTGCGGATCGGGGCAACGGCCCCGTCATAGCAGCCGTATCCGCTCTGGAAACCATAGCCGAGCACATTCTCCGCGAAACTGGCGGCGGAGGTCCGGTAGACCGGATCCGGCTCGATCGGATAGACCTGGTCCCAGATGTCCGTGGCGATGTCGGAGCCCGAGAGTATGAGATGGCCGCCGGCCGTGGTGAACGAGACGATCGCCTGCCGCAGGTCGGCGGGAAAGACCTGAAAGCGGTCCGGGACGAGGCCCGAGCCGATCTTGGTCGTCACCTGCTTGCCGCAGATGAGATCCACGGCCCATGCGCCTTGCGTCAGGGTCGGATTCGCCGTCCAGGCATCCCGGCTCAATGAACAGAACGCGTAGCCGCTTTCCAGCAGGGCGCGTCCGTGGACGGCGGGATAGTCGAAACTGTTGCCGGCGATGATGCAGCCTGCCTTGTTGGAGCGCGTCGCGCCGAAGCCCGGACTGTCGTTGGTCTGGAAGGCCTGCGTCCGGCGGTGCATGTAATTCTCTCCGATGTAGCTGATGTCATAGAGATAGGGGACACCTGCGTCGATGCTTCCCTCGAAGCCCGCATAGTTGGGGGTGTCGAACCAGGTCGGTGCGCTGACGCGGTCGAAGTTGTTGACGACGGCGACTCGCTCCTGAGTGCCCCCGGCCGGTAACCCGATGCTGAGGATCTCCGAGGGGAAACTCCGGCCCCCGTCGTTGCAGGCCTCGACCTTGAAGCTGTAGACGTGGCCGGGCTTGATCTCCACGTCGTGGTAGAGCCGCTCGCCGTCCTCGTGGGCGCGGGGAATCGCTTCTCCGGCATCGAAGGTGCCGTCATCCACGCGGGTGTAAAGGATATAGCTCTTGGGCTCCGCGGTCGGTTCGTCCGGATCGGAGGTGGGTAGCCAGCTGATGCGGGCGACGTGGCCTTCCGGCCCGAAAGTCACGGCCATCGACCGGACCGGCAGCGGTTGCACGACGTAGGAACGCTTGTACAGGTCCGAGAGGAATTTGAGCATTCCCTTGTAGATGGAGCGGCTGACGGTGAATCGGAAAGCGGGATCCAGGCCGAGACGCATGTCGGCGAAATTCTGGTGCGAAAGCACTTCCAGCAGCATGCCGGGTACGCTGGTCGTCCGGCTCTCGCTGTAGGACCGGTCCCAGACCCAGCGCCGGCGCCAGGACGGGTCATAGTGATTCCGTATGTCCTTGACGACCTGGCTCTGGACCTCGTCCGCGTAGTGGCGGCAGACGAGGCGGCTCTTGCCGTCGGGGAGTTCGTCTTCCTCCTCGCAGAGAAGGGTATAGATCGCCAGCGTGCCCACGATACTGTCGTTGGGCGTCACGCCGGCATCGGAATGCAGGGCGAACGATAGGTCGATGGGAATGGCTTTGCCGCCCTGCTCGGGATTGCGGACGGAACCGCCGCACATCCGGGAAACCCAGGCGCCGCGGCTGGCATAATCGCGCGTGTATTCACCGTCCCACTGGCCCGTGACCGTGGTGTCGATGCCGGCCCACTGCATCGAGTACAGGGCGCCTTCGGCAAAGGCCGGCAGGCCGGAGGTCCGGTATTCGGAAGGATCCTCGTCCCGGCTGCCGCGGGCGATCTTGCCCATGCCGCCGCCGATCTTGACGGCATCCGCGTTGACGACGGTGCCACGGACGAAATCACGGCCTTCCGGCGTCCCGTTGTCCAGGACGACGGCGCCTTCTCCCTCGAACTCGAAAGTGCCAAGATAGATCCAGGTCCCGCCGCCCCATTTCTGGTTGACGACAAAGCCGGTCTGTCCGCCGCGGTGGCGGACGGTATAGTGGGCGCAGGCGCTGCTGTTATATTCCGTTCGGTAAGAGACATAGACGGCGTAAGAACCCCGCTGCGGGGCGTGGAAGGACCAGATGGCGCTGGCCGTCGGCTCCTGGGAGCAGGGGGTCCGTCGCGTGCTGCCGGCCCGGAACGGATTCTGGTCCAGCAGCCACACCGCCGACGTGTCGGCGAATCCGAAGCCGGATTCCTCCCAGTCACCCGTCTCGTTGTAGATACCCGTCTGCCGCATCGGGAGCACCCGTTCCCCGGTGAAGGAAGGGTCGTTGTCGACGATTACCTCGTATTTCTGGATGTCTCGCTCGCGGGGAGTCAGGACGTATGCACCGGCCCGTTCCAGCATCGGGATGAGGAAGGGGATCACATAGCTCTGCGTATACATGTCCTCCACCGTCCGGTGCAGGGGAGCGCGCTGCCATCTCCATTGTCCCGCTCCTTCGTCGAAATAGCGGCCGTGGCTCTGCCAGAGGGCGATGTTGCGCCCGCTCATGCCTTTCTGGTAGCGGGGCGTCCCTTCCCGCTCCACGAAGACGCGGCGGAGGTTGCGGTCGTCGGAAACGTGCTCGTAAGGCTGAGGCCAGCCTTTGATCCCGAGAGGCGGGGTCACCAGTTCTTCCAGTTCGGTCTCCTTGGAGAAAATCTTGCCGATTTCGCAGGAAGCGTATTCGGACGGAAGCATTTTTTTCAACTGGGTGCGGAACCACTCCACGTCCTTTTCCCGCCAGGGGAAATCGGAGAGCGAATGGTCGAAGGTGAACTCCAGCAGGTCACCCGTGCGCTCCACTTTCTTGAGCGTCAGCCGGTTCTGGACCGTCGTCTTCCGCGAATACATCCGGGCGATGGAATCCGTCACCGCCCGGAACGCCTCGGGGCGGAGTTTCTCGGCCGCTCCGGCGTTCGTGGCCAGCAGGCCAAGCAGCAGGAAAGTCAGGAGTCTTTTCATTGCTCGGTGCGGGTGCTGCGGATGCCATGGATGAGCATCACGATGAATACGGCGAGAGAACTGACGGCCAAGGCGATGGTGTCAGCAAGGAAATCCTTGGGGTCAGCTGTTCTGTAGGGGAGGAATCTTTGCGCGATTTCCGTGGCGGCAGCCATCAGACAGCCGGAAAGGAAAATGCTCAACATGCGCCCGATCGCTTTCCTCGGGCCGTCCGGTTCAATGCCGTCCGCCCAGTAGCAGAGTAGCGGGAAGGGGAGGAACATGAGGAAATGGACGATCTTGTCCTGCTCCAGCCCCAGGATCTTGCTGTGGATCTGCGGCAGGTTCCCGAAATGGCCGAAACACAGGATGAGAAGGGCCACGATGTACAGGACCAGCAGGATGCGGAACAGGATGATGGTGCGTTTCGTCATGTTACAGGGCCTGCATATCGTTGAGTTTCTTGTAGTAGCCGCCCTGGGCGAGCAGCTCTTCGTGACGGCCGCGCTCCACGATCCGACCCTCGTCCATCACGATGATTTCGTCTGCGCCCCGGATGGTCGACAGACGGTGGGCGATGGCGATGGTAGTGCGGTTGGACATCAGGCGATCGAGGGCTTCCTGCACGGTCCGTTCGGATTCGGTATCCAGCGAAGCCGTGGCTTCGTCCAGGATCAGGATGGGCGGGTTCTTGAG
>JAFPVJ010000015.1 GCA_017400135.1 Bacteroidales bacterium
GCGGCGCGGGAGTGATGCCGTCCAGGTGGAAGATGCCGATCTGCTTGTTGTCCTTGGCCATCGGGCGCTCGCCCTGCAGGACGCGGATCTCCACGGAAGGCTGGTTGTCGGCCGCTGTGGAAAAGATCTGGGACTTCTTCGCAGGGATGGTGGTATTGGACTCGATGAGCTTGGTCATCACGCCGCCGAGGGTTTCGATACCGAGGGACAGCGGAGTCACGTCCAGCAGGAGGACATCCTTCACGTCGCCGGCCAGCACGCCGCCCTGGATGGAGGCGCCGATGGCAACTACCTCGTCGGGATTCACGCTCTTGTTGGGCTCGCGGCCGAAGAAGTTCTTCACCAGCTCCTGGATCTTCGGGATACGGGTGGAACCGCCGACCAGCAGGACCTCGTCGATGTCGGAGGTCGTCAGGTGCGCATCGGCCAGGGCCTTGCGGCAAGGCTCGATGCTGCGCTCGAAGAGCTCGTCGCAGAGCATCTCGAACTTGGCACGGGTCAGGGTCTTCACGAGGTGCTTGGGGATGCCGTCCACGGGCATGATGTACGGGAGGTTGATCTCCGCGGAAGTCAGGTTGGAAAGCTCGATCTTCGCCTTCTCGGCCGCCTCTTTCAGGCGCTGGAGGGCCATCGGGTCCTTCTTCAGGTCGATGCCGCCGTTCTCCGCGGCGAACTCGCTGGCCAGCCAGTCGATGATGACCTGGTCGAAATCGTCGCCGCCCAGGTGCGTGTCACCGTTGGTGGATTTCACCTCGAAGACACCGTCGCCGAGTTCCAGGATGGATATATCGAAGGTACCGCCGCCGAGGTCATAGACCGCGACCTTCATGTTCTTGTTCTTCTTGTCCAGACCGTAGGCCAGCGCAGCGGCCGTCGGCTCATTGATGATACGCTTGACGTCGAGGCCCGCGATCTTGCCAGCCTCCTTGGTGGCCTGGCGCTGCGAGTCGGAGAAGTAAGCCGGGACCGTGATGACGGCCTCGGTAACCTCCTGGCGCAGATAATCCTCCGCGGTCTTCTTCATCTTCTGGAGGATGATGGCAGAAATCTCCTGCGGAGAATACAGGCGTCCATTGATGTCCACGCGGGGCGTGTTGTTGTCGCCGCGGACGACCTTGTACGGCATACGCGCGACTTCCTTACCGACCTGATCGTATGTCTCACCCATGAAACGCTTGATCGAGAAGACGGTGTTGCCGGGGTTGGTGATGGCCTGGCGCTTGGCCGGGTTGCCGATCTTCCGCTCGCCGCCTTCGGTGAAAGCGACGACGGACGGGGTGGTACGCTCACCCTCGTTGTTGATAATGACGGTAGGCTGGTTGCCTTCCATGACCGCGACACACGAATTGGTGGTGCCCAGGTCGATTCCGATGATTTTTCCCATAATATTCTTAATCGTTAATTTATTCTGTCAGCCCGCCTTCTGATGGCGGCAATCCTTATCTATCCAATCCCGTGCCAGCCGTTTTTTCTGCCAAATTGTCATACCGTCGTTGCAATTGCGGCCGGGAAATCGTATTTTCGCAGTCGCAGACACTTGACACGATGGAATACCGGACCCTGCCCCCTGCCGAATACGCCGAGCTTGAGGAGCGCATCCTCTACGAAGACAACCACTTGCTGATCGTCAACAAGGCGGTCGGCGACATCGTGCAGGGAGACAAGACCGGGGACGAGTGCCTGGCGGAGACCTACAAGGCCTTCCTGGCACAGCGGGATGACAAACCGGGCAAGGTTTTCCTGGGCATTCCCCACCGCCTGGACCGTCCTGTCAGCGGCATCACGGTGCTGGCCAAGACCTCCAAGGCGCTGGAACGCCTCGCGGCCCAGTTCCGCAACGGGGAAATCCACAAGACCTACTGGGCGCTTTGCTGCGAGAAACCCGAGCCCGCAGAAGGGCACCTGAAAGACTGGATGGTCCGCAACGAGAAGCAGAACAAGAGCTACATCGCCGGAGACGGCGACACCCCGAAGCCGGCCCGGCATCCGGATGCGAAACGGGCGGAACTGAAATACCGTTTTCTCTACAGCACGGACCGCTATCACCTGGTCGAGGTGGAGCTCCTGACCGGACGGCACCATCAGATACGTTGTCAGCTCTCCCACATCGGCTGCCCCATCAAAGGGGACCTCAAATACGGCGCGCCCCGCTCCAACCCCGACGGAGGCATCTGCCTCCATTCCCGCTTCATCCGGCTGGTCCATCCCGTCCGGAAGACGGAACTGGAGGTCACAGCTCCAGTCCCCTCTTCCTGGAAAGGCATCCGCGCCTAATGCTTCCTTAACGAATCCACATACTCTTCCAGCCACTGCGTCGGCGTCTTCCCCTCAAACAGGCGGAAAGCCATGTTGAACGACACGCTGGAGTGAAAACCCGACAGGACGGACACATCCTCCATCTTGAGATGCGGATCCGCCTTCAGCAGACCGATGGCATGCTGGATGCGGTACCAGTTGATGAACTGCCTTACGTTCCGTCCCGAGTAATAATTGATGTTCTTCGAAACGTATACCTTATTGGAAAATACCGCCTTGGAGATCTGCTCCAGACCGAGCGACTCGTCCAGGAAGGGCTTGCTCTCCTCCATGTACCGGACCACCCGCTGATAAACCTCATAGCCGCGCTTACCCGCCGCGCCGGACTTCACGGTCGCAGACTCGGGACTGGCTCCGGCTGTCCCGTCCGTTTCTTCCTGTTTTCCTCCGGGATCCTCCCCTCTCGGCCGGCTTGCGGCTCCGGCCATCAGTGCGAGCGCCAGGGATGCGGCAAAGGCGCAGGGGATGCCGGTCCAAAGGGAAAGACCCGGAATGAAGCCACCCAGAAAAAGAGCACAAACAAACACGGAAAACAGGGAAGAAAACACAGATCTGACAATGATCTTTTTCATAATGTTAAGTTTTTGATGGTGAAAAATAATAAAAATAAAGGCACCGGAAAGCCAAAGCCCCGATGCCTTTCTTCAGATTTTTATGAATTTTATAGATTTTGATTCTTTTTTTTGGAACGCGCCATCTTGATGGTCTCAAACCCCTTTCCGTAAACACCCGTCACGGACGAGACGGAGACGAAAGCATCCGGATCGATGACCTTGATCATCTTGAGCAGGATGTTGAGATCGGTCTTGCGCGTCAGCACCATCAGCACCTGCGTGTCGGCCTGCGTGAACCAGCCCTTGCCGTCCAGCGCCGTCACGCCGCGATGCAGGTCCCGGGTGATCGCATCCGCGATCTCCTCGTACCTGTGGGACAGGATGAAAAGCTGCACGGACTGCCGAGAGCCGGACAGATAGATATCCAGGACAGAGCTGCAGATGGCGATGAGGACCAGGCCGTACACGACATTGATGATCTTGTCGGTGAACGGGACCAGGCTGCCGTCGGGCAGATAGGACGGAACCAGCAGAGATGACAGAATGATCACGACATCCATCGCCAGGATCATCCGGCCGGGAGATACATTCCGGTACTTGTTGACGATCAGGGCGATGATGTCCGTCCCTCCGGTGCTGCCGCCCTGCGAAATCGTCATCCCGATGCCGGCGCCGGCCATGATGCCGCCGATGATGACACACATCAGTTTGCCGTTGTCGATGGCCAGGGTCTGCACGAAATCGTGCGGGATCACGGTCTGGAACAGGTTGAGTCCGACGGAGGCGATGATGATCGCATAGACGGTCTTGGTCCCGAAGGACTTGCCCAGGATGAAGAGCGCGGCGATCAGCAGGATCGCATTGATCGCGAAATAGGAATAACCGATCTTGATCACGCCTCCCGTCGCATACTGGATGATGGAGGAGACACCCGTCACGCCACCGCCAACCAGGTTGTTCGGGACTAGGAAAATAGTCCACCCCAGGACATAAAGAAGTATGCCTAAGGTAATCAGGAAATACTCCTTGAAGAAATGAAGAACCTTCTTACTGTCCATAACGCTGTTTATTCGGTCTTATTCTTCTTGTTCAGGTGGATGCCGGTCTTGATCTGCTCGAAGCCCTCGCCGTAAACGTTATTGGCGGGAGAGACAGAGATGAAAGCCGTGCCGTCCAGATCCTTGATCGTACGGGTCACCTGATGGACCTCTTTCTGGCGCATCACGATCAGCAGGACCCTTTTCTCCTGCTTGGTATACCAGCCGACGGCCTGGATGGCGGTGACGCCCCGGTTCATCTCACGAATGATATAGTCTGCGATCTCCTCGTATTTCTCCGAGAAGACCATCATCTGCACGGCGGATCGGCCTCCGATCAGCACCGCGTCCACCACGGGGGCGGAAATCAGGATCATGATGAAACCGTACACCAGGTCGCTGAAAGACTTGTCGGGAAGCAGGAGCATGGACAGGACGATCACGCAGTCGGTCACCAGGAAGAAACGACCCGGAGAGATCGGCCAGAACTTGTTGACCATCAATGCGAGGATGTCACTGCCACCCGTGCTCCCGCCGTTGCGGAAGATGACGCCCAGACCCACGCCCTCCAGCAAGCCGGCGATGGCGGGGATCAAGAATTTCTCCGGGACGAAAAGAAAGCGGCCTTCCAGGCTGTGGGCCTGCGGAAACATCGAGAACAATTTGAACACGACGCTCGCCAGTGCGATGCAATAGATCGTCTTGAAGCCGAAACGGGCGCCCATCACCAGGAAAGCGATGAGAAGCAAAACCACATTGACGGCCGCATACAGGAACGAGACCTCCAGGCGTCCTCCCGTCGCATACTGGATCACGGTGCAAAGACCCGTCAATCCTCCGGAAGACATACCGTTTGGAATCATGAAACATTCCCAGGACGCGCAATAAAGAATAACGCCCAGGGTCATCAGCAGGTAATCGCCGATGAGGATACGAAGCTTTTCTCCAGTCAGTTTTCCCATCACTTCACCACGATATTGACGATCTTGCCGGGCACGACGATGACCTTCAGGACGGTCAGGCCCTCCACATATTTGGCCGTTTGTTCCATTCCACGCACTTTGGCCTCGACCTCCGCGCGATCCATCGACTTCGGCAGATCCACCGTGAAACGGGTCTTGCCGTTGAACGAGACGGCGTAGGTGCAATTGTCCTCAACGGTATAGGCTGCCACGTACTCGGGGAACCGGGCGTCGGAGACGCTCTGTTCGTGGCCGAGCGCATGCCAGAGTTCCTCGGCGATATGCGGGGCGAAGGGGCTGAGCAGCACCACCATCGGCTCAAGGATTACGCGTTTGCTGCACTTCAGGGACGTCAGTTCGTTGACAGCGATCATGAAGGCGCTGATGGTCGTGTTGAAAGAGAAGGATTCGATGTCTTCCATCTCCTTGCCGATCAGGCGGTGGAGCACCTTCAGTTCGGCGGCAGTGGGCTCCCCGTCGGTGACCAGCCACTGGTCGCGGTCGTAGAAGAGCCTCCAGAACTTCTTGAGGAAACGGTTGACGCCGTCGATGCCCTTGGTGTCCCAGGGCTTGGACTGCTCCAGGGGGCCGAGGAACATCTCGTACAGGCGGAGCGTGTCGGCGCCGTAGGTGTCGCAGATGACGTCGGGATTGACGACGTTGAACATGCTCTTGCTCATCTTCTCGACGGCCCAGCCGCAGATGTATTCTCCTTCCTCCAGGATGAACTTAGCATCGGCGAATTCGGGGCGCCAGGCCCGGAAGGCCTCCAGGTCGAGGCGGTCGTTCCGCACGATGTTGATGTCGACGTGGATTTCCGTCGTATCATATTGATCCTTAAGGCCGAGCGAAACGAAGGTGTTGGTCCCGACAATGCGGTAGACGAAGTTGGAACGGCCCTGGATCATGCCCTGGTTGATGAGTTTCTGGAAGGGCTCTTCCTTGCAGCTCACGCCCAAGTCATAGAGGAACTTATTCCAGAATCGGCTGTAGATGAGGTGACCCGTGGCGTGCTCGCTGCC
>JAFPVJ010000016.1 GCA_017400135.1 Bacteroidales bacterium
ACGTGTTCAACGTCCTGTTGCAAGTCCTGGACGACGGCCGCCTGACCGACAACAAGGGCCGGACGGTGGACTTCAAGAACACCATCCTGATCATGACCTCCAACGCGAAGGAAGAGGAGTTGAAGATGACGATGCGGCCGGAGTTCTTGAACCGTATCGACGAGATCATCACCTTCGACCAGTTGTCCCGCGACAATATCCGGGAGATCGTCCGCATCCAGATGGGCATCCTCCAGAGTATGCTGGACAAGGAGGGCGTGACGCTCACCTGGACGCCCGCTTTCGAGGACTACATGACCGAGAATGGCTACGACCCCGACTACGGCGCCCGCCCGGTGAAGCGGCTGATCCAGCGAGAACTGGTCAACCAGCTGGCCACGGCCATCCTGGACGGCTCCGTCCGCAAGGATTCCGCCATCGTCGCCGACGCCGCCGATGGCAAGGTACTGTTGCGGAACTAAACCTTGAGACTGTCCACAGCGGCCCGGACCGATCCGTATTGCAGGAGAAGGTTCCGGGCTGCTTCGTAATCATCCATTCCCGTTTCGTTGAGAATCATACGGGTGCCGCGGTCCACGAGCTTGGCATTGGTGAGTTGCATGTCCACCATGCGATTGCCCTTGACGTGCCCGAGATGGATCATCACGGCCGTGGAGATCATGTTCAGAATCAGTTTGGCGGCAGTGCCGGACTTCATCCGGGTGCTTCCGGTAACGAATTCCGGGCCTACGACGGCTTCGATCGGAATTTCGGCCACCAGACCCGCCAGCGAGCCTTCGTTGCAAGAGACACAGGCCGTGAGCAAGCCCGCCTCGCGCGCCTTTCTCAAAGCCCCGACCACGTAAGGGGCGCCGCCCGAAGCGGAGATCCCCACCACCGTATCTTCCGGCGTAGGATGAAAGCGAAGAACATCCTTCCATCCCTGTTCCGGGTCATCCTCGGCCCCTTCCACCGCCTCCCGGAGCGCGCCGTCGCCGCCCGCGATGATCCCGATGAACTTGTCGTGGACGCCGTAGGTCGGCGGGATTTCAGAGGCATCCGTGACTCCCAGCCTTCCGCTGGTCCCGGCACCCAGATAGAAAACCCGTCCGCCCCGCTTCATCCGTTCCACGATACCGTCCACCAGCGCTTCGATCCGGGGAATGCACTTCCCTACCGCAACGGGCACCGTGACGTCCTCCGCATTGATAGCCAGGAGGATGTCGGTCGTGGACATCGTCTCCAGATGGTCGTAAGAAGAAGGTTTTTCCGTATTTACTATCATTCTATTGTCTTTTTCCGCAAAACTACGAAATTAATCCAACTTCTTTGGTAACTTTATGCACATGAAAAGAATCCTTCACGCCCTGGCGATCCTGATCGCCCTGACCCTGGCCGTGAGCGCACCGGCCAAAGACCGCAAGAAACAACCCGCCCCGGTGGAAAAACCGCAAAGGGAATACCCCACCCTACAATTCCGCGCGGACAGCAGTTTCCGTCTCCTCCAGCTCACGGACCTGCATCTGCGGGACAAGTTTCCGGACGAGGAAACCAAGGTTTATGAGGTAATCCGCGGCCTCGTGGCCCTGGAGAACCCGGACCTGATCGTCATTACCGGCGACATCGTCACCTTCGGAAAGGGCGAGCCGGTGCTGCGGCGGCTGGTTCCCTTCCTCGACAGCCTGGGGGTGCCCTGGGTCGTAGTCTATGGCAACCATGACGCCGAGAGCGGGATGGACCGTCCTTTCATGTCGGGCCTGTATGCCGAAGGCCGGAACACCCTCAACCGCCTCAATGACAAGGGGGAACTCGCAGACCTCGAACTCCCCATCCTCTCCTGCTCGGGCGACCTGACTCCCGGTGCGGCGCCCTTCTACCTCTTCTGCATGGATTCGAATGACTATGTCTTCATGGAAGGCAAGCGGTATTATTCCTGGTTCACCCGCGACCAGATCCAGTGGCTGCTCGACTGCTGCAAGGCCCGCACGGCGGAAGACGGGAAGGTCGCTCCCTCCCTCGCCTTCTTCCACATCGAACTGCTGGAATACATCGACGCCTGGGTCTCGCGCGACAACCCCCGCTGGCGGCAGTTTGACGCGGAGCACACCGAAGGCGCCCGGGGCGAGAACAACGGCGGCGGCGCGTTCAATTCGGGTATGTTCGCCGCGATGTACGAATCCGGCAGCGTGATTGGGACCTCGTGCGGACACGCGCACGACAGCGATTACATCGCCATCTATCATGGTATCGCCCTGACGTACGGGCGCTACTCCGGAGGCAACACCGTCTACAACCACCTGCCTCCGGGCGGGCGGATGTTCGTGCTCCGCGAAGGGCAGAAGGGCTTCGAGACCTGGATCCGGGAATACGACGGCCGCGTCGTGCGCCACGTCCGCTTCGACGGCGAGAAGTTGAAGCGCGCACCCGGCAGGGGCTTGCCTTTCGGCAGCTGGACCGAATTCTAGCCGCCCATGAAACAGACCGCCCTCCTCCTGCTCATCCTCCTCGCCATTCCAGCGCAAGCCGGGGAAAAGGAGACCCGCGCCTTCATCCGCGATTCCTGGGAAAAGAGCATCCGCTTCCTCCCGGACGACGCCGGGAGCCACATCGGAATGCCCCAGCCCTACACGGTTCCGAGCGTGAGCGGGGGCTTCCAGGAGCTGTATTACTGGGACCTCTTCTTCACCAACGAGGGCCTGCTCATCGACGGTCTCGTGGACCAGGCGCGCATGAACACGGAGAACCTCGCCTGGATGGTGGAACGCTTCGGCAAGATCCTCAACGGCAGCAACACCTTCTACCTCAACCGGTCCCAACCGCCCGTATTCTCCCTGATGGTGCGGCAAATCTACGAGGCAACCGGGGACCTGGACTGGCTGAAGCGTGTCCTGCCCTCCCTGGAAAAGGAATACGCTTTCTGGATGCGCGATCGGATGACGCCCTGCGGGCTGAACCACGACAGCAATGAAGCCTCCGACCAGGAAAAGATGGACTTCCTGCGCCTGGTCAAGAGGCGTTTCGGAGAAGGATTCACGCTGGATGGTTGCTCCCGCGAGGATTCCCTGCGGGTGGGTTCGCACTACATCTCCGAGGCGGAGTGCTGGGACTTCACACCCCGCTTCAAGGGCGAATGCGAGAACTACTGCCCGGTGGACCTGAACGCCCTGCTTTATATTTATGAGAAGAACTTCGCGCACTTCGCCCGGATCCTGGGCGACCGGAGCGCCGTTCGCCGGTGGAACAAGGCGGCCCGGCACCGCAGGCATTTGATGCGCAAGTATTTCCGAAACCCGGCCGACGGGATCTGGTACGACTATGATTATGTGACCGGAGAACGGGGGGATGTGGTTTCCGCCGCCCAGTTCTTCCTGCTGATGGGCGGGGCCGTATCGCGCCGGGACGCCCGCGGAATCGTGCGGTCCCTGGACGTCCTGGAATATCCCCACGGCGTCTCCGCCTGCGAAAAGGGGGACTACCCCTTCGTGTACCAGTGGTCTTACCCCAACGGCTGGGCGCCGCTGCAGTTTGTGACCGTGCGCGGCCTCGACCGCTATGGCTACCGGGAAGACGCCCGCCGCATCGCCCGGCACTACGTGGACCTGCTGACGGACAGCTACGACAAGACGGGGACTCTCTGGGAGAAATACAACGTCGATGAAGGCAACCTCAATGTCGGAGACGAATACAAGATGCCCACGATGCTCGGCTGGACCGCCGGGTCCTACGTGTGGCTGACGGAATATCTGAAATGAATATAGTAATGAAAAGAATCGCTCTCGTGGCCGCGTGCCTGCTCTGGTTCGCGTCGACCGCTCCGCTTACCGCCCAGGACAGGAAGGCTTATCCGGAAGACAACGGCAAGGCGCTGGTCAATCCCGGGATGGGCTGGATGCTGTTTTACTATTCCAACGTCCTGGAAAACTACGGCTCGAAACTGGCGCCTTCCGACATTGTGGAGGACTTCCCCGGCATGAGCACCGTGTTCCTCCGCCTGCCCTGGAGTTTCCTGGAGCCGGAGAAGGGCAAATTCAACTGGGAGATTATCGACACGCCGGCGCAGCGCTGGCTGGAGAAGGGCCGGCAGGTCGCGTTCTGCATCACCGCCACGGAGAACTGGACGCGGCAGGGCACGCCCCAGTGGGTGTTCGACGAGGGAGCGAAATACTATGAGATCGGCGGATTCACGGAAGTCGATTATGACGATCCCGTTTTCCTGGACGCCGTGGAGCATCTGGTCGAAAAGATGGCCGAGCGTTACGACGGCGATCCGGCGGTCGCTTTCTTTGCGATCGGCGCCTACGGCATGTGGGGCGAGGGGCACACGGTCCGCACCACCCCGACCCACGGACGCACCTGGGGCTTTGAGAGCCAGAAAAGGATCATCGACATCTACACCCGCCATTTCAAAAAGACCCAGCTCTGCATTTCGGACGATTATGCCGGGCATAATGACCGGCGGGCCCGTTTTCCCATCACCGATTATGCCAAGTCCCAGGGTGTGACGATCAAGGACGACAGCATCTTGGTGATGAATCCGCCGGACTCTTGGTACCACGGCGGAATGGCCCAGCTATTCTGGCCGGAATTGCCCGTCATCCTGGAGCACGAGCACTACGGCATCAGCATGAAGTTCAAGGCGTGGGATCCCGAACTCCTGCTCAAGGCCGTGGAAGAATACCACGCCTCCCTGCTCTCGATCCACTGGTGGCCGCGGGAATTGCTGGAGGCCAACAGGGACGTCATTGACCGTATCAACCGGAGAATCGGATACCGGATCAACCTTACGGAAGCCGAGTGGCCTTCGGAAATCCGCCTGAACGAGCCCTTCCACATCAAGAGCGCCTGGAAGAACCAGGGTGTCGCCCCCTGCTACGGCGGCGGTTATCCCTGTTTCACCATCAAGGACAAGAAGGGGGGCATCCTCGCCGTGCTCGTCGATACCGAATTCAATGTGAAAGACCTGGGGGTCGACGCCCCAGGCGAAGGCGTTCCTTTCCGGCGGGACCTGGAATTTACAGTCGCACGGGTTTTCACCGATTCATTCGGTTCGTTTTCCCGGGCCTGTCCTACCGGCAAGGCAGAATTGTATTTCTCCGTAGGCACGGCCTACGGCTCCCCCACCATCGCCCTGCCCTACAAAGGCAACGACGGTCACAAACGTTACTATCTGGGAGAAATCACCCTCGCTCCGGCCCAATAGGGTGCGGGTTAGTTTGGCAGGTTCTTCCCGGAAAAACGGAAGACGCATCCATCCTCGTGCTTCTTGCCGTTGAGTTTCCAACTTCGGTTGCATTTGATCGAGGGCCATTCCCGATGGTCGGAGCAATGGTAGTGGATCACGTCTTCGCTGCCGTCCGGCCAATGCAGGAGAATGTCTTCATCCATGAAGGATGGACAGGATCCATGCGCAACCTAGTATCTTTTTCATTTTGGGGACTTTTTGTAAAGAAAGTGAAAAAAAGTGTAAAATAATTTGGTTTATAAAATAAACTACTTTATATTTGCACCAGAGTTCAACGCTGAACCGGTGCGCAACGGAACGGAGGAGAACCATAACAACTATTAAAAAGGTACAAAAATGGAAAACAATTTCTCTGCTGAAAACAGCCTCCGTCTTATTACGGAGACCATCGAGCGCAGTCGTCGCGCAGTCGCGAAGAACGCGGGCAAACCGCTCATCCTCTGGGGTGCGCTGGTATCTATCACGGCTTTTGTCATCTGGATTCTCTGGTCGAAGACCGGCAGCCCGGCCTGGAACTTCCTCTGGTTTGCGATGTCGGTTATCGGCTTCCTGGGCAATCGTTATCTGGATCGGGACAAGGAAAAGGTTCCTGCCACCGAAGTCACCCGCTTGATCGGTAAGATCTGGATGTGGTTCGGCATTCTTTCCACGGGCTTTTTCGCCCTTGTGTGGGCTGCCTGGGGCATCCGTTGCGCCGTGGGAATCGAAGGCCCGCTGAACGTCGATCTGACGATGATCATCCTGATGATGATGGGTCTCTGCGGTGCTATTTCGGGCTCGGTGCTCAAACTCAAGTCCGTCACCATTCCGGTCGTCATCGCCTTGGCCCTTGCCGCAACCTTCCTGATGGTGATGCCCTCCGGCTCGCCCGTCCGGATCCTGTCGTTCGTCATCCTGGGCGTCCTCGCCCTGATCGTTCCCGGTGTCATCCTGCAGAAAAACGAAAAAAAGCAATAAGCCATGCCTGACAATTCTTTCAAACCGCTCGATCCCCTGCTTCATTCGGAGCTTCGTCTGGCGGTGATGTCAATCCTCATCGGCGTGGACAGTGCAGACTTCGTCTACCTGAAATCGGAGACAGGCGCGACATCGGGCAACTTGAGCGTACAGCTCGACAAGTTGCAGCAGGCGGGTTACATCGAAGTGAAAAAGGGCTTCAAGGGCAAGATGCCGCAGACAGTCTGCAGCATCACCGACCGCGGGAGAGATGCCTTTGCCTCATACGTCGAGGCGCTGCGAAGTTACTTTCCCACCCAATAATATCGAAAAAGCCTCAGTCCGGACGACTGAGGCTTTTTTGGAGCGGAAAACGGGATTCGGACCCGCGACCTCAACCTTGGCAAGGTTGCGCTCTACCAACTGAGCTATTTCCGCGTTGGGATTACAAAGGTAGTCACAATTTCCATTATTGCAAATTTTTTCTCCGTTTTTTATCACCGCGCCCAGAGCCGGTCGGCGAAATCCAGCATCCAGGTCCAGTCTATGGCCGAAATGCCGTGCTGCTGGTCCCGGCGCACGTAACCGATGACCGGGCCCACGGCCGACAGATCATAGTCCGCGGGCCAACTCACCCCACGGGGCAAAGCGGGCTGCCGTAGGAACTTCCAGACCGGAGCTGCCGCCTGCAGCGACAGGAATTCGCCCTTGGTGTCGAACCATCCCCCGTCGAAACCCTCCACCAGCAGCGCCCGGGGCGCGATGCAACTCAGCAGCAGATGCTGGTCGAAGGGCATCTCATCCGTGTGTCCGGCGTACTTGTCATACGCCCGGCAGTACCAGTGCCGGAAAGCGGCGACCTCTGTCGATATCGTTTCTCCGAAATTGCGCTTGGCCAGCGGCACGCCGCCACCGCCCGTCTGCACCGGAACGACCAGCGGGAAGCGTTCGTCGAAGGCGCCAGCGATCAGGGCCGCCTTCGCCAGTCGCGAACAACCGGTCAGCACCACGCGGGAAGCATCCAGCTGCGGATCCCGTTCGATCCAATCCATGCCGCGCATCAGTCCCCAGGCCCAGGCGTTCAGCGAAGTCGTATTGTCGTCACGCGAAGGGTCCCTCGGACCCCAGAGATCGAATACGCCCGTATAGGCGAAACGGTCTTGCAGGATCACACCTTCCCCGTCAACTTCCTGCGGATCGGGATCCGGAGAAATCTCGCAGTAGCAGGCCGTCATCACGGCATACCCGCGCGAGACCAGCATACCCACGGGATACACATAGCGGTCCCCGTCGCGGTTGTAGCGCCCCCGCGTCTGGGCGGAAGCCCGGTTGCCGTCGCGCCCGTTCTTTTCCCGCATCCAGGCATCCGTGACCAGGATTTCCTCGTCGAAAAGGAATTCGTGGTTGCCGCCGTAATTGAGCAGCAGGATCACGGGGACGGGACCGGAGACATGATCGGGCGTCACGATCAGCCAGTCGATCTTCGGGCCGGTCTTGTCGGGCCGGAACCACATCCGAATCTGCCGGCGTGTGCCAAAGCCGGCGAGTGTCGGTCCCTCCTCCACCACCTCGGTATAGATCTCCGAAGCGGGTGGCATCTGGCCATACATCTCCCGTTGGAAAATGTCCAGGATCTCCTGCCGGCGGGCCGGCCATTGCTTTCTGCTCCGGACCTCGCGTCCGTTGGCGAAGCGCAGCGGATCCTCCAGCGTATACGGCAGGACCGCATCTTCATCATAATTGACACTTTTGCGCGCTTCGGCCTGCGCGGCCTTCTGCTCCGCCGCCGTCCAGACTGACTGAGCGGAAGCCATCGGGGCCAGCCCCGAAAGCGTCAGGACGGCCGCAGTGGCTAACAGTTTGACTTTCATCATATCAATTCAAGCTTACTTCGATGCAGCAGGGGAAGGAATAGGAAAGGTCGTTACGGGTAAAGAGCGTCGAGCGGCGCAGAGCATCAGAGGGCGTCACCGTCCCCTCGAAGAGCGTCTTTCCGTCGTGCACGATCACGACCGGCTTCGACAGGTCGACCATCTTCTCATTCAGGAAAACACGCACTTTGGAATAGTCGCACTCTCCGATGGTGACCATGTTGCCCTCGATTTCCGCACGAAGGACCATGCCCTTCTTTGCCTCGCCCTTAGGGATGCCCAGCCAGTAGAAGTACTCTTTCATCTCATCCCCCTGGCACCAGACAACCCGCTTGGGATAGGGGTTGCGCACATATTTCGCCATCCACGGGACGGCCGCAGCGTCCACACCGTCCATCCAGTGCGGTTTGCCGGCCACGATATGTCCTTCGTGGACATAGCCTTCGGGATCCGCCGCCTGCAGGGCGTCCATCTCCGCGATACGCTCCGCGCACACCTTGTTGCGGTCGTAAGCACTGTCTTCACCCCCGCACCAGATCATGAAGGGAAGGTTGCGCAGGCTCAGCAGGGACACGTCGCCCGGGTGGCCGGCCATCATCGAAGCCGCCGCCCAGTGGTCCGCCATGCGCGGAGCCTCCCGCCACACGCCGTCTCCGCCGGCGGAATAACCCATCAGATATACCTTGTCCGGATTGACGTTCAGGTAGGCGACCGCCATCTGGATGATGGCCTCATAGAAGGCATCCGACTCAGGGCGGAAATGCAGGTCCCAAGTGTTCGTGATGGCGCGCGGGCAGAGGTACACACCCTCTTCCGGCTTGTACAGTCTCTTCTGATTGTCCCATTGCTGGTCATTCAGTTCCGCCGGTGCACCGCCGCCCCCGTGCAGGGAAATGTACAGGGACCGGCCGTCCGCAGGCTGCTCGCCATAGACCGTCCACCAGATAGGCATCGTATTGGTGCCGATGACCAGTTTCTTCTCTTTGTAGCCTTCCGCGAGAGCCGTCCGCACGGAATCCCGCCACTGCTCCTCCAACGGGCTCAGCGTACGGTAGAATGTCACTTTTTCTTCGTCCGAAGAAGTCGGGCCCTGCCCTGCCGGCTGCTTACATCCCGCCACTAGAGCCAGGACCGCCAGGAATTTCAGTAAATTCACGTTCATATTCATGTTTTCTTGGATAGCCATCTTCCGGAGCATTCCAAAAGAGGGCCTGGATAATCGTTCCCAATACGCCGATGGACAGCGTCACGACAAAGACGGCGTCCCAGCCCAGACGGGGATTGTCGGCCAGCAGGCCGAAGCCAAAACCGGACAGGACGGTCGCCACGTATGCGATGATGCCGACGAATCCGTTCGAGGAAGCCGCAGCTTTCTTGGTCGCATACTTGGAGGCGCCGATTCCGCAGAGGCCGGAGACCCCGTACACGAAGAAGGCGCTCAGGATGATCAGCACGGCGTTCCACACCCAGGAGGCACCCGCAGGAAGCCGCCAGAACAGGAAGAGGCAGATCGTAGAGAGGATGGTGCAGAGCGCCCCGCAACGGAACACCCGATGGTGGAACACCTTGTCGGTCAACCAGCCTGCGATAGCGGAACCCAGCACGCCTCCGATCAGTTCGGAACCCGCCACGATGCTGGCCGCCAGTCCGATTTCCAGTCCCCGGTACTGCGTCAGGATCGTGGTGCCCCAGTCCAGGATCGCCAGACGGATCACATACACGTTGAAATTGGTCAGACCGGACACCCACACGTAGGGGTTGCGATAGACCATGTGCCGGGCGAAACGGCGGAACTCCGGGCCGGTCATTTCTCGCTCTGTCTCCGCTTCCGCCTCACTGATCTCGCCATTTTCGATTCTCTCCAACTCCTCCACTTCCGGAAATCCCAAGTCGGACGGCGTCTCCCGCAGGCCGAAGTAAGTGATGATGGCCCCGACGAACGCAATCGCCGCCGGAATGACGAAACACAGATTCCAGGCGCTGTAGCCGAAACGCGACAACAGCCAGCCGCATAGGGCCACGACGGCTCCGGCGCCCAGGGAATGGGATGCGTTCCAGAGGCTCTGCTTGGTCGCCAGTTCCTTCGGCCGGAACCAGTGCGCCATCAGGCTGGAGACCGGCGGATAGCCCATCCCGTGGACATAGCCGTTGAGGACCCACAGCGAGCCGATCAGATAGACCAGCCCGACCGTCGCCTTCCCTTCAGCGTCCAGCAGATGCAGGAAACCGTTGAACTTGGGAGAAAAACTGATCAGCAGGCTGATGGCACACGACAGCAGCAGGCCAAGGGTCATCATCCGGCGCTTGTTGGCCCGGTCGGCAATGATGCCGTTGACGAAACGGCTGATGCCGTACACGATGCCGTTGGCCGTCAGGAAAGCACCCAGCTGGGCTTTGCTCAGGCCCAGGGTCGCTTCCATGGCCGGAATGGCCGTACTGAAATTCTTCCTCAGGAAATAATAGCAGGCATAACCGATCATCAGCACGATCAGCGTCCGCCATTGCCAGTATTGGAAAGATTTCTGTTTCATTTTCCCTTGTTGGTATAGGTTCTACGCTCCGGACCCACGCCGATGACGGAGATGCTCTTCCAGTGTGGAGGCAGGGCGGCCGGCAACTGGACGATACCGTCGTCCGTCAATTCCAGGCCGCAGAAGCCGTTGATGAAAAGCTGCAGGAAGCCGCCCAGACCTGTCATGAAACAGGTGTCGCCGTGGCCGGCGGTTTCGCTGAAAGCGAGGAATGGACCGTGGAGGTGACCCTCCAGGCCCTTCTGATACAGTTGCCAGGCTTTCTCGCCCTCCCCCAGCCGGGCCCACTGCAGGGCCAGGATGGCCTGGGACATTGCCGGACCGTGCGGATGGATACGGGGTTCGTAGTATTCCAGATCGCGCCGAATTGCAGAAGGATCCGTCACGACCTGCAGGGGATAAGCCAGCAGATTGACATCCGCCTGCTTGACCGTACGTCCGTCGTAGCCCTCATACTCGTCCGTGACGCCATCTTCCCGCGTCAACAGACACAACGCCGAGGCGACGGTTTCCCACTCCTTCACATCAAATCCGGCGGGGGCTGCGGCAACGGCGGCACGCAAAGCAACTTTCGCCGAAGCATTCGTGAACGCATTATCCGTCACGTGGTGCGCAAACTCATCCGCCCCCACGACGCCCCGGATCGAGCAAGAACCGTCGGCGTTCCATTCCACCCGGCTCACCCAGAAATCAGCCACCGCCTTCAGCAGCGGCCATCCTTCTGACGCGAGCCATTCGCGATCCCCCGTCATCCGGTAATAATTCCAGACCCCGATCGCCACATCCGACGAGATATGGTGCTCGAAGGTCCCGGTCAGCGCGTTGGTCGGGCACGATTCGTCCCCCGTGTCATCGCTTTCCCAAGGGAACATCGCCCCCCGGTAGCCGTAGCACGCCGCTTTCCACAGAGCGCCCGGAAGCAGGCGGGTGCGATAATCCACTATCGAGCGCGCGATGCCTTCATTCAGGAACAACATCGGCGGATACATCCATAGTTCGGAATCCCAGAAGATATGGCCGCAATACTCGCGGTCCGAAAGCCCGAAGGGCGGAATGCTTGCCACCCGTCCCTCCCGGGCATTGGAATACAGTTGGAACAGCGCCGCCCGCGCAAAGGCCTGCGCCTCAGGGTCGCCTTCGATCCTGATATCACCCTGCCAGAGTTCGTCCCAGAGCGCCTCATGACGCGCCACCAGGCGCTCGACCCCCTCGCCCAACCCATAGATCACGAAACGCTCCGCCTCGTTCCAGGGGTCGGCGAAATCCGTCCCGGGAACCAGGCTGCCCAGGATATGGAAGCGCAGCGTCTCCCCCGCCCTGAGCAAAGTATCGGAAGGCATCGTGCCCCCTTCCGTGAACGTCGCCGCAGCCGCGCACAGCAGCACGCCCCGCTGCGGCGTTTCGCCCCGCAGACGACGGATCTGAAAGCGCGCCTCTTCGATGGGCTGCGTGATGACACTGGAATCCAGCTGAACGAAAGACCGGGGCAGCGTAATCCTCCCCTCCACGCCCAGCCTCACATCCCGCAGCGCCCGGACCTCCACGCTGGCCAGTCCAACGTACGGGAGCTCGCGCAAAGCCCGCAACTCCCAGTTCACCACCGCCTTGCCTCCAACGGTAAACCGGTCTCCGAACCACGCCCGACGCATATCCAGCGTCTGCACCCGGTCCGTAACCGTGGAATCCGACACCGCCATCCCGTCCACGCTGAGATTCAGCCCGAAAGGATTCGGTCCCGTCGCAATCCGACTCACCCCGTGACGCCGATGCCCGTCATACACGTTCGACAGCATCAAGCTCTTGATGCTCATCGGCGCCTTCCCCGGCATCAATCCGAGGCACCCGTTCGCCACCGGCACGCTGAAATACCGCCCGGAGAAATCCTCGCAGGTCAGCTGCCAGTCAGGGCGGCTGTCGCAGGGGTCGGGTGTGCCAGGGCATTCGCGGATGCATTCCCCGACAGGGTTCTTTCCTGCATCCGAGAGTGCCCTGGGATGCCCGAGCCCTGCCCTTGCAGGAAGCGCAAATAACAGCAGGCAGCCGATCAAGCTGCCTGCCCTGAAATGATGAACGCTTTTGCGCATAGCCTAAACCTCCGGCGCCGTCCTGAACTCACTCAGGAACCGCATGTCATTCTCGAAATAATGCCGCAGGTCATTCACCTGCCACTTCAGCATCGCGATCCGCTCCAGCCCCATGCCGAACGCGAAACCGCTGTACTTCTTCGAATCGATTCCCGACGCCTCCAGCACGTTCGGATCCACCATGCCGGCGCCCAGGATCTCCAGCCAACCCGTGCCCTTGCATACGTTGCAACCCTTGCCCTTGCAGATGTTGCAACTCACATCCACTTCCGTGGACGGCTCCGTAAACGGGAAATACGACGGCCTCATCCGGATCTGCGTCTCGGGACCGAACATCTCGCGGGCAAACAGCAGCAGCGCCTGCTTCAGGTCGGCGAACGTCACGTTCTCGTCGATGTACAGACCCTCGATCTGGTGGAAAATGCAATGCGCGCGGGCGCTGATCGCCTCGTTGCGGAACACGCGGCCCGGGCACACGACGCGGATGGGCAGCGGCATTTTCTCCATCGTGCGCACCTGCACGCTGGACGTATGCGTCCGGAGCAGGAGCGGGTTCAGATGGCCGGCCGACACGAAGAACGTGTCCTGCATGTCGCGCGCCGGATGATTCGGAGGGAAATTGAGCGCCTCGAACACGTGGTAGTCGTCCTCAATCTCAGGACCCTCGGCCACGTCATAGCCAAACTTGCGGAAGATGTCCACGATCTGCTGCCGAACGATGGAAACGGGATGACGGGAACCCAGCTCAAACGGGTCGCCCGGCATCGAAAGATCCTGCTTAGGACCTTCTTCGGCGGCTTCTCCGCCAACGCTTTCCTTCAACTGCTCGATCTTGGCTGTCGCGGACTGCTTCAGGTCGTTCAGCGCCTTGCCGAATTCCTTCTTGAATTCCTTGTCCAGCTCGCGGAACTCGTCGAACAGACGCGTCACTTCGCCCTTCTTGCCCAGGAAACGGATCCGGGCCTCCTCGACCTCCTTCTGGGTCTTGCACTTCAGTTCGTTCAACTCGGCGACAATGCGCTCGATATCCTCTCTTTTCATTCTGTGAATTATTTTTTCTTCTGTTCTGCAGCCAGCGCCTTCTCCGCCCGCTTGTCGCGCGCCTTCTTGGCCTTCGAGGCTCCGCTCTTCAGGTACTTGACCCGCTGCTCTTCGTTCAGGATACGGAGATAGGACTGATAGATCGCCTCAAACCATTTATCCTGCGTCGTCATATAGGCCGTGGGATTGGACACCTTGGACTGGCGCAGCACATCGATCTCCGCTGCCATCGCCTTGTAGTCGTGGGTAAGCGTCGAGTCGATCATGAAAATCTGCCAGTCGGCCAGGTCCAGGACCGTGGTCTGACGCTCGATTTCCTTGTCGATGGCCTCGTACAGGGCTTTTTCCTGCTCCTCCTTGCTTTGGGGGGACTGGGCGAAAAGAGGGAGCATTGCCAAAGTACAAATCGCGGCCATCAGCACGAACAACCTTTTCATACTCTTAATTTTTTTTTAGCTTTGTATCCTACGTGCGGATAACTCGCAAAATTAAACAAATAAAGCCAAAACAACAACATCATAACCCATGAGAAGAAATCTGATCCTCTGCCTGATGCTCTGCGTCCCGGCGATCTTCCTTACCAGCAAATCCAATGCCTGCACGAACGTGCTCGTCACGAAAGGGGCCAGCAAGGACGGCTCCTGCATGGTTTCATACGCCGCCGACTCCCATTGGCTTTTCGGGGAACTCTATTTCCACAAGGCCTCGAAATGGGCGCCCGGCGCAATGCTCAAGATCACGGAATGGGACACCTACAAGCCCCTGGGCGAAATCCCGCAGGTCGCCTGCACCTACCAGACCCTGGGCAACATGAACGAGCATCAGCTCATCATCGGCGAAACGACCTACGGCGGACGCGAGGAACTGGCGGATCCGGCCGGCATCATGGACTACGGATCCCTGATCTATATCACCCTGCAGCGGGCCCGGACGGCACGGGAAGCCATCGAGACCATCGTCTCCCTGGCGAATGAGTTCGGCTATCCTTCCGAAGGCGAAAGTTTCTCCATCGCAGACCCCAACGAGGTCTGGGTGATGGACCTGATCGGCAAGGGAAAGGATGACAAGGGCATCGTCTGGGTGGCGCGCCGCGTGCCGGACGGCTATATCTGCGCCCACGCTAACCAGTCCCGGATCACGCGTTTCCCCCAGGACGATCCGGACAACTGCCTCTTCGCTCCGGATGTGATCTCCTTCGCGCGCAAGATGGGATGGTTCGACGGTGAGGATGCCGACTTCTCCTTCCGCGATGCTTATAATCCGCTCGACTTCGGCGGCGCACGGGCCTGCGACGCCCGCGTCTGGAGCGCCTTCAACATCCTTTGTGACGGACAGTTTACCTATATGGACGCAGACGGCAAGGAAGTGACGGCGCCCGCCACCGACTGGCTCGACTATGCGATGGGGTATGACCTGAACGGCGAAATGCCGCTCTTCGTCAAACCCTCCCGGGGAATCAGCGTCAAGGATGTGGCGGACGTGATGCGCGACCACTTCGAGGGCACCCCGATGGACATGCGCATCGATGCCGGTGCGGGCGGCAACGCCCTCCCCTACCGCTGGCGCCCGATGCATTTCAAGTATGACGGCAAGGAATACCTCAACGAGCGGGCCATCGCCACGCAGCAGACCGGCTTCTGGTTCGTCGCCCAGGCCCGCGGCTGGCTGCCCGACGAGATCGGAGGCCTCGACTGGTTCGGCTGCGACGATGCCGCAACTTCCTACCTGACACCGATTTACGCATCCACCAACGAAGTCCCCGACTGCTTCCGCGTCGGCAACGGCGACCTGCTGCACTATTCCCCGACCGCTTCTTTCTGGATCAACAACCGCGTTGCGAACGCCTGCTATAAGATGTACGACCGGATGGAGCCCGTCGTGCGCAAGGCGATCGATGATTTCGAGAACGCCCAGATGGAAGCCGTCGCCGCAGAGGATGCCAGGATGCTTTCCATTTATAACAAGAACGCAAAGCGTCCCGGCGGCAAGCGCGCCATCCGCAAGATCCGCCGCGAACTGACGAAATTCTCCGTGGAGACCGCCCAGAAGCAATTCAACGACTGGGTGAAAATGGAGGAACTGCTGCTCGTCAAGTTCATCGACGGCAACATCAAGGCCCAGGGCGACGACGGAGAATTCCTCCACAGCCAGTACCACGCCGGCTCCCCCGAAAAACTCGAGCAGCCCGGCTATACGGAGAAATGGAAGGAAGCCGCCGCCAAAGACAACGGCAAGATCCTGGAGGTCAGGTAATTATTTCCTGCCGAGCTTATAACTGAACCCACTGCGCTCGAGTTCGTTGATGAAGTCGGTACAGACATGCACCTTGTACTTCTTCGACCTGAACTCGATCTTGTAGTCGAGCTTCGGATCGATGATATAGAGTTTCAGCGGAGTCTCTCCCTTGTACGTCTTCAGCAGGCGAACCAGTTCCTTCCTGAAGGCAGGATCCACCTGGGCTGCCATGACCGTCAGCGTAATGGAGGAGAAGGCCTCTTCCGAAACGTTGCCCAGCAGCGCCACGTCACTCACCTTAAAGTCGTACGGGACCGTCTTGCCCTGCGCCCGCTCCTCCGCCTTCAACGCAAACTTTTCCCGGATTTCTCCCTTCACCAGGACACTCGTGTGCATCTGGATCTTCGGGCGGAACGCCTCATAATCCTTGCTGAACAGCGACAGCTCGTACGGACCGCTGAAATCCTCCAGCGTGACCCGGCCATACGGCTTCCCAACGCGGTTCGTCAGATCCTTCACGTCCGTCACGATGCCCGCATAGGCCACCTTCCGCGGTTTCTTCAGCCGGTCACACTCCTCGATCAGCGTCTCCAACCCCAGCAACTCGCCCGTAGTGAACTGCTCGATCTCAAAGCGATAACGGTCCAGCGGATGAGATGAAATATACGTCCCGACCAGCTCCTTTTCCTTCTGCAGCAAAGTCAGCACATTCTCCTCCTCCGGCGCGGCAGGCATCTGCGGCCGCACCGGCTTCATCTCCTCCACGTCACCGAACAGGGAGCACGACGCATCCACCGTGTCCCGGCGGTACAGGTCCGCGTAACGTGCCAGCTCGTCGATGAACAATTCCCCGCTCGCGCCCGGCAGGAAGAACTGCGTCCGCTTGTAGCCGAACGAATCCAGCGCCCCCGCATATACCAGGCACTCCAGCGCCCGGCGGTTGATCACCGGCACCCGCTCCACGAAATCGTACACGTCCTTGAACTCTCCGTGGGCCGCACGCTCCGACAGGATCATGTCCACCACATTGGAACCGAAACCCTTGATGCCGCCCAGGCCGAAACGGATGTCTCCCTTCTTGTTGACCGAGAAATGCGACACCGACTCGTTGACATCGGGCGTCAGGACATTGATCTTGTGCGACATGCAGTCGCCCATGATCTTCTTGATTTCGTCGGCCTTGTCCAGGTTGCAGCTCAGGTTGGCCGCAAAGAACTCGCTGGGATAGTGGCACTTCAGCCAGGCCGTCTGATAGCTGATCCAGGCATAGCATGTCGCGTGGGACTTGTTGAATGCATACTGCGCAAACTTCTCCCAGTCTTTCCAGATCTTGTCCAGCGTCTTCTCAGGATGGCCGTTCGCCATTCCCTGCTTCATGAACTTGTCCTTCAGTTCCATCATCACGGCGATCTGCTTCTTGCCCATCGCCTTGCGGAGCTTGTCCGCCTCGCCCTTGGTGAAAGACGCCAGCTTGCGGGACAGCAGCATCACCTGCTCCTGGTAGACCGTCACGCCGTACGTCTCCGCCAGATACTCTTCCATCTCCGGCAGGTCGTACTCGATAGGCTTGACCCCCTGTTTGCGGTCGACGAAATCCGGGATGTAATCCATCGGACCCGGCCGGTACAGGGCGTTCATAGCAATCAGGTCCTCGAAACGCTCCGGATGCAGGCGCATGAGCCAGCGCTTCATGCCGGGCGATTCAAACTGGAAAATGATCGTCGTGTCACCCCGGCCATACAACTCGTAAGTAGGCTTGTCGTCGATCGGGATCGCCTCGATGTCGATTTCCTTGCCGCAGGACCGCTGGATGTTATTCAGTGTCTCGTGGATGATCGAAAGGGTGTTGAGCCCCAGGAAATCCATCTTCAGCATACCCACGTCCTCGATGTAGTGACCGTCGTACTGCGAGGTCCACACATCTTCCCCCGTCGAAGGATCCTTGGACAGGCAGATCGGAATGTAATCCATCAGGTTGCCCCGGCCGATGATGGTCGCGCACGCGTGCTGGCCGACCTGCCGGACGCTCCCCTCCAGCTGGCGGGCATATTCGAGCACCTCCTTGTTGATCTCGGTGCCGCTCTCCAGTTCTTTCTTGAACTCCGGGACCAGGCGGAAACAGTTCTCCAGGGTAATCTTGACATCCTCGTCCTCCAAACCCCGCTGGAACGTACGTCTCTCCCGTTTCTTCTCCCCGGGATGGTCCGGATCATCCACCTCCACTTCCTTCTCGAAGGCCTTGAAACCGCTCTTGAGCTCATCCAGCTTGGGATTGTAGGGATATTCCTTCTCCACGCGCTCGCTCAGACGGTCCGGAACCATTTTCGAAAGACGGGCGCTCTCCTCGATCGAAACGTTGCTGATACGGGCCACGTCCTTGATGGCGCTCTTGGCCGCCATCGTGCCGAAGGTGATTACACGCGAAACATGGTCGGCACCGTAGCGGTCCTCGACATACTTATGAGCCTTGGCCAGGTCCTCGAAATCCACGTCGATATCCGGCATCGAGATGCGGTCCGGGTTGAGGAAACGCTCGAACAGGAGATTGTAGCGGATTGGATCCAGGTTGGTGATCTTCAGACAGTAAGCGACGACGGAGCCAGCCGCCGAACCACGACCCGGGCCGACCAGGGAACCCATCGCGCGCGCCGCGGCGATATAATCCTGCACGATCAGGAAGTAATCCGGGAAGCCCATGCGGCAGATGGTCTTCAACTCGAAGTCGATCCGCTCTTCCTGCTCGGGAGTCAGCGTCTCACCGTAGCGCTGGCGCGCCCCTTCGTAGGTGAGATAGCACAGATAAGCCACGGACTGGCAGAAGTCTTCGCCGCGCTCGTTCCCGTTCTTGTCGCAACGACCCTCGTCGATGACGGATTTGTACTTCTCCAGCCACGCATCGATATCCCGCAGGAAATCCGCCGGCGGATCGAATTTGGGCAGCACGTGGTCCCGGTCGATCTTGTAGCGCTCGATCTTGTCCGCCACCTCCAGGGTGTTGGCCAGCACTTCCGGATGGTCCGGGAACAGGGCCGCCATCTCCTCCTCACTCTTGAGATACTCCTGCTGCGTGTAGCGCAGGCGGGCGGGGTCATCGACCAGAGCGTTTGTCGTCAGGCAGATCAGCCGGTCGTGGGCCGGACCGTCCTCTTTCCGGATGAAATGCACGTCATTGGTCGCCAGGACCTTGACGCCCATTTCGGCCGCCAGTTCGAAGATTCCGGCGTTGGACACCAACTGGTGCTCGTATACATCCATCGGTCCGCCCGGCACCTCGGTCTTGTGGAGCTGGACCTCCAGGTAATAATCCTCCCCGAAGACATCCTTGTGCCATTGGATGGCCTTGCGGGCCCCCTCCATGTCTCCGGCGACCAGCGCCCGCGGGATCTCTCCCGCCAGACAGGCAGAGCAGCAGACCAGGCCGTCGTGATACTTCTCTATGATTTCGTGCGTCACGCGAGGCTTGTCATAGTACTTGCCCTCGATGTGGCCGATCGAGACGATCTTGGACAGATTGCGGTAACCCTCGTAGTTTTTGGCCAGAAGGATGAGGTGGTAGTATTTGCGGTGGTCGCTGTCCTTCAGACGGTGGTCATAGTGCTGGGTCACATAGACCTCGCAGCCGATGATGGGCTTGATGTCGGGATACTTGCCTGCCACCTTGAAGAATTCCTTAACCCCGTACATATTGCCGTGGTCGGTGATGGCGAGGGCCGGCATCCCCAGCTGGGACGCACGCTTGAAGAGTTTCGGGATGGCGGAAAAGCCATCCAGGATCGAATACTGGGTATGGACGTGTAGATGGACGAACGACATACCACAAAGTTATAAAAAAGCCCGGCTTCCCGAAAGGGAAACCGGACTGATTTATCAACAATTTTCAAGCTTATTTCTTGATGGCCTTCTTAGCGGCTGCCTTGGCGTTCACGCGCTTGGTCACGTCGTACATCACGGGGGTACCGATCATGATGGAAGCGTAGGTTCCGATCAGGATACCGAGGATGAGGGCGACGGCCAGACCGCGGATGGACTCACCGCCGAAGATCGCGATGGCGAGCATCGGGAGGAGGGTCGACACGGAGGTGTTGACCGTACGGGTCAGGGTCGCGTTGAGGGACCGGTTGACGGTATCCTTGAAGTCGTCGTTCGGATGGAGGCCGAGGTTCTCACGGATACGGTCGAAGATAACCACGTTATCATTGATGGCGTAACCGATGATCGTCAGGATAGCGGCGATGAAGGTCTGGTCCACATCCAGGTTGAACGGCAGGATGCCGGAGAAGATGGAGAAGAAACCGATGACGATCAGGGCCGTATGGGCCAGGGAAACGACACCGCCCAGACCCCAGGTCCACTTCCGGAAGCGGATGGCGATATAGGCGAAGATGACCAGCAGGGCAAGGAGGACGCTGATGACGGCGGAACGCTTGATGTCGTTCGCGATCGTGGCGCCGACCTTGTCGGAGGAGATGATACCGTTCGGGTTCTCCAGCGTGGAGGTGAACTGCTGCTGGGAGACCGGCTCCTTGAAGAAGTCCTTCAGGGCCTCATAGAGCATGCCTTCGATCTCGGCATCGACCTCGGAAGCGTCATTATCGAACTTGTAGGAGGTCGTGACCTTCATCTGGCTCTCGCCGCCGAACTGTTTGACCTCGGCGGAAGAGTTGCTGACGGACTCGTCGGCGGCGGCTGCGGCGTTGAACACGTCGAGCACCTTCGCACGGACATCCTCAGCCGTGACGGGCTGGTCGAAGCGGACGACGTAGGTACGGCCGCCGGTGAAGTCGACACCATAGGTGAAGCCCTTGGTGAAGATGGAGACCAGGGAGATGAGGATCAGGGCGCCGGAAATGATGTAGGACCACTTGCGGCCGCCGAGGAAGTCGATGTGCGTGTTCTTCAGGAAGTTCGCCGTGAACTTGTTCTCGAAGGTGACGTTCTTGCCCTTCTTGATCCGGTCGTCGATGATCAGACGGGAGACGAAGATGGACGTCAGGACGGAGGTGATGATACCGATGACGAGGGTCGTAGCGAAGCCCTTGACAGGGCCGGAGCCGAAGAAGAAGAGGACGAGACCCGTCAGGAGGGTGGTCACCTGGCCGTCGATGATGGCGGAGTAAGCGTTGTGGTAACCGTCGGCGACGGCCTTGCTCAGGCCCTTGCCAGCCTTGAGTTCTTCCTTGATACGCTCATAAATGATAACGTTGGCATCCACGGCCATACCCAGGGTCAGGATCAAACCCGCGATACCCGGGAGGGTCAGGACGGCGCCGAAGGAGGCGAGCGTACCGAAGAGCAGCAGGACGTTGGTCAACAGGGCGACGTCGGCGATGAGACCGGCACCCTGGTAGAAGAACACCATATAAATCAGAACCAGCAGGAAGGCGATCAGGAAGGAAATCAAACCGCTCCTGATGGACTCGGCACCGAGGGTCGGGCCGACGACCTGCTCCTGGACGATCGACGCCGGGGCGGGCAGCTTACCGGACTTGAGGACGTTGGTGAGGTCAGTGGCCTCCTCGACGTCGAAATTGCCGGTGATGGAAGAGTTACCGCCGGTGATTTCGCTGTTGACGACAGGATAGGAATAGACCGTACCGTCGAGCACGATGGCGATCTGACGGCCGATGTTCTCCTTGGTCAGGCGGGCCCAGACATTGGCGCCTTCGGCGTTCATGGTCATGGAGACACCGGGCTGTCCGCCGCGCTGCTGGCCGTTGTAGTCCACGCGGGCGTCGGTCACGACGCCGCCGTCGAGCGGAGCCTTGCCGTCACGGGAAGAGGCCTTGATCGCGATGAGCTCGTAGATGTTGGCACCCTTGACATACTCGGTGGGCTTGACGGACCACATGGGCTTGAACTCAGCCGGGAAGATGTCGGCAATCTCGGGCATCTCGAGGTAACGCATCACCTTGTCCATGTCGATCGCATTGGCGAAACCGATGCAGGCGCTGGTGTTCATCTGGGAAGGGGAAAGGATCGCGAAGAGCGGGTTGGCCTTGCGATAGTTCTCCGCCTCGGCAGACTCGTTCTGATGCTCGGCGAGGACCTCGTCCACGACGGAACCCTCGGCGGGAGCGGCCTCCGTCTCGGCGGCGGGCTCCTCATCGGCAGCCAGCAGCTCGGCCAGACGGTGGTTGGCCTCAACCATGTAAGGGTAGATCTCGGCGAAGGTGAAGGTGGTCCAGAACTCGAGGGAAGCGGTGCCCTGCAGGAGGTTACGCACACGCTCCGGCTCCTTGACGCCCGGGAGTTCGACCAGGATGCGGCCGCTGTTGCCCAGACGCTGGATCGAAGGCTGGGTCACACCGAAACGGTCGATACGGTTGCGCAGGACGTTGAAGGAGTTCGCCACGGCGCTCTCGGCCTCAGACTTGATGACGGAAAGGACCTCCTCGTCGGTGGACTCGGGCTTGATCCGGTCGCGCATCTCGTAGGTACCGAAGATCTGGGCGAGACGCTGTCCGCCGGAGACCTCTTTCCACGCCTCACCGAAGAGGGTGATGAAGTCGGACTGGGAGTTGACGCTGCGCTCCTTGGCCAGGTCGATGGCCTGCAGGAACTCGGGGGTCTGGTTGTTCTCGGAGAGAGCCTTGACCAGGTCGGCGAGCTGCACCTGCAGCATCACGTTCATACCGCCCTTGAGGTCCAGACCGAGGTTGATCTCCTTAGCCTTGACATCCTTGAATGTATAACCGAAATAGACCTTTTTCGCAGAAATGGAGTCCGTGTACCAGCGGGTCTGCTCGGCCCGGATGGAATCGAGGACATGAGCCTGGTCTGCGACGGCGATCTGGTCAAATGCCGGGGAATTCTGGAATGCGGCAGCTACGTTCTCCGCATACTTGACAGCCTTCTTCTCCTGGAGACGGGTCACCAGCGTGAAGGAAAGCTGCCACAAGCAGGCCAAGGCCAACAAGATGGCGACAAGCCTGATAGCACCTTTACTTTGCATACTGTTGTTTGTTAATATTTGTTATCGTTTCAAATCTTTCACTTTTGCCCAGTTAGGCAAAATAGACCGCAAAATTACTATTTTTTTCGGTACAAAGAAATTTTATACCACTATTTTCTTAATTTTGCACCTGCAAGACACATGAAAACCCGGGTAACACGCAGAAATCTCCTCGCCGTCGCGGCCGCGCTCCTTTGCGCCGGGACGGGCTTGCGGGCCGGCGTCCCGCCCCAGTCCGACTCGCTCCGGAGGGCCTACGACTTCAAGGGAGCCGTAGCCTGGTGCGAGCGGATGATGGAGGTCGTCGACTCCACCCGCCTTGGAGATTGGGAACAGGAACTCATCCTCTCCCAGAACGGTCTCAGCATGACCCGCTACTGCAGCCGCCCCGAAGTCGTGGCCCGCTACCGCTTCTCCCTGGACGACTTTTTCCTCTTCTATCCCCTGGAGAACCGCGCCTGGCGCAGCGTTCCCAACCAGTTGGACTCCCTCGCGGAAGAAGGGCTGGTCCGGGCGATGTATGTTCCGCAGGACGCGACGGACATCTATTATTCCGCCCGGGATGCGGACGGCATCCGCAACCTGTACCACACCGCCCTGGGCGATTCGACCTGGTCCGTTCCCCAGCTGATCAACGAGGATCTCACCTCTTCTTCGGATGAGATCTATCCCTTCGTGACGCCGGACGGCAAGACGCTCTATTTCGCGTCCAAGGGCCTGTACGGTATGGGCGGATATGACCTGTACGTCTCCCAATGGAACGAGAACGCCCGCGACTGGGACGCCCCGGTCAACCTGGGCTTCCCCTATTCCTCACCCTACGACGACTTCCTGCTGGCTCCCAGCGAAGATGGCCAGTATACCGTGTTCGCTTCCAACCGCGGCTGCCCGGCCGACAGCGTGTGGGTGTATGTGCTGGCTTTCGACAGCATGCCGGTACGCACCGAAATCGGAACCGTGGATGCGCTCAAGGCCCTCTGCGCCCTGACGCCGCAGGATGACCGGCAGGAGAGCGCCGGTCCCGCGATTCAAGGCATCCCCGAGGACGAGAACACCCGCCGCTATGTCGCCGCAATGGACAAGGTCCGCCTCATCCGCGACTCGATCGCCCGCTTCAACGCCGGGCTTGACCGCCTGCGTGACCAGTTGAAAGAAGAGACGGACGCGACCCGGGCCGCGCAGGTCCGGGAAGAAATCCTCTCCTGTGAAATCGCCCTTCCGGCGCACCAGAAACGGCTTTCGGCCGCCCTCAA
The DNA here is from genome assembly GCA_017400135.1 of Bacteroidales bacterium. GTDB lineage: Bacteria > Bacteroidota > Bacteroidia > Bacteroidales > UBA932 > Cryptobacteroides. The sequence continues at coordinate 24,125 of JAFPVJ010000016.1, forward strand.
GGAGCTCCAGCAGATCGAAATGGACTTCCTCTCCAACGGCATCGTCATCGACCCGGACAAACTCCGGGCGGAAGCGGACCGGGAGATGGTCGGCACCCCCTCCCACTATGTCTTTTCCAAGAATGAGCCGGGACCGGCGCTGGATCTCGTCGTCGAGAAGCCCGCTCCCCGTTTCGACTATTCCTTCAAGATCCTGGATGTCGGTCAGTTCGCCGAAGACAACACCCTGCCCGATGGCCTGGTCTACCAGATCCAGATGTTCGCATCCAACCGGAAGGCGACGGAACGCGAGTTGAAGGGCCTGAGTCCCGTTTTCGCCCGCGCGGCGAGCGGCGGCAAGACGGCCTATTCGGTCGGTGTGTTCCGGACTTACGCCGACGCCCTGTCCCGCCTCAACAAGGTCAAGAGCCGTGGATTCAAGGGTGCGGCGATCGTCGCCTTCCAGGATGGCAAGATGATTACCGTCCCCGCCGCCCGCAAACTGGAATCCGCCGGTCCTTCCCTCTTCAAGGTCCGGATCTGGCCCGAGGATGGCGCGAGCCTGTCCGATGCCGCGCGGGACGCCATCCACGCCTGCACCGACAAGGATATCATCCGGGCGAAAGAAGGCGCGGCCATCGTTTACGAGGTCGGACCCTTTGACGACCGGGCGGAATGCACCCTGCTCGTCACGGCCCTCAAGGAGGCCGGCGTGGACAATGTCAGCATCTCCGCCGCGGACGGAAAATAGCTTGTCTTTTCAAGGGGAAAATCCTATCTTTGTCCTTGCTTGTTTGCAATAACCCATTAAAAGCATACCATTATGAGCGAAGAGAATGTAAAAAACCCTATGGATCTCAACGGAGATGGCAAGGTGACCCTCGGTGAAAGGGTAAAGTACGCCGCCGACAAGGCCGGCGAGAAGATCGACCAGGCAATGGACCAGATCAAGGCGGAAGCCAAGGAAACCGCAGCCGAAGCCAAGGAAATGTACGCCAAGGCCGAAGAAAAGGCGAAGGGCGCCTATGCCAAGGCGGCCTGCAAGGCCAAGGCGGGTGCAGCCAAGGCGGCCGAGCGGGCAAAAGTTGCCTACGCCGAAGCCAAGCAAGACGTCGCCGAAGCAGCCGAAAAGGCCAAGGCGAAATTCCAGGAGAGAAAAGATAAGAAGGAGGCCTAGTGCCTCCCTTTTTTCTGCCTATGCGGGACCTGTTCCTAGGCACCGGCATCGCACACAGCGTCCTCCTGTTCGCCGTCGTGATCGCGTCCGGCCTCTGGCTGGGCCGTTTCAAGGTCAAGGGCGTTTCGATCGGTTCGACCTGGATTCTCTTCCTGGGAATCCTGGCCAGTCATTTCGGGCTTCTGGTAGACCCGACCGTGCTTGCCTTCATGAAAGATTTCGGCCTGATCCTGTTCGTTTTTTCGATCGGATTGCAGGTCGGTCCCGGTTTTTTCCATTCCTTCCGCTCCAGCGGCATCAAACTTAATCTCCTGGCCACGGGCTTGGTCCTGCTGGCCGTCCTGACGACGCTTGCCATCCACTGGATCACCGGTGAGGAACTCGGCACGATGGTGGGTGTCATGTCGGGCGCCGTCACCAATACTCCCGGCCTCGGCGCCGCGCAGCAGACCCTCTCCAACGTCCTTCTCGCAGAGGGCGCCGCCCCGGAAATGGCAGCCCTCGACGCCGCCTCCCTGGCTTCTTCCTACGCCATCGCCTATCCGCTCGGCGTGCTGGGCGTCATTCTCGTCCTCATCCTTCTCAAGCCCCTTTTCAAGATCGATCTCAAGAAGGAAAAAGCCCGGGATGCCGAAGACGACACGGCCGACGCGATGGCACGCCGGATGCACTGCGAGGTGGAGAATCCCGCCATTTTCGGCAAAACCCTGAGAGAGGTGATGCAAGGACGGGGGGACGATTTCGTGGTCACCCGCCTGATGCGGGACGGCGAGATCGTAATTCCCCACTCCGAAACGATCCTGCAGCAGGGCGACAAGGTCCTGATCGTGACCACCCAGTCCCACGTGGATGCCATCCGCATCATCTTCGGGGAAGAAGTGCCGCTCCACCTGAAAGACTGGCAGGACCATCAGGTCAACCTTGTCAGCAAGCGTCTGACGGTATCCCGTCCCAAGATCAACGGCAAGACCCTGAAGGACCTCAATTTCCGCGCGAAATACGGCGTACAGGTTTCCCGCATCCTGCGTACGGGGGTGGAACTCGTGGCCCGTCCGGACATCTTCCTCCAGACCGGAGACATCCTCCAGGTTCTCGGCACGGAAGAGGGCGTCCGGCGTGTCGAGGAAACGGTCGGCAACAATCCCGACACCCTCCGTCGCCCCAACCTCGTATTCATTTTCTTCGGCATCGCCCTGGGCGTACTATTCGGCTCCATTCCCATCCATTTCCCCGGTATCCCGCAGCCGGTCAAGCTCGGACTGGCCGGCGGTCCGCTGATCGTCGCCATCATACTGGGCGCCTTCGGTCCCCGCTGGGGCATCAGCACCTTTACGACCGTCAGCGCCAACATGATGATACGCGAGATCGGCATCAGCTTTTTCCTTGCAGCGGTCGGACTCGGCGCCGGACAGACCTTCGTCTCCTCGTTGATGGCCGGCGGCTGGTGGTGGATCCTGTACGGCTTCCTGATCACGGTACTGCCCTGCCTGCTGATCGCCGTCATCGCCCGCCTGTGCAAAGTCAATTTCTTCCAGATTTGCGGCCTGGTCGCCGGCGGAATGACAAATCCCGCATCCCTGGCCTTCGCACAGGACGCCTTTGGCTCCGACTCCGTCTCCGTCCATTATGCGACGGTCTACCCGCTGACGATGTTCCTGCGGGTGCTCGCCGCCCAGCTGCTGATCCTCGTGGCCTTCACCTGACGGGCCGCCGAATTGCTTTTTAACTGACAATTTGCGATATTTGCCGCACGTTTGCGCAACGATTTGATTATGAAGAAATATTTGCTTCCCCTCCTTTGTCTGGCCGTGGCGGCCGGATGTTCCTCCAAGGGTGACCCGGTGCAGGAACAGTTGGATGAGTTTGCTCCCATCCAGATCGGTTCCTCTTTCTTCGAGGGCATTTCCGACAATGGCCGCGAGGTCCTCAATTACTTCAAGCAGGCCTCCGCGGAAGTGGACAACATCTACTGGGACCAGAGTTTCGGTGACAGGAAAGAACTGGACAAGCTTTCCCGCCTCCAGCGTGAATGGGCCGAGGTCAACTACGGCCCCTGGAACCGCACCGACGGCCAGGCATTCGCCGAAGGCTGGACGGCCCGCCCGCTCGGCGCCAACTTCTACCCCGCCGACATGAGCGAGGAGGAGTTCCTCGCCTGCGAGGACCCCGAGAAGGAGAATCCCTACACGCTGCTCCGCCGGGACGCAGAGGGCAATCTCGTGACCGTCTGGTACCACGACGCCTACAAGGACCGGATCGAAAAGATCAAGTCCTACCTGACTGCAGCGGCCAACTATACGATCAAGCCCAGTGTGCGCGAGTATCTCCTGGCCAGGATCGAGGCCCTTCAGACCGACGATTACTACAAGAGTAACCTGATCTGGCTCGGGATGCAGGACAGCAAGATGGATCTCATACTCGGTCCCGCCGAGACGGAAGACGACCGCCTGCGCGGTGTCAAGACTTCATACGAATCATACGTCCTGCTCAAGGACCTGGAGCTCACCGCCACGATCAACACCCTCGCGGAACGCATCCCCGCTTTCCAGGCGGAACTCCCCTGCGATGCGCAGTACAAGGCCTTCGAGCCGGGAGCGGGATCCACGATCTATGCGTACGACATGGTCTACGCTGCCGGTGCTGCCAACGCCGGCGTCAAGAAAATCGCCGTCAACCGTCCGTACGATCTGCGTGTCCAGGCCGAACAGGGCACCCGCACCGCCGTGCTGAACAACGTCATCCATTCGAAATATCTCAAGATCATCCTGCCCGCAGGACGTCTGCTGCTGACCCGCGACCAGAGCGCCAACCTGAGCGGAAAGGCCTTCTTCTGGAACACCGTGATGCGCGAGATCGCACACGGCATCGGTGTCAAGGAAACGGTCTCCGGCAAAGGCACCGTCACCGAGGCCCTCGGCGATGAGGCGTTGACGGTTGAAAAGGTCAAGGACAACGCCCTCGGCCTTTACCTCAACCTTCAGGCCATCGCCGCCGGGCAGACCGACCCGACCGTGCGCCGCGAGGATGCCCTGGCGACCTTCGTCGTCTCCACCATCCGCTCCGCCCGCTTCGGCGAAGCCACTGCCCTGGGCCGCGGCAACATCATCCTCTACAACTTCCTCAAGGAGAAAGAGGCCTTCAGCATCGACCGCAGCGGCCATTACCTGGTGGATTTCGACAAGGCGGAACAAGCCGTCACCGAACTGGCTTCCCGTGTCCTGACGATCCAGGGCGAAGGCGACAGCGCCGCCGCCCACCAGCTCATCGAGACCTACGGCACCCCGTCCGAGTCTCTGCTGCTGGATTTCGCCGCTATGAAACGCGCCCGCATCCCGGTGGACGTCCGCTTCCAGTTTGTCTGGTAGAGGCGACGACTGGGTTTCGAAATTGTTTCAGCCGCCCTTCGTCGGGGCGGCTTTTTCGTTTGACAATCATCTTAATTAATCATAACACTATGACTATGAACCAGAAAACCTTCAAGGAAGTCTCGGATCTCTGGAAACGGGACAAGAAACAGTACGTGAAAGAATCCAGCTATTCCACCTACGTACTATTGTTGAACAAGCATCTCCTGCCTGCCTTCGGCGATTCGACGGAGGTCACGGAGAGCGAAGTGCAGGTTTTCGCGCTGCGCAAACTGGACGAAGGACTCAGTATCAAGAGCGTCCGCGAATTGGTGCTGATCCTCAAGATGGTGGTCCGTTTCGGGGCAAAGGCCGGCTGCTGGCCGGTCCCCGACTGGAACATCCGCTATCCCACGGAACAGGCGGCGCCGGACCTCGAGGTGCTCAACCGGCAGGACCAGCGGCGCATCCTGTCCCACATCAAGGACCATTTCACCTGTCGGAACCTCGGCATCTACATCTGCCTGGCGGCCGGACTGCGCATCGGAGAAGTCTGCGCCCTGCAGTGGCAGGATCTCGACATGGTCGACGAAGTCATCCGCGTCCGCAAGACGCTCGGCCGGGTCTACCAGCCCGACGGCACGAACCATCACTCTCGCCTGGTCCTGGGCCAGCCCAAGACCGTCAATGCCGTCCGGGAAGTCCCGATGTCCCGGGAGATGATCCGGCTGGTCCGCCCCCTCACACGGGTGGTCAATCCGGAATTTTTCCTGCTGAGCAACGACAAAAAGCCCCTCGAACCCAAGACCTACCGGAGCTATTACAAACGATTCATGTCAGACCTGGGTGTCTCCGACCTGAAATTCCACGGCCTTCGGCACAGTTTCGCCACGCGTTGCATCGAAAGCGGCTGCGATTACAAGACCGTCAGCGTCCTGCTGGGGCACGCCAACATCGGCACGACCCTCAACCTTTACGTCCACCCCAACCTGGACCAGAAGAAGAAGTGTATCGAAAAGGTTTTCCGGCATTTGGGGTAGCTTCCGTATTGGATTATCCTTCGGATTTTTCGTAAATTTGGAAGAATATACCTTTCTTACACGCTGAGATGAAAAAACTCTTGCTTCTTGCCCTCTTCGGACTTCTGATCGCGTCCTGCGAGCCCAAAGACCCGAAAGAGGAAACCTTCGCCGTCACATCGGTTTCCCTGAGCCAGGCGACGGCGGAAATGATTCCCGGGGAAACCGCCCAGCTCATCGCGACGGTCCTGCCCGCCAACGCCACCGACAAATCCGTCAACTGGGCTTCGTCCAAGCAGTCGGTCGCCACCGTCTCCAATTCCGGACTCGTAACGGCCCTGGCGGAAGGTTCCACGACCATCACGGCCTCCTGCGGCGGCAAATCGGCCACCTGCCAGGTGACCGTGAGCAAAGGGATCGTGGCCGTCAGCGGCGTGACGCTGGACCAAACGGATCTCAACCTGGCCGTCGGAGATGAAGCGCTGCTCAAAGCGACCGTTTCCCCGGATGACGCGACCGACCGGGCCGTCACATGGTCAAGTTCCAATTCCGGCATCGTCACCGTGGACCAGGGAGGACGCGTCAAAGCCATCGCGGAAGGATCCGCCACCATTACGGCGGCCGCCGGTGGCAAGACGGCCAGTTGCAAGATCAGCGTCTTGCGCGGGATTGTCCCTGTCGCTTCCGTTGCTCTGGACCGCATCTCCGTTACTTTGGAAGAGAACCAAACCACGACCCTCATAGCCACCGTCAGCCCGGCCGACGCCACAGACAAGACCGTCACCTGGTCCACCTCCGACGCCTCCGTCGCAACGGTCGGACAAGACGGTCTCGTGACTGCGGTCAAGCAGGGCGCCACGACCATTACCGCAAAGGCAGGCAGCCAGACAGCTACCTGCAAGGTAACCGTCAAGAAGAAAGTCATCCCTGTCGCAGCCGTCTCCATCAGCCGGACCAGTCTGAATATGGTTAAAGGACAGACGGAAACCCTCACGGCCACCGTCAGTCCGGAAGACGCAACGGACAAGACTGTCACCTGGAGCAGCTCCGACGCCACCATCGTCAGCGTAGACCAGACCGGAAAAATGACCGCTCTCCAGGGCGGCAGCGCCACCGTCATGGCCAAGGCCGGCGACCAATCGGCCACCTGCTCCGTCACCGTGACCGTACCCGTGCAGAGCCTCACCCTCGACCGGGTCACCGTCACGCTGGAGGAGAAGCAGACCACGACGCTCGTCGCCACCGTCAGCCCCTCGGATGCGACTGATAAGACCGTCACCTGGACCTCGTCCGACGAGACCGTCGCCAGCGTCGACCAGAACGGCAAGGTGACGGCCCTTCACGTGGGCATGGCCAATATAGTGGCCCGGGCCGGGGAGAAAACGGCCGTCTGCAACGTGACCGTCACCCAGGAAGTGATCCCCGTGAAGTCCGTGGGCCTGAACAAGACCCGCCTGAACCTGACGGTCGGCGCCGTCGAGCAGCTGACTGCCACCGTCAACCCGGACAACGCGACTGACAAGACGATCACGTGGACCAGTTCCGATGCCACCATCGTGAGTGTCGATCCGAGCGGCAAGGTAAAGGCCCTCAAGGGCGGCACCGCCACGATTACCGCGGCCGCCGGAGACAAGTCGGCCACGGCTTTCGTGGATGTCCTGGAAGTGACGCCCGGATCCGTGGAGATAGAAGGGAAGGGAGGAAAGTTCGATGTCAGCGTCATTACCACTCGGTCCTATCACATCAGCTCCAAGCCAGACTGGGTCCAGGAGGTTTCGGTGGAGAAGCAAGTCCACCATTTCGAAGTTCCGACCAACGATTCGGACCAGGAACGGAGCGGCGTCATCTCCATCTGCGACGACGAGGGGACCTGCCTCGCCTGTTTGGTCAAGCAGGCTGGTTTCCGACAGTTGGAGGTCGATCTTGACGAATTGTTCTTTGATCTGAACGGAGGCCGGGAGGAAGTGAAGGTATCTTCCACGATGAACTGGACCGTCTCTTCCAGCGAGAGCTGGTGTTCGGTTTCCCCCTCCAGCGGCTCCCACGACGGAGCATTCAGTGTCACGGTGGGAGAATACCGGGTACAGGGCACGCGCCAGGCGACCCTGACGGTGCGGGCCGGCGACCTGGTCCAGACCATTCGTGTCGAGCAGGACGGTATCATTCCGTTCTCTCTCTCTCCCACTTCCGTGGAATTCGGAGACATGGGCGGGACTTTCGAGATAAAGGTCAGGACCTCTTCCGGCTATCACCTGAGCGGCATGCCGGACTGGATCACCGAAAAGTCCGTCCATAACAAGACCCATGTCTTCCAGGTGGCCGCCAACCCTACAGACCAGGAACGCAGCGGTGTCGTCTCCTTCTGCGACGATGAAGGAACCTGCCTGTCCTGTCTTGTCCGTCAGGCGCCGCACATCTTTGGTCCCGACGAAGTGGACTGGAGCAGAGAGTTCTATCACCGATCTCTGTACCTGCGCTTTACCGCCACTTGGTGTGGCTATTGTCCCCGGATGGCCTCTGCCATCAAAAAGGCCCAGGCTCAAATCCCTGGAAAACTGGAAGCCGTCAGCCTGCACGGGAGCGGCAGTTCGCTGTATTTCTCTCCCACAGGAACACTGGAGAACCAGTTCGGCATCAGCGGATACCCGGCCGGCATTTTAGACTGTCGGAGACAAATCCCAAATTACAACGACATCTCCGTGACCGCGTCGGTCACCGTGGATGCCGTTCGGCAGAGGGAATCTTCCCTGCCCACCGTGACCACGGCAGGTTGGAAATCCACCTTGTCGGGACAGACTCTCTCTCTGGAGACTTATCTCTTCTTCAAGGAAGCCGGCAACTACAAAGTGACCGTACTGCTCGTGGAAGATGGCATTGTCGCCAAGCAGACGGATTACGACAACGGCGACCAGAACAATTACCGCCACGACGGCGTGGCTCGGGTTGCCGTGAGCAACATCGCAGGAGAGTCGGTCTCCATTTCCTCCGCCCGGACGAGACTTGTCCGGAATTACTCGGTCAACATCCCGTCCTCCTATGTCAAGGATAACCTGAGAATCCTGGTATACATCCAGCGCGCATACGGCAACGGCGTAAACAAGATCGACAGCTCCGACTTCAATGGTTATTTCGTTGACAACTGCGTTTCCGGCAAGGCCGGATCTACCATGCGCCCTCCCGTGATATCTTCTGCGGGAGGAGGCAATGAGGATGTCACGGATGGAAAACCCATAAACTGGTAAGGCTATGAAAAAACTTCACTATCTGACACTTGCGGTCCTGGCCTCTGTTTTCTCCGCCTGCCAGATCGGTCCCGAAGAGCCCGAAGCGCTGTTCGCTTCGCAGGAAACGCTTCTGAAGGCCGTCATCGAGTCCCAGGCCTCTACTCGGACAGGCCTTGGTCCCGCCGAAGAGGGCGTCTCCGAAGTCCAATGGAAATTCGGGGACCAGATTGGTGTATTTACCGACACCGATGACCAACTCCACCCGTTCACTTTGACGGGAGGCGTCGGGAGCCGCACTGCGACTTTCTCAGGATACGGTAGCGGAAACAACTACCTTGCCGTCTATCCCTACAGCGACGGACTGGTCCGGAACGGGGAGACCGTACAGCTGGATTTGCCTGTTGAACAAGATTATGCGGAAGGAAGCTTCGGCAACGGAGCCTATCCCATGGTCGCCGTGAGCAACTTCTCGGAACTTCCTTTCGTGGGTCTCGCTTCGATTCTCAAGATTTCCCTGAAAGGACGCCAAAGCGTCACCCGCATCGTCTTCCGGTCCAACGATCCCTCCGTAAAGGTCAGCGGACCCGCCACCGTTTCCCTGGCTCAACCGGCCGAGCCTGTCCTGACGATGAGCAGCAAGGGCGCCGACAGTGTCATTCTCAATGTCGGAAGCGCTGCGCTGGATCCGGTTACGGAGAAAGCGTTTTTCCTGACCCTGCCCGCCCAAACTTACAAAGGCGGGTTCATCGTCCGCATCTACACGCCGACCGGCTACATGGACAAGCGCTACGACTCGGATTTCAAGATGGAACGCGCTCAAATCCACGCGGCCACGCCTGTCATGCTCAAACTGGACTATGGCGCAGAGCCCAGCGAAGTGCTGGACGGCGCCGGAACCCAGAAGGATCCGTTCCAGATTTCTTCCCTGGGCGACATTCTGCTGCTGCAGGGCCGCGTCAACACCGAGGGAGCAACCATCCAGAATGCCGATGGCGTAGAGGCGATTGCCAGCAGTGCCAGTTTCGTGCTGACCTCGGATCTGGACCTGAGTCCGCTATGCGGCCGTTCGAAAGGCAAGAGTTGGACTCCGATTGGAGATATGTCTACCAATGAGAACTGGGTATTCACGGGTACGTTCGACGGCGGAGGACACGTCATCACTGGATTGTATATCGAGGAAAGTAAGTCTCAACAAGGTTTTTTCGGCAACCTGCAGGGGACTGTCCGCAACCTGACCGTCCACGGGACGGTGACCGGAAGGAATTATTGCGGCATACTGGCCGGATATGTCCGGTCCGCTCTCGTCGAAAACTGCACATCCAAAGGTTCCGTGACTTCCGACAGCGAAACGGGAGGCTTGCTGGGATATGTAAATTACGCCACCCTGAATTATTGCCGGAACGAAGCCGAAGTCAACGGCGGATGGGCGACTGGCGGCATCATGGGTTACGCCGATTTCTGTCCCGCCATCTCCCACTGCACCAACGATGGAACAGTCCATGGCCAACAGTCCTGCGGAGGAATCGCGGGATACATGAACGGCGCCAAGATCTTTGACTGCACCAATACCGGTTCCGTGACCGGGAGCAGCCTCTATGCCGGGGGTATCGGCGGCTATCTCTGGCAAGGCAGTAAAATCTACAACTGCAGCAACTACGGACCGGTGAAAGCTAAAGACTACGCAGGAGGTCTCGCCGGTTTCGTGTCTTGCGATGCGACACTCTATCAAGGTCCGGCCACCGTCGCTAACTGCCTTAGCCTGGGCAAAGTCGAAATCACCAACGGGCAATATGCCGGAAGCCTGGCCGCTTATATCGGCAAGGGGGAGTACGAAACCCTCTCTCCGAGCGAGTCCGAAACCAGCGCCTGGGTAAAAAACAGTTACTGGCAGCCCAGTCTCTGCGGAGACCTTCCTGCCACCGGCGGCGGGACTGGCATCGCCGACGGCAATTTCGCCTTGACGGAAGCCCAGATGAAAGGAACACCCTGCGACGTCATACTCTACAACGCAGCAGACGGGACCGGATACAACCGGCTCATCGACGCACTCAATGCCGGCGCCGTACAGTGGAGCAAGAACACGCCCGTGTTGGGAGGAGATACCCGGGACCATTTCCCGATCTCCGGCTGGGAATACAAATCTTCCAATTCCTATCCCGTCCAAACTGACCTGGAGGCGCAGATGCCCGGTCAGGCCAAACCGGTTTTCCTGTTGTCCGAGAAGACCTTCGAATGCAACGTCAAAGGCGGAACCTTCCAGGTGGAGGTAACCTCCAGCCAGGGTTATACGGTCGGAAGGTCGGTCGACTGGATCACGGAGGAATCCGTGCAGACACCGGACGGACGGCCGCATACCCATATCCATACATTCAAGGTGGCTGTCAACCGTTCCAGTCAGGCAAGAAACACGGTCATCTACTTCACGAATGAAGCAGGCACGGTCCTGAATTTCAAGGTCAGCCAGAAGGCCCCGTTCCTGACCGTCTCCATGACGGAAGCCATATTCACGGAAGATGGAGGCTCCAAGCGGATTATCGTCAGCTCCAGTCTTGACTGGACCGTGACATCTTCGTCCGACTGGTTCCGGGTCGCACCGAAATCCGGAGAGGGAGACGGCGCCCTTTCTGTCATCGTCGAACCCAACCGGCAAGTCACGGCCCGCAGCTCTTCCTTCACGGTCGCGGCTAGGGACGGCTCTTTCACCCACGTAATCTCGGTCATCCAATCGGGAAAGACTGCCAGCGACGGAACCGAGATGTGGAAAGAAAAGCCCTTCTATCACAAGTCGCTGGCCATGCGCTTCACGGCGACCTGGTGCAGTTGGTGTCCTTATATGAACGCCGCCATTACCCGGGCCCAGGAACTGTATCCGGACAAAATCTTGCATCTGGCGCTGCACAGCGGAGGAAGCGACCTGGAGTTCGGCCCGGCCTCCACGCTGATGAGCCTGTACCGGACCAATGCCTTCCCGACCGGCATCGTGGACGGACGCATCAACGTGCCCAACAGTACCGATACCGACGGAGCCGCCGCACAATTCATTGACGTCAGCAAGGAGACGGAAAGCACATACGGTACGGTTTCCGGCATGGCTGTCCGCTCCGTCTGTTCCGGGCAACTGGTGACCATTGATGTCGACGCTTACTTCAAGGTGGCCGGAGAGTACAAGATGACCGTTCTCCTGGTCGAAGACGGCATCATCCACGAACAGACGAACGGCGGTACGAATTACCGGCACGACCACGTGGCCCGGGTGAGCGCCACCGACATCACGGGAGATGCGTTCACGATCGGGAGCGACCTGACCAAGCGTGCCTTCCATTTCTCCGTCGCAGTTCCCGAGGAGGACAAGATTGAGAACATGCGCGTGGTCGCCTATATCCAAAAGACCTTCGGTTCCGCTCCCAAGATCCAGTCCGATGATTATGGCGACTACTATGTCGACAACTGTGTCGACGCTCCTGTCGGCGGCTCGGTCAAACTGGCCTTGGTCGGCGGAGGCGGCGGAGACAGCGGCGGAGGCAATGAGGAAATCATTCCCGGTGATGAAATCAAATAATGGAGGAACTGATCATGAAAAAACAAGCAACCCTTTCCCTTTTCAGCCTTTTCCTCCTGATGTCCGTCTTTGGCTGCCAGCAGATCGAACCGCAGGAAGAACCCGTCACCGCGACAAATTTCCTGACCGCCATCGTGGAGCACGACACGGAGACCCGCTCTCAATTGGGGGTTACGGAAGACAACAAGTATTTCGCATTCTGGACCGCCAAGGATGAACTGGCCGTCTATGTCGACGATCTCCGCAATCCGGATAAATATATCCTTTCGGAAGGCGCCGGCACCCAAACCGGTACGTTCGCCGGCACAATATCGGGTCTGCACTACATTGCCCTGTATCCTTATTCGGACAGGGGGCCGGACGGCGTATGCGACAAGGTCCTGGACTTGATCCTTCCTTCGGAGCAATCTTACTCCCCCGATTCTTTCGGTGAGGGCGCATTCCCGATGCTGGCCGTGAGCGAAGGCTCCAAACTCATTTTCAAGAACCTGTGCGCCGCCCTGAAGATTTCCCTGACCGGAAGCGGAGCCGTCAAGACTATCCGCTTTACGGCCAACGACTCCAAGATGGCGGTCAGCGGCCCGGCGACGGTCCGGACCGACTTCGCCGAGGCGCCGGAACTCGTGATGAAAGAAGGCGGATCGCCCTCCGTTACCCTGGACTGCGAATATGTGCAGCTCTCCGAAGACAAGGCCTGTGACTTTTTCCTGGCGATTCCGGCAGGCAATTACCGGGGCGGTTTCACCCTCGAGATAGAAACCTTCTCCGGAACGTTCACGCGCACCATCACCTCCGACGTGACCTTCCTTCGCTCACAGTTCCGCTACATCGCACCGTTCCGCTGCGAAGCCGACGGAACCATCGATCCGGACGACATCCCGCACAATCAGATCTGGTACATCACGTCCACCAACCGGTCTTTCAGTTTCTCCGATGATAAATTTGACCGGAAAATCCTGTCCAACATCTACTCGGGAGGCAAAGGAGTGATCACCTTCGACGGACCCGTGACGAAGATCGGCGACTATGCTTTCTGGGGAAATGTGTTTACCGGGGTTGCCCTGCCCAACTCGATCGAGTCCATCGGTGACCAGGTATTCTCCAACACAAGCATCAGTTCATTCCATACACCGGCACGGCTTTCGTCCGTCGGCAACTACATCTTCTCCAATAACAGTCGGTTGACTCGCATATACGGTCCCTTGGCCTCGTCCGACGAACGGGCCCTCATCCTGCCGGACGGCACGCTGGTCGCCTATGCGTACGGTACCCTGGAATCAACGCTGAAGATTCCGGAAAGAACGACAGCCCTCGCACCCTCTGTTTTCGAATCGAAGGATCAACTCCAGGAGGTTATTTTGCCGGAGGGTCTCCTCTCTGTCAAAGAAAACTGCTTCAGCCAGTGCTCCAACCTTGAGACAGTGACCTTCCCCGAGAGTGTCATCCAGGTTGGAGAAGGCGCCTTCTACAACTGTACCCGACTCCGGGAACTCAAGGGAAGCAACGATCATATCCCGGACGGACATGCCTTTGTCAATTCGGACGGGGAGATGACGGTCTTTGCCGGAGCCGGAGTTCAAGATTATGTCCTGCCGGAAACGGTCAAGACGTTCAGCTCGACGACGTTCCGTTACAATCCGTCGCTGCACAGTCTTACCTTCCCGACCCTGTCGTTCTCAAGGGTTTGGGTGACAAACTATTTCATCGGCTGTGACAACCTGGAGTATTTCTACGGAGAGGGAACCACGGACGACCATCATGCACTGATCATCTGGGGCAATTATCTGTTCGCCGTCACCAATGTCCTTCCGACACGGTATATCTTCCCCGAAGGATATGGCATAACCCGAACGGGCGGAGACCTGTTTTTCGGAAACACAACCACGGAACACATTTCCCTGCCGGATGACATGCTTTCCACCGGCAATTATCTGTTCTCTAACATGAAGCGCCTGAAGTCGGTGAGGATGCCGGCCAGTCTGCTCGTCATGGAAAACGATGCCTTTTACCAGACTACGACCCTGGACACGCTGTACATGCGTTCCTTCACGCCACCCACCTACACGGAATATGTGCAAGGTTTCGACCATGACGGACTGGTCATCTATGTTCCGGAAGGTTCCGAAGAACTGTACAAATCGGCGGAGACCTGGTCCAAGTATGCCCCATACATCCAGGGATACCACTACGACGACCTCGAAGATCCCGATTACTACATTTCCTCGGACTATAGTCAGGATGGCGCGGTGACTACGCTCCAAAAAGCCACCGATGGCCGGGGCATCGACATCGTGCTGCTGGGAGACGGTTTCTCGGACCGCCAGATTGCCGATGGTACCTACCGTTCTGTCATGAACAAGATGGCCGATGCATTCTTCTCGGAAGAGCCATACAAGACCTGTCGCGGGTTGTTTAACGTCTATGCCGTCACCGTCGTCTCCGCCAGCGAAGGTTATGAGCATCCCGGGCAGAAGCTCGGAGGCTGGTTCGGTGACGGGACCTCCGTGGGCGGCAGCGACGCACAGTGTGAAAGCTATGCCAAGAGGGTCCTTCCGGACGAGAGGATGGACGATGCGCTCATCGTAGTGGCAATGAATTCCACAAGATACGGCGGGACCTGCTATATGTACAATCCTTCCGGCGGAGATTATGGCAGCGGTTTGAGTGTCGCATACTTCCCGGTCGGCGAGACGGACGAGGGACTGGCCCGACTGGTCCACCACGAGGCTGGCGGTCACGGATTCGCCAAACTGGGCGATGAGTACGCCTACGAAAACAACGGGACCATTCCGAAGAATGAGATCAGCGCCCGGGAGGTCAATATGCCGTATGGCTGGTGGAAGAACTGTGACTTCACGGACGACCCGAGTTTAGTGAAATGGTGCCATTTCCTCGCAGATACCCGCTATCAATATGACGGCCTGGGTTGCTTTGAAGGTGGGTTTACCTATTGGAAAGGCGTCTGGCGACCGACACTGAACAGCATCATGCGCGACAACACCGGCGGCTTCAACGCCCCGTCGCGCGAAGCCATCTGGTACCGCATCCACAAACTGGCTTACGGAAGCGGTTGGAATTACAATTACGAGGAATTCGTAGCTTACGACACCATCAACCGCAAGACCTCGGCCTCTACCTCTTCGGTCCAGCGTAACAAGGTCGAGCGGACCTATCCTCCCACCGCCCCGCCGGTGGTCCTCAACCGGCGATGGAACGAACCCGCCCTTGATTCCGCACCACAAAGCATTTCCCGATGAACCGCCTGCGCCCCCTTCTCTTTCTCCTCCTTGCACTGCCACCCCTCCGGGCGGCGGCGCAGGAGTGGGGAAGCGTGTCGGGGGGCCTGGAGTCCAATTCGGTATGGTCCGTAGACGGAAGTTTCCGGTCCAACAATTACCTGAAACTGGACTATGTCAAGGGGCGTTTTTCGGCCGGCATCCAGGGGGAATACTACCCCGAACCTCTGCTGGGCTACGACCTCAACCTCAAGGGCATCGGGCTCCCGGGCAAGTACATCGCCTGGACGGAAAAGAACTGGAGTCTGACGGCGGGCGATTTCTATGACCAGTTCGGCTCCGGCATCCTCCTCCGCAGCTGGGAGGACCGGGACCTGGGCTGGAACAACTCGATCGGCGGCGGCCGTTTCACCTGGAACAGCGCGAATGAACTGCTGTCGATGAAAGTCCTGGGCGGATTTACCCGCCGCTACCTGTGCTATTCTTCCGACCGACTGGCCGGCGCCGGACTGACGCTGCGTCCCCTCGAGGGTTTCAGCCTGGAAGGCAACGCCGTGGTCCGCCACGACGGCGTGACACCCGCACAAGGGTCCTGGTCCGTCCTCTCTTCATACGAGGCCGGGGGCTTCAACGCCCGCGCCGAATGGGTCGGGAAGCCGGGAGGTAACGCGCAGCTCCTGGAACTGGGCTACGCCGCGGGTCATTTCTCCTCGGCTCTGACGATGCGCCGGCTCGACCGGATGGCGGACCCGATGGGAATGAACTACCTCCCCTCCCTCTGCCTGGAGCAAACCTACGCCCTGGCCAGTCTCAACCCCTACACGACTTTCGCCGCCGGCGAACTGGGCGGAGCGGCCGACCTCTTTTACCGCCACGGGACCTGGAAGTTCCACGCCAACGGATCCATGATCTACGCCCTCCCCTCCGCCCTGCAGAACCACGACGTCCTGCGCCTGGCCTACCGGGACATCAACCTCGAGGTGGAAAAGCGCTGGAACAAGCGGCTGAAGACGGTCGCCTTCGTCAGCATCCAGGAGAATTCACCGACCCACGGAGAGCGGAAAGCCACCAACGCCCAGAACGCTTTCGTCCTGGACGGCGTGTACAAGACCGCGCGCAAACTCTCGCTGCGGATGCAGCTGCAATATCTCTATTCCCGGGAACTGACGAAAGACTGGATGGCCGCGCTCCTGGAGGTTTCCTCCACCACGGGCTGGAGCATTCACGTTCAGGACCTGTACAACCACGGTTCCACCGGGGAACACTATTATGACGCCGGCGTCTCCTGGACGAAGGGCGGGCTCAAGCTGGACCTTTCATACGGTCATCAGCGCGCCGGCCTGGTCTGCTCGGGCGGCGTGTGCCGCTGGCAGCCGGAATACACGGGCGGCATGCTGCGCCTGGTCTATCAATTTGCGACAAGATGAAAAAGTATTTTTGCATACTGGCTCTGACGATGTGCTGGGCCTGCGTGGGACAGGTGGATGACCCGGAAGATCCGGACATCCCGGAAAACGTGGATCCCGGAGGAGCGTCCGAGGGCACCCGTTTCTTTCACCGCGTTCTGGCGCTGGACTTCACCGGTGCCTGGTGCCAGTATTGCCCAAACATGGCCGTTGCCATCCAGAGGGCCCAGGAAGAGCGCCCGGGACGCATCGTAGACATTGCCGTCCATTATGGAGATGCGATTTCCCCGCCCGTTTCCGATGTCCTCGTACAGCGGTTCGCCGTCAACGCCTTCCCGACCGCTGTGCTGGATCTGAAGCCGTCTACCCGATTCTCCCAGCAGGACGCAGCCCGTTTCACGGCCTACGTGGACGAGACGGTTCCTTCCGAAACCTGCGGCATCGCATTCGAGAGTTCCGTCCGGGACGGCACCCTGACCCTTACGCTCACCCTCAAGGCTGTCGCCGAGGGATCTTATTCGGCTGCGGCCGCGCTGGTGGAGGACGGCCTCATCACGAGCCAGACCGGCGCCAGCGACCGCTATGTCAACCGTTCCGTGCTGCGGAAGTTCCTCGGCGAGGGTGGGATGGATGGCACAATCATTGGAACGTTGAAAGCGGGGGAAGAGCGCACCCTCTCCCTGACGACCCAGGTTCAGGAGCCGTACGACAAACAACGCATCGTCGCCTACATCCTGGTGGACTGCAAGGTCATCAATGTGCGCGATGGTTCCCTCAACGAAAAAAAGGATTATGACTATGAGACGGATTCTTAGCTTGCTTTGCCTGGCGCTGTGCGCCGGCTCTCTTGCCTTTGCCCAGAACGGATCGAAGGTCGAACTCCAAACTCTTGACGGAGGAAAGACCACGCCGGCCGAATGGGTGGACGGCCAAACCCCTTACGTCGTGTCTTTCTGGTTCGTCAGATGCCGGTTCTGTCTCGAGGAAATGGATGCGGTCAGCGAAGTCTTCGAAGAGTGGCAAGAAGAGAAACCCTTCCGTTTCTATGCGGTGTGTACGGACGACAGCCGTTCCCTGGCCCGCGCCAAGGCTCTGATCAAGAGCCGCGGCTGGGACGGATTCCGCTTCGTCTTCGATGTCAACCGGGAACTGACCCGTGCGATGAACGTCACCTCCTGTCCCTACGTCTTTCTCTATGACAAAGACGGGAAACTGGTCTACTCCCACCTGGGCTATACGCCCGGCGACGAAGAAATCCTTTTCGAAAAAATCAAAGCCCTCTGATCACAAGACCTCCAGTTCCAGGAGAATCTTCTTGGTGTTGCCGGGACGGGTCTTGAAACTGGCTTCGAGACTGTGGCTACCGGCCGGCAGAGTGACGGATTCGCCGCTGATAGGTTCGCCGTCCAAGGTCCACTGCACAGCCGAAGCCGGGGCCTTGTCGCCCGTTGCCGTGACAAGCGAGAGCGGGAAGTTGTCTCCTGCGTGATATTCCCCTTCGCCCGGGTCCGCGATGTAACAATATCCCGTCGCATCCATCGTCCGGGCATCTTTCAGATACCAGGAGGCACGGCCGTCGGCATAGCTGATTCCGTCCAGGAACCAGTCTGAGATCACATCGTTCCAGTCTGTCGGGAGGTAGCGCGTCGCTCCGCCCTGCGGGAAAAACAAATCCTTTTGTTCCCCTGTGAACAGTGCCGTGGAACTGGGATCGGCGGCGGGAACGATATAGCAGCAGGGATGGACGGCGTAGTTGTTGACGGAGTTATCCTCCCAGGTCTCAAGGGCCGTCAAGCCGTCAAAGATGACCCGGGACGAGCGGTCCACGTGATAGACCAGCAGGCCTTCCGGAATCGGAGCGTCCCAACGCTCTCCCCCGCGCACCTCGAAGAGGAAGTATTCCCCGGGGGTGGAAGTCGGGAGCTTGCGGGCCGTATAGGAAGATGCGCCCGGACGGTTGACGGCGGACAGGTTGTATGGCCCGGTCGCCGTGAATTCCGGGATCTCGGGCAGCCAGCCGATTTCCCAGAGCTCCTCCGCATTGAGATACGGCGGCGTGTTGCTGCCGTCATTGTATCCGCCTCCGCTCATCAGGTCCACGTCGTATGTACAGGCGCTTTCTCCGTTATCCTCATAGTCTTCGTCGTAGAAGTCCGGCAGGCCGAGGGTGTGGGCGAATTCGTGACAGGTCGGGCCGATCCGGCACAGTTTCTTGCCACTGCTTCCATCGAATTCGGACGTGCAGAAATAGTCCTCGATACGGACACCGTCGTAGATCGCACTGTCACGGGCCAGATCGCTGTCAGAAAGGCACCAGGCGTGGGACCAGATGCACTTTGTGGTGCCTGTCTGGGCTTCATCGTAGCCGGCGTAGTAATAAAGGATGAAGTCGACGATACCGTCGCCGTCGTTGTCATAGCGCGAGAAATCGGTCTCGCCATCCAGTTTCTTGACGGCATGGACCAGCGCCATCTCCGGACGCAGGTCGTAGCCATATCTGTCATTGGCCCCATAATAGGCCGCCGTTGTATCCAACTTGACCGGGCCGAGCACTTCGAACGCGGGCGTGAAGACACCCAGGGAATTTTCCTTGTAATAATCCAGGACGGATCCCGTGGCTCCGTTGGCGGAATAGCCCTCCTTGTTGAGCAGTGCGTCGAATTCAGCTGCAGTCTTGGTGAATGGCTTGTCCTTGAAGCCGATCAGGATCACCGGGATACGGGGCGAACCGACATGGGCTTCCGCGCGGGCGGCCAGGCGACGGCGACGGTTGGCAACATTACGCCTTTGCGCAGCCATCCGGCGGGTCTTTTGAGGAGACACGGTCGCGGAAATCCTCCAGAAACCGTCTTCTCCCTGCACAAGGACATTACCCCGTCCGTCGGTCACCCAATGTCCGAATTCATCTCCGTGGAGATAGATCTCAATCGTGCTGCCGTCCGGCTGGGTTTGGACGATTCGTCCCTTGTAGGCAGGGCCGGCAGTAAGAGTCCAAAAAGCGGCAAAGGCCAGAATGAGCGAGAGTATTGTCTTTTTCATAGCCTTACTTCTTGATGATGAAACCATTGCCGTTCCCGTCGGAGAGCCAGACCCTGGACCCGTCCACGCGAAGGACCTTTACGAGAAAATGCCGCTCTTCGATGACCGCGCCCCGGATTTCCCGGCAGATGAGCGTGAAGCCGTCCCCGACGAGCGGGTTGGTCGGAATATCGTCCATCTCCAGGACGGATGCGGCCGCGGGTGAGAGGATGGCAAAGGTCAGGTTGTTGCCGTTGTATTCACGGGAGATCTGATCCGAGCCGGCGACGAACAGGCGTTCCGTCCCGTTCAGGTAAGCTCCGTATTCCGTCTTGTCCAGCACCGGATCGTCATCATAAATGTTTCCGTTCAGGACGGTCTTGCGGTAGATGGACATCAGAGACGTCTGGTTGACGGTCGCAGAAGACCTGTAAGTGGCAAAGAGCAGGTTGGACGAACTCGTGTGGTTATACTTCATGATACGCTTTTCGCTGCCGTCCTTATAGGTCGCGGCAATCGTAGCAGTGCCGTCCGAAGCGATGGAGATGGACCAGTTGGAAAGATCCTGGGGGGAAGTGCCGGTGGTGGTGAGCAGGTAATTCTTGCTGCCTTCCTTCGTATAGAGATATTGGCCGCCGGGATGGGTCAGGAAGTTCCAGGCGCCGGCCTTACCGCCCAGGGTGAAGTGCTGTACGGTAGAGCCCACCGACTCGATCTGACGGTTCTGGACGGTGATGGCGACCGCGCTGCGGTTGTTGCTTTTCTGGGAGCCGATGGCGTAGGTCCCCTCGGCGTTGAGAAGAAGGATCTCGTCCCCGGCCGCCAGGGTCGAGGCGTCGGTCACGAGGGTATAGATTTCGCCGGAGGCGGAAGGCTGGATGCCGGAGAAATCCACGGAGAAGGACGCGACGCGCCCGGGCTTGAAGCTGCGACTCTCATGGAGAGTAACCTGCTTTTCGTAAGTCCCCTTGTCCGTACTGACGATAACCTTCAGCGTGGCGCCGGAAACATCGCCGGGGGCGCAGGCAAACCAGACGTTCTCGGTTTCGGAGGTCTGGAGCACCAGCGTCGAAGATGCTTCGCAGGGAGTCAAAGAGCCGTCGGAGTAATACCAGCTGCCGGCCAGGGGGGTCGTACAGGACAGCGTGACGGCGCTAACCGTCAGGTCTGAGGGCAGGTTGAGCAGGGTCAGCCGACCGTAGGAAGTGACATGGTTGAAACGCACGTCAAGCTGGGTCGGAATCGTTTCGAGCGCTCCGGTCGTGGCCGCCAGGATCTGAGCGGCTTCGTCCGGGGAGTTCCGGGTCGGGGTCTGCACCGCCGGGATGCGGATCTGCCAGGCAGTGCGGGAGAGGCTCATGGTCTCCACGGCGCTGCCGGGTGTGACGATGAGGAAACGGTACGCATCAGCCTGGGCGCCAGTCGTATATTCGAATTGCGCCGAGCGGTAGTCTGCCGCCGGAACGACTTTCGCCGCTTTCGGGGCGCCATAATTGAGGGAAACGGAGACGGCCGTATCACGGTCGGTCCATCGGGTCGGGTACAGTCCGTTCTCCCCCGGTTCGAAAGCCGTACGGGTCTCGGAGGCCGGCATTTCAGCCCGGAACAGGACGGTCCGTTCCGCCGGATTCAGGGACTCGGTCTCTTCCTGGACGGCGCAGGCAGTCGCCAGGCCCGCCACGAGCAATAGATAAAGGATTCTCTTTCTCATGGCTCAATAGACATCCTGACCCCATTCCTCATCATCCGAGCCGCCTTCCAGCTGGGATGTCTCCAGAATGGATTGTTCAACAATGAAATACAATGATTCCGCCAGCGGGGAAAGATATGTCTCCGCCAGGGCCGGTTTTTTCCTGTTTTGGGTTTCTACCTTTAACATAGGGGGACAAAGGTAGCAAAATCCGTCGGTATTTAAAAATCGGGGCTAGCGCCGGTCATCGATCGTGGCGTCCGGGAACTCGGCGGCGTTGAACGTCACCTGGCTGTCCGTGACGCCAAGGGCCAGGGAGTGCATCTTGATGGAAACGCCCATCATACTGGTGCTCAGGCTTATCGGGAGGTAGGTTCCCTTGGCGACAACCAGGTCGATCGTCTTCGGAGCGTCCTTGTCCTTGTTGGTCTTCTGTTTTTTGCAGCGGATGGTCCAGGCCTGGGGCGTTTCGCTTGCGATCGACACGTCGTAGCCATCGGCAATGTCGTCAAACATCTCCATGTTGTCCGTCGATCCGGCGGTTGTCTTCGGATCCAGTTTCTGGATGATCACCTCCTGAGTCTTGGTGTTGTATTCCCATTGGTTTTCCTTGTCGACCCAGGTAATGATGTCGATGCCGGCCACCGCCGCTTCCATGCGGGCCTTGTCTCCCAGGGCATACATCTTGGTGGACAGGGTTCCCACGATCGGGACCTTGACATCGACGACCATCGAGAGGCCTTCCTTCTCGTGCTTGTCCATTTCTTCCCCCATGCGGGTGATGACCTCCTCCGGCGTCTGGCCAAAGGCCATCGCGGCCGTCAGCGCAGCTAGGATTGTCAGAATCGTCTTTTTCATATTGTTTCTTTTTCGTTGCTATTCCATAAAAAACGTGCCGAGTTTCAGAGAAACTGCACGCAGACCGGGGCGCCGACCTCGATGCGCCGGTCGGTGAGGGTGAGCGCGCCTGTTGTCGGGTCTATGGTGTAGATTTCAATGTGGTTGTCATCGCGGCACGCGCAGAGCAGGAAACGGCCGTCCGGAGAAATGGCGAAGTTGCGCGGGTGGGTCCCTGTCGGCTGGAATCCGGCCCGTTTCACCTTTCCCGTCCGGGGGTTCACGGAGAAAATGGCGATACCGTCCTGCCGGAGCCTGTGGCTCGTATAGAGGAAGCGCCCGTCCGGAGAGAGGTGGATGTCCGCGCTGCCATGACCTTTTCCCTTATAGGCCGTGAGGGTCTGGATGGGCTTAAGGGCCCCGTCGGCATAGCGGAACACAACGAGTTTGTCGCCAAGCTCGCAGAGGAGGTAGGCAAAGCGTCCGTCGGCGCTGAATGTCAGGTGGCGCGGGCCGTAGGGTCTTTTGCCGAAGAGCCGCCTCCAGAGTTTTTTCTCTTTATGCTGCCAGGCCGTCTGGACGTCCGAAAGAGGGAAGATGGCCGTCCCGCAGTCGAAGCGAAGGACGCAGTCGCGCCCGAGATCGGTCGCGAAAATGTATTTTCCGTCCGGGGAAAGGGCGGCGCAATGCATGTGGGCCGGATCTCCCTCTTCCTGATAACCGAACACCTGCGACAGGCCATTGATGCAGCCCTCGCCGTCCAGGCAGAAGGCCGCCAGAGTCCCGCCACTGTAGTTGGAACTGATGAGGGCGTCGCCGGTGCAGAGAAGGTTGCAGGGGTCCTCGCCGCTGACGACAGACTTGGGAAGAACGATACGCTCGAGGAGCGTGAGGGTGTTCGCCGCGGCCGGAGTCCGGGTCGAGTCGGAACCGATCCCGTAGGTGCTGACGCCCTGCCGCCCGTCATTGTATTCATTGACCGAGTAGGCCTTGGTGCCTCCGGGTGCTGCGATCACAAAGGAAGGGTTGCCGGCGGGCGCAACGGACAGAAGGTCGGTCTCGGCGGTCTGCGGGTCAAAAGAATACAGATAGACGCCTTCGGCCGTCGTGCCTTCCGTATAGGTCCCGACCAGGATACGCAGGTCTTGGGCCCGGACGGCCCAGCAAGAAAGCAGCAGGGAGAGTAAAAGGGCAGTATGTTTCATAAGTATCACTCCTTCTTATCCCCAATATTTATATTGAGGTATTTTCAGCCACTCGCCGTCTCTCATGGCTGATTCGTGGGCCACGATGCCGCCAACCGTCATGTTCAGGGCCATGGCAACATCAACCAACGGCTTGCGGTCTTCCAGGATAGCGGAAATGAACTCATCCGTCAAGCGCCCATGGGAACCGCCATGGCCGCCACCTTTCACTCCCGGAGGCAATGTGGGTCGTCTCAAATCAGGCAATTCTTGTTCGATGCCGACATATTTGTCATAGTAGGAGCCTTTCGTGCCGCGCACGCGTCCCGTTTCAGAGCCATAACCGGATCCCTGGGTGTCCGACGACCTTCCCATGCGGGCAATGCCTCCGCCGCTTGTGCGGTAGAGTGAGATTTCCGTTGCAAACGGGTTGTTATACTGATTATGAAGGTATCGTTCCATCTTTGACGGGATGCCCAGACACGAGACTTCCAGGAAACTGCCGTTCGTCACGCCCACATAGTAAGCGTCGGAATGGGTCGGATACCATTGCTCCGGGAGCCCGTGGCGCCAGTTGTTGAAGGAGTCGATCCCATCCTTGGAGTAATGCCAGTATTCGCCTTCGGCGTACAGGATTTCTCCCAGGCATCCTGCTTCATACAGCGTCCGCATCGCATACAGGTTACTGCGATACATGGAAGTTTCGAACATCATGTATTTCAGCCCGCTCCGCTTCACCGCCTCATACAGGCGGTCCGCATCTTCCAGGGAACCCAATACGGCCGGAACGGCACAGGCGACATGTTTTCCGTGATTCAGGGCTTCGATGACGTGACGGGCATGGCTGGGGGCATCCGTCGCGATAAACACAGCCTCGATCGAATCGTCCTTTACCAGTTCCTCCAGGGAAGGATAGGTCTTGTTGCAGCCCGTCACCCGGGCCAGTTCGGCACAACGTTCCGGAATCAGGTCACTCACGGCCACGACCTCGACGTTCGGATGATTCTGGAACCCGAATGCGGCAGAGAATTTACATACGCCGTAGCCGATCAGTCCGACACGGACCTTCCGGTCCGATTTCGGCACCCAGGGAATGCCATTGTCCTCGGCATCCGTTTCGGAAAAACCTTGGATATTTGGTGTGATGGTTTTCACGACTGCCCTGTTACAGGACGTTGGGAAACCGATCAGTCCGGCTCCGACTCCAAGACCGGCAATCTTTAGGAAATCACGACGGTTGAACAGTGAATGAACGGGCTCTGTATCCATATTTTCAGTTTATTTCAATTTCAAAGTTAAATAATGGGTTACAATAATCCAACCCGGTACCTTCATTTGCTTTATCGTCGTCATCTTCTGGACGACCATCGAGGTCTTCGCCCGCAACGGTCTCTTTACCGAGTTTTGGGTGGATCCGCTCGGCCACGTGCCGGAAATGGTCAGCATCCTCGTGACGTTCCTGCTGCTCGGCGCATTCCTGATCATCCGGAGCCGCAAGCGATTATCCCAAGGTGACATCCAGTACCATCATCAAGGCGAATCCGAGGGCAAAACCAACGGTACCGATGTTGGAGTGCTTGCCCTGGGAATAATCGGGAACCAATTCTTCAACTACTACGTACAGCATGGCGCCGGCGGCGAAGGCCAGCAAATACGGCATAATGCCCAAGATGGAAGTGGCCAGAAGAAGGACCAAAACTCCACCGACAGGCTCTACGATCCCGCTTAATGCGCCAATGCCAAAGGCCCTCCATCGGGAATTGCCTTCAGCCCTGAGCGGCATGGAGATAATGGCCCCTTCGGGGACATTCTGAATGGCAATGCCAAGAGAAAGCGCCAGTGCACCGGCCATGTTGAAATCGGCCGTCAAGGCGCCCGCAATGGCCACGCCAACAGCCATTCCCTCCGGGAAGTTATGGATGGTGACAGCCAGCGCCAGTTTTGCCGTACGCGACAATCGGCTCTTCGGGCCCTCCGTACTTCCGGATGGATGGATATGCGGAGTGATGTGATCGATCAGCAGCAGGAAAGCGAATCCTGCCAGCAGGCCGATGGTCGGCGGCACGACGGCCGCCGCGCCCTCCCCCATTTCGATGGCCGGAATGATCAGCGACCATACGGAAGCCGCCACCATCACACCGGAGGCGAACCCGAGCAGAACTTTCTGCAGCATCACCGGCATCTCCCGCTTCAGGAAGAACACGAATGCCGATCCCAAGGCGGTCCCCAGAAAAGGGATCATCAGTGCAGTAAAAACCTCGCTACTCATCCGTCTATCTGTACCGACGGAACGAGTAAATGGTCTTGACACCCATGGATTCTTTCTGGATGACCAATTTCGTTCTTGTCATTTCAAGGATATTGTATGTTCCTGACAGACGCATTTCATATTGGAGACCTTCCGTGAGCCAGAGAGTTTTCGTAAAACCGATCTGCTTCTTTGTCGCGTTGTAAGAAAACTGGGAGCCATCGACATCAACGTCCTTGAGGTCGAGCTGCGTAAAACTGCCTTTCTTGGCGAGGGCGATGCGGGGTTCGCTCAGGGAAAGGTAGAAATGGACACCGGAGTAATCGACCTGATTCTTGGAATCAAGTGCCCAGATACCATAGATAGATCCGGTGAGATCACCGGTATGACGGACGTTTGACACTCCGCAGGAGGTCAAAGCCAGGCAGGCGATAACTGCCGCAAATAACAACTTCTTCATAGTACAAATAGTATATTGGTTGATTTCCGATTTATAGAAACAAAGTTATGAAGAATTTCTGATAGGAGCACTTGAAAGCGAGCTTTCCAGGGCCCCTTCCCATAACAAAAATGCCGCACCTTGCGGTGCGGCACCTGCCTGTAGATTGCGTTGCGCGGAGAGGACGAGAATCGTAAACCAAGTACGAACCCCTTCACAAACCCTTGCAGGAATGCTTTCTATTGCGTATCTTTGCAAACGGGTTCGCTCACCTTTGAGCATTTTTGGGCCATTTTTGGGCCACGATTTTTAACAAGGAGACGCCATGAAGATCAAGAGAAATGTCAGTTTCAAGCTGAGGGCTTACGGAAAGAACAACGACCTTTTCCAGATTAGGCTCCGCACCACGTTCAATTCCCAGCGGCTGGACCTCAAGACCGGTTGCCAGATCAATAAGAAATCTGCCTGGGACGAAGAAGCAGAACTGGTCAAGACGGGCTACAAAGGCCCAAAGGGTGAGACGGCCCTGTCCATCAACAACGAACTCCGGAACATCAAGGACCAGATGGAGTCCACATTCAAGTTCTTTGAGGCCATCGATCAAATCCCCACCCCTTCCCAGCTTCAGAAGAAGTATGAGGACCGGCTGAACGGATCTGTTCCCCAAAAGCCAGCCCCGGAGCCCAAGAAGGTTCGCAAGCCCAAGGAACACGACTTCTTTAAGGTCTATGATATGTTCTTGAAAGAATGCGGCGAGAAGAACGCCTGGACGGAAGCCACCTTCGAGAAGATGGAGGCGATGCGCGTCGATCTGACCACCTTCAAGAAGAACATCAAGTTCTCCGATCTGACGGAGACCACCTTGACGGAGTTCGTCGCATATATGCGCGACAGCAAGAAGCTTCGCACTCCCCGGAAAAAGAAGGGAGAAAGAGATGATTATGACCAGGAGGATCTGGTGGGTCTGAAGAACTCCACCATCGAAAAGAAGCTGGGTTACCTCCGCTGGTTCCTGAACTGGGCAACCGACCGGGGATACAACACCAACCTTGACTATAAGAAGTTCCATCCGACCCTGAAGATGACGCAGCGGAAGGTCATCTATCTCACCAAGGAGGAAATCGCTCGCGTCCGCGATCTGGAGCTCTCGGAGGCCCAGGCCTACCTGGATCCCATCCGGGACATCTTCCTGTTCTGCTGCTTCTCCGGCCTCCGCCACTCCGACGTCAACAACCTCCGCCGCAGCGACATCAAGGGCGACCACATCGAGGTCACGACCGTCAAGACGGCGGACAGCATCTCCATTGAACTGAACAAGGTTACCAGGGATATTCTGGAGAAATACAAGGATACCCCCTTCAAGGACAACAAGGCCCTGCCGAACTACACCAACCAGGCGATGAACCGCGACATCAAGGAGCTGTGCAAGCTGGCCGGTATCAATGAGGAGATCCGCGTCACCACCTACAAAGGAAACGTCCGCACTGACAAGATCCAGCCTAAGTGGGAACTGGTCGGTACCCACACCGGCCGCCGCACCTTTATCGTCAACGCCCTCTCCCTCGGCATCACCCCGAACATCGTGATGAAATGGACCGGCCATTCCGACTACAAAGCCATGAAGCCCTACATCGACATCGTGGACTCCATCAAGGCGAGTTCGATGACGAAGTTTGATGGGTTGATATAGAATTGTTTGCCGAATTGTTTGGAATTATGCTTCATAAACATTATGTTTGCAGAGCATAATAATTGACAGAAATGAGATTCGTTGACAGAGAGAAAGAAATCGCGCGTCTTCAGCAGCTGCTGAAAGGCGATTCTCCGTATTTCGTTATCATTCGGGGACGACGCAGAATCGGCAAATCGACTCTGATCGGGAAAGTGCTATGCGAGAAAGATATCTATTATGAGGCAGACAGGACGGACCCGGTAAACCAGATGGCGGAACTGTCCCGTATGGTAGCTCATGTTATTCCAGGGTTTGATGATGCCGTGTATAAAGATTGGCGGGCATTACTCTCTGCCATAAATCATCGTGTGACAGAAAGGATAACCCTCTGCCTTGATGAGTTTCCGTACCTTGCAGAAGGGACGCCTTCACTGCCGTCCATTATCCAGGGTCTTTTGGACTCGGATACGGACAAACTGAAATACAACCTGATTCTGTGTGGATCTTCCCAGCAGATGATGTACAACCTCACCCACGACGAGTCTTCTCCGC
>JAFPVJ010000017.1 GCA_017400135.1 Bacteroidales bacterium
AGAAAAGCCAATAAATACTCGATGTCGTTTCCAGTAATCAAATAAAGCTTGTTATTAATGAACCAGTTTGCCGGTGCAATACAAGCATCCATTTCGAAACCTATTTCACGGTAAATTATTTTTGGCTTTATAAAATCCTCCCAATAGCTGATACTATCTTGAGTCTCAAACCATTTGTTTGAGGTTTTCTTCCGGCCCTTCTCCTTGTTACCTTTTTTGTCCAAAATGTATTTCCCATTGATAATTACGTATTGCCCTGTTTGAGCGAGTTTCTGCTTACAAAAGTCTGACAGATGGCCATTGGCCACCCATTCATTACCGTTTGCTATCAAATACTCTTGGGCAAATGAAAGCAAATACTGCTTCACCGCAGGGTATTGTTCAATATCATAATGTCTAGCTGGAAAAGTGGCAATTAGATACAGTTTGGCCCACTCATAACCATACCTCTTGATATCCCGGCCGCGAAGAATCGGTCGAATAAGTTCCTCGGTTCTTTCCCGCTCATCATTGGTTTTGCAGTTCGCCAAGATTTCGTCGCGTTTTTCTGTTGAAATGATGAAAGCTTCGTTGTACCCGGTGAGAACGCCTCGGTAGATGTTGATGTCCCAGTCCTTTAAAGGAGTCCCGACGGCCTCTATCTTGCGCTTGATACTCTGCTCGATCGGGGATAGAATTACCCAGCTGTCACCTCCGGAGAAGTCACAGATAGTACCCTGCTGCTGAACGAAAACGCTCAATTGCTTGAGGCTGTCTTTATTCTGTTTGTTAGTGACAGCGCAAAGGGTTTTATGAGCATTCGCTCCCTTTTCAAACAGAAGGATATTTGTGTCCACCGTAGCGCTCTCAAAGACCTTCA
The DNA here is from genome assembly GCA_017400135.1 of Bacteroidales bacterium. GTDB lineage: Bacteria > Bacteroidota > Bacteroidia > Bacteroidales > UBA932 > Cryptobacteroides. The sequence goes on from JAFPVJ010000017.1 coordinate 860, forward strand.
CGCCACCAAAGTCAATCAGCAACTGCGGATTTGTCTTCGTGGCAAGGAAGGTGCGGAGTTTTTCTCCATACCCGGCTCTCATCCACTTATTGGAAGTTATGTAGCATAGATGGCCAGACTTCTTAAGAAGTTGCCATCCTCTTTCATAGAATAAGCAATAGATGTCCCCAGTGCTGGCGAAGGATTGATAGCCACATGGTGCATAAAGCTTTCCAAGTTCTCCGCTATTATTTTGTAGCTGGATATAGGGCGGGTTACCTATCACAAGGTCAAACCCATCCTTCACGTTAAACATCCACTCAGCAGAAAAGAATTCAGACGAGGCATTTTGGTCATAGGGATTCCACCGCGCCATTTGTTCGGCGTCTGCCCGACTGGCCATATCGTTCTCTGCAAGGAGCTGAGCTAGGAACTTTCGAAGTTCATCATCCGACTCTCTCAACCGCCGTTTCTGGGATGCAGATTTTGCTCGGAAATGCTCGTTCCGCAGATCTATGAGCTTATCCTTGGTCTCTTGAATCCTTGGATCTTCGAAAAGGTTTCCTTGAGAGTCTTCAGTTTGCTTGTCAATCAGAGAGTTGGCGCAAACGAACTTCGTTTCCAGGTTAGGAAGTGTGGGTATCCCGAAATTCGGTTTGGAAGGATCTTTCTCGCAATCACAAATGAGGGAAATAAAGAAACGAAGTTTGCTTATCTGAACGGCGATGCTCTGAATATCAATACCATAGATGCAGTTCTCAATGAGGGTAAGCTTGAGTTGGTACAAGCTGTCTTCGGGGGAAATTTTCTCAAGAACATCAACAATTCGGTTCAGTAGTCCCATCGGGAATGCTCCAGAACCACAGGCTGGGTCAAGAATCTTGATGGACTTCAGTTTAGCTGTAATGTCCTTGTATTCAGCTGCTTTGCCGCTTTCATACACGAAATCATCGCTTAAAAGGGAACGCACGAGAGAGGTGTCGCCAAGATAAGCCACCAGGCTCTCATCAACCATGTAGTTCACCACTTCTCGGGGAGTGTAGAAAGAGCCACTTTGATTCCTGGCAGTTTCTTTTGTCTCAGGGTTATACGCGCCGAGGAGATTCTCAAACACTTTACCGAGTAACTCGGGATCAAGAGCAACTTGTTGCTCATTCGGAGTATTCTCCTCGATAGTAAAGTTGTATCTATTTAGGATAGAGAACAAACCGTATTCTGGGTCAAAGAACAGATTGTTCGGGACAAAAGCTCGATTCCGGTAGCGACCATCTGCGAACTTTTTGTCATTACGACTGAATCCGTCATAGTTGTAATCTTTTTCTACGCCATCTATAGTCTTTGTCTTGTCAAGACATTCAAAGAGGCCACCGTTCAAGAACGGGACATCAGCAAACATCTTGATGACTTCTTCTTCGCTAATCGAAAAGAGTTCTGAATACCTGTAAGTTGTCTTAACTCCTCTGCCTACAGTCTTGTCAAAACAACGCGTTTTACCATCTTCATCAACAATTGCCCTGTTGAGGGTGGCAAAGAATAGGTTTTGTAGGATTGCGTTGTAATAGTTCCCGCTGGTTTTGCTTTGAGGGTCAAAGTCTTTGATGACCTTTTTCATCTGCTTGGCATCAAATAGCTTTGAGGGGACAAGATCTTTTTGTTTGATAAACCAGACAAACATCAGCCTGGTAATCAGACGGATAATCTTGGTATCTATTTGCTCTCGGTCATCATCTTCAGTGGCCGTGTTGTTAGGGAAAGTAACGCCGGTTTCATCTTTAACGGCCCACTGGTACCAGTCAAATAGTTCATTATAGAATTGTTTCGTGAGAGCTTCAACAGAGAAAGCGTTCTTCAGATTCTCAAAAGTGATACCGTTCTTCTGAAGGAACTCGAAACGGTCGATGGGAGTATTGTAAAAACTGTTCTCGTCGCCAAAAACATATGTGAAACGACGGGGAGACATCGCTTCCTCTTTGATATCGCAGATTAACGAAAGACGCCAGTGATTCCCCTCCGAGAATACAGCCAAAGCAGCATCAAACTCTCCCCAATTGGGGTTGATAAAGGACTTAACAAGTCGCCTCAACCCCACTTTCTTATGAACAACAGAACCTTTGGTAATCTCATACCAGAATAATCCAATCCGATAATGGTCCTCAGTATCTAACGCGCCGAGATAGAAACCACTCTCACCACCCTTGCCTCCAACATATTCAGGCTGCAGCCTCAACTCCTTTGAATGGAAGAAATCTTTGAGAAGAGCCTGCCAAGTCCCTAGATTAAATGAGGACTGAAAGATAGTGCGGAGTTCTACGTTAGAATAAATCTTTCCCATGATCTACCTATTTAAACGTTTCAGATATGATGATTCGCGGATCTTCAACTTCCTGCTGGCTATTCCTCTCTTTCCTTGTTTGAGAATGGTAAGTCTGAATTAAGCCATCAATCTTCGTGGAGATGTAGTACTCCTTCTCTTTCATCAGGACTCTATCATTGTGGAATTCACCGGCCAAGGCTTTCAAGAAGCGGGGAAGCTGGGCATAAACGCCATCATTAATATAGTTAATTAGGATGTCGCACTTGGCCAGCAAGTCAGAATCCTGCGTTATTTTCTTAACTGTGCGGAGGAAGTTATTCGCACGCAGGGATGTCTGGTCCAAATCAACTCTTCTGGCTGTATTATCGTCCCTGGCCTCCATCACGGCGTATGAGTAACTGTCAAGAGCTCTGTTCACATGCTCAAAATGAGTGTTATCTTCTCCAAACGGCGCCGGAAGCTCCTCGGGTTTCGCCTTCAGATACTTAACAGCTTCCAGGAAGTCAAGAGGTTCAACCGCCTTAGAATTCACAAGATAGAATTCCGTCTTTACGTTGGATGATACAAAAACTATGGAATTCCCCGAATGTTTTCCTGTGTCTCTCATGACACGACTCTTCATGGGGAGATTCTTAATCTTATTATAGAGTTTGCGGTCTTTGGCATAAAGCTCTCGCACTTCACGTAGCAGCTGAATCTTCTTATCTACGGCATCACGGACATTGCTGTCAAACATCTCAAACTGCTTCACGATTTCCTCGCGGGAGTAAATCTGGGCGTCCTCTCCAAAGGCTGAATGGAAGCCCTGCAGTTTCATGAGTGCGTTCTCATAAAGCTGAATTTGGCTATTACCCTGCTTGGATGGATAAAACATATAGTTGTAGATATTCTCAGCAACGGAACCGATACGATTCACACGTCCTATTCGCTGCATAAGCCTGGTGGCATTCCAAGGAGAATCGTAGTTGACAATCACATTGGAGCGGTGGAGGTTAACACCTTCTGCAAGGACGTCTGAAGTCAGAATAATATTGACCGTATTTAACTTTACTGGCGAATTCGCGTCGAAGTTCTCTTTAACTGTCTTGACTACCTTGTTTCGGTTTTGTGAGGTGACAAGGGTTATGTCTCCGCGTCCCAACTCGTGAATCATTCGGTCATAGAGATAGTTCAACGTATCAACACTCTCTGAGAAAATGACCAGCTTTCCTTCCTTATTGATTCCAGGGAGCATTAACTCTTTATCCAAGACCTCGAGGAACAGATCATACTTCGGATCATCGTTCTCCTGCTTCCAGTCGTCAATTAGGTACTCAAGGACATCTTTATCGTCCTTGAGGAGTTTCAGAAGCATCGGATCAAAATCGTCCGGAGAGAAAATGATCTCATCAGCAAGATATCCTTTTGCAACGGCATACTCGATAATCTCATCAAGTTCCATCCCTTTGGCTTGCAGGTCTTTAACCTTCAAGTCCGGAGCAATAATAACACGGCCCTCATCGAACATGCGAATCATATCGTTGGTGATGCGCAGGAGAGTCTGAAGGGACTTCTTAAAAGCATGAAAGCTGCTCTCCAGACGCTTTACCATATGCACCTTATAGATTCCAGCCAGGGATTGGCCAAGATGTACAGCATTCTGGTACTTGCTCTGGAACTCTGGTTTCAAGAACTCGATGGCACGGTACCTTGCATACTCTAGATGCTTGGGCTTCGCAGGGTCTGTCAAGTAAGACAAGGTATTGAAGAAACGTTCACTTGTATCCTCATCCATCGCATATTCAAGAATGTTCGGAGCAAGAATCTTCGGAAACACAATATGCTGACGTTCAAGATCCTTTCTGTAGTCTGGGTCGTTGAGGATATTATGGCGTGTCCTTCTCACCGTAACTTTGTCTATGACTTTTTCACGAATTGCATCGTAGATCTTGTCAACTTCAGATGTGATATCGCGCTGGTCTCTTTCCCTCATCAGTTTTCCGTACTCTGCGATATAAGGGGCAAAGAAGGCTTTGAGGTTGGGAATACCGTCAATTGTACAGCTCTGGCTATTCTGGAACAGAAGAAGCTGGTTCAAAAGATCCTGCGGTCGGTTATTTAACGGCGTTGCAGAGAGCAACATTACTTTTTTTTGCAGGCTTCTTAAGAGGCCCACATTGGCGCAAGCAGATTTGCAAATCTTCTGCAATTCATCATATTTTCCGGACTGGTCGCTGCGGAATCCGTGGGCCTCATCAACGATAATAAGGTCAAATTCTTCTTTCTCCTTGTACTGGTTCTCTCCATTGAGGACTTTGTGAAGGCTACCATTGGTAATAAATTGGGCTTTGCGTTCAATCCCAAACAACTTGAATGTCTGCTTCCAGTTGTCTTCCAGTGCCGGAGGATAAATGACAAGGATGCTCGTATTTTTACCGTTTGCTTCAATGTAACGTTTAGCAATCATCGTAGCAATCATGGTTTTCCCGAGACCCACAACGTCGGCCAGGAAAAGTCCATTGTGTTTAAGCAGCATCTGGTATCCCTGGATAACCGCGTCCTTCTGGTACTTCAGATCAAGGACACCGTCAGGAAGTTGGATTGTGAAATCATCCTCCACCTGATCACCGAAGGTGTCAATAAGAACCTTGATATAGATTTCGTATGGAGTCGGTTGATAACCGAGGTATGTTTTCTTTTTGTTGAGTTCTATATCTTCCAAGGAGAGAGGGATAGCCTCTTCCCATAAAGTGTCAAATTCTCCCTTACAGTATGACACATCATCATAATCCTTCATGGCAACGTTGAGTTCATAACGGGGCGGTTCAGAGATGCCCAAACCGGAATCGGAGATATTGGAAGACCCCATTATCACCCATCCGTCTGTATTCTCATTGTGATTCTGGGGCAGGCACAAGTAGAACTTTGCATGAAGGTTCTTAGAACCGTGAATTCTCATCTGAAGCCGTCCGGATGTCAAATCCTCACACATTTGAAGTATTCCTTCCTCTACATCCTTGCTATATTTGGCATTGAGGATATCCTCCTTGAACTGGTCGCTATAAACCTTCTTGGCCTTGGTCTCATCCGTGAGCATTAGAAGAGCCTGATTGTGGCGCCTAAATAATTCGTCCACGTTAATGCCCACGAGGATCTTTATCTCAGAAACATCTCCTAACTCATTTCTAAGTTTGAAATAACCGGAAGAACGGAAGAATCCGACGACGGCAAGAAATCGGTCAAAATTGGCCATTCCTTGAGCAATGCCTCTCAACTTCGAGAAGAGCGTATTCTCCCCGTTATTGTTAAAGAATTTTGAACTCATGTGACAGTTGCATCTTGAATTAATCAAAGGTAGTGTTTTTTTTATTCTTTAATTGTTTTTTATAGCGCTAAAAAACAAGATGATCCTCAAAAAAAGCGTCAATCTCTGCCTTTCACTTTGAATTTGATTATTTGCGCCCCGGAGCAAGATGCCCAGGGGCGTGGCCCCCCTCGGCCACGGGAAGAGGGACGGGGCCCGCCGGAGACAAGTTCCCGCGCAGCGGGGACGCAGGAAACGGTGGGAGGGTACGGAGGGCGCGAAGCGACCGGAGCCCCCTGGGCGTCTTGCTCCGGGGCGCATCAAGGTCAAGGGGAAAAGCAAAATATCAATTCTGAATAATTCTATGTAACTTTACACAACAAAAACCGCCCGCCCATGTGCACCTTCGACCGCAACCAACCGCGTCCCCTGCCGCCCGGCGAGATCGACCCCGAAGTCCTGACCAAGTGGTTCCACGATGCCCTTGGCGTCCTGCGGGTCGACGACACGCTCAAGCGATTCTTCTGGGACCGCAACATAAGCGAAATCCAGCAATTCCTCATTCGCAGCCGCCAGGAGCTGCAGCACTTCTGGGCATATAATTCCCCATTCGACCCCAGAAGAGTGCGGCGCTTGGTGCCCAGGATCGCATCCTTCCTCCACAAGCGCATCGAACGCTGGCCCGACTGGATCCCGGAACAAGTGCTCGCCGACATCGTGCTGGACGAAGAGCAATACGCCGCCCTCCGCGAAGGCTTTTTCCCCGGCTGGGACTGCCGCTACGCCACCTATTGCTACAACGGCAACCTGTTCCTCTACCGCTCCGGCAACATCCTGATGAAATTCCGCTACACCCGCCGCTCCGACGGCCTCTACCACATGACCAGCTGCTACCGCACCGCCAAACTGTCCAACCCCCGCATGCTGGACGAAACGCTCCGCTGCGGCCCCTGGAGAGTTCCCCTGATCAACCGCGAAGAGCGCTCACACCGTTAAGCCGGCAAAGCCTCAAAATAGTCTAGACTAGATCAAAAAAAGCCAGCCTGGGACGCTGACTTTAGGGCTCGAATCAAGTTTCCTTGAGAGGGTTGTCATCCCTCCCTCGCGAATTCCCTGCGACGATTCCGCTGCAAAGATAGTACTTTTCTTTTTAACCGGATATCAAATCTGTTTTAACTGCTAGATTGCCGCTCAAAACCCCCGGGACCGACTGGCTGCGGGGCGAATAGGAGGGGAAGGACAAGCGAGGCCCTCGGAGGGAAGCGGTGATGCGGACGCGCCGACTCCTGCAGCGCAGCTGTGAGGAGGCGGCGGGCCGCAGCACGACGGCGTCTGTCTGACGACTGTTACGCGCCAGCGTAAAAAGGAGGAGTTAGCCGTCGAGCGACCGGAGAGGACAGCCTCGCCCTTCCCCGACGTCAGCCCCGCAGCCAGTTGGTCCCGGGGGCAGGGGAGAGCGGTTGTCAACAAAAAAAATACAGGGAATCCCGAAGGTTCCCTGCAAGGAGGCGCACCGCAGTGCCCTCTAACTTACTCGAAGCTGATGCAAAGGTAATACATTTTTTTGATTCCCCAAAAACATCACTACCTTTGTTTCAGCGCTCCGGCGCCACGAGCACCGGCGCCAACCCTTGACCCCAAATACGCCCATGAGACACCTTCCCCTCCTGATCGCCATCGTCCTTCTCCTCACCTCCTGCTCCGCCACCTACCGGGCCCGGACGCTCGAGAGCGACACCTTGTCCTACATCAACATGACCCACGAGGAACTGGTCGATCTGCTGGGCGCCCCGCTCCGGGAGGTCAACGACGGCGGCGAAGGCTACATCCTCGTCTTCTCCGGCGATAGCGTCTCCTCCACCCGTCCCAAACAGAACGGCGCCTCCGCCCCTGAAATCAAATGCTTCATGGACAAGAACGGCTACTGCTACGACGTGCTCACCTCCAACACCCAATCCAGAGCCGTCAGCACCGCCAAAAACATCGGCATGATCATCCTCCTCGGCATCCTCATCTGCCTATAGTCTTCCGCCGCCGTTGCCGCCCCGCCCCTTGCAGAATCCAGAAAGATTCTTAACTTTGCAGCAGGAAATAAACCGCGACACGGATGAGGTATTTCGCTAAGTGCAAAGTCCCCGCCTCGAGCCTCACCGAAAGGTAAACATCCGCCGCGTCTTCCTGGGGCAAGCTGAAGGGATGGCCGTGTGGCCGTCCCTTTTTTCTATGCCTCCAGTGTGGTGATACAGTATTGGATTTTCTCGTGCGTTCTTCTCTTTACTCCGACAGTCATCTTGACAATGCCGATACCAGGACACCGATAATGCATGACGATCATTTTATCGAACTCCTTTTGGTTGCTATTTCTCTTTGCAGGTACTGTTGCTACTTTCTTGGCACCAGTAAGAATGGCATCAAGTTGGAGAACCGCAAGGGTGGATAGAAACAAACGGGATGCGTGGGTGCAAGTCTCTGTAATAGAGACAAAACGGATATTGATATACTCCTTTAAAGATAGGTTGAAACGCCTTTGAAGAGGATTCCGCTTCTTCCATTCACGGTAATAATTGGCAATGATAGTCCGTCTTGCCGCTACGTCTTCAGGAGAACTCCCCTGAGGAATTGTGGTAATGTCGTTCATAGTTCATTTTTTTAGGCATACGAATATACAAATAAATGTCGAATACTGCTGCTGAGACAATGAAACAGATACTATTTGGAATTCTCACAGATTCTGTGTTACTTTGCTAAAGACAATACTGCACACCGTGGTACTTCGAGTCCACAACGCGATATAGGAGATCGTACCTATGTCGCGTTGTGCGTTTTTAGGAGATAACGATAAAACTAAAAAGATATGACAACAAAAAGAGATTATGAAAACATCCTCTACACGGCGGAACTCCGTGGCGAAAAGAGAGGCCGTGAAGAAGGTATGGATAAAACAAAGATGGTCATTTTGAAAAAGATGACGGACGAGAACGCTGATCCTTCATTGATCAAAATGGTCTCCGAGTTATCTCGAGATGAGATTCTGGAAACAAAACAGGAGGCCAACTGACCTCCTGTAGGGTTTGCCCCAAGACTACGTGACGGAATTACTTCTAGAGCGAGGGCCTCGCGGGCGGGGACTTTTGCGCGAAACGATTACCCATCCGGGACACGGTTTTATTGTCTCGGTGCAAATGTACTGATTATTATTGATAATACAATATGACGGCGGAAGAAAGACAACGGATTGCATCAGAACTTTTGAGCTTTGGAGTCTCAGAGCAGATTATTTGGCAGTTGACAAAGATGCCGCCGGAGGAGGATCAGGTGCGATGAAAGGAATGTGAGGGGCTGTTTATCCCTTTCGTCGCAGGGAAATGGCTGTTTTCCCAGGAAATGGTGCGACGAGAGGAAAGGGGACTGCTTTCCGTTCCTTTCGTGGAAGGAAAGAAAATGTTATCTTTGGGTCGAAAGATTGAACAAAGATATGGAGACTCGAAAGGAACTGGCGGCGGAGAAGAAACGCTGCAATTCGCATAACTGTGCGCAGGCGGTGGTCTGTACCTATTGTGACTTGGTCGGGCTGCCGGAGGAGACGGCGCGGGACATCGCCGGGGCATACGGGACCGGCATGGGCAATATGGAAGGGACCTGCGGCGCGCTGGTGGGAGCCGGGATGATCGTGGGACTTGCTACGAAGGACAGGGATCTTTCAAGGGCGAGGATGAAGGAGTTGATGACGCGCTTTGAGGAGAAGAATGGGGCGACGCGGTGCAAGTTGCTGAAGGGGATTGGTACGGGGAAGGTGCTGCGGGATTGCCCGGGGTGCGTGGGGGATGCGGCGGGGCTTTTAGAAGATGTGCTTGGATGGTAGATAGTAAATAGGAGATTTGCCCGCGCTGACGCGCGTCCACATCTCCCCCTGCCTGCGACGGTTTACGAGCGAAGCGAGGTCGCGTCAGCGACGTGCCGGGAGGGAGGAGCGATGCGACGACCGGGAGGCACCGGCCGTAACGAAGTGGAGGCCGCATGCCCCTGGGGGCGGCTGCGAAGCAGCGGGGGATAGACAGTTAATCTCCTGAACGAAGCAAAAAGGCCGGTGCGTCAGCATCGGCCTTTTTGCGGAGAGAAGGAGATTCGAACTCCTGATACCCTTTTGGGGTACACACGCTTTCCAGGCGTGCCTCTTCAGCCACTCGAGCATCTCTCCAATCGTGGCTGCAAAAGTAAGAATAATTTTGTATATTTGAAAGTTTTTAAGAAAAAATCAAACGTGGCGAAGAGCGGTGTCAACATAGAAGCTCAGACGCGGGAACTCATCAATGACATCCGGCAAAAAAACTTCAAGCCGGTATACCTGCTGATGGGGGAGGAGCCGTATTATCCGGACAAGATTTGTCAGGAGATCATCGACCATTGCCTGGAGGAGTGGGAGCAGGATTTCAACCAGACGGTCTGCTACGGATCGGACGTGGATGCGGAGATGGTGATCACGGCTGCAAGAAGGTTCCCGATGATGGCGGAGCGGCAGCTGGTGGTCGTCAAGGAGGCGCAACTGATGAAGGACATCGAGCAGCTCTCGCTCTATTGCGCCCAGCCGCTGGACTCGACTGTCCTGGTCGTCCTGCTGCACCGGGCGTCGGTAGACAAGCGCAAGGCCTTCTACAAGGCCGTCCAGAAGGTCGGCGTCATCGTCGATTCGCCCGCGGTGCGGGAATACGAGATCGTCAACTGGATCGGCCGTTATTATGAGGGCCGCGGCCTGCAGATCGAGCCGCCGGCGGCGCAGCTGCTCGCCGAGTCGGCGGGAACCGACCTCGGAACCCTGGTCGTCGAGACCGACAAACTCCTCAAGAACCTCCCCGAAGGCACGGCGCGGGTGCGCGTGGAAGATATTGAGAAGAACGTCGGCGTGAGCCGGCAGTTCAGCATCTTCGAGCTCACGAAAGCCCTCTCGAGCCGCAACGCCCGCCAGGCCGTCAAGGTCGCGAGCTACATCGGCCAGTCGGCGCGCTTCGCCCTGCCCGCGGCCGTCAGCGCCCTCTTTACCCACTTCTACCGCATCCTCAAATACGAGGCCCTGCTTGCCAAGGGCGGGCGTCCCTCCCAGGAGGAGAAGGCCTCGGTCCTGGGCGTGTCGCCCTACTTCTTCCGCGAATACGACGAAGCCGTGCGCAACTACCCGCTGCCCAAATGCATGGCCGTCATCGCCCTGCTCAAGGAATTCGACTTCAAGGGCAAGGGCGGCGACGTCTCCCAGGAGACGGAAGCCGGCGACCTGCTCGTCGAGCTGACGGTCTCTATTTTAAATATTTGACGATTTTCTGTAAATATTTTACGAAAAACAATAAATTATTATTATCTTTGCAAAAACACTGAAATCATGGGATTGATCGAATGCAAAGAAATCTGCAAGAGTTTCGGCGAAAAAGTGGCCCTCGACCACGTCTCGCTGGACATCCCCGAAGGCAAGATCTTCGGCTTGCTGGGCCCCAACGGGGCCGGTAAAACCACACTGATCCGCATCATCAACCGGATTGCCATCCCCAACAGCGGGGAAGTATTCTTCCAGGGCCGCCCCATCACGCAGCGAGATGTTGAGAAAATCGGCTACATGCCCGAGGAGCGCGGCCTCTACCGCAAGATGAAAGTCGGCGACCAGGCCATGTACCTGGCCCAACTCAAAGGCATGTCTGCCTCCTCCGCCGTCAAGGAACTGAAGGAATGGTTCGTCCGCTTCGGCATCCAGGACTGGTGGAACAAGAAGGTCGAGGAACTCTCCAAGGGCATGGCCCAGAAGCTCCAGTTCATCACCACGGTGGTGCACAAGCCCTCGCTCCTCATTCTCGACGAGCCCTTCTCCGGCTTCGACCCGGTCAACGCCGAGCTGATCCGCACCGAGATCCTGCGCCTGCGGGACGAGGGCGCGACCATCATCCTCTCCACGCACAACATGGAGTCGGTCGAGGAACTCTGCGACAACATCGCCCTCATCAACCAGGCCCGCCTCGTCATCACCGGCGGCGTCGACGAGATCCGCCGCCAGTACGGCAACAACAACGTCGAACTGGTCTACACCGACGAGGAAGGCCGCCACACCGAGGTCCTGCCCCGGGAAGTGGACGGCAACTCCACGCTCAAATCCTTCATCGACCGCGGCATCACCGTCAACTCCTACAAGGAGCTCATGCCGCGCATGAATGACATCTTCATCAAACTCGTAACCGGGGAGGACAAGCTATGAACCTGCGCACCATTTCCATCATCATCCGGAGGGAATATCTCAACAAGGTCAAGAAGAAATCCTTCCTGATCATCACCTTCCTGGTCCCCATCCTCTTCGTCGCCCTCTGCCTCCTGCCCACCCTCATCATGATGGGCACCAAGGAGAGCGCGAAGGACATCGCCGTCGTCGACAAGTCCGGCATCGTGCTCCCGTTCCTCGAGGACACCGAGACCATCCACTACATGGACTTCTCGATGCTCAGCGTCGACTCGGTCAAGACCTATATCGAGAGCTTCGGCGTGGACGCCGTCCTCGGCATCTCCGAGCTCGACGAGGAGAACAAGACCGTCAGCGCCGAGACCTTCTCCAAGAAACCCCTCGGCGTGGACATGACCGAGAACATCAACCGGCGCATCAACGACGCCGTGGAAGCCTATCGCATTGATTCCTACGGGATTGAGAATCTTGAAACCATCATGAAGGACGTCAAGTCCCACGTGCGCCTGACCTCCTATACCCTGGACAAGGAAGGCAAGGAAAGCGTCTCCGAGTCCGGCGTCTATATGGCGATCTCGATGATCCTCGGCATGGCCCTCTACATGTTCATCGCCCTCTTCTGCGGCATGGTCATGTCCAGCGTCATCGAGGAGAAATCCAGCCGCGTCGTGGAGGTGCTCATTTCCTCCGTGAAGTCCACCGAACTGATGTTCGGCAAGATCATCGGCGTGGCGCTGGTCGCCCTGACGCAGTTCCTGCTCTGGATCGTCCTCTGCGTCGTGCTGCTGGGCGTCTTCGGGGCCATCTTCAAGGACAAGCTGGACCTCGGCGCCCTGATGTCTGACCCGACCACCGCCACGATGGTCGCCACCTCCGGCATGGGCACGATGACCTCCACGATCGACCTGGAGGCCCTCACCGAGGCTGCGCAGGCTCCGGCCGACACGGCCGCCGTCGCGGCGAAGGCTCCCGGCGAGATGGGCGTCATCGTCAGCACCATCCGCAATCTGCCCCTGGGCCAGATCCTGATCGGATTCCTCCTGTACTTCATCCTGGGCTATCTGCTCTATGCCTCGATCTTCGCGGCCATCGGCTCGGCGGTCGAGAACGAGGGCGACAGCCAGCAGCTTCAGCTGCCGGTCACGATCCCGCTGCTGCTGGGCTTCTTCATCGCCCTGTATGCCTTCAAGGCGCCCGACAGCGCGCTGGTGTTCTGGGGTTCGATGATTCCGTTCACCTCCCCGATCGTGATGCTTGCGCGACTTCCCTTCGGCGTGCCGATCTGGGAGCTGGTCGTTTCGCTCGTGGTCCTCTTCCTGACCTTCGTGCTCTTCGCCTATCTCTCCGCCAAGGTCTATAAGGTGGGCATCCTGATGTTCGGCAAGAAGTCGTCCTGGAAGGACCTCTGGAAGTGGTTGAAACAGAAATGATTCCGACTATGAAGAAAGTTTTGTTGCTCCTTGCGGCGCTCGCGCTGTCCCTCTCCTTCGCCCAGGCGCAGGAGGCATCGGACAGCGCCGCCGTACAATGGAAACACGTCAAGATGGACGGTCACCGGACCGGCGTGACCGCGCCCAGCGCGGACAATGTCAAGACGGCGATCGGTACGGTCGAAAAGGGCGTTTACACGGCGCCCAACGGCCGCCGGTTCCGGAAAGGCGCCACCCCGGCCGTGGCGCAGCTGATGCTCGACGCGCAGCCTGCGATGGCCTCCGTCAAGGAAGTGATCGGTTATTCCGAAAAGGAAATGCTGCGCTACCGGCCCCAGTGCGAACTGTCCAACTGGTTCACGGACTTCCTGCGGGAAAAGACCGCCGAGCTGACGGGGCGCAAGGTGGACGTCGCCATCTATAACTACGGTGGCATCCGGACTGACATGCCCCAGGGCCCGATCACCGTGGACGACATCATGAGTATGTTCCCGTTCCGCAATTCGCTCTGCTACGTGGCCCTGAAGGGCGCGGATCTGCGGGCCATCTTCGAGTTCCTGGCAGCGACGCAGATGCAGGCCGTGAGCGGCGTGCAGCTGGTCGTACGGGACAAGAAGCTCGAGAGTGTCAAGGTCGGCGGCGAACCCCTGGACGACAAGAAGACCTACGGCGTCGCGACCATCAACTTCCTGCTGACCGGCGGTGACGGGCTCTTCATCGCGAAGAACGCCCTGGAGCTGATCGAGACCGGCGTGATGGTCAAGGATGCCGTGATCCCTTACATCCAGCGCCAGACGCGGGAAAGCACCGCCATCGAAGGCCATCTGGACGACCGGGTCGTGGTGTATGAATCGGAAGAAACCAAAGAAGGGGAGGAATAGACCATGAAGACGATCCGTACGATTCTTTGCCTCTGCGCAGCGGCGCTTCTCTGCGCCTGCTCGGCTCCCGGAAGCCGGCTTGTGATCCTGCACTGCAATGACACGCACAGCCATCTCGACCCTCTGCGGGACGGGACGGGCGGCATCATCGAGCGCGCGGCCTACGTGGACAGCGTCCGTGCCCGCAAGGGCGCCCGCAACGTCCTCCTGCTGCACGCCGGTGACTTCAGCCAGGGCACGTCCTATTTCACTCTCCTGAACGGAGACCTGGAGATCAGCCTGATCAACGCGATGGGCTACGACTGCGTCACCCTCGGCAACCACGAGTTCGACAACGGCCTCGAGGAGCTCGGGCGCCGGCTGTCCAGCCTGAACTGCCCCGTGGTCTGCGCCAACTACGATTTCACGCCTTTCGAGGCAGGAAAATACATCACCCCTTATACCATCGTCCGCAAGGCGGGGATCAACATCGGCATCATCGGTCTCCTCTGCGACGTCAGCAGCGTCGTGAGCCGCGAGACCGCGGACCGTATGCCTTATCTCGGCCCGGACGCGGAAGTCTCCAACAAGTGGGCGAAATACCTCAAGGAAGAGGCGCTCTGCGACAAGGTGATCCTGCTCACGCACATCGGCTATGAGGCGGATGTCGCCCTGGCGCCGCAGCTCCACAACGTCGACCTGATCGTCGGCGGCCATTCGCACACCTTCCTGGAGGCGCCGACGCTCTGCGAAGACGCCGACGGCAAGACCTTGCCCGTCATCACCGACGGCTGCTGGGGCCTGGAGATGGGTGAGTGGTCTTTCTAGTTGATTAAAAGTTCTTTATGACTATGAAGAAATGGCTTTACCTTGCAGCGTTGCTGCCCCTCGCCTGGGCGTGCGGTACGTCCGAGGCGCCCGCGCCTTGCGGCGCCGTCCCCAGTCCCTATCAGTGGGAATGGCAGAAAATGGAGACCAACCTCTTCCTGCACTTTGGCCCCAACACCTTCACCAGCAAGGAGTGGGGGAACGGCCAGGAGAGCGAGGACGTGTTCCAGCCCACGGCGCTGGACTGCCGCCAGTGGGTGGCGGTCGCCAAGGCGGCTGGATTCAAGGGCGTGATCATCACGGCCAAGCACCATGACGGATTCTGCCTCTGGCCCAATCCCGAGAGCACGCACACCGTCGCCCAGAGCAGCTGGCGGGACGGCAAGGGAGATGTGTTGCGCGAACTGTCGGACGCCTGCCGCGAGGCGGGTCTGAAGTTCGGCGTCTATGTCTCTCCCTGGGACCGGAATCACCCGAGCTACGGGACGCCGGAATACAACCAGGTCTTCGTCCGCACGCTGGAGCACATCTACGCCAACTACGGCGAGATCTTCGAGCAGTGGTTCGACGGAGCCTGCGGCGAGGGCCCGAACGGAAAGCGCCAGGTCTATGACTGGCCGCTCTTCAACGGGACGGTCTTCCGCGAGCAGCCTCAGGCCATCATCTTCAGCGACGCCGGACCGGGCTGCCGCTGGGTGGGCAACGAGGAAGGCCATGCCGGCCGGACCAACTGGAGCACCGTCAATGTCGACGAGCTCTTCCCCGGCGTTCCCAACAAGAATGATTTCCTGAACGAGGGCCTCAAGGGCGGCACGGACTGGGCTGCGGCCGAAACGGATGTGTCGATCCGCCCGGGCTGGTTCTGGCGTCCTTCCGAGACCCCGCAGGTCAAGTCGGTGGAGAAACTCCTGCAGATCTGGTACGAGAGCGTCGGCCGCAACTCGCTGATGCTGCTCAACATACCACCGGACAACCGAGGCCTCATCGATCCCGTGGACTCGGCGCGCGTGATCGCGTTCCGCGAAGCGTTGGACCAGATCCTGGCCACGGATCTGGCTGCCGGCGCCAAGGTCAAGGCTTCGGCGACCCGCGGCCGCGCCTTCAGCGCCGCGAAGATGTTGGACGGGGATGAGAACCATTACTGGGCGACGCCCGACGGCGTGACGGAAGCCTCTTTCGTCGTGACCCTGCCGGAGGAACGGACCTTCAATCGGGTGATGCTCCAGGAATACATCCCGCTGGGCCAGCGCGTTGAGAGCTTCTGCATCGACGTGCCTGACGGCGACGGATGGAAAGAAATCGCGGCGGAGACGACGATCGGCTACAAGCGCATCGTACCCCTTCCGACGACGACGGCTTCCCGCATCCGGGTGCGCATCGCGAGCGCGCTCGCGTGCCCGACCATCAGCGCTTTCGCCCTGTATATGGATCCGATCCTGACCCTGAACTAGAGAATATTGAGACTCTGCTCGCGGATTTTCTCGAGCTCGTCTTTCATGCGGACCACGCACTTCTGGATGGAGGCGTGGTTCGCTTTGCTTCCGGTCGTGTTGATCTCGCGGCCCATTTCCTGGATGATGAAGCCGAGCTTCTTGCCGGGCTCGGGTTCGCCGTCGATCGTGTCCATGAAGTACTGGCAGTGCTGGCGCAGACGGACCTTCTCCTCGTTGATGTCCAACTTTTCGAGATAATAGATCATCTCCTGTTCGAAGCGCTCGGGATCCAGTTTGATCCGAGTCTCTTCGGCGGCCTTGCGGATACGCTCCTTGACGATGTCCAGGCGCTCGGCGGCATATTGCTCGACCTCGTCGTAGAGGCCCAGGATGGTCTTTACGCGGCCGGTGACGTCCTTGTATAGGACGGCACCTTCGGTCGTCCGGAAAGCGTCCAGCATCGCGAGGGCGTCGTCGATGGCTTTCTCGACGAGGGGCCATTCCCCTTCACCGATGGCATCGGCTTTCTTGGTGTCGACGACGTCGGGCAACTGCAGGATGGAGAGTAGGATGTCGTTCATCTCCTCCCGGTTGGGGTAGGGTGTTCCGGGAAGCTCCCGGCGGATGCGGATGACCTGGTCGTAGTAGGCCTTGACGGCGTCCGCGTTGAGGGGACGGGCCGCTTCGCCGGCGGCGGGCTCCCAGTTGATGTAGAGGTCGATGGTGCCCCGGCGCAGGCGGTCGGCGATCTTCCTGCGCAGGTCCAGCTCCTTTTCCTTGGGGATCAGGGAGGTCTTGAGGTTGATGTCCGCGTTCTTCCCGTTGAGGGAACGGATCTCTATCGTCATCTTGCCGCCGGAGAGGATCGCTTCCCCCCGGCCGTAGCCGGTCATCGATTTAATCATACGCTTTGGCTGTTTTCGGAATACAAAAGTACGGAATTATTATTATTTTTGCATTTCAATATACCTGACACAAGATTCATTATTATATGGAAGAGCCCAAAAAACTCAATTTTCTGGAAGAAATCATCGAAGAAGACCTTCGGAGCGGCAAGTATGAGAGCATTCTGACCCGTTTCCCTCCGGAGCCCAACGGCTATCTGCACCTGGGGCACGCCAAGAGCCTCTGCATCAACTTCGGCCTCGCCCAGAAATACGGCGGCAAGACCAACCTCCGCTACGACGACACCAACCCGACCAAGGAGGATACGGAGTATGTCGATGCCATCAAGGAAGACATCAAGTGGCTGGGCTTCCAGTGGGAGAAGGAGTGTTATGCTTCCGACTATTTCGACCAGCTCTACGAGTGGGCGGAGCAGTTGATCGAGCGCGGCCTGGCCTACGTGGACGACCAGACCGTGGACGAGATGCGCGAGAACCGCGGCACCGTCGAGACCCCCGGCAAGGACAGCCCCTGGCGCAATCGTAGCGTCGAGGAGAACCTGCGGCTCTTCCGGGAGATGAAGGCCGGCAAATACGCCGACGGGGAGAAGGTGCTGCGCGCCAAGATCGACATGGCGCATCCGAACATGATGTTCCGCGATCCGATCCTGTACCGCATCAAGCACGCGTCCCACCACCGTACGGGCGACAAGTGGTGCATCTATCCGATGTACGACTACACGCACGGGCAGTGCGACTCGATCGAGCATATCACGCATTCGATCTGCACTCTGGAATTCGACGTGCACCGGCCGCTGTACGACTGGTTCATCGAGACCCTGGGCATCTTCCCGTCCCATCAGTATGAGTTCGCGCGCCTGAACCTGACCTACACGCTGATGAGCAAGCGCAAGCTGCTCGAGCTGGTCCAGAAGGGACTCGTGGCGGGTTGGGACGATCCCCGTATGCCTACGCTCTGCGGCGTGCGCCGGCGCGGCTACACGGCCGAAGCGCTCAAGATGTTCTGCGACAAGATCGGCGTCAGCAAGCGCGACCAGCTGATGGACATCCAGCTGCTGGAGTGGTGCGTGCGTCAGGACCTGAACGCCCGGGCCAACCGCTACATGGTCGTGGGCGAGGATCCGATCAAGGTCACGCTGACCAACTGGGAGCCGGGCAAGGTCGAGTGGTTCGACTGCCCGCTCAATCCGGCCGAGCCGGAGGGAGCGACCCGCAAGGTGCCCTTCACGGGCGAACTGTGGATCGACCGTGCCGACTTCATGGAGGACGCCCCGAAGAAGTTCTTCCGCCTCAAGCCCGACGGCGAGGTGCGCCTGAAATACACCTACATCGTCAAGTGCGAGGAAGTCGTTAAGGATGAGAACGGTAAGGTCGTCGAGTTGAAGTGCTCCGTGGACCATAGCACCCGTCCCGGCGGGGGAGAGTGGCGCAGCGTCAAGGGCACGATCCACTGGGTCTCCTGCGAGTTTGCGAAGGAGATCGTGACGCGCCTGTACGACCGCCTCTTCACGCTGGCCGACATGAGCCAGGTGCCCGAGGACAAGGACTACAAGGATTTCCTCAATCCGGAGTCGCTGGTGGTCGCCAAGGGTTATGCGGAGCCGGCGTTGCTCAACGACAACAGCGGCATCGCCGTCCAGTTCGAGCGCGTGGGCTACTTCTACAGGGATCCCGAATCCACGACGAATCACCCGGTCTTCAACAAGACCGTTTCCCTGAAGGATTCCTACAAGGTCGAGTAGGGACTAGAACAGGCCGAGGTATTTGCTGCGCGCGATCAGGCAGTTGCCGATCGAGGCGGCGCGGCGTCCCAGGGTGGAATAGACGATCTTCGTGTCCGAGTTGACGCGGTTCAGCGAATATTTGTTGACCGCCGTCTTGATCGGGTACATCAGGTATTTCTTGCCGACGATGAGACGGCCTCCGATGATGACGAGGCCCGGGTTGAAGATGTTGATCAGCCCGGCGATGCCGCGTCCGAGGGTCTCGCCGATCTTGCCGATGCAGTCGATGGCGAGGACGTCTTCCTCCTCGACGGCTTTCAGGATGTCATCCAGGGTGATCTTCTCCCCGGCCGCATATTTCTTGGAGAGGGAAGAGGGGCGTCCGCCCGCGAGCTTTTCCAGGATCATCTCGTGCAGGGCGGAGCCGGAGGCGCCCGTCTCCAGGCAGCCGACCTTGCCGCAGCGGCACATCTTTTCGTTGTCCAGGAGCGGCACGTGGCCGATTTCGCCCGAGAATCCGGATTTGCCGTAGTAGAGCCTTCCGTCCAGGATCATTCCCATGCCCAGGCCCCAGCTGAGATTGACGGCCAGCATGTTCTTTGCGTCCACGGGATGGTCGCCGGCCAGGTATTCGCCGTAGGTCATCGCCCGCGAGTCGTTCTCGATGGAGACGGGGACGTTGAAATCCTTCTCGAAAATGGCGTTGAGCGGCAGGTCGTCGCTCATGAAATAGCTCATCGAGTAGCCTTCCTCCGGGTTGACGCGGCCGCTGAGGCTCACGCCGACGCTGAGCACCTTCTCCCAGGGGATGCCGGCCGCCGCCACGGTCTCCTTGACCATGCGGCAGAGGGCCTTGAACGAATCCGCCCGGGCTTCCAGGATGAATTCGATGTCCGGGATGAAATTGACGGTGTCGCCCTTGAAATCGGTGATGCAGAGGTGGAAATGCTGCCGCGCGATGTCGACGCCGATGAAATAGCCCGCCGCGGCGTTCAGGCCGAAGATGCTGGGCCGCCGGCCGCCGGAAGTCCCGACCTTGCCCATGTCCATCATATAGCCTTCATCGATCAGTTCGCCGATGATCTTGGTGACCGTCGGAACGCTGGTGTTGATCTCGCGGGAGAGGTCGGCGATGGAATAACTGTCGTTGAGGATGCACAGGCGCAGGATCTGCCGCTTGATATCGGCATTCTTGCTGCTGTCGGTGAGAAGGTTTTTAGTACTCATTTCGAATCGTTGTCAAGTCCGTAAGGCAATGTTACAAAATAATTCTTTAATAACAAAGAATTTTATAAAATATTTTTTGATTGTTTTTAACTTTTGTCGTTCTGTCGCCTGAAAGTTTGGGATTGGCCGCAATATTGTTATATTTGTAACTTGTTATATACGCGAAAGAAATGGCGGCGAAACTGAGAAATATATTCAAGGACCCGATCAGGCTGTCGCTGAAGCAGAAGATGATCCTGAGCCTGAGTGCCATCGCGGTCATCCTGCTGACCTCCAGCATCATCTCCGTGATCGAGTACAAGATCATGAGCACCTACGTCTCCGATCAGATTGCGGACAACATCCACAGTATCAATATGGCCCAGGAGCTGGCCGAGTCGAGCACCGACTACAACCTCGACATCCTGGCGGTCATCGGCGACGACAACCTCAACAGCCTGCCGGACTTCAACCAGAAGGAGTTCGTCTCCCATTGCGATTCGCTCCGCAACTCGTTCGCGGACGTGCGGAAGGTCCGCCTGGCGGATTCGGTCCTGTATGCCTATTCGGCCTATATGCTGACTTCCCTGGAGCTGCCGGAAGTCCTGAAGTCCGACTTCATCGACTCCCGCACCTGGTATTTCGACCGCCTGCAGCCCCGCTACAACCGCCTGAACGCGGCCATCGACCGGATGAGCACGGAGATCTACAACGACCTCAAGAACAATTCCTCCAACTTCGACAGCGGTTTCTACCGCAGCATTGTGCCGGGCATCGTCGCGGTCGGCGTTGGCCTGCTGCTCGTGCTGATGCTGCTGTTCTTCATCCTGTCGTACTACGTCAACCCTCTCTACAAGATGGTGGACGGCCTGACGAATTATCGCTCCTACAACAAGCGCTATACCTACACCTTCGACGGAGATGACCAGCTCATGGAGCTCAACAAGGGCATTTCCGAGCTCACGGAGGAGAACAACCAGCTGCGCAAGCGTCTGATCAACCTGCGCAACAGCCGGCGCGAGGAGGTCCCCGATTCCGAATAAGCCATGAACCTGAAAACCATCAGCCGCAACGTGGGATACGCACTGCTCGTCAGCGCGCTCTTCATGCTGCTGTCCGTCTTCGTCTCCCTCTTCTATCACGACGGGGCGCTGGTGGCCTTGCTGATCAGTTTCATCATCACCTTCACCATCGGTATCTTCCCCTTCATCTTCGTCAAGAAGACGGCCGAGATTACGATGAAGGACGGTTATATGATCATCGTCCTGTCGTGGTTCCTGTCGTTCGTCGTGGGGATGCTGCCATACGCGCTCTGGGGCGGTCCTTTTTCCGTGCAGAATTCGTGGTTCGAGAGCGTGTCCGGCTATACGACGACCGGCGCCACGATCCTGGACAACATCGAGGCCATCCCCAAGAGCCTGTTGTTCTGGCGCAGTTCGACCCATTTCATCGGCGGCTTGGGAGTCGTCGTATTCCTGCTGCTGATCATCCCGAACTCCAGTCCCGTCCGTCTGCGGCTGGCCAACATGGAGTTGTCGTCCCTCTCCAAGGGCGGGTACAACACGCGCACCAACAACGTCGTCTTCATTTTCGTCTATGTCTACCTCGGCCTGGTCGTGGTATCGTTCCTGTCCTACTGGGCGGCTGGGATGCCGGTCTTCGATGCTATCAACCACGCCTTCAGCGTCAGCGCGACGGGCGGATTCAGCACGCGCAACCTGTCCATCGGGGCTTTCGGTTCCCGCTGGATCGAGGGACTGACGATGCTGTTCATGCTCGTGTCTTCCCTGCATTTCGGCCTGACCTTCTATGCGATCGCCCGGCGCTCCCTGCGCCCGTACAACAACCCGGTCGTGAAGTTCTACCTCTGCAGCCTGGTGTTCTTCACCTTATACATGGCTTTTACGCTGAAGCGGCTCGGCTTCGAACCGACGATGGGCAAGGCGCTCTGGGACGGCGCTTTCCAGACGATCTGCATCGCCACGACCTCGGGCTTCGCCATCGTGGACAATGCGTCCTGGACGATGTTGCCCAACATGGTCCTGATCTTCCTGGGGTCGATGTGCGCCTGCGCGGGATCGACCTCCGGCGGCATCAAGGCCGACCGCATGCTGATCATGTTCAAGTCCATCATCACGCAGGTGCGGCGCGCCCTGTATCCTTCCGCCGTAGCGCAGGTCAAGATAGGCGGGCGTTTCCTGCGGGATGAGGATGTCTCCCCGCATCTGATCTACATCGCCCTGTACGTCCTGCTGCTCTGCATCTCGTCGGGCCTGCTGCTGATCTTCGGGCAGACGGATATCGACGCCCTGGCCTGCTCGGTCGCGTCCCTGGGCAACGTGGGCCCCGCCATCCACCAGTACGGCACCTACGGCAGTTACAACCTGATGCCGGAGGCGGGCAAGCTCGTGATGACGTTCAACATGTTCCTCGGCCGCGTGGAGATCTATCCGGTGCTGGCCGTGCTGGCCACGATCATCCCCAAGCCGGCCCGTTCGTAATGGACAGAGCCTCTTTCCTCTATAAGGATTTCCTCCGGCACCTGGACGTCGAACCGACGTCCTGCCAGGACGCGATGCTGCGTCAGGTGGCTTCTTTCGTGACGGGGGATGATGCCGACATCATGGTGGTCAACGGATATGCCGGCACGGGCAAGACCACGGCGGTCGCCGCGGTGATCGATTCCCTGACGGACCTGAAAGTCCCTTGCGTGCTGCTGGCTCCGACCGGGCGCTCCGCCAAGGTGCTGTCCGGCTATGCCCGCCGGCCCGCGCACACGATCCACAAGGGCATCTACCGCCAGAAATCGGTGGGGGACGACGGCTTCGGCCAGTTCTCCCTTACGCCCAACAAGGCCCGCAGCACGCTGTTCGTCGTGGACGAGGTGTCGCTGATCGGCATCGAGGGTGGGCCGCAGGGGAGCGGAGGTGCGCATTTCGGCTCGGGCAACCTGCTGGAGGATCTGATTTCCTTCGTCCGGAACGGCATGGACTGCCGGCTGATCCTGATCGGGGACTCGGCGCAGCTGCCGCCGGTCGGGATGGAGGAGAGCCCGGCTCTCTCGCCGGAATATATGGAGGGGTTCGGGGGCGTCGTGTACGCCACCCTGAAGACGGTGGTGCGCCAGGCCCGCGAGTCCGGCATCCTGTACAACGCCACGCGGCTGCGGGAGATGATCCGGCACTCGGATCCCTGCGAGACCTTCGACGAGGTGAAGCTGTCGCTGGAAGGTTTCGACGACATCGTTCGCCTCGGGGGCGGGGAGCTGATCGAAACGATTTCCGACGCGTACGCGCAGTACGGGGAGGATGAGACCATCGTCCTGTGCCGCTCCAACAAGCGGGCGATCCGCTACAACCTGGGCATACGCTCGCAGGTGCAGTTCAAGGAGGACCGGCTGGTCCGGGGCGACTCGCTGATGATCGTGAAGAACTGCTACCAGTTCCTGGAGGACGTCGAGGAGATGGATTATATCGCGAACGGCGACACGGCCAAGCTCCTGCGCATCGGGAAGTATGTGGACCGCTACGGGCTGCATTTCGCGGACGCGCGGCTCTGTTTCCCGGATTACGACGAACTGGAGATCACGGCGAAGGTCCTGCTCGACACGCTGGAGTCGGAGTCGGCCTCGCTGACCGTGGAGCAGCAGAACGCGCTTTATAATGGCGTCAACGCCGACTATGAGAACATTGCTTCCAAGAAAAAACGCTACGAGGCGGTGCGGGAGGATCCCTTCTACAATGCCTTGCAGCTGAAATATGCCAATGCGATCACCTGCCACAAGTCGCAGGGCGGCCAGTGGCGGTGCGTGTTCATCGACAACCCGTTCTGGCAGGACGAGCAGACGGTGGACGACCTGAAATGGCTCTATACCGCGATGACGCGTGCGGTGGAAAAAGTTTATCTCGTGAATTTCAAAGACCGGTTTTTCGAATGAAGAAGTTGTTGATCGCCCTCCTGTTGAGCGGGATTTGCGTCCTGGCTCCGGCGCAGGCTTTCCGTCGCACGCCGACGGCGTGGAAGTGGGTTTCCGATACGGTGGCGGTGTTCAGTTATGACGGTACGTTTGACGACGCCGACGCGTTCGGCGTCGATGCGCGGACCCTGCACGTCCAGCCGGGCGTCAAGGCGCCCGAGCGTTTCGCGGATTTTCCGTACAAGCCGGAGGATGCGGTCAACCTGACCTGGTCGCCGGATTCTTCGATGATCGCATTTACCCGGTCGAACGATCTGTATGTCTATGACCTGGCGGCGGGCAAGGAGAAGCGCCTGACCTTCGACGGGTCGGACGTGATCCTGAATGGATATGCCTCCTGGGTGTATTACGAGGAGATTTTCGGGCGCCCGTCGCGCTACCGGGCGTTCTGGTGGTCGCCGGATTCGCGCCGGATCGGCTTCTACCGTTTCGACAATTCCGAGGTGCCGATGTTCCCCATTTATTCGCCTTTCGGGCAGGACGGATCGCTGAACCGCACGCGCTATCCCAAGGCGGGGGAGAAGAACCCGGAGGTGCGCATCGGCATGATCGACGTACGCTCCTTGCCGTTCGGGGCTTCCGAACGGAAGGTGGCGCGCAAGACGGTGTGGGCCGATTTCGACTCGTCGGAGGACCAGTATTTCGGCACGCCGTTCTGGGGACCGGACGGCGCTTCGTTCTATGTTTCGCGGGAGCCGCGCATCCAGAATACGCTGGACCTGTACCGGGTGAGTGCGCTGGACGGCTCGAAGGAACTGATTTACCACGAGACGTACAAGACCTGGCTGGAATGGATTGAAAACGTGCTCTTTACGGACAAGGGCCTGTATATGGCGCGGGCTTTCGAGACCGGCTGGGAGCAGATCTATTTCCTTTCCTACGACGGGAAGGAATTCCGCCGGCTGACGGAAGGGCCGAACTGGCGGATTTCGCTGCTGCGGGTCGACGAGGCTTCGGGTTCCGTTTTCTTTACGGCCAACCGCGACGCTACGATGCGGCCCACGCTGTACCGGGTGGACGCCGGTGGACAGGTGACGGCGCTGACGGATCCGCGGCTGGCGGTGTCCGGCGTGCGTTTCAGCCCGGACGGGCAGCATTTCGTGGCTTCCCTGTCCAATTATACGACCCCCACGCAGGTCTGGCTGTATGAGACGCGGCGGGCTCCGATGGCGTGGAAGAACCGGCGCCTGTTGGAAGGGACGCCGAAGGGCATGCACGTGGACGACCGGGCGGCACGCAGCTGTCTGAAGGTGGCCGATGCCGCGGGTCCCGACTTCGATGCGTCGGCGTATGCCTTGCCGCAGATCGTCACGATCCCGGCGGAGGACGGGCTGATGATGCCGGCGGCGGTGACCTATCCGGTCGGCTTCGATCCTTCTGCCAAGTATCCGGTACATTTCGAGATCTACGGCGGGCCGAATACGGCGTATGTCCGGGATTCCTGGCGCCGTCCCGCTCCGCTGAACCAGTGGTGGAGCGAGCAGGGGATCATCCACGTCGTGGTGGACTGCCGGGCCTCGGGCCACAACGGCCGGGCGGGGACGGATCTGGTCTACCGCAATCTGACGGACGTGCCGGTGCGGGATTTTCTGACCTGGGCGGAGTATTTCAAGTCGCTGCCTTACGTGGACGGGGATCGTCTTGGCGTTGAAGGTTTTTCTTTCGGGGGAACGATGACGGCGATGCTGCTCCTGCGGCATTCAGACGTGTTCCGCTGCGGGATCGCAGGGGGCGGCGTGTATGACTGGTCTCTGTATGACAGTCACTATACGGAGCGTTTCATGGAGACGCCGCAGACCAATCCGGAAGGGTACGATGCGTCCTGCGTGTTGAAGTACGCCGGAGAGTATCCGGTGAAGATCGGGGCGATCTCTGCGGCGGTGGCTTCTTCCGCTTCGGCTGGGACTTCCGGTTCTTCCAAGGTGGGAGCTGGATCTTCCAAGGTGGGTGGTTCGGCTGCCGGTTCCGGCTCCGAGGTCGCTCCTGATCCGGACCCGGCCGCCGGGGTGATGCTGAAACTGACGCACGGCACCGGCGACGACAACGTCCATTTCCAGAATACATTACAACTGGTGGATGCCCTGCAGAAAGCCGGTAAGGACTTCCAACTGATGATCTACCCCGACGGCATGCACGGCTACCGCGGCGCCCAGGCCATCCATTCCTGGGGCACCGACCACGACTTCTGGCTCAAATACCTGAAGCAGTAGCCCTCACCTGCAGGCAATAACCCTCCTTCCCAGCGATTGTTCCCGGAAAGTACGAATTCCGGGATTATCGTTCGTTTCAAACACGCCGACGTTCCCGAAACGAACGAAATACCGGTCTACCGTACTTTTCAAATACGCAGCCGTTCCTGAAGCGTACGTTTCTACGGGTTTCCGTACCTTTCAAACACAGTGATGTCCCCGGCGCTCCCCGCAGCCCCCGGACGGGAGATAACTGCCTGCACAGCCCTTCACTTCCTGCACCGGGCCGGGAGATAACTGCGTGGATTTGATGGTACTGCCGCCGGCGGGACTTTGGTAAAACCGAAGTTGGAGGAAAGCACTTTCTGCCCTACACGGTAACTAATGCCGTTTGGGGTAGGATTAAACCGAGGGGTCAACGGCAAATAAAGCCTTGCAAGGCCGATTCTGCTGTTCACCTACTTCGTTTTTTCTCAACTACACACCGCGCGTCACGAGAAGGAGACGGCGGGAGGGAGAGCCGGGAACGGTGGCAGTGACGCCGTAGAAGTGGACGGGACCGACCGGGTTGGCGGAGGTGTCGGAACATCTGCTGGTGCCGGGATCGTTGGGATGAGGAGAGATGAGGTTGGGAAATTTACCGCCCGGGCGGAGGGAGAGGCGGCGACGGAGTTCGTCGGAGGTCATGGGGATGTTGCGGGCGGTGACTTCGGCTTGGGGGTAGCGGCGGGCGACGTCAGCCATCGTCCTTTTATCCAGGGGGAGTACTTCCAGGATTCGGCGGAAACGGCCGAAGGGAGCCAGTTCCGGGATGGGATCCTGCCCAAGGTACAGATGGGTGGAGGGGGCGAGTTTATGGAGGCCGGCGCGGCGGCAGGCGGCGGCGTGGCATTCGGATTTCATCAGCGCCGCGCCGGGCTCAAAGAGCCAGTCGCCTTCGCCGAAAGAGTCTGCCGGCAGGCCCGGACAAGGCAATGACCGATCTTCGTCAGAGAAGCAGAGAGAATGCGTCTTCCCGTCACGTAACTCAGTGACAATCAGCTTGAACAACTCAACACCCGATGCGTCGAGATGAAGCAGCAGCTCCTTGCATTCGCCGTCCACGGAGACGACGTGGACCTCCGAGATGGCAGGTAACCGGCGGCGCAGCAGGGTGATGTCCGCCATCGGCGAAATCTTGACGAGCACGTGCGGGCAGATTGAGAGTAGTTCGTCCTGCAGGGCGACCAGGTCCGGGCTGCAGTCTTCCAGCAGAAAGACTTTCCGTCCCATGGCGGATCGCCGGGCCGGGTCCAGATATAACAGCGAAGGCTGGAAGTCCCCAAGGATATCCCTGACAAAACCTGGCCGGACCTCGGAGCAACGAAAAACGGCTTCGGATACGCCCAGAAGCCCGAAATTATGCCGTACCGCCTCGCAGAGAGCGGAGTCCATTTCATTGTACAAGACCTCGGAGGCGACGGACGAAAACGCCCAGGCATCCACGCCCAGTCCGCCCGTCAGGTCCGCGATGCGGCCGCCGACCGGGAGAAGGGAAGCCGCCACCCCGGCCTTGTAAAAAGCCGCTGCGGAAGAGCTGCACTGCTCCACGTTGAGGCGTGCCGGCAGCTGCAACTCCGGGAGCACCTCCGCCCATTCGGGCACCTTGGCCTGCAGCCGCTGCCGCAGGTCGTCCTCCGTCTCCCTGACGATGTCCGCAAAACTCTTTTTCATTTCTGCAAAATTAGTTAAATTTGTATGGATTGGACGAAACTATCAAAACGATTATATGGCTGACTATCTCGACAACGTACAGAAGTGGTTGACGGGGGATTTCGATCCCGCGACCAAGACCCAGATCATCGAACTCCGCAACGAGGACCCGGCGGGCCTCGAGGATGCATTCTACAAGAACCTGGAATTCGGCACCGGGGGACTCCGGGGGCTGATGGGAGTGGGGACGAACCGCATGAACAAGTATACGGTCGGGATGGCGACGCAGGGGCTCGCTAACTACATCTTGCGCCGGTGTGCCCCCGACACGCAGGAGCAGGAAAAGAACCCTTCCGGGGAATGCTCCTGCGCATCGGAGCCCCACCGGCCAGGCGACCGCCCCAAGCTTTCCGTCTGCATCTCCTACGACAGCCGCAACAACAGCAAGCAGTTTGCACGCATTGCGGCGGATGTGATGGCGGCCAACGGCATCCAGGTGTACATTTTCGATAACATCCGGCCGACGCCGGAGATGAGTTATGCCGTGCGTCTCAAGGGGGCCGTGGCGGGCATCATGATCACCGCTTCGCACAATCCCAAAGAGTACAACGGATACAAGGTGTCCTGGTCCGACGGCGGGCAGGTGACGGCGCCGGTGGATGCCGAGATCGTGGCCGAGGTGGCCAAGATCACGGATCCTTCGATGGTGAAATTCAGTGCCGACGACGCCGATGCGCGCATCGAGCTGATGGGCCGGGAGGTGGACGAACAGTATCTCAGCGACCTGCTTTCCCTGCGCCTGAGCCCCGAGGCCTGCGAGCGCCACGGGCAGGACATCAAGATCGTCTACACCCCGCTCCACGGCTGCGGCGTGCGCCTGGTGCCGGAAATCCTGAAACGGACCGGCTGCCCGAATGTACTACACGTACCTGAGCAGGACATCAGCGACGGCGATTTCCCGACCGTCGTTTCGCCCAACCCGGAAGAGCCGGCCGCCCTCAAGATGGCCCTCGAAAAGGCGGATGCGACCGGGGCCGACATCGTGATCGGCACCGACCCGGACGCCGACCGGATGGGCATCGCCGTGCGCGACAATGATGGGAAGATGGTGCTCTTCAACGGCAACCAGACCGCCTCCCTGCTGACCTACTACATCCTTTCTCGCCGCGCCGAACTGGGCACCCTGGGCGCAGGAAAATATGTCGTCAAGACCATCGTGACCACGGAGTTGATCACCGACATCTGCAAGAGTTTCGGCGTGCCGGTCTACAACGTCCTCACGGGCTTCAAATACATCGCCGAGGTGGTCAAACGCCAGGAGACGCAGGGTGGTGAGTTCGTCTGCGGCGGCGAGGAGAGCTACGGCTTCAACGTCGGCGAATTCGTGCGCGACAAGGACGCGCAGGTGTCCTGCATGATGGTGGCCGAATGCGCCGCATGGGCCGCCGACAAGGGCTTGACGCTCTACCAGTTGATGGAAGAAATCTATGCGAAATACGGCTACCGCAAGGAGGCCCTGGTCAACGTCGTGCGCAAGGGCATCAGCGGTGCGCAGGAGATCCAGGCCATGATGAGCGCCTTCCGGGCGAACCCGCCGAAGGAACTCTGCGGCTCGAAGGTGACCCAGGTCGTCGACTATCTGGATCCGGAGAAGACCGGGCAGCCGAAGTCCAACGTCCTGCAGTTCTTCGACGAGGCCGGGGACGTCGTGTCGGTCCGTCCTTCCGGTACGGAACCCAAGATCAAGTTCTATTTCGGAGCGAAGGGCGCGGATGCGGACGAGAAGATCGCCGCGCTGAAGGAGCAGTTCTCCTAGGCCTCGAAAGGCCCTTCCTTACACCAGGTTTTGAGCGCGCACTGTCCGCATTTCGGGCGGTGCGCGGTGCATACATAGCGCCCGTGCAGGATCAGCCAGTGATGGGAAATGGCCCGGTCCGGGACCGGAATGTGCCGCTCCAGGTCCCGCTCCACGGCTTCGGGCGTCTTGCCGTCGGACAGGCCCAGGCGGTGCGAGACGCGGAAAACGTGCGTGTCCACGGCGATGACGGGCTTGTCATAGACGATGGAGGCCACGACATTCGCCGTCTTGCGCCCTACGCCCGGGAGGGACATCAGGGCGTCGATGTCGGAAGGAACTTCGCCCCCGAAATCGCTGACCAGTTTCTGCGAGAGCGCGATCAGGTGCCGGGTCTTGCTGTTGGGATAGGAGACGCTGCGCACGAAGGGGAACAGTTCGTCGAAAGACGCTTGCGCCATCGCCTCCGGGGTGGGGTAGGCCTCCAGCAGGGCGGGCGTCACCAGATTCACTCTCTTGTCGGTGCACTGGGCGGACAGGACGACCGCGACGATCAGCTGAAACGGATTGTCGTAGCGCAACTCGCTCCGGGCCTCCTGCATGTTCTCCCTGAAATACTCCAGGATGCCGGTGTAACGTTCCTTGCGCGTCATATCGTCAGGGCCAGGTCGATCACTTCGTTGTCCAGGCGTTCGGTGCATTTCTCATCCTTGCAGATGAAGACACGGCCCGGATATTTCTCGAAGATGCCGCGGTTGTGGGTGACCATCACGACGGCGGTGCCGCGCTCGGCGTTGATCCGGGTCAGAAGTTTCATGATGCCGTCCGCCGTCTCGTTGTCCAGGTTGCCCGTGGGCTCGTCCGCGATGATGACTTCCGGCTCGTTGAGCAGGGCGCGGGCGATGGCGATGCGCTGCTGCTCGCCGCCGGACAGCTGGTGGGGCATCTTGTGTGCCTTCTTGTCCATTCCGACGGCCTTGAGCACCTCGGTGATGCGTTTGTCCATCGCATCCTTGTCTTTCCAGCCCGTGGCGCCCAGGACGAAGGAAAGGTTGTCCTCCACGCTGCGGTCCATCAGCAGTTGGAAGTCCTGGAACACGACGCCCAGCTTGCGGCGCAGGAAGGGAATCTCCTTGGTCCGGATCCCGTTGAGGGAGAAGCCGCAGACCTCGCCCTCACCCTTGTGGAGGGGGTTCTCCGCGATGATCGTGCGGATGATGGAGGTCTTGCCGGTACCCACTTTTCCGACGATGTAGACGAAGTCTCCGTGCTTGATTTCCATGTCCAAACCGAAGATGACGGTCTCTTCTCCGTTGAGGATGTCGGCTTTCCGGAAAGAAATGATGCTTTCGCTCATAAAAACGTAGTTTTAAGGCACAATTATTGACAAAGATAGCGGAAAAATGATTAACTTTGAAAGTTATAAAAGAAGTAAATTGCATAAACCCCAAAATATGAAATTCAAATGCCTGGCAAGCGCCGTTTTTGTCGCGGTTCTTGCCACCTGGACTGCATCCGCGCTCCCCGGCCGGTACTCCAAGACTTACAGGGAAGCGGTGCGTCTCTACGAAAACGGAATGTTCGACCGCGCCCGCGTCCTGTTCGAGGAAATCTCTTCAAAATCGGCGGAGGATCCGATGAGCGCGGGATATGCGCTGATGTGCGCCATCCAGCAGAAAGCCGCCGGCTACGAGGAGTCCATCGACAACTACACCCGGACCTACGGCCGCACGCCGCTTTCCTCTCCGATCCATCAGTTGTATGCCGTCAGCCTGTTCGATTACGGACGCTATGAGGAAGCCGCCCGCCAGTTCGACATGGTCAATCCCTCGGGCATGTCCCGGAAGGATTATACGGAAATCCTGTTCAAGCGCGCCTACTGCGACTATGCCGTGGGCGAATACGACAAGGCACGCTCCGCCTTCGACAAGGTGGTGAAGCGGCCTGCGTCCGAGTTTACGGCGCCGTCGCACTATGCGCTGGGCTATATGGACTATGCGGAGAACAACTTCAAGTCGGCCTTCCCGGAATTCGAGGCGGCCGCAAAAGACCCGCGTTTCCTCCAGCAAGCGTCCTACTACATGCTGGAGTGCAAGTTCATGCAGAAGGATTACTCCTACGTCGCCAAGTACGGCGACCAGATGTATGAGAACGTGCCGGAAGAGCGCAAGCCCCGCCTGGCCCGCATCCTGTCCGAGTCCTATCTCGTCCAGGGCAATGCCGGCAAGGCTAAGAAATATTACGACATGGCCGTTTCCGAAAAGCCCGTCCTGGACCCTTCGGACGCCTTCTACGCCGGTTCGCTGCAATACAACCTCGGCGACTACAAGGCCGCCATCGAGAACTTCAGCAAGATGGGGGAGCGCCGGGATTCGGTCGGTCAGATCGCTTCCTACCAGATGGGCTATTCCTACATTCAGACCAAGGACAAGGTCTCCGCGATGAATGCTTTCAAGGAGGCTTCCGATTTGGATTACGACAAGCGGATCAAGGAGGACGCCCTGTTCAATTACGCGAAACTCGCGTTCGACCTGAACCACGACTCCTCGGCCTTCAAGGATTACCTGAACCGGTACAAGGAGTCCGGCCGCAACGACCAGATCTACGACTATATCGCCGTCGCCTCGCTCTTCAACCACGATTATGCCGGCGCCGTCGAGGCCTACGACAACATCGAGACCCTGACGCCCGAGATGAAGTCCAACTACATGAAGGCCAATTACCTCCGGGCGGAGCAGCTGATTTCCAACGGCTCCTGGCGGGATGCCATTCCCTGCCTGAAGGCCGCGACTTTCTTCGCCCCCCGGCAAGACAACTTCAACAAGCTGTCCCGCTACTGGCTGGCCGAGTCGCAGTACAAGACGGGCAATTACGAAGAGGCCCGGAACGGCTTCACTGACCTGTACAACCAGTCGGCCCTGGACAACAAGGCGGAGGGCAAGCGCCTGCCGTACGACCTGGCCTACTGCTACTTCGACGAGAGCGCCTACACGTCCGCTGCCAACTGGTTCGACCGCTACATCTCGTCCGGCGACAAGACTTGCCGCGAGGATGCGCTGATCCGCCGCGCTGACTGCGATTTCATCACCAAGAATTATCGCTCCGCCGTGGATGGGTACGCCCGGGTCATTTCCGAGTATCCGAAAGCGGAGAGTCTCTATCCTTATTTCCAGCAGGGTGTGGCATACGGCCTGTTGGGTGACACGGCCGGCAAGATCGCGACCCTGACCAAGGTCCGGAACGCCTCTTCCTCCGCGCCGTTCTATGCCGAGTCCCTGTATGAACTGGGCCGCACCTACGTTTCCGACGACAGGGACAAGCAGGCGGAAGATTGCTTCAAGACCCTGCTGAACCGCTCCAAGGACAGCCTGTATCTGGCCAAGTCCCTGATCGCGCTGGGCATGATCGAGCGCAACCGTTCGGACTATGACAAGGCGCTCAACTATTACAAGCGCGTCGCGCAGAGCTTCCGGGGCAGCGAGGCCGCCGAGGATGCGATGCTGGCCATCGAGTCCATCTACCAGGCCAAGGGCGAACCGGAGAAGTATCTCGATTACGCCGAATCCCTCGGCCGCTCCGCCAAGACTGCCGAAGAGAAGGAACTCCTGTTCTTCAATTCCGCCGAGCAGATCTTCATGACGGGCAATTACGAGAAGGCCCTGGTCGCGCTGGACAAGTATCTGTCCCTCTATCCGGAAGGTGCCAAGGTGACGCCCGCGACCTACTACAAGGCCGAGTGTTACAAGTCGCTCGGGTCCAAGGAGAAGGCCTGCGACTGCTATGCGGCCGTCATCCACGCTCCGGATGCCGCCGGCTACAAGGAGCTTTCGCTGCTCAACTTCGCACGGCTTTCCTACGGGATGGAGCACTGGTCCGAGGCATACGCCGCCTATTCCACCCTCCTGAATGAGGCGACGCTGGACGAGACGCTCCTGACGGCGAAGGCCGGCATGATGCGTTCCGCCTATTTCGGCCGCAAGTTCAAGGAGGCCGTCGATGCCGCGAAAGAAGTCCTCGCCGACCCGAAGGCCGATGCGGTCCTGAACCGCGAGGCGAAATACCTGACTGCCAAGTCGCTGCTGGCGACCAGCCAGCGCGACGCCGCCTTCGACGTGCTGCGCGGCCTGGCCCGCGATCCTTCGACGGCCGAAGGCGCCGAAGCGGCTTACCTGGTCATCCAGGATCTCTTCGACCGCGGCCGCTTCAATGAAGTGGAGAGCGCCGTGTACAAGTTCTCGGAGGCTGCTCCGAACCAGGCCTACTGGCTGGCCCGCTCGTTCATCGTGCTGGGCGACTCCTTCGCGGAGAATGAGAATTACCGTCAGGCCAAGGCCACGTTCGAGAGTATCCTGAACGGGTATGAGCCCGCCGACGGCAAGCCCGACGATGTCGTCGAGAATGTGAAGATGCGCCTCGGCCGCCTCGAGGAAATGATGAACAAATGATCTGGAGGAGGAAAGAGTTATGAAAAAGACAATATTCGCAGTCACCCTTTTCGTCCTGGCCGGCGCGTTTGCTTCCGCGCAGACGTTCAACCCGCGGGTCGAGGTGGAGAATACATACGAAGGAAAGATCGTCGAGGCCGGGAAACAGGCGCTTCCGATGAGCGTCCCCGACTCGCTGTACAAGTTCCAGTACAAGCTGGACTATACGGTGTTTGACAATCCCTACAAGGGCTCGTACAAGTTCCAGCCCTATTCGATCGAGATGAGGCCCGATGCGGCGCCTTCCGACGCCCGCCGGCTCTATCTCAACCTGGGCGCCGGCTGGACCCTCCATCCGGAGTTGGACCTGGTCTGGTCGCCCCTGTTCAAGAACCAGCCCCTGAAGCTGAGCGTTTATGACCGTTTCCGGGGATTCTGGGGCAATTACGGCCTGATGAACTACCAGGATGGGTTCCGGGTCCTCCGCAAGCCTGTCAACGCCTCCAAGGGCTATGTTTTCGACAACAAGACCGGCGTCGACCTGCGTTATGAGTTCCAGCACGTGGCGCTCGAATTCGACGGGGGATATCACCTGATCACTTCGCAGGACACCCTTACGTCCCATTTCCTCCAGCTGGGCGAGGCCGAGATCCGGCTGCTTCCGCTGGACCCCAACAAGGCGGATTATTTCTACGGCGGGCGTTTCTATGTCAACGCGGGGCAGGACAAGCTGACGGCCCTGATGTTCGGGCGCCACAAGCTGGGCGTCAACGACATGGGGGCGGACCTGCGTTTCGGCGCACCGGTCGGCAGCCGGGCCCGCATCCTGCTGGACCTGGGCATCCAGTCGAACATCTATTCGGGCCTGCTCGACGCGGCTGTGACGCGCGCCTGGGCCACGCCCCGCTTCACCTACCGCTGGATGAGCGGATACGCCGAGGTGGGCGCCAAGGTCTCCTATCTGAAGGGCAGTGACAACACCGGCAGCAAGAAAACGTTCATCCAGTTCACGGAGCCGCTGTTCAATCACAAATCCGACTACATCTATCCGGCCGTCAAGGTCAAGCAGTACCTGATCCCCGACCAGCTGGCCATCTACGCCAAGGCCGTCGGCGGCGACGAGCTCCACAACTATTCGGACCTGCTCCGGGAAAATCCTTTCGCCGACCCGCAGGCCGTCGTCTTCAACCTGGATTCCTCGTCCGAGCGGGTCAATGCATCCGTCGGTTTCGAGGGTGACATCTCGGGTCGCTTCCAGTTCGACCTGCACGGCGGTTATGCCATCCTGCACAACGGCCGCTGTGACGCCATCGAGTATACCAACCGGTGGTATCAGGCCCCGGAAGGCGGCTGGCAGGGGGAATACCTCTCCGGCTATTACAATTACTGCGACTACAACCGCTGGTACGGGGACTTCTCTTTCCTCTGGAAATCTCCCCGTCTGGACATCGACGGACATTTCCTTTACCAGGATACTGACCTTCTCAAGCACGATGCCAAATATCTGGCAGTCTGCCCTGCCCGCTTCAGCGGCGAATTGAAGGCCGTCTATAACTGGAACCGCCAGGCCTTTGCCGGCGTCAGCGTGGAAGCGGCCTCCCGGCGCTACGGGCACGCGGCCATGTTCTTCTTTGAAGACATGTATACTTCCGCCGACGTGGAGGTCGCCGGATGGGTGGACCTGGGCCTTTACGGACGCTATGTGATCAAGCCCTGGCTGGCCGTTTGGGCCAAGGCCGGCAACCTGCTCGGACAGAGCGTGCAGCACTACTTCCTGCACCCCGAAAAGGGACCTTACGCGACCGTCGGAATCAGTTTTAATTTGTAAAATTAATTTTGTAAATTTGTTCGTTTATAAACGATAATCTGAAATGGTAGAAAACGAAGAGATGAAAAAGGCGGAAGAGCAGTATTCCGCTAACAGTATCCAGGTGCTCGAAGGGCTTGAGGCTGTGCGTAAAAGGCCCTCGATGTATATCGGCGACATTGCCGAGCGGGGTCTTCACCACCTGGTGTACGAAGTGGTCGACAACAGTATCGACGAGGCGATGGCCGGTTTCTGCGACGAGATCCTCGTGACGATCAATGAAGATAATTCCATACGGGTCCAGGACAACGGCCGCGGCATTCCGACCGGCATGCACGAGAAGGAGCACCGTTCCGCCCTCGAGGTGGTGCTGACGGTCCTCCACGCGGGCGGCAAGTTCAGCAAGAGCAGCTACAAAGTCTCCGGCGGCTTGCACGGTGTCGGCGTGAGCTGCGTCAACGCCCTGTCCGACCTGCTGATCGCCGAGGTGCACCGTGAGGGCAAGGTCTTCCAGCAGAAATACTCGAAGGGAAAGCCCATCACGGAAGTCGAGGTCATCGGGACCTGCAACGATACGGGGACGGTCATCACCTTCCATCCGGATCCTACCATCTTCGTCCAGACGACCGTATACAAGTACGAGACCCTGGCCAACCGCCTGCGCGAGCTGTCCTACCTCAACAAGGGCATCAAGATCGTCCTCACGGACAAGCGCCAGATGGTCGAGGAGTTCGTCAAGGACGAGAACGGCGAGTCCAAGGCGACCGGCCGCCAGATCCTCCGCAGCGACACCTTCTATTCCCAGGAAGGCTTGCGCGAGTTCATCAGCTACCTGGACGCCGGTGCGCAGCACCTGGTCCCGGAGCCGATCTGCGTCAACTCTGACAAGATCATCCCGATCGACATCGCCCTCCAGTACAACAACGGCTACACGGAAAAGATCTACTCCTACGTCAACAACATCAACACGATCGAAGGCGGTACGCACCTCCAGGGCTTCAAGATGGGCCTGTCCCGTTCCCTGAAGGCCTACGCCGACAAGAACAACCTCCTGGCCAAGCTCAAGGACCCGCTCGCTCCGGAAGACTTCCGCGAGGGATTGACGGCGGTCATTTCCGTCAAGGTGGCGGAGCCGCAGTTCGAGGGCCAGACCAAGACCAAGCTCGGCAACACCGAGGTGACCTCCGCCGTCTCGCAGGCGACCGCCGCCGCGATGGACAACTACCTGGAGGAGCATCCGAAGGAGGCCAAGCTCATCATCGAGAAGATCGTCCTGGCCGCCACGGCCCGAAACGCCGCCCGCAAGGCGCGCGAGATGGTCCAGCGCAAGACCGTGATGTCGGGCGCCGGCATGCCGGGCAAGCTCGCCGACTGCTCCGAGCGCGATCCCGAGAAGTGCGAGATCTTCCTCGTCGAGGGTGATTCCGCAGGCGGTACCGCCAAGCAGGGCCGCGACCGCCGCACCCAGGCCATCCTCCCGCTGCGAGGCAAAATCCTCAACGTGGAGAAAGCCGCGGGCGACCGCGCCTTCGATTCGGAGGAGATCCGCAACATCTACACCGCCCTCGGCGTGACCATCGCCAAGGAGGACGAGTCCGGCGAGAAGCACATGGACCTCAGCCGCCTCCGCTACCACAAGGTGGTCATCATGACCGATGCCGATGTTGACGGCTCGCACATCGCCTGCCTGATCCTGACCTTCTTCTTCCGCTATATGTTCGACCTGATCAAGAACGGCTACGTCTATCTGGCGACACCGCCGCTCTACCTGGTCAAGAAGGGCAAGGAGGAAATCTACTGCTGGACCGAGGAGCAGCGCGAGGACGCGGCCCTGCGGCTCGGCAAGGGCACGGACAAGGGCTACACCGTCCAGCGCTACAAAGGTCTGGGCGAAATGTCCGACGTGCAGCTCTGGGACACCACGATGAATCCGGAGAAGCGTCGCCTGCGCCAGATCACCATCGAGAACGCCGCCCAGGCGGAACGCACCTTCTCGATGCTGATGGGCGACGACGTACCGCCCCGCCGGCAGTTCATCGAGGAGAACGCCCACTACGCGAACATCGACGCATAAACCGAACGTACAAAACTTAAATCATAAACTGCTATGTTGGATATTTTTGACAGGATCGCCCGGGACAGCGGCGGCCCCATCGGACAATATTTCGAGCAGGCCTGGGGGTACTACATGTATCCGCGCCTCGAAGGCGAACTCGGCCCGCACATGACTTTCAACGGGATTCCGGTCCTCAACTGGAGCCTCAACAACTATCTCGGCCTGGCCAACCATCCCGAGGTCCGCAAGGCGGACGCCCAGGCCGCGGCCGACTGGGGCCTGGCGTACCCGATGGGCGCCCGGATGATGTCCGGCCACACGCGCTACCACGAGCAGCTGGAGCGCAAGTTCGCCGAATTCGAGAAAAAGGAGGACGCGTTCCTCTACAATTTCGGCTACCAGGGCATCGTGTCTACGATCGACGCGCTCCTGAGCCGCCACGACGTGGTCGTCTATGACGCCGAATGCCACGCCTGCCTGCTGGACGGCATCCGCCTTCACATCGGCAGCAAATACAAATACCGCCACAACAACATGGCGGACTGCGACAAGATCCTGACCCGCGCCTGTGCGGAGGCTGAGGAGAACGGCGGCGGCGTGCTGCTGATCACCGAAGGCGTCTACGGCATGACCGGCGCCCTGGGCAAGCTGGACGAGATCGTCGCGCTCAAGAAGAAGCACAAGTTCCGCATCCTGATTGATGACGCCCACGGATTCGGGCTCCTCGGCGAGCACGGACGCGGCACTTCCGAGCATTTCGGCGTGATGGACGAGATCGACCTCTACATCGGCGCCTTCGCCAAGTCGATGGCGTCCATCGGCGGTTTCGTGGCCGGCCCCCGCAAGATCATCAACTACCTGCGTTTCAACATGCGCTCGCAGATGTATGCGAAGTCGCTTCCGATGCCGCTCGTGATCGGCAACATCAAGCGCATGGAGATCATCGATTCGCCGGAAGGCGACGAGCTCCGCAAGAAGTGCTGGGCGGTCACCCATGCGATCCAGAACGGCTTCAAGGAGCAAGGTTTCGACATCGGCGAGGCCCAGGCCTGCGTCACGCCCGTCCACATCAAGGGTGGTGTCGCCCAGGCGACCAAGATGGCCAAGGACCTGCGGGAGAACTACAAGATCTTCTGCTCGATGGTCATCTATCCCGTCATCCCGAAGGGCATGATCATCTTCCGCATCGTCTGCACTGCGGCGCATACGATGGAGGATGTCGCCTATACCCTCAACGCCTTCAAGGAGATCAAGGCCAAGCTCGATGCCGGCCTGTATGACGGCGACGACATCGCCGCGATGAAGGTCGAGTAATGCGCAGCCGACTCCCATCCGGCCTGCGGCCCTATCTGCCGTTCCTGGTCTATCTCCTGGCCTTGGTGCTCCTGATGCCCAAGGCCAAGAAGTTTGAATACGAATACCGGAGCGGCGCCCCATGGCGCTACGGTTCCCTTGTCTCCGAGTTCGACTTCCCGATCTACAAGACGGACGAACAGATGATGAAGGAGCTTTCGGATGCGGAGTTGAGCGCCATCCCGTATTTCAAGTATTCGGAACCGGTCGCGGCCAGGAGCCTCCAGGTTGCCGAGAGCGTTTCGCTCGGGGCGGGGGACACGATCCGTCCCGCCTTGCTGAATTCCCTGCGCCGCATCTACCGGCAGGGCATCATCCCGGACGACTTTTCCAAGGAAGACCGCCGGCTCGCCCTTTCGGACAATGTTATCTATATCCAGCGCGGGAAGCGGGTCGCCAAGTTCCCCATCTCCGACGTCTATCGCCTCTCCCAGGCCAAGGCGCAGCTGGTCAACGACTTGCGCCGCGCCTATCCGAAGGCTCCGGTCGATTCGGCCCTGGCCGCCTGCGGTCTGCTGGACGTGATGGAGCCGAACCTGAGCTTCGACCGGCAGATGACCGAACTGGTCCATTCGGACGAACAGCACGACATCGCGCCGACGCAGGGCTATGTCCCCGCCGGTTCGCTGATCGTGTCGGAAGGGGAGATCGTGACGGCCGAGGTGTCGCAGATGCTCGATTCCTACAAGCGCGAGTATGACGCCAACATGGGCAGCGACGTGCCCTCCTTCCTGATCTGGCTCTCCACGGTCATCCTGGCCCTGATCCTGACCTGCCTGCTGTTCTGGGCCATCTTCTATGCGGACAGCGGCCTGTTCGCTCGGAAGAAGGAGCTCTGGTACATCGTCTTCGTCGCCCTGCTCTGCGCCGTCGCCGTCCTCCTGCTGGACCGCTTCGGGAGCAACGACGTCGTCTATCTGGTCCCGTTCACCCTGTTTGCGCTGTATCTGCAGGCGTTCTTCCCGAACCGGACGATCGCGCCCATCTACCTGGTCTCGCTGCTGCCCATGGCCGTGTTCCTGCCGCAGGGCGTCACCAACTATCTGCTGTACGCGCTGGCCGGCCTCGTGGCTATCAAGCTCTTCCCCCGTTTCAACCGGGGCTGGAAGCAGTTCCTGATGGCCCTGGCCGTGTTCGTCCTGGTGGGCGGCGGCTATCTGGTGCTCCGCTCTTCGGGCCTGCTGACCGGCCTTCTGGTGAAGGATATGGTCTATATCTTCATCGGATCGCTCCTCACCGTGGCGTTCTACCAGCTGATCTTTGTCTTTGAGAAGCTGTTCGGCCTGCTTTCCATCACCCGGCTCGAAGAGCTGACGGACACCAACAACAAGCTGCTCCGCTCGCTGGAGCTCAAGGCGCCCGGCACCTTCCAGCATTCCCTGCAGATGATGAGCATGGCGGATGCCGCCGCGCGGGCGATCGGGGCCAACGTGTACCTGATCCGTGCGGGCGCGATGTATCACGACATCGGCAAGATGGCCAATCCCCAGTGCTTCATCGAGAACGAGTCGCTGGTTTCCGGCGAGGAAGGCGCTCGTTACCACGCCGGCCTCTCTCCCCGCCAGAGCGCCCGCGACATCACGCGCCACGTCCCCGACGGTGTCGAGATGGGCCGCAAGGAGCATCTGCCCGAGCCGGTCATCCGCTTCATCCTGACCCACCACGGAGACAATCTCGTCCGCTCCTTCTACAACAAGTATGTCAACGAAGGCGGCGACCCGGCAGAGGACAAGGACTTCCGTTATCTGGGCGAGAAGCCGGTTTCCAAGGAAGAGGTCATCCTGATGCTTTGCGACAGCATCGAGGCGGCTTCCCGCACCCTGAAGGACCATTCCCCGCAGAGTTTCTCCGACTTCGTGGAAGGCATGGTCAGCGCCAAGGAGGCCGAGGGTCAGCTTTCCCAGGCTGACATCACCATCCGGGAGCTCAACACGGTCAAGGATGTCCTGAAATCGTATCTGGGCCAGGTTTACCATGAGCGGGTCGCTTATCCGAAACGAAACGACGAATCATAATGAATCCCGATTTTGAGAAATTTGCCAGTCTCGACCGGCACATCAGTCCGATGACGCTGCATCGCTATGCTTCCGTCCTGGACGCTTATATCAACCCGACGGTTATCGAAGAGCGCCGTATGAATGTCGCGGCGCTCGACGTGTTCAGCCGCCTTCTGATGGACCGCATCATCTGGCTGGGCGTTCCGATCGACGATGATGTCGCGAACATCATCCAGGCGCAGCTGCTGTTCCTCTCTTCGACCGACAGCACGGCGGACATTTCCCTGTATATCAACACGCCCGGCGGCCAGGTATCTTCCGGCCTGGGCATTTATGACACGATGCAGCTTGTCGAGCCCGACGTGGCGACCATCTGCACCGGGATGGCGGCTTCGATGGGCTCCGTGCTCCTTTGCGCCGGCGCCAAGGGCAAGCGTTCCGCCCTGCCGCATTCCCGCGTGCTGATCCATCAGCCGCTGGGCGGTGCGAAGGGTCAGGCCTCCGACATCCTGATCGCGGCCAAGGAGATCGAGAAACTGCGCACGGAGCTCTGCACTATCATCTCGGAGCACAGCGGGCAGCCCTTCGACCGGGTGTTCGCCGATGCGGACCGCGACTTCTGGATGAGCGCTCCCGAGGCCCTCGAGTATGGTATGATCGACCGGATTCTGACGACGAGAAAGAAATAATGGCAGCGAGCAAGAAAGAATTCCAGATTCCCAAGCCCAAGCAGATCAAGGCCTTCCTGGACCAATACGTAATCGGTCAGGAAAGGGCCAAGAAACTGCTTTCCGTGGCCGTATACAACCACTATAAGCGCGTCATCCACAACGTCCTCTCGCCTGAGGACGACGGGGTCGAACTGGAGAAGTCCAATATCCTGATGGTCGGCCCGACCGGCACCGGCAAGACCCTTCTGGCGAAGACCATCGCCAAGATGCTCTATGTTCCCTTCACCATTGTGGACGCGACGGTGCTGACCGAGGCGGGTTATGTGGGCGAGGATGTCGAGAGCATCCTCGCCCGCCTGCTGCAGGAAGCGGATTACGACGTCCGCCAGGCGGAGCTGGGCATCGTCTTCATCGACGAGATAGACAAGATCGCGCGCAAGAGTGACAATCCTTCGATCACCCGCGACGTGTCGGGGGAGGGCGTCCAGCAGGCGATGCTCAAGTTGCTGGAGGGCAATGTCGTCAACGTTCCGCCCCAGGGCGGCCGCAAGCATCCCGAGCAGGAGTTCATCCACGTCAACACGGAGAACATCCTCTTCATCTGCGGGGGGGCCTTCGAGGGTATCGACCGCCATATCGCGCAACGGCTCAACACCCAGGTGATCGGCTACGGGACCGAAGCGAAGGAGAAGGTGGACAGGGACAACCTGCTCCAGTACGTGGAGGCGCAGGACCTGCGCAAGTACGGTCTCATTCCCGAGATCATCGGCCGCCTGCCGGTCATCACCTACCTGGACCAGCTGGACCGCAAGTCCTTGAAACGCATCCTCACCGAGCCGAAGAACGCCATCCTCCGCCAGTATGAGAAACTGTTTGAACTGGATGGGAAAAAGCTGGTGATCGAGCCCGGCGTCCTGGACCTCATCGTGGACACCGCCATCAAGAACAAGCTGGGGGCGCGCGGTCTGCGCTCCATCTGCGAACGCATCATGTCGGATGCGATGTACGAATCCCCGTCGTCCCGGTCCAAGACCTTCAAACTGACGGTGGATTATGCAAAAGCACGACTGGAATAGTCGTATAGTCTGAAAATATATTCCATATTTATTTGGATGTTTGCATATTTTCCGTATTTTTGCAAAAGTTATTGCATAAAAATTCGGAAGATATGAAGAGTCGCAGGCTGGAAGCCATC
Source organism: Bacteroidales bacterium (assembly GCA_017400135.1). Lineage (GTDB taxonomy): Bacteria > Bacteroidota > Bacteroidia > Bacteroidales > UBA932 > Cryptobacteroides. Next base: position 44,188 of record JAFPVJ010000017.1, read on the forward strand.
AAGGCCATCGTCGCAAGGGAGACCGTCCAGAATCAGGATGAGCTCCAGAAACTTCTTGAAGCACAGGGATTTAGCGTAACGCAGGCCACCTTGTCCAGGGACCTGCGCGAGCTGGGTATCGTCAAGTCGCACGATCCGGAACGGGGCGGATACTGCTATGTGGATTCCCGCAGGGGAAAGATCCTGCCCATTGAGCCGCACCGCAACCGTTTCACCGTCGAAACCATCAAAAGCGTAGAGTTCTCCGGCAACCAGGGCGTCATCAAGACCTATCCCGGTTTTGCCGCTGCCGTCGCCTCGGTCATCGACGACAATGTCCATGACGGCATCATGGGGACCATCGCAGGTGACGATGTCGTGCTGGTCATCCTGCGTGACCAGGCGGATGTCCGGCAGCTCGTCTCCGAGATATCCCTGTATATCGGCGGTTTCGCCTCCAAGTTGATTGAAAACAGTTAGTTGTATACACCTATGGAAGAGTTTGTCATTGAAGTGGCGAATGAGAGCCACATTCACTACATCCCCGAGATCCTGAAGACCATCGAGGACGCTACCAAGGTCCGGGGCACCGGTATCGCGAAACGGAATCCCGAATATGTCAAGAAAAAGATGCTGGAAGGCAAGGCCATCATCGCGCTCCACGGAGACGATTTCGCCGGCTTCTGCTACATCGAGTCCTGGGACCACGAGCAGTTCGTGGCCAATTCCGGTCTGATCGTCAAGCCGGAGTACCGGGGCAAGGGGCTGGCGAAACGCATCAAGAAAACGGCCTTCGAACTGTCCAGGAAGCGTTTCCCGAACGCAAAGCTGTTCGGCCTGACGACGGGCGCCGCCGTGCTGCGGATCAACACCGAGCTCGGCTACGTCCCCGTGACCTTCGACGCGCTGACCAACGACCCCGTGTTCTGGAAGGGCTGCGAAAGCTGCGTCAACTACGATGTCCTGACCCGCAACAATTTCACCCGCTGTCTCTGTACCGGTATGCTTTACACACCCCCCGCCAAGAAAGTCGTCGTCGCCTACAGCGGCGGCCTCGACACCTCCTTCGCCATCAAGTACCTCAGCAAGGAGAAAGGATACGAAGTCTATGCGGCCTGCGCCAACACCGGCGGCTTCTCGCCCGAGCAGCTCAAGACCAACGAGGAGAACGCCTACAAGCTGGGCGCCAAGAAATATGTCACCCTCGACGTCACGAAGGAATATTACGACAAGAGCCTGCGCTACATGGTCTACGGCAATGTCCTGCGCAACGGGACCTATCCCATCTCCGTTTCCTCGGAGCGTATCTTCCAGGGCATGGCCATCGCGCGCTACGCCAAGGAAATCGGCGCCGACGCGATCGCGCACGGCTCCACCGGCGCCGGCAACGACCAGGTGCGTTTCGACATGACCTTCCTCGTGATGGCCCCCGGAATGGAAATCATCACCCTGACCCGCGACCTCAACCTTTCGCGCCAGCAGGAGATCGATTATCTCAACGCCAATGGCTTCCCGGCTGACTTCAAGAAGCTCAAGTATTCCTACAACGTGGGCCTCTGGGGCACTTCGATCTGCGGCGGGGAGATCCTCGACTCGAAGCAGGGCCTGCCCGAGTCCGCCTACCTCAAGCAGGTGGAGAAGACCGGGACCGAGACCATCGCCCTGACCTTCAGCAAGGGCCAGCTGGTCGCCGTCAATGGTACGCCTTATGACGATCCCGTCGCCGCCATCCAGAAGGTCGAGTCCATCGCCGCCCCGTACGGCGTCGGCCGTGACATGCACGTGGGCGACACGATCATCGGCATCAAGGGCCGCGTGGGCTTCGAAGCCGCCGCCCCGATGCTCATCATCGCCGCACACAAGTTCCTGGAGAAATTCACCCTCAGCAAGTGGCAGCAGTACTGGAAAGACCAGGTCGCCAACTGGTACGGCATGTTCCTCCACGAGAGCCAGTACCTCGAGCCCGTGATGCGGGACATCGAGGCTATGCTGGAGAGCAGCCAGCGCCACGTCAACGGCACCGTCACGATGCAGCTGCGGCCCTACGGCTTTGACACGGTCGGCGTGGATTCCCCGGACGACCTGGTGAAGAACAAGCTGGGCGAATACGGCGAAGGCGCCACGGGCTGGACCTCCGAGGAAGCCAAGGGCTTCATCAAGGTCACGTCCACACCGCTGCGGGCCTATTACCTCAACCACAAGGACGAGGGCGACCAATTGGAGAAGGAGTTATGATCCGGGTCGGCATCATCGGGGGAGCGGGGTACACGGCAGGCGAACTGTTGCGTATCCTGCTGAACCATCCCCAGGCGGAGATCGCCTTCGTGCAGTCTTCCAGCAACGCCGGCAACCCGCTCTGGGCGGTGCATTCCGGCCTGTACGGGGACACGGACCTGCATTTCTGCGCGGACGCGGACCTGTCCTCGGCCGACGTGGTTTTCCTCTGTTCCGGACACGGGAAGAGCAGCGCCTTCTGGGCGGAGCACCCGAGGCCGGGAGGGCTGAAGGTGGTCGACCTGGCCCAGGACTACCGGGACGAACACGACGGCTATGTCTATGGCTTGCCGGAGTGGCAGAAGGACAAGATCGCCGGGGCTGACCTGGTGGCCAATCCGGGCTGTTTCGCCACGGCAATCCAGTTGGCGCTGCTGCCGCTGGCTGCTGCGGGTCTGTTGCCGGCCGAGGTCGGCGTGACGGCGATCACCGGTTCCACCGGGGCCGGCGTGAAGCCGGGCGTGACGACGCATTTCAGCTGGCGCAACAACAATCTCTCTGTCTATAAGGCATTTACGCACCAGCATCTGCTGGAGATCCACCGCAGCTTGAACCTCCTTCAGCCGGGTTTCGGGGACTCGGTCCGCTTCGTTCCCGTCCGGGGCGATTTCGCCCGCGGGATTTTGGCGGCGGTGACCGTGGCCTGCCCGCTGTCGGCAGAAGAGGCGACGGCATTGTATCAGGATTATTACAAGGACGCGGCGTTCACCTTCGTCTTCCCGGGCGCGGTCGACCTCAAGCAGGTCGTCAACATCAACAAGTGCCTGCTTTCGCTGGAGGCGCAGGACGGCACGCTGCTGGTCACGTCCGTGATCGACAATCTGTTGAAGGGCGCCTCCGGACAGGCGGTGCAGAATATGAATCTTATGTTTGGGCTTCCCGAGAAGACCGGACTGCAATTGAAGGCTTCGGCCTTTTAGGATATGGAACTGTTTGACGTTTATTCGCTTTTTGACGTCGTCCCGGTGCGGGCGCAAGGCTGCAAGGTCTGGGACGACAAGGGCACGGAATACCTGGACCTGTACGGCGGCCATGCCGTGATTTCCGTGGGGCATTGCCATCCGCATTACGTGGCGGCCCTCAAGGCCCAGCTGGACAAGATCGGCTTCTATTCCAACAGCGTCGTGAATCCGCTGCAGGCGGAGCTCGCGCACCGGCTGGGGAAGGCCTCCGGCTATGAAGATTATTCGCTGTTTCTGGACAACAGCGGCGCGGAATCCAATGAGAACGCCCTCAAGCTGGCGTCCTTCCACACCGGCAAGGACCGCGTGATCGCATTCAAGCGCAGTTTCCACGGGCGTACCTCGGGCGCCGTGGCGGTAACCGACAATCCCAAGATCGTTTCGCCCTTCAACGCCGTCCACAAGGTTACTTTCTGCGAACTGGAGGACGCCGCGGGCGTCGAGGCCCAACTGCGAAAGGGCGACGTGTCGGCCGTCATCATCGAGGGCATCCAGGGCTGCGGGGGCATCCATGTCCCTTCCGACGGTTTCCTGCAGGCGCTGGAGTCGCTCTGCGCCAAATACGGCGCGTGCCTGGTCCTGGACGAGGTCCAGAGCGGCTATGGCCGCAGCGGGCATTTCTTCGCGCACCAGTGGGCGAACATCCGCCCCGACATCATCACGATGGGCAAGGGCATCGCCAACGGATTCCCCTGCGGGGGCATCCTGATCGCGCCGAAATTCCAGGCGGTCAAGGGCATGCTGGGCACGACCTTCGGAGGTAATTACCTCGCCTGCACCGGGGCGCTCGCCGTGCTGGATATCATTGAAAGTGAGAGCCTTATCATGAATGCCTGGCAGGTGGGCGAATACCTGAAGGGCGCCATTCCCGCTTCGCCGCGCATCAAGGAAGTCCGCGGCCGGGGCCTGATGATCGGCATCGAATTCAACGAGGACGTCGCGCCGATCCGGAAGCAGTTGCTGTATGAGAAGCACATCTTCACCGGGGTCGCGGGCTCGAATATGATACGTCTGCTCGCGCCGTTGTGCCTGAAGATGGAGGAGGCTTCCTATTTTGTGGATACTTTGAAAGAGATTTTATGAGGACATTTTTTCACGTACAAGATATCGGCGACCTGAATGCCGCCTTGGCTGAGGCCCGGCAGGTCAAGGCCACGCCGCTGGCCTGGAAGGCGCTGGGGGAGGACAAGACCATCATGCTGGTCTTCTTCAACAGCAGCTTGCGCACGCGCCTGAGCAGCCAGAAGGCGGCGCTCAATCTCGGCATGCACCCGATCGTGCTGAACGTCGGGGCGGACAGCTGGAAGTTGGAGACTGAGCTGGGCGTCGTGATGGACGGCGACAAGTCGGAGCACCTGCGCGAAGCCATTCCCGTGATCGGGAGTTATTGCGACCTGATCGGCGTGCGCTCCTTCGCGGGGCTTCAGGACAGGGAATTTGATTATGCGGAAACCATTCTGCGTCAGTTCATTGACTATTCCGGGAAACCGGTGATCAGCCTGGAGTCGGCGACCGTGCATCCCTGCCAGGCCTTCGCGGACTTGATCACGATCGAGGAGTACAAAACGGTCAAGCGCCCGAAAGTAGTGATGACCTGGGCGCCCCATCCGCGCTCGCTGCCGCAGGCCGTGCCCAATTCCTTTGCGGAATGGATGAACGCCGCGGACGTAGATTTCGTAATCACGCATCCTCACGGCTATGAGTTGGATCCCAAGTTCGTGGGGCCGGCCAAGGTAGAATATGACCAGATGAAGGCCCTGGAAGGCGCCGATTTCGTGTATGCGAAGAACTGGAGCTGCCCGGGCGTGACCTGTCCGGCCGACTACGGCAAGATCTTGAGCAAGGATATGTCCTGGGTCGTGGACGAGGCGCACATGGCGGTGACGAACAACGCATACTTCATGCATTGCCTGCCGGTCCGGCGCAACATGATCGTGTCCGACGCCGTGATCGATTCGCCCCGGAGCATCGTGATTCCGGAGGCGGCCAACCGGGTCGTTTCGGCCCAGGTGGTGATGAAGCGGATGCTGGAGTCTTTGTAGAAGTCATTTGAAAGAATCGCTTGATGGATAAGGAGTTGCTGCAAGTTGTCAAGGTGGGCGGCGCGGTGGTCGAGGACCCGGCGTCGCTGTCTGCCTTGCTCGCTTCCTTTGCCGCGATGCCGGGCCTGAAGGTCCTGGTGCACGGCGGAGGCCGGGCGGCGACGCGGGTGGCCGAGGCGCTGGGGATCGAGTCCCGGATGGTCGGCGGCCGGCGGGTGACGGACGAGAAGACCCTGGAGGTCGTGACGATGGTGTACGGCGGACTGGTCAACAAGCGCATCGTGGCCGGCCTGCAGGCGCTGGGCGTCAACGCCCTGGGCCTGACGGGCGCGGACCTGGGCTATATGCTTTCCGACAAGCGCCCGGTCGGGGAGGTGGATTACGGCTGGGTCGGGGATGTCCGGAAGGTGGATGTCTCGGTGCTAGCGGACCTGATTGCCAAGGGTGTCGTGCCGGTGCTGGCGCCGCTGACTTACGACGGCGTGGGGCATTTGCTGAATACGAATGCGGATACGATCGCTTCCGAGGCCGCCAAGGCGCTGGCCGCATGTTTCGACGTGACGCTGGTGTATTGTTTCGAGAAACAGGGCGTGCTGGCGGATCCCGCCGATGAGGAGAGTGTGATTCCGCTGATTTCCCGCGAATCGTATGGCTCGCTGGTGGATTCCGGCGTGGTTTCCGGGGGCATGCTGCCGAAGTTGGACAATGCTTTCGGGGCATTGTCGGCGGGCGTTTCAGAGGTGGTGATCACACGCGCTGATGCACTGGGTACAGATGCCGGGACTGTCGTTCGCTTGTAATTGTGTTTGAATTGTTTGGATGATTGCATTTGAATCCTATATTGAACTGCTTTCGCAGCTGATTGCGGTGCCTTCTTTCAGTCGGGAGGAGGGACCGGCCTGCGATGTGCTGGAGGCTTGGATGACCGCACAGGGCGTGGATAACTATGGATCCCAATATCCACTTCGCCGGGTAGGCAACAACCTGATCCTGGAGGAGAAAGGGCGGGGCGACGGGCGGCCGGTGTTGCTGCTGAACGCGCACATCGATACGGTGCGGCCGGCTGCGAGTTATACGCGCGATCCCTTCAAGGCTTCTTTGGAAGGGGACTGCCTGTATGGGCTGGGCTCCAATGACGACGGGGGCTCGCTGGTTGCGTTGCTCGCCGCTTATTTGGAACTGGTGCAGAAGCCACAGCCCTACCGTCTGATCTATACCGCGACGGCGGCGGAGGAGGTTTGCGGCCGCGAGGGGATGGACGAGGTCCTGCCTTTGCTGGGGCCTGTCACTCTGGGCATCATCGGCGAACCGACGAAGATGCAGATGGCGGTCGCCGAACGGGGCCTGATGGTCCTGGATTGCGTGGCGCACGGCAAGAGCGGCCACGCGGCGCGGGGAGAGGGCGTGAATGCGATCTACGGGGCGCTGCCGGCGATCGAGTGGTTCCGCTCGTACGTTTTTCCGAAGGTGTCGCCCTGGCTGGGGCCGGTGGGGATGAATGTGACGATGGTCCAGGCGGGGACGCAGCACAATGTGGTGCCGGACGCCTGTTCCTTCGTAGTGGACGTGCGGCCGAACGGGATGTACGCCAATGAGGAGCTGCTCGCGCTGATCCAGGCTGCGCTGCCTTCGATCGAGATCCGGGCCCGGTCCACACGGCTGGGGAGTTCGCATCTGCCGGAGGGTCATGCGGTGGTTTCCCGTGGGTTGTCGCTGGGGTTGAGCGCCTTCGGCTCGCCGACCTGCAGCAACCAGACGCTGTGCCCGTTCCCGACGCTGAAGATCGGGCCGGGGGATTCCGCGCGCTCGCACACGGCGGACGAATTCATCCTTTTGTCGGAGATCCGGCGGGGCATCGACGTTTACGTCGCGCTGCTTGACGGATTGGTCATTAATCCGTAATTTTGAAGAAACCTATTGTTCTGTCATTTATGAAACGATTATTCCTGTTTGTCGCCCTGGCGCTCGTCGCCGCTTCGGCGCTTTCTTCCTGCGGATGTCGCGCGCCCAAGCCCAAGGCCGACCACCTGATTTTCATCGCCCTAGACGGCTGGGCAACGCAGAGCTTCAAGGACAGCATGGACCGGATGCCCACGGTCCAGGCGCTGATGGCCGACGGATGCTATACGCTGCACAAGCGCTCGACCATGCCTTCTTCGTCGGCGACGAACTGGGCCACGCTCTTCATGGGCGTCCCGCCGGAGATGCATGGCTACAACGCTTGGAATTCCAAGGTGCCGGTGATCGAGCCGTATGCGATGGGGCCGAACGGGATGCCGGTGACGGTTTATACCTTGCTTTCCCAGCAGCGGCCGGATGCCGAGTCCGCTTGTATCTTCAATTGGGATGGCATAGGCTATGTCGTTGACAGTGCGGCGGTTGGTTACTGTCTTTACGATCCGGGCTATCACGACAAGAGTGATACGACCTATTGCGTCGCGGGCTACACGGAGCGGAGTGCGTTGCCGTATCTTCGCGAGCACAAGCCGGTGTTTTTCACCTTCTACATCGGCGATGTCGATGAGGTGGGACACCGCTGCGGCTGGGAGTCGGCGGGGTATCAGCAGTGCCTGGAAGAGGCGGATGCGGCGATTGCGGCCGTCATTGAGGTCTTGAAGGAGCAGGGCATGTATGACAATGCGATACTCGTGGTGTCTTCGGATCACGGTGGCGTGGGCCGCAAGCACGGGGGCATGACGCTGGAGGAGATGGAGACGCCGTTCGTGATTTGCGGCAAGGGCATTGCGCACAAGGGCGAGATTTCCGATTTCATGATGCAGTATGATGTGGCGGCGACCTTTGCCAAGGCGCTGGGACTGCAGGTCCCTTCGGAGTGGCGGGGCCGGGCGCTTCCGGTGTTTGAGAAATAGCACATATATGGCTGATAAACTGTGGGATAAAGGCTTCTCGCTGGATAGCAGGATCGAGAAGTTTACGGTGGGGCAGGATCGCGTCCTGGACCTGGCCCTTGCGCCGTACGACGTCCTGGGGACGATGGCGCATATCACGATGCTCGCTTCGCGGGGGCTGCTGGGGGCCGATGAGTTGCCTTTGCTGCTGGCGGAGTTGAAGGAGATTTATGCCTCGGCGGTCGCGGGTTCGTTCGTGATCGAGGAGGGCGTGGAGGATGTTCATTCACAGGTGGAGCTGATGCTGACGCGGGGGCTCGGGGACCTGGGCAAGAAGGTGCACACGGGGCGTTCGCGCAACGACCAGGTGCTGGTGGACCTGAAGCTGTTTTCGCGGGCGGAGTTGGAGAAGACGGTTTTGCGGGTGGAGGCGCTGTTCGAGGTGCTGCAGGCGCAGAGCGAGAAGTATAAGGATGTCTTGATGCCGGGCTACACGCATCTGCAGGTGGCGATGCCTTCGTCTTTCGGGCTTTGGTTCGGGGCGTATGCGGAGTCTTTGGCGGACGATCTGAGCGTGCTGAAGGCGGCTTGGGATGTGACGAACCAGAATCCGCTGGGGTCGGCGGCCGGTTATGGGTCTTCGGCGCCGCTGGACCGGACGTTGACGACACGGCTGCTGGGTTTCGATGACTTGGATTACAATGTGGTGTACGCCCAGATGGGGCGGGGGAAGACGGAGCGGCTGATCGCTTTTGCGCTGTCTTCCGTGGCGGAGACGCTGGGTCGTTTCGCGGCGGATTGCTGCTTGTTCAACAGCCAGAATTTCGCTTTCGTGAAGTTGCCGGATGCGATGACCACGGGCTCGAGCATCATGCCGCATAAGAAGAATCCGGATGTGTTCGAGTTGATCCGGGCGCGTTGCAACAAGATCTGCGGGGCGCCGGAGTCGATTCGCTTGCTGACGACGAATCTGCCGTCGGGGTATTTCCGGGATATGCAGGTGATCAAGGAGGTTTTCCTGCCGTTGTTTGACGAGTTGGGGGATTGTCTGGAGATTGCTGCGTATGCAGTGGGTGCGATGACGGTTTCCGAGGATCTGATGTCGGATCCGCGGTATGCGCTGGCATTCAGCGTGGAGGAGGTCAACGACCGGGTCTCGAAGGGTGTCCCGTTCCGGGATGCGTACAAGGCGGTGGGGCAGGAGATTCAGGCAGGGTCGTTTGTCTTTAACGGCACGCTGCACCACACGCACGAAGGCTCGATCGGCAACCTCTGCAACGACCGCATCGCCGCGAAGTTCGCCCGCGTGCTATCTTCTTTCACTTTCGACCGCGTCCACGCAGCGGTCTCGGCGCTGCTGGCGTAGTTTCCTCCCGCCTTTGCGCCTCTCTGCAAGAAATAACTTTTTCCACCGGGCCCCGTCCCCCTTCCCGTGCCCGGGGGTGGGCACGTCCGCGCCAACGGGGTACCGCCCCCTCCGGGCGTGAACGTCCGCTCATCCTTCGAGAACCCCGCGCTTCCACCTCCTCCCGCCTTGGCTCGTGCGACGAAAGGAAAGACAAGGCTATTCCGTTCCTTTTGTGGAAGGGTTTTCCAGGTTTGGGGCTGTTTTGGTGCGACGAGAGGAAGGGACGGGGGCACTCTTTCCTTTCGTCGCAGATGATGTGCAGAGGAAACTTGGGGACAGGCAGGTCAGATACAGAGACACCTTCGGAGTTGGGCTTCGGTCACGTTTTTTCCCGCAAGTAAACCGCGCGGGGTTCTGCCGAACCTTGACTGAAGACATTCTTGCCAAAGGTTGTTGCAAATGGTTGCGCGTTTGGATTCGGATAGTCGGTAGATGGAAGCTGGCTCACTTCCCTTGAGGTATCTGGGGACAATTTGCCCGTCGACGACGGCGCACAATTCCAGATCCGTCATTCTTTTCCGGTCGACCTTTCCTTGCTCGAAGATCTTTGCCGTTTTGGAGTTGAAATCAGGGACCCCGGATTCAATGAGGTCCACTGTTATCGGCGGAGCATCGTTCTCCTTGCGTTGTTCGTCCAAGTCCCTTTCATTTGACACTTTGTTCATTTGGAACAGGTAGTTCCGGGGTGAGATGTAGATTTCTTCCACGTATGCCGTATCGATTATATCCTCTCGGAGAAGAAGCCCGTTTGCTGACATCCGGTAACGGTCTGCGGGAAGACTTTTGTTTCTCGGGAGATACAGATATCGGTTTGAGTCACGTAACAGTTGCTTTTCTTCGCGCCGGCCCAGTTCATTCCGGAAGAATGCGTTTGCCGAACAATGCGGATATTCGAAGGGCGTTGAGGTCAGGCCATGATGGAGTCCCTGCCGGATCACATAATTGAGGGCTGCCGTCGTATGGAAAAGGCCTTCTACTTCCAGGGAGAAATAATTCCTTTCTCCAAGTTGTCCGTTTCGGGAGTATTTTGCGTTAAAGTACCGGGCGTAGGCATACCGGCTGCGGTACATGAGTTCCTTGTAATGGTCTGTTTGTACGAGATTGTGATGGTGAGTCGTCATGAATCCTTCCGCCAACAGCCGGGATTCCGTTTCCAAAACGGCCAGGGCCAGACAGTTGAACCCCATAATGAGGTCCGCTTCGCTTCGGTACATGACTTCGTCGTGGGACGAAAGACACAGATGGACAGTCTTTCTCATAGCATTCCTTATTCAACAACTCATCTCCAGCTCCAGTCCTGATACGCGAATCGCCCGCCTCTCAAGAAACGCTGTATGTCAAAAACGAAGATAGCACTTTTTCCTCGCATTCTGTAGTATTTGCGACGAAAAGAAAGATTCCGTGGTTTCTTTCCTTTCGTTGCAAGAAATAGGGCGATTATCGCTGAAATGATGCGACGAAAGGAAAAGGGGGAAAGCTATATGCCTTTCGCGGATTTGTCGTTATATTTGTTTGCGTGAAACAGTTGAAGAGATGAAGAATGCTTTCGGTTATGTGCTGGGATTCCTGATTTTTGTTGCGGGGATTCCGGCGTTGATGTGGTGGGTGTCGGGGCGGCCTTTTCCTTGGGCGCCCGCTTGGCCTTGGGTCATCGTTGCCCTTCTGCTGGCCATTCCCGGACTGGCACTCAGCATCTGGTCCATCGTTTATATGAAGCGGGTTGGGGAGGGGAATCCTTTCGACGCCTATAACCACGAGGTGGCGCCCCGGACCAAACATCTGATGACGGACGGGCCTTATGGCTTCTCCCGCAATCCCATGCTCCTGGGCATTTACATCTATGATCTGGGCGTTCTGCTTTGGCTGCAGAGCGGGTGGCCGCTGATCGTTTTCTCCGTTGAGGTATTTCTCCTCACACTACAGGTCCGGTCGGAGGAGAAGCGGCTTGCGGCGGATTTCGGGGAGGAATATGAAGCTTACAAACAGCGAGTTCCGCGTTATTTTATCTGGTAATGGACTTCAAGTTGTTTGGAAAAGAGGGCGCGCCCTCGCTGTTGCTGATTCCCGGACTGGGTGTCTCATTCGAAATCTTCCTTCCACTGATCGGTCTGCTGGAGGAGCGCTTCCGTATCATTGCCGTGCAGGTGGACGGCTTTACGCTGGGTAAGCAGACGCGTTTCACTTCCATCGATGACCAGGCGGCCCAGGTGATAGACTATGTCAAGACTCACTGCGAGGCCCGTTTGGACTGCGCCTACGGCCTTTCCCTGGGCGGGAAGATCCTTTCCCGTGTGCTGGAGAGAAATGAGATCGTCATCGACCATGCCGTCCTGGATGCGGCACCCCTGTTGCCCCTGCCCAAATGGCTGGTGGGGCCGCTGCGCTACTACCAGTGCGCCAACGTCTGGACCTGCTATCACTGGACCGGATTCTGGAGATGGGTCTTCCATTCCCATTACTTCGATGTCCTGCTGGACGAATGCAAGAAGGTCTATCCGTTCGGCGGGGGCCAGGCTGTCCTGGATGGGTATAAGTCGGTCTATACCAACAAGTTGGAGTCTATCTCCGGCACCGATATCCATTATTGGCACGGTTCCCTGGAGGCCTTTGTCGCCAAGCCGCAGGCACGGCATCTGGAAGTCATCCATCCCGATATCCACATAGAAGTCTTCCCGAAGATGAATCACGGTCAGCTGCTGGTCGATCATCCGGAAGAAGTCGCCCGCCGTCTCGACAAAATGATGATGGAAGTATGAAACAGGTTTTGAGATATCTCCATTCCTTGTCGCTGCATAACGATAAGATTTGGTTCGAGGCGCATAAGGCGGGTTTTCTGACGGCGAAAGCCACGGTGGCGGCGTTGGCGGAGAAGCTCATTGCCGGGATCCGTTCCTTCGATGATAGCATCGGCCCGCTGTCCATATCCGACTGCACTTACCGCATCTACCGGGACGTGCGCTTCTCTAAGGACAAGAGCCCATACAAGACGCACATGGGGATCTTCGTGAACCGGGGCGGAAAGAAGTCGGGATACAGCGGCTATTATTTCCACATTGACGGGAATGGCAACCATCTCCTCGCCGTCGGGAATTACTATACCGAGCCGCGTGTGCTGAAAGTCCTGCGTGAGGACATCGAGCTGGGCGGGGGAGACTTCCGCCGTATTCTGGAGGGTGTCGCTCCGGGTTTGGAGTTGGAGACGGAAAGCGCGCTGAAAAAGGTCCCGAAGGGTTTTCCGGCCGACAGCCCGGATGCGGAATTCTTCAAACTCAGAAACTTCTGCCTGGTCGAAAACTTGGATGATGCGTTCATCCTTTCACCGGACCTGCCGGCCCGCCTGCTGTCCATCTTCCGGACGGGGAAGCCATTCCTGGATTACGTCAACCGTGCGATCGACTACTGCCGGGAAGAGCAGAAAGAGTACTTTACCAGCCTGGATTTGTAAGTTACCAGATGATGGAGGAGGCGACGATGTTGGCGACCTGGGCGCGCAGGCGGCCGACGGCGCCGTCGTCGGTCGGGTGGACGCGGTTGGTCAGGAGCACGACGGCGGTGCGGGTGTCCGTATCGATGAGGATCGAAGTGCCGGTGTAGCCGGTGTGCATCAGGCAGGTCTCAGGATTAAATAAGTCGCCTCGCAGACCGCTGTGGGCGCTGCTCACGTCCCAGCCGAGGGCGCGGCCGACCGAGGGGTCATTCTCCGAAGGAACGGTGCCCATCAGGCGGATGGCGGCGCGGCTGAGGATGCGCTCCGAGTTTTCCGGAAAGCCAAGTTTCTTGTCGGCGAGTGCACTGCCGCCACGCATAATCATCATGCAGATCCGCGAGAGGTCGACCGCGTCCGAGAAGACGCCGGCGTTGCCGGAATTACCCCCGTTCACCAGGCGGGCGAGGGGGTCGTGGACAGCGCCGAGCAGGGGCGTCCCGTCGGCCTGGACTTCGGTCGGGGCGATGAGCGGGAGCCATTCCGCGTGGCGGGAAGGGGTGCGCAAATCATCCTGCAAGGGCAGATAGCCGGTATGGCGGAGACCCAGCGGGGCGAAGACGTGGGCTTCGGCGTAGTCGCAGAGGCGTTCGCCGGTCACGCGCTCCAGGATGTGCTGCAAGGTGATGAAATTCAGGCAACTGTAGAGGAAGTCGCTGCCGGGGTGGAAGTGGCGCTCGACCTCGGTCGCGATGACGCGCATCAGGGAGTCGGGCTGCTGCGGGCCGAAACGGGCGACGATCTTGTCGGCGTCGTAGTAGGCGCTCAGGCCGGAGGAATGGGTCATCAGGTCGCGGATCGTGATATCTACAGTCTCGCCGGTCTGGGGGTCGGTCCAGGGCTTGAATTCCGGGATGAAACGCTTGACCGGGTCGTTCAGGCGCAGGCGGCCGTCTTCGATCAACTGCATGACGGACAGGGTAGTGCCGACGCATTTACTTAGGGATGCCAGGTCGAAAAAGGTTTCGACGGTCATGGGCTCTTCCTTTGGCACGACCGATTTGTTGCCGTAGGCCTTCAGATAGACGACATGATTGCCGCGCACGACGGAGAGCACGGCGCCCGGCATTTCCCCGTCGCGGATGGCTTCTTCAATGACTCCGTCGACGCGGCTTAGTCGCTCCGGGTCCATCCCGTGATTCCGGGGACTGTCGATCTTGACTTGGGCGTTCAGGGCCAAGGAAGCCAGCGCGGCCAGCGCAAAAATGATGATACGTTTCATAATGCGAAGATAAGGAAAAAACGCGTATCTTTGATTTCGTTATGTTCAAGGTCAGTGAGATTATTACGACGGCGCCGGAGACGTTTGCTTCCGAGCTGCAGCGGCGGGTGTATGAGACGTTTGCCCGGCTGGGGATTCCTTTCGAAAGGGTGGAGACGGATCCGGGCCTGACGATGGAGGATTGCCAGCACATCGATGCAAAGATCGGCGTGCGCATCGTCAAGACGCTCTTCCTCTGCAACCGGCAGCAGACGGAGTTCTACCTCTATGTCACGACGGACGACAAGCCTTTCGTGACCCGCGAGTTCTGCGGGGCGCTGGGGATTCCGCGGGTGTCGTTCGCTTCTGCGGAACAGCTCTGGGCGCGGACCGGCGTGCTGGTCGGGGCGACAACGGTCCTGAGCGCCATCCTGCCGCAGGCGGCCGGCATCCATTGGGTGATGGACCGAAGCGTCGCTCAGTCGGAATGGTTCGCCTGCACCGACGGGACGGCCACCTGTTTCGTGAAGATCCGCACGGACGACCTGCTGGGGAAATACCTTCCCGCCGCCGGCCTCTCTCCCGTGCTGATCTGAGGACGTGTCTTTCCCGGAAACCGAGTATGTCTGAGCATTGGGAAATATACGCCGACTGGAATCCGTGGCACGGCTGTACGAAAATCAGCCCCGGATGCAAGTACTGCTATGTCTATCGGCAGGATGAGATGTACGGGAGCATGGTTTCCAGCAGCGAATGCAGGAAGACGGGCAACTTCTACCTTCCCATCAAGCGCAAGCGCGACAAGTCGTGGAAGATAGAGAGTGGAAAGATCGTCTTCACCTGCTTCACCTCGGATTTCCTGTTGAAGGACGCGGACCCGTGGCGGCCCGAATGCTGGGAAATGATCAAACGGAGAAGCGACCTCCACTTCTATTTCTTCACCAAGCGCATCGACCGCTTTATGGAGTGCATTCCCGAGGACTGGGACGACGGCTACGACAACGTCATTGTAGGCTGCACCGTCGAGAACCAGGAAATGGCCGATTACCGCCTGCCCATCTTCCTGTCCCTTCCCATCAGGCACAAGAGTATCATCGCTTCGCCCCTGATCACAGCCCTCGACCTCACACCCTATCTGGATGCTACGATAGAGGAAGTGTCCGTCGGCGGCGAGTCGGGCGTCGATGCCCGCCCCTGCGATTACGACTGGATACTAGCCCTACGGGAACAATGCGTCGCCAGGGACATCCCCTTCCGTTTCCACCAGACGGGTGCCCGCTTCATCAAGGACGGAAAGATGTACTATGTGAAGCGCTGTTACCAACTCAGCCAGGCCCACAAAGCCAACATCGATTACAGAATCGGGAAATACCTCGTACCCGGCACGGTCAGATACGAGTGGAAGGAAAGTGATTACCACGACTGAATCCGCGCGGGCTATTCCGCCCAGCGGGAAAGGAAGTCCAGGGCGTCCGGGACCGTCTCCGGGAGCTTCTCCCCGGACTTGAAGAAGGCGTCGATTTCGTCCTTGCGGGCGGGGAAGAGCTTGCGCAAGTTCTTGCGGGTCAGCGGGTAGACGACATCGTCCTTATAGACGCAGACCAGCTCGCTGACGGTGAAAGGATATTCCTTGTCGCTGTCCAGATTGTAGACGACGCCGTCGGCATAATAGGTGCCGTAATTCTGGACGGAAGTGGTCTGGGACGAGGTCCCGTAGGCACCTTCCTTGACATCCCGGAGGATCCGCACCTCGCGCCGCACCGCGACACCCAGATTGGATGTCAGGGGGTGCAGGCGGAAAAAGATGTTCTGGTCCCGCAGGAACATCACGCTGTCGATCCGCACCTTGATGATGTCCCCGTCCTGTGTGGCCGTCAGTTCCTTGCCATCCGGCCCGAGGAAACGGAGCGTGTTGTCGACGGCGCAGATGTTCAGCCGCCCTTGCGCCGGCCGCTGCCCGCGGAGATATACCATACCGTTGCCGAATTCCGGCATCAGGTAATAGACGTCGGCCGGGATGCCATGGTGACCGGTTTTCTCCTGCGCGCCGGCGCCCAGGGCCAGGATGAAGGACAAAAGGAATACGAGACTGCGTTTCATGCTTGCCAAGGTAGCAATAATAATTGAATAATCGTGCGCCCGGGCCCCGTCAGGCGCCGAGGCTCTCCTGCACGCGGTCTCTGTATTTCCGGGAAACGGGAAGCGAAACGCCGCCCACGGACACGCTGTCGGGCGTCTCGGCGCTGGCCAGGCCCCGGTTTACCAGATACGAGCGGTGGATGCGCAGGAACCCTTCTCCGAGCAGGTTCTCCCACTGCGAGATGCCGGTCTTGTTGCGGTAGGAACTGCCGTCACGAAGGAACACGCGCACCTCCGTGTCGTTCGACTCGATGTAGGCGATGTCTTCCTGGTTCACGGTGACGGAGCGCCGGTCGGAGAAGAAAGTGACCGGATGCGTGGCAGTGGCGAAGCGCCGGTCCAGCCAGCGGAGGCAGAACACGTCGCCCAGCGCGAGGACGGTGAAGATGATGCCGAGGAATACGGGATTGATCAACGCCGGTTTCACATCGATGACCCACTGGTATTCAGGGATTTGCGACTTTTCCCATAACCAATGGTGGACCAGCAAGATCAGAGAGAATGCGGCTACGAACACCGCCAGGGACAGCCAGACCTTGTCCAGCGCCTTCTTCGCCTTGGGGAACAGGAACTCCAACGCCAGGCTGCAGGGCCCGAAAACGACCAGGCTGATCAGCAGGGCCTGCGTCCAGGAATAGCCCAGGCTGACCAATACGGCCGAAACGAGCCCGAGCGCCACGATCCAATATATGATCCGTCCGGCGGTTTTCATCTCAGGACAAAAATAGGCAATTGTCCCGTCGCAAACAAGCCTCTATGGCCGAGGATGGGATTTGACCGGGGGAGAGGGGGATTCGCATTTTGAGGATATGTCTGCATCTACTTCCTTTGCATAAAACCAATCTTTCATCATTATGGCAACAGATTCTTTGTATGTAGTCGATTCGCTGGGCATGGTCCAGGCGGTCCCGATGGAAAAAGCATCATTCTCCCTCGTCAGTTTCTTCGTGGAAGGCGGCCTCGGCGGCATGCTGATCATCACGATCTTCCTGATAGCCCTCCTGGCTGCAGCCTGGAAAGCGCCGAGGTGGGTCAAGGAAATCGGCATCTGCGCCTTAATTGTAGGCGTATTCTGGGCCTTGTGCGGCCTCAGCCAGATGTCCAGCGCCATCTCCATGGCGGGTGACATCTCTCCCGCCGTCCTCTGGGGAGGCATCCATGTCATGCTCATCCCCCTCCTCTACGGCCTGGTCATCTATTTCCTCTCCCTGATCATCCGCATCATCCAGAAGCCGCGGATCTGAACGACGCTTTTTTCGGCATAAAGCCAACCTTTCCGGTCTGGTTTGCGTTAAAGAAGTGAATATACCTTTGTATGATTATGATTCCATTAGTTGCAAGTGATGCTGTCCGCATCAGTGAAGGTGTGATAAACCTTCTTTGGCGAACCGGCGTGTTCGTTGTCCTGCCCATTGTCATCGTTTCCCTTTTGGTAAAATCTCGAAAGCATGAGATTAACAGAAGGACGGAGGTGATGCTCAAAGCGGTCGAGTCCGGCACCCAACTATCTCCGGGGTGGTTTGAAAAAACATTCCCAGAAAAGCAGTCGCGACGGCTGACGGCCGGCATCACATGGTCTGTGATCGGCATCTTCCTTACCATTGCCGCGGTCGTGATGTTTGTCCTGCTTACTAAAGCGGGATCCGACGGGGAGGGCATTGCCATAGTCGTCTCCCTGGGAGCGGTTTTGGCTGGAATTGCTCTGGGCGTGGGTGTCGG
This sequence comes from Bacteroidales bacterium, assembly GCA_017400135.1. Taxonomy (GTDB): domain Bacteria; phylum Bacteroidota; class Bacteroidia; order Bacteroidales; family UBA932; genus Cryptobacteroides. Next base: position 62,245 of record JAFPVJ010000017.1, read on the forward strand.
CAAATGGATCGCTTATTCGGTTGCGAAGAAGAATGCCGAGTTGTTCGCCGGCCACGTTAAGGAAGACGGACAGGACTGACGGATGACCCGGGAGCAGTTCATCTTTGAAGTGCGCGTGTGTCAGGGACCGTTGAGGCGGTTCCTGACAACGATGTGCAATGGTGATTCCGCCCGGGGGGATGATCTGGCACAGGAGACTATGTTGCGGGCCTGGCTTGCTTCCGACCGCTTCCGGGGCAGTTTCCGTCCCTGGCTGTTCCGCATTGCCTACAACGTGTTTGTCGATCATTTCCGGAGGCAGCCTCAAGGCATCGACACAATGGATGATGTCTGGATGGAGCGCGTGCCGGCTGATGCCGACGCCGACAAGGCCTTCCGCCACGAGGCACTGAACCAAGCTCTGGGCTGCCTTCCGCTTAAGGAACGCACCGCCCTTATCCTGCATTATTGGGAAGATCTGCCGGTGAAGGAGATTGCCTCCGTCATGCGGGTACCGTCCGGCACAGTCAAATATTGGCTCCATCAGGGCCGGAATCATCTTAAAGCCTTACTTCAGCATGAATGACATTGAAGAAATCTTGCGTCAAAATAAGCCTTCTATGCCCACAGGAGAGACCTTCCTGGTCGAACTGAATGCGAAACTGGAAGCGGCCGAGACTGCCAAGGACCTGGTTGCCCGTGAAAGGCGGCGGGGTCGAATCGCCGTGCTGCTGGCCGCCGTTATCGGTATTACACTCGGCTGCCTGTCCGCCGCGCTGATACCCCTTCTAACGTCCCTTTCGTGGCCGCGTTTGCCGCTGCTTCCTCAGGCTCGGGATTTCCTGACCCAATGGCCCTATTTCTGGCTGGCCCTGTTCTCCCTGTCCATGCTTTTGATAGGTGTGGTAGGCCTTACCCGGGAATCATATTAGTACGGTGCTACGAAAGGATACAATGCTGTGTTTCATTCCTTTCGTGGTAGCGAAACAACTATTTCTTGTGAAACTGTAGCGACGAAAGGAAGATACAAATGTGATTTTTCCTTTCGTCATAAAAAAGAAACTTGCAAGGGAAAAATAGTTGGTGTAGGAATTAATTGTTAATTTTGGAATTAATTGTTATGAAAACCCTACGCTCCAAAATCGCGGCGCTGCGCGCCCCAGTGGTTGTCTTGACCATATTTGCGGTGGCCATCGGCACGGCGGCGTGTTCGTCCGGGAAATCGGGCGAAGATACGCAGTGGGCGACGATGGGAAAAACGGAGCCTCAGACGTCGGCTCACAAGATGCCTCCGGTCTCGAAACTCCGCTTGGACGGGACGCTCCGGGGGACGGTGAAGGACGAAGAAGGCCAGCCGTTGCAGGGCGTGACGGTGTATGCGCTCATCCCGGATGACCCGCATGTCTTCGGGAACGTGACGGATGCCACCGGGCAGTATGAGATCCAGTTTCCTAAGAAATGGGTGACGGAAGTCCAGTTTTCGATGCTTGGCAAAGAGAAAGTGACGCTCCCCCTCGGCAAGAAGAAAAGGATTGACGTCGTCCTGAAGAATGAAGCGCTGGAGCTGGACCCCGGCTACCTCGACCAACCCGACGGCGCCTTCCGCATCGTCCAGTCGGAGTAAGGGCAGAGGATATGGGGGAAGGTCTCTGCTCTTTGTGGGGAAGGTGGAAAAAAAGATACCTCACCTTCCCCGTGAAATCGGCCTTCCAGTGGACTGTGGGCCATAATCAGTGGTGAAGGTGTAGCCCCTAAAATTCCACCTTCCCCAAAACAAGCCTTTTACCTTCCCCAGCGGTTGGGCCTAGGCTTCCGAATGAACGGAATAAGAATGAAAATGACGATATGAAAAGAAGAATGAACGTCCTTGTGGTCGTGGCAGTCGGACTGGTTCTTATGACTGGCTGTTCTGGCAACAAGGTTTGGGAGCAGCCTGAGGTGTTGTATTCGAATGCAACGCTTACCGTCGCCGGAGTCGAACGGCTTCAGGACCGGACTGTATTGCATTTGACGGCCCAGGGACAAAATGGAAGCAATTTCCGCATCCAGCCCAACACATACATTGTCGGTGACGACGGACGGAAATATGCCCTGCAAGGCAGCGAAGGGCTCGTCCCCGGGCAGTGGACACCCTATCCGGAAGAAGGTACCGCGTCCTTCGACTTGTATTTCGAACCCTTGCGGGGCCGCAATCGGGCAATAGACCTCATCGAACCGAACGGCTGGATGGTCTATGGGATCCATGATGCCGCACATTCACTCAGGATCAAGCCGGTCCGGGATGAGGGCCAGGCCATCCATGACGAGACGGCCTTCTTCCAAAAGGGCACAGGAAAACTGACAGGAAAGTTCGAGGGCAAGCATCCGGAAGTCATCGAATTTTTCGGTTACAATGCTTTTCAGGAGGATAACAAGAAAACCGGTCTGGTTGCCCCAGACGGGAGTTTCTCGTTAGAAATCACGTTGGACCATCCTATCTATTCCTACGTCAGGGACGATCATTCGAACGACTACTATATCTTCCTGTCACCCGATGAGGAAACGCAGATGCAGGTTGACTCAGCCGGCTTCGTCCACTATCCGGCCGGCTCTCGCTGCGGCGCTTTGGCGGAATGGATGACTGAAGCCGGACCGCGGTTCTATTTCCCGATGAAGTCCATCACCCCGGAGGATTGGAAGACAATCTCCATCCGTGACTATACCACCCGCATCGCGGAGCATTATGCCAAGATGCAGGAACTGGCGGATTACATTTGCCGGCGGCAGGGTTTCTCCGATGAGGAAGCGCATTTGTTGAAGCAACAGATCAGGATCCTGGCCGTCGAGGATGAGATGAGCGCTAAGTTTAATCTGCTACGTGCGAAACCGGGTGTGCCATTGGATTCTCTGGGCCGGCAGCGTTCGAAAGACCTTGCCGATCCATCCCTGTATGTCTCTATGGCTCAATTGGACCCGGGTGACTGGACAGCTTTCATGCTCAACAACGACATCTTTTTCCTGTCTAACCGTTATGAGTATTCGTTGCTCTATAACAGAGAAGTCCCGGAAATGGTTGGGGTTGACAGTGCTCTCTTCCATCGGACCGGACCTTCCATCTTCCTGCAGGCTGCGCTGATGAACGGTCGCATGCTTTCCCAGGAAGTCAAGGGAGAACGGATCCCTACCCAGGTCTGGATCGGTGATGATGGCACGCTGCAGTGGAAACAGATTGATTATCAGAAGGTGTGGGACGAGCGTCTTGCCGCCCTGACATCACCGTACCTGAAAGCCCGCTATCAGGCAACCCTGGATGAACTCCTTGCGGAAAAGGAGGACCGTTATGATCTTCCGTCTGGGGAGGCAACCGACATCTTCAACGCGCTTGTCGCCCCTTTCCGCGGCAAATGGGTCTATGTCGAATTCTGGTCCACGGGCTGCGGTCCCTGCCGCGCCGGCATTGAAGCATCCGTGGCGAATCGGAAGAAACTCTCCCGACAAAAGGACCTGGAAATCGTCTTCATCACCGGCGACCGCAGCTCCCCGGAAAAAGCCTACGACGACTACGCTTCGAAATACCTCGCCGACGAAGTCAGCTACCGTATCCCGGAAGCACACTATATCCTGTTGACCACCCTTTTTAATTTCAACGGAATCCCGCATGTTGAGCTGGTCGCCCCTGACGGTCGTGTCGTCCGCGGCAAGACCCTCCCCGGCCTCGCCAGCCCGGATTTCCTGACAGAACTAGACTTGCTACGAAAGGAACGGTGACGGCTGTATTTTCCTTTCGTGGAAGGAAATAGAACGAAAACCATGAAAACCGTGCGACGAAAGGAAAGAACTATGGCTCCCATGTCTTTCGTCGCAAAAGAACACGGGAAGAGCATAGGAAGAATACTTGGAAGCACACAGGAATGAAGAAAACGATAGCCATTATCCTCGTAGCCCTCGGCACGACCCTCAGCGCCCAAGCGCAGATTGTCTTTACGGACAGTATGATGGGGCAGCTGGCGCAAGTGAAGGTTGCGGTGGTGGACTCCACCAATGCCGAGCCGGTGCCTTTCGCTTCGGTATACCTGACGGAAAGGAAGGACTCGACGATCAACCATTTCACCCTTACGGACAACAAGGGTCTGGCGGAACTGAAAGAGGTGCCTTACGGCGTCTATCTTTTCCATATCGAGATGATGGGCTACCGGCCCTGGGTGAAGGAGATGCGCTTCGAGAAATGGCGCGTGGACGTGGGGACGGTCAAACTGCAGATCGACGACGAGTTCATCCGGGCCGCCACCATCACCGACGTGGGCAACCCCATCATCATCAAGCAGGATACCATCGAATACAACGCATCCTCCTTCCAGGTGGGCGCGAATGCCATGCTCAAGGATCTGCTGGTCCGCATGCCGGGCATCGACATCGGCGATGACGGCAAGGTGAGGGTCAACGGCGAAGAGGTCAAGCGTATCACCGTGGGCGGCCGGACCTTCTTCTTCGACGACCAGTCGATGGCGCTCAACAACCTGCCGGCCTCCATCGTGGACAAGATCCGCGTCATCGACAAGGAATCGGAGCAGAAGCGCGTCACCGGCATCGAGGACGGCCAGCGGGAGAAGGTCATGGACGTCGCTCTCAAGAAAGAGTATGAAGACGGCTGGTTCGGCAATGTCGGCCTCAAGGGCGGCACGACCCTCGACAATAACAACGACGAGCTCCGCGACAACCGCGGCATGCTCTACAACGCCAATGCCCTCGTCTCGACCTACAATCCCAAGGACCAACTGACCCTGATTGGCAATGCGCTGAATATCAATGACGTGGGAGAGGCTTTCTATTTCCGTATGGGCGGGGCGTCCGCCGACGAGATGCCGAAGCTCAGTGGCCTGACGAAGCAGGCGCAGTTTGGCGCCAACTACAACACCTCCCGTGTCAAGGATGTCGAGATCACGGCTGGCAGCTCCTATAAGTTCAGCCACACCGACGCCGCGACCAAGACCCTGCGCACGACTTTCCGGGAAGACGGCGACCTGCTCTCCGAATCGATCGACAAAGGAAGCCAGTGGGGCAATTCGGTCAGCGGGAACGTGGAAGCGAAAAAAGAAAAGGGCAAGTTCCAGTTCACCCTGGACAGCCAGTTTTCCTGGCAAGACACGCATCTCGATAAAAGCGCCAGTTCATCGACCAGCCGGGAGCAGGAGCCCTTCTCAAGCGCATCCGCCTTCCTCAACAGTTCCGACCGAACCGAGCACACCGATCTGACCCAGCGGTATTTCGGCATTGGCGGCAGTGGCGGTTACAAGGGCATCGGCGGGGATGACCGCCGTGCGATCCACGCCTACCTCAACTACGACCACCGGGGTACCGGCGGCACGAGCCGCGAATGGTCCTTGACGCGCCGCGGCCTCGCCGAAGAGGAACTGGACCTGCAATATGACCGCCTCGGCGCGTCCAACTTCATCGGCACGGGCCTGAGCTATGCCGAACCCCTGGGCGAGAAATGGCGCCTGACGCTCAATACCAGCTTCTCCGGCTCCTTCAACGAATCCCACCGGGACGCCTTCAACGCGGACGGGACGGCCAACGCCTACTACACTTCCGCCAACGACAACCGCTATCTGGTCCAGCGCTATGGCGCCACGGTCAACTACGAGCAGAAGTGGGGGAGCCTGCAACTCGGCACCTCGGCCGAAGGCATCCTGAACCGCGTCCAGGCGCGCAGTTTCGGCGTCGAAACCCTTTCCGGCGACGGGGAATGGCTCTGGCACTGGGTCCCGCGCCTAAGTTTCAACTGGCATAAGGAGCAGACGAACCTGCGCAGCTCGGTCTATGTCTACCAGAGCGAGCCTTCGCATTCGATGCGCATTCCGACGCTCAATGTCTCCGACCCGACCCGCATCACCGTGGGAAATGTCTATCTACGACCCACCTCCTCGATATCGGCGAGCGTGTCGTTCCGGAAGGGGAATCCCAAGCGTTTCTCATCCATCAATGCGCGTATCAGCGGGGACGTTGTTCTCCATCCCATCGTCTCCGCAATGTGGTACGATGCGTTTGGCATCCGTTATTCCGTGCCGGTCAATGCCGCCCGCCCGCATACGACCCTTTCGCTCACTGCCGGCTACAACCGTCCCGTCAACAAGGACAAGACGATGACGCTGTCTCTGGATCTGGGAGGCAACTACAGTGGGACGGTCAGCTACCATACGACCGCTTCCCGACCCGCCCTGCCGACGGACTCCTTCGAATACGGCAGCTTCATGGACGACTTCTGGGGCAGCGAGTCCGGCGAGCGTTTCTACGGCGGCCAGAGCGGTTTCACGGAGAACCGGACGGACGCTTACAGCACCACCGAACGCATCCACTTGAAATACAACAAGGGCCCCGTCTCCCTGACCCTGGGCTATACCAACGCTTTCAATTACGCCCATTATTCCCTGGAAGGGGCGACGGACGTCATCACGACCCAGAACCGCGCCGGCCTGGCGGGTCGCTACACGACGCCGCACCAGTTCGAGATCGGTACGGAATTCAACTACAACTTCTTCACCGGTTACGCAGAAGGTTACGGCCTGCCTGAATGGCACTGGGATGCGAGTCTCTCGAAGCACATCGGCGTCTTCACCCTGACCCTCAGCGCCCACGACATCCTGGGCCAGACGCGCAACCTCTCGCACCTGGACTCCTCGGACTATATGCAGGACTCCTACAAGCTCATCCTCGGCCGCTACATCCTCTTCGGGGTGAAATGGAATTTCGGCAAGATGAACGCCCTGCAGAACAGGCGCGCCCAGGACGCCTCCTGGCGGCTGGCATTCTAAGCGTGGCGGCTAAAGAAAGGTAATGACGCGGATGCTGCGCCCGGGTAGGGTGGTGGAAACGTTCAGGGTTCCCTCGGAAGCCCTTGCAATCGTCTCGCCGTCCATACAGGCCTGGCAAGAGGCGGGCAGACCGTACAAAGCAGGATCGAGGGCGAAGTCGACGGGCAGGATTTCCTCTCCGATATTGACGATAAACAGCGCCAGCCCGCCTTCCGGTGATCTCCACATACCCGTGTAGAGCAAAGGTATCTCTTTCGTAATCCGTGCGGCAGACTGGCCGTCGCGGGCATAGATCGAGACTTTCGAGATGTCAGCCTGCGCGGTGGGGACGGTCATAGAAGGGACTCGTTCCATACGGCCGTAGAGCAGGTAATCCAGATAGCGCATCCGGGTCCGGGCCAGCAGCAGGGCGAAGCCCATTTCGCGGCTCCGGGCCTCGTCGAGGAAGGCGTGATAGTTGGCGATGGACGGCTGCATCCCGTACACCAGCGCCCGCGCCTGCTCCATGCGGAACTGCAGGTTGAAACGCTCGGGGAGGAGCGTTTCGCAACCTTCGGGCTTTAGCTCTACTTTCCAGCGTTCGTCGAAAGGCGGATACACCAGCGAACTGTAGCTGCCGAAGGTGATCGCATAATCGTGATACACGGCCTGGAACAGGGGAATGGGTTCGGCATCGCCGCCGATGTACCGCTCGCGGCTGACACCCAGGGTCAGGAAAAGGTCCAGCGACGGGATCCAGTCTTCACCGGAACCCTCGCCGGCCAGGACCGTCCGGCCAGCTTGGGAGCGGATGCGCGAAGCCAGGCCGTTGAAGTCTTCGACCCAATAGTTCCCGCCGCCGATGCTGTGCCCGTGCGAAGGATCGTAGCAGCGCAGGTTGGTGCAGGCCTCGTCCATATAGATGCCGCCGATGCCGTACTCCCGCAGCACCGTGTCGGCCATCGCGACATAACGGTCCGTCCAGAAGTCGTTGTGCAGGCACATCGCGGCGATCGTGTGGCCGGTGAACTTGTTGGACGTGTATTCCCGGAAAGAGCCATCCTGCCTTTTCAGGGCAAAAGGCTTTGCCTCCTCCCATTCCGGCGTCGAGGTGCCCCATTCGAAGGAATTCATATACACGAGCGCATGCACGCCTTGGTCCGAGGCGGACCGGACCGCGTCACGAAAGAGATCGGCGCCTTCTCGGGGCGGCAGATAATAGGGGAAATCGTCGTCGTGCCCGCAGTTGCACCACCAATGCCACAGCACGCTCACCGGCAGCCCGGATGTCTCCTGCAGATGCAGGGCCTCCGGCAGGACGTTCTCCGAGCGCCCGCGGTTCCAGACCCAGAGGCCGGTCCCCAGCGCCCAGTCTTCGATCCGCTGCTGAGCCAGCAGGCTTTCCCGGCACCAGCGCTGCTCCACGGCCCAGCGGCGGTACAGCTGGGCCGCCGTCATCCAGTCGCCCCGGAAGGGGCCGGTGATAACCTCGTATCCTGGATTCCAGTCCTTGGACGGGCCCTCGAGGGCCGGATAGTGGGTGAGATAGAAACGGGTCTTCGCCGAATCCAGTTCGACGGTAAAGGTCTTCGTAAAAGAGAGCGAGTCGTTGGAAGTGAGGTACAGCCCGCGCTCGCTTTCCCTGTCGTATGCGGCGATCAGTTGCAGGGATAACGCCCCGGGACTCTCCGCGTTGAAACGAATGAGCGGCTTGTCAGACCCGAGGCCGGTCCGGGGATCCCTTTCTATGCGGCCCAGCCAGCTCCCAAAGGCAAAATCCTCGTTCTCCAGCTTTTTGAAATCCAGGATGGGGTAGCGTACCGAGGAGCCGGGATCCAATCCCGTGACGGAGAGGCTCCAGTGCAGCAGGCTGTCTTCCGGAGCCAGGCGGGCGAGGGCCTTCACCCGGATGCCGGAAGCCGTTTTCCAGGACAACTGCAGACCATCCGACTGACGACGGCATCCCAGGAAACTCGTTTCTTCGTTTATCAGGCTATCCTGCCTGTCCCTTATTTCCCAGAGGGGCACGCAGTCCTCCAGCATCTCCTCCCCGGAAGCCTGGTCCGTCATCGATGCCGGCCAGCCGGTGGCGGCGTCGAACGCCAGGCGCACGCGCCCGTTTTCCAGCGCAGGGACAGCGTCTCTCCGGCACGATGCAAACAGCATCAACGCCGGAAGGAGGACCGCCAGGGATCGCTTGCAAAAGCCCCGTATTCTCATAGAAATCACCTTTATACAAACTTACGTGCAAATCCCGAAAAAAGCAATTATATTTGAACATGCGAAAGATCCTTCATACCCTGGCAGCCCTTTCGTTGCTGCTTCCCTTTGCCTGCAAACCCTCTCCCGACCGCTTCGACCTGGCCGAATTCCGCCATCCCTCAACGACGTACCGCACTATGTCGTTCTGGTCGCTCAACGATAGCCTCAGCGCGGACGAGATGCGCCGGCAGCTGGCCCTCTTCAAGGACGGTGGCTTCGGCGGCGCCTTTTTTCACAGCCGGCCGGGCTTGCTGACACCCTATCTTTCAGAGGAATGGTTCGACATGATGGAGGCGGGTGTGCGCGCTTCGCAGGACCTGGGGCTCGAGTCCTGGTTCTACGACGAAGACAAGTGGCCCAGCGGATTCGCCGGAGGCATCGTGCCCCGGCAGGATGACGCTTTCCGCGCCCGGACGCTGGTGCGCGTGCCTGTCGGGACTGCGATCAGTCCGGAGGACAGCGTCTTGCTCGACGACGGGACGCATCTCTATGTGGCGCACGTCGACCCCATGGGCCAGCCCTGGTACAACGGCGCCTGCTGGGTGGACCTGATGAATCCGGAGGCCGTCAAGGCTTTCATCGAATGCACCTACAAGCCTTACGCAGAGCGCTTTGCGGGCTGCAAAGGGGTGATGGGCATCTTCTCCGACGAGCCCCAGGTGTCGCCCCGGCGCGATGTCACGGAGGCGGACGCCTTCATCCCGTATTCGCCCTGGATGGAGCCGGCGTTCCAGGAAAAATACGGCTATGAACTGAGACAGCACCTTCAGTCCCTGGTCGATACGGTAGGGGACTGGCGGTCCTTCCGCCTGCATTATTACCGGACGGTGGGCGAGTGTATGGAGAAGGCTTTCAGCCAGCAATTGGGCGACTATTGCGCCCAGGCCGGCCTGCTCTGGACCGGGCATTACAACGGCGAGGAGCTGCCGGTATCCAATATGTTCAACCAGGGCAACCTGATGACGCAGTTCCGGCACATGCAAGTCCCGGGCGTGGATGCCCTGGGCCTGCGTTTCAAGGTGCTGCACAACGCCAAGGTAATGTCTTCGGTCGCCAATCAGTACGGCAAGCAGCGCCGCATCGTCGAGATCTTTGGCACGGCGGGCCACAACCTCTCCTTCGAGGACCGGATGTGGCTGACTGCCTGGCATACCATCAACGGCCTGAACCTTTTCTGCCCGCACCTCTCGCACTACAGTCTGAAGGGCATACGCAAATACGATTATCCGCCTTCGTTCAACTACCAGGAGCCTTATTGGCCGGACAATGCGCTCTTTGAGGATTACTCGGCGCGCCTGGCCTATTTTGCGACGGTGGGCAGGACGGTGGGGGAGGTGCTGGCCTTCTCGCCGCTCGAGTCCGATTACTTGGACCGGGATGTGGCGGAGGCCTCGCCCGAACCGGCGCGGGACCAGTTGCTGGAGGCCATCCTGCAGCAGTTGATGACCCTCCATTTCAACGCGGACCTGGGTGACGAGCAGATCGCTTCGGAGATCGGTTCCGTGGAGAACGGCCTGCTCAGGATCGGGGAGATGAACTATCATACCGTGATCCTGCCCAGCTTCCTGACGATACGTCCTTCGACGCTCAAACTATTGGAGGAGTTCGCCGCCCAGGGCGGCAACGTACTCGTCTGTGGGGGTTATCCTGCATACGTGGATGGCGTGCCGGACGTGCTGGAGGGCCTGCGGGCCTGCAGCACGGAGGTCACGCTGGAGGATTTGCCCGCTTGCCTGGAGGCCCGTGCGAAGCGCGCTTTCCGCCTGGAAGGCCCCGGCGCCGAAAAGGTCTGGACTCATCTGCGCAAAGTGGACGGCGGCCGCACCCTGCAATTGTCCAACACCTCTCGGATGGAGTCCGTCCGTGTCCGGGGCGCCCTGGACCGGCCCGCGCGTCATCTTGCCCTGCTGAATCCCTTGAACGGGGAAGCCCTTTCCGTGCCGCTATCGTCTGACGGTTCTTTTGAACTGGAACTGGCTCCGGCCCAGACCTGGGTGCTGCTGGATACGGACAAAGCCGTGCCCTTCGACGGGGAATACCGCCTCCCCGGCGAACAGACTCCCATACAGGCCCTCGCAGGCTGGACCTGCCGGCGCCTCGACCCGAACGCCCGGCCCCTGGACTTCGCCGAATGGTCCACGGACGGCGGCGCGAGCTGGAACGGCCCCGAGCCCGTGCTGGCCATCTATCACCGCTTCAACGACGGCGCGGCCCATTACGACGGGCCGATGATGCTGCGCTATAGCTTTGATGTACAGGAACTTCCGGCTCACTGCGACCTGGTCGTCGAGCAGCCTTGGATGTACAAGGCCATCACCCTCAACGGCCACGCGTTGCATTTTGGCGACGACTGGTACGTGGACCGCTATTTCCGGACCGCTGATGTCGCGCCCTACCTGCAGGCGGGAAGCAATGAGATCCAGCTTTCCCTGGATTTCGTCAATCCCATTCCAGACTCCATCGACCCCATCGCACGCTATGGCACGGAGATCGAGAACCTCTTCCTCGTCGGGGATTTCGGCGTCGATGCCGCCCTGGCCGGGGAACAGCCGACCGAGACCTGGCGCAACCGCAATCCCATCCTCAATCCCAAGCCCCTGCCGGCGCGCTACGGGCAGACGTCGTTATGCCTGACCGCGGACCGGGATGCCCCGGAAGGCGATTTCACCCGCCAGGGTCATCCTTTCTATGCCGGGCGCATCTGTTGCACCGGTACCCTCAATCTGACCGCCAAAGAGGAAGGCGTGCGATACAAGATCGCCTTCCCAAAGGTCGAAGCCATCACCGTTCAAGTCAAGGTCAATGGGCAGACCCTCCCGACCGTCTTCTGCAGCCCGTGGGAGACGGATGTCACCGATGTCCTGCAACCCGGCGAAAACGAAGTGGAATTGATTCTGACCGGCAGCCTGCGCAACCTTCTCGGCCCGCTCCACTGCGTGGGCGGCGAATTCGCGATGCTGGGCCCGGCCACCTTCACGGGGGCTGATTCCTGGCCCAACGCCGATCCTGGCGACAACGACTGGTACGATCTCCGCAAGACAGGTAAAACGCGCCTTTGGAGGGATGACTATTACTGCATTCCCTTTGGCCTGATGGAAAGCCCGGTCCTCGTGACGGAAACAATGAGTTTGCAATGAAAAAGCTTCTGGTCATTCTCCTGTCTTTCCTTGTCGGCTCGGTGGCGCTCTCCGCTCAGGAACCGGGAGCCCTGAACAATACGAAGGTGGACGGCTTCCGTCCAATCTGGTTCGACCTGGGTCAAAAGAGCGAGTACGGATCCAAGTACAGCGGTGCTTTCGGCACTTATACGATGAAACACCGTCCTCTGGCCATCTATAGCCCCGAAGTGGACCGGACTTATTTTGTATTCGGCGGCACGACTGCAAAGGATGAAAAGCACCTGCTCTGCATGATCGGTTGCTTCGACCACAAGACAGGTCTTGTACAGAAACCGACGGTCGTCTATGACAAGGGACCGGTCAACGATCCGCACGACAATCCCGCCCTGCTGATCGATCCGGAGGGGTATCTGTGGGTGTATGTAGCCGGCCGGGGAAACAAGCGCGAGGGGTTCCGTTTCCGTTCCGTCAAACCCTACGACATCTCTGCTTTCGAAGAGATGGGACACAGCATCATGGCCTATCCTCAGCCGTTTTACATTGAGGGGAGGGGCCATTTCCTTTTCGAGACCCGCTATGACGGCTTTCGCCGCCTGTTCTACCAGACTTCGCCCGACGGCATCCACTGGAGCGATTATCAGCTGCTGGCCAGCATCATGGATCCGGCGCTGGGGGAGACCCAGTCCGGTCACTACCAGATCAGCGGCCGCTGCGGAGACAAGCTCGTCACGGCCTTCAACCGTCATCCGGACGGCGTCTGCGACAGCCGGACCAATATCTATGTCATCCAGACGACGGACTTCGGGGACCATTGGACCCTGGTGGACGGGACTCTGATAGACTTGCCGGTAACCGACCGCAATTCACCCTGCAAGATCCTGGATCTGGAGCACAATGGGCAGAACTGCTACATCAAGGACGTCAATTTCGACAAGAAGGGCAATCCCATCATTCTCTATCTGACCAGCCATGGTTTCGAGCCTGGTCCCAAACAGGGTCCCCGGGAGTGGCATGTCGCTCATTGGACGGGTAAGAAATGGGATTTCCGCTTCATCACTTGTTCCACGAACAACTACGATTCCGGTTCCCTCTGGGTCGAAGGCAAGATCTGGACCGTCATCGCTCCGACCGGGCCCGGACCGCAGAAATGGGGCCAGGGCGGCGAGGTCGAATCCTGGGTGAGCCGCAACAAGGGAAAAAGCTGGAAACGGGCGATCCGCTATACGGCCCATTCTCAGATGAACCACTGCTATGTCCGACGTCCGGAGCAGTGCAAGGATCCCTTCTGGTGCTTCTGGGCCGACGGGATTGCGGACGTATTCTCCATTTCCCACCTCTTCTTCGCCGATTCCGAGGGGAACGTCTACCGTCTTCCGTATGAAATCGCTGCGAACGAAGAGTGGGTCAAACCCGAACCGATGAACTATTTCTTCTCCTCGGGGAGAGATTTGATGTAGACGTCGCGCTGCGGGAAGGCAATCTCGATGCCGTTCTCGTGGAAGGCGTTGTAAATCGCCTCCTTGGCCCGGGCCGGGAAGGTGTAGTGCGTCTCCACCGTCGTATAAAGGACCACGAAGATGTTGACGGTACTTTCGCCGAAATTGTCAAAGCGGACGTCGACAGGGAAGGACGGGTCCACAATGTCACGGCCGTATTTGTCCTGGACCATCAGGGGCTTTAACGCCTCCATAATGACCTGACGGGCCTGCTCGATGTCCGTTCCGTAACGGACGGAGACGGGAATCCTGAGCAGCTCGTAGTTGCGGCCGCGGTTGAGGTTGCGGAATTTCTTGGTGAACAGGTCCGTGTTGGTGAAGGCGATGAGGGATCCGTCCTCGTCTTCCACCTGCGTCGTCTGGTAACTCACCCGCTTGACGATGCCCCGCACGCCGTCGCAGGAGATCTTGTCTCCCACGCGGATGCGTCCCGCCATCAGTTGCACGCCATAGAAGAAGTTGTTGATCAAATCCTTGAGTGCGAAACCGACACCGGCGGCGAGACCGGTGGTGATGGCGGTGATGGCTTTCGTCGGCATGTCCAGGATGGAAAAGACAACGATCAGGAAGGCCAGCCATCCCAGCAGGGACACGAGGGCGTTGGAGAGGGAAAGGTTGACATCAGACTCCTTGAGCGGCAGAGCGCTTTCTCCTTTCTTCTCGATGATGCCGCGCAGTTTGATCAGGCGGACGATTCCTCTTATCAGGTAGATCAGATAGCGGAATACGAAGAACAGAGCGATAATCAGGAGGATATTGTACAGGGTCAGGTTATGGAAGGACGCCTGCTTGAACCAGGGATGCCGCAGGAAATCCGCACCTGTCAGGGACAGCTGATAGGCGCGGGATGTCAGCTGCACGCTGACCAGGAAGGAAAGGAGGATCATGATCGGGATGATCACCATCCGAAGCAGGTCAGACAGCCAGGTGACTTCGATAAAGGCGTTCTTGTCCTCCAACGGGAGGAAGGGGTTCTGCTGGTGATATCTGACTTTGCGTTGCACGATCCGGTTGTCATAATAACGCTTGATCAGGTAATAGAGCGTCGTGATGGTATGCAGCAGCGCCAGCTGGAAGGTCCAGAAGGTGAGCAGGAGTACGCCGACCATCGAGTATCCCGTCAGGGACAGTAAGCAGATGATCACCATGACGGCGACGGAAGCCCAGGTGTAACGCAGGTCCGTGCGGTCGACCAATCCCCGGGAACGGACGTTGACGGCGGATTGCCAGAATATGAAGATGATCAGGGCTGGAGGGAAGATCAGCGGAATGATGCTAGCCGGCAGGAAAATGGCCCGCAGCAGGATCGCCAGGAATGCCAGCAACAGGGTAGGGATGTAGAGATTGCGGGAGGCGCGTGCCTGCGAAGGCGGGATGCGGATCAGAAGGGAGACGAAGATGGCGAGCGTCAGCCAGAAGAAGGCCATCAGCAGGCGGTATGCCATCTTCCAGTAGGGGCTGGCATGGTCTGTTTGGAAACAGAACAGGGCGACGACGAAAAGGATGATCGCCAGGATGGCCGAAAGGATGGGGCGGAACTCGCGGATGCGTTCCGAACGAACCAGTTTGAAAATCAGGGATGTGACCAGACCGGCCAGTAGGAAAGACAGCACGAGGGCCAGGAGAGCCAGCCCAGCATGCTTGAGGGAGTTGGTCCCTCCCCAGGGATGGGCGTCTCTTGTATCACCATCCGGGGCGCTGCTTTCTGTCTTTGATCCGAAACGCATTGCCAGGTCCTTCCTGACGCTGGCGATGAAGGGTTTCCAGTTTTTGATGAGGTGAATGATGTCCACGTTCCCACCCATGAACAGGTCCCGCTGGGTCTGCGCATAGTTGGCCTGTGCATAATCGTATGCCTGCCGGAGCCGGCGTTCCGTATCCGCGAAATAGGCGCTGTCCTGAAGGGCCATCACGACGGAACCGCCATAAAGGTCCGTCAGGGCACGGGTATAGTACAGGCAACTGTCCAGGAGGGCTTTCTTCTCCGGGTTTTCTTCTTCGAGCGGCAGGAAGGGGACTTCCAGCAGCAGCGAGTCTGACGCAGCCAGCACGGAATCCACCGCATGGTTGGTGTACATGCCCTGCAAGGTCTCTTCCAGCAGGGAATAGCGTTTCAGTCCGGACCGGGAAGCGATCAGGTATTTGTCGCTCAGGCGTGCCTTCTCGTGGAACGTGTCGTAGACGCTGGAAATCTCTTCCAGGGCGAAAGCCATGTCGAACGCGAAATCCTGCGGCTTTGTATAGAGCATGATCGTGACGTCATCGGCCGCCTTGACCATCTCGGCCAGTTCCTCACGGCGGAGTTGGTTTTCTACCAGCAGGGAGTCGGACGAAAGCGCCTCTATGTAGGACTGCCTGAGCTCGGTCAGCAGGAGATCCAGGGTAGTCTGGGAATCATTGTCCTGCCCGGCGGAGCAGAATGGAAGGGCCAGCAGCAGGACGGAAGCGGCGGCAAGCGCGCGCAGAATGGAGTTGAGTCGCATCATGTCTGAGATTTAGAAGTCAAAGCCGATGGAAGCGTAAGCGGTGATGCCGGTGATGTCGCACCACTGGACGGCGAAGCGCAGCGGCCCCACCATCGTCTGGCGGGCGTATTCTCCGCCGAAGGCATAGATCGGCACCCCCATGAACATGTATCGGAATTTGTAATCACGGAAGTAACAGCCGGCCCGGGCCGTGACATAATTCTTGCGGGCGAAACAATACCTCAGGTCCAGCTGGGGCACCGAGGAGAAGCGGGAAGTCCACCTGAATCCGTTGGGGAAGCCTAAGAATGGGATCTGGCGCTCGACATAACGGTTCGGCATGAAACCGCCCAAGCCGATGCTGTGCCGGATATTCATAGCCTCGTGATCGGTGGAGTCCCATCCGAAATACAAACTGGGCTGGATGGTGAAATGCTGCCCCAGCGAGAAGGCTGCCTGAAGGCTTGCGAGGACGCTGCCGTAAGGATTGACGGGTTGCATCCGGATCAGGTCCTTGGTGTCGATATCGGGGCCATTGCCATCCATTTCGTCGACATATCCATCCGACTCATCTGAACGCGTCAGGATGGGGGAAAGCTTCGCGTAGGATTCCTCACCGTTGCCGCCTTCCACTTCATAGAACCATTTCTTGAGCGCACCCTTGAAAACATAACGGCCGTCAAGGGAGAAACGGATGCCCCGGGTGGGGAAGTATCCGTCATCAAAGGTGTCGAACTTAAAGGTCGCAAAGCCGGAGAGCCAGTAACTCCTCCAATCCCAGCCCAGCCGGGACTGGGCGTATTCCAGGTAATTTTCGTAAGGGTCCATCTCCGCCGTCACGCCGGCCCGGAAGGAGCCGAAGCGCAGCCTGGCGTCTTCAATGTACGCGTCCAGGGCCGTGGAGAGGAGTCTCTCTTCCGTGCTGGCCATATAACCGTACGTCGTGTTCATGTAGCTGGTGCGGGAGGCGACACCGACGACGGGGCCTTTCATGGGCTTGAAGGCGAAGTCAAGGGTCAGGGCCGGGTTTGTACCCAGCTTGAGATCCGTGGTGAAACGCGGGCCGTAGAGGCGCCGGGTCCCCAGTCCGTAGTGCAGGGCTACGGCCACGGTCTCGTCGGTGTCGGCGCGCAGGCCGACCGCGAAATCGTTCGTCTGCCCCTTTTGGCAGTCGAAGACCAGCGTGTAGGGTTCTCCGCGGCCTCTCAGGTGGTAGGTCACCGATTCGAAGGCGTTGGTGCCATAGATCTTGTTGAGCAGATTTTCGATGATTTCCCGGTCGAACTCCTGCGTGTTGGGATAGTCCCGGCTGTGAAGGATGATCTGACGGTCCTTGTCGCTGATGCCCTCGAATTGGATCGCATCCACGCGCACTTTGTTCTGGGCCAGGTTGACGGCGGGGGCGGGGTGGCTGACGGGCGGCTCCTGGCAGTCCTTGAAGAGGGCCGCAATGGACTCGAACAGTTCTTTCTGTCCCAGGGCGTTCCGGTAGCCTTGGTCGATGATGTCATCCACGCTCTTGTCATCGAAGGACAGCATGTTGTAGCCTTTCAGCTCATGGTGCACGTCCATGTCGAGCATCTCGCGGGCCGGACCGGCGGCTTCCTTGGACAGGAGGGTGATGGTCTGGAAGAGGAAGTCCACCGGAGAGTTGAGCTCGTCCAGTTGGCGCGGGACGGACATTTCCGAACCGATGACGATGTCGGCGCCCATTTCCTTGGCCAGGTCCACCGGGAAATTGTTGCGCATGCCGCCGTCCAGCAAGACCTCGGCGTTCTCACGCACGGCCCTGAAATAGAAGGGGATGGCCATCGTGGAACGCAGGGCGTCGTTGAGGTTGCCCGAGGTCCAATATTTGGGTGCCATGGCATACAGGTCGGTGGCAACGCAGGCATAGGGGATGGGGAGTTCGGAGAAACTCAAGCTGTCCTGGTAACCCACGCTGATGGAACTGAGCATGTTGCGCACGTTCAGGCCGTAGAGGTAACCGTCCGGCATGCCGAGGCCCATCTTGTTCATGGCGTCCTGCATCATGTCAGCCGATTTGTGCCCGGCTTCTTCGGACATGATGTCGACGACCTTCTCTTTCCTGAGACGGTCCGCCAGGTCCTCGTCGTCGTAGTGGTGAGGAACGCGGATGATGAAACGCTCGCGGTATTTCTTCAACTTATAGGGCAGGAAATCGTTCGGGATGTCATCTGACATCATGACGGGCCATTGGATGTCCCTGACCAGGGAGTCCAGCTGGTCATGCTTGTAGCCCAGGGCATACAATCCGCCGACGAGACCGCCCATGCTGGTACCCGTGACGATGTCCACGGGGATCCCCAGTTCTTCCATGTACTTGATGACTCCCAGGTGCGCCAGGCCGCGGGCGCCGCCGCCGGCCAGCACGAGGCCCACCGTAGGACGGTACCGCCGGATCGAATCCATCCGGGCACGGACCTTGGCGAAGGCGATGGAATCGGCCTCAGGATGGGCGCTGGGGAGGATTTGGGCGTTGAGGGCAAAAGAGAGGGTACAAGCAAGGACAATGGCCGAGAGGATCCGTTTCATTTAATGTGGTCTAGCTTTGCGTTATTTATCGGACTTCAAAGATACGATTATTTTTTCTTTATTGTTATCTTTACCCCATCAAGACCCTGTATGATGACCAGACACCGCATTTTTAGCACGGCGTTCCTCCTGACAGCCGCCTTCCTTACCTTCTTTCCGCTTCGTGCGGGGGATTATGAAACCCTGTACAAGGACCTTCCGGTAGCACTGCCGGAGCCCTCGTTGCCCTCCATCCCCGCCTTCACCCTGACGCTGACGGATTTCGGCGCCGTGGGTGACGGCATTACGGACAATACGGCCGCCTTCGAAAAAGCGATTTCCGCGCTGTCGAAAAAGGGAGGCGGGCATCTGGTCGTGCCGGCTGGCATCTTTCTGACCGGCCCCATCGTCCTGAAGGACCGGACCGACCTTCATCTGGAGCGGGGCGCCCTGATCCTGCTCAGTCCGGACAAGACGGCCCACATCCGCAAGGGTAAAGTCCAGCCCGGGATCAGCGCCAGCAATCGTTCGGACGTGAGCATCACCGGCGACGGCATCATCGACGGCAATGGCGAATGGTGGCGCGGCGTCAAGCGTGGCAAGGTCAGCAATGTCGAATGGGGGGATTTCCGCCGGATGGGCGGTACGATGACGGAAGACGGGCAGATTTGGTATCCCTTTGATTTGAAGGTGTTTCCCAATGTTGCCGTAACGGCGCCGGAGCAGGAGAAAATGCGCACGCACCTCGTACGCTTCACGGATTGCGAGCGGGTGCTGGTCCAGGGCGTCACCCTCCAGCATGCGCCCAAATTCCACCTCGTGCCGCAGCGTTGCCGGCAGGTCGTCATCGACGGCGTGACGGTCCGCTGCCCATGGAATGCCCAGAACGGGGACGGTATCGACCTGATGAACAGCCAGGACGTCCTGGTGACCCGGTGCCGGGTGGACGTGGGGGACGACGGCATCTGCCTGAAGGGCGGCGTCGGTGAAGCCGGCGTGCAGGACGGTCCCTGCGCACGCATCCTGGTGACGGAAAATATCGTCTTCCGGGCTCACGGGGGCTTTGTGATCGGCTCCGACTTCTCCGGAGGAATGGAGGATATCGTAGTGTGCCGCAATACTTTCTCCGGCACGGATACCGGACTGCGTTTCAAGAGTGCGTCGGGGCGGGGAGGAAAGTGCCGGGCCATCCGTATTTCCGACATCATCATGACTGACATCCGGGACGCGGCGGTGTCTTTCCGGACTTCCTACGTCGACATGCCGGTGGGGCGCACGGAAGCGGTAGTGCGCCAGACTTCCGGTTTCGTGCCGGAATTCAGCGACATCCAGATCAGCCGGGTGACCTGCCGGGACACAAGGATCGCGGTGGCCGCGAAGGGCACCCTCGAAATGGTCCACGACATCGTTCTTTCCGACTGCGTTTTCTTTTATTCGGAGACGGCGATGCGCTTGGACGACCCGGCGTCGATCCATTTTGAGAACGTTCGTTTCGAGACTTTTGAAAAAAACTGAAACCATGATAGATGAGATCCTCTCCTTCAACAGGGACTTTGTTGCCCGGAAGGCGTACGAACCGTTTGTGACTGATAAATATCCTTCGAAGAAACTGGCCGTCCTGACCTGCATGGACACCCGTCTGACCGAGCTGCTGCCCCAGGCGCTGGGGCTGCGCAACGGTGATGCCAAGATCATCCGGAACGCCGGCGGTGGGGTGCTCTTCGAGGCGGATTCCGCCATACGTTCCCTGTTGGTGGCCATTTATGAGCTGGGTGTGGAGGAAGTGATGGTCGTCCATCATTCCGGCTGCGGCGCCTGCCACATGAGCTATGCGGAATTCAAGCCGCATTTCCTGGAGCGGGGGATTCCAGAGGAGGTGCTCGCTGCCTGGGAGAAGTGGGGGATCGCTGAATGGCTGGAGGGTTTCCACGATACGGAGGCTTCCGTGCGCAGGACGGTCGAGGCGGTCCGTTCCCATTCGCTGATGCCGAAGGACATCGTCGTCCGAGGCTTCATCATCGACTCCGTGACGGGTGCCCTGACAGAGGTGGATTGTCCGGAGAATGGCTGCCGTTGCGGGTGCGGAGGAGAGCACGAAGAAGGATGTGGTTGTGGCGGGCATGACGGGGAGGCGTGCGGCTGCGGTGGCGGAGAAGGTCATCACTGCCACCACGGCGAGGGGGAGGAATGTCATCACGGTGATTCCGAAGGCGGGCACTGCCATCACGGCGGCGGATGCCGTCGCCACGGCGCCCAGGCTGCCGCGCGGGTGGACGCCATGTCCTGGGCCTTCGACCGGGTCAGCGTAGCGATACGCCCCTATCTGGGCGGAGCGGACGACCCGGCTGCCCGGGCTGAGGCGCGGAAGGCCCTGGAGCCCTTCCAGGATGAAATAGCCGCCCTCGATTACTACCAGCGCTCCGGCCTCTGGCAGCAGGATTACGAGGCCGACGAAGCCGGCCGCCTGCCCGCGGACATCCGCCGCAGCGTCCTCTCACAGGACGGCCTTTATAACCTGCTTGAAGAAATCGGATTTGTTTCTAAAACCAATTAAATAATAAACATTGAAACCCATGATCAGTAGAAGAACATTCGTCAAGGCCGCCGGGACATCCCTTGCGGCTCTGGCAGTCACTCCCCAAACGATCCTGGCCGCTTCCGCCAAGAACCGGAAATCCGCCCAGGGCGCCTCGGACAAGGTCAACGTCGCCTTCATCGGCATCGGACAGAAAGGGGAAGAAGAGGCGACGTACGCCTGGAAGACCGGTCTGTGCAACGTGTTGGCCCTGTGCGACGTCAACATGGGGCATCCCTGGACGCAGAAGGTCATGGGGATGTTCCCCGAAGCCAAGCGCTATACGGACTTCAGGAAGTTGTTTGACGAGATGGCGAGCCAGTTGGACGCTGTCTTCGTCTGCGTGCCGGACTTCGCCCATTTCGCCATCGCGATGCGCGCCCTCAAGGAAGGCTTGCACGTCTACTGCGAAAAGCCCCTGTGCCGCACCTTCCACGAGTGCCAGCTGCTGCTCGAAGAATCCCGGCTCCATCCGGAACTCGTGACCCAGCTGGGTAACCAGGGTCATTCGGGCCCGGCCTATTTCCAGTTCAAGTCCTGGACCGAGGCGGGTATCATCAAGAACATCACCCGGATCGACGCCTATATGAACAACTGGCGTCGCTGGCATCCTTACGACGTAAACATCAAGAAGTTCCCCGATCCCGACCCGATGCCGGAGACGATGCAGTGGGATATCTGGCAGATGCAGACGATGTATCACGACTACAGCGAGAAGTTCGACCACGGCAACTGGCGCGGCTGGTATGACTTCGGCTGCGGCGCCCTCGGCGACTGGGGCTGTCACATTCTTGACAACTGCCATCAGTTCCTCGAACTGGGCCTGCCGACGGAAGTCAAGATGCTCCGGGCGGACGGTCACAACGACTATTTCTTCCCCAAGGCGTCCACCATCGAGTTCAAGTTCCCGCGCCGCGGCAACAAGCCGGCGGTGACGCTGACCTGGTACGACGGGCAGGAGAATCCCGCGCCCAAGCCGGAAGGCGACTGGTTCGTCCCGCACAACGAGGACAAAGGCGTCGGTAAGTTCCTTTATGGCGACGAGCTGACTTTCTCCGGTGGCGCGCACCGCACCCCGCTCGTCATCATCCCCAAGGAGGCGCAGATGGAACTGGAGGCCAAGGGCGTGCTGCCCGAGACGCCGCCCATGCCGGAGGACTTCCTGTTCAACCACCACAGGAACTTCCTCAACGCCGTCCTGGGTAAGGAGAAATCCCATTCCCCGTTCGAAGTTGCGGTCCCGCTGACACAGGTGCTCTGCCTCGGCATCATCGCGCAGAAACTCAACACCGGTTTCCACTTCGACAGGAACACCCACGAGATCCTCGACAACCCGTTTGCCAATTCCCTGCTGACCGGCATTCCGCCGCGCAAGGGTTGGGAAGACTACTACAAGCTATAAGGCCTATGAGAAGAATACTTGGAATGGCGGCCGCCTGTATGATGGCGGTCGCTTGCTCCGGCGGTTGGCAGCCCCTCTTCGACGGCCAGTCGCTGGAGGGCTGGATCGGCGTGGACGGGCAGGAGCTCCCGGCCAGCTATTGGAGCGTCGTGGACGGCGTCATCGTTTCCCACCCCAAGTTGGCGGAGCAGCCCGCGGAAATAGGGGATATCGAGGCGCCGGCCGACGATACCCGGGATCTGATGACCCGCTCGGTTTACGGCAACTTCAAACTGAAGGCGCAGTTCCGCCTCGAGGAAGGTTCCAACGGCGGCATCAAGTATTTCATCAATCCGGGACGTTTCCGGGGCCCGTCGATCGGGTTTGAATACCAGATCATCGATGACGCTACCTTCGGGAAACTGCATTTCAAGATCAACAATGTCCAGACGACCGCTTCCCTCTACGACCTGCTTTCCGCCAACAAGACGAAAGCCAATTTCCGGCCTTACGAGTGGAACGATGCGATGATCGTGGTCGACGGCGGCCGGGTGGAGCACTGGCTCAACGGCGTCAAGGTGCTGGAGATCGACCGTTTTTCGGAGAGTTTCGACCGGCTGGTCGTCAACAGCAAGTTCTGCAACGACGAGGGCTTCGGCAAACTGGACTCGGGGCACATTCTCCTCCAGGACCATGGCTGTACGGTGTATTATCGCAATATCATGATAAAGGAGATTTGACGGTATGAAAAAGTTGATTACCCTGGCATTATCCTTCCTGTGTCTGTCCTGTGCGGGTCCGAAAGATCCGCCCGCGCAGACCGGTCACAAATCCGACGATTACCGTCTCGGCGTGGCGGGTTATACCTTCCGGAAGTTTACCATCGACCAGACTTTGGCGCAACTTCAAAGTCTCGGCATCAAGTATCTGTCCGTCAAGGACTTCTGGCTTCCGCTGGATGCCACTGTCGAAGAGATGGACGCCTTCAAGGCAAAGTGTGCGTCTTACGAGGTCGACCCCTATATCCTGGGCCCCATCTATATGAGCACGCCCGAGCAGGTCGAGCAGGCTTTTGCCTACGCGCAGCGCTATGGCGCCGATTTGTTTATCGGCGTGCCTTCCTACGACGTGCTGGACAAGGTGGTCGCCAAGGTCAAGGAGACCGGCATCCGGGTGGCCGTCCACACGCACGGTCCCGACCTGCCCGATCTTTTCCCGGACATCCGGGTGGTCGTGGAGAAGGTGGGCGATCCTTCGCTCGGCATCGGCTGCTGCATGGACCTGGCCCATTCGTACCGCTACGGCGAAGATCCCGCCCAGGACATCCTGACGTATGCGAAATGGATATGGGACATCCACATCAAGGATGTCACCGAACCGTCGAAGGCCGGCGTCGCAAAAGAGATGGGACGCGGCGGGATGGATATTCCCGCAATCGTGGAGAGCCTCAGGAAAATCGGCTACCAGGGCGTGATCTCCATCGAGTACGAAGGCTCGGGAGAGAATCCTCTTCCTGCCGTCGCCGAAACGGCAGGATATCTGCGCGGCGTGATGGATGCGCTGAAATAAACGAAAAGCCTTCCCAACTCGGGAAGGCTTTTTGTACTGGGTAGGAGAATCGAACTCCTATTGCAAGATTGAGAATCTTGAGTACTAACCGTTATACGAACCCAGCGTCAATTTGCAGGTGCAAAGATAGGTAAAAAAACCTTATCTGCAAATTTTATTTCAACTCCTTGAATTTCGACAGGGCGATCTTCTTGGGCTTGATGGTGATTTGCTCCTTGAGGGCGTCCATCACCTTGTTGTTCTCGACCTGCTCCTGGAGCATGCCCGTCTGCTTGCCTTCGGCCAGGATGCGGCCGGCGGCTTCCTTGATCATCTCTTCGGGGACGTTGCCGATGCCGTACATCGCATACTGATAGGCGACATAGCCTTCGGCGGCCTTCTGGACGTCCTCGCGGGTGACGGTCAGGCCGTACTTCTCCATCAGGAAATCGCGGACCAGCTGCCAACGGAAATCAGCCAGGAACGAAGGGAATTCCTTCTCGATGTCCTCCATCGTGTACTTGCCCTTGTTCATCTGGAAGAGCCAGCGCTTGAGGTAATCCTCGGGCAGTTCGAGATTGGCCTTTTCGACGAAATAGTTACGGATGTCGCGGGTCAGGCGGGCGTCGGCCTCCTGCTTGTACTCGAACTCCAGGCGCTCGGCGACCTCCTTGTCCAGCTCCTCATCCGAAGGGACGGGAATCTGGTCGGCCTCTTCCTTGCCTTCGTTGCGCTTGGCATAGTATTCGGCGAGGTTCTTCTTCATTTCGGCCTTGGCCTCCTGGGTGATGTTGATGCTGTAGTGAGGCACGACATCCTCCTTGCTCACCTCGAAGCTGACCTTCTCGGGCGTGGCGAGGTCGAAGATGAAAGTGAAGTCGTTGCCGGGGACCCAGTCGATCTCGGGCTGCTTCTCGCTGTTGAGGGGCTCGCCGAGGGTGTGGATGCCACTCTCGTTGATGAATTTGTACAGTTCTCCGCCCACGAGGTCGTTGACGGCGTCCACGAGAGCCTGCTCGCCATAGACCTTCTCGATCAGGGACATCGGGACGTTGCCCTTGCGGAATCCCTTGAATTCGGCGGTACGCTTGCGCTCGTTGAGTTTCTTCTTGCGGATAGGCTCGTAGTCGGCGGCCTCGACGGTGACGGTCAGCTCGAGATTGAGCTTGTCCACCTGGTTCTTTTCGATCTTCATTGTATGTTTGTTTTTATTATTATTCGAATTAGGCCGCGAATTTAGTCATTTAATCTCAAAAATAAAAAAATTGACTACCTTTAAGGTCGGTTCTAAAGTCAGTGTATGAAAAAGAAGTTAAGCAAGGTTCTGGTACTCGGCAGCGGCGCCCTCAAGATCGGCCAGGCCGGCGAATTCGACTACAGCGGCGCGCAGGCGCTCAAGGCCCTCCGGGAGGAGGGGATCCAGTCCGTTCTCATCAATCCCAACATCGCGACCGTCCAGACGACGGAAGGCATCGCCGACAAGATCTATTTCCTGCCGGTCACGCCCGAATTCGTCGAGAAGGTGATCGAGAAGGAACTCCCCGACGGCATCCTGCTCTCGTTCGGCGGTCAGACCGCCCTGAACTGTGGCGTGGCTCTGTACCAGAGCGGCTTCCTCAGGGAGCATGGCGTCGAGGTGCTGGGCACCCCGGCCCAGACGATCATGGATACCGAGGACCGCGAGCTCTTCGTCGAGCGGCTCGATGAGATACAGGTCAAGACGATCAAGTCCCACGCCGCCGAGACGCTGGAGGAAGCGAAACGGGCCGCCGCGGACGTCGGCTATCCCGTCATCATCCGTTCCGCGTACGCCCTGGGCGGTCTGGGTTCCGGTTTCTGCGACAACGAGCAGGAGCTCATCGCCACGGCCACCAAGGCCTTCTCCTTCGCGCCCCAGGTGTTGGTGGAGAAGAGCCTCAAGGGCTGGAAGGAGATCGAATTCGAAGTCGTGCGGGATGGCGAGGACCGTTGCCTCATCGTCTGCGACATGGAGAATTTCGACCCGCTGGGCATCCATACGGGGGAGAGCATCGTCGTGGCGCCGACGCAGAGCCTGACGCAGGAAGAGATCGATTTCCTGCACGAATATTCCTTCAAGATCGTAAGGCATCTGGGCATCGTCGGCGAATGCAACATTCAGTTCGCCCTCGCACCCGACGGGAGCATGGATTACCGCGTCATCGAAGTCAACGCCCGCCTGAGCCGATCCTCGGCCCTGGCTTCCAAGGCAACCGGTTACCCGCTGGCCTTCGTGGCCGCCAAGATCGGCCTGGGATACGCCCTGACTGAGATCGGCAATGCGGCCGAGGGCCCGAAGGTCGATTATGTCGTCTGCAAGCTGCCGCGCTGGGACCTGGCCAAGATCAAGGGCGTGTCCCGCGAGATCGGCACCAGCATGAAGAGTGTGGGCGAGGTGATGGCGATCGGCAAGAGCTTCGAGGAAGCGCTGCAGAAAGGCATGCGCATGATCGGGCAGGGCGCTTTCGGATTTGTCTGCAACAAGCCTTACAAGGTCGCGGACCTGGACTACGCCCTTTCGCATCCGACCGATACGCGCATGCTGGCCATCGCGGCCGCTTTTCAGTCCGGCTATACCGTAGAACGCATTGCGGCCTTGACCAGCATCGACCGGGTATTCCTGGACGCCCTGTACGGGATCGAGATGACTTATCGTGAACTGGAGACCTGCGCCGGCCTGGACGCCGTCGGTGTCGAATTGCTGCGCAAGGCCAAAAGTCAGGGATTCTCCGACATCCAGCTCTCTCGCGTCTTCGGCTGCACGGAGGCCGCGGTGCGGGAACGGAGGCTTAAAGAAGGCCTGCGCGCCCGCGTCAAGCGCATCGACACGCTCTCGACGGGCCCCGAGGTGCAGTCCGACTACCTCTATCTGACCTACGGTTCCGATACGGATGACGTCCGCTTCGGCTCCTCCAATAAGACCGTCATCGTCCTGGGCTCCGGCGCCTATCGTATCGGCAGCAGCGTGGAGTTCGACTGGTGCAGCGTCAGCGCCCTGGGTACCCTGCGCAGCCGCGGCTACCGGGCCGTGATGATCAACTACAACCCGGAGACGGTATCTACGGACTACGACGTCTGCGACCGACTCTATTTCGACGAACTGAGTTTCGAGACCGTGACCGCCATCTGCGACCTGGAGCACCCCGACGGGGTCATCGTCAGCATGGGCGGCCAGATCCCGAACAACCTGGCTCTGCCCTTGCAGGAGGCCGGTATTCCGCTGCTGGGCACCAGCGCCACCTCCATCGACAAGGCGGAAGACCGCAACAAGTTCTCCTCCATCGTGGACAGCCTGGGCATCGACCAGCCCCGTTGGAGCGAATTGACGACCCTGGACGCCGTGGACGCCTTCGTCGAGGAAGTGGGCTTCCCGGTGCTCGTGCGTCCTTCGTACGTGCTCTCCGGCGCAGCGATGAATGTCTGCTACAACAAGGAAAACCTCCGCGGCTTCCTGGATCTTGCTTCGGACGTGTCCGAGGAGCATCCGG
Organism: Bacteroidales bacterium; assembly: GCA_017400135.1. Taxonomy (GTDB): domain Bacteria; phylum Bacteroidota; class Bacteroidia; order Bacteroidales; family UBA932; genus Cryptobacteroides. The sequence goes on from JAFPVJ010000017.1 coordinate 89,881, forward strand.
TCGTCATCAGCGCTTTCATGCAGCGCTACAAGGAGCTCGAATTCGACGCCGTCGCGGACGGCGGAAAGGTCCTTGCCTACGCCATTTCGGAGCACGTGGAATTCGCCGGCGTCCATTCCGGTGACGCGACCATCCAGTTCCCGCCTCAGAAACTCTACGGCGTGACGGCGGCCCGCATCCGCAAGATCGCGCGCAAGATCGCCGCGGCGCTCGAGATCACGGGCCCGTTCAACATCCAGTTCCTGGTCGGCTCCGGCCAGATCAAGGTCATCGAATGTAACCTGCGCGCGTCACGCAGCTTCCCCTTCGCTTCCAAGGTGCTGAAAGTCAACCTGATCGACCTGGCGACCCGCTGCATGCTCGGCGAGCATCCGGCCCCGCTGGACATCGACGCCTTCGAACTCGAATACGTCGGCGTCAAGGCTTCGCAGTTCTCCTTCTCGCGCCTGGGTCAGGCCGATCCCGTGCTGGGCGTCGACATGGCCTCGACCGGCGAGGTGGGATGCCTGGGAGACAACTTCGACGAGGCCCTGCTGAAGTCGATGATCTCCGTGGGACACCGCATCCCGAAACGGAGCGTCCTGATCTCTTCGGGTGACGCACGGCAGAAGGCGGACCTGCTGCCGGCCTGTCAGCGGCTGGCCGCCCGGGGGTATACGATCTACGCCACCGAGGGCACCTGCCGCTACCTGCAGGAGAACGGGATCCCGGCGCTCCGGGCCCTGTGGCCCAGCGAAGCGGACGCCTATTCCCGTACGCTCTCCGGTACGCCTTCCACCCTCGACCTGATCGCCCGGCACGAAGTCGAACTGGTCATCAACATCCCGAAGAACTTCGCGACGGGCGAACTGACCAACGGTTACCGTCTGCGCCGCGCCGCCATCGACTTCAACGTCCCGCTGATCACCAACAGCCGCCTTGCGAAGGCCTACGTCACGGCTTTCTGCAGCCTGGGACCGGACGACCTGAAGATCAAGGCCTGGGATGAGTATTAATGCGTTTCTTTTCGTATATTTGTACGATTTCAATGCTGTTTAGAATCTGAACGATATGAAAAAAGGTGCAATCATTTTCTGGGTGGTGCTGGTCCTGCTGCTGGGCCTGGCCGCCTTCTTCTATTTCCGTTTCTATTTCGTCTTCGGAGAAGGGGTGAAGGCCGGTGAGCTCAACCAGGTCGTGTACAAGGGCTATGTCTTCAAGACCTACGAGGGCCGGTTGATCCAGTCCGGTTTCAAGGGCGCCAAGGGCGGCGGTTCCATCCAGTCCAACGAGTTCAATTTCTCCGTTGAGGACAAGGCCGTGGCCGACTCTCTGATGCGCTGCAGCGGCAAGTCCGTCGAGGTCCATTACAAGGAATACCTCGGCGCGCTTCCTTGGAGAGGGGTCCAGAAGTATGTCGTCGACAGCATCCTGGCTGTCACGACGGCGGAGAGAGCGACGTTGATTCCCATAGCAGGAGAAGGGGAGTAATATGAAAAGAATCCTTTTTTTGCTCTGCGCAATGCTGCCCCTGGGGGCCTTTGCGCAGGATTTTTCCTATCTGCACGTGCGGGAGGCTTCTCCGGAGGGGAAGACGCTCAGTGTGGAGGATGCCACTTTCGGCCGCGGCGTGCGGCCGGCGGCCAAGTATTTCACCTGGGAGGATGACGCGACCCTGGTCTGCAATGAGAAGGACAGTCTCCGCCACCTGCCGCTCAGCGGGGCGGAATGGACAAGCGTGCGCCCTTCGCCCTCGGACCGCAAACCGGTCTTGCCCCGCGGCGCTGCGGGTGCCGTGACCGTGGCCGGCCGCACGGCTTATACCATGGACGGCTGCATTTATGTCGAAGAGGGAGGCGTGTCGTCCCTCGTGATCCAGGGCGGTGATGGAATCGTCTGTGGCGAAACCGTCAGCCGCAACGAGTTCGGCATCAACGGGGGCCTGTTCTGGAGCCCGGACGGCTCGCGCCTGGCCTTTTACCGCAAGGATGAGACGCGCGTGACCGACTTCCCGCTGCTGGACGTCAAGACCCGTACCGGCGAACTGCTCACTATCAAGTATCCGATGAACGGGATGGCTTCCGAGCGCATCACATTGGGCGTCTATGACCTGGCGTCCCGTACGACGGTCTGGGTGCACCCCGATGATTTCGACAAGGAACGGTATCTGACCTGCGTGTCCTGGGATCCTTCCTCCACCCATGTCTTCATCCAGGTTCTGAACCGCAAGCAGCACCGGATGCACCTGAATATGTACGATGCGTCCGACGGATCTTTCGTGAAGACGCTGCTGAGCGAGGAAAACGAGGCCTGGGTGGAGCCCTGGGAGCCGCTGCATTTCATCGACGATGCGACCTTCCTTTACAGCACGGACAACCGCGACGGCTATAAGAGCTTGTATGTCTGTGACTTGAATGGCGGTATCCGGCGACTGACGGACTGTGCTGCCGATGTGCAGTTTGTCGCTTACGCCGACGGTTATGTGTATTATACTTCCGCGGAAGTTTCACCGGTGGAGAATCATCTGTTCCGCATCCGGCTGCGCCCTGCCCGCAGAGGCGGTCTGGCCAAGATGCGTTTCGACGCGCCCCAGCGCCTGACTTTCGACGAAGGCTGGCATTCCGTTCAGTTCAACGAAACCCATACGCATTTCATCGACAGCTGGAGTGCCTTCAACACGCCTCAGGTTTGCGCCCTGCGCCGCTGCGACGGAACGCTGGTCCGCGAACTGGACCGTGCCGCCGATCCGCTGGAAGGCGTGGCGACGGGGGAGATCCGTTTCGGTACGGTCAAGAGTGCAGACGGGTCTTTCGACAACTATTTCCGTCTTTATCTGCCCGTTGGCTTCGATCCGGCGCAGAAGTATCCGGTCATCGTTTATGTGTACGGCGGTCCGCACAGCCAAATGGTCCAGGATCGCTGGCTGGCAGGCATCCGGCCGCTGGAAATGTACTGGGCCCAGCACGGCTATGTCGTGTATGTCCAGGACAACCGGGGTACTTCCAACCGGGGCACGGCTTTCGAGAAAGCTATCAACCGGGCGTGCGGACAGGTTGAGATGCAGGACCAGATGGCCGGCATCCGTGAGCTGCTGAAGGCTTCCTGGACAGACGCGTCGCGCGTCGGCGTCCATGGCTGGAGCTACGGGGGCTTCATGACGATTTCGCTGATGACCAATTACCCCGAAGTGTTCAAGGCCGGCGTCGCCGGTGGCCCGGTCATCGACTGGAAGTGGTATGAGGTGATGTACGGCGAGCGCTACATGGACACGCCCGCAACCAATCCCGAGGGATTCGAGAAGACTTCGCTGATGAACAAGACCTCCGACCTGAAGGGCAAGCTGCTGATCTGTCAGGGTGCGATTGACAATACCGTGGTCTGGGAGCACAGCCTGAGCTTCACGCAGAAATGCATCGAGGAGGGCGTGCAGCTGGATTATTTCCCTTATCCCTGCTCCGAACACAACGTGGCTGGCCCCTGGCGCGTGCATCTGAACCAGAAGATTGTTTCTTATTTCGAAGATTATCTGTAGATGGATCCCATTATCGTAACCGGCGCCAGCGGGGCGATGGGCTCCGAAGCCGTGAAGGCGTTGGCCAAGGCCGGGCGTCCGGTTTGGATGGCCTGCCGCAACTTGGAGAAAGGGGAGCGGGTGCGCCGGTCGGTGCTGGCCGCCGTTCCTTCCGCTTCGCTGGAACTGAAACAGTTGGACCTGGGCTCCTTCGCGTCCATCCGCGCTTTCGTGGCGGGCCTTCCGGAGGGACAGCGCTTCTCCGGTCTGTTCAACAATGCAGGGACGCAGTGCCGCCGTTTCTCGACCTCTGAGGATGGCCTGGAGCGCACGCTGGCCGTCAATTACGTCGGTCCCTACCTGCTGACGCGCCTGCTGCTGCCGTTTTTGACCGAAGGGGCTGTCGTGGTCAACATGGTCTCGCTTTCGACCTGGGTCGCGAAGCTGGACTGGCATTCTTTCGAAGCCGACGAGAAGGCGTTCGGGCAGGTGAAATCATACGCGGCTTCCAAGCTGGCCCTGGCCCTGTTTACGGTTTCGCTGGAAGAAGAAGCCCGGCGCAAAGGCCTGAAACTGTCCGTCAATATGGCCGATCCGGGCATCGTGGACACGCCCATCATCCACATGGACCGCTGGTACGACCGCCTTTGTGACAAGATATTCCGCCCCCTGTGCAAGACGCCCGCCCAGGGTGCCGCAGCCGCGGTCAACGCGCTGCTGCATCCCGAGGTGTCCGGGGTGCTCTGCACTTCCGGATGGAAGGGTAAGTCCTTTCGCCACAAGCCGTTCCCGCAACGCTATGTCTCTCATCCGCTGCGCACCTGGATCTGGGATGAGACGGCCACGCGCTGCCATTTCCGCCGATAATTTTGTAGTGATAATATGAAGCGATTATTCCTTTCCGTCCTTTTGGCTGCCTATCTGGCCTCTCCACTTTCGGCGCAGCCCACGCTGTATTTCTCCACGGAGGAACTTCCGGACCTGATCCAGGCCCTTCCCGCTCCGCCCGATACGATGTCCGCGGGTTTCACCTACGACATCATGCGCTATATGTGGGGCAAGGTTCAGCGGCAGGACCCCGAACGCGCGGAAATGGCCTGCCGGGACGCGGTCTGGAGCTATGAGGCCCTGATTGACGAATTCGACGAGCTTTTCGGCCTGACGGTCTCCCGGGAGGCGACACCGGACATCTGGACCCTGCTGGAGAACAGCCTTGCCACCGCGGACCAGATGCGGGTGGCCCCCAAGGCCTATTTTCACCGCAAGCGCCCCTTCGAGCGTTTCCACGAAGCAATGCTAACCGGAGAGGAGGAAGTCCTCAGCGGGGAGGGAAGTTATCCTTCCGGACATACGATGCGCAGTTGGATGGTCGCCCAGTTGCTCTCCGAGATCAACCCTTCCGCAGCGGAGAAACTCTATGCGCGGGCCTGGGAATACGGGGAAAGCCGGGTAATCGCGGGTGCCCACTGGCAGAGCGACGTGGACATCAGCCGCGTCGGCGCCAGCATCGCTTACGCGCGGCTTCAGACCAGTCCTTTCTTCCGCCTTCAGATGGCACGGGCGCAGGACGAGTTCCAGCGCTTGACCGGATATGAGGCCGACGGCGGACGGGGACGTTTCGTTCGGGTAACGGATGTAGTCCCGGACGTGATCCTGGAGATCCGTTATTACAGTTCGTACAATTTTGTCGGGGACCGGATCGACGGTTATCTCGCGCCGGTCGCCCTGCTGACACGGGAGGCGGCAGACAGTCTCAAGGCTGTCAGCGACGATCTGATCCGTCAGGGCTACCGGATCAAGATATTCGACGCATATCGTCCCCAGATGGCGGTCAACCATTTCGTGCGCTGGGCGGCGGACCTGAAAGATGCCCGCATGAAACCGTATTTCTATCCGGACGTGCGGAAGAACGTCCTCTTCAAGCAGGGTTACATCGCGGAGAAAAGCGGCCACTCACGCGGCTCCACCGTGGATCTGACCCTCGTGGAGATGGCCACGGGCAAGGAAGTGGACATGGGCGGTGTTTTCGACTGGTTCGGCATCGAGAGCCATCCGGACTACTGCGGAGATCCCGTTACCGGCGTCTTCAAGCCCGCCCGCAAGGGAGGTCTGACCGAGCGACAGTTCCTGAATCGTCTGATCCTTCGCCAGGCCATGATGCGCCACGGATTCAAGCCCATCGACGAGGAGTGGTGGCATTTCACCCTGAAGGATGAACCTTTCCCGGATACCTATTTTGAATTTCCTGTCAATTGAGTATGAAAGCGTATATCGAAGCTCACAAGGAGCGTTTTTTCGAAGAGTTGTTCTCGCTGCTGCGGATTCCGTCCGTCAGCGCGAAGAAGGAGCATAAACCCGATATGGTTCGCTGCGCGGATCGGCTGGTGGAACTGCTGCTGGAGGCCGGCGCCGACGAGGCGTACGTGTCCCCGAGCGACGGCAATCCCGTTGTCTATGGATCGAAGATCGTCGACCCGTCCTGGAAGACCGTCCTGGTCTACGGCCACTACGACGTCCAGCCGGCCGAGCCGTTGGAGAAATGGAATTCCGATCCCTTCGAGCCCGAGATCCACGACGGCGCGATCTGGGGTCGCGGCGCGAATGACGACAAGGGCCAACTGTTCATGCACATTAAGGCTTTTGAGTATCTGGTGCGCACGGGGCAGCTGCGGCACAACGTGAAATTCATGTTCGAAGGCGAGGAAGAGATCGGCAGTCCCAACCTGCCGGCCTGGATCCGTGCCCACAAGGACCTGCTGGGGGCTGATGTATGCCTGGTCTCCGACACGACGATGATTTCCGACAAGGTACCTTCGATCAACTGCGGCATGCGCGGCATGGCGTACCTGGAAGTCAAGGTCACGGGGCCCAACAAAGACCTGCATTCCGGGCACTACGGGGGCGCGGTGGCCAATCCCATCACTACGCTCTGCGAGCTGATCGCTTCTCTGCACGACGCCGACGGGCGCGTGGCGATTCCGGGCTTCTACGATGATGTCGTGGAACTTTCGGCGGAGGACCGGGCCCAGCTGGCGCGGGCGCCGTTCGACCTGGATGAATACAAGGCTTTCCTGGATATCGCCGAGGTGAAAGGGGAGAAGGGCTATACCACGATGGAGCGCACCGGCATACGCCCCTGCCTGGACGTCTGCGGCATCTGGGGCGGCTACACCGGCGAGGGCGCCAAGACCGTCCTGCCCAGCGAGGCGCACGCCAAGGTATCGATGCGGCTTGTTCCGAACCAGGACAGCGCCCGCATCACTTCATTGTTCTGTGAACATTTGAAGCGCATCGCTCCGCCCTATGTCAAAGTGGAAGTCACGCCCTTCGAGGGCGGCGACGGATTCTTGATCCCGATTACGTCAGACGCCTTCCAGGCAGCTTCCCGCGCCATGGGGGAGGTCTACGGCATCGAGCCCGTGCCCAGCCGCGGCGGCGGCAGCATCGCCGTTCTCGCCGAGGTCCAGAAGATCCTCGGCATCGACCCGCTCCTGATGGGCTTCGGCCTGGAGCGCGACACCATCCATTCCCCGAACGAGAGCTACCTGCTGCGGCAGTTCTTCGCAGGGATGGAGTCCATCGCTTTGTTCTACAAGTATTTCTGATCAGTCGTACAGCTCCCGGATGCAGGCGTCAGCCAGCGCTTCGAGGGAAGAGATGCAGCCTTCGGCGGGGAGGCCCGTGTAGCCGTAGGCGATAGGGATCTCGGTGCAGGCGGCGACAATGGGAATGTTGCGTACGGACCAGAGTTTCAGGCAGACGGCGCGCATCAGTGCGCCGGCTTCTTCGTAGCGGCCTGCCTTCACGGTATTGATCACTTCCTGGACATCGTTCTTCGTTTCTTCATCCGGCACGACGAAGGAATAACCGCTCCGGGCGGCGTTGTCCTGGAAGATGCCGGCCTTGATCGTTCCCAGGGTGGCTGTCAGCCAGGCGCCTTCGGGCGACCGCTCGCGGGCCGACCGCACCGTCTCGTCGATGATGTGGATCAGCGGCCGCCTCAGTGAATCCCGGAAATGGTCGATGTAGTAGTGGGCCGTGTTGCAGGTGACGCACAGGATGTCCGCGCCCCAATCGGTCAGCAACTCCAGTCCCGAGCGCAGCGCAGGCTCCGGATCCTCTCCGAAGCCGAAAATGAAATCGTTGCGGTTCGGCGTCTGGGGCTGGGAGAGCAGGATGACCCGGGGATGCTCCTGATCGACCGTCGCCGGTGCCTTGACGACCAGCAGACGCATGAAGTCGGCCGAAGCCGCCGGGCCCAGACCGCCCAGCACGCCGAGGGTCTTGCCATTATACTTAGGCGTCTGCCCCGCCACGCCCAGGGAGAGCGCGAGAAGGGCAGACGCAAGGATCAGAAATCTTTTCATAAAGGCGGAATTAAATCACTCCCAACTCCTTGCCGACCTTGATGAAGGCGGCGATGGCCTTGTCTAGATGCGCCCGTTCGTGGGCGGAGGAGAGCTGGACGCGGATGCGGGCCTGGCCCTTCGGCACGACCGGATAGTAGAAACCGGTGACGAAGATGCCTTCCTCAGCCATCTTGGCGGCGAACTTCTGGCTCAGCGGCGCGTCGTAGAGCATCACGGCGCAGATCGCAGACTGCGTGGGCTTGATGTCGAAGCCGGCGGCGATCATCTTGTCGCGGAAATAAGCCACGTTCTCCTGCTGCTTGTCGTGCAGGGCGTCGCTCTCGCCGAGCATCTTGAACAGCTCGATGCCCGCAGCGACGATCATCGGGGGCAGGGAATTGGAGAAGAGATAAGGACGCGAGCGCTGGCGCAGCATGTCGATGATCTCCTTGCGTCCGGTGGTGAATCCGCCCACGGCACCGCCGAAGGCCTTGCCGAGGGTGCCGGTGTGGATGTCGATGCGTCCGTAGCAGTCGAACTGCTCGGCGACGCCCCGGCCCGTCTTGCCGACTACGCCGGCGCTGTGGCTCTCGTCCACCATCACGAGGGCGTCATATTTCTCCGCCAGGTCGCAGATCTGGTCCATCGGGGCGACGTTGCCGTCCATCGAAAAGACGCCGTCGGTGACGATGATGCGGAAACGCTGGGCCTGAGCCTCTTTCAGACAGCGCTCGAGGTCTGCCATGTCGGCGTTGGCATAGCGGTAGCGGACCGCCTTGCACAGGCGTACGCCGTCGATGATGGAAGCGTGGTTCAGCGAATCGGAGATGATGGCGTCCTCGGCCGTGAACAGGGGCTCGAACACGCCGCCGTTGGCATCGAAGCAGGCGGCATACAAAATCGTATCCTCGGTGTGGAAGTAGTCGGCGATGGCCTGCTCGAGCTCTTTATGGAGATCCTGGGTTCCGCAAATGAAGCGGACCGACGACATCCCGTAGCCGCGGCTGTCCATCGCTCTCTTCGCCGCCTCGATCAGACGCGGGTTGTCCGCGAGGCCGAGGTAGTTGTTGGCGCAGAAATTGAGCGCCTTGGATCCGTCCTGGAGGGTGATTTCGGCGCCCTGGGCGGAGCAGATGTTGCGCTCGTGCTTGTACAGGCCGGCTTCCTCGATGGCAGTCAGCTCATTCTGGAGATGTTGTTGGAATTTTCCGTACATAATTGATTAAAGTTTTAGTTTCATCCTTACAAAATTACTCAAAAATAGTGTATTTTTGTATGCTTTATTGCTCATTTGATGATGAAAAATATTTTAGTGATCGGTTCCACCGGCCAGATCGGTTCCGAACTGACTATGATTCTTCGCAAAACCCATCCTGAAGGAACCGTCGTCGCGGGTTACATTCCCGGAGCGGAGCCCAAGGGTGAGTTGCTCGAGAGCGGCCCCTCCGAAGTGGCGGACGTCCGCAACGGGCAGCAACTCTCCGACATCGTCGGGAAGTATCGCATCGATACGATTTACAACCTGGCCGCCCTGCTTTCCGCCGTCGCGGAGCGCAAGCCCCTGATGGCCTGGGACATCCAGATGAACGGCCTCCTGAACATCCTGGAGGTCGCCCGGGAAAATGGTTGCGCCGTGTTCACGCCGAGTTCCATCGGTTCCTTCGGTCCCTCTACTCCCAAGACGGATACCCCCCAGGATACGATCCAGCGTCCGACGTCGATGTACGGCGTCACCAAGGTTGCGACCGAGCTCCTGAGCGACTATTATCACAGCAAATATGGCCTGGATACGCGTTCCGTGCGCTTCCCGGGCCTTATTTCTTATACGACCCTGCCCGGCGGCGGCACGACCGATTATGCCGTGGAAATCTATTACGCGGCGGTGAAAGGCGAGGAGTTCGTCTGTCCGATCGCAGCGGGTACGTTCATGGACATGATGTATATGCCCGATGCGCTCCGGGCCGCCATCGAAATCATGGAGGCGGATCCCGCGCGTCTGATTCACCGCAATTCCTTCAACATCGCTTCGATGAGCTTCGATCCCGAGATTCTGGCCGCTGCCATCAGAAAGGAGATCCCGGATTTCAAGATGCGTTATGAGGTCGATCCCGTGCGGGAGGCCATCGCCCAGAGCTGGCCGGACCGGATGGACGACAGCTGTGCCCGTGCCGAGTGGGGCTGGGCTCCGCGCTACGACCTCGAGACGATGACGAAAGATATGATTGTCAACCTGAAAAAGAAATTGCAGCCATGACCCTGATCAAGTCGATCTCCGGCATCAGAGGAACGATCGGCGGCCGGCCCGGCGAGGGCTTGTCGCCGATTGACATAGTTAAGTTTACCTATGCGTATTGCGCGAAGCTGCGCGAGCGCAGGCCCCACCCGGACGGCGCCCGCTACAAGGTGGTCGTCGGCAAGGATGCGCGCCTCAGCGGCGAGATGGTGGAGCAGTTGGTCTGCGGCACGCTGGTCGCTTGCGGCGTAGATGTAGTGAAGGCCGGATTCGCATCGACTCCTACGACGGAGATGGCGGTTGTTTTCGCCGGGGCGGATGGCGGTATCATCTTGACCGCTTCTCACAATCCGAAGCAATGGAATGCGCTCAAGCTCCTGAACGAACGGGGTGAGTTCCTCAATGCTGCGGAAGGCCAGGCCATCCTGGACTGCGCCGAAAGCGGCGAATTCGACTTCGCGCCCGTAGAGGAACTGGGCCGCATCACGGAGCATGACTTTACGGAAGAGCATCTGGATGCCGTGCTGGCGTTGGAAGATGTCGACGCGGATGCGATCCGTGCCGCCGGTTTCAAGGTGGTCGTGGATGCGGTCAACAGCGTCGGCGGTCTGATCATGCCGCGTCTGCTGGAGCGCCTGGGCGTGGAATGCATCCGGCTCAATTGCGAGCCTACGGGTGATTTCGCCCATAATCCGGAACCGCTTCCGGCGAATCTGAAGGAACTCAGCGAAACGGTCATCCGTGAGCGGGCGGACCTGGGTGTGTCGGTCGATCCTGATGTGGACCGTCTTGCCCTGATCTGCGAGGACGGAGAACCTTTCGTCGAAGAGAATACGCTGGTCGCCGTAGCTGACTATCTTCTGGAACGTGCCGCGGAGCGGGGTGTGAAGCCTTTGCGGACCGTGTCCAACCTTTCATCCAGCCGTGGCCTGCGCGATGTGACGGAGCGTCACGGCGGTGAGTATTTCGCCGCTGCTGTGGGAGAGGTCAACGTCACCACCAAGATGCACGAGGTCGGCGCTCTGATCGGCGGCGAAGGGAACGGCGGCGTCATCTATCCTGCCATCCACTACGGCCGTGACGCGATGGTGGGCGTGGCGCTCTTCCTGAGCAGCCTGGCTCGTAAGCGCGTGACAGTCTCTGCACTGAAAGCTTCGTTGCCGCAGTATGCGATTGTCAAGAACCGCATCGACCTTTCCGATCCTGCTCTGATCGACCGCATCCTGAAGGCGATGAAGGAGCACTATGCTGCGGAGAAGATCAACGACATCGACGGGGTGAAGATCGATTTTGAAGCGACCCGCCGCTGGGTCCACTTGCGCCGTTCCAATACCGAACCTATCATCCGTATCTATGCCGAGGCCCCGACCGTCTCGGAGGCCGAGGCGCTTGCGGCTGAAGTCAAAGCGTTGTCACAGAAGATCATAGGCTGATGTTTTCCTTCCGGACCACCCCGATCGGGGACCAGTTGGACAAGGCGCTGCGCGATGGCCGCGTCGGCGTGTTCAGCACCCAGAACAGCTGGGATGTGTCGGCGGACCGCTACCTCTCGGACCTGTTCCGCGAGCGGGGCAACCTGGCCGCCCGTTTCGTACCCAGGGAGACCGAGTTGACACCCGGCACCAACCATATCGAGTTCGATCCGGAACAGTTGCAAGGCCTTTCCGCCGTGGTGGTGGAGATCCAGGACGTCGGTTCCCGTTATTTCAATTACACGCGTGACGTGCTGCGGCTGATGTCTGTGCTGGCCGGGATGGAGGAGGCGCCCGCCTTGTATGTAGTGGACCATGTCAATCCCGCCGGTCGTGTCGTGGAAGGGACCATCCCGGTGGTGGATTCCGATCCCTGGACGCCGCGGGTCGCGCATCGGCACGGTCTCACGCTGGGCGAGCTGTGCCATTTGTATTATAACGAGATCGGCGCCCGGTTCGCCCTGCACATCGTTTCTGCGCTGGCAGGGGAGTCCAACAAAGTCCTCCTGCCCTGGACCATCGCGCCGGCCTCCGACATCCCGGGGATGTTCACCTGCCTGATGTACAGCGGGGGAGCGCTCTGGAACAACACGACCGTCACGCCCGCCATCGGCACGGCGCGTCCCTACGAGTATGTCGGCGCTCCGTTCGTCAAGACGGCGGACATCCCGACCCTGCCTTCGCCCGAAGGCGTGATGCTGCGCCCCTGCAATTTCACTCCGTCCGCAGGTCGTTATGCCGGCGAAAAGTGTTTCGGCTTCCAGATCATGCTGGGTCCGGGGGCCGAGTACCATTCGTTCCTGCATACGGTGCTGCTGATGCGCTGCTTCCGGGCCCGCTATTCGCAGTTTGAGTTCGAGGATCTGTTCTGGCGCAAACTGGCGGATCCGGTGGTGGAGGCGTACCTGAAGGAGGAGATCACCTTCGACGTGGTGCAGGAGCATGTCAAGCTGGAAGAGCAGAAGTGGATTCGGAAGGCCAAGCGCTACTGTTTGTACGACGACGCCCCTTATCGCATGAAATAATTTGTTTTACAATTTTTTATTGCTATATTTGCGCCCACTTTTTGTACAAATAGTAATAATTAACACGATGAAAAAAGGAATCCATCCCGAAACCTACCGTCTTGTAGCTTTCAAGGATATGTCAAACGAGGACGTGTTCATCACCCGCTCCTGCGCCACCACCAAGGAGACCCTGATGGTCGACGGCGTCGAGTATCCCCTCGTGAAGGTCGAGATTTCCAACACCTCTCATCCCTTCTACACTGGCAAGGTCAAGATCGTTGACACCGCCGGCCGCGTTGACAAGTTCTACCAGAGATACAAGAACCGCCAGAAATAATTTCTCGTGCGGCAACGATAGTGAAAATCCCGGACTCGGATGTCCGGGATTTTTTTTATCTTTGGACAACCATTAACGTTTTTACCATGGAGATCAAGAAAACCTTGTGGGGCAAGTCGCCCTGCGGACAAGACATTTGGAAATATACGATGATCAATGCTTCCGGCGCGTACGTGGAGCTGGGCTCGGTCGGCGCCGCGATCGTGGGAGTATATGTCCCGGACCGGGAGGGCAAGCTGACGAATGTCGTGCTGAGCTATCCGGATGCGGCGTCCTATTTCGCCGACGGCCCCTGCGCCGGCAAGTGCCCGGGACGTTACGCCAACCGCATCGCGCGGGGTCATTTCACCCTGGACGGCAAGGAATATACATTACCCGTCAATAATGCCGAGAACCACCTTCACGGCGGTCCCGAGGGCTTCCAGAACAAGGTGTGGGAGAGCCGCATCGTGGAGGACGGTGTCGAGTTCATGTATTTCTCCGAGGATGGGGAGGCCGGCTATCCCGGCAATCTCAAGGTCGTGGCGCATTATCGCTGGACTGAAGAGAATGAACTGGAGCTTGCCTTCACGGCCGAGTGCGACGCGGCGACGGTCGTGAACCTCACGAACCACGTCTATTTCAACCTGAAGGGAGAAGGGAGTGCGCTGGACCATGAACTGCGGCTCAATGCTTCGGAGTATCTGCCGACTTATCCGGACCTGATTCCGGTCGGAGACAGCGAGCCCGTGGCGGGGACACCGATGGATTTCGTGGTCGCCAAGCCGCTGGGCCGCGACATCAAGGCCCCGTTCCCGGCGCTGGAGTATGGCAAGGGCTATGACAACTGTTTCGTGATCGACGGGGCGATGCCCGGGCAGATCCAGCTGGCCGCCGAACTGTACAGTCCGGATTCCGGCCGCCTGTTGGAGGTCCATACGACCCAGCCGGGCGTGCAGATCTATACCGGCAACTGGCTCGAGGGCTGCCCGGCGGGACCCGACGGGCGTGCCTGGCACGACTACGACGCCGTCGCGATCGAATGCCAGCACTATCCCGACTCGCCCAACCACCCGGACTACCCGACGACGGTCCTTCGTCCCGGCGAAGTCTTCGCCGAGTCCATTATCTGGGCCTTCAAAGTGAAATAGGTACAAAACGATGGATAGCCCGAAGGGCTGGGGAGTTTGAGGGGCATGCCCTTCAATGGGGTCCATGACCCCCAGCATCGCAAAAAAGCAACGCCGAAACTCGGCGTTGCTTTTTTGTGGTGCTGGTAGGAGTTGAACCGACGACACATGGATTTTCAGTCCATTGCTCTACCACCTGAGCTACAGCACCCCGTTGGGATTGCAAAGGTAGATATTTTTCTTGAAAGTCCAAATTTATTTCAAGTTTTTTCGGGAAAAGCATAACTTTGGCGAAATGAATCCTCCCATGCCGGAAGCTGCTTCCAGACAGGTCAGACACACGAAGAAGCGTGATATTCCGAGGCTTATGCTGCTTTTCGCACAGGCCCGGCAAACCATGCGCGCCGACGGCAACCTCTCGCAGTGGGCAGGCGATTATCCCAACGAAGAATCCATCCTGCGCGACATGGCGCGCAAGGTCAGTTATGTGATCGAGGAGGACGGAAAAGTTATCGGCACTTTCGCCTTCATTCCCGGCGTCGAGCCGACCTACCGGCGCATTTACCGCGGTCGCTGGCTGGACAAGGATACGCCCTACGGCACCATTCACCGCATCGCGGGGGATCCGGCCGGCACGGGGATCTTTGCCACCTGCCTGGACTGGTGCTGGGAGCGCCTTCCCAACATCCGCATCGACACGCACCGGGACAACCGCATCATGCAGGCGCTGCTGAGCAAGCACGGGTTCAGCTATTGCGGCATCATCTATCTCGCGGACGGGGCGGAGCGGCTGGCCTTCCAGCGAATGGCCGACGTCGAGCGCCTGCGCAAGGACGCCAAGCTACTCCTGCCGGCCCGCTGCCGCGCCCTGGCGGAACGTTATGGATTCACGCTGAACAAGGTCTTCGTCAAGCACAACCGCTCCAACTGGGGCAGCTGCTCCGCAAAGGGAAACGTCAACCTGAACCTCAACCTGGTGCGCATCCCAGCCGAGCTGCGCGACTACGTCATCCTCCACGAACTCTGTCACCTGCGGTATATGAACCACGGCGAGGAATTCCACCGCCTGCTGGAAGCGATGTGCACCGACCTCCTGGGGGACAGTCTCCCCGACCGTCCCCTCCACGTCGCTTTCCGCCGCTGTCTCCGCGGCTACTGGCTGGTCTGATGTTTACCGGACCATTTCAAGGTCCTTCTTGAGCATGACCTTGGGATCCATCAGGGCAACCTTCTGGTAAAGGAGAACCTGGTAGCCGAGGGAGAGATAAACTTTCTCTTCATGCTTGCCCTTGCGCCACCAGCGGTAAAAACCGACGGGATCGTTCTCGAAGGGGATCTTTGCCTTGATGCCGGCGCTGTAGCCAGGGTAGTCGATGACGAGCTGGAGCCCCATGAATTTCTTGTAATAGTCGGGATCGCTCTTGCGGAGTTTGCTGACCAGGGGATTGAGCACTTCGAAACTGTCAACCTGGAGGGACTTCTCCCGGACGATCATCTTGTGGATCCGCACCGGGTCCTCGTTGAGCCAGGCCCCCATCTTGAGGGTCTTGGGGCCCTCGTCCGTCTCCAGCGTCAAAAAGTCTGAAGAAGTATAAGTCTTCTCCGAATCGAGCGGGTATAGTACTTCTTCAGCCATGGGTCCTGAATTGCATAACCTCGCAAATATATCGAAAAAAAACGAAAAATGTTGCCTTTATTTCCGGGAATTTCGTATTTTTAAAGGATTAAAAGTGCATTTTAGTGCAATCGGTGGCTTTTTTTACCCTCTTGTTGGATTTTTCCGGAGTCTATGGTGAAGAAGATTTCCTTCCCGAAGGGACGGTCCGGGTGGACCTGACCGACCTCGAAGGGACTGAATGCTACTGTGATTCATTCGCCGCCCGGGAGATTCGCCGCCGTATCGCTGCCGCGATGGACGGCCGGTCCAAGGATCCCTCAGGCGGGCTGACACCCTCGCTTCATTGGATCGATGGGGGAGACTATCACTATGCCTCCCGATTCTTCCTGGAGAGGATAGACTGCCCTTTCTGCCTGGTGCTGATCGACAACCATCCCGACGATCAGTCGTCCGCGTTCGGCGGGGATCTGCTCAGTTGCGGGGGCTGGGTCGCAGATGCCCGCCGGGACCTTCCGGCGCTGCGCGGGACGGTCTGGATCAACGGGCCCGGACAGGACTTGCAGCTGCCGGATCTTCCGGTGTATCTCTCCATCGACAAGGATGTCCTGGGCACGGAATATGCCCGTACCAACTGGGACCAGGGCACTCTGAGCCTGGAGCAATTGAAGGAAATCGTCCTACAGATCGCCGCCCGACGGGAAATCATTGGAATCGACGTCTGCGGTGAACTCTCCGCCGCCAAGGGTGCCGTCGCCCGGGATTATGCAATCAATCGCAACACCAACCTTGAACTCCAAGATTTTTTCGTATCTTTACAAACTAAATAATACCACAGCATAATAACTATGGAAGAAACCCTGCTCAAAACTTGTCTCTATGACAGCCACGTGGCTCTCGGCGCCAAGATGAGCCCCTTCGCGGGCTTCATGATGCCGATCCAATATTCCGGCATCATCGCCGAACACCTTGCCGTCCGTCAGAAAGTCGGCATGTTCGATGTCTCCCACATGGGCGAGATCTTCGTCAGCGGCCCGGATGCCGAAAGGTTCGTCAACCATATCTTTACGAATGAAATCAGAGGGTTCGCCCCCGGCAAGGTCCTGTACGGGATGATGCTTTATCCGGACGGCGGCGTCGTGGACGACCTGCTGGTCTACCGCGAGTATGAGCCGGACCATTTCCTCCTGGTCGTCAATGCGGCCAACATCGCCAAGGACTACCGGTGGATGCTGGACCAGGCGGAAGGATACGACGTAAAGATCGACAATCAGTCGGACAACTGGGGGCAGATCGCCGTCCAGGGACCCGACGCCGAATCGAAGGTCGTCGAGGTCCTGGGCGAAACCAAGGCAAAGGACACCGCCTTCTACGAGTTTTACGACAGCACCTACATGGGCAAGCGGATGATCGTCAGCCGCACCGGCTACACCGGCGAAGACGGTTTCGAGATCTATACCTCCGTCGAAGGTACGCAGGATATCTGGCAAAAGATGCTGGACGCCGGTGTGACTCCTTGCGGCCTGGGCTGCCGCGACACCCTGCGCTTCGAAGCCGGCCTGCCGCTCTACGGCGACGAACTGAGCCCGGAGATCACCCCTGTGGAAGCGGGACTGGGCATGTTCTGCAAGCTGGACAAGGAAGAATTCATCGGCAAGGATGTGATCGCGCTGCAGAAGGCGGAAGGCACGCAGAAAAAGCTGGTCGGCATCGGCATCGCCGACCGCGCCATTCCGCGCGCCGGCTATCCCGTCGAACTGGAAGACGGTACGCAGGTGGGTGTCGTCACGACCGGCTACCATTCCATTTCCCTCGACAAGAGCATCTGTTTCGCTCTCGTGAAGACGGAATATGCCGCCCTCGGCACGCCGCTCTGGATCCGCATCCGCAGCCGCGTATTCCCGGGCGAGGTCATCAAGAAAAGATTTTATCAGACAAATTATAAAAAATAGACTATGAGCAAAGTACAAGAAGGTTTGCTGTACAGCGAATCACACGAGTGGGTCCGCGTCGAAGGTCCCAACGCATTTGTGGGCATTTCCGATTTCGCGCAGGAAGAGATGGGCGACATCACCTATGTCGACCTCCCGGACCTTGACAATGTCCTGAAGGGAGAGGAATTCGGCGCCCTCGAGAGCGTCAAGGCCTCCAGCGACCTCTATTCCCCGGTTACGGGCACCGTCAGCGAGCGCAACCTCGACCTGGAAGACGCCCCCGAACTGCTGAACGAGGATCCGTACGGCAACTGGATCATCCGCGTCCATCTGGCCAATCCGGCCGAGCTGGACGATCTGATGGACGCCGAAGCTTACGCCCAATTCATCGCGAAGTAATGGCGGGATTCTGCTATTTCCCCCAGACGGGGGAGGATATCCGGCAGATGCTGGATCGGATAGGGGTCACCTCGATGGATGACCTCTATTGCGATGTGCCCCCGGAGTTTCTCCACAAGGAGGAATTGAACCTGCCGGACGCCATGTCCGAGCAGCAGGTGCGGCACTTCTTCGAGTCCCTCGCCGCGATGGATCCGAAACTCAAGGTCTTCGTGGGTGCCGGTGCGTATGACCATTACGTACCCGCCGTCATCCCCTACATCACCTCGCGTTCCGAGTTCCTGACGGCCTACACGCCCTACCAGTGCGAGATCTCGCAGGGCACCCTGCGCTACATCTTCGAATACCAGACGATGATCTGCAACCTGACGGGCCTGGACGTGTCCAACGCCTCGGTCTATGACGGATCGACGGCCGCCGCCGAGGCGATGCGCATGTGTGTCGCCTGCGCCCGGCGCAAAAACACCGTCCTGCTCTCGAAGGCCCTGCTGCCGCAGGTGCTGGGCGTCGTGAAGACCTACGCCAAGTATGCCGGCATCCGCCTGGCATTCATCGAGGCGGAAGGCGGCCGCACTTCGCTCGCCAGCCTGAAAGCCCAGCTGGAAAGCGGCGACGTGGCGGGCGCCATCGTGCCTTCGGTCAACCGCTACGGCATCGTGGAGGACCTGACGGGCTTCGCCGAGGCCCTCCATGCCTGCGATGCGCTGCTGGTGCAGTATTGCGACCCTTCGGCGCTTGCCGTGCTCAAGACGCCGGCCGAATGGGACGCCGACATCGCGGTCGGAGACGGCCAGAGCCTGGGCATTCCGCTCTGCTATGGCGGCCCCTACGTCGGTTTCATGGCCTGCAAGAAGGCTTACATGCGCAAACTCCCGGGCCGCATCGTGGGACAGACCGTCGATGCGCAGGGACGGCGTGCGTTCGTGCTGACCCTGCAGGCCCGCGAGCAGCACATCCGCCGCGAGAAGGCGACGAGCAACATCTGCTCCAACGAGTCCCTGATGGCGCTCTGGGTGACGGTCTATCTGTCCTTGATGGGCCCCGAAGGGATGCGCCAGGTCAATGCGAAATCCTCCGCGGGTGCGCATTACCTGTATGAGAAGCTTCTGGAAACGGGCAAGTTCGAACCGGTGTTCGACGCACCTTTCCTGAAGGAATTCGTACTCAAGCCCCTCTGCAACGTCAACGAACTCCAGCAGCGCCTCTGCGACGCCGGCTTCTTCGCCGCGTTGAAGACGGAAGAGGGCTATGTCAGCTTCTGCGTGACCGAAAAACACAACCGGGCGGAGATCGACGCCCTGGTGGCAGCCATATAGGAGGGACCGGACATGAGATACTACGACAAACTGGTTTTCGAACTTTCCAAGCCTGGCCGGAGCGGTTTTTCGCTCTCGCAGGAATGGGCGGACGCCCCCCTGGACCTCGATCCCGCGCTGCTGCGCGTCGAAGCCCCCGTGCTGCCCGAGGTCAGCGAGGTGGATGTGGTGCGCCACTACACCAACCTGTCCCAGATGAATTTCGGTGTGGACACCGGTTTCTATCCGCTGGGCAGCTGCACGATGAAATACAACCCCAAGATTAACGAGGAAATCGCCGCGCTGCCGGCGTTCCTGGGCCTGCACCCGCTGCAGGACCCGGAAACGGTCAAGGGTGCGCGCACCGTCCTGGACTGGACGGACCGCTTGCTCGCGGAGATCACGGGGATGAAGCATTTCACCTTCAAGCCCTGCGCCGGCGCGCACGGTGAACTGACAGGCCTGATGATCCTGCGGGAGTACCATCTCTCCCGGGGCGACGAAGGCCGTACCAAGGTCATCGTTCCGGACAGCGCCCACGGTACCAATCCGGCGAGCGCGGCCGTCTGCGGCCTGGAGATCGTGGAGGTGAAGTCCAACGCGGCCGGTCTGGTCGACGTGGAGGAACTCAAGCCCCTGCTCGGACCGGACATCGCCGGCATCATGATGACCAATCCCAACACCCTCGGTCTCTTCGAGAAAGACATCAAGGAGATCGCGGCGCTGGTGCACGGATGCGGCGGCCTGCTCTACTATGACGGCGCCAACATGAATCCGCTCCTGGGCGCCGTTCGTCCGGGCGACATGGGCTTTGACATCATGCATCTGAACCTGCACAAGACCTTCTCCACGCCTCACGGCGGTGGCGGCCCGGGCAGCGGCCCGGTCGGTGTCGCGGAGCATCTGGTGCCCTTCCTGGGCGTCAGCACTTCCGGCTTCCACGGCAATTTCGGCGTGATCCTGCGTGCCCTGGCCTACATCCTGATGCTGGGCAAGCAGAACGTACATCTGGCGGGACGCCTTGCCACGCTGAACGCTAACTACATCAAGGAATGCCTGCGCGATGCGTACAAGCTGCCGATCGACAGCGTGTGCAAGCACGAATTCGTCTTTGACGGCCTGATCGACGACGGAGCGTGCGAAGGGAAGGCCGGTGCCACGACGCTCGACGTCGCCAAGCGCCTGCTGGACTTCGGCTACCACGCCCCGACTATCTATTTCCCGCTCCTGTTCCATCAGGCGCTGATGATCGAGCCGACGGAGACCGAGTCCAAGGAGACTCTGGACGACTTCATCGCCGTGATGCACAAGATCGCCGAAGAAGCGGCCGCGGACCCCAACATCCTGCATGCGGCTCCGCACAACGCGCCGATTTCCCGGCCCGACGAGACAACCGCGGCCCGCAATCCTATCCTGAAGTGGGAAAATGAGAATTAGGCCCATCCTCTTTCTGACGCTGTGTCTGTCCCTGGCCGCTGCCTGCGGCCGGGGAAAAGCGCCATCCCAGGAACCGGAGCCCGAACTGCCGCCCCTCGGTTTCTTCGCCGACTCGCTGCTGGTCGAGGAATGGACGGTCCAGCCGGGAGAGACCTTCACGGGCCTTTTTACCCGTCTGGGAATGACGTCCGACGAGTCCTTCCGCCTGGCGAAGGCCTGCGATTCCGTCTTCGACGTGCGCCGGCTACGGGCCGGCAACGGACTGGAGGTCTATTTCGACAGCCTGGGCCATGACCTGAAGTATGTCGTATACAACAACGACCGCATCCGCCGGACCGTCTTCAAATGCTTCGATTCCCTGGAAGTATGGACGTCCGACAGGGAGGTTAGCTATGAGCGGAAATATGCCGACGTGGAGATCACTTCTTCGCTTTGGAACGACATGACTTCGGCCGGAGCCTCCCCGATGCTGATCTTGAAACTGTCGGACATTTATGCCTGGACGGTCGATTTCTTCGGCCTCCGCGACGGAGACCGCTTCCGCATGGTCTACGGCCAGACGCTTTGCGAAGGCGACATCATCTCGGTGGACACCGTGTATTATGCTGTCTTTTCCCGAGATGGCAAGGAAGTCCCGGCGATCCTGTATGACCAGGGAGACGGGGGAAACAAGTACTGGAACGCGAAGGGGGAGAGCCTGAAAAAAGCCTTCCTCAAGGCACCGCTGCAGTTCACGCGCATTTCTTCCGGTTTTTCCTACGCCCGACGGCATCCGGTGACGGGTAAGATCCGGCCGCACACGGCCGTCGACTATGCGGCTCCGACCGGTACGCCGGTCATGAGCATCGGCGACGGTACCGTCTTGAGCGTCGGATGGGCCGGTGGCGGCGGCAACACCGTCAAGATCCGGCACAATTCCTCTTATACGACTTCTTACATGCACCTGAGCCGTTATGCCAAGGGCTTGAAAGCCGGGCAGCACGTGCATCAGGGGCAGATCATAGGATATGTCGGGGCGACCGGTACGGCGACCGGTCCGCACCTCGATTTCCGGGTGTACAGGGACGGCACGGCCATCAATCCCCTGAAAATGGAGTCTCCTTCCGCGGATCCGATCCGTCCGGAGAATCTGCCGGCGCTGGATTCCATGCGCCGCGTCTATGAGGCGATGGCCATCGAACTGGGCGCTTCGGAAGAATAGCCATGGATCCCGTCGCCGTATTCAAGTCACCCTTCTCCGAGAAGTTCGGCATCCCGCGCCAGAGCGGCCTGGTCGCCGAACTGCCGGGAGAAGTGCATCTGGTGGGGGAGTATCGCAATCCGGATGCTTTGAGAGGCCTGGAATCCTTCGATTACATCTGGCTGATCTGGGACTTTTCCGCGAACGGGAAGGCCCCGGATACGCCGTGGAAAGCGACGGTCCGTCCACCCCGGCTCGGGGGCAACCGGCGCCTCGGTGTCTTCGCCACGCGTTCTCCTTTCCGGCCCAATCCGTTGGGCCTCTCCTCCGTTCGACTGGAGCGGGTGGACTTTGAAAAAAGAATACTTTATGTCCGGGGCGCCGATCTAATGGACGGGACCCCGATCTATGACATCAAACCCTATCTGGCTTATACGGACGCCCATCCCGAGGCGGCCGGCGGCTTTACGGACGAGACGGCTTGGGAAGGGCTCGAAGTCGTTGTCCCAGATTCTCTTGCGACTGTTTTTACGGAGGATGAAATTTCTGCGCTCAAGGCCTCTCTGGCCCTGGATCCCCGTCCGCACTACCAGGACGACGCAGAAAAGAAATACGGCCTGACTTTCGCAGGCCGTACTGTCCATTTTGTCGTATGTGACGGCGTTCTGACCGTCACGGATGTTGAAGAATAAATCTAGAAACAGACCTTGATGCCAAGGCCGACGTTCCCGATGAAGCCCCGTACCTGCGGCAAGACGTTGAGGAAGGGACGGTAATCCAGGGAGAAGGCGATCGGTGCGCTGTAAAGCTTGTATTCCAGCCCCACGACGCCGGCTGCACCCACGACCATCGATCCGTAGTTGTCGCTGTCTTCCTTGGACATCGTTGCGGCCCCGATGTGGGCGCCGAGTCCATAATAGAACAGGAATCCGTCTCCGATGACGGGCAGGTTCCACTCATACAGGAGGGAGAACACACTGGCCCTCAGCATCCGGTCCCTGGGATACTGGAAATTGTAAGTGAACTCCAGGGCGTTGTAGTCGCTCAGGATATGCTTCAGGGTGACGCCGCTGTCGTTGCCGCCGCCGCGGATGCCGATGGCCCAGTTGTAATCTTGCGCTTGGGCCGCGACGGATGCGAGGCAGAGCGCCGCGATGATCAGGATCTTTTTCATATTCGGATCAAAGATTTAGTTTCGTTTCACAAATATAAACTATTTTTTGAGATAATCCGCAACGGATCGGGCGCAGATCCAGCCGGTCGTCCAGGCGGCCTGCAGGTTGAAGCCGCCGGTGACGGCGTCGATGTCCAGGACCTCGCCGGCAAAATAGACTCCGGGATGGTTTCGGGCACCCAGGGTGGCGGGATCCAGGTTGCGCAGGGACACGCCGCCGCAGGTGACGAATTCCTCCTTGAAGGCCGCCCGGCCGGTAATGGAATAACGGTCATTGGTCAGCGTGCTGACCAGGCGGTTGAGTCCCTTGCTGCCCAGTTCCGCCCAGCGGATGTCGGACCGGATGCCGCTGCGTTCGAACAGGAAAGCCCAGAGCCGCCCAGGCAATCCGGAAAGAGGCGTGTTGACGGTCATCTTCCGGGCGTTGGCCGCAGCCGTAGCGCTGAGAGTCTCCCGGAGGGTCTGCTCGTTTTCTCCGATCCAATTGACGGACAGGGAGGTCAGGTAGCCGCATTCGGCGAGGTGACGGGCTGCGTAGGAAGATAGCTTGAGCGTGGCGGGGCCGCCGAAGCCCCAGTCCGTCAGGAGCAGGGGAGCGGCCGCACGGAAAGCTGTGCCCGGTATCGAAAGGACGGCATTGGGTGCGACCATACCCATGAGGGCTTTCAGCGTCCCGTCATCCGTCTTGAGGGTGAATAGGGACGGCACCGGTGTTTCGATCTCCAGGCCCAGCGGATCCAGGAAACCGAGGCCGGCGCGTTTCGGGCTTCCGCCCGTCGTGACGATGACCGCGTCGGATGCGTCCAGGACCGGGCGGATGTCGCTGACGCGGTTGTTGCAGATGATGCGGACGCCTTCTTTTTCCATCCTGCGCAGCAGGGTGCGGACAATCTGCATGGCATCACCCGAGGCCGGAAAGATACGGCCGCCGTCTTCCTCGACGAGACGGACGCCTTCGGCCTCGAACCAGCGCATCGTATCCTCCGGCCCGAACTCCTTCAGGGCCCGTTTCATCAGCCGGAACCCCCGGGGATAGGCTTCGCGAAGGTCGCCGATCCGGGCGAAGGTGTTGGTCAGGTTGCAGCGCCCGCCGCCGGTGAGCGCCACTTTGGCCAGGGGCCTGGGGCCTGCCTCAAGGACCGTGACTCCCGTCTCAGGAGACCGGCGTTTCAGTTCGATGGCGGCCAGGCAGCCTGCCGCTCCGGCGCCTAATATCGTAACATTATTCATTGATATACAAAGATATGAATAAATATTGATTTTTGGTATTTTCATTTTTTTTTCTAATTTTGCAACTCATTGCGCCCATTCGTGCGCGTGTGAAGTGCATACAATTATTTTGTTTTAACTATAAAATCTTATGAGAAAATCAATTAAGTGGATCATCGCGGTGACCTTCGCTGCGTTCGCCGTGATCGGTTGTGCCAAGCAGGGCGACCTCGAAAAGGTCGTCTCGCGGGTCGACAACATCGAAAACCGTGTCGGCGTTCTCGAAGAAGCCGTCAAACAGCTCAATGAGACGGACGTTCCCGGTCTGCGGGATCTGGTCCGGGCTATCCAGAACAACATTACCGTCACCTCCGTCGTGGAGACCGAGGACGGTTACACGATCAATTTCTCCGACGGCACCACCGCCGTTCTCCGCAATGGCAAGAATGGCCAGAACGGCCGTGACGGTGTCGACGGTGTCGACGGCACCAATGGTAAGGACGGCGTCGACGGTACGAACGGTACGGATGGACAGACTCCCGTGATCGGCATCACCCTGGTGGACGGTGTCTATGTCTGGACCGTCAACGGTGAAATCCTGAAGGATGACAGCGGCAAGCCCATTCCCGTTACGGGCAATGACGGCAAGGATGGCGTAGACGGTACCAACGGCACGAACGGCACGGACGGTATCACCCCTCTGTTCGGCATCCTGGACGGCCACTGGGTCGTTTCCTACGACAACGGTGACACCTGGAAGACCCTCGGTCTGACCAGCGACACGGACTATTCCGCCTATATCGATCCTGACAAGGAGACCGACGACTACATCGTCCTCGTGGTCGGTGCGACCGAGGTCCAGATCCCCAAGGAGAAGGCCTTCACCCTGACCTTCACGACCATTGAGAACAACGGTGTCAACGCCGGCGAGACCGCTGCGTTCCCTTATACCATTGCGGGCGTCAACGCCAGCGACGAGACTGATGTCGACGTGATCGGCATCATCGGCGACTGGACGGCTGAGGTTGTTCCGACCGACAACGCTTCCGGTGTCCTGAACGTGACCGCCACCGAGAACGGTACCGCCAAGGTTACCGTCTATGCGGCTAACCACAAGGGCAAGGCCGACATCCGCACCCTCAAGTTCGAGGGCGGTGTCCTCGAGGCCATCATCGAGACCCACGACATTTCCTGGGAAGGCGGTGAGCTTGACCTCCTCGTCAGGACCAACGTCGCCTATGACGTCGTCGTTCCCGCTGCCGCACAGGAGTGGATCAGCGTCGCTCCGGCCACCCGTGTCCGCGTGGATTCCCTCGTGATCGCCGTCGCGAAGAACGAGACCGGTTCCTATCGTCAGGCGACCCTGCAGGTCGTTGACAGCAAGGGTACCTCCGTCAAGGATATCGAAATCCTCCAGTATGCCAATCCTGAGGCTGCCACGGATCTCGCTTCTGTCGCGGCTCTCCCGGATGACAAGGCCGTCGCCGTCAATCAGGTGACTGTCGTCGCCGCCTCCAAGGTCAGCACCATCGTCACCGACGGTGAGGCCTTCATGTATGTGACCAACTACACCGGAACGCCCGGCACCGTCATCGACGTGACCGGTACCAAGAAGACCGACGATTTCGAGCTCGCATTCGTTGAATCTTCCGACGTGAAAGTCAACGCCGAGGCCGAGCCGGTCGAGGTGGACAAGAAAGCGAATTATTACTACTATGGTTACGGTGCCAATGGCTTCACCTTCTTCTACACGGCCAACAACGGCGTCGTCAGCGAGAAGGACGGCGTGTACTATGTCACTGCGTATGAGGAGCCCCAGCAGTTCGTCATCGAGGATCCGACCCAGGATCTGAGCTCCCTGGTCGGCAAGTTCGTCGCCATGAGCGGCTGGGTCAAGGTCGTTGATTATGAGAGAGATGTCAAGGAAGACATCATCACGGTCCTGACCGACATCCACGAGATCGTATTCACCGAGGAGACCGGTTGGAAGCCGTATTATGCGGGAATGACTTCCGATGATGAAGATTATCCCGAAGTGATCGGAAACGAGGTTTCCAATCCCACTGAGGATAGCTATTATGAGCTTATCGTGATTGACGCGGCAGAGGCCGCCGCCACCTACGAAAGCATGGATGAAATGGTCGCCACCGTTGCCTACAACGCTTCCGACGATCTTCTCTGGTATCTTTCCCGCTATGCCGCCTTTGGCTATGACTTTGTGTTTAACTTCTATACCCACAACGAATCTGCCGAGGATACTCTCGAAGAACTCGATTACGGAGCATACTATCTCCTGGCTGTGGGCTTGGATGCTGAAGGACGCATCAGCGGCAAGTATGCGGTCACGACCTTCGAGAAGAAGGATCCGTCCGTCTTCGCGAATTATGAGGACTTCCTGGGTGAGTGGATCCTGGCTGGCAACACAATCGAGATTGCGGCGAAAGAGAATGGAAAGACCTACTCCATCACCGGTCTTCCCGGCTATGACGGAAACAACTATCTTGCCGTCGAGGCCGTTTACGATGCCGAAAAAGGAAAGCTCCTGCTTTATGAACAGGCACTTAAGGATTACACCAACAGCAACTATGGCGCGTGCAAGCGTATCTTCCAGGGTGTCTTCACTTATTCTGGAACCGATTATGGCTTCTTCTGGTTCAACAGCGAAGATTACGACGACGAGCCACAGGTCATCCTGACGGGTTCTTTGTTGAATACCGGTGAAGTCAATCTTGCCGCCGGATCTTGCCCTTACGGCAAATTCACGGGATTCCGTTATGCCTGGGTCATCGTTAATGAGAGCAGTCCGTATTACAGGAACGGTGGTGCCCAGAGCACGGTTGCTCTGCCCAATCTTCTGACCCGGCCGCAGGTTGATCTGGAAGCCTACAACAAATGGCTCGGAAACTGGACGGTAGGTACTGATTCCTGGACGATTGAGAAGGCGGAGGAGGGTAAGACCTTCACCGTGACCGGCATCTGCGGAACCGATATTCCTTATGAGGCCCGCTTCAATTCATCCTCCAACGAATTCGAGCTTTATGAGCAAGAAACGGATGTTGTTGTCGAGGTCAGTGTCGGAGGTACGCCCACCCAGCTTGTCGTTTGTCTGTTCGGCGAATTTGTCTATTCAGACGGAAATACATACTATCTCGGAAGTGGCAACAAGATGGCATCTGCCGCCCTCCCTGCAAACGGTACGACGACCCTTACTCCCGCCCCGACCGGATATGGCATGAATTTCAGTGAGATTTGCACCTTTGGTTTCGATCCTTCTACCGGAAAGGTTTACGGTCTCACAGATGGTTTGGCCCTGCCTGCCTCCATGTCGGTTGCCAGCGGTTCTTCCGTGAAACCTGCCTCAATCGGCTCTCCTTCCCAGTCTGCCACTTTCGCTCCGGTGTCGGCAGGCAAGTTCGAGGAAATGGCTGCCATGCCGAAGTTCCAGCCTTCCGAGTCTATTTCTGTCCGCAAAAGCGGTAAGAGTTACTCTAAAGCCTTCAAGTTTTAAGCAGGTCTAGAGAAACCAGATTGATTAGCTTATGAATAAACTGAGATATATTCTCACGTTACTTGCGCTTGCGTTCACGGCGTTGGCCGCGCTTGCCCAGAACCGGACGGTGACGGGCAACGTGACCTTCGCCGCGGACGGGACGCCGGTCGTGGGCTGCTACGTGTCCGTCGAGGGCACGAAGATCGGCGGCGTCACGGACCTGGACGGAAACTTCGAGATTCCGGGCGTTCCCCCAAGTGCCAAGTACGTCGTCGCGTCCTTCGTGGGCGCGAAGGAAGCCCGTGTCCCGATCGCACCCAACATGAAGATCGTCCTCGAGGACGACGCTGAATTGCTGGAGGGTGCCATCGCGACCGGTATGTACACGGTGGACCGCCGTATGAACACCGGTTCCGCCGTGAAGGTCGATGCCAAGGAAGCCAACATCAGCGGTATGGCGGATATTTCCCGTTCGCTGGAAGGCCGCGCCGCCGGTGTCTCGGTGCAGAACGTGTCCGGTACCTTTGGTACGGCTCCGAAGATCCGCGTCCGTGGCGCCACCTCCATCTATGGTTCCTCCAAGCCCCTCTGGGTCGTGGACGGCGTCATCATGGAAGATGTCGTGGACGTCAGCGCGGACGATCTCTCGTCCGGTGACGCCAACACCCTGATCTCCTCGGCCATCGCCGGCCTCAACTCGGATGACATCGAGTCCTTCGACATCCTGAAGGACGGCTCCGCTACCTCTATATATGGTGCGCGCGCTATGGCGGGCGTTATCGTCGTCACGACCAAGAAGGGTACCGCCGGCAGCAGCAAGATCAGCTACACCGGTGAATACACCTACCGTCTCAAGCCGAGCTACAACACCTTCAACATCATGAACTCCCAGGACCAGATGGAAATCTACCAGGAGCTCCAGCAGAAGGGTTACCTCAACTATGCGGAGACGGCGAACGCCAGCAACAGCGGTATCTACGGCAAGATGTATCAGCTGATCACCCAGTATGACGAGAGTAGCGGTACCTTCGGCCTTGCCAACACCGAGGCCGCCCGCAACGCCTATCTGCGTGCCGCGGAGTTCCGCAACACCGACTGGTTCGACATCCTGTTCAACCACTCCCTGCAGCACAACCACTCCGTGAGCGTGTCCGGCGGTTCCGGGAAGGGCACCTACTATGCCTCCCTGTCCGCCCTGGCCGATCCGGGTTGGACGCTCCAGAGCAAGGTGAACCGTTACACCGGCAACCTCAACGTGACTTACAAGCTCACCGAGAAACTGTCGGCCAACCTGATCAGCAACGCATCCTACCGTTCGCAGCGCGCTCCCGGTACCATCAACAGTGAGATGGACGTCGTGTCCGGTGAGGTGAAGCGTGACTTCGACATCAACCCTTATTCCTACGCGCTCAACACGTCCAGGGCCCTCGACCCGAACGAGTTCTACACGCGCAACTACGCGCAGTTCAACATCCTGCATGAGTTGGAGAACAACTACATCGACCTGGATGTCCACGACCTCCGCGTACAGGGTGAGTTGAAATACAAGCCGATCCCTCATCTGGACCTGAGTGCCCTGGCCGCGTACAAGGCGACCACCACCTCGCAGGAACATTACATCAAGGACGGCGCCAACCAGGCCCTCGCATACCGCGAGATGTCCACGGCTTCCATCCGTGACGTCAACCCCTTCCTGTATACGGATCCGGAGAATCCTTACGCACTGCCGATCACGGTTTTGCCCGTCGGCGGTATCTACGAGCGTTCCGACAACAAGATGAACAGCTGGGACATCCGTACTACGGCGACCTACAACAACACCTTCTTCACGAACCACATCGTGAACCTGTTCGGCGGTGCCGAGGTTAACAACATCGACCGCCACAGCATCTGGTTCCGCGGATGGGGCATGCAGTACGATTTCGGCGAGATCGCCAATTACGACTGGCACGTGTTCAAGCAGGGCGCGGAAGAGAATACCCAGTATTTCACGATGGTCAATACCTGCACCCGCAGCATCGCGTTCTTTGCCAACGGTACCTATTCTTATAAAGGCAAGTATACGCTGAACGGTACCTACCGTTATGAAGGTACGAACGGTCTGGGCAAGGCCCGTACCGCGCGCTGGCTTCCTACTTGGAACGTTTCGGCTGCCTGGAACATGCACGAGGAGCCTTGGATGAAGAATCTCTATCCGACGGTCACTCACCTGATGCTCAAGGGTTCCTACTCCCTGACCGGTGACCGTCCCAGCGTGTCCAATGCGGAAGTCGTTATCGGTGCGACCAATCCCTGGCGTCCCTTTGCGGATGACAAGGAGTCGGCTCTTTATATCGAAGACATGGCCAACCCTTCGCTGACTTATGAAAAGAAACATGAGATCAACCTGGGTCTGGAGGCCGGTTTCTTCGACAACCGGATCAACTTCACCTTCGACTGGTACAAGCGTAACAACTATGACCTGATCGGTCCTGTCACGACGGTCTTCGGTACGCGTCTGGGTAACGTCGCCTCCATGGCCTCCGACGGTTATGAGATTTCCCTTACGACCAAGAACATCAAGGCGAAGGATTTCTCCTGGACGACGAACTTCATTTATTCGCACACGCACAACGTGGTCACCAAGCTGGAGAGCCAGAAGCGGGCCTTCGACCTGATTTCCGGTTCCGGTTTCGCTTTCGAGGGTTATCCTGTCCGCAGCCTGTTCTCCTATCAGTTCACCGGCTTGAACGAGGAAGGTCTCCCGACCTTCATCAGCGAGGCGGGTGAGCCTACCGTTTCCGGCGTCTACTTCCAGGAGCGGGACGAAGAGCTCCTCAAGAAGAACCTGCTCTACTCCGGCAGCGTCGATCCGACCGATGTCGGTTCCCTGGGTAATATCTTCTCTTGGAAGGGCCTTAAACTCAACGTGTATATTACGTATTCGTTCGGAAATGTGATCCGTCTGGATCCCGTGTTCCGGAGCGCCTACGATGATCTCAACTCGATGCCGAGGGAGTTCAAGAACCGCTGGACCGTTCCCGGCGACGAGAACAAGACCACGATTCCGGTCATTGCCAGCTACTGGCAGAACCGTATCCACTCCAACTCCGGCTCTTATCTGAGCTATGCGTACAACGCTTACAATTACTCCGACGCCCGTATCGCACGGGGTGATTTCGTTCGCTTGAAGGAGCTCTCCCTGGCTTACGATTTCCCGAAGTCGGTCGCCGAAGCGATGAAGTTGGGCAGCCTTGGTGTAAAGGTCCAGGCGACCAACCTCTTCCTCCTCTATTCGGATTCCAAGCTCAACGGCCAGGATCCTGAATTCTACAACACCGGTGGTGTGGCTGTTCCGCTTGCGAAGCAGTTCACTTTCACATTGCGTATCGGTCTTTAATGCATGGGAGGAATGATTATGTTTAAAATGAACAATCTTTTCAAAACCATTGCCGCCGTCATCATCCTTTCCGGTCTGACGGCTTGTGACAAGTTCCTGGACAAAATGCCGGACAACCGTGCCGAGCTCAATTCCCAGGAAAAGATCCGTGCGCTGCTGACGTCCGCTTACTCGACGGGAACCTACCTGTTCTTCAGTGAATATATGTCGGATAATGTGGATAATCTCGGTGACGATAATCCGGGAACCAACCGTTTCGTGGACCAGTGCTATACCTGGGCCGACGTCACAGAGACGGATAATGACAGTCCCAAGTATTTCTGGGAGGGTGGTTATGAAGCCATCAACACGGCCAACCAGGCTCTCGAGGCGATCGAGAAAATGGCCGGCTGTGAGGATGGTGACCTCAACGTCAAGGCCATCGAGCAGGCCGGTCTGACCGCCGAAATGGCGGAAGCGCTGCTCTGCCGCGCCTACCACCACTTCATGCTGGTCAATTTCTTCTCGCTGAACTACAATGTCAACACCAGCGACAAGGACCTCGGCATCCCGTATATCGACCGTGTTCCCCAGGAATTGAATCCCCAGTATGACCGCGGCACTGTCGCGGAGGTCTATGACAAGATCGACAAGGACCTGGAGATCGCACTCCGCTATGTCGACGACAGTTATTACAAGGTACCCAAGTATCACTTCAACGTCAGGGCAGCCTACGCATTCGCGTGCCGTTTCTATCTCTTCTATGAGAAATGGGACCTGGCAGCGGAATATGCGACCAAGTGCCTGGGTTCCCAGCCTGCGCAGGTGCTGCGTAACTGGAAGTACCGCAACAGTCTGGAGAAAGACCGCGAGGTGAAGTCCAACGACTACATCAAGTCTTCCTACAGTGCCAATCTGATGCTGATGACCGCGTACACCGCTTTTGGCTACTACATGGGCTATCCCGGCATCACGAAGTACTCCCACAATGCCTTCCTGAATTTCTCGGAGATCCATTATGCGAAGAACATCTGGGGTAACGAACAGACCGGTTGGCGAAACGTGTACTCCTGGTATTGGGAGGGGCCGGAATGGTACAGCGGCTCCACTTTCGACCAGATGGCTTTCTGGAAGATCCCTTACCTGTTCGAGTATACCGATCCCGTCGCCCGTATCGGTTACGCCCACGCCGTTTATCCGGCGTTCACGACTGACGAGACCCTGCTCAACCGTGCTGAGGCATACGTGATGCTGGGCCGCTATGACGAGGCTGCAGCCGATCTGGATACCTGGACGCACAACCTGATCAAGCCGGCGAACTTCTCCGGTACGCTGACCCCCGAATTCATCCATGAATTCTATCAGGGTGTCGAGTACTGGACTCCTGAGGTCCCGACGATCAAGAAGCATCTCCATCCGGCTTTCGCCATCGGTGGCGAAGGTGAACTCCGTGAGAGTATGCTCCAGTGCGTACTGCAGTTCAAGCGTATCGAGAATTCGGCCCAGGGCCTCCGCTGGCTGGATGTCAAGCGTTACGGAATCGAGATTACCCGCCGTACGCTTCAGCCGGACCCGGATGCCGGAGATGACGATGCCGGCTTCAAACTCCTCAACGGTTCAGTCGATGTGCTGACCGTGGATGATCCCCGCCGTGCCATGCAGATCCCTCCGGATACCCAGGCCGCCGGAATCGCCCCGAACCCCCGTTAATCTTAAAAGCTGAAAGATATGAAGAAATATATATACAGCATTATGATTGTCCTGGCCTCCCTCTGCGTCTCGTCCTGTCTGCATGACGAGATCGAGGAAGAGAGCGTCATCAAGGATTCGACGGTGGAGCAGAACGATTTTGACAGATGGCTGGAGGCCAACTTCCTCAAGCCGTACAACATCGAGTTCAAGTACCGTTATGCATTGAACGAGTCCGACATGGGCTTCTATACGGTGCCGGCTGACGTCGAGTCTGCCATCATCTATGCCCATCTGGTGAAGTATCTTTGCATCGATACCTACGATGAGGTTGCCGGAGTCGCCTTCACCCGTTCCTATTTCCCCAAGATGTTCTTCCTGATCGGTACCTGGGAGTATCGTAACAACGGAAGCATTGTCCTCGGTACCGCTGAAGCCGGTAAGAAGATCATGCTGGCCGGTGTCAACGAACTGCCCGATGTTCTAGATTATTTCGAGGGCGCCGAGCTGGACGAATATCTGAATCATTATTACATCAAGACGATCCATCACGAGTTCACGCATATCCTGAACCAGACCAAGGCTTTCTCCGACGCGTTCAAGCTGATCACGCCGGCCACCTATGTGGCGGATGCCTGCTTCGACACGGATGACTATTGGCGTGGTCGCGGATACATTACGGATTACGCCCAGTCGGAGCCGCGTGAAGACTTCGCCGAGCTGCTCTCCGAGTACGTGACGCACAATGCCGCCTGGTGGGACACGCAGATGCAGGCCGCTCATTCGGAAACTACCAATGTCCGCGAGAGCGATCCTTCTGCCGAGTACGGTGACGTGCTGATCCAATCCAAGATCGACATCGTCCGCGATTACATGCTGAACTCCTGGGACATTGATATTGACGACCTCCGTGCCGTCATCAACCGCCGTATGGGAGATGTGGTGGCCGGCAAGGTCGACCTGAATTCCGTAACGATCTTATAGGAGGACTGAGTTATGCGTAAATTGAATTTACTTTCCATTCTCGCGTTTGTCGCGCTGGTGATCCTGCCTGCTTGCCAGCAGCTGGAACCCGACGTGTTCGACAAGCCCTCCTCGACCCGTCTGTCCGAATTCCTCGAGGAAATCCGGACGACGCTTTCCTCCGAGCAGTATGGCTGGACCCTGGATTATTATCCGGGCTCCAAGTATTCCAGCGTTACATACGCGCTCTCCTTCACCGATCAGAAGGTGACGGCCTGCGTCGAGAAAAAACCGACTGAAACGGAAACCTCGACCTACGCGTTGAAGACCGATGACGGCCCCGTCCTTTCCTTTGACACGTACAACAAGATTCTCCATGCCTATGCGACTCCCGACAGCAAGAAGTATCAGGCCAAGGGCGGTGATTTCGAATTCGAAATCCGCGCATTCGACAAGGAGAACAAAGTGATCACCCTGATCGGCAAGCGTTCCCGCAACACCTGTACGCTGCGGCCCCTGACCAAACCGGCCGAAGAGTATTTCGCCGGTGTCAAGTCCTTCGAGCGCAGCATCACCGTTCCGGCCGCTGCGGCGACGATTGACGGGAAGGAGATCGAACTGTACATCGACAACGGTATCCGCTCGATCACCATTGGCGAGAAAGATGCACCCAAGGATTCCCTCCAGACGGTCCGCTATGTCCTGACGGAGAATACTTTCCGCTTCTCCAAGCCCTTCAAGGTGGGCGACGTGGAGTTCTCTGAATGGACATACGATCCTGCCAACGAGACCCTGAACGGCTCTGGTATCACTTTCGTGAAGTTCATCCCTGCGGGATACATCACCTACGAACAGTACCTGGGCAAGTACACCTTCTACTATTACAATGCTTCCCGCAGCTTCCCGGTTCAACTGGTGGAAGAGGAAGCCGGCCTTTCCTTCCGGATGGTGGGCTTCTCGACCTACTTTGAGCCCATCCTTACCTTCAACGGCGGCCGTGGCCGTCTGGACTGGGTCAAGCAGACCATCGGTGGTTCCGGCAGCCTGGAGTACATCCTGGCTCCCTGGGATACCAATGCCGGTTATCTGACCTGGATGGATGAGGTGGGTCTTGTCGGATCTGTCGAGGACAACACGGTGGAAGATTTCGTCGTTACGTTTGCCGACAACGGCGTGTGGGAAGACCATAAAGCCTCCGGCTGGCTGGTCTGGTCCATGAACGGCGACAGCAGCGCCGGCGCCGTGTCCAGTTGGACGACTGCCACCGGCAGCTATCAGGTTCCCGGTGACCTTTCCATGCAAAAGATTAAAGAGTAAGTGCGTATGAAAAAGATATATTCGATATTTCTGGCATTGATTGCCTCGCTTGCCCTTTTCTCCTGCGACATCATTCCCCAGCCCGACAATGAGCCGGACGGCGCACAGTATCTGGCCGGTCCGGCCCTGGAGATCCTCTCCAAGGACGTGGTCTTCATGCCTCAGGGGGGTACGGGTTACATCACCGTCAACACGACCGAGACCCTGTCGGCCCGTTCGGACCGTCCTTGGATCAATGTCAGTGTCTCCGGAAACCGTGTCACCCTGACCGTCGACCGCAACGAGTCCATTGAGTCCCGTTATTCCGAGATTACCCTGAGGGCGGGTGACAAGACGGCTGAGGTCATGGCCCAGCAGTTCGGTGTCAACTCCGCTTTTGCGTGGAACGACACCTATACGTTCCCTTATCCCGGTGGTGAGCTTGACTTGCCTTATGGCGAGCTGGGAACCGTGTGGGTGGATGTCTCCGAGACGCCTTGGGTCACTGCCGTGGTTGACGAGGAGAATAAGGTCATCCACTTCACCGTGGCCAAGAGCATCTATAACTATGAGCGCTCGGGCAAGGTGACCGTGACCATCAGCGACACCTACGTTCGCGAACTGACCTTCGTCCAGGAAGCGAACCCTGCCGGACTCAACCCCGGCGAGCAGGAGCCGATGGACTTCACGATCGAGCCCGCATGGAAACCCTATTACGTCCAGCCGGAAAGTGAGGATCAGACCTTCTCCACGGTGGGCGTTGAAGTAGAGGAAGGCTCCCGTGCCGGTCGTTATTTCATCAAGGTGGTTCCGGCTTCCGAGTTCAATACCACCGACATGGATGAACTGAAGCTGTACCTCAACCGCAACGCGCCCGAGTGGGCGGCTGCGTCGCCGACCATCCATCGTTCTTCCTCTCAGGAGGACATCGAACGCCTGCCGCTCGGCTCTTATGTCGTCGGCGCGATCGGTGTGGATAACGACGGCAAGGTCAATGGCAGCATTGCCTTCACGGTCTTCAAGGTGTCCAAGGTGCTGAGTCCTTACGAGAAGTTCCTGGGTACCTGGTCCATCCAGCGCGGTTCCTTCGAGGACGTCTGGACGATTGTCGAGAAAGAGCCCGGCGTGAGCTATACGATCACCGGTCTTGAAGGCGGCTCCCAGGACTTCCTGGGCGAGTATGAGATTACCGCCGAGTTTGATGCTACGGACAACAGCTTCACGATCAAGACCCATCCTGACCTCGGCCAGTTTACCTTCAGCAGTTCCGGTGAAGAACACACGGTGACGATGCGCCTTACCGGCTTGATTACTTACAATGGCAGCGCCAATGTTACCGTTGGCGGCAACTATACTATCTGTAAGGTGGCCATTACCGGTGACGGTGAATTCACGGTCACGGCCGGTCCGGACCTGACCCTGCAGGGTGCTGACGGTAACTATCCGCTGACGGGCATGCGCCTGAACGGTCTGGAAGGCAATAGTGCATGGTCCTTCGACAACGGCACTCCGTACAGCTTCCCGTTCTCCGCGACCCAGCTGACACAGGGCAGCGGCTCTGGCGGCGGTGGCGGCGGCGATGACCCGGATACGGGTTCCGATGCCTACGGCAAGTGGATCGGCACCTGGAATGCCGGTACCGACCGCACGGTCACCATCGAGGAGTATGAGGCAGGAAGCAGCTATCTCGTGACGGATTCCGGGTTCGGTGGCTTCACTTATCTGACGTGGCTGGATGACAAGACCGGAGAAATGCTCTTCAAGATGCAACAGGTCGATGAATATGAGATCGATCTCTACTACTTCATCGGTTTGGACGGTAATTACATCCGTTACGGGGATGAAGCGGACGACTATCTGCTTGCCCGGGGAACCCTGGCTGCCAGCGGTACGACCGCAACCATCAAGGGTATCACCTATATGGCGCAGAATCAGGACGGTTCCACCTCCGAAGCCAAAGTATCGGTCCTGACGATCCTTGACTATCAGACCGAGGACGGAAACGGTTATGAGCAAGGCTGGTATGGTTTGAGAGCCGTTACGGATCTCGACCTTCCGGCAACCCTTACCAAGGCTTCCACTTCGACCCTGTCCGTTACCCGTACGGCGTATTATGACATGGATCGGGCCCTGTTCGTCAAACCTTCCAGACGCATGGACCGGCAGAAGAGCCAGAAGATCCAGTAACACTTTCCATCAAGAGGGATGTTCCTTCGGAATGTCCCTCTTTTTGACTTGATTAGATGAATTTGAAACCGTTTTTTTATTCCGTGCTGCTGGCGGCGCTGTTGCTGTCGTGCGTCAGGGAAAGTCCGGAGACCGTGCCGGAAGTAACGGAAATGCCGCCTGTTGCGGAAAAGGCGGACCCTTCCTTCGTGAAGGTGCTTTTCAGCGATGAAATGACCACCCTGATCGAGGAGGATCTGTCCCGGGGTAGTTTGAAAACCCGTTCGTCGGAGCTCAACGGCGTGGCCGAAACGCTCGGTGTCGAGTCGATGGAGCGCCTGTTCCCCTTCGCGGGGGAGTTCGAGCCCCGTACGCGGAAAGAAGGCCTGCACCGCTGGTACAAGGTCGTGTATGCTTCTGACGTCCCGGTCACCCGGGCAGCGGAAACGTTTTCCGAGTTGCAGGGTGTCGAATATGTGGAGGAACCGATCAAAGCTTCCCTGACGACCAACGACAAGTACTGGGGAGATCAGTGGGCGCTCAATAACACCCATTATCCCGGCCGTGACGTGGATGTCCAGAATGTCTGGGACGTCTATACGGTCGGCAATCCCGACGTGATCGTGGCCGTCATCGACGGCGGTATCGACCTGAAACACGCGGACCTGGCCTGGAACTGCCTGGAGTCTGGACACAAGAGTTATGTGTACGGGGCCAATAACGTGGTCGGGCACAGTCATGGTACGCATGTGGCAGGAACCATCGCAGCGGTAAGCAACAATGGCATCGGCATCGCCGGCATCGCCGGCGGCGATTATGCCAAGGGCCGTCGCGGCATCAGCCTGCTTTCGCAGCAGTGCTTTTATACGGTCGGATCCGGTCAGAATGCCTACGACCGGGGCGGAGATTTCGAGACGGCCATCAAGGAAGCTGCCGACAAGGGTGCCCTGATCGCGTCCAACAGCTGGGGTTACAACTTCGACGAGAACGATGACGGTCAGATCACCGGTGCGGAACTGGCTGCGGCCCGGTCCGCGCACGAGAACGTACATTATTACTCGATTGCGCGCGCCATCGACTATTTCGTCAAGTATGCGGGATGCGACAACAACGGCAACCAACTTCCGGGCAGCCTGATGAAGGGTGGTCTGGTCGTGTTTGCCTCCGGTAATGACAACATCCCATACGGTCCTCCGGCCAATTATGAACCTTGTCTGGCCGTCGGGGCGATCACCTCGACCGGCAGCCGTGCCTATTTCTCCAATTACGGGGATTGGGTGGACCTGTGTGCTCCGGGTTCCAACGTGATCAGCACCTATCCCGGCGGTTCGTATGTGTCCTATTCCGGCACTTCGATGGCCTGCCCCCACGTGTCGGGTGTCGCGGCCCTTGTCGTGTCTTTCTTCGGCGGACAGGGCTTCACGGTCGACGACCTGAAGTCCCGTTTGCTCGAGGGTGCCAAAGACATCGGTCTGGGGACCGGCAGCAAGCCGATCGGTTCCCTGGTGGATGCCTACGGGGCCTTTGTGACCGGTGATGGCGGAACGCCTTCTCCCGTGGAGGATTTCACGGCCGTTCCGCTGGGACACAACCTCCGGCTGGATTTCAACGGCGGTGGGGGAGCCTACGGCTATGTGGCCCTGGCGGCCCGGTCCGAGGCGGCTCTGCGGAACACGAGCATGACCATGCTGGACGATGGAATCGAGTCTTCCCACCTGGTCATCGCGGATCCGGAGGCTCCGATGGAGCCCCGGAGCATCTCCCTTTTGGGCCTGGAGCCGGATACGGACTATTATGTGGCCCTGGCCGCTTACAGTTATGGCCGGCGTTATTCGGAACTTTCTCCGATCAAGAAGATCCATACCGGAGAGAACGGCAAGCCGACCATCACGGTCGATCCGTCAGTTACGTTCGTGTTCCGTCAGTACGAGGAAGCCGATGTGCCCTTCACGCTGGCGGATCCGGATATGGATACGCTTCAGGTCAGTTTCCAGACCAACGGACGCGCGACGCTCCGGGAGTATGAAGACGGACGCTGGCATTTCCGACTGACTTGCCAGGCGGTTCGGGCTCCCGCTTCTTTCCAGGCGACCCTGATCGTTTCGGACCGCTTCGGCGCCCGTTCGATGCGGACCTTCAACTATTCGGTCCTGGAAAACATCGCGCCCGTCCTTTCCGCACCCATCGATCCCGTCGTGATGTCTGCTGTCGGCCAAAGCGTCGACATAGAACTCCCCAGCCATTTCTCGGATGAAGACGGGGAGACGCTGGAGTATAAGGTCAACAGCCTGGATACCGACATCCTGGGTGCGGAACTGGTCTCCGGAAAGACGCTCCGTATCACGACCCGCGCGCTCGGACTCGGCCAGGTGCGTGCCTCGGCCTTCGATGCGATGGGGGCGAACGCCCGCTGTGACATTTCGGTCCTGGTGCGCGAACCCGGAGAGAAAGTAACCCTGTTGGAAGGACCCGTTTTCTCCGATAAACTGACGATTCTGGCTGCCGAGAAGGAAACTTCTACGATCATCCGCCTGGTGTCGGCGTCGGGTACCGTGGTGGCTCAGACCAGCGGTCAGTTCAGCGCCTTCAATCCCGTCGTGCTGGATACGAGACAACTGGCCCCCGGCCTTTATACCCTGTATGTCGATATCGCCGGGGACGTGGTTCGTCGTTCCGTCGTCAAAAAGTGATGAAGATGAATAGATTACAGTTTGTTTCGTTGCTGGCCCTCGTGCTGTCCCTGGCAGTCCTGCCTCTTCGGGCGCAGGTCTCTGCCGGCGGCAATGAGGCATTCGGCGCGCTTCGCGTGGACCGCGATCCCGTGCGTATGGGAATGGCCGGCGCTGGCTCTTCCCTGACGACGCAGAACCAGGCTTTTGCCTCCTTCGGCAATCCTGCCGCGGCCGCTTTCTCCTCGTCCAAGGTGGAAGCGGGGCTGTCCTACGCATCATGGTCTCCGCACTATGCGGGCGCCGGGAATATCGCTTCCGGCGTCACGGGTCACGTAACGGAGAATGTCGCCCTTTCCGTGGGTTTCGCCCGGCAGGGCTATCCCGGCCTGGATTTCGAAACGGCATCGGCTTTCAAGCCCTCCGACATGTTGTTGCGCGTGGGTGCGGGCATCGCGTTTTCCGAATCGTTCGCCTTGGGTGTGACGGCCGGTTATGCGAAGGAAGCACTGATGTCCGATTACAGCCTGTCTGCCTTCTCCGTGACGGCGATGGCGCAGTACCGGGTGGCGGGACTTAATGTCGCCGCCGGAGTGGCACATCTGGGCGGCAAGGTGGGAGAGGGTTATCCGCTCCCGTCCTCCCTGAAACTGGCGGCCGACTATGGCCTTGATTTCGAGAACCTCGGCCTCCGGATCGCATTCGACGGAGATTATTACTTCAGTGGAAATTATTCCGTTGCCGCGGGTCTGGACTTGGGCATCGGCGGAGCCGGATTCCTGCGGGGCGGTTACCGTTTCGCATCTGCCGGGGCTGCGATTCCGAGTTGTCTGGGCCTGGGCGGCGGCGCCCGCTTTGCGGGGTTTGAGCTGGATTTCGCCTTCCTGATGGTCTCCGAATCCCTTTCCGGCAGCTGGATGGCCGGTGTGAGCTACCGCTTCTGATCCTGCGCTAATTAATTGATTGTGTCGGGCTTGTCTCCTTCCGGATGGATGCGATGGCAAGCCCGATCATCGTAATCGCGGCATTGATGAGCAGGAGCTCATAGCCGATTTCGAATCCGAACCAGTGCGGGGCTCCCAGGCTCAGAACAAGGCAGAGCAGGGGAGAGGCGATGCAGATCCAGGGAATCCAGGCGTCGCGCGGTTTCAGGCGGGTGAACAATCCGAACACATACAGCCCGAGAAGGGGACCGTAGGTGTAGCTGGCCACGACATAGACGGCGTTGATGACGCTGCCGTTGCCGATGGCCCGGAAGGCGTAGATCAGGCCTGCCATGACGATGCAGACGAGGGCGTGCGTGATGTGGCGGGTGCGGGTCAGTCCTTCTTCATTCTGTTTCCGGTCCGCCCCGAGGATGTCCACGGTGACGGAAGTGGTCAGGGCAGTGACGGCCGATCCGGCGCTGCTGAAGGCCGCGCAGACCAGGCCGATGACGAAGGCGATGCCGACGGCCGCCGGCAGGTAACGCAGTCCCGTCGCGGGGTTCTTTCCCGTCGCCAGAACGGGGAAGAGTTCGTCCGCCTTAAGGCCGCCCAGCAGCTGTCCGCCGCCGTCACAGAGTCCGACGCGGGCGCCATACAGATACAGTAATACGCCCAGCCAGAGGAAGAGCAGGTTGATCGGCACGAAGCTGAAACCGTAGCTTAAGACATTCTTTTGAGCGGATCGCAAGTTCTTGCAGGACAGGTTTTTCTGCATCATGTCCTGGTCCAGGCCCGTCATGGCGACGGTAGTGAAGGCGCCAGCGAGGAACTGTTTCCAGAAGAAGCGTTTGTCAGCCGGATTGTCAAAGAACCAGACGCGGGACATCGGACTGTCGCCGATGGCGGCGCAAAGGCCCTTGAAATCGAAGTCCAGGGCCCGGCAGACGAAGACGATGGCCAGGATGACCGCGCCGACCATGCACAGGGTCTGCAGCATGTCCACCCAGACGAGGGTCTTGACGCCGCCCCGGAAGGTATAGAGCCAGACGATGCCCATCGTCAGCAGGATGTTGACGAGGAAGGGGATGCCCAGGGGACCGAAAAGGATGACCTGCAGGACGATGGCCGTGAGATACATCCGCACGCCGCAGCCCAGGAATTTGGACAACAGGAAGAATCCGGCGCCGGTTGTCCGGCTGCGGGGGCCGAAACGACCGGACAGGTAGCCGTAGATGCTGAAGGAGTCCAGGCGATAGTACAGGGGCAGCAGGACGAAGGCGATGGTGATGTAGCCGGTGAAGAACCCGAGGACCATCTGCATGTAGGACATTTGCGTCGCCGCGACGTATCCCGGGACGGAGATAAAGGTCACGCCCGAGATGGAGGTGCCGATCATCGAGATGGCGACGACCGGCCAGGGTGACTTGCGGTCACCGGTGAAAAAAGCGCTGTTGCTCTCTTTTGGATGCTGTCCCATATTCTACGGATGCACGGACAAAGATATCTAAAAAATTGCTATCTTTGAAATCGACCGATATCGCGTTTCATGCCGACACTCGAGAAAATCGTCGTCCAGGACTACCGCAACATCGAACTCCAGGAGCTGGAGTTCTCGCCCAACGTGAACTGCATCTGGGGCAACAACGGGGAAGGGAAGACCAACCTGCTGGACGCCATCTATTATCTGTCGATGACCAAGAGCGCGTTCTCGTCGGTGGACCGTTTCAACTTCCGCTACGGCTGCGATGCCTTTTCCATCGCCGGGATCTACCGGATGCCGACGGACGTGCAGTCCCGTTTCGCGATCCGGGTTACTTCGGGCGGCGAAAAGAAACTGCGCAGGGATGACAAGCCCTATCCCAAGATATCTGACCATATCGGCGTCCTGCCCGTGGTGATGGTTTCGCCTTCGGACACCTCGCTGGTCAGTGAATCCGGGGACGAGCGCCGCCGTTTCGTCAATTCGGTGCTGTCTCAGCTCGACCGCGAGTATCTCAATTCGATGCAGCAGTACAACCGACTGCTCTCGATGCGGAACCAGCTGCTCAAGAACGGCATGGCGGACGAAGGACTCCTGGCGGTCTATGATGCCCGTCTTTCGGATCTCTCGCGTCCTCTGCACGCGCGCCGGAAAGAATTCGTCCGGGCCCTCATTCCTGCAGTCCAGGCCTATTACGAAAGGGTCTCGGGCGGACGGGAAACGGTTTCCATCCGCTACAGGTCAGACCTGGAAAAGGGAGATCTGGCGGATTTGCTCGCCGCCGGACGGGAGAAGGACCGGATGCTGAAATACACGACGGCCGGCCTGCAGCGGGATGATTTCATCTTCGAGATGGACGGCTATCCCATCCGCAAATGCGGTTCCCAGGGGCAGCAGAAATCCTTCCTTGTCTCGCTCAAGTTCGCCCAGTATGAAATCATGAAGGAGCGTTACGGTTATCCGCCCGTCCTGCTGCTGGACGACCTTTTCGACAAGCTGGACATGCAGCGGGTCTCCAATCTCCTGAAGATGGTGTCCGGCCATGATTTCGGACAAATCTTCCTGACTGACACGGACAAGGCGCGCATCCGGGGAATCGTCGACGAGATTACCTCCGACAGTGCCTATTTCGATACGGTGGCCGGCACGTTTAGCAGACAATAGGACTATGCAGAGAAGACTGGGCGGCATCAACAGGAAGGACCCCGTGGCCATGGAGGAACTGGTACAGATGTTCATCAAGTCGATGAAACTCTCCGCCGGGCTCAACACGCGCCGTATCTTCGAGGCCTGGGACGCCGCCTCGGGCGCTTCCCGCTATACCCTCCGCCGTTTCTTCCGGGACGGTAAGTTGTACATTACCTTGAATTCATCCATGGTCCGGAACCAGCTGGGCTTCCAGAAAGCGGCGCTGGTCGATCGCATCAACGCGATCCTCCGGGAAGATGAGCTGTTCCAGAAGGATGATCCCCAGGTCAAGTTTGTGGAAGAATTGATCCTGAAATGAAATTTGTCGTAGATAAGACCATCCCTTTCATCGAGAACCTCTTCGAACCCTACGCCGAGGTCGTGTACGTCGAAGGCAAGGATATATCTTCGGATGATGTCCGGGACGCCGACGGGCTCGTGATTCGCACGCGTACGAAGTGCAATGCAGACTTGCTGGACGGATCTTCCGTCCGGATGATTTCCACGGCCAGCATCGGTTCCGACCACATCGACCACGAGTATTGCCTGGAGCACGGCATCCATTTCGCGACGGCGTCGGGCTGCAATGCGGTCGGCGTGATGAATTATGTGTTCGCCGCCCTGTACGGCATAGC
The DNA here is from genome assembly GCA_017400135.1 of Bacteroidales bacterium. GTDB lineage: Bacteria > Bacteroidota > Bacteroidia > Bacteroidales > UBA932 > Cryptobacteroides. The sequence goes on from JAFPVJ010000017.1 coordinate 133,981, forward strand.
CGCCCGTAAATCCATCGACCTGGAAGGCAAGACGCTGGGTATCGTGGGCGTAGGTAACACGGGTTCCCGTGTCGCCGCGATGGCCCGTCACATCGGTTTGAAGACCCTTTTGTGCGACCCGCCCCGCGCCGCGGCCGAAGGCCCCGACCCTTTCTGCTCCCTGGAGCGGCTCCTGAACGAGGCTGACGTGGTGACCTTGCATGTCCCCTTGTCTGACCAGACCCGCAAGATGGCCGATGATGCTTTCTTCCAGGCGATGAAGCCGGGAGCCCTGTTCATCAATACGGCGCGTGGGGAAGTGGTGGACGAGGCAGCTTTGAAGCGGGGCATTCCCCGTCTCGGGGCGGTCATCATCGATACCTGGAACAACGAGCCGTACGTGGACCTGGACCTGGTGGAGAAAGTGGATATCGCAACGCCGCACATCGCCGGTTATTCCTATCAGGGCAAGCAGAACGGTACGGCGCTGGCGGTGCGTGCCATCGCCCGCTTCTTCGGGATCGAGCCATTGTACGAGTTCTATCCCGAGACGCCGATTGCGGAACTGGAGGCGATCAAGCTGAACCTGAAGGGCAAGCCGCAGGGCGAGATCGCATCCGTCCTGTCGTACAACTATCCTATCTTCACGGATGACTTCATGTTCCGGATGAACCCGGCGGGTTTCGAGAACCTCCGTCTCAATTACAGCTATCGCCGGGAGTTTTATGTTGAATAACCAAGCATTTGAAAAATATGAATAAAGTCGAATCTCAGGTCGAACGTTTCAAGAAAGGATTTCCCTGGCTGAACATACTCGCCCCGGCGACTCCGGAGCGGGGGATTCGCCAGCTTACTGAACAGGAAGCAGAGGCTGCGGTGGCCTACGAGCCCGCTTTTCCTGTACGCGGTCGTTGCAAGTTCGTCCCGGCTTCCGGGGCTGCCTCCCGGATGTTCAAGGATATCTTTGCCGGACTGGATATTTTGAAAAAGGGCGAAGATGTGGATCCTCAGTCCGCCGTGGCGAAACTGGCTGCCTCGATCGACCGTTTCGCGTTCTGGTCGAAGGAGCTGTTCGGTCCGGAGATCGTGGATTCCCAGGCTTTCCGCCGTTCCGTGGCGGAGAAGGTGCTGACCGACGCGGGCCTGGGTTACGGCGCCAAGCCGAAGGGCGTCATCCGCTTCCACCGCTATGCGGACGGGGAGTGCCGGACGGCCTTTGCCGAACATCTGGTCGAAGGACAGGCGTACATGCGCAACGAGGACGGCAGCGTCAACCTGACGGTCACCATTTCTCCGGAGCACCGTTCCCTGTTCGAGGCGGTTCTCACTGAGGTGAAAGCGGCCTACGAAACGAAATACGGCGTGCGCTACAACGTTCGCTTCACCTTCCAGGATCCCGAGACCGACACGGTGGCGGTGGATTTGGACAACAAGCCTTTCCTGAAGGACGACGGTTCGATGCTGTTCCGTCCGGCGGGCCACGGCGCCCTGATCCATAACCTGGATGCCGTGAATGAGGAGCTGATTTCGATCAAGAACATCGACAACGTGTCCAATGACCGTTTCCTTCCGCTGAACGCCCGCTGGAAGAAGGCCCTGATGGGCAAGTGCCTGGAACTCAGAGACAAGATCTATATGTATCTGACGGAGTTGGACATGGTGACGATGGAGGGCATTCGCGGGTTCGAGCCGTTCGTCATCGTGCCGGCCCACAACGGCTTGCAGGAGGATCGCTTCGGCACTCCTGAGGTACAGTCGCTCTGCCAGGAGATTGAGGAATTCCTGTCCCGCGAGCTGTGCATCGACCTGCCGCTGGCGAAGGACTGTCGCTCGCGGGTCGAGGCGATCCGGGAGAAACTCAACCGCCCGATCCGGGTCTGTGGGATGGTGCGCAATGAGGGACAGCCGGGCGGCGGTCCGTTCCTGATCAAGGAAGAAGACGGCTCCACGTCGCTGCAGATCCTGGAGAGCGTGCAGATCAATCCGGACGATCCCGCTGCGGTGGCGGCCTTGCAGGCGGCGACGCATTTCAATCCGGTGGACATCGTGTGCTGCACCTACGACTATCAGGGCGAAAAGTTCCGCTTGACGGATTTCGTGGATGAGGAGACCGGTTTCATCAGCCGCAAGAGCTGGCAGGGGCGTGAACTCAAAGCGTTGGAGCTGCCGGGGCTTTGGAACGGCGCGATGAGCGGATGGAACACGCTGTTCGTCGAGGTTCCGGCGGAGACGTTCAGTCCCGTGAAGGTCGTCCTGGATCTGCTGAAAGCCCCGCACCAGCCAGCTTAATCGTGTGCCGACGGGCAAGCTCCGATATCGGCTACGTCCATCCTCGCTTCGCTGCGGCTGAGTAACGCCGACATCGGACTTGTCCCGTCGACTGAGAGCGTTTATCGCAGTCCGTAGCGGCGCAGGATGCGGCGGATGGGCTTTTCGATGCTGCGGGCCCAGAGATAGTATCCGTAATCGTCCGGATGAGTGCCGTCCACGGTCCATTCGTGCGAGCCGTCCGAGGCGGAAGGCTGGATGTAATAGACGTCCGGATAGCGCTGTACGGCGATGCGCATCACGCTGTCGGCGACAGCCATTTTATCCAGGTTTCGTGCGCGGGTGGCGGTGTCGAAGCTGCCGTGTTCCCGTATGATGGTTTGTTGGAAAATGATTGGGACTCCGGGGTGTGCGGCGCGTACTTTTTCCAAGAAGGGGAAGAATCGCTCCCTTATCTCGTCGGCCGTGGGGTTGGAGAACTGGTCGAAGACGAAGGCGTCCGCGTCCACGGCGGCCATGATGTCTGCGAAATGCGGCTGGAGTTTGCCGTTGCCCCCGCAGCCCAGCGGCAGTACGTGGAGGCCCGTGTGGCGCTCGAACTGCACCGGGTAGCTCATGCCCGGGCGGGTGGTGCAACCCCCGTGGGTGTAGCTGGAGCCGCAGAAGACGATGCGGTGCCGGAAGGGATTCTCCAAGGCTTCCGCCAGACATCCGGGGGCGAATCCCAGTTCCAGGCTGTGCAGCTCGGTGTGGATGGGAAGATACAGCAGGCACTCGTGCAGGGTGCCGTCCATATTCTCTATCAGCATTCCCTGCTCTTTATCCCCGTTCTTGAAGCACTGGTTCCGGGCCCAGACCCATTTCCCGTCCCGCTTGATGTAGAGGTCGAAACCTGCGGAGGCCATCAGGGTCGTGGTCGCACCCCAGTAGGAAGGACGGCGGGTGAAGCGAAGGGCGATGAAAGGGGAGTCGGTCCGGAACGCCACGGCAAGGCCGGCGCCGCAGCGCACCTGGTTGCTCTCGGTGGGTGTGAAACCCTTGAAACGGGCGGTATCGACGCGCCAGTAGGGGTTGGACGTATCCATCAGTTTGCCGACGAGGGTCAGCTCCGATGCTTCGATATAGCGGGGTTCTGCCGCCTCCTGCGCAGCGCCGATTCCGGCGGAAAACAGGGCCGCTGCAAAGAGAATCAAAAGGGTTTTCCACTTCGTGCTCATAGCTGCAAAAATAAAAAGTTTTTTCTGTAAATTTGTTTGTTTCGGAAGGGAAAAGGCCATGGCGCAGACGAAGGACGTGCTTCTCGGTTTCATCCGGCAGGGAAATCACCTGTCGACGGGGCAGCGTGTCCGTCTCACCCTCCTGCTTTGCGCTCCGGCGATCCTGGCCCAACTGGCTTCGGTGCTGCTTCAGTTCATCGATGCGTCGATGGTCGGTAGTCTGGGCGCCGGACCTTCCGCATCCATCGGCCTGGTCTCGACGAGCACTTGGCTTTGCGGCGGTTTCTGCATGGCCATCGCCCAGGGCTTCTCCGTCCAGGTAGCGCACCGGATCGGTTCCGGGGATTTCGCCCGGGCTCGCCTGATCCTCCGCCAGGGCTTGCTGGTGGTGACCTTGTTTTCCCTGCTGCTTTCGCTGGTCGCTCTCGGGGTGGCGGGACCCTTGCCCCGCTGGCTGGGCGGCGAAGAAGCCATCCGGGCCGATGCGTCCGCCTATTTCCGCATTTATGCGGCTTTCCTTCCGATGATGCAGCTGGGCTTCTTTGCCAGCACGATGCTGATGTGCAGCGGGGAGATGAAGGTCCCCAGCCTGCTCAACATCCTGATGTGCGCCCTGGACGTGGTCTTCAACTTCCTGCTGATCTTCCCGACGCGCGAACTGTCCCTGCTGGGGCTGCGTTTCACCATGCCCGGGGCGGGAATGGGCGTACGAGGCGCCGCGCTGGGCACGGGCATCGCCGAAGCGGTCACCGCCTGCCTGCTGCTGTATTTCCTGCTGGTGCGCAACAAGGATTTGGCCATTGCCAGGGAGGCGGGCTCTTTCCGCCCGACCCGCGTGATCCTTGGCAAGGCCTTCGACATCACCGGGCCGATGTGGCTGCAGAACATCGTGATGCGCGGTGCGCACGTGGTCAGTACGCTGATCGTGGCACCGCTCGGGGCCGTCGCGATCGCTGCCAATTCCTTCGCCATCATCGCGGAAAGTTTCTGCTACATGCCCGGCTATGGTATGGGGGACGCGGCGACGACCCTGGTGGGCCAGAGCCTGGGTGCGGGCCGCAAGAACTTGGCGAAAAGTTTCTCGCGCATCACCCTGGGACTCGGTGTAGGGATGATGGTCAGCCTGGCGGTCGTGATGTATTTCCTGGCCACCAGGATCATGGGCCTGTTGAGCGTGGATCCGGACGTGGTCGCGCTGGGCGCCCGTTGCCTGCGCCTGGAGGCCTTTGCGGAAGCGGGCTATGCCGCTTCGATCGTGGCATACGGAGCCTGCGTGGGTGCCGGTGACACCAAGGTGCCGATGGTGCTGAACCTGGTCTGCATGTGGGCGGTCCGCATCGGCCTGGCGCTGGTGCTGACGCCGCGCTACGGGCTGATGGGCTATTGGATCGCGATGTTCGTGGATCTCAACCTGCGCGGCCTCCTCTTCGTCATCCGGACGCGCGGAGAGAAATGGTTGAAAACGAAATTGACAACGCAAGAGATATGAAAGTAATTCGAAATCAGGAATACGGCGGCGAGAGGCCGCTGTACTGTGAAAGGGATCTCCGGCTGGAAGATGTCGTCATCCACGAGGGCGAATCCGCTCTGAAGGAGACGGCGAACATAGAGGCCATTCGCTGCCGCTTCGAGGGAAAATACCCCCTCTGGTGCTGCGACGGTTTCACGGTTCGGGACAGTTTCTTTACGGTCGGTGCCCGCGCTGGCATCTGGTATTCCCGTGACATGCTGATGGAAGACTGCATCATCGATGCGCCCAAGACTTTCCGCGAGGCGGAGCGCCTGACCTTGCGCCGGGTGCTGATCGATGCGGCATCGGAAACCTTCTGGCATTGCCGCGGCGGATTGCTGGAGGATGTGCGCGCCCTGCGGGCGGATTACATCTTCATGCAAAGCAGCGGGCTCGAGATCAGGAACTTGAAACTGCAGGGCAACTATTCCTTCCAATGGGCGCGAGACGTGGTGATCCGGGACTCGGACCTGGATACCAAGGACGCTTTCTGGGAGTGCGACAACGTGACGGTGTACGATTCTCGCATCGACGGAGAGTTCCTCGGCTGGCATTCGCGGAACCTGCATCTGGTGCGCTGCCACATCGGCGGCAGCCAACCGCTCTGTTATGCGACGGGACTGGTCTTGGAGGACTGTACCTTCGATCCGTCTGCCGACCTGGCTTTCGAATACTCCGACGTACAGGCGACTGTCCGCGGGGCCGTCACTTCGATTAAGAACCCGCGCTCCGGCTTCATCAAGGTCGGCAGCGTCGGCGAACTGATCTGGGACGAGAACTGCAAGGCGCCGGCTTCCTGCCGCGTTGAAACGGGTTATCAAAAAGCATGACATACGATGGAATTTGATTTTGAACAACTTACGGACCGTCGCCGGAGCGCCTGCTATAAGTGGGATGGGCCTTTACCGGAGGGCGTCTCCCTGACGGAGGAAGAACGTGCCCGGATGATCCCGCTCTGGGTGGCGGACATGGATTTCAAGGCCGCGCCCTGTATCATCGAGGCGTTGAGGCGGCGCGTGGAGCACGGCGTTTTCGGCTATACCTGCATCCCGGAGTCCTATTATGAGGCGGTCATCCGCTGGTTCTCCGGCCGCCACGGCTTTGTGGTCCGGCGGGAATGGATGCTCTATACGATCGGCGTCGTGCCGGCCGTTTCTGCCGTGCTGAAAGCTTTGTCGGAGCCGGGTGGGGGAGTCATCATCCAGACGCCGGTTTACAATGCGTTTTTCTCCTGCATCCGCAACTGCGGGTTGCAGGCTGTTCCATCACCCCTGATCCGGGTTCAACGGCCGGACGGACGCTTCACCTACGAGATGGATTTCGAAGATCTGGAGCGCCGTTGTGCCGATCCGGCCAACCGCATCCTGCTGCTGTGCAACCCCCACAATCCGGCCGGTCGCGTCTGGACGGCTGCCGAACTGGCGCGGGTGGCTGAAATCACCCGCCGGCATGGCACCATCGTGGTCTCGGACGAGATCCATTGCGAACTCGTGCGCCCCGGGACGCGTTATACGCCCTTTGCCTGCGCATCTCCGGAGGGGCTGGAGGAAGCCGTTCTGCTGAATTCCCCTTCGAAGAGTTTCAATACCGCTGGTCTGCAAATGGCGAATGTCATTTGCCCGGATGCGGAGTGGCGGGCCCGGATCGACCGCGTGATCAACGACTGGGAGATCTGCGAGTCCAATCCCTTCGGCTACCTGGCCCACGAGGCGGCCTATACGCCCGAAGGCGCGCGTTGGCTGGACGAACTGAATACCGTCATCTGGCACAACTATGATTTGTTGTGTTCGCGTCTCCGGGGTCTGCCTTTCCCCGTCTGCGAATTGGAAGGCACCTATCTGGCCTGGGTGGACATTTCCACGCTGGGCCTGTCTTCGGCCGAGGTGGAGCGGGAACTCCTGCAGCACGAACTGGTCTGGGTCAATGCGGGGCAGATGTATGGGGATGACCGGTTCATCCGCATCAACCTGGCCTGTCCGTCATCGCTCTTGACGGAAGGCGTGGACCGGGTGGCCGACGGTCTGGTCCGCTTATATGATTCATACAGAGCGAAATGAGAGTAGTTATCCATAGTCTTGCTTCGGGACTGCATGCCGAAGCCGGAGTCCAGACGGCCCGGGAGTCTTTCATCCGGGAAATCGTTGCGGCGATGCGCGACGCGGATCCTACAGTCCGAATGGTCGTGGCCGGAGAATTGCGGGGTGGCGTCGCCTGTCCCTGCTGTGGCGCCGATACGCCCCTCGGCCGTTTCCGGACACCTCTCACCGGACCCGATGCGACGCTGAATCTGATCTATATCCGGACCGGAGGGACGGAAGGGGCTTTCAAAGCCGCCTTCACGGGTCCTGATGGCTCGTTGCGTCTCCCTGAGCAGCCCATCCGTCTGCTGACCAGCGGCAAGAGCAACAGCCTCGCCGCCTCGATGGAGATCCTTTCCTTCCTGCGCCTCCACGGCCATGAAGGGGAGATTCTGCATGGTAGCGTGTCCTATATCGTTTCTCGGATGTTGGAGCTGGTGACGGGCATTTCCTCCGTCTCTGCCTCGGACACGGACGGTCTTTCCATCTGCCGTCGTCCCTTCGATGCGGCGGCCTGGAAGACGCGTCTGACCGGCAAGCGGCTCGGTATCGTGGGGCATCCGTCAGACTGGCTGATTTCCAGCGACGTGGATCCGGCTGTCGCCCGGGATGCTTTGGGCTTGGAATTGATCGATGTCCCGATGGAAGAGCTGGTCACCGAGATCCGGGCGGGCGGTTTCGAGATGCCGAATGGAGTTCGCTGGCCGGGCGAAGGGCCGATTGATGAAACCATCCAGCCCCGTTTCGGCCGGGAACTGACACCCGTGGCTTTCAAAGGCGCGATGGATATCTATGGCGCTCTGTGCCGCCTGATTGCCAGGTATCGCCTGGACGGCCTGACGCTGCGCTGCTTCGACCTGTTGACCGAAGTGGGCAACACCGGTTGCATGGCACTGGCCCTCCTCAATGCGCAGGGTATCCCGTCCAGTTGCGAAGGGGATGTCCCGGCGCTGATCTCCATGCTGGTCGCTCATGAACGCTGCGGCTGCTGCGGCTTCCAGGCCAATCCCGCACGGATCGACCCGCAGTCCGGCGAGGTGCTTCTGGCGCACTGCACCGTGCCGCTGGACATGATCCTCGGCGGCGAATATGACACGCATTTCGAGTCAGGCATCGGCGTGGCCGTCCGCGGCGAATTGCCGGAGGGTCCCGTGACGGTCTTCAAGATCGCGCCGGACCTGCGGGAGTGTTTCGCCGTGGACGCGGAACTGGTCCGCAACCAGGCTGAACCGGATCTCTGCCGGACGCAGGTGGTGTTGCGCGCCCCGGGCACGGCACGCTATTTCCTGACCGATTCCATTGGCAACCATCATATAGTCATTCCCGGTCACCACGCATCCTCATTCTAGATATGGCAGACAATTACCTGGAAAAGAAATTCGATGAGTTTTACAGCGGCAGGAAGGCGGCCGTCAAGCATCCCGGCGTTTCGCTGGATGCGCTGCTGACGCGCAACCGCAGCTGCCGGGGCTATCAGAAAGACTACAAGGTACACCGGCTTCAGTTGGAACGGATCGCGGGGGTGTATGGCAAGGTCGCCTCGGCGATGAACCGCCAGCCGCTGCGTTTCCGTCTGGTTACGGCCGCGGACGAAACCTATGGCGACGGCCGGAAGCCCTCAGAAGTCGTATTGAGATACATCCGTCTCGGTGGGGCGCTTCCCGAGCTGCATTTGCCGCTGCCCGGCACGGAGCCGGAGGCATTCATCGTCGTCTGCAGCGCCGTTCCGGAAGACCGCTATGTCGACATGGACCTGGGGATCGCCGCGCAAAGCATGCTCCTGAAGGCGACGGAAATGGGATTGGGCGGCATTGTCGTCTGCGCCTTCGACCGGGAAGCCCTCAAGCGGGACCTGGCCCTGCCGCTGGATCCTCTGGCCGTCCTGGCCATCGGCAAACCCGCAGAGAAATACGAACTTCGTGCCGCCTCTTCAGGAGACAGTCTGAAATACTATCGCGAGGGCGGCGTCCACGTCGTCCCGAAGCTTCAGTTTCCGGATCTTTTGATCTGAGCGTTCCGCCAAAGGAAGAACTGCAACAGTGAAACGATGAAAGTCCCGGCGTAGAGCCAGGGGACGAGGGAGACGGGCAGGTGGAAACCGATCTTGTCGACGCAGATGAAGGTCAGGCAGGTCGCGGTCATGAAACAGGCCGGGATCAGCGAGATCAGGAAGGCACACTTGCCCCGGTACTTCGTCAGGAACACCGTGATAGCCCACAGCGTAAAGACGGAGAGGGTCTGGTTGCCCCAGCCGAAATAGCGCCAGATCGTATTGAATCCGTTCTCGTCCGCAATGTTGAACCAGAGCAGCAGGCCGGTCACGGCAAAAATCGGGATGCTGATTGCCAGCCGTTTACCGACTTTTGTCTGATCCACCCTGAGGGCCTCCGACACGATGAGACGCGCACTGCGCAGAGCCGTGTCGCCGCTGGTGATCGGAGCCGCCACGACACCCAGCAGGGCCAGGATCCCACCCAGGACGCCGAGCCAGCCCTTGGAGACGATCGTCACGATCGCCGGGGCGGCGGCATTCGTCTGGGCACCCAGCTCCGCGGCGCCGCCGGCGAAGAAGAAATAGGACGAGATTGCGGCCCAGATCAGTGCCACGATACCTTCCGTGATCATGGAGCCGTAGAAGATCGGCCGTCCCATCCGCTCATTTCCCATACAACGGGCCATCAAGGGAGACTGCGTGCCGTGGAAGCCGCTGATCGCGCCGCAGGCTATCGTGATGAACAGGCAGGGGAAGATCGGCTGACCCTGGACGCCGACGGACGGCCCCCGGTTGCCCAGGCCCTGCCATAGTTCGGGGAGAGCGGGCCATTTGATCAGCAGACCGATGAATAGGGCCACCGCCATGAAGAGCAGGGAGAAGGCGAACAGCGGGTAGATCTTTCCGATGATCTTGTCGATCGGCATGAAGGTCGCAATGATATAATAGACGAACACCACGCCTACCCAAATCATGATGGCGGTCGTCGTGCCGCCGGTCATGTTGCCCAAGATGATGGCGGGACTGTATACGAAGACGGCGCCGACCAGGATCAGCATGAAGACCGTGAAGACCAGCATGACCGTGCGGGCTCCCTTGCCGAGGTAAGTGCCGACGATCTCCGGCAGCTCCGCTCCTCCGTTCCGCATAGAGAGCATGCCGGTGAAATAGTCGTGGACTGCGCCCGCGAAAATGCATCCGAAGACGATCCAGAGATAAGCGGAGGGACCAAACTTGGCGCCCATGATGGCACCGAAGATGGGACCCGTTCCCGCGATGTTGAGAAACTGGATCATGAAGACTTTCCAGCCGGGCATCTTGATGTAGTCGATGCCGTCCGCCTTTTCGATGGCGGGCGTCGGCCTGGCGGGATCCGGCCCGAAGATCTTTTCAGCAAGTTTTCCGTAGAACACATACCCGAGGATCAGGGCGCAGAGACTGAGAAGCAATGACAGCATTTCCGGAAGGGATTGATTATCGTGACGCTAATTTACGATTTTTTCTTATTTTTGTAGAGACCGTATCCCTACAAGTTATGAAAAAACTGTTCTTCTCCATTATCTTCCTCCTGTTCGCGACCTGTCTTCTTGCGCAGGAGCAGCAGAAAGAATTCCCCAAGCCCAAGCACATGCAGCCCGGCCACACAGAGTTCTGGCAACCCCAACCGGCAGTCGTGACGCCGGGTGACGGGCACAGCGCCCCGTCGGACGCGATTGTTCTCTTTGATGGTTCCGGCCTGGACGAATGGACGGGCCCGAAGGGGGCCGCGCCCGGCTGGAAGGTGGAAGGCGGCGTGGTGACCGTCGTGCCCGGTACCGGAGAGATCCAGACCAAACGCGTGTTCGGCGACTTCCAGCTGCACATTGAATGGCGCGAGCCGGTCGGACTGACGGGGGAGAGTCAGGACCGCGGCAATAGCGGCGTCTATCTCCAGGGACTCTACGAAATCCAGGTCTTGGACAGCTATGACAATCCGACCTACGTTTCCGGCAGTGCCGGCAGCATCTACAAGCAACACGCTCCGCTGGTCAACGCAATGCGTCCCCAAGGGGAGTGGAATGTCTATGACATCATTTTCGAAGCGCCTACCTTCAAGAAAGACGGCACCTTCCGGACCTATCCCCATGTCACCGTTCTTCACAACGGCGTCCTGATCCAGAACCACACCGAGATCCTCGGCACAACGGAGTATGTCGGTTTCCCGAAACAGCGGGAGCATGGCGACGGCCCCATCATCCTCCAGGACCACGGCAATCCGGTCAGTTTCCGCAACATCTGGATCCGGGAGTTGTAGCGCTTTTGTTTTTTGCCGATTTTTCCTATTTTTGTCCTGACAGGCCTTAAAACCTGTCGATAACATTAACTAAAACCCAAGTCTTTTATGAAAAAGTACATTGCTGAATGTATCGGTACCGCGGTCCTGACCCTGCTCGGCTGCGGCACGGCTGTTTTCCTGGGCTGCGGCACTCCCGCCGGAGTCGTCGGCACGGCCATCGCTTTCGGTCTCGCGGTTGTAGCCATGGCATACACCATCGGCGGCATCTCCGGTTGCCACATCAACCCGGCCATCACGCTCGGCGTCGTCCTCTCCGGACGCATGAGCTGGAAGGATGCCTTCGGTTACTGGGTCGGCCAGTTCATCGGCGGTATCGTCGGTGCGGCGATCCTTGCCTGGATCTGCTCCGTCAGCAACTTCGAAATGGGTGGCGCGAACGGCCTCGCCGGCGTCAACGGCCCTTGGGCCGGCGTGCTCGTCGAAGTGGTCGCGACCTTCATCTTCGTCCTGGTCGTCCTCGGTGCGACGGATGCCAAGAAGGGTGCCGGCAATTTCGCCGGCCTGGCCATCGGTCTGTCCCTGATCCTGATCCACCTCGTGTGCATCAACCTCACCGGCACCTCCGTCAACCCGGCCCGTTCCCTCGGCCCCGCGATCTTTGTCGGTGATGAAGCGCTCCAGAACCTCTGGGTCTTCATCTGCGCCCCGCTGGTGGGCGGCGCCCTTGCGGCCCTCGTGTGGGGCTGCCTCGGCGGTTGCTGCAAGAAGTGCGAGGAATAGCGTTTGTACTCCTTTGATAATGAGCCGGTCCTTCATGGGCCGGCTTTTTTCTTTGGAGATTTAGGGCAAGTTTCATAAATTTGCAAGGATATGTTGGGAGTCACCTTCAAGAGAACCATCGTCGTCTCCGCCATCGCCGTCAGGGAAGGCGGGGAACTGGAGTTGTTGCGGCAGTGTCTGCAGCAGCTCTCACAGATGGCGTCCGACGGGCGGACCCGTATCGTGGCACTGGTCCACGACCGGCAGCTGTGTGATTTCCCCCATATCGAATACAAGGAGTACCCCGAGGCTGCGAAGAGCGCCAAGGCGCGTCGCAAATGCGAGTACAAGCAGATGTACTGGGACTCCGTGCTGATGTCCGAGCAGGATGACAAGCCGATAGACCTGTGGCTGTCGATGTTCGACGTGACGCCGAATGTCCAGGCGACGTGCCGCGCCACTTTCTGCTACAACGCCTTCCCCTGGCTCAAGGTCCGTCCGCGTGACTGGATGATGGACCGGGCGATCCCTCTTTCCGTCCGCACGTCCAAGGCTGCCTATCGCAAGAATATCGGCAGGAACGACTATCTGGTCGTCCGGCAGGATGCCTTGCGTCAGAATCTTTCGCGTTCTTTCCATACGGATCCCGCCAGGACGATCGTCTTCCCGGCCAAGGGCCATCGCGCTCCGGACCGGATCGACGTGCCTGCCAAGAGCGCTTATACTTTCTTCATCCCTTCCACGCCGGATTGTTACAAGAATTTCGAGACGGCGTGCGAGGCCGCCCGCCTGCTGGAGTTGGAAATCGGCCGCCGGCGTTTCCGTGCGGAGTTTACCGTCCGGGGCGAAGACAACAAGTATGGCTGGTGGCTGAAGTCCAACTGGGACCACGTCGACTCGATCCATTTCGCCGGATGGCAGAATCCCGCCAAACTCTGGGGATGGTATCAGGCGGCGGACTGCCTGATCTATCCTTCCCGCGCCGAGAACTGGGGCCGTCCCATCACGGAGTTCGCTCCCACCGGAAAGCCGATGCTGCTCGCCGACTTGCCGTATGCCCACGAGGCGGCGGCCGGTGCTCCGAAGGTGGCCTTCTTCCCGGATGACAACCCCGAGGCGCTGAAGGGACTGATGAAGGCGCTCGTGTTGGGCGATGAACGGGTACTGGGTCCTGCGCCCTACCGTCACATCGACGACCCGAAGGTATTCGACTGGGAGGAGCTGTTCAAGTTCCTGCTTCCGGAAGACCGATGATTTCCTGACATTTTATACTTGATACGATATGACTGGTGTCAAAGATGCGGTACGGGCTGCGCTCGATGCGCTGAAGACGGGAAAGTTCTGGAAGGAACTGATCATCATGACGCTGGGCATGCTCGTCGGAGCAGCCGCGGTCTATTATTTCCTGGTCCCGAGCAAGCTGATCATCGGTACCATTTCCGGCCTTTCGATCGTGATCAGTGCCGTCCTGTCGAACATTGGCATCACGGTCAAGGTCTCGACGGTCATCGTGATCATCAATGCCATCCTGCTCATCCTGGCCTATTTCCTGATCGGGAAGGAGTTTGGCCTGAAGACGGTCTATACGGCCCTGATCCTGGGCCCGCTGATGGATTTCTGGGATGCGGTGTATCCTTATACCAAGTTCTTGACCGACACGGGACAGACGAGCGTGATGGGGGACGTCTGGTTCGACCTTCTCTGCTTCGTGCTCCTGCTCAGCGCCTCGCAGGCCATCCTCTTCCGCATCAATGCGTCGACGGGCGGCCTGGACATCCTGGCCAAGATCGTCAACAAGTACTTCCATTTCGACATCGGAGCGTCCGTCAGCATCGCCGGGGCCGTCATCTGTTGCACGGCCTTCGCCATCAACCCTTTCCGCATGGTGGTGATCGGTCTGATCGGCACTTGGATCAACGGCCTGGTCATCGATTATTTCACGGCGGCACTCAACAAGCGCAAGCGGGTCTGCGTCATCTCGAAAGAGCCGGAACTCGTGCGCGATTTCATCGTCCACAAATTGGTCCGCGGCTGCTCGCTTTATGAGGTGACCGGAGGTTATACCGGAGAGCAGATGAAGGAAGTGCAGGCCCTGCTTACCCAGAACGAATTCGCATCCCTGATGCAGTTCATCAAGGACAACGAGATCCACGCCTTCATCACGGCGGGCAATGTCAGCGAGGTGTACGGCCGCTGGCTTTCCCACAAGGAACAGCATATCCGGGCCGAAGCGGAAGTGGCTGAAGAAGCGATCGAGGAGTCCGTCCGCGATTAGTATTCCAGCGACAACGTCTTTTCAACGTGCTCTACGGCCTCGTCGAAGAGGTCGTCGTCCTGAGCGACTATGTTCAGGATCAGGAGTTGGCCGGGAATCGTCTCCACACACATCACGCGCATGATGGAATCATCGTCGCAGACCGCCTCGTATCCGTAGGCCTCCTTTCCCTGGAAGGGCCAGATGGTGAGGGGGTCTTCCTCTCCGTCGCCGATGATGTCCTGATAGGAATGCAGGGCTTCCGTCTCGGCAGAGGATCCTTCCGGCAGGGCGCCGGCGTAGATGTCGATCAGGAGGTGGTCGGACTGGTTCTTGTCATCCGGAAGGTAGACTTCGAGATGGGCGAGCTCGATGCCGTTGTCCGTCAGGGTTTCCGGATGGGATTGCCAGCCGGAGAGCAGGGGGAGAAGGATGTTCGGGAGCATTTTTGCGATCTTCTTTTCACAAAAATAAGAAAAACTTGACAATTAATGATTATATTAGCAAAATAGAATAACGGATAATTAATAACCAACCATACGACTATGCTCACGAAAGAAAACGGACTCTATGTCGCTCACGGCCCCAACGGGCCGATCTCCATCTGTGGTAAAATGGCCAACCGTCACGGCCTGGTCGCCGGTGCGACCGGTACGGGAAAAACAGTGACCCTGCAGGTGATTGCCGAGACCTTCTGCCAGGCCGGCGTACCCTGTTTCATGGCGGATATGAAAGGAGACCTGAGCGGTATCAGCCAGGTGGGTAAACTCTCCGGTTTCATCCAGAAGCGCCTGCCGGAGTTCGGCCTCGAGGAGCCCGAGTTCCAGAGCTGCCCGGTCCGTTTCTTCGATGTTTACGGCGAGCAGGGGCATCCGATGCGTTCCACGGTCTCCAACATGGGCCCGGACCTGCTGGCCCGTCTCCTGGAGCTGAACGAGACCCAGACCGGCGTGCTGCACATCGTTTTCAAGATTGCGGACGACAACGGCCTGCTGCTCATCGACATGAAGGACCTGCGGGCGATGCTCAATTTCGTCGGACAGAATTCCGCTGAATTCTCCCTCAAGTATGGCAATGTGGCTCCGGCTTCCATCGGCGCCATCCAGCGTGCGCTCCTGGCCCTGGAGGCCCAGGGGGCGGACAAGTTCTTCGGTGAGCCTTCCTTTGACATTTATGACCTGCTTCAGTGCGAAGGTGGCAAGGGCGTGATGAACGTCCTGGCTGCTGACAAGCTGATGCTCAAACCGAAGCTCTATTCCACCTTCCTACTCTGGCTGATGTCCGAGTTGTACAGTACGCTCCCGGAGGTCGGCGACCTGGAGCTGCCCAAGCTCATTTTCTTCTTCGATGAAGCGCACATGCTCTTCGAAGACACCTCCAAGGCCCTGGTTTCCAAGATCGAGCAGGTGATCCGACTCATCCGTTCGAAGGGCGTGGGCATCTATTTCGTCACCCAGAGTCCCACCGACATTCCAGAGAACATCCTCGGTCAGCTCGGCAACCGCGTCCAGCATGCGCTGCGCGCCTATACGCCCAAGGACCAGAAGGCCGTCAAGACCGCCGCGGAGACCTTCCGCGTCAATCCTTCCTTCGATACCTACGAGGCCATCCTGGGGCTGGAGACGGGCGAGGCCCTCGTTTCCTTCCTGGATGAGAAGGGCGCCCCTTCGATGGTGGAACGGGCCAAGATCCTCTTCCCGCTGAGCCAGATCGGCGCCATCACGGACGACCAGCGCGCCCTGATCATCAAGCAGTCCCGCCTGTGGGGCCGTTACGACAACCCCGTCGACCGTGAGAGCGCGTATGAGATCCTGACGGCGGCAACGGAGGAAGCGGAACGTCAGAAGGCTGAAATCGCCGCCCAGGAAGAGGCCGCCAAGAAAGCGGCTGCCGAAGCGAAGGAGCAGGCGAAGGCGGAGAAGGAAGCCGCCAAGGCCGAACGGGAAGCCCAGAAGAAGGCGAAGAACAGTGTCGCCTCCAAGGTGCTGAAGTCCGTCATCACGGCCGTGACCGGCGTAGTCGCCGCCTCCGTTGCTGACACGGTCTCCGGCAAGGTGACCGGTACGAAAAAGAAATCCACCAGCAAGACCTCCACGGCCAAGAAGGCGGTCCAGAAGGCCACCAAGTCGGCCACGAATACCATCACCCGGGAAATCACCCGGAGCATCCTGGGCAACCTGATCAAGTAGTCCGCCATGAAGCAGATCAAGCTCGGCCTTCTGCCGAAAATCCTGATCGCCATTGCGGCCGGCATCCTGTGCTCCCTGTTCTTCCCGACTTGGGCGGTGCGGATCTTCCTGACCTTCAATTCGATTTTCGGCAATTTCCTCGGGATGTTCATCCCGCTGCTGATCATCGGACTGATCGCTCCGGCCATCGCCGACCTGGGCAGAGGGGCCGGCAAACTGCTGCTGATCACGATCGCGATCGCCTATCTGTCTACGATCCTGGCCGGATTCTTCTCCTATTTCACCTGCCGGGCGACCTATCCCTCTCTGCTGGGGGATTCGGTGAAGGCACTGGGCGAAATGGACATGTCGGGCAGCCTCAAGCCCTACTTCACCATCGAGATGCCGGCCTTCATCAGCGTGACCACGGCGCTCGTCTTCGCCTTCCTGATCGGACTGGGCCTGGCCCTGATTCCCGGCAAGGCATTCAATAACGTGATGCACGATTTCCGGGAGGTGATCGAGGTGGTGATTGCCAAGTTCATCATTCCCATCCTGCCGATCTACATTTTCGGCATTTTCCTGCAGTTGGGCGCCGAGGGCAACGTCGGCCCCGTGCTGGGGACTTTCGCCAAGATCATCATCATCATTATCGTGATGCATGTGACCGTGCTCGTGCTGCAGTTCCTGATCGCCGGCGCCATTGCGCACAAGAATCCCTTCCGTTCCCTGGTGACAATGCTTTCCGCATACGTGACGGCGCTGGGAACGCAATCGTCCGCAGCGACAATTCCCGTGACGCTGGCTTCCGCCAAGAAGAACGGCGTCAGCGAGCCTGTGGCGGACTTTGTCATTCCGCTTTGCGCCACGATCCACATGCCTTGCAGCATCCTGAAGATTACGGCCTGCGCATACGCGATTTCGCTCGGGATGGGCCTGGCGACGGATCCGGGGCTTTATATCGGGTTCGTGATGATGCTGGCGATCACGATGGTCGCGGCCCCCGGCGTACCCGGCGGCGCGATCATGGCCTCCCTGGGCCTGCTATCTTCCATGCTGGGTTTCGATACCAACATGCAGGGACTGATGATTGCCCTGTACATCGCGATGGACAGCTTCGGTACGGCCGGCAATGTGACCGGTGACGGTGCGATTGCGCTGATTATGGATAAAATAGCTTCCCATCATAAACATGACAAACAGTGAATTGAGAATCAAGCGGGCCCTGGAGCTCGCCCAGGATACGAAAGTGTTCGAGATGGGGGAGGGCTACCTCTCCCGCGTCCCGGCCGTCTTTGAGCAGTTGTTCCCCGGCCGCATGGCCCTCGTCGTGGCGGATGTGAATACCTGGCGGGTCGCTGGTGCTGAGGTGTACGCGTGGCTGCAGGACGACGGCATCGAGACCGGCGTGTTCCTCATTCCCGACCGGGAGTTCCACGCCGAATGGAAGTATGTCGAAATGGTGGAGGCAGCGGTGAAGGGCTCCGGAGCCGTGGCCGTCGCGGTCGGATCCGGCGTGATCAACGACCTTTGCAAACTGTCCTCCGCGCATTTGGGACAGTCTTATATCTGCGTGCCTACCGCGGCATCCGTGGACGGCTACTCTTCCTTCGGGGCATCCATTTCATACGAGGGCGTGAAGCAGACATTCGACTGTCCTGCGCCGGTCGCGATCGTCGCCGACATCAGCGTGATCGCCGATGCGCCCAAGGAAATGACGGCCGCCGGCTATGCCGACCTGGCCGCCAAGATCCCTGCCGGCGCGGAATGGATGATCGCCGATCTGTTCGGGACCGAGCCCATCATTCCCGAGGCCTGGCACGTGCTGCAGGACGTCCTGGATGAGATGCTGTCCGATCCGGAAGGCGTCGCCGCCGGCAAGCCGGAAGCCATCGCGGCCCTGTTCGAGGGCCTGACCCTCAGCGGTTTCGCGATGCAGGCCGCCCGCTCCAGCCGTCCCGCTTCCTGCACGGACCACCTGTTCAGCCACTATCTGGACATGACGCACCATCAGTTCCGAGGCAAGTTGCAGTCGCACGGTTTCCAGGTGGCGGTCGGGACGCTGACGATGTGCGCGTTCTTCGATGCGTTCTGCAAGCTGGACCTGACGCAGTTGGACGTTGATGCCTGCGTGGCTGCCTGGCCGACGCTGGAGCAGGAGCAGGCGCGGGCGCTGAAGGTATTCGAGGGTTTCGTGGACCCGAAACTGGGTTACAATGTCATCACGCAGAAATATCAGGGGGCGGAGGACGTGCGTAGGGAGTTGGAGGCTGTCAAGGCCCGCTGGCCCGAACTGCGCGACGCCTATCGTGCCCAGGTCTATCCCTTTGCCAAGATGCAGCGTCTCTTCGAGATCGTGGGCGCTCCGTCCGATCCTTCGCACATCGGCGTAACGCGCGCTCAGCTCAAGGCGATGGTCCCCAAGACGCAGCTGATGCGCTGGCGGATCAACCTGCTGGACCTCGCCAAGCGCGCCCGCATTTACGACGAACTGGTGGAAGCGGTGTTCGGCCCCGGCGGGGCCTGGGACCTTTCTGAAGAACAAGAGTTTTAATGATACATAACTAATACACAATCATTTATGAAAGATCAATTTGTACTGAAGGCTTACGAGATTGCCAAGGAACGCTATGCCGCGCTCGGCGTTGATACCGAGAAGGTACTGGCACAGCTCCAGGACTTCCACCTGTCCCTGCATTGCTGGCAGGCGGATGACGTGACGGGCTTCGAGAGCGCCGGCGACCTGACCGGCGGCATCCAGGCGACCGGCAACTATCCGGGCAAGGCCCGCAACATGAAGGAGCTCCGCGCCGACATCCTGAAGGCCAAGAGCCTGATCCCGGGCAACCACCGTCTCAACCTGCATGAGATCTATGGCGACTTCCAGGGCGAGAAGGTCGACCGCGACCAGGTCGAGCCGCGCCATTTCGCCAGCTGGATCGAGTGGGGCAAGGAGAATGACACCAAGCTCGACTTCAACTCGACCTCTTTCTCCCATCCCAAGAGCGGCAACCTGTCTCTGGCCAACCCGGACAAGGGCATCCGCGATTTCTGGATCGAGCACACCAAGCGCTGCCGCGCCATCGCCGAGGAAATGGGCAAGGCCCAGGGCGATCCCTGTATCATGAACCTCTGGGTGCATGACGGCTGCAAGGACGTGTCCGTCAAGCATTATCTCTATCGTTCGCTGCTGAAGGATTCCCTGGACCAGATCTTCAAGAAGAAATACAGCAACATGAAGGACTGCATCGAGGGCAAGCTCTTCGGCATCGGCCTGGAGTCTTTCACCGTCGGTTCACACGACTTCTACACCGCATACGCGGCCGCCAACGGCAAGATTCCGACGATCGACACCGGCCACTATCATCCGACCGAGAGTCCGGCCGACAAGGTGTCCGCTCTGCTCAATTTCGTGCCTGAACTGATGCTGCACGTCAGCCGTCCGATCCGCTGGGATTCCGACCACGTGACGATCATGGACGATCCTACCCTGGATCTCTTCTTCGAAATCGTCCGCGCCGACGCCCTGGAGCGCGTGCATTACGGCCTCGACTATTTCGATGGTGCCATCAACCGCATCGGAGCCTACGTGATCGGTTCCCGTGCTGCGCAGAAGTGCATGCTGCGCGCTCTGCTGGAGCCGCGCGACCTCATCGGCAAGTATGAGCTGGAGGGCAAGACCTTCCAGGTGCTGGCCCTCTTCGAGGAAGGTAAGGTCATGCCTTGGAACGCCGTCTGGGATATGTTCTGCCTGAAGAACAACGTTCCTGTCGGAGATGGCTTCATCCCCGAAATCGAAAAGTACGAGCGTCAGGTGCTGTCGAAGCGCTAGAGGCGCTGGAGAATCGCAGGAATGAGGAGCGCCTTGAGGTGCTCCTCTTCCATGAAATGGGTGCCGTCGTAGAGGGTCCAGGTGTCGGGCCCGAAGCGGCGGCGCCAGTCTTTGAGGGAGACGATGCCGGTGCGGCGGTAGTGGTCGCGGCGGCCGAAAAAGGCGTGGATAGGAGCCGGGGCGCCCTGGCCCCGAAGCTGCGAAGACTTGGACCCTTCGGGGAATGCACCTTCAGGGCCAGGGTGCCCCGGCTCTGAAGGGCGCACGAGACTTGCTGCTGCGAGGGCTGTGGCGCGGTGCGGACCCCAGGCAGCCATGTTCTCGGGAGTGAAATCGAGGAACTGGCGGCGGCCTTCCCGCGCTTTGTACCAGTGGTTCATCAATCGGTGGAACCAGCGGAGGCGGACCAGGCCGCGGATGCGGTGGAAGAAGACCGGCCCGTTCAGGGCGGGGGAGACCAGCAGCAGCGGAAATGCCGGAAGGGCATTCGATGCCGACGGGGGCGCCACGGTTTGCGGGTGCATTCCCCCGGAGGGGTCAAAGTCTCTGCACCCGTGAACCGTGGTGGCTCCGTCGGCCCAGGAACTGCGCCGTGCCAGCAGCGCCAGGGCGTGGACCGAACCCAGGGATTCGCCGATCACCAGGTCCGGCCGGAGTTCGTCGTACCAGGCGTCGATCTGTGCCGCGGCGCGGTCAGGGTTGAAATCGTACGTGCGCACGACAACCCGCACATCCGGGCGATGTTTCCCGAACCATTCGTCCAGGATCGAAGGGATGCGGCTGTCCTCGCCGCCGCCCATGCCGTGGATATACAGGATCGTCTTCATGGCCTAGCAGCACTCGTGCTCTTCGCAGGGGGAGTCCGGCGTCTCGACCTCCAGGGTGCAGTGGCCGATGCCGTGGTCCTTCAGTTTCTTCTTCAAGGCTGGCACCGTATCCGGCATGGCGGCCAGGTCCTCCAGCACCACATGGGCCGTCAGGGCCACTTCGGTCGTGCTGATGGGCCAGATGTGCAGATGATGGACGTCCGACACGCCTTCCATTTCCATCATTTCTTCCACGATGTGGTCCGGGTCGATCGATTCCGGGACTGCGTCGATGCTGAGGCGCAGGCTCTCGGAAAGCAGTTTCCAGGTCGAGATCAGGATGACGATGGCGATGAGGATGCCGATGACCGGGTCGATCCAGTTCATGCCGGTCCAGGAGATGACAAGACCGGAAACGACGACGCCGGCCGAGACCAGGGTGTCGGCCAGCATGTGCAGGAAGGCGCCGCGCGTGTTGACGTCGTGGGCCTGCTGGCGCATCAGCAGCCAGGCGGTGAAACCGTTGACCAGGATGCCGATGCCGGCGGTCCAGCTGATGGCGTTGCCGTTGAGTTCAATCGAAGAAACATCCATCAGCTTGTGGATGCTCTCGACGAGGATGACGCCGACGGCGACCAGCAGGATGATGGCGTTGAGCAGGGAGATCAGGACCGAACTCTTGCGGTAGCCGTATGTGAAGCGCTTGGTCGCGTGACTGGTGGACAGGCGGAAAGCGACCAGGGCCAGCAGGAGGCTGAATACGTCGCTGAGGTTGTGCCCGGCGTCGGACAGGAGCCCGAGGGAACCGGACCAGATACCCACCCCCGTTTCTACCAGGACGAAGGCCAGGTTGAGAATGATGGAGAGGATGAAGACTCCGTTCAGGGAGGCCAGCTGCTCCGTATGATGGTGGTGATGCTCGTGGCTATGTGTATGTGCCATAGTGATCTGAATCTGTGTTTAGCGGGGCAAAGTTAGAGTTCCGTCCTCTCCGTGTCAATCGCCAATTGTTGTGATTTTGTCCCGTT
The DNA here is from genome assembly GCA_017400135.1 of Bacteroidales bacterium. Lineage (GTDB taxonomy): Bacteria > Bacteroidota > Bacteroidia > Bacteroidales > UBA932 > Cryptobacteroides. The sequence goes on from JAFPVJ010000017.1 coordinate 156,148, forward strand.
TTGTTCAAAGATAGGTAAAAATTTACCTATATTTGTATCCATGCAAGGAACTTTCACCCGCATGACGGTTCTCGTCGTGTTTCTTACGCTGCTGGCCGGATGCAAGATGCATCAGACGGCTCCCCGGCCCACCATCCCGCTGGTAGAGCGGATCATCAACGACCTGCAGAGCCCCGAGCACAGGATGCTCTCTTCTTTCGACGCCGCCGACCCCCACGGGGACATCGTTCTGCTGGATTCGCCCGAGCGCTGCTTCAATTTGAGCGAGCGTTTCGTCACTTGTGACGACAGGGACAACGTCGATGGCCTGCGCACTCCGGATCAACTCCCGGATTTCGCCGGTGAGCGCATCACTTCCATTCTCGACATCGTCTATACGCCCTACGATCGTTTCGTCGCGGCGGGCAACGACGATGCGCTGCGGGAGGTCACGGCGCGCGCCGCGCTGGCTGCGATGGATACGGTATGCAGCCTGGGCCCTTTCGACCATGAAAAGCGATCCCGCAAGCCCTCGGCCAAACTGCTGGTGATTACCTCGCCTTTCATGGCGGCCCATGGAGGCTTCGACGTGGACACCCTGTTCCTGTCGACGGCCGGCTCCGTCCCTGTCCTTTCCGGCCCCGAAGTGATGATGGCCCGTGTGATGGATGCGCGCGAGGGAGCCTCCAACATCGGTATTCTTTCCGACAGTGCCTCCGTTCATTCCGGCGTCTATCAGACTGTCTTCAAAGAACTCTGCAGGAAGCGGGGTGACACTTATTCGACCCTCTCCACCTTTGCCGTGCCGGGTGAGGTTGCATCCGACTCCCTGGCACTTTCTGCCGCAGATATGACCGCCGACGCTTTCAAGCAGATCCTCGACCAGTATTCCAGGTCCGGCCGGTCTACCGCCCTGAACGCCATCGTGGTCGATGATTACAGTTTCCCCATAGACAGCTTGCGCTCTTCCTATCAGAGTATCTTGAGCCACCCTTCCGAGGAGAATGCTTTTTACCGGAAGATGTTGGCCAAGGATTTCGAGTTTATCGACGGCGCGCAGGCCGTGACCGAGGCCTGTTACCGCTATCTGCGTGAGAAAAACCTGTTCACGCACAACATCGCTTATCCTGTCGCGTCGGCTTTCATCACTTCTCCCGAGGCGAAGGGCTATATGCTGACGGATTTCGATGTCAATACGTTGCCGGCTGAAAGTATTGACCGTCTGCAGGACGTCGCTCCCACAACCTACAAGATGTATGTACAAGATCAGTATCACGCCCGAGGAAATTGAGAAGATGGAAATGGGCTCTTTCCCCGGCGAGATTGTCGTGATCGACCATCAGGGACTGGGGTTTTTCCGGGCTCTTGACTATCTGAAAAAACAAAAGATCCTGGGATTCGATACGGAATCGCGCCCCAACTTCTCCCCTCAGCATCACCACTACGGGGTAGCACTCCTGCAGCTTTCCGGCCCAGACCGGGCTTATCTGTTCCGGATCAAAAAACTGACGATGTACAGGAGGCTCTTCAAGGTGCTCGCGGATGAGCGTGTCGTAAAGGTCGGCGCCGCCGTCTGTGACGACATCCACGGCTTGCAGCGTTACTGCGATTTCAAGCCCAAGTCTTTCGTGGATTTGCAGAAAATCGTCTGGGAGTATGGGATCAAGGACAAGAGCGTCAAGAAGATGGCGGCCATCATCCTGGGCGTCCGCATTTCCAAGACACAGCAGTTGTCCAACTGGGAGGCGGAGAATCTGTCCGAGGCCCAGAAGAAATATGCGGCGACCGATGCCTGGATCTGCCGTGAAATGTATGTGAAGCTCCTTGCTTCCGAGAAACATCCCCTGACACCGGAGCAGCTGGCTCCCAATCCGCCTCACGTGGATGAGAAGAATGCCTGACTATGAGTAAGGTCTATTTAAAACGGGGTCGGGAAGACTCCTTGCTGAGATTCCATCCCTGGGTTTTTTCCGGTGCGATCGCCCAGACCGTCGGCCATCCTGCGGAGGGCGACCTGGTCGGCGTATTCGCCTCTGACGGATCTCTGCTGGGTTGCGGTCATTATCAGATCGGCTCGATTGCCGTCCGCATGCTGGGGTTCGGCTGCGAGACGCTGGGAGATGGCTTTTGGACGGAAAGTATCGATGCCGCGCTGCGGGTTCGCGAGGCAGCCGGCCTGGTGGACAATCCCTCGACCAACTGCTTCCGCCTGGTCCACGGTGAAGGCGACGGCCTGCCGGGCTTGATCATAGACTGGTATGACGGCGTATGCGTGATGCAGGCCCATTCGGTCGGCATGTTCCGGGCCAAGAAACAGATCTGCGAGGCTTTGCTGAAGGTATTCGGCGATCGCCTGAAAGCGGTGTATGACAAGAGCTCCGGTACGGCTCCCTTCAAGGCGGGTCTGGAACTGGTGGACGGCTATCTGTATCGATGCGAGGGCTTCAACGATGATGAGCAGGTGGTCCTGGAGAACGGAAACCGTTTCATCGTCAACTGGACCGAAGGGCAGAAGACCGGATTCTTCCTGGATCAGCGGGACAACCGGGCTGCCGTCGGCCGTTATGCCGCCGGGCGACGGGTGCTGAACCTGTTTTGCTACACGGGCGGTTTTTCCGTATATGCCCTGGCTGCGGGTGCGGAGAGCGTCGATTCCGTGGACAGTTCCGCCAAAGCCATGTCGCTGGTGGACCGGAATGTCGAACTGGCCGGTGCCGCGGACCGTCATCACAGCTATTGCTGCGATGCCATCGATTTCCTGAAGGAGGCGCCGGAAGACAAATATGACCTGATCATCGTCGACCCGCCGGCTTTCGCCAAGCACCGCGGTGCCTTGGACAATGCCTTGCGGGCATATCGCCGGCTGAATGCCGCCGCCATTTCCAAGGTGGCGCCCGGGGGACTGGTCTTCACCTTCAGTTGCTCCCAGGCGGTCGATAAGGAAGCCTTTGCGCTGGCCGTTTTCTCCGCCGCCGCCCAGACGGGCCGCAGGGTTCGCATCCTGGACCGGATGAACCAGCCGGCTGACCACAGCGTCAGCATCTATCATCCGGAAGGGGAGTATCTGAAGGGTCTTTTGCTTTATGTCGAGTGATTTTTCGCCCCGATGCATTGCAGTTTCGAAATAATTGAATAAATTAGAACGCTTAAACCACTTTTGTACACTTTAACTTTCAATACTTAAGTACAATGAAAAAGTTAGTTTCTATTTTCCTCTGCGCATCCATGGTGATCATGATCCCCGGATGTTCCTCCATGTCCAAGCTCGCCGAAGGCACGCTCGTAGGTAGCGGTGTCGGTGCGACGGTGGGTGCCGCTGCCGGTGCCATCGCCGGCAAGGACGGCAAGAGCACGGCTATCGGTGCCGCCATCGGTACCGCCATCGGTGCCGGCGTGGGCGCCATCATCGGCAAGAAGATGGACAAGAAGGCTGAAGAACTCGCTGCGATCGAGGCCGCCAAGGTCGAGACCGTCGAGGACGCCAACGGCCTCGAGGCCATCAAGGTTACCTTCGACAGCGGTATCCTCTTCGCTCTCAACAAGGCTGACCTGAATGCTACTTCCAAGGAGTCCCTGAAGGATTTCGCCGCCAAGATGGTTGACCTTCCCGACACGGACATCACCATTTACGGCCACACCGACAACACCGGTTCCGACGCCGTCAACGAGCGCCTGTCTCTCCAGAGGGCCCAGTCCGTCGAGAATTATCTCAAGAACTGTGGTATCGCCAAGGATCGCATGACCGCCGAGGGCAAGTCCTACTACATGCCGGTCGCTTCCAATGAGACCGCCGAAGGCCGCGCCCAGAACCGCCGCGTCGAGATCTACATCACTGCCAACAAGGCTATGATCGAGGCTGCTGCCGCCGAGGCGAAGTAGTTTCTTTTATTTTGGGAATTGCAAAATAGTTTTCTATCTTTGCAATCCCAAACCCGGTGCGTTGGCCGAGTGGCTAGGCGCAGGTCTGCAAAACCTGTCACAGTGGTTCGAT
>JAFPVJ010000002.1 GCA_017400135.1 Bacteroidales bacterium
GTGGACACCTTCACAGCGCTTCTTTCAAAATCGACTGACTTATCGACTTCGAGCGCAGCGATCGAGCCTCTGACGTTGATTTCTTTGTCCATTTCTCGTTTCTTTTTGTACCTTTGTATCTATATATACGCCTATCTGACTACAAAGATATAGAACTTTTTTAGAACTGCAAAATTTTTTGAGAACTTTTTTAGAAAATTATGAGAACGCAGAGGATCATTGATAGGTTTGATGAATACATGGCCTATAAACACCTTAATGATAATAAGGTGACGGTACAGCTTGGTTTATCCAACGGAGTGATAGGTAAATCCAGGAAGGAGGGCCGGGATTTGTCGGATAGGGTTATAGAACAAATATTGAACTTCTATACCGATCTGAACGGAGAGTGGTTAAAGACCGGTCACGGAGAAATGCTTGTATCAATAGCTGGCAAGAATGCCCAGGTAATCAAGAATAACAACGGAACCACAATCAATGGGGACGGTGCGCATATACATTCCCCGGCTCCATCAGATGTGGTAAATCGGATGCAAGATCAGATTGACGAACTAATCCACCAGAACGGAACCCTGCTGAAAGTGATAGACCGATTAACCTCCAAATTATGAAGAGAATTTTGCTTTTAATTTTGGCTTTCGCTCCTATGCTTGCGAACGCCCAGTTTGTCCGGCAGACACAAGCGTGCGGAACTGTCGAGGCGTTTGATGGCGTGACGTGTGATTTCAGTGTTACGAAAGACACTGATATCATTGACGGAATGCGGACGGGATTCATAACAATAACCATCACCTCTCCACGACCGGCCGCGAATGGCGGGAAGGTCCAGTATAATGAGTTACCGGCATTGCTTCAAACACTTCGCTACGCGAAAGACAACCCGCCGGCATCAGGCAATGGAGGATCAACACGGATTATCTTCCGCACCGATGATATTATGGAGATCACGTGCGATGCAAAATATGGGAGCCTCACGGAAGATTATGTCGAGATAAGACCGCTCAAGCAAAACTCCTCTCTATTAGCGAGGGTCCCATGGTCACGCATCGACGAACTGATTGCCGCATTAGAGGAGTGCAAAGATATCCTGGACGCACATACCCAGAAATGATACACCAATACTGAAAGAGATATGAACAATGACACCCACAACAACGACGGAGCCTTCCTGCGGACACCCAGCCCGGAGTACATCGCCCGGGTAAAAGAGCTGGAGCGGTTCCTGCCGGTGATGACCAAGGCGGAGCAGGACCAGCTCATCTACCTGGAGCGCACCGACTGGCCGGAGGAGACCCTTATCAAGTGGTCCGGAAAGCTGGCGGAGCGCAACGCCATGAGGGCCGAGGTCCAGCGTCGGGCATACTCCAGGCAACCGGCCCTCCGGCCCAAGAAATGAGGCCCGCACGTGCAAGAAACGTGCAACCCTCCGAAATCATTTACAAGTTTAACAGAGGATAATCCCTTGATAAATAGAGACTTTGGTTCGGTAGCTCAGCTGGATAGAGCAACAGCCTTCTAAGCTGTGGGTCGCGCGTTCGAGTCGCGCCGGAATCACGTCAAAAAGCGCCGCAATCCATCACGATTGCGGCGCTCTGCATTTCCAGACGACGCTCGATCAGAAGATATACTTCAGCTGAAACATCGCCGAGTTGCGCCGGGCGTCGGGGGCACCCGAGCCCTCAAAGAGGCGGCCTTTCTGCCACAGGTAGAGGAAGCCGAACTGGATGTTGGCGACGCGGACTCCGACCGTATAGTTAAAGCCCCACTGATTATCCACGGGTTTGAATCCGTGCGTGGGAATGATCGGAGTCGGAGGAACTTCCCCTTCCAGAACAAGCCCACCTGGATAAACATTCCATGACGAGTACTTCTGGCCGTCCCATCCCCAGGACAGCATCCGGGCATAATAGGCTCCGCCGCCGATGTAGGCGGCGCCGGAATTGCTGCGAGGCGTCCGGATGACCAGGCTGAGCGGGACGCAGAGTTCATCCTGACGGAAACGGTGCGACGACCCGAACAGGTCGTCCACATCAGGATAGAAGGCGTTGAACCGGTCGTACAGGACCTGCGTCACGACTCCGAAATAGCCCAGGCTCAGCTGCGCCTCGATACCGGCGTTCCAAGACAAACGATCCTTGCCTTCAAATGCGGCTCCCGGGAAGGAGATATGGTCGCGCGAATAGCCGGCGACCAGGGCGAAGTCCAGGCCGGTGTCGGACAGGGACTTGTGCTTGGGCGCGACCTGGCCGGAACTAGTGAAGTGGTCTCGTGTAGCAAGGTCGGTCGTCAGGTCTGTCAGGTAGCCCGTCACTTGGTCAAGGCCTTCATAATCAATCAGTTCCGCATCATCCTTAGGCTTGTGGTACGGGGACTTGAGCCCCGTTGTGACGGCCAGGGTCGGGATGCCCATCGTGGCGAACCCTTCCGTGTCGGTCGCCGTGAAGACGGAGCGTTCGAAGCGCTTCAGGTCCAGGGTCAGGCTGCCGGCCTGCGCCCTCAGGATCTTCTTGCCATCCTTGATCGTCGCGACGCCTTCCAGTTTCAGCGCCTTGCCGGCTTTGAGCCAGCCGACCATGTCCACGCTCATCATCAGTTTGATGTGGAATCCGAGGGTGTCGAGCCGCTCTGCGAGGTGGCTGGAGCCAACCAAGCCGATCTCTTCGGCATCGAACGCGGCGATGATGATGCTGCGTCGCGGCTGGGCTCCGGCCAGGGCACGGGCGATCTCAATGACCGCCGCCGAGCCGGAGGCATTGTCGTCCGCTCCGTTGTAAATCTTGTTTTGGCGCACGCCCAGGTGGTCATAATGCGCGCCGATGACGATGCATTCGCCCCGCAGCGCGGGATCCGTGCCTTCGATCAGGCCGACGACGTTCTTGAAGTCCGACTCATGATCGCCCTTGCGCGTGAAGCGGTCGTACCAGCCTTCGCGGAACAGGGGCTTGAGCCCCGCCTGCTCGTATTCGCCGATTATGTATTCGGCCGCCTTGGTGGCGTCCGGCGTGCCTGCCTTCCGCCCGCGCAGGGAGTCAGACGCCAAGTAATACACATGCTCTTTCAGCCGCTCCTGACGGCTCTGAGCCCTTGCCGGACCTGCGCCCAGGGCTGCGAGTGCTATGATGCTCAGGAGCAGGAGATACTTGTTCTTCATGCGGTTGTGCGTCACTATTTCGTCAGGACGATGTATTCGCCGGGGGCGAGGGTGAGGGTGGTCTTGCCGCGATGCTTTTCGCCTGTGAACCAGTCGGTGTAGCGGCCCTTGAGGGGCAGCGTGACGGTGGCAGCCGGGGCTTCCAGGTTGCGGAAGAGGATGGGCGGGACGTTATCAGCTGCGCCGGCGTTGGCCGAGGCTGCGACAGGGTTGAAGTCCTCTGCCGGCTTGCCCGCGTCCAGAGAGGCTGGTGCGATGCCGAAGTTGGCCAGCACGACGACGCTGTTGCCGGGGACGCTGCGGCTGAAGGCCAGTACGCCGTCGGGCGCCTCGAAATACTCGATCTGCCCACCGCGCTCACCGGCGGCCAGGGCGGGATTCTCATGCTTGAGCGCGATCAGGCGCTTGTAGAAGTCGGTGAATTCATTGGCGCTCCAGTCTGTGATCGGATCCTTCTCGAAGAACGCCAGGCGCCGCGAGAGGCCGATTTCCTGGCCCGTGTAGACCAGCGGCTGGCTCTGGGGCAGGGTGAAGCAGAGAACGGCGCAGACATCGGCCGCCTCGCCCTCGCGCTCGAATTCCGTCCCGTTCCAGGAATTCTCGTCGTGGTTGGAGGTGAAGGTCAGGCGGAAGGCTTCCCAGGGGAAACGGTTCGCGTCGCGGGTGATGTAGTCGCGCAGGTCGCCGACCGTGCTGCGACCCTGGGCGCAGGCGTTCAGCAGGTGGTGCAGCTCCCAGGCGTAATTGGCGTCGAAGGTCTCGGTCGGGTCGGCCAGGTTGTCGCGCTCGGCCTCGGCGAGGAGGTAGATGTCGGGATAGTCGACGTTCATCTGGGGGAGGATACCCTTCCAGAATTCGGCGGGCACTTCGCCGGCCGCGTCGCAGCGGAAGCCGTCCACGCCCTTTTCGAGCCAGAAGCGCATGGCCTCGTCCTGGGCGGCCCAGACATCCTTGTCCTCATAGTTGAGGCTGCGGGTGTCGGTCCAGTCGTACTCCCAGATCGCGTTGCCGAGCGAGTCGCGCTCGTAGAAGTCGGCGGGCTTGTCCGTCATCCAGACGTGGTCCGGGGCGGTCTGGTTCGCCACCCAGTCCAGGATCACTTTGAAACCCTGCGCATGCGCTTCCGCGAGCAGGTGCTCGAAGTCTTCCATGGTACCGAATTCGGGATTGACCTTGGTGTAGTCGGAAATGGCGTAATAGGAGCCCAGGGTGCCCTTGCGGCCTTCGGTGCCGATTTGGTACATGGGCATCAGCCAGAGCACGTCGACGCCGAGTTCCTTGAGGCGGGGAAGCTGAGCTTCTACGCCCTGGAAGGTTCCCTCGGGGGAGAACTGGCGCACGTTGACTTCATACACGACCGAATCGTAGGTCCATTCGGGGTGGACGGCGGTCTGTTTGGGCTGGCAGGCGGCGCACAGGGCCAGGGCCGCTGCTGTGATTAGGAGGAGTTTTTTCATGGTATTGTTTGTTTTTATTTTTGTCGGGTGAATTGGAGGATCAGGGCTTCGCGGGCGCCGGCGTTCATCGGCTGTCCGGCCTTGACGGTCGTTCCGCTGAGGATGTCGCGGCCTTCTCCGAGGCCGTCAGTGATTTCCTGGAAGCGCTCCCAGGGGACTTGTACGGCGTTTTCGGAGAGGTTAAGGAAGACCATGACGGCGGTCTGGTCGTCGTAGCGGAAGTAGGCGTAGGTGTTGTCCTGGGGCAGGAAGTGAAGGGTCTTGCCGTGGTGCAGGACGGGGGTCTGCTTGCGCCAGCGGAGGAGCGTCCGGGCGTAGTTGAAGATATCTTCAGATGCTTCGGGGGAGGAAAAGTCCACCCGCATCCGACCGTCGTCACGGCGGGCCGTGCCGATGCGGAGCATCCATTCCTCGCCGTAGTAGAGCTGCGGGATGCCGCGGAGCGTCGTGAGCAGGGTCAGGGCCAGTTTCATCCTGGCCGGATCCGCGCCGCAGACATCCGCCAGGCGCGGCGTGTCATGGTTGGAGAAGAAGATCAGCAGGCGCTCAGGATCCGCATAATTGAAGTCGTGGCTCAGGGCGTCGTACACCGCCCGCAGGTCGCCGGTCCCGTGCAGCCCGTGATCGCCCTCCGGATCCGCCAGGGCCCGGTTGATGGCGTTGAGCAGCGGGAAATCCATCACCGTCGGGAGCGCGGAAGCGAAACCGTCGGCGTTCGGATGTCCTTCCTGCCAGTAAGCAACCTCGTCGGGCTGTAGGCTCCAGACCTCGCCGACGATGTTCACCCAAGGGAATTCCTCCCGCACGGCGCGCGCCCATTCCGCCATCGGCTCCTTTTCATTATAATACCAGGTATCCACCCGCAGCCCGTCCACTCCGGCCCAGGCGATCCACCAGACCGCCCATTGCTGGAAGTATTTGAGGACGAAAGGATTGTCGAGATTCATGTCCGGCATGGAAGGGACGAACCACCCCTCTTCCATCTGTTCCCGGTCGACTTGGGAAGCATTCGGGTCGAAGGCGAGGGACATGACGTGGTTCGTGTTGCGGTAGGGCTCGTGGGCGTGGACCCAGTCCTTGAAAGGCAGGTCCTGCATCCACCAGTGCTCCCGGCCGCAGTGGTTCGTCACGATGTCCATCAGGATCTTGATCCCATGCTCATGCGCCGCGGAGACCATTTCCCGGTAAAGGGAATTGTCTCCGAAACGCGGGTCGATGCGATAGTAGTCGGAACAGGCATATCCGTGGTAGGAGACGCGCGGGTCGTCATCCTCGAGCAGGGGAGTGGGCCAGAGTGCCGTGACGCCCAGGTCTTCCAGGTAGTCCAATTGGTTGATGATACCCTGGATATCACCGCCGTGGCGGGCGTTGGGCTGGCTGCGGTCGCAGACATCCCGCGTATCGGGCGTCTCGTCGTTCTTCGGATCTCCGTTTGCAAAGCGGTCCGGCACGATCAGGTAGATCACATCCTCGGAGGAGAAACTCTTCCTGTCGTTGTCGGAAGGTCGTTCCTTGATTTCATAGGGCACGGAGAAGCATTCCCCCTCCCGGCTGAACACCAGCCGTCCGCTTCCGGGGCGGGCGTTCGCCTTAATAGCTACATCCACAAAGAGATAATTCGGACTGTCCGCCCGGTGCACCTCCTTCACCTTCACCCCCTTCAATCCCTCGAACCGCACATCGAACGCTCCGATTCCCTCCCCATGGACCATCACCTGCAGCGGCATCCCCATCCCCGTCCACCAGCACGGCGGCTCGATGCGGTCGATCCTCCCATTTGATGAAATCGACACTTCTTCCACTGCCTCTAAGCTCTCCTTTGGCGTATGGAAACAAGCCGTCAGCATGACAGCCGTCCCAAGCGTCAGCAAGATGGTCAATGCAAATCCCAAAGCGTTCTTTCGGGCGATGTACAGGGGACCGTTCAGGTTCATTTCTAAAGCTCGATGATTCTCAAGCACAAAGTTACGATTATTCTGACGCTTTCCCTCTTCTTCCCGCCGAAAAAATACCTTCGTTCTTTGCTTAGATATTCTCCCTGCTCCCTCCGTCCCGAAAGAGCGGACAGAGGGAGCAAAAAAGGGGGTAAAATGCGCCCTCCGTCCGGAGATTAGGGACAGAGGGCACGGTCAATAAGTTTCAAGTAGTCGGTGCGGGTGCGCTTTATTGGCGGAAGGGATCGAGGGCAGCGGTGGGCTTGCCGTGGGAGAAGGCGCCGTAGTCGTAGCCGTTGCGGTCGTGTTCGGATTCGGGCTCCCAGTAGAAGACGCCTTTGAACCAGTCGAAGGTCTTGGTGTTGTCCAGGATGTACTGGAGGGCCGCTTTCGCCTTGTCCGGCTGGCTGGCGGGCATGCCGAACTCCACGAGCATCACGGGTTTACCATAACGGCTGTGAAGCGTACTGAGATTGGTGACACACGCCTCCGTCTTGGTCCGCCAGTCGGGATAGGCGTTCGTGCTGTTGTCCCAATAGGAAGGATAGAGCGACAGGCCGATCATGTCATACCGGGCCGGGTGGGTCTTCATCAGGTCGTAGAACCAGGTAAGGGTACCCAGGTCCCATCCGTTGTCCAGATGCAGGATGACCGTGGCCTCGGGATAGACGGACTTGACGGCATCGGAACCAGCGTTGAAGTACTCCACGAAATGGTTGACATTGGATCCGCTGACCTTGCCGGTGACGGTGGCCGGGGCATCCTTCAGATTACCTTCCTTCCCCGTGTGCATCAGCATGCCGGGGCGTACCTCATTGCCCACCTGCACCCAGGTGACGTCGATCTTGGCATCTTTGAGCGCCTGCAGGACACTCTTAGTGTGATCGGCAACGGCGGCAGCCATCTGCGTGGCGTCGTATTTCTCCCAAGCCGCGGGAATGATTTGCTTGCCGGGGTCGGCCCAGGTGTCGCTATAGTGGAAATCGATCATGATCTGCATTCCCAACGCCTGCGCCCGCTTACACTTGACCAGCACGTCGGCGACGTTGTTGTAGCCGTCCGCGGGATTGACCCAGACGCGGTAGCGGACGCTGTTCAGGCCCAGGCTCTTCATCAGGGCGGTGCATTCCATCTCGGCACCGGTCGAAGAGTAGAACTTGAAGCCCCGGGCTTCGTATTCGGTGATCCAGCCGAGGTCGGCGCCTTTGGCGAAGGCGACAGTCGCTGAAGGGGTGTCGCCGCCGTTCTCGGATCCGCCGTTCTCCGATCCGCCGTTGGGGTCGGCGCGGTGGTTGCAAGCGGCCGCCGTGCAGGCCAGTGCAGCGAAGAGGATGAGTATGTGCTTGAGATTCATCTTATTCGGAGATTAGGAATACGGCGCTCGAATAAGCATTCAGCGTCAGCGTGTTGTCGGTCAGGACGCCGTCCGTAGTCGTGGTCTTCAGTTCGCCGCCGCCGTTGAGGCCGATGACGCGGCTCAGGTCTTCCGTCCCGAAGGAAGCGGTGATCTTCGAGCCGGAGAAGTTGTGCACGACCAACGTCTTTTCCGTGCCGGAGGTCCGGTACCAGACGCCGAGGCCGGCGAAACGGGAATTGCTGTGGTTGTAGGTGCCGTGCTCCGAGATTTCGCCGGAGGCCAGGGAGACATAGCTGTTGCGCAGGCGGCCGAACTGCTTGTATACGTTGAGCAAAGAAGCCGCATCGGCCTCCTGGGCCTCGACGGAGATGTCGGCAGTCAGCATGGACCGGTCCACGCGGTCGCCCCAAACCATGAGTGCTGCGTCAGCGACAGTTCCTGTTTTTGTCCATTTGATAGGCGCTCGTCTCCATTCGTCCTGACCATCTTTATTCGTACCCCAATAACCCAGTTCCTCGCCCTGGTAGATATAGGGCCGGCCGGGGGAGGTGAGCAGGACCGCGGCTGCGAGTTTCTCCTTGTCCAGGTTCTTGCCCAGTTCACTCGCGGCGCGATTCTCGTCATGGTTGGTCAGCTTGATCGCGTCGATGAAATCAGCCCGCTGCGCCTTGAACAGGCCGCGGAAATAAGACACGGTCGAGGCAAAGTCGTAGCCTTTGAGGTTGTTGATCCGGTCTCTCAGTGTATACCAGTACCAGAAATTGAAATTGGAAGGAACGCATTTGTAGTACGGGGCACAGCCTTCGACATTGTCTGTCCAGGCTTCCGCAACCATGTAGATGTCGCCCTGCCCGCCGCGGGCCTTGTAGGTCGCGTTGCAGCGGTCGTACCACTGCTGCAGGAAGGAGACGTTGGCGGCGGTCCGGTTCTGATAGATCCAGATTACGGCATCCAGCCGCAGGCCGTTCACGCCCATATTGATCCATTTGTCTGCGCTCTCGGCGAGGGCCTGGAAGCAGGGATGCGTGGAGGCGGTGGCGTAGGGACCGTAGTTGAGGTCCGGCATGGAACCGTCAAAGCTGCCGAAATAGTAGCTGACGTTGTTGCTGAAGACGATGTTGCCGGGGTCGCCGGAGGCATTGGAAGCCAGGGTGAAAGGCGTGCCGAAGACGATGGCCTTGCCGCCCGAGGGCGTGCCCCATTTGGTGCCGGCGCCCCAGTCGGTGGAGGACCCGGTCGTGCGGACCAAGAAGCCCCAGTCGGTGTCCACGTCGAGGGTGATCTCATGGATGTCCCCGCCCGAAGGATAGAGGCCCACGGCACCCACGTTGCCAATCCAGAGCCACATCGAAGCCGAGGCGTTGGAGCTCTGGGCGGAGGCGGTGCTTTCGGTGACCGTCACGGTCTTCTGCGTCCCGCTCCAGTCCACCTTGAAATGCAGGCGGCCCTTGTAGCCGACGCCTACGCCCACCTGGTGCCATTCGCCCATGCCGGGAGAGGTGGCTCCGGCGTAGTTGTCGATCCGGCCGGCCTTTTCATCCTCCGTCGGGTTGTTGGAGAATACGTACCAGTTCCGGTAGGTGCTGGAAGCGTTGCCCAGCGCATCCTGGAACCAGGACGTCCCGGTGCCGCTGTGGTTGAGCACGTAGTCCATATAGATGTCGATGTCCTTGCCCTTGGCCGTATTGATCAGGGTCTGGAAGTCGGCATCATTGCCCAAATGGGAATCAATCTCGAAATAATTGTCTACGCTGTATCCGTGGTAGGAAGAGGATTGCTGGATGGGGGAGAGCCAGATGGCGGATGCGCCCAGGCCATCGATATAGTCCAGATGATCCGTCACGCCCTTGAGGTCGCCCCAGCGGTCACTTCCCTTGCCGTCGGCAAAAGAGTAGACGAGCAACTGATAGGTGATATCCGCCCGTTTCGTGCCGTCCCAGGTCTTGGGAGCGGCGGCCAGAGGAACCGTGGTGGTCTGCACGGGATTGCCCTTGCCCGCCACCTGGGTGACCTGTACGGTCGCGGTGGTTCCTCCTTCTCCGGAGAAACTGAGGGTGGTGCTGCGCGCCTCGGTGGTGCCATTGGCGGCGGCCGTCACGCCGAGGGTGCCGTCGCCGTTGCCATTATAGCTGTCCGGGCGGCACCAGCTGCCGCCGTTCCCGACGGAAACGGTCCACTTGCCGCTGCTCTTGACCGTCAGGTTGAGGGTCGAGGACTCGGCGGTGGTGAAAGCCAGGGTCGAAGGGGTCACGCTGAGCGTGGCTTTGGCCGGTTCGGGGGGTGTCACGGGATCGCCGCAGGCGGCCAGCAGGAACACCGGGATCAACAGGTATACAAGTTTCTTCATCGTTATTCGGTGATAAGTACAAGAAACAAATATACAAATTATTTCTATCTTTACTGAAAGCTACGGAATTGCATGAAACGAAGTATCTTGATCCTGACCGCTCTGCTGGTCGCTTTTGCGCTGTCGGCGCAGCCTTCGGGCCGGAAGGCCTTCAACGACGATTGGAAATTCATGAAACTGGACGGCGGGGATCTGGCCCCCGAACGCTATGCCGCCCCCGGTTATTTGGACAAATCCTGGCGGACGCTGACGCTGCCGCACGACTGGGGCGTGGAGCGGCCTTTCAAGCAGGCCAATCCCGGTGAAACGGGCAAGCTGGAATGGTGGGGCAAGGCCTGGTACCGCAAGCATTTCACGCTCTCGGCAGAGGACCTGAAGCAGGAATGGGTGCTCGGGATCGACGGAGCGATGTCCGGCGCGGTAGTATACTGCAACGGCACCGAAGTCGGCCGCCGGCCCTACGGTTACGCTTCCTTTGAGGTGGATCTGACTCCGGCGCTGGTCGAGGGTGAGAACGTGATTGCCGTCAGCCTGGACAATCCGGAGAGTTCTTCCCGCTGGTATCCCGGCGGCGGCATCTATCGCAATGTCTGGCTGACCGGACGACCGAAGTTGGGGATCGCGCCCCAGGGAATCTGCGTCACGATGGCGGGAATGGATGACGGTAGGGCGAAGGTCCGGATCGAGACGACGCTCAAGAATCACGCGGGGTTCACCGGTCCGGTCCGCGTGACTACATCTATCTTTATGCTCAATGACTTCCAGGTATCTTTCCGAGAGCAAAACCTGGCGTCCGTGACGGACGGGCAGGTAGTTGTGGAAGAGATGCCATGGCCGAACCTCTGGTCTCCGTCCTCACCGCATCTGTACGACATCTTCGTCCGCGTGGAGGCGGAGGACGGGTCTTCGGTTGAGACTTGCCGGGTACGGTATGGCTGCCGCCAGACCGAGTGGAAGCCCGACGGCTTCTATCTCAATGGCGAGCGCTGCTTCTTGAAGGGCGTGTGCCTTCACCACGATTCGGGTGCTTTGGGCGCAGTCTGGAACGAAGCGGTGTGGGAGCGGCGCCTGCAGCTGCTCCAAGCGATGGGCTGCAACGCCATCCGTACTTCCCACAATCCACCTGCGCCGGAACTGCTGGACCTCTGCGACCGGATGGGATTCCTGGTGATGGACGAGCTGACCGATACCTGGACCGTGCCCAAGAAGCCCAATGGCTATGCCAAGTTGTTCGATGAATGGGTGGAGCGCGACCTGGTGGACTTGATCCGGCGCGACCGCAACCATCCGAGCGTCATCCTCTGGTCGATCGGCAATGAATGCGGGGAGCAGGGATATCCGGAGAAATGGTCCATCCCCCAGCGCCTGACGGACATCTGTCACCGGGAAGATCCGACGCGTCCGACGACTTCGGGTAACGATAACCTCTGGGCGGCTTCCACGCCCTATACCCAGACCGTGGACGTCTATGGTTTCAATTACAAACCCCATGCATACGCCGAATTCCGGGACACGCATCCCGGCCAGCCTTTCGTGGGCAGCGAGACGGCTTCTTGCATCTCGACGCGGGGTTATTATCTTTTCCCCGTCTCGGACGAGAAGTCGGAAGGATGGACCGACGAGGCCCCGTTCCAGGTAAGTTCTTACGACCTGTATGCGCCCCGCTGGGCGTCCAAGCCCGATTACGAGTGGTTTTACGAGGACCAGGTGCCGGAATGCGCCGGCGAATTCGTCTGGACGGGTTTTGACTACCTGGGAGAGCCGACGCCCTACAATCTGGATCCTTCCGTGCTGACCAATTTCCATACGGAGGAGGAAAAGGAGGCGTACCGGCAGAAATTGCTGTCGTGGGGACAGAAAATCAGCGAGGTGCCGCTGCCTTCGCGCAGCAGTTATTTCGGCATCATCGACCTGGCGGGTTTTCCGAAGGACCGCTTCTGGCTGTATCAGGCCCGCTGGCGTCCGGAACTGCCGATGGTCCACATCGTGCCGCATTGGACCTGGCCGGGCCGCGAGGGGGAGGTGACGCCGATCCATGTCTATACCTCGGGCGATGAGGCGGAACTCTTTGTCAACGGGAAGTCGCAGGGGCGGAAGGTGCGGGGTCCGGGGGAGTACCGGCTCCGTTGGGACGATGTCGTGTATCGGCCGGGGAAGGTGAAGGTGGTCGCTTACAAGAATGGCGCTGTCTGGGCGGAGGAGACGGTCCGTACGGCTGGGAAGCCTCGTCGCGTGAAGGTGACTGCGGAGGATGGATTGGTGGGTCTGTACGATTGGCCGAAGCCCGTACGGAGGAAAGTGAAGGATGTGGTGTTGCCGCAGGCCGGAGACCTGGTTTTCTACACAGTACGGATCACAGACCGGAGGGGGAGGCTCTGCCCCGATGCCGATAACTTGCTGCAATTCAGCGTCCAGGGCCCCGGAGAGATCATCGCGGTCGATAACGGCGACCCTACTTCGCACGTTCCTTTCTACAGTCACGAAATGCCGGCTTTCCACGGTCTCTGCGCCGTCATCGTCCGCCGGACCGGCCCCGGCACGCTCCGCCTGAAAGTCCGCTGATGTGGCGCCGGTGGCAGAGGGACTCTGAGAGGACTCCGTTCCCTGCGCTCACTCCGGCCCCTCCCACAACCTGACGGTTGCGGGCCCCTCCCCCTTCCCGTGTGATGTGCACCCCAAAAGTTGGACGGTTAATAATAGATATTTACATGTGCTGAGTCCGGTATTGCACCGGACTTAGTCCGTTTA
>JAFPVJ010000018.1 GCA_017400135.1 Bacteroidales bacterium
AAACACCGCCACAAACAGGGGACAAAACTCAGAAAACGACCGCGTCGTCTCGACCATGGACTGCGAGACACCCACGGCGAGCGCATCGATGCTGGTCGCCACGCCGCTCAGCACGACGTTGCGGAAACCGTCCAGGCGGACCGACTCCGCCGCGCACCGGCCCCGCAGCGCGCGAATCCCCTCGAGCAGCATATCGCCGCCCACATACAGGAGCAGCAGGAAGCCGATCCAGTGCGAGATCCTCTCGATGAAGCCGACGAAGAAATTGCCGAACTCCCAGCCCAGGAACAGCAACCCCGCCTGGATCACGGCGAAAGCCAGCGCAATGCCGCCCAGCGTCTTCCAGGTCATGCGCCGAAGCGTCACCCCCGAGCAGAGCGTGCAAGCGAAACAATCCGCGCAGAGCGAAATAGCAATCAGGATGGCCTCCCAGATACCCATAAAGGACTATGGCTTAAACAGTTGCCTATTGACGATCGACCGCCCCAGCGTCAACGCATCGGCATACTCCAGGTCGTCCCCGAAGCCCAGGCCGCGCGCCAGCGTGGACACTTTCACGCCCAGGGGCTGAATCTGCCGGTAGATATAGAACGAAGTCGTCTCCCCTTCCACGTCGCCGCTCAGCGCCAGGATCACCTCCACCGGAGGCTCTGAAGGAACCCGCGGTCCGTCCATCCCGTGCCTGGCCACCTCGGAGGTCTCTCCCTCCGCGACCAGACGTTCCAGACGCTCCACCAGCTGCCGGATGGTCAGGTCGGAAGGCCCCACCCCGCCAATCGGCGAAATGATGCCCCCCAGCACGTGGTATACGCCGTTGTACTGGCCCGTGGCCTCGATGCTCATCACGTCCCGCACGCTTTCCACCACGCAGATCAGGTGGTGGTCCCGGCGCGTGTCGGAGCAGATCGAGCAAACCTCGTCGTCCGAGAGCATCATGCACTCCCGGCAATATTTCACCTCATCCGCCAGGCGGTCGATGGCCTGCGTGAAATGATGCACGTTCTCCTTCGGCTGCTTCAGCAGATGCAGGGCCAGCCGCAGCGCGCTGCGGGAGCCCACGCCCGGAAGCGATCCGATCGCCTCGACGGCGTTTTCCAGGAGCCGGGAAGGATATTTCTCATTCATAATGATAACGGACCAGACTGTCAATGATATCGTCCTGGAAACCGGAAATGCGGATGCCGTACCCGGCCGCCACCGGCTCGAACAGGTCCCGCGCCGCCTTGCCGAAACCGCCGACCACCCCGACGGGATAGCGGGCGACGTCGTACTGCAGCAGGCAGCGTTCGCAGAAAGCCTTGAAATTGGCGATGACCAGATCGTGCGCATACCCCGGTTCCCCCGCGCGAGCCAGGATCCAGGGTGCGAAAGACCCCAGATAAGCGGCCGGCGTCGGGCTCTGGTACACCTCGCGCACCACCGTCAGGTAATCCACCTGGAACGCGGCGGCGAACTCGTCCGACAACGCCTGCGGCACCAATCCCTTGAGGAAATCGGACATGAAAAGGCGGCCCAGCGCCGCTCCCCCGCCCTCATCGCCGAGGATGAAACCCGAAGAATGGACGTTCGTCACGATCCTTTCCCCATCGAAGAAACAACTGTTGGAGCCCGTCCCCAGGATGGCCGCGATGCCCGGCGCATGTCCGCAGACGGCCCGGGCGGCCGCCAGCAGGTCGGAGGCGCATTCCACCTTGGCCCCGGGGAACAGGGACGACACTTCGTCTTCCAGCATCCCGGCGGCATAGAAATGCACCCGCTCCAGCTTCTCGCCCGACGGATTCAGCTCAGCGACGGCCTGTGCGATGCGTTCCTCGACGGTCGCCCGTGCAATCGTGGCGACGTTGACGCCGCCGGTACGGGCCTTCGTGACCCGTCCCTGCGCATCGATCGCCCGCCACCGCGTGCTGGTCGCTCCCGCTTCCGCAATCAGGATCATAGACTACAGGACGGCCAGAAGTTCGACGACGAAAGTCAGCGCCGCGCAGGGCGGGATGGCGCCGTGGGCGCCCGCCTCACCGTACGCGAGCTGGTAAGGGATGTACAACTCCCACTTGGAACCCTCGGGCATCAGCTGGAGCGCTTCGGTCCAGCCGGCGATGACCTGGTTGACCCCGAAAACGGCGGGCTCGCCCCGCTGGTAGGAGCTGTCGAAGATGCGTCCGTCTACGAACTTGCCCTCGTAGTGGCAGCGGACCTTGCTCGCGGGACCCGGCGTCTTGCCGAATCCGGCTTTCAGGATCTTGTACTGCAGGCCGCTCGGGAGGACCTTGACGCCTTCGCGGGTCGCGTTGACCTTGAGGAAGGCCTCTCCCTCCTCCTTCATCTTGCCGGCGATTTCCGCCGCCTCGACGGCCTGGCGTTTCTCCAAATCCTTGAAAAAAGCGTCCAGGGCCTGGCCGGCTTCCTCGATCGAAAGGGCGGGCTTGGCTCCTGTCATCATCGCTTCCAGTCCGGAGCGGAAATCATCGAAATCCAGCCGGGTCACGCCCGACTGCTGAAGGTTGTGGGCAATGCTCATTCCGAGCGCATAACTGATCTTATCCATATTCTAAACAAAATATTATCACAATTTTTCTCCCGCCGGCAACGGCAGCGAATGCGGGACTACGACCACTTCCTTGTAGCCGAAAGAGCGCAGCAGGCGGTCCAGTTGTTTCCCGGCGGATTCGGCCGCCTTGTCCAGCAGGCCGGCCGCCAGTGCATCCCGCCGGATCGCCTCTTTGGCGCGGGACTCGATGGCCACGACCTCCTCGTGCGACCAGCGTCCGTCCTCGACGAATATCTCATAGTCCGACGGATTGAGGATGATCTCGAACAACTCCGGTTCCGGCAGGCGGACCATGACGGTATCCCCCTGCATCGAGAAAGCGTCCTCGGAGAGTTTCGAGAGATCGATGCCGGCACGGGCCTTGCCGTGCGAGATGATGCAGATCTCATCGTCCGGAAGCGGAATGCTACGGGTAAAGGCTCCCGCGGTCCGGGGCTTGGAAGCCGTCAGGACCACCTCATCATAGTAGCTGGCCGTCACGAAAGAAGCCATCGCCTGGACCTGCGTCACGATCGTCTGCGTGTCCTGGGCCTTCAACCCGCGACGCGACATGCCGCCCCCGCGGAGACTTCCCACCACCTGAAGCACCAGCAGGATGCCCAGGACGACCAGGATGAGCTCAGCGGCCCGGATCAGCAAGCGGAAGGACTTCTCATTCATAGCGAATCGAAATAAATGCTGATGTCCTCATAGCCCAGGGAACGGAGCAGGGAATCAAAGAATGTTAGCGCGTTCTGCCGGGCGTCCCGGATGATACCCATCTTGGGCACATCCAGCAGGATGGCTTCCTCGCCCTGCTTCAGCAGGCGCCCCCGCTCTTCGGCGCTGAATTCGGCCCGGAGGCCCGTCACGCGGCTGTATACCTGACGGATCTCCTCCACGGGAATGTTGACCGACAGGACCTTGGGGGCCGGCAATATCAGGATGATGGACTTCTGTCCCCTGTCAATGACCGTCTTATCAGGATTGTACGCCGTCATGTCCACTCCCGCTTTAAGATAGGCGTTGCAGCAGAAAAGGATCTTCCGCTCACCGATCTTCCAGGGGACCACGTCATCGGCCTTGATCACCTTGGAGACCGTGTACTCGCAGGTGACCAGTTCACCGGCGGCACTTAGTTCCCGCAGGGTTTCCTCGGTCGTACGGGGACGCGGGCCGCAGGATGCCGTCAGCAGCATCCCGGCCAGAAAGCTCACGATCACTATGGTCCGGAACAGGCGCATCAGTCTTCCTTGAGAGTGGTCATATGGCTGACAGGTAGCGAGAAGAGCAGGCCCTGGGCGCCGGACGCGGGTCCGCATTCCTTGTACACGGCCTTCATGATGGCGTCCTTGACCTCCTTCAGGGCCAGGATCATCACGATCTCCTTGTCGGGCTGGACCGTGATGTTGAAAAACTCTTCGGACTCGGGATTGGCCGTCCCGCGGGCGCGGACGATGGTGCCGCCCTTCGCTCCGGCGGCACGGGCCGCTTCCATCACGTTCTGGGAAAAACCTGCGTTCACGACGCAGAGCAGCAATTCGTGTTGACTGTCCATATTATGCTTCCTCCTTGACGGTTCGTTTGTCGTTGCTTAAAAAACCATAGACCAGGGTGCCGATCACGCTCGAGAGCGGGACGGTATAGGCAATCCCCTTGTAATCCTTTCCTTTCTTGAAGGTCTCGTCGAGCAGCTCGATCAGATCGCCGACCTGATCCTCGCGCACGACGCTGACGATCATGGACTTCGGGCGCTCCGTCAGGCCCAGGTAGTTGAGAATCAGGTGCGTGGTTCCCTTGGCCGCGGTCGTCAGTTGCAGATTGGCCTGATGGGACTGGATGAGACTGGAAAAGTAAGCGACTTTCTTGTTGTGGACGACGGCAAAAAGCAGCTCCAGCTTCATCGGGGCTATGTTTCTACTCTCTTCCATACTACTCGAAATAAATGATTTGATCATCCGCGGCGGCCAGGATGCGGCGCATCGCGGCATTGTCACGGTAACGGACACTGAGCACGGACTTGAAGCCGAGGCACTGGATGGTGATCAACGGGGTCATGGCGACCATCGCCACCACGCCGAAAGCGAAATCCAGCACGGCCGGCTCGCCCTGCAGGGACACGCAGGAACCGATGACGAGCGGCAGGATGAAACTCGAGGTCAGCGGACCGCTGGCCACGCCGCCGGAGTCAAAGGCGATCGCCGTGTACAGTCTCGGCACGAAGAAGGAGAGTCCCAGCGACAGCAGATACCCGGGCACCAGGTAGTACAGCACCGAGAATCCATAGTACACCCGCAGGACGGACAGACCGATGGAAACACCCACACCGAGGGAAAGGGCGACCATCATCTCCGTCTTGCCGACCTCTCCGCCCGTGATCTCCTCAACCTGGTTGTTGAGCACATGGACGGCCGGCTCGGCGAGCACGACCACCATGCCCAGCAGGAAAGCGAAGCCGATCAGCAGCGCCGGACTCTGACCGGCCAGTTGGAGGCCGATCTTGTAGCCGATCGGCATGAAAGCCATCGAAACGGCCACCAGGAACAAGACCAGGCCGATGAAAGTGTACAGGATGCCGAAGAGGATCTGGCCGATCTTCGACATCGGGAGTTTCAGGACCAGCGCCTGCAGGATGAAGAACACGGACACTACCAGCAACAGGGAGCGGCCGACTTCCATCATCGTATGGCCGAACAGGGTGCCGGCTCCCCCGGCAAGCACCGTATCCATCGAATAGTCCGGAACGGTATAGGACAGATCGCCCTGGGCCAGCATCGAAAGGGCCAGGACCGCCACGATGGGACCGACGGAACAAAGGGCGATCAAGCCGAAACTGTTCTCATTGGCCCCCCGGCCACCCACCGTAAGGGCGATGCCCACGCCCAGCGCCATGATGAAAGGCACCGTGATCGGGCCCGTCGTCACACCGCCCGAGTCGAAGGACATTGGAAGGAAAGAGCCCTTGCCGCTCTGGATCAGCAGCGCCGCCAGGCAGAACAGGACCATATAGCAGAAGAGCAGAATGCCCGTCAGGTCCAGGTGGAAGACGATCTTGAGGACCGCCAGCAGGAGGAACAGGCCTACGCCCACGCCGACCGTCACGATCAGGAGCGTCCCGTTCATCACGGCGCTGACCTGACCGGCCAGGACCGAAAGATCCGGCTCGGCCACGGTGATCAGCAGTCCCATCACGAACGCGATGCTCAGCAGGATGCCCAGTTTCCGGGATTTGGTCAGTCCCTCGCCGATGTACTGTCCCATCGGGGTCATCGCCATGTCGGCGCCCAGGTTGAACAGGCCGATGCCCAGGATGAGCAGGACTTCCGCCCCGGCGAACACGGTCAGTTCGTGGGCCGAGATGTCGACCCAGGGCGTGACGGACAGGATGAAAACCAGCAGGCTGACCGGCACGACCGAGAGAAGGGCCTCTTTCAGCTTCTCCCGCAACGATTTCCACAGGTCGTATGCGACGGGGTTGTTCTTCGCCATTGTTACTGTTTATTCTATTCTACATCAGCCAGTTA
The DNA here is from genome assembly GCA_017400135.1 of Bacteroidales bacterium. Classification (GTDB taxonomy): domain Bacteria; phylum Bacteroidota; class Bacteroidia; order Bacteroidales; family UBA932; genus Cryptobacteroides. The sequence continues at coordinate 6,052 of JAFPVJ010000018.1, forward strand.
CCGACATCTTCTCCGCGTGCGATCGCTTCCCGGACCTGCGTCGAGGAGATATCCACCAACGGACAGTCCAGCAGCGTGATGCGATAGGAGGGGTCCTCCTCCAGCAGTTCCGCCCGCAGCGCCTCACTGTCAAAACCCGAGCGGGGGTAGACGGCCACGCCGTATTCTCTCAGGATGCGGCCGTAATCTTTCCAGCGGCGGATGACGGCCAGGTTGTCACCCCCGATGACGAGGGTGAAGGTATTGCCGGGCTCCTGCCGCCGGAACGTATCCAGGGTGCGGATCGTATAGCTGGGCGGCGGCATGCGCAGCTCGATGTCGTCCAGCCATACACGCAGCTCCGGGTGACGGCGGAGGGCTTCCAGCGCCGCCAGGTAGCGTTCCTTGCCCGTACGGGCCGCCTCCGCCTCCTTCAGGGGATTCTGCGGGGAAACGACCAGGTAGGTCCAGTCCGCGCCCTCCCACGCGGACAAGGTCCGCATGATGGCCAAATGCCCGGTGTGCAGGGGGTTGAACGAACCCGAGTAGACCGCGATCCTCATGCCTTCTCCAGGAATTCGTCCACCACTCGTTCCGCTTCCGCGAAAGTCTGCTCCAGCACGTCGTTGACCAGGTCGTAGTCAAACTTGCCGGCGGCGAACGCCAGCTCGGACTCGGCCTTGGCGACGCGCTCCTCGATCGCTTCCGGACTGTCCGTCCCGCGCTTGACGAGGCGCTCGCGGAGCACTTCCACGGACGGAGCCTGGATCAGGATCGAAAGGGCCTGGTCCCCGAAATACTTCTTCAGGTTGACGCCGCCCTTGACATCCACGTCGAAAACGATGACGTGGCCCTTGGCCCAGATGCGTTCCACCTCGGACTTGAGCGTGCCGTAGAACTTATCCTTGTAGACCTCCTCATACTCGACGAAGGCATCCTTCCGGATCCGGTACTTGAACTGGCGCGGCGTCAGGAAATAGTATTCCACGCCGTTCTGTTCAGTCCCGCGCGGGGCGCGCGAGGTGGCGGAAACGGAGAATTCGAACTCGGGATGCAGCCCGAGCAGATGGTTCACGACCGTGCTCTTGCCAGAGCCGGAAGGGGCGGAAAAAATGATGACTTTGTTGGACATATTTTTCAATAATTGTACAAATTTAGTTATTTTTGCAAACCTTCCGAGTTAGTAGGTAATTTAAATCTATAAATTATGGTTTCTTACAAAGAATTGGGTCTTGTCAACACCCGTGAGATGTTTGCCAAGGCCGTCGCCGGCGGATACGCCATCCCTGCATTCAACTTCAACAACATGGAGCAGCTCCAGGCCATCATCCAGGCCGCAGCCGAGACCAAGTCCCCGGTCATCCTCCAGGTTTCCAGCGGCGCGCGCAAGTACGCCAACCAGACCCTCCTCCGCTACATGGCGGAAGGTGCGGTCGAATATGCCAAGGAGTTGGGTTGGGAGCATCCCCAGATCTGCCTGCACCTGGACCATGGCAACAGCTTCGAGCTCTGCAAGAGCTGCGTGGACATGGGCTTCTCTTCCGTGATGATCGACGCTTCTTCCCTCCCCTACGAGGAGAACATCGCCCTGACCAAGCAGGTCGTCGACTACGCTCATCAGTTCGACGTGACCGTCGAAGCCGAGCTCGGCGTCCTGGCCGGCGTGGAGGATGAGGTCTCCGCCGAGGAGTCCCACTACACCCGTCCGGAGGAGGTTATCGACTTCGCGACCCGCACCGGCTGCGACAGCCTCGCCATCTCCATCGGCACCAGCCACGGCGCCTACAAGTTCAAGCCCGAGCAGTGCACCCGCGACCCCAAGACCGGCCGTCTGGTCCCTCCGCCGCTCGCTTTCGACGTCCTGCACGAGGTTGAGAAGAAGCTCCCCGGCTTCCCCATCGTCCTCCACGGTTCCTCCTCCGTCCCCCAGGAGTATGTCGACATCATCAACGCCCACGGCGGCAAGCTGCCGGACGCGGTCGGCATCCCCGAGGAGCAGCTCCGCGAGGCCGCCAAGAGCGCCGTCTGCAAGATCAACATCGACTCCGACAGCCGTCTTGCGATGACCGCCGCCGTCCGTCTGGTCTTCGACGAGAAGCCCGGCGAGTTCGATCCCCGCAAATACCTCGGCCCCGCCCGTGATGAGATGAAGAAGCTCTACATGCACAAGATCATCAACGTGCTCGGCTCCAACGGCAAGGCTGAATAAGCCCGTAAATCCGCTCGGATGAGAATATCTTTACTGCAAACGGCTCCGGTGTGGGGTGACCCCTCCCGGAGCCGTATTGAGATCAGCCAATGGCTGGAGGGCATGGCCCCGACGGACCTTCTGGTCCTGCCGGAGATGTTCTCCACCGGTTTCGTGACCCATCCCGAAGGCGTCGCGGAGACTGAAGGAGGCGAAAGTCTGGCCTGGATGCAGGAAACCGCCCGCAAGCGGGGCTGCGCCGTGGCCGGAAGCTTGTCCGTCGGAACGGAGAACGGCTACCGCAACCGCCTCTATTTCGTCTTCCCGGACGGAAGCTACCGTTTTTACGACAAGCGCCATCTCTTCACCTACGGCAAGGAGCATCTCCGCTACCAGGCAGGAGAGGAGCGGGTCATCGTCAGCTACGGCGGGTTCCGCATCCTGCTTCAGGTATGCTACGATCTCCGCTTCCCCGTCTTCGCCCGCAACCGCATCGTGGACGGCGTGCCGGATTATGACCTGATCCTGTATGTCGCCTGCTGGCCGGAATCCCGGATCGCGGCGTGGGACACCCTGCTCAGGGCCCGTGCCATCGAGAACGTGTGCTTCGTAGCCGGCGTGAACCGGGTGGGAGACGAGCCCGGAAACCATTATTGCGGACATTCCTGTTTGATCGGTCCGCGCGGAGAAGTGCTTTCGATCTGTAAGGAAAACGAAGCTTCCTTCGTCGAATATGAAATCAAAAAGGCGGATCTGGATTCATTCCGCGCCTCCTTCCCAGCCCTCTCCGACGCTGATAATCAGTAGATTTTACTGGATTATTCTTGTTTTTTAAAAACATTTTTATTTACTTTGTTTCCGGTAACGATTTGGAACCGAAAATGAGAAACGTACTCGTCATTGCCCTGTCCCTGATTCTCCTTGTCTTGCAATAGGCACGGACTGGAAAGGCATGACGGTCGAAGATAAACCAACCTCCTTCTCAGTCCGGAACTGGAAGGAGGTTTTTTTAGTAGTGTATGAAACATTCTCTTAGAAGCAGCGTCACCTTTGAGGGGCGCAGGATGGCAGGGGCCCGGGCGCTCTGGCTGGCCAACGGCATGAAGGAAGAACAATTCGGAAAACCTGTCATCGCCATTGCCAATTCTTTCACCCAGTTCGTTCCGGGCCACGTGCATCTGCATGAGGCCGGACAGGTCGTCAAGGAAGAAATCGAACGCCTGGGGTGTTTCGCGGCGGAGTTCGACACCATCGCCGTGGATGACGGCATCGCCATGGGACACGACGGGATGCTCTATTCCCTTCCCTCCCGCGACATCATCGCCGACAGCGTCGAGTACATGGTCAACGCCCATAAGGCCGACGCCCTGGTCTGCATCAGCAACTGCGACAAGATCACGCCCGGCATGCTCCTGGCCGCCATGCGGCTTAACATTCCCACGATCTTCGTGTCCGGCGGCCCGATGGAAGCCGGGGAACTCGGCGCCCTGAAACTGGACCTGATCGACGCCATGGTACAGTCCGCCGACGCCAGCGTGAGCGACAGAGAGGTCGCGGCGATCGAGCGTTGCGCCTGTCCGACCTGCGGCAGCTGCTCCGGCATGTTTACGGCCAACTCGATGAACTGCCTGACGGAAGCGATCGGTCTCGCCCTGCCGGGCAACGGCACCGTCCTGGCCACGCATACGCTCCGCAAGGGACTCCTGATCCGCGCCGCCCGCCAGATCGTGGAGAATACCCGGCGCTACTACGAGGAAGGCGACGAATCCGTCCTTCCGCGCAGCATCGCCACCCGGAAAGCCTTCCTCAACGCGATGGCCCTCGACATCGCCATGGGCGGATCGACCAATACGGTACTCCATCTGCTCGCCGTGGCGAACGAAGCCGAAGCCGATTTCAAGATGGCCGACATCGACGCGCTCTCGCGCCAGGTCCCCTGCCTGTGCAAGGTCGCTCCCAACACGCAGAAATACCACATCCAGGACGTCGGCCGCGCCGGCGGAGTGATGGGCATCCTGGAGCAGCTCCTCGACGCCGGCCTGGTCGACGGCACCGCCGTGCGCGTCGACGGCCGCACGCTGGGAGAAACGATCCGCCGGTACAGCATCACGGTACCCGAGCCGGACGAGGACGCCATCGACCTCTATTCCGCCGCCCCCGGCGGCAAACGGACCACGCAGATGGCCTCCCAGAGCTGCCGCTACAAGACTCTGGACACCGACCGGGAGGGCGGCTGCATCCGGAGCCGCGCCCACGCCTACACCCGGGACGGCGGCCTGTGCGTCCTTTTCGGCAACCTCGCTCCGGACGGATGCATGGTTAAGACCGCCGGCGTTGAAGAGATCCTGTGGCATTTCGCCGGACCGGCGAAAGTCTTCGATTCGCAGGAAGCCGCCTGTGACGGGATCCTCGGCGGAAAGGTGCAGAGCGGCGACGTCGTCGTCATCAACTACGAGGGCCCCAAAGGCGGCCCCGGCATGCAGGAGATGCTCTATCCCACCTCCTATCTCAAGTCGATGCACCTGGGCAAAGCGTGCGCGCTCATTACGGACGGGCGCTTCAGCGGCGGCACCTCCGGCCTGAGCATCGGCCACGTCTCCCCGGAAGCCGCTTCCGGCGGTCCCATCGCCCTGCTGCGCGACGGCGACCGGATCGAGATCGACATCCCCACCCGCAGCATCAACGTGCTCCTCTCCGAGGCCGAGTTGCAGCAGCGCCGGGAAGAGGAAGAAGCCCGCGGAAAGAAGGCCTTCACGCCCCCGACCCGCGTGCGGGAGGTTTCCAAGAGCCTGAAAGCCTACGCCCGTATGGTGAGTTCCGCCGACAAGGGTGCGGTACGGATTATTGACTGAACGAACGAAACGACTGAATATGATTACAGGATCGGAAGCACTGTGGCAAGCGCTCATTGACGAAGGCGTGAAGACCGTTTTCGGGTATCCCGGCGGCCAGATCATGCCGGTCTATGACAGCCTGTGCAAATATCGGGACCGGGTCCGCCACATCCTCGTGCGGCACGAGCAGGGAGCCATCCACGCCGCCCAGGGCTTTGCCCGCGTCAAGGGTGAGCCCGGCGTCGTGATCGTCACCTCGGGACCCGGTGCCACCAATGTCATCACCGGCGTCGCCGACGCGATGACCGACTCCACCCCCGTGGTCGTCATCACGGGCCAGGTACCGTCCGCCGCCCTCGGCACGGACGCGTTCCAGGAAGCCGACGTCATCGGCCTGACGGCCCCGATCAGCAAGTGGAACTACCAGATCCGCTCGGCCGACGAGGTGACCTGGGCCATCGCCCGGGCCTTTTATATCGCCCGCACCGGCCGGCCGGGGCCCGTGGTCCTGGACTTTACCAAGGATGCGCAGGTGGGTCTGACGGACTATCATTTCGAGCCCTGCAACTTCATCCGCAGCTACATCCCCGATCCCAAGATATCGGAACAGGCGGTCAGCAAGGCCGTCGCCCTGCTCGATGAAGCCGAGCGACCCTTCGTCGTCTTCGGCCAGGGCATCCTGCTGGGGCACGCGGAGGATGAGCTCAAAGCCTTCCTCGAGAAGGGAGACATCCCCGCAGGCTCCACCCTCCTGGGCCTCAGCGCCCTGCCGTCCGATTTCCCGCTTTACCGCGGAATGATCGGCATGCACGGCAACATCGCCCCCAACCTGATGACCAACGCCTGCGACCTGCTCATCGCCGTCGGCATGCGTTTCGACGACCGGGTGACCGGAACCGTCTCCACGTACGCCCGGCAAGCCAAAGTGATCCACATCGACATCGACACCTCCGAAATCGGCAAGATCATTCCCGTGACGACGGGCATCCGGGGCGATGCGAAAAAGGTGCTCGCGCTCCTGACGGAACGGATGCAGCCCCGGAAGCATCCGGAGTGGAACACCGCTTTCGACCGCTGCGACACGGTGGAGAAAGAACGGGTCATCGACCCGGAAGTCCATCCGTCCGACGGCCTGCTGCGCATGGGTGAGGTGGTGGACTGCGTGGCCGCTGCCTCCGGCGGGAACGCGGTCATCGTGACCGACGTGGGCCAGAACCAGATGATGGGCGCCCGCTATTCCCGCTTCCGCCAGACCCGGAGTTTCATCAGTTCGGGCGGCCTGGGCACGATGGGATTCGGCCTTCCGGCCGCCATCGGAGCCAAGGTGGGCGCCCCGGACCGGCCCGTATGCCTGTTCGTCGGAGACGGAGGCATCCAGATGACCCTGCAGGAACTGGGCACCATCATGCAGGAAGGCGTCGGCGTGAAGATCGTGCTGCTCAACAACAACTGGCTGGGCAACGTCCGCCAGTGGCAGGAGCTCTTCTTCGGATGCCGTTTTTCCGAGACACGCATGCTCAATCCCGATTATGCGATGATCGCCACCGCCTACGGGATCCGCTGCGCCACCGTGACGGACCGCCGGGAACTGGATGCGGCGCTGGAAACGATGTTTGCGGACGACCAGCCCTTCCTGCTGGACGTCCATGTCCTTGAGGAAGGCATGGTCATGCCCATGGTTCCTCCCGGCAAGGGCATCCACGAGATCATGATTACCGAAAGCGAATGGTACAGTTAGCGATGGAAAACGAAATCAAGGAATATACGGTGACCATCTACACCGAGAACCAGATCGGCCTCCTGGCCCAGATCACGAACGTGTTCACGCGCCACGGCCTGAGCATCTGGAGCCTGTCTGCGGGAGCGACTTCGATGGAGGGTATCCACAACATCACCATCGTGACCGCCGGTCCCGAAAAGAAGGTAAAGGAAAGCGTCCAGCAGATTGAAAAGCGCGTGGACGTGATCAAGGCTTTTTATTATACGGCCGACAAGATCGTGTACCGGGAACTGTGCCTGTACAAGGTCTCCACGCCGGCCCTGCTGGAGTTCGGCGACAGCGAGGCCCTGCTCAACCGCTATCACGCCCGCATCGTGGAGATGAACAAGATCTTCACCGTCATCCAGAAAACCGGTTATTCGGACGAGACGGCCCGCCTCCACGACGAGCTCAAGAACGTGGGCGTGCTGCAGTTCGTCCGCTCCGGACGCATCGCCGTTTCCCGGGCCGAGCAGGAACCCGTGTTCAAGTTCCTGCGCAAGCGGGAAAAGGAAAGAAATCAACAACTTAACAAATAGACACAATGGCAAAGATCAATTTTGGCGGAGTCGAAGAAAATGTCGTGACCCGCGAGGAGTTTACCCTGGAGAAAGCCCGCGAAGTGCTCGCCGGCGAAACCATCGCCATCATCGGATACGGCGTGCAGGGCCCCGGACAGTCCCTCAACCTGAAAGACAACGGATTCAAGGTCATCGTCGGCCAGCGCAAGGGCAAGACCTACGACAAGGCCGTCGCCGACGGCTGGGTGCCCGGCGTGGATCTCTTTGACATCGAAGAGGCCTGCAAGAGAGGTACGATCATCGAATACCTGGTTTCCGATGCGGCCCAGATCGCCGTATGGCCCACGGTCAAGAAGCACCTCACGCCCGGCAAGGCCCTGTATTTCTCCCACGGATTCGGCATCACCTACAACGACCGGACCGGCATCGTCCCTCCGGCAGACGTGGATGTCATCATGGTGGCTCCCAAGGGCTCCGGCACTTCCCTGCGCAGGCTTTTCCTGCAGGGACGCGGTGTCAATTCCTCCTACGCGGTCTATCAGGACGCAACCGGCCGCGCCCTCGAGCGCACCCTCGCCCTGGGCATCGGCGTCGGCTCCGGCTACCTGTTCGAGACCGATTTCAAGCACGAGGTCTATTCCGACCTGACCGGCGAGCGCGGCACCCTCATGGGCGCCATCCAGGGCATCCTGTCGGCTCAGTACGAGGTGCTCCGCGAGCACGGGCACTCCCCTTCCGAGGCCTTCAACGAGACCGTCGAGGAACTGACCCAGTCCCTGATGCCGCTCTTCGCGGAGAAGGGCATGGACTGGATGTACGCCAACTGCTCCACCACCGCCCAGCGCGGCGCCCTGGACTGGATGGGCCCGTTCCACGATGCGACCAAACCCGTGTTCGAGAAACTGTACAACAAGGTGGCCAGCGGCGAGGAGGCGCAGATTTCCATCGACGCCAACTCCAAGCCGGACTACCGCAAGGGCCTGGAAGAAGAGCTGAGGCAGCTCCGCGAGAGCGAACTCTGGCGCACCGGCGCCGCCGTGCGCAAGCTCCGTCCCGAAGAAATCGACCGTTAAGCATCTGAAGATGATCGAAATCCTGGACACCACCCTCCGTGACGGCGAGCAGACCGCCGGTGTCTCGTTCAACCCGGACGAGAAACTGGCGATCGCCCGCCTGCTCCTGGAGGAGCTGAAGGTCAACCGGATCGAAGCGGCATCGGCGCGGGTTTCCCGCGGCGAGTGGGATTCCTTCGCCAAGATCTGCGCCTGGGCGGCCGCCTGCGGGAGGATCGGTGCCGTGGAGGCGCTGGGATTCGTCGACGGCGGAGAATCGGTGGACTGGATCGTCTCGGCGGGAGGGCGCGTGATGAACCTCCTGACCAAAGGTTCGATCCGGCATCTGTCCGGGCAGTTGAGGAAAACCCCGGAAGAACACCGGGACGACATCCTCCGGGACATCGCCCTGGCCGTCTCCAAGGGTCTGGAAGTCAACGTGTATCTGGAAGACTGGTCCAACGGGATGGCGGACTCGCCGGAGTATGTATTCTTCCTGGTGGATGCTTTGAAGGAAGCACCGGTCCGGCGCATCATGCTCCCCGACACCCTCGGCATCCTGAATCCCACGCGGACCGGCGACTATTGCCGGACGATGACCGAACGCTGGCCCGGACTGCATTTCGACTTCCATCCCCACAACGACTATGACCTCGCGGCCGCCAACGCCTACGAGGCGGTACGTGCGGGCGTACAAGGGCTCCATACGACGGTCAACGGCCTGGGCGAGCGGACCGGCAACCTGCCCGTTTCCAGCGCCCTGGGCATCCTCAACGACCACCTGAAGGTGGACAACACCCTGGATGAAAGCCGCCTGATGCACGTCTGCCGCTATGTGGAGACGATTTCGGGCGTGCGCATCCCTGCCAACAAGCCCCTCGTGGGCGAGTTCGCCTTCACCCAGACGAGCGGGGTCCACGCCGACGGGGACCGGAAGGGCGGCCTCTACCAGAATGCCCTCCTCCCGGAGCGCTTCGGCCGCCACCGGCACTATGCCCTCGGCAAGACCAGCGGCAAGGCGAACATCATCAAGAACCTGGAGACCCTGGGCATCACCCTGACGCCGGAGCAGATGAAGCAGGTCACGGCCCGCGTCGTCGAGCTCGGTGACAAGAAGGAAAGCCTCAGCCCGGAAGACCTGCCCTTCATCGTGGCCGACGTCCTCAAGGGGCATTTCTCCACCGTTCCCGACCGCATCCGCATCGTCAACTATACCCTGCAGCTGACCCGCGGCATGCGTCCGATCGCCCACCTCCGCATCGACATCGACGGGGAGGAATATGAAGAGTCCGCGGCCGGAGACGGCCAGTACGACGCTTTCATGAAGGCGCTCTGGAAGATTTACGACCGGCTGGGACGCCGCCATCCGACACTGACGGACTATGTGGTCAAGATTCCTCCGGGAGGAAAAACCGACGCCCTCGTGGAGACGACGATTTCCTGGGACTGGGACGGCCACGGCTTCAAGACCCGCGGCGTGGATTCGGACCAGGCCGAGGCGGCCATCAAGGCCACGGTCAAGATGCTGAACCTGATTGAAAACAAAATGATTTGACAAAGACTATGGAAGCCATTGACTGGAAAACCCTGGGATTCGACGCGTACAGGACGCGCACGGTCATCCTTTCCCACTACAAGGACGGGCGGTGGTCCATTCCCGAAGCGACGGAAACCTTTTCGTTCACCTTCGATCCCTTCGCGCAGGTCTTCCATTATGCGATTTCCTGTTTCGAGGGACTGAAGGCCTTCCGGCAGAAGGACGGACGCGTCGCCATGTTCCGCCCAGACCAGAACGCCGCCCGTATGCAGCGGACGGCGGACTACCTGGGCATGCCCTGCCCAGACGAAGAAATGTTCTTCAAAATGTGTGAGGAATGCATCCGCGGCAACCTGGAATTCCTGCCACCCTACGGCTTCGGAGCCTCGATGTACCTGCGCCCCCTGCTGGTCGGCATGCATCCCCAGATGCAGCTCGTGCCCTATCCGGAGGCCATTTTCGCCGTCATGTGCGCCCCCGTTGGATCGTATTACGGCGCCCATCTGAAATCATGCGCCGCCGTCATTCCCGGCAACTATGACCGGGCCGCGCCGAAGGGGTCCGGCAGCTACAAGATCGGCGCCAACTATGCCGCCACTTTCAAGCCCTACAAGTTCGCGCACGAGCAGGGCTATGCCGAACTCCTGTATCTGAATTCCTCCACACGGGAGTTTGTCGACGAGTTCGGTTCTTCCAACTTCTTCGGCATCAAGGGCAACAAGTACGTCACTCCCCTCTCAGACAGCGTCCTGCCTTCCATCACCAACAAGACCCTGCAGCAGGTGGCCCTGGATTTCGGCATGGAGGTCGAGCGCAGGCCCGTCCCGCTGGAGGAACTGGCGACCTTCGAGGAAGTGGGCGGCTGCGGAACGGCCGTGGTGATCACGCCGCTCTCCCATATCGACATCAAGCCGGTGCTGGAGGAAGTGACCGTTTCCCGGGTATTCCGATTCTGCCCCGACGGCGAGGTGGGACCCGTGTCGAGGAAACTCTACGCCCGCATCACGGCCATCCAGGCCGGTGAAGCGGAAGACACCCACGGGTGGTGCCGATTCGTGGAGGTATAAAAAAACCGGGAAATTTATCCCGGTTTTTTTATTTCCTGTAGTGGGGACGGACGATAAACTTGAACGTATAATCTCCGGCAGGCAGGCGCCAGGCCTCCGGCAGATCCCCGCCCTCGATGTAACCGACGCCCATCTGACACAGGTCCAGATTGACGAAGGTGGATCCGCAGGCTTCCTCTCGCTGCAGGTCGGCCGTATGGGAGACGGCGCCGAGCGAGAGATCATACGCGCGGCGGGAGAAAGGCAGGGCGGTGGCGGAGAACATGTCCTTGGAGGCGAACTCCAGGCCCAGTCCGTCCGCATCCAGCACCTTGATCCAACGCAATCCGCCGTGGTTGGCACACTCCTGCGGACGGGGATAGCTCCAATCGAACTGATCCTCCACCCGCTGGACATAACGGCCCATCATCGCCGCGGACTGCCGGTCCGGATAATTGGCGAAAGGACCCTTGCCGTAGAAATCAATCCGGTCGAAACGGTCCGGCATCGCCAGCTCCATCCCAAAGCGGAGGAGCGGAGCGGTGACACTCACATTCTTCAGATGTTCTTCAATCTCCATCGTACCGTCCGCGTTGACGAAATAGAGCATTTCCATATCGCCCAGGCCGATCACTTCCAGGTTGACACGCAGTTTGCAACCGGGATAGAGCCCCATGGACTTCACCTTGAATGAAGGATAGAGCCATACGGAAGAGCCGTATCGCTCCACGAAGCCAAGATCCCTTTCCGTCAGCGCCCGCCCGAAACAGGGCACCAACGGACCCGACAGGTACTGGATGCCGCCGACCTTGTAGGAGGTAATGGCGCCGGTATCTTCGTCGAGCCGGATCTCCCAGGGGATGCGTTCCGGGGTATTGCCTTCGAATACGAGGTCGTTGCCCTTTTCGTTGACAAAGGTATCCCCTCCCTTGAAGGCAAAGGACGGGACGGCCTCGTTGATCAGGATCTGGTCATGGGCGACCTCGGTCCCTTCCGGCAGCAAGCCGTCATCCGCCTTCAGGAAATACCTGACGTTCAGGTAGATATCCTGACCGATGGAAGCGATCTCGTAGGCATTGAAATCCAGGTCGACCAGGCCCGTGCGCTGCGGGGCGACATCCAGGTCACGGATACTGCCGTCCAGCACCGGCCTGCCGTCCGCGATCAGTTCCCACTCCAGACGATATTTCGACAGATCGGAGAAGAAGTTGTCGTTGAAGATGTGGAAACGGCCGAAACCGGCCTCGTTCGGATCCGCGTAGGTCAGGATGTTGCGGTAGAAATAAGCCACTTCATGGGCGTGGGAATGCCAGCTCCTGTCAGCGGCGACGATGCCCTCGCAATTGCCGCAGACATAGTCGCGGTCATCGAAGGGGAAATCACCGCCGTAAGCCAGGTAGTCCCGGCCTTCCCCGTCCGTGCGGCGCAGCGTCTGGTCGGCGAAATCCCAGATGCAGCCGCCCTGGAACTTGGAATAGCTCGTGACCAGGTTCCAATATTCCTTGAAGCCGCCCATCGAGTTGCCACGGCCATGCTCGAACTCGCACAGGATCAGCGGGCGGGAAGGATCAGTCGAGAGATAGGCTTCGCACTGCTCCAGCGAGGGATACATCGGGCAATAGATGTCCGTGGCATACTCCAGGCCGGCCCTTTCGTACTGGACCGGACGCGTCGGGTCGAAGCGGCGGACCCAATAATAGCACCGCTCGATGTTGGGACCGAAACCGGCTTCGTTACCCAGGCTCCAGACGATGATGCAGGGATGGTTGACATCCCGGCGGACCGCCCGGGAAACGCGGTCCAGATGGGGCGCCTCGAAACGGGGGTGCTTTGACAGCGACTTGGGACCGTACCCCGTACCGTGGGACTCGATGTTGGCCTCAGCGATGACATAGAGACCATAGCGGTCGCAGAGTTCGTACCAGCGGGGGTCGTCCGGATAATGGCAGGTGCGCACCGTATTGATATTGAGCGACTTCATTACCCGGATATCCCGGATCATGTCCTCCTCCGTCACGACCGGACCGCCCATCTGGGAGAACTCGTGGCGGTTGACGCCCTTGATCAGGACGGGCTTGCCGTTGACCAGCAGTTGACCGCCCTTGACCGTCACGTCACGGAATCCGAAGTCCAGGCTGACCGTTTCGAAAGCCTTCTTGTCGATGGGAGTACGGGCCTCCAGATGATAGAGATTGGGAGTCTCTGCGCTCCAGAGGGCGGGATTGGGGATCCGTCCGGAAGCCTTTCCGTCCTGGGAATGGATGGACATTTCCGTCACGCCGTTCCGGGAGATGACGAAATCCACGGACTTCACGTCTTCCGTCAGTTCGGAATCGATCGTGAAGCTGCCGTCCGCCCGGGCGACGATACGAAGGTCCTGGAGACGGGCCTTCGGACGGGCCTCCAGCCAGACGCTCCGCGAGATGCCGCTCATCCGCCAGTAGTCCTGGTCTTCGAGCCAAGTGCCGTCGCACCAGCGGAAGATCTCCAGGGCGATCAGATTCTCGCCGGGGTGCACGTGCTCCGTAATGTCGAAACATGCCTCCAGTTTGCTGTCCTCGCTGTAGCCCACCTCTTCCCCATTGACCCAGACGCCGACATTGGAGGTCGCGGCACCGATATGGAGAAAGACCTGACGTCCCTTCCAGGAGTATTCCATCCGGAATTTCCGGCGATACTGACCGATATAGTTGCCCTTGTCCGGGACGAAAGGCGGATCGACCCGGAGGTTCATGTTGTGCCAGGGATAACCGATGTTGACGTAGACCGGGTCGAACAGACCCTCCATCTCCCAGATGCCGGGAACGGGGAATTCCTTCCAGAAACTGTCGTTGAACGAAGGTTTGAAGAAGTCCAGCGAACGCGCGTCCGGCGAGTCGGCCAGCTTGAACTTCCACTTCCCGTCCAGGGACAGGACGGGGCTGTCCGTATGGTATTGGGCATGCATTGGCTCCCGGTTCCGTTGCGAAACCTCGGGCGTCATCCAGTCCCCCTTCCCCGCGAACACGCTTTTCGACTTGGAGGCGGCAAAGCCGGGAATGCACAGCATCAGAGCCATGCCCGCGGCGATCAGTCTGATATTCTTCATCTTCCGTTCAGAGGCCGGTCCTATTTGTTGAGGACCGGCCGGATTACAAATTCAAAATCATAGTCTCCGGCAGGGAGCAGGTACTCCTTGCGCGGAATGGCACCCCAGGAATTGATGCAGCCGAGACCCATCTGCCTGAGGTCCACGTTGACGTAGGTCCCGCCGGCGCTGCGGTCGTTCTCGTGCGCTTTCGCCTTGAGGTCCAGCGAATGGCCGTTCTTCAGCACGGAGAGGTCCATGTCCCTGCGGGCGAAAGGAAGCGCGGTGACCGAGCAGCCGTTGGCCGAGGAAAGCTCGAGGCCGTTGCCGCCTTCGTCGATGATGCGCATCCATTTCACCCCCGTGTGGGCGCCGGACTCCTGCGGACGGACATAACCATAATGGTACTGATCCTCGACACGCTGGAAGTAATGGCCCATCAGGGCGGCGGACTGCCGGTCCTCATAGTTCTCGAAGGGGCCCTTGCCGTAGAAGTCCAGGACCGTGTATTCGCCCGGCATGGAGAACTCCATCCCGAAGCGCAGCAGCATCGGCTCCTGATCCAGGTCGCCGCCGTCCCGCATCTGCTCCTTCAGTTCGACCGACCCGTCTCCGTGGACGATGTAGGTCAGGATGATTTCTGCAGCCTCGCAGACCAGATACTTCGCCGTGACGATCTCGCAGCCGTCTTCCGTGACGGCCTCGAAGGACTTGAGCGGGAATTCGGGATAGAGCCATTGCCTGCACTTGCGGTTCAGCTTGGCACCCAGGTCGTTTTCCGTCAGGGCGCGGCCGAAACAAGGTACGGGCGCGTTGACGAGAAGCGGCTTGCCGTCCACCTCGTAACAGTTCAGGAAACCCGTGGACTTGTCGAACGCGATCTTCCAGGGATAGATACGAGGCACGAGTCCCACGCCCTTCGCTTCGACGTTACCCGTCAGGACAAGGGCGCCATCCGCATCCTCGATGAAGAATTCGGTATCGGTGAACTCCGTCCCGTAGGGCACCTCGTCGATCACGATCTGGTCGTAGGCCACCTCAAAGCCGGCCGGCAGGACGCCGTCCCGCTTCTTGAGGTAATAGTGGACGTTGAGGAAGAGATCCCCCTCAAAGGAGGCCAGGTCATCGGCGGTGTAGCCGAGTTCGACGGTCTCGGTGGTCTGCGGCGCGACGCTCAGGTTGCGTACGGAACCCACCAGCATCGTTCGGCCGTCCGCGACGATCTCCCAGTCCATCACATAGCGGTCCAGCGAGATGAAGAAATTCTCGTTGTAGACCTTGACGCGGCCCTCGCGCGCCTCTTCGGGCGTCGCGGAAGTCAGGATGGAACGGTACTGGTACGCCACCTCGTAGGCATGCGGATGCAGGCTGCGGTCCGCGGCGATGATGCCGTTGCAGTTGAAGGAAACGTCCGAAGGGTCATAGTCGTTGAAGTCGCCGCCGAAGACGAAGACATGGTCGGTAGCTCCGTCCGCCCGGCTCACGGGCCAGCGGAGCGCCTGGTCCACGAAATCCCAGATGCAGCCGCCCTGGAGAAGAGGGTATTTCCGGAAAAGGTCCCAATACTCCTTGAGGCCGCCCATGGAATTGCCCATCGCATGGGCGTATTCGCATTGGATCATCGGCCGGTCCTGAGGCTGGGAGGCGTATTGCTCACAGGCCGCATAATCGGCGTACATCGGGCAATGGATGTCCGTGTACCAGTCCAGTTCGGCGCGCTCGTACTGTACGGGGCGGGTGGGATCGAACTGCTTGAGCCAGGTGTAGGTCTTTTCGAAGTTCGGGCCGGCGCCCGCCTCGTTTCCGAGGCTCCAAACGATGACCGAAGGATGGTTGAGGTCCCGCTTGATGGCACGCTGGGTGCGTTCCATGTGCGCCTGCTCGAAAGCCGGATCCTTCGCCAGGGTCTCCGGGCCGTATCCCATGCCGTGGGACTCGATGTTGCACTCGGCGATCACGTACAGGCCGTACTTGTCGCAGAGCTCGTACCAGCGGGGGTCGTCGGGATAGTGGCAGGTGCGTACCGTATTGATGTTGAGCCGCTTCATGATCGCGATGTCGCGGATCATGTCGAACTCGGAGACGGTATAGCCTTTCTCCGCATTCATCTCGTGGCGGTCGGCGCCCTTGATCAGGACGGGCTTGCCGTTGACCAGCAGCTGGCCGCCCTTGATCTCGACGTCCCGGAAGCCGAACTGCAGATCGGCGTGGTCGGTGACGCCCTGCTTGGAGGAAGCTGTGACGGACAGGGTGTAGAGATTGGGCGTCTCAGCCGTCCACAACGCCGGATCCGATACGGTGACGCGAGCGGTCGCAGCACTCTTGGACGGGACGGCGCTGAACGTGACATCCTCTCCCCAGGGGGACGAAATCGTAAAGTCGAGCCGCCTGACGTCACCCGTCACCAAGGCGTTCACCTCGAAGGCACCGGAGGCGGAAGCCTTGACACGCAGGTCGCTGATGCGGTCCTTGGGACGCGTGAACAGGTAGGTGTCGCGCGACAGGCCCGTCAGGCGCCAGAAATCCTGATCCTCCAGATAGGTGCCGTCGCACCAGCGGAAGATCTCCAGGGCGATCAGATTCTCGCCGGGCTGGACGAACTTGGTGACGTTGAAGCGCGCTTCCAACTTGCTGTCCTCGCTGTAGCCAACTTCCTTGCCGTTGATCCACACGCGGACGTTGGAAGTGGCGGAACCGATGCAAAGAAAGATATCCTGACCGACCCAGGAAGGGTCCATCACGAAGGCCCGGCGATACTGACCGGCATAGTTGTGCTCGGAAGCGGGAATGGGCGGATTGTTCTGGTAGTGGCCCTTCCAGGCATAGCCGATGTTGACATACAGCGGATCGCCGTAGCCGTTGAGCTCCCACAGGCCGGGTACCGGCATCTCGTCCCAGGCGCCGTCATCCAGGCCGGGGGCGAAGAAGTTGCGCGAACGGGACTCAATCGTCTCGTACCACCTGAACTTCCAGGTCCCGTTGAGCGAGAGCCGCTCTCCATCCGCGTTGAAACGGGCGGACATTTCCACCCGGTTCCGCTGGTTGACGGCGGGGTTGAGCCAGTCTTCGACCGTGCTTTTTTTCGCGGCAAGCCCCGGTACGGTAAGTACCAGGGCAAGCATCAGGGTATAGACTTTACGCATAAAACTAGTTTCCGGCAGCAACGATGCAGGCCAGACCCGCGACAAACAGGCAGAACATCAGGGCCAGCAGGCCATAGACGCCCTTCTTGGCGCCCTTGAATTCCTTCCAGATGAAGACGCCCCAGATCGCGGCAACCATCGGAGCGCCCTGTCCCAGCGCGTATGAAACGGCAGGGCCGGCCTTCTCGGCAGTAATATAGCTCAACGCCGTACCAAGGCACCAGATGGCGCCGCCGAGCATACCGACGAGGTGGGTCTTGCCATTGCCCTTGAAATACTGGCTGTAGCTGACCGGCTCGCCGACGAAAGGCTTGCGCATCACGAGGGTGTTGAAGAGGAAGTTGCTCAACAGCACGCCCAGGGTGAAGATTACGATGGCGGTGTAAGGGGTCACCTTGCCCGCGGCAGGAGTGACGAAATTGGCCGTATCCATCGCACGCATCACGAAGGAGGAGAAGAAGGACATGACGACACCGGCGATCAGGGCCAGGATGATGCCCTTGCGCTGATCCGCCTTGGAGACGCCGCCGTCGCCCTTGCGACCCGCCGCCACGCCGTTGCACACGATGGCGCAGACGACCAGGGCGACACCCAGGGCCAGCAGCACGAGGTTGCCGGTCTTGGAGCCCTGCTGGACGGCGACCCGGTAGTTGTTGATCACACCCAGGACCAGCGCCAGGCCAACGCCCACGGGGAACGCGACCGACAGTCCGGCGATCGAAGTCGAAGCGGAAAGCAGGATATTGGACGCATTGAAGATCACGCCGCCGAGCAGCAGCCAGAGCAGACTGGCACCGGAGGCCTGTTTCAGGTCAGCGAGGAAAGGACGGCCGGCGTCGCCGATGCTGCCTGCCGTGAAGGCAAGAAGCAGGGCGAAGAGGACCATGCCGATCACATAGTCCCAATAGAAGAGTTCGTATCTCCAGCTTTTTGCAGCAAGCTTCTGGGTGTTGCCCCAGGAGCCCCAGCAAAGCATCGTGACAAAGCACAGGATCACGGCAAGCGTGTAACTGTTGACGATAAACATAAGGGTATGGTTTTAATGTTATTGATTCAATATTGCATCCACCTCTGCGCGGTGAGGTACGCCGGACTGGGCGCCGGGGCGCGTCACGGCGATGGAAGAGGCGACCGTCGCGAAACGGGCGGCCTCCACCAGATCCTTACCTTCAGACAGGGCGGTCACGAGCGCGCCATTGTATACATCTCCGGCACCGACGGTATCGACAGCCGTCACCCGGCGGGCCGGGACGAGCTCATGCGTAGTGGCATTGCAGATGACGGATCCGGAGCTTCCGAGGGTGATGATGACATTCTTCACGCCTTGCGAAAGCAGAAACTCAGCCGCCTGGAAGGCATCGCCCGCCGATTCGATCTTGAGTCCGGTGAGTTTCTCTGCCTCCGTTTCGTTGGGAGTGATCAGCCAGAGTTTCTGAAGCACCTCAACGGGAATCGCATCCGAGAAGGGGGCAGGATTGAGGACGACCTTTACGCCCTCTTCGCTGGCCAGGTCAACGGCATGGTAGACCGTCTCCAGCGGAATCTCCAGCTGCATCAGCAGATATTCAGCCTCAGCAAGGACTCCGGCTGCGGCGTCTATGTCCGAAGGCAACAATTCGCGGTTGGCACCGGGCGCCACCGCGATGCAATTCTCTCCGTCATCCGCTACAAAGATGAGCGCGGTGCCGGTCGGAGAATCAGCGCTGAATTTCATACAGGAAGTATCGATCCCATCAGATGCAAAGACATCCTTCAGCATACGGCCCTGCATGTCATCGCCGACGCAAGTGAGGAAGGTCACCTTGCCTCCGAGCCTGCCTGCGGACACAGCCTGGTTGGCTCCTTTGCCGCCATTGGCCTGCATGAAGCGGCCTCCACCGATGGTCTCCCCGGGACGGGGAAGCGTTTTGACATAGGCAGTCATGTCGATATTGGAACTGCCAGCCACTACGATCTTGCTCATAATAAAAGTCTTTATTGGTTTTCAAATATAGTAAAAAAAGCTGACCGAAAAAATATTTCGGAGGACTACCAGAACGCGATTTCTGCATTCATCCAATGCAGTCTGTCGAGGTAGAACTTCTGCAAGTATTCACATTCGGCCCGATAATCCCCAAGCACGACCACATTGGGCCACACGTAGGTATCCAGGATCTCCCAGCGGGAGAAATTATGATGGGCGGCATGACTCAGGCGGGAAGCCCGGGAGAGGATGAAGTCCCCGACGGCCTCCAGTTGCGGATAGAGTTCCTGCCAGCGTGCCTTAACCGCGGCGGTGAAAGCGGGATCTTTAAACAGGTACCAGTACCAGCCGGTCCCGTATCCCTGCTGCGTATAATTGCGGATATACCATCCCCGGTAGGACGAATCCATTCCGGAATGGCCCGAGAAATAATCACAGTTGCCCAGGGCGAGATCGAAATCCCAAACGTGGGCGAAGGTCAGCCGTCCCCCTTCCTCCAAGGTCAGGAACTGGCTCTTGAACAGGTCCGCATCGATGTTCTTGGTCAGTTCCTGCACGATGTACTGGGCGATGAACGAGTCCACGTCGATACGGGACGGGTATCCCAGCCCAGGATCACCCCGGTCTTCGGAAAGCAGGCAAGTCTCGAATGCCTCCAGGAAGTCCCGGACATAAGCTATTCTTTCATCCGTCGGATTCTCGGGGTCCTTGAACTGGATGAACACTTTCATCCCCGTCTGAAACCATACGGGCTCGTCGATGGCCGCCTCGATCTCCAGATAATTGCCCGCCGATGTGATCCGAACCCGGTCGGCAGAGGTTTTCTTGTGTTCCGTGAAATCATAACAGCCCAGATACTCGTCATTTAGATAGAGTTCCACGGGAAATACCTTCGGCGTCCAGGGAAGGCCGCAAATCTCTGAAAGCCGCAGTCCCACGGTGTTGCGCAGCAGGGATTTGTCCGCATAATTCGCGAGCAGCGCCCATTCCTTGTCGGCCGGAATACCGAAGATGGACTCCTTCTTGTCCAGTTTGATCTTGAATGGTTTCTTCGGCATGTTCCAGGTGGAATTGCCCCTTCCCCGGATCTTCCCTTTGCCATCGAAATGCGTCACGTCGGAATAGCGCCCCTCAGGGTCGTCGATGACGATGCGCGCCGTCACATAATCGGTCTTGGACACGACAGGCGCACCACCCTCCGTATAGATCCTCACCGTCGGGAAGTCTTCCTCAATGGAAAGCGTGTACGAAACCGAGCTGCCACCGGCCAGGTCGATGCGGCACTGGACGGCCTTCCCGAAATCCACCGTCTCTTCCCCATACGCTTTTCCGTCCAGAAGGAGGCTCTTTCCACGGAAAAGGATGCTGGGTTTAAGCAGGAAGCCGGCCGACCCTGGCGGCAGTTTGCCGGTCAAAGCCATTCCTGCACCTGTCAGCGTAAAGTCTTCGGACAATCCGGGATTGTCGGCTTGCAGGAAACGGACACTGTGCAGAGAACGTTCGGGCGAATCGGGAATCAGCAGGATATGACCGTTGGAGAGACAGGAATACAGATAGTGGTAGTCGTATGCGACCCATTGCAACGATGCATTCCCGTCCGCCACAGAAGCATCCTCCACCAGTCCGGTATCGGGAAGCGGAGCCATCCGGCAGTCCACCAGGCGGGTCCGGTCCAGATCTAGGGTAAGCGGATCCCCCGAATCGAAAGAAATCGTAGCCGTATTTCCCGAGACCGTCACCTCGCGGAAATACCTGGCGGAGTAATAGGCGGCCACCAGGCCCTGACGCAACTGTTCCGATTGCATTTCCGGATCAGTCCTGTCACAGGAGACCGAAGACAGGAATGCCAGGACCAGAAGCAATCCGGCCAAAGAGTAAGAATATGAAAACCGCTTTTTCAAGGCATTCAATCCAACACAATACGCTCCAGTGCGATGTTGCTGCGGGCTTCGCTGGCATCAAGACGGCGGGAATCCGTGCTATAAAGGATATAGAGCCTGTCTCCACGGTGGAAACGACCGCCGGCTTCCACGTAGAAGGAGGGGTAATGGATGCCCTCCGGGACAAACTTTGAACGGACAAACTCGAGTTCATCTCCATCCCGGCTGACTTTGTAGAAAGACGCCGTAGCACGGTAGACGGAGCCGTAATCCTCGACCTCGGATGGACCGAAAGTGTTGCAATAGAAGTATGTATCTCCCTTATAATCAAAAAACTCCGGACGCGCGGTAATGCCGCCCTCTATCCGCCGGAGATGGGACAGCTCCCCTGTCGATACGTTCCACGTTCCCACGATGACCCCATCCTCACTCTGAACGCGCGTCGCAAAAGCGAAAAGATCATCATGCAGCGGATGGAGTACACCTTCCCAATATGTGGTTCCGAAATGAACCGGTGAAAGGTCCGCCACGGTGACGGTCTGCCAGTGAATCAAGTCATCGGACCGGACGATGATGGCCGTAAAACCATAGGCCAGGGCACTGATGACGGAATAAAAACAATCCCCGTGGCGTATGACCTCGACATTCATTCCGATGCCGAAAGCTGATTTTGGTCCCCCATCGGAGGACCAGGGGATCTCCACCCCGGTCCGAGAGGTATAAATGTCAAGGACGTTGGCTACCGTTATCTCCTTGCCATCGAGCGTCATGACCTCTTCCGCACCGAGTACCCCCTTATCCAAGTCATACGGGACATGGACATAGGCACTGCGGCCTTCCACCCCGGGACAGAACAGGATGTGCATCGTCGGGCCGTCTATGAATCCGCTTGCATCGTAGGGCGGCCGGAAGTCATCACTGATTCCCTTCCCCGTATACCAGATTTGGCTGATCTCGCGGTGTTCCAGATATTTTGTTTTCCAACGGACGAGCTTCAGGTCAATGTCAAGATTCTTCGGATGCTCTTTCGTTGTCTCATAGCCGGCATTGTACAGTCCGTACCGCCACCCGTCATACTCGCCGACATACCTGAAATTATGGGCCATCAGTTCGACGGAAGGGTCTGATACAGAGCCTAGCAGTTGATCATGCGGCGACCCGCATGATATCAGGCAAGAGACAAACAGGAAGCAAAGAATCTTGACCGGGGATAAGATCGTTTCCATATCAATTACCCCGAACCGGTCTGGTCACCGTCCGGATGCGCTTGGTCAGTTTTGATTTATAGATATGGTAGGTCCATTCCGCGTGCTTGCCCGTCGAAGCATTGACGTCGGGCGTCTCCTTGCTCACCGTGAAATAAACCGTCGGCGTCTCCCACTCCGTCAGGTGTCCGAAGCTGTCCCGCGACAGGCCGGCATTGTGGTTGCGGGGGAACCCACTGACGGAATTGTCGATCCGTGCCAGGGGCGTCCATTTGCCAATACCGGCGCGGAAACTGTCCAAGTCCATGTAGTCCACCTCCTGAGCCACGGGTATGTAGCTGGGATAGGTGGAAGGATGAGGCTGGACCGGGCGGACCATGACGATCTTGTTATCCGAAGGAGCGATGGCGAAATCGCAGTTGCAGGTATAGTCCGACCCCCCATTCAGATTCTCCAGCCCGGCAGCGTTCATGTTCATGGCGGTGCCGAGATCCGGATGGGACATGTCCGACAGATCCATCTCCCGGAATGCGACGCGCGTCCCGGCGCTGTCTCCGATGGTGTAGGTCAGCAGGACCTTCCCCTTCTTGTCCAGCGAGACGGCGGACGGCTGCCCGACGCCCCAGGACTTGGCATTGCCTCCGAGAGACTGATCGCCCTCCGTCGGCCAGGTCTTGGGAACCAGCTGGACGGGATATTTCACCCAGGAGGAAGCGCCCAAGTCATTGCTGAAAGCCACGCCGATCTCATTGTAGTAATACTCCAGCGGATTGCTCAGGAAGAACATCGCATACCTGTAGGTCGTCCCGTCCATCTTGAATTCGCCTTCTATGACGCAAGGGTCGCAGGTATGGTGGCTGTCCCAGTTGAGACTGGGCTGAAGCACGCTGACGGCCGCCGTATGCGTACCGTTGGCATACTCCACGATATGGTAGACATTGTCCACCATCGTCCCCTGGTTGGGATTCCCGCAGAAGAAGACATGGCTGGTCCCATCCCCGTTGGCGATGATGGAGGGACAGTACGAATAGCGGTTCTGACCGGTGAAGCCAAAGACAAAACTGGGTTTGCTGAAGATAAAATCCGTGACCTCAATCGTCTCTTCCGGGACTTCGGGTCCGTCTCCCCCGCCGCAGGAAAACACGGCGAGGGAAGCCAGACAGACACATATCAAATGGAGTATACGCCTCATTTCCTGGAAGCAGGACAGGATGTGATCACTTCGACGAAATGCTTGAGGATCGCCTCTCCCTGTTCCGGAGTCACGGCCAGATAGCGGCGGGTGCCCTCAGGATCCTCGGTAAACAGGGTGGATCCCTCATCCGTCACGGTAATCTTTCCGGCCGGGGAAACGGTGAACCACTCCCCGCCTTCGACGGCATACAGCACGGCTGTCGGATCCCAGGTGGGACGGTTGTAAGGCATCGGCAGATAAGCCTTGTAGGCCTCAACGACCGGATGCTGCGGCGCCCAGTCGAAATCACCCTCGATACTGGTCGCAGGATAGCGGATCTGCACGCCCACCTCAAAGGGAGAAGTCACGACCGGAGTCGGCCACTCTTCGAAGATGACCTTGGCAGCAGGAATATCCTTGACGACATTGTATTCGTGCGTCTTCGGATTGTCCATGCAGCCGGCCATCGTTACCAGCAGTTTCACCTTCTTGGCCACCAACTCTTTGCCGTTCAACGGAGAAATATCGTCGGCAGGCGTCTCCAGCAGGCGGATCAGGTTGGTTGAGAATCCGACGGAAGCGATCACCACCGAGGCGTCCGGTTCCGCGGCAAGGAGCTTCCGATAGAGCGTGACCGCTTCGGGATAGTCCGCATAGCCGGGGTGGGAACGGGCGAAGAGCGGATTCCCTTCCGCATCTTTCATTTCCACGACAGCCTTGGCATAATTGACCGCAGCGTCCGTCTCGCAATCCGCTCCGTCCCGGATGATGCCGATCGGGACATCAGGATAACCATACCAGGTGTTGAGGATATCCGCATATTCGGCCGGGGCGTCACCGTTCTTGTTGAGGTTAATGGCCAGGAGGCGGATCTTTCCGGCATCGAGATACTTGTAGAGCAGATCCAGCGCCAGTGCGTCATCCACGTCGTTGCCCAGATCGGTTTCCATGATGACCGCCAGGGGGGCCTCCGCTTCCGCAGCCGGCTTTTCCCCACAGGCGGGAAGCAGCAGAACGGCTGCCGCCAGGATAACAAACAGTTTTTTCATTAGTCTTCTATTTGCGTTTCTTCATGTCAAATGTTGCAGAATACAGGTCGTAGGACCAGAGCCAGTCATCACCGGTTACAGCCGTGGTGAAATAAACCGTCAGAACGTCCTCATCCGGCAGATAACCCTTCTCGTCCGTCAGGAACCCGGGGTTGTGGTTCCGGGGGAAACCGGAAAACTCGGGCGTGACGTAACCGAGGACCTCCCAGGGATCCTCCTCGGCGAAGATATCCCCGTCCAGCGGCACGCGGGCCACCCGGCAGAGGTCACCTACCCAGGTGGGAATCACACTGCCGTCATAGGCGTCGGACTTCATTTCCGAGACCATATACAAGTGATCCTTGCCCAGAGCCGGATAAGAATTGGGCCTTAAGTGAGGAATGTCCTCCTGCTCCCCGAGCCGGATGTTGTCCAGGTCATTGAGAATCACTTCCCTGCGCGAATAACCGGTCTTGGATCCCGTGTTGTGGTAATAGACCACGATGGTGGAGTCATTTTTGACCAGGCTGGTGCTCTGGCCCGTGCCCCACTTATCCCGTCCCTCGTAGGGGATCAGGGGGTTGCCGTCAAACTTGATGTAAGGTCCTTCGATCGCCTCCGAAACGGCCAGACCGATCTGGTTGTGGTCGAACCACTGGTCCACGCCCAGATAGGTCATGATGTAGTTGTAGGTCTTTCCCTTCCATCGGGTCTTGAAGGCCCGCACATCGGGGTCGCAGATATGGATGTGGTCCCATCCCGTCTCGGAAGGGGCCACGATCTGCGTACCGGGCTGCCAAACATAGCCGTCCTTCGTGGGAATCCCCTTGTACAGATACACGTAATCGATGATCTCGAAGGGATTCTTGTTCTCACAGAGGAAGCCGTAGATGATGCCGTATTCATCGATAATGAAGCTCGGGGCATAGTCGTAATGGCCGGCGCCCCCGCTCAATTCGTACCGGATCTCGGGAACGACCAGGGACGATGATGCTCCATCTCCGTCCCGGCACGAAACGGCCAGGACGGAGAAGAGTATCAGGGTCGGGAATAGAATCCTGTTCATTTAGTCTTCGATCTCGAGGATCTTGACGCAACGGACCGGCGCGGCGCGGACTTTCTGTCCGTCACCCCAGCCCCAGGCGTCAGTATAGCCCCAGCTGGAGAGGAACATGCCGCCCATGGACTTGTTGAGGGAGGTCGCCGTACGCAGGACAACCAGCCAGTCACGGTCCCAGTTGCCGTATTCGTTCAGCCAGCCGGACTGCGGGATGAAGAGCGCACCGCTGGAGGTGACGTTCTCCTTGGTCAGGGTGGCGGCGACGGACTTGTCCACGCCGACGATGTAACCACGGACCTTGAAACCGTTGGTGGCCGAAGCGTTGACGGAAACGGCCTTCAGGTTTGCCTCGGAATCGCCCAGGAGGTCGCACACCTCCTGACCGGTCGGAACGCGCCATCCGGTGGGACAGGGATTGTTGGCATCCGTCCAGGCACTGGTCACCCAGTCATCCCCTTCCGAGGGAACATAACTATTGACCGCTGCCACGAAATCAGGATTGGCCTTGCCGCCGACCCAGCCCTCCTTGCGGTTGAACTGATAGCAGTAGCCGATATCATCAATTTCGTCCGTGAAGGTACCGGGCTTGCCGACATTGCGGTTGATCCAGATGAGACCGTTGATCAGGACCTCGTCATCCGCAAGGGTCAGCAGGCCTTGGACCACCTTGGTCTTGAGGGTCTTCTTCCCGTTGGAGACCAGGAACTCCATCGAGCGGTTCTTGACGAAGGAGTTGGACTGGGTCACGGTCGCCTTGACCGTCGTCTTGCCGTTGCCGGAGACCTTGTCCAGGACGCACCAGTCGGTCTTGGACGTATTGACATCGCCCACCTCGATGGTCCAGTTTTCGTTGCCGGTAATGGTGAATTCGACTTCTCCGCCTTCCGCCGGTACGCTGACGGCGATCGGATAGACGGCGAAGAGAGACTCGTCGCTTTGGATCTTATAACTCGGATCTTCGATCCAGGTCGCCGCATTCTTGGTGCAGGAAAGTTGCAGGCAAGCAACGGCGACACCGATAAGCATATAGATGATCTTTTTCATATCCATCAATATTTAGGGTTCTGCTCGAGGTTCGGGTTGTTGTCAACTTCACGCTGAGGCAGCGGCAAACGCTCGTGTTTGCCAAGCTCGAAGTTGTTGTAATCCACATCCCGTTTCTGGAGTTCCTTCACCGTGGCCTCATCGAAGCCCCAGCGCTTGAGGTCCATCCAGCGGACGCACTCGAAAGCCGTCTCAAGGGCACGCTCAATCTTGATGTGCTCCTTGAACGCAGTGTAATCGGAAGCGATCTTCGCTCCATCGTAGTAGGTGCTCGCCGCCAGAGTGGGCAGGCCGACGCGGGTGCGGACCCGGTTGACATACTCCACGGCCTTGGCGGTCGGAGCCTTGTTGACCTCGTTCAACACCTCCGCATAGAGCAGGAGCATGTCGGCGAGACGGATGGATCGGAAGTTGTTGTCGTTCCAGTAATAGAGCGGCATGACATCCGTCGAATACTTCTTGATGAAGACGCGGTTGCCGCTGTCGGCATAACCGTCGGACCAGGTCTTGCCATAGATCAGCTGATCCCCGTGCTCCGGGAAGTCGGTCGTAGCCTGGTCATACCAGCAGGTATAGAACAGGCGCGGGTCGTTCTTGCCGTCCGTGGTCTTTTCACGCTTGAAGTACTCGACAATCCAGCGGTTGCCTTCGACGTTGTTCCAACCCGTGCCCTTCGGAGACTGGTTGATCTCGATCTGGGTGCCGAGCTGGGCGTTGGCGTCGCGGTAGTTATCCGTCTGGTCGAAACCGACATAATTCACCAGGGAGAACTGGATCTCATACAGGGACTCGACGTTGTTCTCCTTCTTGCAGTTGAAGTTGTCCTGCCAGACAGGCTCCAGGGAATAAACGCTCTTCCCCTCGCCTTCCACGATCCACTCCAGGCACTGGGCGGCTTCCGTCCATTTGTGGTGCTGGGCATAGTAGCGGGCCAACAGGCCGTATGCGGAGCCCTTGGTCGGACGGGCCTTCTCCTTCGAACGGGTCAGCGGCAGGTAGCCGATCGCCTCGACCAGGTCTTGCTCCATCTGGGTAAAGATCTCATCGGGGGTGGAATTGGCGGGCTGGTCGCCGGCGGAAGACATGTGCAGAAGCAGCGGGATGTTGTCCCACAGAGCGACCATGTAGTAATAGTAGAACGCACGGAGCCAGAGGGCCTGTCCCTTGATGTCCTTACGGTCATTTTCATTTCCGAAAACGATCGCTTCGTCATCGATGTGGTCGAGCACCTGGTTGGCGCGGTTGACCGCCGTCCAGTGTTCCTTCCAGATCTTGGCCTGGCCTTCGGCGAAGTTATAGTTGGTGTACTTGAACTTGGTCCACTCGTTAAGCTCGGTCCAGCCGGCGTAGCTGACACCGTCGTCGGCCATGCCGTTGAGCTGGGTATAGATGTTACGCGTCCACGTTCCCTGACGGTAGAACATGTTGTAGACAGCGATCAGGTTGGAATTCATATCCTCCTCGGTCTTCCAGAACATACTGGTGTTGAGGCTGTTGCCGTTCTCGATATCGATATACTTCTCTCCGCAGGAGATCAGGCAGGGCAGCGTCACGAGGGCAATGGCGAGAAAATAAACTATTCTTTTCATCGTATTCCGGAATTAGAAAGTGAAGGAAAGAGAGAACTGAACGGAACGAGGGTTCGGGAACGAACAGCCGTCATATCCGATGGAGTAAATACCGCTGTCGGCAAACTCCGGATCCAGGCCCGTGTAGCGGGTGAAGGTCAGGAGATTCTTGCCGATCACGCTGAAACGGATCTGATCCATCCCGATCTTCTTGACGAAGGGGGTCGGGAGGGAATAACCCAGGGCGATGTCGCTGAAGCGCCAGAAGGAGCCATCCTCCAGCCAGCGGTCCTGGTCTCCGCGCGAGTTGCGCGAATCACCGAAGATGATGCGCGGCGTATTCGTCGTGGGATCTTCCTGGGTCCAGGGCTTGTAACCGTTGAAATTGTTGTTGTTGTTGACAAAGTCGCCGGCCGTGGCCTTGGCGCCGTTGTAAACGAGCTGGCCGAAACGGCCGTAACCCTGGATGCTCAGATCGAAGCCCTTGTAAGCCATGCTGACATTCAAGCCGGCATAAAGCTTCGGCCAGGGGCTTCCGACGACCTGGCGGTCGGTCGATGCGATCTGGCCGTCCGGATCATAGTCGTCGTACTTGATGTCACCCGGCAGGGCGTTCGGCTGGATGATCTTGCCTTCGGCATTGACATAAGAGTCGATTTCTGCCTGGGACTGGAAGATGCCCAGGGTCTTGTAGAGATACCACATGCCGAGGGGCTTTCCGATTTCGGAAATGGAGGTGCTGGTGTAGGAAACCGTGTTGCCGTAGCCCAGGCCGAGGATCTTGTTCTTCAGCGTGGAAAGGTTGCCGTTGATGGAATAGCTGAAGTCACCGAAGTGATCGTTCCAGCCGACTTCGAGTTCGAGACCGGTATTCTGCAGGGAACCGGCGTTGACCGTCGGGGCGGAGCCTTCGTTACCGGTCGTCCACAGGATCGGCAGGCTCAGGAGCAGGTCCTTGCTCTTGGACAGGAACCATTCCGCGGACACCGTCAGCCTGCGGCTCAGGGCGGTCAGGTCGAAACCGACATTGGCGGTCGTCTTGCGTTCCCAGACCAGGTCGCTGTTGGTCAGGTTGGAAAGCGTGATACCGACCGCCTTCTCGTCACCGTCCATGATGGCGCGGGGAGCCGTATTGAGCGTCGAGACATAGTCCCAGGCGCCGATGTTGGTGTTACCCAGCGTACCGTAGTTGGCCCTCAGTTTGAGGTCGTCGATGCCGGGCACGTTGAAGAACGGCTCGTTGCTGATACGCCAGCCGACGGATACGGAACCGAAGTTGTCCCAGCGGTTGCCGGCGGGCAGACGGGAAGTACCGTCCCGACGGGCGGTCAGCTGGAGGAGATAGCGGTCCGCATAGGAATAGTTCAGACGGCCGAAGTAAGAGATGAGGGCATACTCGATGTAGCTGCCCGTTGCCGTCTGGGTGCCCGTTGCGGAAGAAATGGAAGTGATGTAACGGTCGCCGATCGTCAGCGGGTTCAGCTTGGACTCACCGCGATACTCTTCATGGAAGGTATCGTAGGAGAAACCGCCTACGGCACTGATGGCATGCTTGCCGAAAGTGTGGTCGAAGGTATAGGTGTTTTCAATGAGGATCTTGTCGTGCTTGGCCGTCTCGTAACCGATGCTCGCGGCATCATCACCCTGACCCATCGTCCAGTTGCCCTTCTTGCGGAGACGGGACGTTTCACCGAAATAATTCTTGTAGGAAACGTTCAGCTTCGCCGAGAGGTAATCCTTCCAGATATCCAGTTTGCCATAGACATCCCCATAGAGATACTGCTCGGGGTTCTCGGCGTGATACAGCTCTTCATATCCGACCGGGTTCAGGGCGTAGGTGTTCGCCCTGTCCGGATCACCGTAGCCGTAGCCGCCCGGGTGGGACTCATCATAGACGGGAATGGTCGGAGGCATCGCGATGAAGTTGGACCAGATCCAACCCGTCGCCGTATTGAGTTTCTGTCTCTTCGACTTGGTGAAGAAGAAATTCTCGCCATACTCGAAGATACCCTTCTTTCCGGAAGTATTGATACGGAATCCAGTCTGCTCATAGCCCGTGTAGCGGAGGGCACCCTGGTCCCGCTTGTGGTTGATGGAGGCATAGTAGCGGATGTTCTCGCTGCCGCCGGACAGAGACACGTTGTAGTTCTGTAGGATGCCGGTGCGGAGCATCTCGCTCTGCCAGTCCGTATTACCGTCGTAGTGGTTCTGGGTCTTGGTGATGCCCGCCACACCCTGCAGCATCGCTTCCTGATAGGCGCGGTCATCATAGAGCTTATAGGTTTCCGCATCCATTAGGTCGTACCGGGGCAGCCAGTAGATCTGCGCGGAAGCATCGCCCGTCACCTTCAACGGGCCGGCCTTACCCTTCTTGGTCGTGATGATGACCACGCCGCTCGCAGCCCGGGAGCCGTAGATGGCGGCGGAGGAGGCGTCCTTCAGGACCTGGATGGACTCGATGTCTTCCACATTCAGGCCCAGTTCGCTGCCACCGTACGAACCGTCTACGATAAAGAGCGGAGAGTTGCCGGTAAAGGAACCGATACCGCGGATCTGGATAGTGGCGCCCGAACCCGGCTGACCGCTGCTGGTGATCTTCACGCCGGAAGTCATACCGCGCATCGACTCGACCACACCGGCGGTCTTGCGGTTGAGCAGGTCCTGTTCACGGACCGTTGAGATGGATCCGAGCACGTCCTTTTTCTTGACCGTGCCGTAACCGATCACAACCGATTCCTGCAGGATGTCCGGTTTAAGAGTCAAGCTGGCCGGAGCCTGGCCGAGCGGGAAGCTCTGCGGCTGGAAGCCCATGAAGCTGAACTCCAGTTCCGATCCGGCAGGAGCCGTAATCTGGTACTGTCCTGATGCATCGGTGAAGGCGCCGTCCAGGATCTTCCCGCCATCCTTGACGACGACGGAAACACCCGGAAGGGCCTCACCCTTCTCATCCGTGACGGTTCCCCGCACCGTGGTCTGGGCCATGGCCAGGGTTCCCGCGCACAGAAGCATAGCCAAGACGGGAATCAATCTGTTTCTTCCCATCCTGACGATCTGTTTTTTGAGATCGAATGATTTCATATAACTAGGGTTTGAAATATGGTGTTGCTTGTATTTTCTTCCCCAAAATAGTTATTTGTACAAGACCTTGGATTCCCGTATGGTGTTTTTTCTCCGCACCCGGAGTGATTTGTTGCGCAAATTTTTACAAAAACTTGTCGCAAAATCCATCTACAAGGGAGCGATCGACTCGCCATAAATCATTTCCGGCAACAGACGGATCTGCGAATGGGCAGCCGTCGTCCCACTCGGGTCCAACTGGTCACAAAGGATCTTTACGGCCAGCTTGGCCATGTTCTCGACGGGCTGGCTCACCCGTGTAATGGACGGCGTCAGGTAATCCATGTAGACGTTGTCGTCGAAGGATATCAGCGAGATATCTCCCGGCACGGACAAGCCCGACTCCCGGATCGCTTTCAAGGCTCCGAGCAAAATCGTGTTGCTGAGGGCAAAAATGGCTGTGGGACGGGACGGTCCGAAAAGGAAAAGCTTGGTCGAGAGATATCCGTTCTGGACTGAAAACTCATTGCCCGCCAGGAGGGCCTGGTCGGACAGGCCCGCCTCTTCCATCGCCTTTCGGAATCCATTGACCCGCTCCCGGTTCGGCATCGAATCCCGCTCGCCCTGGATGCAGGCGATGCGCTGGTGGCCTTGTCGGATCAGCAGCCGCGTACCCTCGTAACCGCCCTTGAAGTTGTTTGTAGTCACGTATGAGAGGTCTGTCTGCTCATAAAAACGATCCACCAGAACCACGGGGACTTCCCGGGCGATCATCTCCAGTACGGCGGGATCGTCGCCGCAGGGAACGGCGATCATGCCCTCCACACGACGCAGCAACAGGGCCCGGGCGCTCTTGTTGAGCCGGGTTGCATCCTCCATCGTATCCACCAGGATCGTCGTATAATCCGACTTGTACAATTCGGACACAATGTGACTCGCCATGTCGGCAAAATAAGGGTTGGCTATCGACGGGAGGAGCAATCCGATCATTCCCGAACGCTTGCTCCGCAGACTCTGCGCCGTGAAGGAAGGGACATAACCGGTCCGCGTAACTTCCTGCATCACCACCTCAGCCGTCTTTCTGCTGATGCGGTACTTTTCCGCGTTGCCGTTCAGGACACGGGAAACCGTCGTAATGGAACATCCGCACTGCTCCGCGATGGATTGAAGCGTCGTTTTTTTCATAAGCGTATCTCATCAATGGAACAAAGATAGCATTTTCGCACAAATATTGCGCAAAATGGCGGTAGTTTCTTATCGAGTATCCTGTTATGAGGAAAGGTTACCGCAGAACGAAACGGGCGGTGCGGTCCTGGGAATCACCGGCGTAAAAGTCGACGGTGACCCCGCGGCGGGACACATCCAGGCGATACGATCCGGCCGAGTAGGCGTGGATGTACTGCCTGAGGCCCGGACGGTATTCGTCATACAGCGCTTCGGCATCCTGGTTGGCCGGGTCGTCAGGGCTGACCCTCCGGCGGCGGGACAGCCCGTACTGGTCCGGTCCTTCGGCATCGATGCCATAGTGTCCCAACTCTTCGTTGGCCCAGACACTGCTGCAGGTCATCTGGGTGATCCTTCCCCCGTCCCCGTACCAGTCGTGGAATTCCGTCCTGTGGGTATGGCCGCAGAGGACGATCGCGTTGCGGCGTGCGAATTCCTTGCGGAAATGGAGCCGTGCCCCGGTCCTTTTGGCCGATCCCTGATAGAACCAGCGGAAGGAGAGGGCGTCCAGGGGGAAGACCGCGCTGTGCGTGACAATGAACGTGTATCGGGCACCTTCCGTCTCCTTCAGGAGCTTATCCATCTCCTCATCGTCCGGATCGTTGAAATCGGTCACGATCCAGGCATCGTCCCCTACCGGGAAACCGAAGGTGGTTTTCCGGACGGGCATCCCCAGCTCCGCGGACATGCGGGCCGGCATGTATTCGTGATAGACTTCCCTGGCATCCTTGCCCCGGATGTCGTGGTTGCCGACCACCGTCACGAAAGGAAGGCCCCTCAGATTCGCTTTGAGGTAATCCATGGCGTCGGACAGCATCCTGCGATGGACGTCCCCGTTGCCGCAGTCGCCCTGGACGAGGTCTCCGACCTGCAGGGCGAAACGGGTGGAGTCATCGATCAGACCCGCCGCCCGGGCCAGCAGGCGCGGGCAACGGTCCGACCACATCTCCCCGT
Organism: Bacteroidales bacterium; assembly: GCA_017400135.1. Classification (GTDB taxonomy): domain Bacteria; phylum Bacteroidota; class Bacteroidia; order Bacteroidales; family UBA932; genus Cryptobacteroides. The sequence goes on from JAFPVJ010000018.1 coordinate 39,335, forward strand.
TGCGGGCAAACTCGGCGTGCTGGATATTGCTCAGATTTTGGTCCTGCTCATTGTAACAAGAATGATAGATGCTGTCGGGGGCCTTATCGAAATGGGTATCCCCCAAGATTACTACCGAATAGCGTCCGCCTTTCCGGGAAGGATTCTTTCCCTCCAGCAGGACGGAAGGTCCCGTCAGCCCCAAAGCAGCGAGTCCGCTCGCAGACAAACCTAGAAATGTCCTTCTATCCATTGTTTCATGAAATTCTTATTACAAATATACGAATGTTTTGACACAAAGGGCAGGGCGCCCTCCAAGATGCATTCCCCCGGAGGGGTTGATACTTTCTGCATCTTGG